>DASZPB010000022.1:0-2512 GCA_035550475.1 Bryobacteraceae bacterium | reverse complement strand
ACAGGATGACCTCCTCGCCCTCCTTGCGGATGAACACCTCGCGCACCTTGAACTGGAACTCCTTCGGCAGCCGCACCGCCTGGCTGCGATTGGTGAGGAAAAGCTTCGCCGTTCTGCTCATGTGCTTGTTCCCATGTGCGCCATATACCATTGTATATGGCATGGACGGGCTATGCAAGCCGGTGCGCGCCGGGCGAGGGATTTAGCGAACGAGCCGATCGACGGCCCGCAAAGCGTGGTCTTCGACGAGGCCGAGTACCGGCTGCATGCGCAGAAGGCTATTTTGAAGTGGTGTTTGGGGTAACATCTATATGGCTAAGCGGCTGAAATAAAACAGAAAAGTTATATCTAATCGCATAATCGCACCACCGTAATCGTTTATTCTTGCGCTTATGAGATTAATGGAGTATAAGAGGGCGTTACTGGAGAATCGCCCCATGAGCAGTCCCGCCCAGAGCAAAAAATCAAGGAGCCCGAGGGCTCCCTCCATGCCGCTAGACGAGGCAATTGAAAAAACCACGCGTATATATGAACGCGAGCATCGGCATGCTGCACCTGTGGACGCAGTAGCCCAAAGCATCGGGTATTCTGGCGCGAAGAATGGTGCTGCGCTTCAGGCGCTGGCCTCACTTAGATACTACGGGCTGGTTGAACGACCTGGCGATGGGCAGGTCCAAGTTTCGAAGGACTTCGAGTCATACAGCTTCGCGCCGGATGAAAAGCTCAAGCAGGAACTGCGCATAAAATGGCTGAAATCACCGCCGATCTTTTCTGAGTTGCTGGAAAGGTTTCCTGGCGAGCTTCCGTCCGATCCAACTCTAAAGTTCACACTGATCCAGCGTGGGTTTACGCCGACTGCGGCGGATGAGTGTGTGACGGTGTTCAGAAAGTCGGCGGAATTCGCGCGATACTATCAGGAACTGCCTGTAGCGGAAGAAGAAGAGGACGCATCTGTGCCGCCAGCTCAGACGGCCATGCGTTCCGCGGGCGCGACGCCCTCATTGAAGCCGCCGCCGCCTCCAGCATCGCCGTCAGATATAGATCGAATACCGGTTCGTCTTAGCGGAAATAGACGAGCGTGGATCGAAATACCCCTGCCGTTTTTCGAAGCCGATAAGGACAGATTGAAGGCGCAGATCGATTTGTTTCTGACCGACGACGAGGTTCACGAAGGTGAGGACGACGACGTATAAATAAAAGGCCTGATGCAGCGGTAACTGCATCAGGCCGGAAATCTCTCAAGGATAAAGATCCGTCCTCCGAGAGGCCGGGACAGCCCCGACAAGTGACCACCGAAAGGTGAGTGTGGGGTGCGCCGGTGTCAAGTGGATCCTTATAGGGGAGAACCCTTAATGGTTCCGCCTTTCCCCGCTCCTCGTGGGCGCCGCTGGGTGTTCTGTAAGTGCTTTAAGCACTACCGCACCGGAAAACTGGTCTATCCGAAGACGGCGGAATGCTTCGCATTCCTCGTTAAGTCGCGTTAACCGGTAATGGGGGGACCCGGTCGAAGGACCGGGTCTCTTCGTATTAAGCCGCATCCTTCAGCGTAATCGACAACTCTTTCCCCAATACCGCCGCAGCGCGTCCCATTGTCTGCAGTGTGACGGAGGTGTTGTCGGCATCCAGCAGGCGGTCGAGCGCGGCGCGGCTGGTGCGCATGCGTTTGGCCATTGAGGATTTCGTGACGCGCTGTTTTTTCATCGCCTGCGTGATCTGCCACGCCAGCACGCGTTTCATCGCGTTTGCGGTGACTTCTTCGTAAATTCCTTCTTCTTTCAGGAAATCGCTGAACTTCGATCCGAGGTGCGGATTTTTTTTCTTTATCATTCATTCAGTGTACCATAATTGATGCCTACAATCATCACTTGTCATCCCCGGCGAGAATTGCGCGCTGGCGCGCAATTCGAGGGAAGGGGACCCAGGTGGATTGGTTTTCTCGTGTCTAGGGAAGATAGCCAGATAGCCCTGCGATACCGGAGCGATGTCACGGTCTGGGTCCCCTTCCCCTCGCGCGCGCACGCTGACGCTACGCGCCGCGCTCGGCCGGGGATGACAAGTGAGTTTGTGGCGCTTTCAATTCCGCCACGCCCGGCTATTCTGCCCGCAGTCCTAAACGGAGTACCGCCATGCCCAAATTCCGTCTCGCCGCATCCGCCGCCGCGTCTGTCGCCATCGCGGCCCTGAGTGTCACGCCCGCGCTGGCCGGCGATGAGGTCATGGCGAGCACGTTCGGCAACACCGTCGTCTCGACCGGCGGCATGAGCGAGGTGCATACGCACTATCGCGCCGATCACAGCTTCGACATGACGGCTTCGATGATGGGCATGAGCAAAACCTTCAAGGGGACATGGTCGCTCGACGGCAAGGGCAAGCTCTGCCGCACCTTCGACGGCGAGGCGCCGCGCAACACCGCCAACCCGCTCTGTCTGCCCATCGTCGCGCACAAGCTCGGCGAGACCTGGACGGTCGAGGCCAATGGCGAAACCCGCACCGCCACGCTCAAGCCCGGCAT
>DASZPB010000021.1:0-38144 GCA_035550475.1 Bryobacteraceae bacterium | reverse complement strand
TTGCAGCGCCTCGGCGGCGGCATGAATGAACCGGTTATCGGGATTGGTGAGCGACGGCGCGCCGGAATGCACCACTTTCAACTCTGCGGTGACGCCTTTCGGGCATGCGGCAGCAACCGCCGCCTGTAATTGATCTGCCGCTTCGCCGGTCTGCTGATCTGCTACGAGTCGCGTGCTGATCTTGGCGACAGCCCGCGCCGGAATCACCGTTTTCGCGCCCTCCCCGACAAAGCCCCCACGAATTCCGTGCACTTCCAGAGTGGGGCGCGCCCAGAGTCGCTCGAAGAGTGGAACGCCGGGTTCGCCCACCAGTTCGCGCGCGCCCATCTCATTTTGGGTATAGTCTTTCTCATCAAACGGAAGGCGTGCCCATGCCGCGCGTTCTTTCTCGCTCGGCGGAACCACGCGATCGTAAAAGCCCGGAACCAGAATGCGGCCGTTGCGGTCCTTGAGCGCGCAGATGATTTCGGCAATTGCTTGAATGGGATTCGGCGCCGCGCCGCCATACACGCCAGAATGCAAATCGTGAGCCGCGCCCTGCACAATCAGCTCGTAGTAAACCAGGCCGCGTAGACCGACGCAGATGGTGGGCAACTCGGGTGCGAACATTTCGGTGTCGCACACTACGGCGGCATCGGCTTTGAGGCGGGATGGGCGCGTTTTGACGTAAGCCTCAATGTGTTCGCCGCCGGTTTCCTCCTCTCCTTCAATCAGAAACTTCACGTTGACGGGCAGTTTGCCGGTGGTCTTGAGCAGACCTTCCACGGCTTTCATCTGGATGTACGTCTGGCCTTTGTCGTCGGATGAGCCGCGGGCGAAAAGATCATCCCCGCGAATTTCGGGCTCGAACGGCGGCGACTTCCATTCATCGAGCGGATCCGGCGGCTGCACGTCGTAGTGACCATAAAAGAGGATGGTCGGTTTACCGGGAGCGCCCAGCCACTCGGCATAGACCAGTGGGTTGCCTTCGCCTTCGATCAGTTCCGCGACGGTCATGCCGGCCTTGCGCAGATCGTCGCGGACGAATTCGGCGGCGCGGCGGATATCGGGCTTGTGCTCGGAAAGCGTGCTGATGCTGGGAATGCGGAGCAGCGCCTGCAAACCCGCAACGAATTCGGACTGGTGTTCGCGATAGTAGTTCATGATGCTCCCGTAATTACGTTAACCCACTTGCGATTCCGGATCGAGCAGAGCCTCGATGCGCGCGGCGGGAATGCCGGATTTTTCGCGCGCCACGTCGCGCACCGTGCGGCCCGTAGCATACGCTTCCTTGGCAAGCGCGGCGGCGCGATCGTAGCCGATTTCCGGCACCAGCGCGGTCGCCATAGCGAGCGACTGTTCGATGTAGCCCTGCGCACGAGCGCGATCGGCTTCCAGTCCGTCCACCAGCTTTTCGGCGAAAACCCGAACAGCCGCAGCGAGAAGTTCGATGGAATCGAGCAGGTCATACGCCATCACCGGCATCATGACGTTCAACTCGAAATTACCGGCGGCCGCGCACCAGGCAATGGCGGCATCGTAACCCACGACTTGCGCGCAAACCATGAGAAGGCTTTCGGCGATCACCGGGTTCACTTTGCCGGGCATGATACTCGAGCCCGGTTGCACAGCGGGCAGTTTCAACTCGCCCAAGCCGCAGCGCGGCCCAGAGCCGAGCCAGCGAATATCATTGGCGATTTTGGTCAGCGACACAGCGCACGAGCGCAGCGCGCCGCTGAGAAAACAGACGGCATCGCGGGCGCCCTGCGCTTCAAAATGATTGGGCGTTTCGACGAAAGGTAGACGGGTGCGCTGCGAAATCTCCTCGATCACCTCCGCCGCGAATCCCTGTGGCGCGTTGAGCCCCGTACCTACAGCCGTACCGCCGAGCGGCAGTTCATAAATGCCGGGCATGGCGGCTTCGATGCGCGCGCGGGATGCCTCTACTTGCCGCGCGTAGCCGCTGAATTCCTGGCCCAGGCGCATGGGCACAGCGTCCTGCAAATGGGTGCGGCCAATCTTGAGGACATCGTGAAACTCGTGCGACTTGCGGACGAGCGACTGCGAAAGCTGCCGCAGCGCCGGCAGCAGACGCTGAGCGACGGCTTCCGCCGCGGCGATATGAATCGCGGTGGGGATCACGTCATTGCTCGACTGCCCGCGGTTGACGTCGTCATTGGGATGCGCGCCGGCAAGGTGGCCGATCACCTCGTTCGCATTCATGTTGGTGGAAGTGCCGCTGCCGGTTTGAAAAATATCGATAGCGAATTCGCCATCGTGGCGTCCCTCGGCTACGGCCTCGGCGGCGGATTGAATGGCAGCCGCGCGCTCGGCGGGCAGGTGCCCCCTGCGCCCGTTCACCGCGGCAGCGGCGCTCTTGATGAGTCCCAGGGCGCGGAGGAACGGCCGCGGGAAGCGCCGGCCGCTGATGGGGAAGTTCTCAATGGCTCGCGCGGTTTGCGCGCCGTAGAGGGCGGCGGCGGGCACGTGCATTTCTCCCATCGTGTCGCGCTCAATGCGGAAATCTTCGCTCATACCCCATTGTGGCCGCCGGGCACGCTAATGGGCGGTAGTTGGTACCATGGAAACGTGCCAAAGCGCCCTCCAGAAGGAATTGTCCCCGCCGTGGTTACGCCATTCCGAGAAGACGAGCGCATCGATTTCAGCGCGTGGCAGACGATCCTCGATTCGCTAATTGGCGCGGGCGTGGATGGTGTGCTCGTGGCCGGTGGGCAGGGCGAGTTCTTCTCCCTCGATGACGAAGAACGTACGGTGGTGCTCCGTTTCTGCAAGCAGGCAGTGGCCGGGCGCGTGACGCTCTACGGCAACGTAGGCTGTGTCACTACGCGCGCGACGGTGAAACTGGCGCAAGCCGGGGAGGCCGAGGGTCTGGACTATCTGGTAGTCATCACACCCTACTATCTGAAACCGACGCAGCAGGAACTGGCCGATCACTACATCGAAGTTTGTCGCGCGGTGCACGTGCCGGTGCTTGCTTACAACATTCCGGAGCGCACGGGCGTGGAGCTTGAGCCCGCAACGGTGGCACAAATCGCGGGCCGCTGCGAGAATTTTCTGGGCTTGAAAGATTCGAGCGGCCATTTGGAGCGCATCGTGGAAATGCGTACGGCCATACCGGGGCGGGAACTCGCCGTATTCGTCGGCCGCGACCATCTGATTGTGCCCGCGCTCGAACGTGGAGCCGTGGGCGCCGTGGCCGCGTGTGCCAACGTGGCGCCGAAGCTGTTTGTGGATCTCTACCGCGCATTCCGTGAGGGAAACCGGGAAGAAGCCGTGCGGCTGCAAGCGCTGGCCGGCATGTTGCGGGAAACCTTCACGCTGCACACGTTTCCCTCGGTGGTGAAAGAAGCCATGCGCATGGCCGGGCTGCCGGCGGGACATTGCCGGCGCCCGGTGGGACCGATGCCGGAAAAGGCGCAACAGCAACTAGCCGCCGTGATAGCCCGGCTGCGTGAGGATAACTATCTGCCGCATGCGCCGCGAGCCGTGCCGGCGTAAACCGCACAGCCGATCAGAAATCCGGAGTGAATATGCATACCAATAGACTCGCAGGCGAGAAGAGTCCTTATCTGCTTCAACACGCCCATAATCCGGTGGATTGGTACCCTTGGGGCCCGGAAGCATTCGAGACGGCTCGCAGCCAGAACAAACCCATCTTTCTTTCGATCGGATATTCCACTTGTCATTGGTGCCACGTGATGGAGCGCGAGTCGTTTGAAAACGAGCAGATCGCCGCGGAATTGAACCGCGGCTATATTCCGATCAAGGTGGACCGGGAAGAGCGTCCGGATGTAGATCGCATTTATATGACGTTCGTGCAGGCCACCACAGGCGGCGGCGGATGGCCGATGTCGGTTTGGTTGACGCCGGAGCTGCAGCCGTTTTTTGGCGGAACGTATTTTCCACCAGAGGACCGCTGGGGGCATCCCGGGTTCGGCTCGGTTCTGCGTCAAATTGCGGCGGCTTGGCAAACGGATCGCGCGCAGATTGTGGACTCGGCGCGCGATGTGGTGGAACAGCTTCGGCAACAGGCTGCGCTGACGCCGGTGCGCGAAGGCGTGGCGCCTGCAATTGACGCGGGATTGCTCGACAGCGGTTTTTTCATCTTCCGCCGGACGTTTGACACGCGTCTGGGCGGCTTCGGCGCGGCGCCCAAGTTTCCGCGGCCGGTGGTCTTCCATTTTCTACTCCGCTATTGGGCGCGAACGGGAAATCGGGAAGCGCTCGACATGGTGCTGCTCACGCTCCGCGAGATGGCAAAGGGCGGCATGAACGACCAACTGGGCGGCGGATTCCATCGCTATTCGGTGGACGAGCGCTGGTTCGTGCCGCACTTCGAGAAGATGCTGTATGACCAGGCGCAGCTTGCGGTGTCGTATCTGGAAGCGTTTCAAATCACGGGCGATGCCGTCTTCGCGGAGACGGCGCGGCGCACGCTCGATTACGTGCTGCGCGACATGACCGATTCCGCCGGTGGATTCTATTCCGCCGAGGATGCCGATAGCGTGATTGACCGCGCGCATCCGGAGGAAAAGGGTGAGGGCGCATTTTATATCTGGGGCACGGAGGAGATTCGCAAACTGGTGGCGCAGCCCGCCGCGGATTGGTTCGCGTACCGTTACGGAATGGAGGAGCCGGGCAATGTGGCGAATGATCCGCACGAGGAGTTCACCGGGAAGAACATCCTGTTCCAGGCACATACCGTAGTGGAGACGGCATCGCATTTTGGTGTGAGCACGGGGGAGGTGGAGCGCGGGATTGGCGAAGCAGCGCGCGTATTGTATGCCGCGCGTTCAACGCGCGTGCGGCCGCACCTCGACGACAAAGTTCTTACGGGTTGGAATGGCCTCATGATTTCGGCGCTGGCACTGGGCGGCGCGGTGCTCGGAGAAGAGCGTTACGCGGAAGCAGCGCGGCGTGCGGCCGGGTTTCTCGTCGAGCGCATGTATGACGAGAAAAACGGAACCCTGCTGCGGCGTTACCGGGAAGGGGAAGCGGCCATCGCGGGCTTTCTCGAAGACTATGCATTGTTCGCGCAGGGACTGCTCGATCTTTACGAAGCGCAGTTCGATTTAGGCCATCTGCAACTGGCATTGCGCCTCACCGAAAAACAGCGCGAGCTGTTCGAAGACCGCGAGCAGGGCGGTTACTTCAGCTCAGCCGAAGGCGATGCAAGCCTGGTGCTGCGCGTGAAAGAAGACTACGACGGCGCGGAGCCTTCGGGGAATTCGGTCGCGGTGCGGAATTTGCTCCGGCTGGCAGAGATTACGAATCGAGCGGATTTACGCGCTTCTGCCGAGCGGACACTGGCGGCATTCGGGCCGCGGCTGCGCGCAGTTCCCGTAGCGTTGCCACAACTGCTCGAAGCGGCTGGCTTGCTGCTGGCCGGCAAACGGCAGATCATCCTGGTGGGCGAACGCGACGCGGCGGATACGCGGGCGCTGGCATCGGTGGTGGCGGCGCGGTTCGTGCCGGATAAAATCGTGCTGCTGGTGGATTCGCCGGAATCGCGCGCGGTGCTCAGTGGCTGGATTCCCAGTATCGCATCGATGGAAAAAACAGAAGGCCGTGCCGCGGCGTACGTTTGCCGCGATTACACGTGTCAATTGCCGGTTTCCGAGGCCGATAAGTTGGCCGAATTGCTACAATAGAAACTCATCTTCATCCCAGGAGGAATCATGGAAAGAGCAGGAGCAACTACTCTAAAAGGCAATCCTTTGACCTTGATCGGGCCCGCGCTGAAGCCCGGCGACACCGCACCGGATTTCATCCTGGTGGACAACGGACTGAAGACGGTGACGCTGAAGGATACGGGCAATCACGTGCGGATTGTCAGCGTGGTTCCCTCGCTCGACACACCGGTTTGCGACGCGCAAACCAAGCGATTCAACGAAGAAGCGGCCAAGCTGCCGGATGTCGATATTGTGACCGTGAGCATGGACCTGCCGTTTGCACAGAAGCGCTGGTGTGGCGCGTTCGGCGTGGACAAAGTGCGGATGCTTTCCGATCACAAGGACGGATCGTTCGGTTCTAACTACGGCACTTTGATTAAAGAACTGCGCATTGAGAGCCGTGCGATCTTTGTTCTGGACCGCGATAACAAGATCCGGCACGTGGAGTACGTCAAGGAAGTGGCGGACCATCCGAACTACGAAGCCGCACTTTCGGCGGCGCGCGCAGCAGCCGCGGCCACGGCTTGAAACAGGCGCGAAACACGGGGCGGCGCGCCAGCCGCCCGCGCGACTGAGGTTCCACTGAGTTCCACGCAGCCATCCTCCGGGCAACCGCCAGAGTCATCGTCCCCGGAATCCCCTTCATCCCGGCCCACAGGACACGCGCTGAGACGCGCGGCGGGAAGTCCGCTGGTTCGGGGCGGCCTGACATTCGTCGGTGGCATTCTCACAGGTAACGTGCTGGGCTTCGGCCGGGTTGCGGTGATCGCCTACCTGTTGGGCACGCACAGTCTGGCCGATTCGCTGGCGGTGGCGATGGGCCCGCTCGATACTCTGAACGGCATGCTGATCAACAGCATGCTATTCGCATTCGTTCCCATGCTGACCGCAAGGGAGCGCGGTGAGCGCGCGGCGCTGTTCCGCAAGTTGTGCTGGTCATTCGTGTGGGTGTTCGCCGGAATCTCAATCGCATTAATGGTGGCCGCGCCGTGGCTGATGCGATTGCTGGCGCCTGGCCTCGATGCGCCTTACTTCAGTAAGGCCGTGACGGTGCTGCGCATTCTTTCGCTATCCACGCTGGCGGCGGGTTTGGGAGCGATTTACTGCGCGCTACTCTACACCGACCGGCGCTTTGCACCCACCGCGTTTTACCAGGCCGCGTTGAATGCCTTCACCATCATCGGCGCGGTGAGCCTATGGAAACTGCTGGGGGTCTATGCCTTTGCCGTGGGCTACACGGCGGGGGCGTGTGCGCAGCTCGGGATTGTTTACTTTGCTTCGCGCGGCACCCTGGCCCGCAGCGAGCGCGCACGGTGTGACGTGCCGTGGCGGGCGATCCTGAGTAAGCCGGCCTACTTTGTGATGTACGCATCCGGCCTCGCACTCAACATTACATTCACCCGCGCCTATGCCACGCAGGCCGGTCCGGGAATGGCGGCAGCGCTCGATTACTGCATGCGCGGAGTGGGTGTGCCGCTGGTGCTATTGGTGAACCCGATCGGCAATTCGCTGCTGCCGGAAATCGCGCGACTGCGCAGCCTCGGGCGCTTGCGCGATGCACTTCGCCTGATCGACCGCACGATCGGGTTGGCGGCTCTGGCGGCGGTGGCCATGTGCAGCTTCGCGCTATTGTTCCGTACGCCGGCGATTCAACTGATGTTCCAGCGTGGTAGTTTCACGGCCGAATCGACGCAACTGGTATCGGCGGTGTTCCTCGGCTTGGCGCCGAGTCTGGTGGGATGGAGCTTGATTGAGATCACTTCGCGTACACTGTTTGCGCTTGACCGTCCATGGCCGCCGCTGACTGCCGCGGCGGTGCCGGTACTGGTGAATGTGCTGCTGACGTTGCGAATGCATTCCTATGAGCCGCAGTGGATTGGCGTAGGAGCATCGAGCGGACTTATGGCGGGCTTTGTGGTGATTTTTGTGATGGCCCATCTGCGGCGCAAGAAATGGCTTGCGAATTGAGGTTTGCGAACCAGCCCGCAAGTTTTCGGGCGTGAGCGACCGCCGAATACTCCCATCTCGCTGAGATCGGCAGTGGCCGCGCTGGGCGGTGGAGGAAGCATTGCGACGACGGTAAACTCGCTGAGCTGTGCAACGGCTATATCGAATCCGGCAATGTAACGTTGGAGCACCAGTTTGGCGAGAACTTATTTCGCTCAGGTGGCTTAACCATTCGGTTTGCCGGGCGCGACATTAGGATCAAGCGGGTTTGGTAAGTTCACGAGTACGGTGTTCCCGGAGCGGCAGGTTCAATTTGCGATGAAGTTCCTTTTCTGAAGTTCAGAAGTCGTCAAACAAGGTCAATCTTCTCTGACGACCCGAAAGAGGAGGGACCGGTAACGGCCCCTCCTCTTATCTGACATATGATATATCATAGCGGAGACGGAACGAATTGCGTGGTGCATGCCAAGAGCGATTTCTTTTTCCGCAGGAGGCCTTCATGAGCAAATGGACTTGGCGCAAACAAGGGCACGGAGTCAGTCGCAGAGAGCTTTTCAAAGCGGGCGGCGTCGCCGGCGGAATGGCTGTGGCAGGTGTTGGATTTGGGGTGCAGGAGGCGACCGCCGCGGCCGCGACCCTGACGGAGAATATCTACACACAGGTGGGAGTTCGCCCGGCCATCAACCTCACGGCGGCATGGACGATTTATGGCGGGCTGCTGACGCTGCCTTCGGTGAAGAAGGCCATGGAGGAAGCGTCATTCTTTTCCGTGAATATCGATGAACTGATGCAGAAAGTGGGGGAGCGCCTGGCGAGCTTGTTGGGCTCGGAGTCCGCGATTGTCACGTGCGGGGCGGCTTCGGCGGCGGGCATCGCGGTGGCGGGCTGCATCACGGGCGGCGATCCGGAAAAGATCCAGCGGCTACCCCACCTGGAGGGCCTGAAGAGCGAAGTGATCATGCCGAGCTCGTCGCGCAATGAATATGACCAGGCGATGCGCGCCTCCGGGGCAAAGATCATCAATATCGATTCAGAAGAACAATACCGCTCCGCCCTGGGGCCGAACACGGCAATGGTCGCGGTCTTGGGCACCGAGCCCGGCAAGATTCCACTCGAACAAATGTGCCAGATGGCGAAGCAAGCGAAAGTTCCGCTGATGGTGGATGCGTCAGCGGAAGTTCCTTCGCTGCCGAATGCGTATTTGCGGCGCGGCGCGGACATGGTCGCGGTCAGCGGCGGAAAATATCTGGCTGGTCCGCAGTGCTCGGGGCTGCTGATCGGGCGGCGTGACCTGATTCAGGCCGCGTGGGCCAATAGTGCGCCGCATCATGGGCTATGCCGGACGAACAAGGTGGGTAAAGAAGAGATCATGGGCTTGCTGGCGGCGGTGGAAACGTTCGTCCACAGCCGCAACTACGCGCAGGATGTGAACACGTGGAATTCCTGGCTTACTACGATTCAGAAGCATCTTACTGACCTGCCCGGTGTCACGACTAAGTTGATGCCGCCGCCGCTGCCGATTCCTCATCCTTACTTGTTGCTGGAATGGGACCCGGCGAAGATTCCAATGACGGGCGATGACCTCAACCAGAGGTGTCTGGCGGGGAATCCGCGATTGATGACGCTGGCATCGGGAGACGGGCATTCGGTCCGGATTCGCGCAGGAGGCATGAAGCCGGAGGACGCTCCGGTTTCGGGAGTCAGACTGCGGCAGGTGTTTGAAGAGGCGGCGCGGGAGAAGAAAAAAACTCCGTCTGCGCCAAGCCAGAGGGTCGATGGCCGCTGGATGGTGGACATTCACTTTGCGGCGGGCGCGGCACGGCATGAGATGGATTTGCGCGCGGCAGGGAATAAGGTCTCAGGCAGTTATAAGAGCGCGTATCGGGAGACTGCGGTCGCCGGGACGATTGAGGGCAACAAATTGCGGCTGCGAGCGGAGTTGGCTTGCGACGGGTTCACGTTGCCCTATGTGTTTTCAGGGGAAGTAGCGGGAAAGCAGATGTCCGGGGTGTTGGATTTGGGAGAGCACGGTCATGCGCGGTGGTCGGGGTGGCAGGAGGGGTGACGGGCCTGCGCGTTGAGTGCATTTGACGCGGTGACGTGAGGGAGCGATTGCTGAGCGGACCGCAGCCGGCAATCCTGCCGGCTTGGACCCGCTCGAAAGCGGGTCCGCGGCCTGGAAAGGCCGGCCCCGCAGATGTGGCTCGGGTTAGGCTGATTCGTCCATGTTGAGCACTTCGAAGTGGAAGCGCTCGGGTGGAAGCAGGGCGAACTGTTGCGAGCCCAGATGCGCCCAAGTGCGGTAGGCGCTGTCGGCGACAGTGGAATTCAGGTAAACCAGGAATTGGCTGGAGAAGCAATCGATGGGCGGTGGTTGACGAAACGTCAGGCGCAGGCCTACGGCGCGCTTTAAGACTACGCCGGGTGTCGGTACGGCTTTATCGGCCAGCAGCGTCACAAAACTGGCGCGGCCGGCGTGAGGCCAGACGTCGGGGTGCAGCAGGTCGCGCAACTCCGCCTCCCATTCAAACGTGAGTTCGCATTGGCGAATCCATTCTAAAACCGAGTTTCCCCATTGCCAGTGCGAGACGAGACCTTTATATTGCTCGGCGAGCTGCAGGGCGAGATCGAATTTGCGCTGCTCGATGACGTCGTCAGCAGCGTCGGTCATGGCCAGCATGTCTTCGGCCTCCACGAGAATGGCGGAGAGATCCGGCCGGGCGCCTGCGGGAACGTGGTCCGAAGGGGAATGAACGAGCAGAGGCGGAAGTTCGTGAGTCTCAGTGCCCGGAATATCGATGTATTTTTCACCACCCATTTCCATCACCTGCTAATCATATCGACGTAAAAGGCAGGGTCTTTTGTTTCATGTTGCAGTACCAGAGTTACCGGTGTAAAGAATTTCGGAGTTTAATGTCAGCAATCAAAAGGTCTTGCTGCTAATTTGAGAGACACGCGCCGGGGGAAAGGGGTGCGCGGCGTAGAGTCAGGCTGATATCGAGTCAGGTACCTCAAGCCCATTCCCTTGTGCGGCTCGGCCAGGTGCACCAGCGGAAAACATGCTGAATGTGAATTGGGTTTCGATGCGATATAATTCTCCGGTCTTCGTAAAACAGTCTGGAGGGCGCCAACCATGAGGCCGACTCTGTGGCCAGCGATTGCAATCGCTATTTTGACGTGTGTCTACCCAATCGCGGCGGTAGCGGACGTCAGCGGAACCACAACTCTTCAAGCTAATACAGCTCTGAATCTCGACACCGGCACCACCGGCAGTTCCGGCGGCGATCTCCTGTGGAACGGCAGCACTCTCGCTCCGCAGGGCAAAACGGTCGTTTATGTGGGCCTCCCCGGGCTGGGTTTTAGCGGCTATGAGCCGGGCAATTTGAATCCTTTTAAAGTTCTCTCCTCCGCCGCGGCGATCCCTTCCACCAAACTTGCCGTAGGGACGCTGCTGGCGGTGTTCACCAATGGCGGGAATACCGCGATCGTCATGGTCAACGCCAACAGCGGAGGGTCACTGACGCTTCAATTCCTCACGTTTGAAGCGGCGGTCCCAACCGGACCTACGGTCACGGACATTCTGAATAATTCGAGCGGCACTCCGGCGGGGTTGCCAAATTCCGGCGTTGCGCCGAGCAGCCTGTTTGTGGTCAGAGGAACGGGCCTGGCCGACCCGGGCGATCCCGTGCTGCAAGACAGCACGAAAGGTCTCCCGTTGACGCTGAATGGCGCCAGCATCACTGTTGTGGTGAACGGAGTGACAACGCACCCGGCACTGTACTACACAAGTCCGACGCAACTTGCGGCGGTTCTTCCGGCGGCCACCCCGGTGGGAACGGGGAAGCTCACGGTGAGCTATAAAGGCGCGACCAGCGCTCCGGCAACGATTCAAGTAGTGCCGAGCGCCGTGGGAATCAACTTTTATTACACCAATTCCGGTGTGGCCACCGACGCCATTTCCTACGCACTGCTGACGTATAACGCTTCGGGTTTTCCCGGTGAGATCGTCACGATATGGGCGACAGGGTTGGGAGCCGATCCCAACGACAGCGACACGACCTACACATCTACTCCAAACAGGGTAAACACTCCCTTGCAGGTTTATATCGGCGGGCAGGCGGCCACCATTATCTACCAAGGCGCATCGACATACCCCGGCGTCAACCAGATCAACGTGATCATACCGGACGCGGCTCCGGAGGGATGCTGGGTGCCGTTGATCGCGGTGACCGGCGGCGTCATCAGCAACGCCGTCACGCTTCCCATCAAAAAGGGCGGCGGTGGATGTGTCGACTCGCTGAGCGGGCTCACCGCGAGCCAGATTGTGCCTTCCGGCGGCCAGACCTTGAGGACGGGATTGGTAGCGCTTCTTCACGGCGACTCGGTGAACAGTAAGGGCGTTCGCACAGTGACCGATAGCACGGACGCAGCGTTCGAAAAATATACGGGACTCTATACTCCGACGAACTCCGTTTCGCCCGGAGGATGCATCGTTGGCCCTCCTGTCCCCGTGCCTCTTCCCAGCCTCACTGGATTGGAACCTGGAACGATCACGCTGACCGGGCCGGGCGGCTTGAACGTCACGCTTGGTCCTCAGTTCGGCATCAAGGGCGCCTTTTTTTCGGCATTGGCTGATGGTGCCATTCCTCAATCGGGTGGGACGTTCACATTCAAGGGGTCGGGAGGAGCCGACGTGGGCCCGTTCACGATAGACCTGCCCCTCTCGAATCCCTTGCTTACCTGGACTAATCCGGCGAGCGGGACGCTCGACAGGACACAGCCGCTCAAAGTGACCTGGACAGGCGGCAATCCCGGCAGCTACGTAATCATCAGCGGGGATTCGTCGGTGGTTTCCGGGCAAAACGTGACCACCGTGTCGTTCACCTGTCTCACGACGGCGGACGTGGGTCAGTTTACGGTGCCAACCTACGTTCTTTCCGCACTGCCTGCGGGCAACGGCGGCGTAGACGTGCAGAACGATATTCAATTGCCATTGAACGCGAGCGGTATCGATATTGGGATTGCACTGGCAGGCGTGAGTTATACGAGAGCTGTGACCTTTAAGTAGGGCGTTCCAGAAAAGTAAGTAGGGCGTTCCAGAAAAGCCGATTCTGGAATCATTTCGCTGAGAGATCAAATCGCAAGCTGCGGGGCGGTGACGGAAAGGGGCGAAAAGCCGCTTGCTTGCGGGCCTGTGAAATAATCAATTTTCGGAAGAGCTGGCTTGGCACGCTGGCGCCTCACGACGTTGCTTGAATTTTGCGGGTTAATTCTCGAAGATTGGCTGGCCGCCGCTTGTGCCGGTTTTTAGGCTCTGAAACAATGATTTTGTTCGATTGGGCCGTGTGGCGAAGCCCTCTGGTTTCTCAGCTAAGCCGCTGCTAAGCCCAGCCGCATCCACTGGGTCACGTTGTACGCTATGGCGATCCATGTGGCTTCCATGGCAGCTTTCATCAACCCTCGCACTTTGAAGCGGCTCAGCTTTTTGACTCCCTTCGTCCACAGGTGCGGGAACTCGGCGATCTCACATCGCCTCTTGTAAAGTTGAGCCACTTCGGGCCGCTGCATTCGATCCAGGTACTGCTGCATCGCCTCGCTTTCCATCACGCGATGCACTCGGCGCGGGCCCGAGCGCGATCCGCAACATTCCGCACGCCGTTCGCATCCGGCGCAGTCCGCCGCCTTGGCTTGATATATTTTGCGGCGCACGCTGTAATGCACCTTCTCACCGATCGCCACCAGCTTTTTTCCTTCCGGACAGATCAGGCACTGGCTGGATTTCTCCATCCGGAACTGCGATGGCGCAAACTCCGATGCGATGCCGTTCACCTTGCATGCTCCGGCTTCGCGTGAGGTATCTACCTTCCACGGCGCGATCAACTCTACTCCGGCTTTGGTGGTTTCTTCTATGTTCGGGCGCGATACATATCCGTTGTCGGCGATGATCTGCCGGGGCAAAACTCCGCAGTCTTTCTTCACCCGCTCCAGCGCTGGCATCAACTGATGCTGATCGTTGGGGTCCGTGGTGAGCCCGATCGCAACGATCATGCGCGATTTGGCTTCCGTGCTCACCTGCACGTTGTAACTCGGCGCCCAGGAACCGTCGGGGTGTTTCATCTTCACTGCGTCCGGTTCGCTTTCGCTCACCCGCACCTGGTCGCGCTCACTTGCCCGGGTCTGGGCCTGCTTTTTCTTTAGTTTTTTCAACGCCGACTGCGCCCGGCTCAGCGCCTCGTGCGCCACCCGGCTTTGCGCCGCCTGGCGCTTTTTATCCATCTCTTCGTTTTCCGCTGCCGCCGCATCCAACTTCTTGACCAGCTGGCGCGCCTGCTTCACCCGCTCTTCCAGCTTCTTCCGCCGATGCAGCGAATACTTTCCCGCCACGGCGCGCACCTTGGTTCCGTCGTGGAGCAACGTTGTCATGTCGATCACTTCCGCTGCGTCCAGCATTCCCAATAACTCGGCAAATAGATTCTCCAGCGCCGTTTGATGTCCTACCCGGAAATCGCTCAGCGTATGGTGGTTGATCACCTGATCCGCCGACAGCCACCGCAGTCCAGGCTCGTATTCCATCATTCGCTCGATGGCCCGCGCTGACGCCACACCCATGCTGTAGCTATACACCCAGATGCTAATCAGCAGTTGCGCCGACCAGCACGGGCGACCGGCTTCGCCCTCTCGGCTCTTCTGCCTGGCTTCGAACTGACTCAGATCAAACTCCTCGCTGAGTTTCCAAATCAGCCGCGCCGGGTGGTTGGCTTCGATCAAGGCTTCTACATCTAACGCCGCCAGGCGCACTTGGGCCCGATCCAGGTCGATCGTTTTGACCGACGCTTTTGGGACTTCTCTGGTAGTCTCCACATCCTGAGCTTAAAACAAACGGAAACATTTTCTGCTCCAAATGTCTTAAACTCGCGAGATTTTTTCACAGACCCGAAAGTGAGCGCTCCGTTGCCGAAGGCAGACCTGCAACTGGTTACGGCGGCACTCTTCCGGCACCTGCCCCACGAGTATCAGACCGCACTCTGCCAAAGGGAAGGAGCGCAGTTGAAGGCGGATCACCCCGGTTCCGGCGATTTGTCCGCCGCCTTCAACGCGATATCGAAGGGGCGCGACGAGGCCGGGCTGAGCCGTTTGCTGATGGCGATGGCACTCAGCGATCTGGCGTCGAACCCCTACGCGAAGGATGCCGGGGACGCGCTGGAGACCGTTGCGAAACGCTATCGCGTCAACACGACCAACATCCGCGAGAGCGCCACGGCGGATTTCGCAGCGAAACGCAAGCGGCGCGACCGGGAACGGCCGGCGGCTAAAAACACCGCCGCATCGTCCAAACGCGGGAAACGCGCCGCCTCATAAATCGCTGGGAGGCCACCCCGTTTGGGGTGGCCTCCTTCATCCGAACACACCGGCGCGCCTCGGCACCGCTAGGGAGGTTTGCGCTGCTTTGGTGCTCACCGGCGCACCGCCCGAGGGCTGGGCAGCGAGCCATTCTTCGACATCTTCGGGGCGGTAGCGCACGAGCGCTCCCACCTTGATGTAGTGCGGCCCTCGCCGTTCGGGCCGCCAGCGCCGCAATGCGGCCAGGCTGACACTCAGTTGCTTCGATACGTCGGTCTCGGTCAGAAGTTGGGGGAGATTGGTGCTCATAAAGGTCTCCAGCGAATCTCAAAGACGCTCGTCCGAGCTTACTGATGAGCTTAATGTGGACGGATTGCGATCGTCCAATATCGTGTTCGAGACGTTTCATGCCGCGCCGACATGAAGCGTTAGAACGACTCGCCGTCATCCATTTCGCACGGTGACGATTCGCTGATTTCGGTCTTCCGTCCCAATCAGTTGCCCACGACCTCCGGTGAATTTTCATCGCGTTGGTTTCTGTGATTTGGCATGAAAGGGCGGCTAGGAATTATTGGACGGGGCGCGATTTCGCATTTAATCTTCCTTTCAGAGTCCATTGGTCGCCACCCAATTCCGGCGAACACCGAATACGGCGTCCGGCAATGAACTCGAAAAGGAACCACATGCACGACACATCACCAAAACTGCCACACAGGAACCGGCGAAGAATCGCCACCCAGCGAGGCCTATTCATCATCGGATTGCTGGTTGTGGCCGCTGCGCCCGCCTTCGCGCAGGGCGCGTCACCGTGGGAAAACGCCGTGAACGTCCTTCAGCAGGCATTCACCACCACGATCGCCCGCGGTCTCGCGCTGGTGTCGATTGTCGTGGCCGGTCTGACGTTCGCCTTCGGGGAAGGTCAGGCCAAACGGGTTATGGCCGGCGTGCTCTTCGGAGTAGGCATGGCCATCGGGGCGGTGAATTTTATGGCTTGGCTGTTTCCGTAAATATTCATCGCGCCGCAATGAAGGAGGCTGCCCTATGACCAATGAGCCGAACACCCACCCAGTATATAAGTCGATCAATCGCGAGTTAACCATCTGGGGAGCCGAAAGAAGGCTATTCTTCCTCGCGCTCATCATGGGGGCCGCCACCTTCAACTTCTTTGCCTCGCTCGTCGGCGGGATTGTGATGTTTCTCGGTCTGTATCTGCTGGCGCGCTGGGCGACAGTTCACGACACGCAAATGCTGCGCGTCCTCCTGAACTCCTCGAAATTCAGGACCCACTACGATCCATTTCAACGGGACACGTTCCGTGTCCAAAGGACAGGCGTCCGATGGTGAAATTCAGCCGCATCATTCGAGATCACCGCGATTGCCGCGCGGTGAACGCGCTCCTGAATATCCACTGCGCCGTGGATGAGCACACCTTTCTCGCCAAAGGCGGCGAGCTGCTGCGCGTGCTTCGAGCCAAGGGTGTGGACTACGAGTGCCTCGATCACAGCCAGCTCGATCGTGTCGCGCGGCGCTTCGAATCCGCCGTGCGGAACTTCAGCGCCGACTTCCGCATTTACCAGGTCCTTCTGAAGCGGGATCACGCCCCGCTTCCTTACCGGCACTACGAAAACGCCGTGGTGGAGGCGGCGATTCAGGACCGGATCGAGTATTTGCGCCGGAACTCCGAGTCGTTATACACGCTCGATCTGTTCCTGGTGTTCTGCTACGAAGGCTGGAGTCATCACCGGGACCTGGGCGAACGCGCGCGGCAGATCGCCCGCGATCCCGTCACGGCCTTTCACGATTGGCTCTCACATGACAAGAAACTCGTCGTTCTCGAAAGCGAACTGGCGCGAGCACGGGAAGTCCTGCGGAACAAAGTAGCCGGCTTTCTGGTCCAGATGGAGGAGACGCTCGGCCTCGAACTGCTGGACAAGCAGGATGCCTTTCGCTCCCTGTTCTGCCGCCTGCTTAATTACGCCCCCCACAAATCCGATTCGCTGCGGCTGCGCCACGACCGCTTTGTCGATTATCAGGCGGCGAATTCCGCTCTCGAGTGTTACCGCGACCATCTCAAGATCGACGATTTCCACGCGGCCGTTCTTTCCCTGAAAGAGCCTCCAGCGCAGACTTTCCCCAATATGTTCCGGGCGCTTCAGGAGTTGCCCGCCAATTTCGTCGCGGTCACCGAGTGGAAGCGCGAAGACAACCTCAAAATGCGCAGGGCCATCCAGACGCGGCGGCGGCACCACCACGTCTCGAAATCGTCATTCCTCAACTACGTCTGGGGTAGCCAGCCCGCTCGTCCCGATGAAGTGCTGGTGGATGATTCCGAAGCCGCCCACGTCGCCGACCTCGGCCGCTGCCTCCACGAACTGGAGATCAACGGAAATTACTTCGGGCAGTTCAGCCTGACGGTGATCCTCTACGACCGCAGCCGGCAGCGTCTGGAGCGGAGCGTGGCGGAATGCTCCAAAGTCTTTTCCACCCATGATGCCGTTCTGATCGAGGAGCGTTACAACCTGCTCAACGCCTGGCTCGCAGCGGTTCCCGGCAACCATCTTTATAACCTCCGGCGCATGTGGCTCCTCAACACAAATTACGCCGATCTGAGTTTCCTGTTTACGCAGCACTCCGGCGAGCTGTGGAACCGTCACCTCGACCGGGAATACCTCGCCATCCTGGAAACGAACCACGGTGCGCCGTACTTCCTGAACCTCCACTATCAGGACATCGCGCATACCATAATGCTGGGCGCAACAGGCTCAGGAAAGAGTTTCCTTCTCGCGTTCCTCCTGACCCACCTGCAGAAGTACGATCCCTACACCTTTATCTTCGACCTCGGCGGCGGATACGAGGGCATTACCCGGCTGTTCGACGGCTGCTACCTCAAAGTCGGGATGGAAACGCGCGGTTTCACCATCAATCCGTTCTCTCTGGACCCAACGCCGGAGAATCTGCATTTCCTGTTTAGCTTTGTTCGCGTTCTGATCGAATCGAATGGCTTCACGCTCGAAAACCGCGACGAACGCGACCTATACGAGGCCATCGGCAATCTCTATGAAGTGCCGGCGGAGATCCGCCGCCTCCGGTCTCTGCTCGGAATGGTGCGCAAGCCGCTCGCCGAGCGTCTCTCGAAGTGGGCCGGAGACGGTCAGTATGGAGCGCTGTTCGACAACTGCGAGGACAATCTTACCTTCGCGCGGTTTCAGGCGTTCGATCTGGAGGGCATGGACAAATACCCGGCCGTGGTCGAACCGCTGCTCTTCTACATCCTGCACCGGGCCAGCGCCGCGATCTACGACCGGAGCGGAACCACGACCTCCAAATGGTTCGTCATGGATGAGGCATGGCGGTTCTTCCGGCATCCGACGATCAAGCTGTACATCGTCGAAGCCCTGAAGACGTGGCGCAAACATAACGCCGCGATGCTGCTCGCCACGCAGTCCGGAGAGGACCTGCAGCAGTCTCAGTTGCTCCCCATCATCGCCGAGAGCTGCGCTACCAGAATTTTTCTCTCGAATCCCGGCATCGACCGGGAAGCCTATCAGCAGACCTTTCACCTCAACGAAACCGAGGCAGCGCTGATCGCCGGCCTCGTTCCCAAACAGCAGATTCTGATTAAACGGCCCGACCTGGCGAAGGTCGCCAACCTCAAAGTCGATCCCAAGGGCTACTGGCTTTACACCAACAGCCCATTTGACAACCAGCGGCGACGCGAGGCCATCGACCGCTTCGGGTTTCGAGAAGGTCTCGAAGCGCTGGCTCTCCAGGGAGCGGCGAAGGAGTAAGTTATGAAACCATTTTTCTCTGTCCTGTTTTCTCTCTCTTCCTTGTGTGGTCCTTTTTGCTTACCGACGGCTCGCGCGCAGACGGTGCCCGGTAATCACGACGCAGCGCCAAAGGTCGTCTCGGACTCCCCCAGCGCCCGTGTGGTCAGCTACAGCGAGCGCGATGTCGTATCGGTCAAAGCCAAGGTGCGCTACACAACTCTGATTGTTTTGCCGAAGAACGAATCGATCCTCGATTTCACCTGCGGCGATAAGGAATTCTGGATTGTGAACGGGACTGCCAACTTCGCCTATGTGAAACCCGCGAAGGCCAGTTCTGAGACGAATCTGAATCTCATCACGGCGTCGGGGAATGTCTACAGTTTCGTGCTGCGCGAAGTATCCGATTCTCCGGGCGCGCAGCCGGACCTGAAGGTTTTCATTGAGCCGAAAGAGGAGTCGATGCTCTCGGCTCTCAACGGCGCGCCGAAATTCGTTCCGGCGAGCCAGCTCGACGACTTCCGCCAGCAAGTTGAAATCGCCAGGGCCGAGGCCCGCGACGCAAAGAAACAGGCGCAGGCCACCATCGATTCCGAAGTCAGCCAGCTTCGTGCGGATTATCCCGCGAAGATGCGCTACGACTACCAGTTCCGCAAAAACGAAAAGCCGTTTCTGGCGACGGCCATGTATCACGACGACCGCTTCACTTACATTCGCGCCAGTCCGGAGGAGACGCCGGCGTTGTACGAGCTGAAGGACGGCAAACCGAACCTCATCACCTTCGATTACAAGGATGGCCTGTTTACCGTCTCCAAGATCCTCGACAGCGGTTATCTGGCGATCGGCAAAAAGAAGCTGAATTTCACCCGCGAGGAGTAACGACCCCTGGAGTAAGAGCATGGATTTCAAACCTGATCCCGAGCTACGCTCGCCTGACTCCTCCGCCGGCCAACTCGTCGCGGACCGAGCGAAAAAACCTCCGGGGCTATTGCCGAAGAATACGCAGACGTACGTGATTCTCGGTATCGCGGTCATCATGGTCGGGGCTATTCTGCTCAGCGGACGCAACGCGCCGGCGCCCCGCCAGACCGCCGCGCCACTTGCCGCCGGTATCCTCGATCCGAACGCTGCGCGCATTGAAGACTATCGCAAGCGGATCGACGAGCAGGCGAAGAAGCTGGAGGCCGAGCAGGCCCAGCTTTCGCAGACGAAGCAGGCACTGGGCCTGAATCCCAGCGCCCCGATGACTGCGGGCGCCGGGCAGTATCCGCCGAATTACGCGCCGGCCCCCTACCCGCCGCCCGCTGCAACGGGAAAACCGGAGAAGAGCGCGCTGGAGACGGAAAAAGAGCGGCGCGAGTACTCGTCGCTGTTCGCCTCCAACATCGCGCTCACGTACCGGAAGAGCAGCGAGCCTCAGACCGGGGAACAGGCGCTGCCATCGGTCTCGGGTCTCCCGAGCCAGGGACAGTTTGCCGCGACCTCCAATACCACGCCGTTGACCGGGCGGGGCACTGCGCCGATCGAGGCCGCTGGGGGCGTTCCGGCGTCCCCGGTTACTCCGTTACAAACAGAGCGTAATGACGCCGAAGGGGGCGCGGAGCCGAAAGTAACATTTCGCTCCGCCGACTCAAACTCCGAGGCGAAGCGGCCGACCGGCACGGAACTCTATCGCGATCTCGATCGCGCGGACGGCAAGGAATACCGGCTCTTTGAGGGAACCATCATCGAGACCGTCCTGACCAACCGGCTGAACGGGAGCTTCGACGGGCCGGTGAACGCGATGGTCACGACCGCGGTATATTCCCACGACCGACAGCAGCTTTTGATTCCCCAGGGCAGTCGCATCCTCGGCGAAGTCAAACGCAACGACGCCTTCGGGCAGCAGCGGCTTGCCGTCTTCTTCCACCGGATCATCATGCCGGACGGATATTCGGTCTCTCTCGACCGCTTTCAGGGGCTGAATCAGATCGGGGAGACCGGACTTCGCGATCAGGTGAACCACCACTATGTGGAGATCTTCGGCGTGTCGCTGGCCATCGGCGCGATCGCCGGACTGGCCCAGGCCAACACAAGCTATGGCCTCGACACGTCGGCTCTTGACGCTTACCGGCAAGGTGCGGCCACGAGCCTCTCTCAAAGCTCGCTGCGGATTCTCGAAAAATATCTGAATGTCCTGCCCACGTTCACGATCCGGGAAGGACAGCGGATCAACATCTATCTCTCCGACGACCTGATGTTGCCGGCGTACGCCCGGCACAAAATGCCAGGGAATTTCTGAAAGGAGTCTGGGTCCATGCTTCTGAGACTGCTTTTGCTTCGCCACCTCTCGCCACCGCTGTTCAGGCTGCGACTGGTGTTCCTGATCGGCATGGTGATTCTGTTCCTGTTTCTCGCCGCTGAGGTCGGGTTCTTCCTGCTGCGCGGTCTGAGTCACGCGGGACCGGACACGCTGCATCATCTGCCGAGCCGCTGAAGCTCGGAAGTCTCGACCAGAAAGAGAGGAGTCAATCCATGAGGAAACGTGTGTTCGCAATCGCCGTTGCAACTGTGCTGGGCGCGGTCGCGCTCCGCGCACAGTTCGGTTTCGGCCTCACCGTGTTCGATCCCTCCGTCTATGCCGAGGCGGTGACAGAGGTCACCAAGCTGGTCCAGCAATACAACCAGCTCGTCCAGACCTATCAGATGATCACCAACCAGTACAACCAGATGCTCTGGATGGCCAAAACCCTCCCCGGCAATCTGGCTCGGTTCCGGGCGATCCAGACGCCGTGGTTCCTGTCCACCGCGACCAATACCTACGGCACGACCGGCGGGTGGATCGCCGCCATTAACACGGGCGCGAGCGTCCCCGGAGGTTACGCGCAGGCGACCGAGCAACTGATGCCCTATGGCGCCGCACTCGGCAACGTGCCCGCCGATCAGCTCGACCGCCTGGAAAAGCACTACGCCACCGTCGAGCTGACCGATGGCGCGAGTCAGGACGGGATCGAGACTCTGGGCACCCTGCGCGCGAATGCGCCCGAGGTCGAGGCGGCGATCCAGAGTCTCGAAAACGACTCGCTCGATTCCGATCCCGACTACAACACCGAGATCGCCGTCCTGAACAAAATCAACGCGGCGAACGTCATCGCCCTGCGCAACGGGCAGGACACGAACAAGCTCCTCACGGCGCTCGCCGAACAGCAACTCATCGACGCCAAACGAAAGCGCGATGCCGAGGCTCAGGCGATCAACGACCACATTCAGTTGATGGGGCAGGGACCGGTGGTCCTCCAGCAGCAGTCTTCAGGCTGGACCGCCGCGTTGACAGGTTTCCGGCTCTGAAGGAGCCCCCGCGCCGGTACGGAGAAACAGTATGGGCACCCCCGATTCGATGCAGGACCTTTTCTCGTTCCTGACCGACCTCATGACGACGCACGCCGCGTTGTTCGAGACGCTCGGGCAGAACCTGTTTCGGGGGTTCGCTGTAATTCTGGTGGTCTGGTTTGGCGTAAAAATGGCGCTGTCGAGCGCCAGCGGCCACCAGGCCGGGTTTCACTTCGAGCGATTTGTGAGCCTTCTGTTCACTATCGCGTTCGGCTTCGCCATGATCACGTATTATTCGCAGCCCATCCCCGGTTTCGGGACCAGCTTCTACCGGCTCATCACAGACCAGGGAACCAATCTCGCGAAGCAGCTCGACCTGGCCACGATTCAGGAGGTCAAGCAGCGCCTCGACAGCATTTACGTGAGTCTTGAAAGCCCCACCGCGCTCCTCGCCAGCGTCTTCGAGATCGTGCACTTTCTGATTCTGGTCGTAGCGATCATTCTCGCCGAGGCCGCGGCCTACGGCGTGATCGCGTTCGGGTACATCGCCATGGCGATCACCGTCCTGGTCGGCCCGGTCTTCGTGCCGTTCTTTATCGTGCCGCAGCTCGAATGGCTTTTCTGGAACTGGTTCAAAGCGCTGATTCAGTACGCCTTCTATCCGGTCATCGCACACGCCTACATCTTTGTCATGGGGAGTCTGCTGAACCATTTCATCGATTCCCACCCGCCGCCGTACGACGGCGCGGCGATGGCCCTCGTGTTCGTGCCGCTGGTGTTTCTGCTGTTTGCGTTCACCTACGGAATTGTGAAGATCCCGTCGCTTGTGAGTTCCATCTTTTCCGGGCGAGCGGGCGAGTCCGTCAACGTCCGGTTTTGAGTGAGGTGCCGCTCGATGTCGCAGATGAATTTGCTGGAGATGAATCTGGAGCTGCCGTCCGCCAATAAGGTCGAGGCCGCCGAGAAGCAATACCTGGAGCAGTATGGCCGCGCGCTGGTCACGAACACGTACCTGCGAATCGCCCTCCTGTGTCTCTCGCTCATTGCTCTCGGCCTCCTCGTCCTGAACTTCCGCACGTATGCCGTTTTCCGCAACTTCAAGCCGCTGGTGATCCGCATCAACGATGTGGGCCGCGCGGAAGCCGTCGCTTACGAGAGTATGTTGTACCAACCACGCGACGCCGAGATCCGCTACTTCCTGATCCAGTTCGTCACGCAGTATTACGCACGCGTCCGGGCGACGGTGCGGGAAAACTTCTCGCGATCTCTGTTTTTCCTCGACGGCCGGCTGGCGGACGCGACCATCGAAGCCAACAAGAAGAACAAAACCATCGAAACGTTCCTTGCCACTCGCGGCGAGGAAATCGAGATCAGCGTCAGCAACGTGACCATCGAGGACATGCGGACGCCGCCGTACAAGGCCACGGTCGATTTCGAAAAAACGTACTACGAACCTGCCGACCATGTCGAGACGCGCCACGAGAAGTACGTGGCAAGCTTCGTGTTCATCGTGCGCGACCGTGTTCCGAACACTCTGATTCCCGTGAATCCGCTCGGCCTGACCATCACTTATTTCCGCGAGGACCAGGCATTCCAATAGGAGCCGGGCATGATTCCCAACGTGTTCTTTGCGACGACCATTATTTTTCTTGGGATCGGATTCTTTCTCCTCGAAGAGTGCTCCTTTCTGATTCCGTATCGTCACTTGCTGGTCGAGCGGTACGCGAAGGTCATCCTGGTCTTCGCCGCGCTGCTGTTCGTGAACCTCTTTGCCCTGATGTATCTGCTGGTCCGCAAGCTCTTTCTCAAAGACACCGGGCGGAAACTCGCTCACATGGAAAAGCAACTCCGCACCGGGTCGAGCCTCTCCGAAGAGCTGAGCCGGAGGCTGAGCGAGGACCTATGAGCCGCCTCCATCGTGAACACTCTCGGGACGACCGGGAACAACGCCAGGAGGTTGATCCGGGCAGCCGGATGCGCCTGTCGCAAGGCCGCGGCGGCAGCGGTGATTCGGACGACGAAGCCCGGCGATTGCGCGAAGCGATCGACCGCGCCGCCACCGATCGGCCGGGTTTCGCGGAATTCCGGGACCGGCTCGAACGCGAAGGCATCCGCGCAGTCCCCAGCGTTCAATCCAGCGGACGCCTGAATGGCATGGTCTATGAAGTCGGAGGGCAGCGGATTAAGGGCTCCAGTCTGGGCCGCGCCTACACCGCGTACGGGCTCCGGGACCAAAAAGGAGTCCGGCTCGAAATCGAGCGGGGTTCCGGTTTCCGCAGGCGGGGCGAAGATGGGATCAGTGCCGCGCAGCGCGAGCTCCTTCATGAAGTGGGCAAGTTCCGCACCATCGAGGTGGCCGATCTCGCCCGCGTCAGATACGACTCCGATCGCGGCGCGTTGAATCAGGACTTGAGCCACTTGACTCGAATGGGCCTGATCGAGCGCCGCACCGTTGCCCTCGACAGCCGCGGCCACACCTTGAGCGCGGTGGCCTTGACCCGTCGCGGGAAGGCCCTCCTCGAACGCGCATCGCCCGCAGAAAAAGACGGCGCGCAACGCATCTATGCACGCATCGTGAAGCCCAAAGAGATGGCTCATGACGCTGCGTTGTACCGGCTCTATCAGACAGAGGCGGCGCGGATTGAAGCCGAGGGCGGACGCGTTCACCGCGTCGTCCTCGACTACGAGTTCAAGCAGAAAATCTACTCTGCGCTTGCCAAGGCTCACAATCTTCCGGCTTTCGAGTACGCCCGCCGTCAGGAAGAGATCGCGGCAGCACACGGCCTGAAGGTCGTCGATGGTCGCGTGGCTCTGCCGGATTTGCGCATCGAATACGAGACGCGCGAGGGGGAACTGGACAAAGTCGATCTGGAACTTGCGACCCCCAACTATCGCGCCGCGCATCTCAACGTGAAGACCGCAGCCGGTTTCAAAGTGTTCGTGGAGCGGACGCCTGCCGGAGCCGCGGCCTGGGACGACCACCGCGTCATGACGGAAATCCTTTCGATGTGAGCGCAGAATGACCGAGCCGGAACGTATTCACGCATTGAGGGAAATGGGCTATGGAGAGCGGGAGTCGCGCTTCCTTCTGCTCGCCGCGCTGCACAGCGGCTACTTTGTGCGGCGGCAGTTTCTCGACTTCACGGCGGGATCGAAAGGTAGGTGTGACTCCGAGTTCGTCGCGAAGCTGGAAGCCCGGAACCATTGCCGGGAAACCGTCTTCCGGCATGGCCGCGCTCTCTACCGTTTGTGCTCCAAACCCTTCTTTGCCGCCCTGGGAGAAGCCGACAATCGCAATCGCCGGGAGAAGCAGCCATCCACGATCAAGAACCGGCTCATGGCTCTGGACTTTGTGCTCGCGCACCCCGAATCTGAGTATCTCCCCACCGAATGCGACAAGGTGCAGTACTTCCACTCCACGGGCGGCGTCGCGCTGGATCGCCTGCCCAGCCGGCGCTATCGCTCCGCGACCACCGGCGCGGTGACCGTCCGCTACTTTGTCGATAAATTTCCCATCTTTCTTTCCCCGGCGCCCGATCCTCTCTCGGCAGCCGCAGGCACGCGCCGCGTGGTCCACTTCTGCTACGTCGATGAGGGTCTCGGTTCGGCCGATGGATTCGAGACGCATTTGGCGCAGTATGGTCCGCTTCTGGAAGCGCTGGAGGAGTTTCGATGGGTCTACGTCGCAACGAATACGGGCGCATTGCGGCGCGCGGAGGCCATCTTCGTCGCAAGCAGGAATGGCCGCGGCAAAGCTCGGTCCGCGCCCGCCGATCCCGCCGAGCGCGAACTCATCGACTATTTCGAGGCGCGCAGGAAGTATGAGGCGAAGGATTTCTCGGGGTTCGATACGGCGCGGGTGATTCGCTATCGGGAGGAAAAGCGCCGCTTCTCGGGAGACGAATTCGAAATGCGCTACCGGCACTGGCTCGTGCGACAAGGCGCAGAGGGCGACGCCAATTCCTCCGAGCAGCCGCGGGCTGCGCGCGCGCGTGGCTCGCAGTTTTTGACGTATGAATTGCGGCACGACTATGACTTGTTTGGAGCGTAATGGAGCCGTGGCGGCAGTGTCGTTCCGCCGCGTGGCGGCGGAACGTTGCCGTTCGGGGGAGGGTTCCGGGTGTGGTTCCGGTTAGAGTTCCGCTGCGCGTGCCGCGCAACTCGCGAAGGCGGCAGAGCTTAATGGAACCTTGTGCGGAATCGGGAATCGGCCTAGGGGACGGGCAACGGGCGGTAGCGACCCCGGTTTGTCGCGGCGTTCGCCGCCACAAACCTTCTGCACTCCTATCGTCGCGTCAGGGGTCGCTACCGCCCGTTGCCCTCGGGATCTTCCTCGCAACTTGCGTTGCGCCTTTATGGCCTTCGACCCACGCGGAAGGAGAGAGCAGATTATGTCGTCACTGATTACGAAACAACCGAAGGATACGCGCAAGCAGACCACCGTGTCGCTGAGCGGCACGGTGCTCGCGGATCTGGAACTATATTGCCGCTTCATCGAGAGCGGGCGGGACTGGGTCATCAACGAGTCGCTGCGCAATGTATTTCGCCGGGACAAGGCGTTCCTCGAATGGAAGGAACGGAATGGTTCGTCTGTAGCAATCGGCAGCGGCGGTGAGGACGCAGTCGAGGCGGCGGTACCGATCGCGCAATCGCCATCGCGCCGGCCTAAGTCGCAAAAACCAGTCGAGGGGCCAGGCAGCGCGGCCTGACGCCATGCACAGGGATCGGGAATGCCGAGGGAATACCACATGCCGGAGTTAATTGAAAGCCGCGCCATTCTCAGTCTGGTTCTGGGGACCTGCGTTGGGCTGGCCGCGTGGAACCGGATGCCGTTTCCCGAAAGCGACAACGTGCTGCAAATGATCCTGCTACAGAAGCCCTATCTCTTTTACTGGATCAAATGGACGTACACGGCCATGCTGTTTTCCACGCCGTGCATTGGTTTCTCCACGCTGTTCTCGCTGACATACATTTTTCTGGTCCGCGGTGAAAAACCAGTCCCCAGGCGCCCACTTCCGCCCTATCCCGCTGTGGCGGACCGTCGCAAACTGTTTCTGGTTGTCGGTGAACTGCACCACCCAACAAAGGTAGAGCCCGCCGAAGACCCGCGATGGCTCGTCATCCCGGAGCGAGGTCTCTTTACGGGGATCGCGATATTCGGCGCCATCGGCTCAGGGAAGACATCGTGCTGCATGTACCCGTTCGCCGAACAGGTGCTTTCCTACCGCGCGGACGATCCCGCGCGAAAGGCCAGCGGCCTCGTACTAGAAGTGAAAGGCGACTTCTGCTTCAAGATGCGGAAGCTGCTGGCGGCGCACGGCCGATCCGGTGACTATGTCGAGATCAGCCTCGACGGCGACTATCGTTACAATCCGCTGCACAACGATCAGGAAGCGTATGCGCTGGCGTTTGGAATCGCGTCCTTATTAAATAACCTGTTCGGAAAAGGCAAAGAGCCGTTCTGGCAGCAAGCGTACACCAACCTGGTGAAGTTCATCATCCTGCTTCACAAGGTCCTTTACGACTACGCCACACTCTTCGACGTTTACGCCTGCGCCATCAACCCCAAACTGCTGCAACGCAAGATCGAGGAGGGAGAAGCCCGGTTTCAGGGCGAATACCTGATGGTCGAGGTCGAGGTCTTTGAAGCCAACCCCGGCCTCGACGATCACGGTTTCATTCTCGATGAAATCGCCAAACGGATGAAGGCGCCGTACACCGATGCCCTGAAGCAATTCCTGGTTGGCCAGCACATTCCCCACGAATCCCAGTCCGAATCGACCGGCGAGAATTCGTGGCCGGCCATCCGGGACGATCGCAAGCAGCAGCAGTTTGAAGCGGTGAAACGCTGGTTCTTTGAAGACTGGAATCGCATCGAGCCGAAACTGCGCACTTCCATCGTGGAAGGAATCTCGGTTTTCCTCTCCCTGTTCGATGACAACCCCGATGTGAAGCGCGTTTTCTGTCCTCCGAAGGAGACCTACGACCCCGTTGCGAATAAGAACGGACTTTACGGCAAGCCGCTGCCGCCGTTCTCCGAGCTGATCGAGGAGGGGTGGATTGTAGCGCTGAATTTCCCGGTGGCTATGAATCCGGGCCTGGCAAAAACCATCGGCACGCTGATGAAACAGGATTTCCAGCGGGCGGTGCTGAATCGCATCCCGCAAATGGAGGCGCACCCGGATCGGCACTTCCGCGAAGTACTGTTTTTGTGCGACGAATACCAGGCATTTGCGACGGTGGGTGAGGCCGATCCTTCGGGTGATGAGAAGGTATTCGCCCTCAGCCGACAGGCCAAATGTATTGCCATCGTTGCCACCCAAAGCATCAGCTCATTGCGTTCAACCCTTCCAGGTGAGACATGGCGTACCCTGCTCCAGACCTTCAGGACGAAGATTTTTCTGTCTCTTTCAGACGACTTCAGCGCTGAGACTGCGAGCCGTCTCTGTGGCAAGGATGAAATCCTGAAACCGAACTATTCCATCAGCGAAAGCGGGCACAATGCGCGCGTGAGCATGTTGACCGGGAAAGCAACCGCGCATCGCTCGAATCTGAGTACGTCGAAAAGCTATCAGTCGCAGATGCTTCCGGTCTTTGAGCCGAAAGTATTTTCGGAATTGAAGAATGCCCAGGCGATCGTACTGGCGTACGACGGCCTGAATCCCTTGCCCCCTACTTATTGCTTTCTGAAACCGTACTATCTCGATCCCGACACAACCTATTTCCAGCAGGTCGAAGAAGGGAGGCTCTGATGTGCAGGACGCCATCACCCGAAGTCAGACTGACGCGCCTGGTTCATCTGATTTTCGGACTGCACCAGATCGCGACGGGCCGCGAGATGAGCCATGAGGACGCCCATAGGTATTTCAGCGATCCACGCGCGCTGGCAGAAACGCTTCGAACGAGCGGGGCGTTGCGCGATCCGGAGAAATCACAGCAGATCGAGGAGCTCCTGACTCGCTGCCGGGATGAAAGTCAGCATTGCGCGAAACGGAACCAGGGTGAGGAACCCGGCGATGAGTTTTGAGCTGATTCTCCCCTTTCTTCGGCCGATCGAGAATCTCATCCGCGACGAGGAGATCTCGGAAATTATGGTGAATGGCTCGGGCCGCATCTTCATTGAAAAGCGTGGCCGGATCGCTCCCGTGCCGGATGCAACGCTCACGGATAAAAGTCTGCTGGTCGCTGTGCGCAACATCGCGCGGGCGCTGGGGGACGACGTGAACGAGGAGAGACCGCTGCTCGATTCCCGTTTGCCCGACGGATCGCGCGTCGCGGCGGTGCTCCCACCGTGCAGCATTGGCGGAATCACGCTGACCATCCGTAAATTCCATTCCCGCCAATTTACGGCGGAGGATCTGGTGAGCATCGGCTCGATGACCGGCGAGGTACTCGCTCTGCTTCGGTCAGCCATTGAAGCGCGGCAAAACATTCTCATCAGTGGGGGAACGAGCACCGGCAAGACCACGGTCCTGGGAGCTCTGGCGCGGTTCATCTCCGATGAAGACCGAATCGTATTGATCGAAGATACGGCCGAGCTTCAATTGAGTCAGCCGAACCTGGTGCGCTTCGAGGCGCGCCGTGAACAATACGGAATTCCGGCGGTGACGATCCGGGACCTCCTCAGAGCAACGCTTCGTCACCGGCCCGATCGCATCATCCTCGGGGAAGTCCGGGGCGGCGAGGCATTCGACCTTCTGCAGGCGCTGAACACCGGCCATTCGGGGACACTGTCCACGATTCACGCCAATTCCGCGCAGCAAGCCATCTCGCGCTTAACCAGTTGTGTCCTGCAGTCCGGCGTGGAGCTGCCCTATCGCGCCGTGCGCTCGAACATCGCCGATGCCGTGAATTTGCTGTTGCACGTCGAGCGGCGTCAGGGTCGGCGCTTTGCCTCCGAATTGTTGCGGGTTCAACGCTACGACCACGAAGAAGACCGGTATGATCTGGAGCCGTTGTATCAACACGGCTGAGGAATTCTCTCAATGGACGCCGATGCTCCCATCCGATATCTCCGCGACAATTTCCAGCCGGAGGATCGCCTGGCGGTAGTCCTCATCAATAAGGAGACGGAGCGTGTCGTCCAACGAGTCGCGACCGCGGAGGCCATCGCCAAACCGGAGTTCCAGGCGTGGCTGAGATTTCGAAATGCCCATCACGACGAAGTCTATCTGAGTATGAATACGTTGAAGGAAACAGCCAGTGGCCGGACGCGCGACGAAATTTCCGCGATCCGTCATATCTATCTGGACTTCGATCACAATGGCACGGCGGCGGTGAAAGAACTGATGGCCCGCGAGGACATTCCCGAACCGAACTACCTTGTAAATTCTTCGCCGAACAAGTGGCAAGTGGTCTGGAAGGTGGAGGGATTTGAGCGGGATCAGGCGGAGCGTCTCCAGCGTCATCTCGTTCGCGAGACCGGCGCCGATCCGGCGGCCACCGATAGCAGCCGGGTGCTCCGCCTGCCTGGCTACTACAATCACAAATACGCGAAACCGTTCTACGTTCGCGCCGAGGCCCGAAGCGCCGCCATACATCGGCCGGAGCACTTCCCCGAGCCGCCAGCAGAAGGACACGGGGGCCGGAATGCGGTGACCGTTTCTAATCGCTCCGGGGGATCGCATCACAACGGGATCACACAATCGGAGCGCGACTGGTCTTATGCCAAACGCGCTTTGGCTCGCGGCGACGCCCGCGAACAGGTGGTTGCGGCGATCATCCAATACCGGAATGGCGAAAAGCGCGATGTCGCCGGCTACGCCCGCCGCACTGTGGACAAGGCGGAACAGGCGCTGAAGAATCCACCGTCGTCCGACCGCGAAGGCTTGCGTGGCCGCTAAACAGGAGCGCTGCCAATCCCAGTCTGCGATTTCCTGTGCCCTAAACCACGAAGCTGCGTCAGGTACGGGCGGCGGCTCCGGCACCACCGAAGCCGCTCTGACCCGCGACCTTTCCGCTGATCTCCGCGAGGCCTGGGAGCGGCCTAGAGGCACCGCTGTTTCTTTCGGTGAGCAGCGCATCTACGCCTCCCATCACTCGATCATGTTCTCGCGGAATCTTCCGCCATTCTGGCATTACCGTGGCCTTCAAAACCACGTTTGAGGTATTCACCAGGGTTGGCTCCGACAACCCGCTTGAACGCCTTACTGAATGCAGCATCGGACTCGTAACCGACCAACCGGGCGACGTCTAAGAGCTTTTTGTCACGCCGCTGGAGTAGTTGGATCGCCTTCTGCATCCGCCACTCGGTTACGTATTCCAATGGTGTTTGTCCGAGCAGCTCTTTAAAACGTGCTGCGAATGCGGAGCGAGACATGCTCGCTGTTGCCGCCAGGGATTCAACTGTCCAGGGTGTGTTCACTCTGTCGTGAACGGCATTCAGCGCAGCGCCTACTTGAGGATCGAAGATCGCACGAAGCCATCCCTGGTTGCGTTGCGGGTCGGACGCGATGTGCGCACGGAGTATTTGGATGAACAGAACCTCGGCTAACCTGGTCGCGACTACTTCCGATCCCGGCGCCTGTTCTGCCATTTCTGACGCCAAAGCCTGGATTGTGATGTGAAGTGCAAGTGTGTGGGCCTGATCGGCCTTAATCAAAACGAAACGCGGTAATAGCTGCGTGATGGGCCTCAGGCTGGCTCGGTCGAAACTGAGGGAGCCGCAGACGACTGTCGTTGGTGCGCCGTCACCACCGTAATGGGCGACATTGTTGTTGGCTTTAGCGGCGATCTCGCGGAAGGTTGACCCTGGACGTGTTCGCGGGCTATCGCGCATGACGATCGAAGTGTCGCGGGCCAGCAAGAAGCAGTCGCCACCGGTGAGAGGAATCGGCTCCGGAAGGCTTTCGACACTGAGCCAGCAGTTCCCGCGCGAAAGCATGGCAAAGTGCGCCAAATCTGTGGGTGAAATCTTTTTGCCGGAAGGCGGGACTTTTTCTTCGCTCTCCTTCCCCCCGATCAAGCCCCACGGAGCTCTGGCTTCGAGCCTGTGCTGACCGAATGCGGTTACGTGCATCGTTCTGAAAATATCGGTTATCGGGTCCAATGCATCCTCCCAGTTTGGACGAATAGACAAAATTTTAGGACTCCTAAGCAGTTCTCGTCCAATACCGAATACATCCACTCTACTGTACGGCATGTACAAAACGAGCGAAAGGAGTGAATTATGGGAAAGCTTGATGGTAAGGTTGCAGTCATCACGGGTGGATCGAGTGGCATGGCGCTGGCGAGCGCCAAGCGCTTCGTTGAAGAAGGTGCCTACGTTTTCCTCACGGGTAGGAGGCAGGAGCAGCTCGATGAGGCCGTCAAGCTGATTGGCCGGAACGTGACCGGCGTGCGCGGTGACGCGGCCAATCTCGACGACCTCGACCGTCTGTTTGATACGGTCAAACGGCAAAAGGGCAGGATCGACGTCCTGTACGCGAGCGCTGGCTGGGGCGAGGCAGTCCCATTGGGCGAGGTTACTGAGCAGCACTTCGATGCGATCTTCGGCCTGAATGCGCGCGGAACACTGTTTACGGTTCAGAAAGCGTTGCCGTTGCTCAGCAACGGCGGATCGATCATCATGACCGGATCAGTTGCTTCGTTGAAAGGTTTTCCCGGCTACGGTGTGTATGCGGCGAGCAAGGCTGCATTGCGCTCCTTCGCACGCACGTGGCTCAACGAACTGAAGGGCAGGAATATCCGGGTCAACGTGCTGGGCCCGGGGCCGATCGCCACACCGATGCAGGACCAGGTTCTCACCGCGGAGGCGAAGCAGATGTTCGAATCCCTGATCCCGCGGGGAAAGATGGGTCAACCTGAAGAAATCGCAACGGTCGCACTGTTTCTCGCTTCAGACGATTCGAGCTTTGTGAACGGGGTGGAGTTGAACGTCGACGGCGGCTTCTCGGCCATCTGAAAAGTGGGAAATCGATATCAACCCAGATCGGAGAGACGTGATGTTCAGAACTCGGTCAAAATGATGATGGGATACGAACACCGAATACACCAGGCGCAGCAGGAGGTTGTATGGAAGACACGAAGGCCCTTATTGAAAAGGCGTACGCCGCATTCAACAGGCGGGACATCGACGGTGCATTGGCACTGATGACCGAAGAAGTGAACTGGCCCAAGGCTTCGGAAGGCGGCAGAGTTGTTGGAAAGGAAGAGATCCGCGCCTATTGGACCCGACAATGGGGCGAGTTTGATGGCATTGTCGAACCGCTGGCAATCACCGAGGAGGACGGGGGCAAGGTCCGAGTCAGAGTGCACCAACTTGTCAAGAACCTTCACGGGGATGTTCTATCCAACAGCGAAGTTCTCCACGTATTCACTATGAATAGCGGTCTTATCGCAGCCATGGACGTCGGGGATGAGGCCGATTCTGCCGGTGGTCCGACTGCCGCATTCGCACGTCGATCCTGACCGGCCGGTGCGGGAACCACAGCCGCGCCGGCGGCGCTGCCATTTCCTGGTTGACAGCAATAGACTCTCATGGAAGCGACGCAGTGCCCAAATACGACGGGCAGAAGGTTAATGAGACGAACGACCGCACGGCGCCGGGCTTTCGCAACAGGGCTCAGGATCGGAATCGCCTGGCAGCCCGGACTGCCCCGTTTGCAGCGAAGTTCGATTATTGTGGTGTTGAAGTCCTCGTATGGCGGTGCTGATTGTGTTGCTGGTCTCGTGGGCCGCGCTTCGTATGGTGGGAGCCGCCGGCGTGCCGGCGCTGGATTCCTGGCGCGATTCGGCACGCTATGCACTGGTCGTGATGTTCCTCTTCACTGCCTCGGCCCACTTCAACAAGATGAAATACGATCTGGCACGGATGATCCCCGCGGTTTTCCCGAATCCACTCTTGCTGGTGTACATCACCGGTATCCTGGAACTCCTGGGCGTTCTGGGTCTCGCTCTTCCGCAATTTCAGAGGCTCGCCGGCATCTGCCTGATCCTGCTTCTGGTCGGGATGTTTGTCGCCAACGTGAACGCGGCGCGGATGGGCGTCACGTTGCGCGGCAAACCCGCGACACCGCTCTGGCTCCGAATACCGATGCAAATCTTCTTCATCGCGCTGCTTTGGTGGTCTACAAATTCAGCGGCGAGTGGCTAATGGCTAGAGTCGAGACGGCTCCGCCGGTTTCCGCAGGAGAACCTTTCGCCGCTCGCCACCAGTCACTGCAACTGTGCGTCAAAATCTGTTTATGGCCGGTCGAGAGTGTCACCACTGCAAACAGTGGATCGAGGAAGGCGAAGCACACGATTGCTGGACAACGACGGAAGCTGCGCTTACTCACGATCTATCGGAGGATCTGCGCGACGCCTGGGAGAGACTGCGTGAGACCGCGGCATCCTTCGGCGACCAACGAATCTACGCTTCCGGCAAATGCATCATGTTTTCGCGAAGAGTCTGCTATTTCTTCGTGCGTCCGAAGCGGAGCTATCTGGAACTCTGCGTCTTTCTTGGGCGGAGGCTCACAGCTCCTCAGGTGCGGCGTGTGGATCACGCATCGAAATCGAAGTTCTACCACCTGATCCGCATCACCCATCGCGACGAGGTCGAGCGGCCGGTCACCGAGTGGCTGCAGGAAGCGTATGAGGCGTCGGACGAACTCTCCAAAGGCGGCGGATCGAAATCGACTCCTGCGGCAGAGAAGCAGCCAGCGGTACGGAAGCGCAAAAGCACTCAGCACCAAGGAGAGGCTCCCCGAAAAGCAGGACCGGCTTCGAAACGCACCCAGGAAAAGCAACTCGTCCGCGTTCGCAAGATTTGCGCGTCGATTCCCGGCACAATGGAAAAGCTCTCGCACGGCGAGCCGACATTCTTCACTCCGAAGCGGGTGTTTGCCATGTTTGCGAACAACCATCACAGCGACGGGCACGTTGCCGTCTGGCTCCCGGCCGCGCCAGGTGTGCAGGCCGATCTGACCGCAGAATCGCCAGATACCTATTTCCGGCCTCCTTACGTCGGGGCATATGGCTGGGTGGGCGTCGAACTTGCGAAGGTGGATGACGAGCAGTTGGGCGCTTTGATCCGCGAGGCTTTTCGCTTTGTCAACGCGAAGGCGTCGTCGCGCCGATCTTCTTCGAGTGCCAAATCATCTCAGGTTGCCGCACAAAGATCGAAACGCAGGGTATAGCGGGAGAACAATTTCCTTGCTCGATCTTAATGCGCCAAACCCTTGCTGTAATCGAAAACGCATGGTGCGCAAAAATGCACCGACCAGCAGGACGCGATGGGTTTCGCCGGCGGCGGATGCGATGATTGTCGCCGCGAAATGCGACGAGTTTCGCCGGACCGCCACCTACGGCTGCCCTCGCCCCACTCGGGAGCATCCCCCAAATTCGTCCTCTAGTCATTTGCCACTGACCGCTCGCCACTGTTTTTTGATGAATCTTTAGTTACATCCGGCACAAGTTCGCGATGGCAGCCCGTATCCGCTTATGTGAACCAAACAAAACCAGTGATCAGCGAAGAGTGGCGAGTGGCTAGCGGTGGTCCGCCACGTTTGGCGGCGTGCACCGCCTCAATCTTAAAGACAGTAGGTAGTGGCAAGTGGCGAGTGAAAAGAATGACGTGGCTGCGCCCGATACTGCTTCTGTCTGTCCTTCTCTTCTCGCCGCTGATCACTAGCCACTCGTCACTGCTTTTGATCGCCCAATCCACAGACGCCACGCTGACCGGCTTCGTTACGGATCAGTCGAAAGCAGCCATGGCGGACGTGAAGGTAGACATCATCAACATGGATACAAATATCCACTACGTTGCGACCACCAACAAGGAAGGCAGCTACACGGCACCCCACCTGTCACCGGGAACGTACAAGATGGAGATCGAGAAGCAAGGCTTCAAGAGCATCGTCAAGCCCGATATTCTTCTGCACGTGCAGGACGTGATCGCGATTAACTTTACTATGGCAGTGGGATCAACGTCTGAAAGCGTGACGGTTCAGGGCGGTGCACCAATGATCAACACAACCGACGCCTCTGTCAGCACCGTCGTCGATCGACAGTTTGTGGAAAATATCCCGATGAACGGCAGAAGCTTTCAGACGCTCGTCTTGCTTTCGCCTGGAACAGTAACCAACACTCCGCAAATTGGCTCTGGCACACCACCTGGCAGCGATCAGGGCGAGTACAGCGTCAATGGCATGCGCTCCGACGCCAACAACTTTATGGTGGACGGTGCCAGCGCAAGCAATTCTCCCTTCGTCGTCAGCGCCGCAGGATCCGCGGGGATGTTATCCAGCGCGACTATGCTGGGCACAACTCAGGCGATGCTTTCCATCGATGCCATGGAAGAGTTTCGCATTTCAACGTCTACCTATTCGGCTGAATATGGAAGGCAGCCAGGTGCACAGGTGACCTTCCGCTCTCGCTCAGGCACGAATGACTATCACGGCACACTTTATGACTATCTTCGCAACTCCGCCTTTGATGCGAATAACTGGTTTAACGAATACAGCACGACCCGCATTCCGACGCCAGCAGAACGTCAAAATGATTTTGGTGGGATGTTAGGTGGGCCGATCTCAATTCCTCATCTGTATTCGGGTAAAGACCATACGTTTTTCTTTTTCTCGTATGAGGGGTTGCGTTTGAATCAGCCGCTGCCCGCGGCTATCTACTATGTTCCTTCCAACGGGACTTTCAATACAGGAACATATGCGAATGCCAAGTATAAGAACCTCCGGCAAAATGCTCCTCCGGTGTTGCAGCCGGCACTCAACGCATTTCCTTTACCAAATTGTTCGGTGGCACAGGACCCGCAATGCATCGATTACGCAGTCGGGGGATCTCCGTATCTGCAAGTCGGAAACTCTACTGGGACACTCAATTCGGTTATGGCGCGTGTGGATTATCAGTTGCTGCCTTCAATGCACGTCTTTGCGCGATATCAGGACACGACAAGCAATGTGGTGAGCGACGCTAAGAATGGTCCGTATACCCTGGGCCTAGTCGGCCGCAACCGAGTCTATCTTCTAGGGGCTGACAACACCTTCGGCGGGTCCATTTCCAATGTACTGCGGCTGCAATACTCACCGGCCATATACAAAACTACTGCTGTTCATAACCCGGCCGGCGGCGCAGCTCCCTACAACCTGTATTCCTCGCAAGGACTACCTTCAGGGGCGGGAGAACAGGAGTTTTTTATTGATCTCCCAAGCCAGGCAGTCCTCATTGAGCAAAATTATGGGTCAAAACAGTATCAGCCGAATGCCACTGATGCGGTCACATGGACGCACGGAAATCATCTCTTCAAGTTCGGTGGGGACTACCGACAGACAACGGCCTATTACGGTGATGGAAATCTCTCCCGTGGCCCCTACGCCGGTTTTACCTACATATCAGCTGACGCGATTTTGAATAACACGGCATCCGGCAAAGCCGTAAATTATCTTCGGACAGATGTAACAACCAAGAACCTGGGGATATTCGCTCAGGATGATTGGCGTTTGTTGCCGCGGTTGAGTCTTTCCCTGGGACTTCGCTGGGATCTCCTTCCATCGCCATCTGTTTCCGGAGCACCGATGTATGGATACACCGGGAATGTGGATAACCCGTCGTCACTGGGTGTATCGGCACCGAATGCCCCACTATATAACACGACCTATACCGACTTTGCTCCGCGTTTTGGAATGGCGCTTGTCCTTCACGGTCAGGAGGCCCATAAGCTTGTGCTCCGTGCCGGGATGGGGCTTTATCACGACATCATTGCTTTGAATAGCCTCTTCGGCAACGGAAACGGGGTAGGGACAGCATCGACATTTACTTTTAAAAGTCAGACCTTCCCGCTGACGGCGGGCCAGATTCTGACCCCCGTGGCCGTGCCTCCGCAACCTCCCTATGCCTTTGTTCACTACTGTCCGGCTATAAATCGAACAGAATCAACTGGTTGTCAGGATCGGCTAAATCCATTTCGGAGTCGGATGCCTGAAGAGCCCGTAAAATGGGCGTTTTCTCAAAAAGTGTCACGCTCAAAATCTGTAGAATCTGGTAAAGGCTCGCCTTCAGTCCAAGCCGCTTGCGGATGATCGCTACTAGGACATAGATGGACACCGCAATCCAGATCTGGGTCTTCACAGCATTCTCGCTGGTGCCGTAAAAGGCCTTGATACGGAGATGC
>DASZPB010000020.1:0-3611 GCA_035550475.1 Bryobacteraceae bacterium | reverse complement strand
CAAGTGGCCACTATCGACGATTGCGCCCGGTATCGCTAACAGGCAGACGACACGAAGGTCGCGAGCGCCCACGAATGACGCTCGCGATCCGAAGTAGAGAGGCTTCGAAAGCGCTCCGCCTCCTCGCGCACGGCAACAAGGATACGCACGGTCAGTGGCTATCTTCTGGTCTGATGAAATGAGGTATAGTCGACGTAATCGGAGGAATCGACAGTGCTACTGCTCTTGTTCGATTACATTGTTGATTTCGGTATGCTGAACTGGCCCAGTTCGGCGGTTTAATCTGGCCCACCCTCTCAACGAACGGGTACTCTGATTCGGGCGAAGCCTGAAGCGGAGGGGACTCGTTGGACTGGAGAGCGAAAGTGGAGTTATTCGAACAGATCCGGCGGGAGTATGAGTTCGGGATCGGAACTATCTTTGGGGTGGCTAAGAAGCTTGGGGTGCACCGAAGGATGGTGCGCGAAGCTATCGTTAGCGCGGTGCCAAGACCGCGGAAAAAGCCAGAGCGTCCGCGATGGAAGCTGAAGGAAGCGGTCCTGTTTATCGACGCGATTCTCGAAGCGGATCGGAAGGCGCCGCGCAAGCAGCGTCACACCGCACATCGCATCTGGATGCGGATCGGACAGGAGTTGCCAACATGCAAGATCTCCGAGCGGACAGTGCGTGAATATGTGCACGATCGCAAGATCGCATTGGGACTGGTCGCACGCGAGACCTGCGTTCCGCAGAGCTACAACTGGGGCGCGGAAGCGCAGGTTGATTGGTACGAAGCCTACGCGGATCTCGCTGGTGAGCGAACGAAGCTGCAGGTTTTCGCGATGCGCAGCATGGCGAGCGGAGCGGCGTTTCACTGTGCTTATCTGCATGCGACACAACAGGCGTTTCTGGAAGCGCACGAGTTGGCGTTCGTCTACTTCGGCGGTGTGTTTTGCAAGCTGCGCTATGACAACCTCACGTCGGCGGTCAAGAAGATCCTGCGCGGACATCGCCGGGAAGAGACAGCCCGCTTCATTGCATTCCGTTCACACTGGCGATACGAAGCGGAGTTTTGTACGCCCGCCGAGGCTCACGAGAAGGGCGGCATCGAAGGAGAGGTAGGATACTTTCGACGCAATCATTGGGTGCCAGTGCCCGAGGCGAAAGATCTCGCGGACATGAATCGCCAACTCCTGGCCGGATGTGCGCACGACGAGCGGCGCGTGATCGCAGGACGTGAGCAGTCTGTCGGCGCGGGCGTGGTGATCGAGCGCGAGCATCTGTTGCCGTTGGCGACCGAAGGCGCGGACTTGGCGCAAACCAGCTTTCCGACAGTGAACAGCTTGGGCTGCGTGAAAGTGCTGACCAACAGCTACTCGGTGCCGTTGCCGGCAGGCGCGCAGGTGCAAGCCAAAGCGTATGCCAGTCGCATCGAACTATGGCATGCGGGCCAGTGCGTGGCGCGGCACGAACGTTGTTACCGGCGGCAGCAACAGATCCTGGATCTGGAGCATTACCTCGATATCCTGTATCGCAAACCGGGTGCACTGGCGGGATCGAAACCGCTGGAACAGAAGCGTCAGGCCGGGCTGTGGCCGCCAAGTTTCGACCGGATCTGGGAAGCGCTCATGGACCGTTACGGAAAGCAGAGCGGGACCAGGCAGATGATCGAGTTGCTCAAGCTGTCGCAAACGCACGGTCAACAGAAACTGCAGGAGGCGATCGAATCGGCTCTGTCCAGCAGTTGCTACGATGCGGCGGCCGTCCACCATCTGCTGAACGCGGAGGATCTGCGGCGCGGTCCGTGTGAAGCCATCGACATTGGTGCGCTCGAACGTTACGCCCGACCCTTGCCGCTGATGGTCGAGTACGATCAACTCCTCAACTCGGGAGCAGCACAATGAGCAGCCAGATTGCGCAGTTGCAGGAGGCCACGATCAAAGCACAATGCAAGGCGCTGCGGATGCCCATGATTGCATCACAGTTCGGCACGTTGGCCGAGCAAGCCATTCGCGAGAAGAAGAGCCACATCGGATACCTGGAAGCGTTACTGCTCGCCGAGATCGAAGAACGAGAGCGCAACACCATTGAGCGCCGCATCCGCGATGCCCATCTGCCACGCTTGAAGACGCTCGAAGAGTTCGACTACACACAGTCGCCAAACGTGACCGCCGCCAAGATGCGTGACCTGGCCGAGGGCGGATACATCGAGCGTGCCGAACCGGTTCTGTTCATCGGCGAATGCGGTACGGGCAAGACCCACTTGCTCACCGGCCTTTGCGTCGCGGCGTGCCGACAGAAACGGCGCGTGCGCTTCACCACGGCGGCCGGACTAGTCAATGAACTGGTTGAGGCCAAGCATAAGCTGGAGCTTCGGCGTGTTATGGCCCGATGGAGCCGCTACGATCTGATCGCCATCGATGAGGTCGGATACGTGCCGTTGGCCGAAGTCGGCGCCGAGTTCCTGTTTCAGGTTGTCGCCGAGCGCGCCGAGCGGGCAGCGGTGGTGCTGACTACAAACCTGCCGTTTTCGGAATGGACGCAGGTAATCCCGAACGCGCGACTCTGCAAAGCTCTGCTGGATCGAATCACCGATCGCGCGCACATCCTGGAAACAGGCACCGAATCCTATCGCTTCCGCCGAACCGCGGAGAAGCAGAGGAAAGGAGCCAAAGCCCACTGACCGGAAAGCCGTGGAAATGACGGTCCGTGGAAAGCCTGGAAAACACAAACCCAGGTTTTCCACCCTTCCCACCGCCCTTGGAAATCGCTGCCGCGATTCCCACATTCCCACCGCTTCGACGACTAGACCTATATATAAGGAGAGGCCAAGAAGGGCCTATCCAGGAATCAACAACTTGGGGTGGGCCAAATTAAACCGCCAAAATGGGCCGAGTGCTCTTGCCAAACGCAATTCTATCGTCGTTTCTGATGGAATTGCTGATCTATCCCGTCCTCTACATGATTTGGAGGCAGCGAGAGATCGTGACTTCGGCGAGCGGCGCGCCGCTGTTCAGCGTGATCACCCATCGCCGCTTTGCCATCTTTCTAACAAAGATACGGCGCGTCTCAGATGGTAGTCACCGGGTACCTAGATAGACGCAACGAAAGATCAAGTCCTGTCGCGGCTGACTCAGGAACTTAAACGCAGTTTCTGCGAGCTTGCCGGGGGTCACGCCGATGTACCTCTTGAAGGCACGGCTAAATGCGGCCTCCGACTCATATGCCAGAGAATTCGCAATCTCTCCGACTTTCGCATCGCTCGTTCGCAGTTGGGCGAGTGCGCTGTTCATTCGAATGCGCGTGACGTAGCGCATCGCCGGCTCGCCGACCAACTGGGTGAATCGCGCGGCGAAGGCGGAGCGCGACATGGTTGCCTCCGCAGCCAGTGACTCAAGTGTCCATGGAGCCGCCGGGTTGCGGTGGAGTCGGGAAAGCGCCCGGCCAAGTTGCGGGTCCTGCAGCGCGCCAAGCCACCCTGTTTGGGCAGATGGATCGCTGGCTATCCATGATCGGATCGCGTGAATGACCAGAATATCCGCCAGGCGGGTAATGACTGTCTCACCGCCCGGCCGCATTTCGCTCGCCTCAGTGGCGATCATCCGGACGGTGCTTTGGATCCATTCCGTTTG
>DASZPB010000019.1:0-211197 GCA_035550475.1 Bryobacteraceae bacterium | reverse complement strand
AATCGAAGCGTTCTCAATCGATTCCACTTCGGTGAAGGTTCATCCGGATGGGACGGGAGCTTTAAAAAAAACGGGCCACAGGCGATTGGCAAATCCCGCGGCGGATGGAACACCAAGATTCATATGGTTGCCGCGGATGCTCGAACGGCCATAGCCTTTGCGCTGTCGCCTGGCAACGATCACGATGCGCCGCACGGGAGAGCTTTGCTGGAAGAGCTTGGCCCCATGCCGGAGGGCCTTCCGCTACTGATGGATCGAGCTTACGAAGGCAATGAAACCCGCCAACTGGTGCTCGACCTGGGAATGGTTCCGGTGGTTCCGCCAAAGGCCAATCGCCTGCATCCTTGGGATTATGATCGCGCCATTTACAAAAAGCGCAACGAGATCGAACGACTGTTCCGTCGCCTCAAAGGCTTCCGTCGCATCTTCTCCCGCTTCGAGAAACTCGATGCCCTCTTCCTTGGATTCCTCTCCTTCGCACTTATCGTCGAGGCCTTGCGCGTAGTGTGAACACGCCCTAGGCAGTCGCAGAGGCGCCAAGGCGCGCGCGGCACAGAAGTGGAGACAGGCCTTCTCATCCCATCGCAGCCAGGCGCACGGGCCGAATCCGGCTCTGCTGGGCGCCTCACTATAATGGTAGGGAACTATGTCTTCTTCCGTTGTGGACATGCCGACGCCCGATGTCCTTGCCCGTTATGAACCGGTAATCGGGCTCGAGGTCCACGTTCAGCTCGCTACCGCCACGAAGATCTTTTGCGGCTGCCCTACCAGCTTTGGCGCTCCGCCCAATACCAATGTCTGTCCGGTCTGCATGGGTTTGCCGGGCGCGCTGCCGGTCCTGAGCCGCGAGGCTGTGGAACTGGCCATCAAGGCCGCCCTGGCGCTCGACTGCACCATCCGCCCTAAGTCGCGTTTTGCGCGCAAGAATTATTTCTATCCTGACTTGCCTAAGGGTTACCAGATCTCGCAGTACGACGAGCCGATGGCCGAGCACGGCCATGTCGATATCGCCGTGAATGACGCGGCGAAGCGCATCGGCATCACACGCATCCACATGGAGGATGACGCCGGCAAGAGCATTCACGACGGCTTCAAGGACTCCGACCGCTACTCCTATGTGGACCTCAACCGCTGCGGCACTCCGTTGATTGAAATCGTCAGCGAGCCCGATATGCGCAGCCCCGATGAAGCTTACGCCTACCTGACGGAGTTGAAGCAGGTGCTGCAATTCGTCGAGGTCTCGACCTGCGACATGGAAAAGGGCCACTTGCGGTGCGATGCCAACGTATCGGTACGGCCCAGGGGACAGAAGGAGTTCGGCACCAAGGCCGAAGTAAAGAATCTGAATTCGTTCCGCTTCCTGAAGCAGGCGCTCGATTATGAAATCGCGCGGCAGGTGGCGCTGATCGAAAGCGGCGGCAAAGTGATGCAGGAAACGCGCCTGTACAATCCCGATACGGGCGAGACCGCCGGCATGCGTAGCAAGGAGCATGCCCACGATTACCGCTACTTCCCGGAGCCGGACCTGGTGCCTCTGCGCATCAGCGAAGCGTGGTTGCATCAGGTGCGCGCGGAAATGCCCGAATTGCCGGTGATCAAACGGCAGCGGTTCCTGCGCGATTTCGGCCTGCGCGAATATGACGCCGGCGTGCTCACGGCCACACGCGCCACAAGTGAATATTTCGAGACCGCGGCCAAAGTCTCCGGCGATCCGAAGACTTCCGCCAATTGGGTGATGGGCGACCTGATGGGCCTGCTCAAAGCCGAAGGCAAGGAGATTTCCGAATCACCGGTGAGCGCGGAAAATCTCGGCGATCTGGTGAAGCGCATCGGTGAAGGACAAATTTCGGGCAAACTCGCCAAAGAAATCTTCGCCAAGATGTTTGCCTCAGGCGAAGCTCCCGGCGCGATCATCGAGCGGGAAGGTCTCAAACAGATCAGCGATACCAGCGCGCTCGATGCCATCATTGACCAGGTGATTGCCGGTAATCCCAAGCAGGTGGAACAATACAAGGGCGGCAAGACGACGGTGCTTAATTTTCTGGTGGGCCAGGCAATGAAGGCCACCCGCGGCCAGGCGAACGTGGCGGTTGTGAATGATCTTCTCAAACAGAAACTGGGGTGACGTATGTTGAAAGAAGGCGATAAAGCGCCGGACGTCCGGCTGCGCACGGACACCGGCGAACCATTCCGGCTCTCGGATTTGAAGGGTAAACGCGTGGTGCTGTATTTCTACCCGAAGGCGGATACGCCCGGCTGCACGGTGGAAGCCTGCGAGTTTCGCGACGACATCAAATCAATCGCGAAAAAAGGCGCGGTGGTTGTGGGCGTCTCGCCCGACACACCGGAGGCGCAGGCGAAGTTCAAAGAGAAGTACGATCTGCCGTTCGCGTTGCTCGCCGATGAAGAAAAGGCCGTCGCGAAGGCGTACGGCGTTTGGCAAGAGAAGAACATGTACGGCAAGAAGGTGATGGGCATTGTGCGCAGCACCTTCATCATCGGCGAAGACGGCAAGATCGAGAAGATCTACTCGCGAGTGAAAGCGCAAGGGCACGCGGCCCAGATTCTCAACGCGCTGTAATCCTCCGCAGCCGCAAAGCTATTGCGTGGTTGCGATATCGACCTGGTCGTGATACGCGTTCGGCGTGGCAATCGCAAGCGGCAGCGAACCGGATGCCGACAGTTGCTGCGGCAGTTGCACGTTGATCTGATAGAGGCCCGGAAAGCCCGGCGCGAGCCCGCTAAAAGGAACGTTCGTGGCAGGCGTGTCCGCAATCCACACCGATACCGGCGCGGTGGCCTTGTTCAGCGGACTTCCCGTGCTCGCCTTGCCATCTGATACCGGCGGATCCACCGCGCCCATGCCAGTGAGAAAGATTTCGACGATCTCACCCGGTTTCGCGGGGTTGGCTGTGCTGACCAGTGAGCCATCGGCGTGTAGTATCGCTCCCGCGCCGGTTCCCCCCTGATTTACGGAAAAAATTCCCGGCGATGTCGGAGCAAGCGGCACAGTCACCTGATTGGAATTGACGCCGTGATTCTGCGCCACAATGTTGGCTGTCGACCCGGCAGCCTCATACGGTACAAGCACAATCAGGCGCGTGGGGCTCACGTAGTAAACCGGCGCGGCGTGTCCGTTGATTTGTACTGAGACCTGGTCCAGGGTGAAGGGATAGGGCGGCGTTGCACTCTGCGCGCTCGTCGCAAGACCGCTGCCGTATAGCGAGACGAATTCACCGGGAGAGATCGGCGTGCCGGCGGGCGCAAAACTCGCCGTGTTGACGACGCCCACAGGACTCAGATAAACGCCGGTTCCAGTGATGGCCGGCATTTGGGCCCCAAAGTAAATCTCATACGCGCCGGCATCGAGTGCGTTGACTGTGGAACCAACGAAGATCTTCGCGCCCGTTCCCAGCGCGGCCTGCGTCAACAGCACGGTGCCCGATCCATCGGATTTCAGCGAGTACGTGTAGGCGCTGGTGTAATCATAGGCGCCTGAAACAGAATCAGTGCGCCGTTGCGACCAGGTAATGCCGCCCTGCCCGACCGCGGCAGCCGAACCTGTGTAGTCCGTGCGTGTGGTGGTGTCGAAACGCAAGCCCGCACCCCAGTAGAGCCCGTTCCAAGTGGCATTGCTGACGTTCGATGCTGCCTTCACACCGATCAGGATGTCGTGCGAGCCGGCTGCCGTGGACCCACCTAGAATTACATTGCCATCCTGCGAGAGGTAAATCGACTTACTGCCGCTCAGTAAGGAAGCTGCCGAACCGAACGTCACCGTGCCCGAACCATCGTTCGCCATGGAGTAAGTGGCTCCGGTTACCTGCTGCGTCGCGGGAGTGCCCGAAGAAAGATTCGCCGCGTGACCCATCACGGAAAAGTCGGTCAACTTTCCCTGGCCGTTGGAAGCGAGATTGAAAATCGTGTTGCGTGCCTGCGCCGCGGAGCCGCCGGGAAACTCGAGCGTCACCGTCCAATACGAGCCGGTGAGCGAAGCGTTTGTAGTTGCAGCAGTGGGCGCTGGAATCGCCACAAATAAATCGTATGTGTGGTCAGTAGCTTCGGTGCTGGAACCCAGTACTGCCTCCGGGCTGTAACGAGCGTTAACTGTATCGCCGGTGCGGATGGGATTGTCCAGCGTAACGAAGCCGCCCGACGTAATGGTGTACTTGCCGCTACCCTTCTGTGTCGTAACCCCGCTAGTACCCTGTGCCTGCTGGCCGGTAAATGTGTAGCCGCCGCGGCCGTCGAAGGTCAGTGTGCCAAGCAGGCTGCGAACGTCCGTCAGGTTGCCGGAATCATCGGTTCCCAGGGAAACGTGGCGGAAGAAATATTTACCATTTAAGGTCGTATTATCAATGGCTTGCGCTGAAGCAAAGAAGCCCGGAAAAAGAGCCGCCAGGATCACCCAACCACACCCTATCCCGCGAATTCGCATGACGAAGATCATAAACCCGAATCCTGCTCTGGCGGCGCGTATATCGAAGAAGTCCTAACCAAAAATTAATACTGCAACCCCATAATTAATACTGCAACTCCATGGCGAGCCACGTGTTTCAGGTGCATAATGGCGCAAGACGGGTTCGCGCCTGGGAGGGATAGATGCGAGTGCCTCGTGCGTTCACTGCCGCCGGCAGTGGGGTCCTGCTGTTATTTTCCGGTTTCCTCATCAGCCGCGCCGCTGATGAGTCTGCGACTCCTGCTTCTAACCAACTCACGGTAGACCATCCCGAATGCACTTTCTTCGGCAGCCAGCGCGAGCGATTTGTACGCAATACGCTGCAGCGTGCCGGCGTGATGTCGCGGACCTCGGCATCGCTCAGCCGCCAGACCGAACAGGTGGCGCGCATGCTCAGCGGCGCGCCGGGAGGCAGCCGCAGTTACAGCTTTGATCAGAGTGTACAACCCGGCAGCATCGATTCCTACATCTTTGCCGACCTGCAAGCGAATGGAATCAAACCGGCCGCAAAAACCACGGACTGGGAATTTATCCGCCGCGTTTCGCTCGATCTGACGGGCCGCATCCCGGCGCCGGATCGCGTTCTCAGCTTTGTCGCCGACAACACGCCCGACAAGCGCGCCAAGCTGGTCGATGATCTTCTGAACTCGCCCGAATGGGTGGACAAGTGGACGATGTATTTTGGCGACATGTATCAAAACACCGTTAGCAAACCCAGCTCCGGCTTGGTTCGCTACGCGCAGGGGCGCAATGCCTTTTATACGTGGATCAAGGAATCGCTCGCCAACAACAAACCATATAACCAGATGGCTACCGAACTTATCAGCAGCCAGGCAGAAGATAGTTATGATAGCGGCCCCATCAACTGGCTAGTGGGTGGCGTGGTGAGCGGCGGTCCGCGGCAGGACATTACCGACCAGATGACGGCCAATGTTGCCGATACCTTCCTCGGCTTGGCGCACGTCAATTGTTTGCTGTGCCATAACGGCCGCGGCCACCTGGATGCGCTCAGCCTGTGGGGCAGCAGCACCACACGGTATCAGGCCTGGGAACTGTCGGCGTTCCTCTCGCACACGCAGGCGGCGCGAGTGACGAATCCGGACAATCGCAATACGTACTACTGGTCTCTGCTCGACGACGTAAAAGGCTACACCACCGATTATGCGTTGAACACCACCACCGGCAACCGTCCCGCGCGCGTGGCGCCTTCCGGATGCAAGTCCAACCAACCCTGTTACTACGTGACACCCCAGTACATTTTCAACGGCGATCAGCCGAAGGCCGGTGAGGATTATCGTCAGGCTCTGGCGCGCGACGTCACCAACGATTTTCAGTTTGCCCGCGCTACCGTCAATTACGTGTGGGCGCAATTCTTCGGACGCGGTATTGTCGATCCGCCGGATACCTTCGACCCGGCGCGGCTCGACCCGGACAATCCGCCGCCCTCGCCCTGGACTCTTCAGCCCTCGAATGCGCGCTTGTTGAACGCGCTCGCGCAGCGCTTCATCAACAGCGGCTACAGCCTGAAATCGCTGATGCGCGATATCGTCAACTCCGAGACGTATCAGCTATCCACGCGCTACGGCGGTCAGTGGAATCCCGCCTGGGAGCAATATTTCGCGCGCAAGTTCGTACGCCGCCTGTGGGGCGAGGAAATTCACGACGCAATTGTTCAATCAAGCGGCATCCTGCCCAGCTATAGCGTCACTGGCTTCACCGACCAGGGTTTCCCCAAGCCCAGCTACGCCATGCAACTTCCAGACGTCGTAGGAATGCCCGGCAGCACCGTGACGGCGTTTCTTGACAATTTCCTGCGCGGCAATCGCGACGATCAGCCGCGACGCGAGGATGGCTCTGTATTGCAGGCTTTAGGAGTGATGAACGATCCGTTTATCGAAGCGCACATGAAGGCTACCGGCACCGGAGCAAGCCCGCTCATCACTCAGAATTTGACTAAGACCGACACCGATCTGGTGAACACGCTCTTCCTGAACGTGCTCTCCCGCTACCCTTCCGATGCGGAGCGCACCACGGCGCTGGCCGCGCTGAAGAATGGCAACCGGACGCAGGGAGTACAGGACCTGCTCTGGTCGCTCTATAACAAGGTGGATTTCATTTTCAATTACTAGCGGAGGAGAGCGTCATGATAGGACAAGACAAATTCGATCGATTCCTGAAAAAATTCCCGCACGATCACCGCACGTTCTTCAACCGCCCGCATTGGACCCGCCGCCAGTTCTTCCAGGTTGCCGGCGCCGGCATCACCGGCTCTATACTCGCCGAACGCTACGCCCGCGCCGATGATCTTTCGAGCGCGGGAGTTTCTCCGCACAACACGGCGCGCAATGTTATCTTCATTCTGCTGGCCGGAGCGCCCAGCCACACCGATACCTTCGATCTGAAAATGGTGGATGGGATTACGCCCACCAGCTTCGCGCCGGAAACCGTGAAAGGCATTCTCTGGCCTACCGGCTTGCTGCCGAACCTCGGCCAGAATTTTGCGAACGGCGATTTCACCATCGTGCGTTCCATGCGCGCCTGGGCCCTGGTACACTCGCTGGCCCAGACCTGGACGCAGATCGGCCGCAATCCGGCCGCCGCGCTGGGAAATATTGCTCCCAACATTGGCAGCGTGGTCGCGATTGAAAAGGAGAAAGAGCGCCATGCCGGGCAGGTGTTTCCTACCTTCCTGGCGCTCAATTCCAACGGCGCCGCCGGGCCGGGCTACTTTCCAGCCGTGTATGCGCCATTCAAGGTCAGTCCCAATACCAAGGGCATCACCAATACCACCAGCCCCGCCGGACAGGCGCGCTTCAATAATCGCTGGAGCCTGATGCATTCGCTCGACGACAATCTGCGCGTCAACTCCCCCGATGGCAAGGCCATGGAGGATTACGACGATTTCTACAGCTCCGCAGAAGGCCTGATGTACAACCCCGCCGTTAACCAGGCGTTCGCTTTTTCCGCCGATGACAGCGCCCGCTACGGCAATACTTCTCTCGGCAATGCCTGCCTGGTGGCGCATCACGTGCTGCTAGCGGACCAGGGCACGCGGTTCGTCCAGATCACTTCGTCCGACGGCTGGGATATGCACCAGAACATTTACTCGCCAACGGCCCTTCCGGCCAAAGGCAAGATTCTGGATAACGCCGTATCCGCGCTGCTGAACGATCTGAAAGCCAGCGGCCAACTGGATAGCACGCTGGTCGTGATGGCGGGAGAGTTCGGGCGCACCGTCGGCAAACTTTCCGCCGCCGCTGGCCGCGATCACTACGTGCAGCAGTTCGTCTTCTTCGCCGGGGGCGGCGTACAAGGCGGACGCACCATCGGCATCACCAACGATCAGGGTTCAGACGTAACCGATTTCGGCTGGTCGCGCGACCGCTACATTCGCCCCGAGGACGTGGAAGCCACTATCTACTCAGCCGTGGGTATTGATTGGACCACCGTGCGCCGCGATGACCCGTTCGGACGCGGCTTCGAATATGTGCCGTTCTCCGAGCAGAACCTCTACGGCCCCATCGACGAACTCTGGACTCCGGCGTAGCGAACGGCAAAGCCCTGTGGAATTCATGGCCTGATTGGCCATGGGGCTTTCCGCACGCCTCTTCGTAGCACAAACTGGAGATCGCTGTCCCAATGCGTGCCAGTTCAACCATTCGAACTCCCAGTCCACCGAGCGAAGCAAATCCAAAGCCCTAGTTTTAGGCGTAACACTATTTGATAATTAGTGCTACCATCCATTTGAAGTAGCACCATCAGAAATTTCGTAGCACGATTAAGGAGTCTATGCCCACACGCTCTCTCGCCGTCATTTCCCTGCTTTTGGCGACAATCTGGTGCGCTTGGGCAGCGGAGATTCAGCTGACAGGAACTGTCGTTGACGCGTCTGGGGCGGCGATCACCGGCGCTAGTGTGGAGCTTCAAAGTGCGAACCGTACCGTGCTCAGAACGACCGGGTCGGATACGAATGGCTCTTTCACGATTTCCGAACTCACGGCCGGTAATTATCGCCTCGTCGTCTCCCACGCCAATTTCGAAACCAAAGAAATTCCCGTCACGATTGGCGAGGAGGCACCCGCCCCATTCCGCATCTCTCTGGCTCTGGAGCCGGTGAGCACCACCGTAAACATCCAGGGCCGCGAGGATGACCTTACCGGAATCGCCCAATCCGCTACCCAGGGAACCGTGGGACAAAAGGAACTTGAAGATCGTCCCATTCTTCGCTCGGGAGAGGTTCTGGAGACGATTCCAGGTGTCATCATCACTCAGCACGCTGGAGGCGGCAAGGCCAACCAATATTTCCTGCGTGGCTTCAATCTAGACCACGGCACGGATCTCGCGATTTCCCTCGACGGCATGCCGCTGAACCTTTCGTCGCATGCGCACGGCGAGGGGTACGCGGACATGAACACCGTCATCCCAGAGCTTGTGCAGCGGGTAAACTTCCAGAAGGGTCCCTATTACGCGGATGTCGGCAATTATGGCTCGGCCGGCTCGGCGAATATTGTGTTTTACAAGTCCCTGCCGCAGAACTTTTTCCAGATCGAAGGCGGCGGCGACGGCTACGGGCGGGCCGTTTTCGGCGCATCGCAAAAGCTCGGTTCGGGAAACCTACTGTTCGGCGGCGAAGCGTATCACGACGACGGCCCATGGACGCATCCGGACAACTATTACAAATTCAACGGGCTTCTGAGCTACAGCCAAGGTGGAGACGCCAAAGGCTTCAGCGTTACATTTCGGGGTTACCACGGAAAATGGAATTCGAGTGATCAAATCGCCGATAACGCCGTGCCGCTCGTCGGCACCTTCGGCACCCTGAACCCGAGCGACGGCGGCAATTCCCAGCGTTATAGCTTGCAGGCGGAATGGCATCGACAAGGCGCAAATTCCGCGACGAAGGTCATGGCCTATGGGTTTTACTATGATCTCGATCTGTTTTCCGATTTCACGTACTACCTGACGGACCCCGTTCGAGGCGACCAGTTCGAACAGAAGGACAACCGCTGGGTGACTGGCATCGACACACGGCACACGATTTTCAGCCAATGGTTTGGCCGCAAAGTGGCAAATATGTTCGGCCTGCAGGTTCGAAACGGTTGGGTGCATAACGGTCTTTTTCAGACGGAGAATCGCGAGCGCGTGGACAAGATCGATTCTGACACCGGCACCACTCTGCCCGCGACCACGCAAGAGGATCGCTTTACGGACACGCAAGTAGGCTTCTATTGGGAAAATAAAGTTCAGTGGGGGGAATACTTCCGCACGGTTGCGGCCCTGCGGGGCGATGTGGGACACGTTGACGTCACCAGCTTGGTTACCGCGGCTAATTCGGGCACGGCCACCAAGTTTCTGCCTAGCCCAAAGTTAAGTTTGATTTTCGGCCCGTGGTCCAAAACGGAGATCTATGTACAAGGCGGATTCAGTTTCCATAGCAACGACGCGCGTGGCGCGACGCAAACGGTGCAGCCGGTTTCTGACGAAAACCCTTATCCCGACACCCCTGCCTCAGGAATTCCTCTTCTGATCCCCACCAAGGGCGCGGAAATCGGCGTGCGCACGGCGGCCCTCCCGCATTTGCAGAGCACGGTTTCGCTGTGGTATCTCCGCAGTGCTTCTGAACTGCAGCAGAGCGGCGACACGGGTGGCACGGTTCCGTCGTCACAGCCGAGCAATCGCTATGGCGTCGAATGGGCGAACTACTATACGCCGTTCGAACATGTGGCCTTCGATTTCGACATTGCGGATTCCAGAGCCTTCTTCACCGAGGTAGACGGAGATGACGCTGCGCCAGGTAGTCCGGGTGGCAAGCGTGTACCCGAAGCGGTCGGGGTTGTGGTTTCCTCGGGCGTTACGCTGCACGATTACAAGCGCTTTTCGACCAGCTTGCGGCTGCGCGCTTTTGGTCCGCGTGATTTGACATCCGATGGAATCTATCAGTCCCACGCGACAGTTTTGCTCAATGCGGAGGTCCGTTATCGAATTACCAAAAGCTGGAGCTTTGTCGCCGAAGCTTTGAATTTGCTGAACCGCAGGGATCACGACATTGACTACGCCTATACTTCCCGGATAACACCGGCAGGCGATCCGGCATTCACAGACGTTTTCCACCCGGTGGAACCGCTTCAGGTGCGGTTCGGCTTACGAAGGGCTTTTTGAGTGAGTAGACTCTGCTATTTCCAAGCTTTTTCCGGTATGAGCGGCGACATGGCCGTTGGCGCGCTGATGAATGCCGGCGAGGGCGAGCCTTTCGAACGCATCACCGGCTTTCCGCTGCCCTCTTACGTAACGGTTTCCCGGACGTATCGTCTCGGGCGATGAAATCACCCCATCCGATCTCTACTGACTTGCGAAAATGCGCGCTCTTCCGATAACCTTGGTGACGGATTCCATCCTCTTAATAAGAAGGCTACGCTTTTTCCATGACGCCCTCCATTGCCGTCAGGCCCGCCATCTCGCGCTTTCGCTGGACGATCTGTGCACTTCTGTTTTTTGCGACCACGATCAACTACGTGGACAGGCAGGTGCTCAGCCTATTGGCCAAGACGCTGGAAGTGCACATCGGCTGGGATGACATCGATTACAGCCGCATCACGGCAGCGTTCACGGCAGCCTACGCCATCGGCCTGTTCTTCGCCGGGCGGTTGATTGATACACTCGGCACGCGCAAAGGATACGCCTCGGCCGTTACCGTGTGGAGTGTAGCCGCCATGGCACATGCCGCCGCGGTTTCGGCATTCACGTTCGGGCTGGCGCGCTTCTTCCTGGGCATCGGCGAATCCGCTAATTTCCCTGCCTGCATCAAGACGGTCGCTGAGTGGTTCCCCAAGAAGGAACGGGCTTTGGCAACAGGCATCTTTAACTCCGGCGCTAACATCGGCGCGGTCGTAGCACCGTTGGCGGTGCCGTGGATGGCCGTGACTTTCGGGTGGCAATCGGCCTTTATTGCAACCGGACTCCTGGGCTTCCTTTGGCTGGTGTTCTGGATGCTGCTGTATGCCAAACCGGAAAACCACCCGCGCGTTTCAGCCAAGGAGCTGGCCTATATCCAGAGTGATCCGCCCGACCCCGTGCAGAGTGTGCCGTGGGCGCGCCTGTTCCCGCTGCGGGAAAGCTGGGCTTTCATCATGGGGAAGTTTCTTACCGACCCGATCTGGTGGTTCTATCTTTTCTGGCTTCCGAAATACCTGCAAGATACGTTCGGATTGACGCTCCTGCAGATCAGTCTTCCCGTGCTGGTGGTCTACAACGTTTCAAGCGTCGGCAGCATTGCCGGTGGATGGCTCTCGGGCAGCCTGCTCCGCCGCGGATGGAGTCTCAACGCCTCACGCAAGACGGCGATGTTGATCTGCGCGTTGGCCGTACTTCCGGTGATCTACGCGCCCTACTCGAAAAGCTTGTGGATGGTAGTCGCGCTCATCAGCCTGGCAACTGCCGCACACCAGGGTTGGTCAGCGAATCTGTTCACTTTGGTTTCGGATACATTCCCGCGCTCCGCTGTCGGCAGTGTCGTCGGCATCGGCGGAACGGGCGGCGCAATCGGCGGCGTGTTGCTGCAACTGGCCGCCGGCTATATCGTGGAGTTGACCCACAGCTACCTGGCCTTGTTCATCATTTCCGGCTTGGCCTATCTGCTAGCGCTCGCAATCATCCAGGGCCTCTCGCCGAAACTCGAGATGGCCAACATCGAATAAGAGATCTGCACTGATGTGGGGCGGACGTGATTTACGGCCGTCCCATGCGGATGTCCGTCGGCGCGCCCTGCCCAAAGCCGGAATTGCTATTGTTGGACCCCGACGCATTGCTATTGCCCGGCGCCGCATTCGCCCCGGTCCCATTATTCCCGAACGGCGACGCGTTGTTGCCGAACGGCGATGTGCCGGCGCCTGCGTTCGGGATCGCCATCCCCGCACTGGCTGTGTTCGGGTTCGGTACAGGCTTCACTTTCGTGTAGTCAAAGACGAATTCCCAATCGTTGTAACTGGTCTGGTCGTTGTAGACCATGATGGCGTCATCCTCGGAAAGGCTCGCCACACCCGCCAGAGTGCCGGTAATCTGGTTCCCCGTATTTCCGTTGATGCCCTGCATGCCGCCAGGGCGCGGTGACGTGAGGATGCGCTGAATCATCGCCGCGGCTGGATTCGCGCCGCTTGTGTTTGGCAGCGCGCCCGGCAGTTGGCTGTTCCCGGAGAGCGCCTGTGTTCCCGGCTGCGCTCCGGTGGGAAACGTCGTCATCCCGCCCGTTCCCATGTTCACCGGCGAACGCGGCGCACCGGGAAACGGCGCACCCTGCTGGCCTGGAACATAGGGTTGTGACGTGTTGGCCGAGTAATCGCCCACATACGAGGATTGCCCCGTAGTGTTCTGCGCCCCAGGCATCTGTCCATTCACGACTCGTCCCGGTATCAGCCCTGGAGGAAGTTGCCCCGCCGCAACCTGGCCCGGCGTTAGTTGACTTGGCGGGACTTGTCCCGGCGTTAGTTGTCCCGGAGCGGCCTGTGCCGGAAAGCCGCTCATGCCGGGAACTAGTGGCGTCGTGCCGGCCGCGGGATTCGGTTGCTGCCCGGGATACAGAGGCTGCCCGGGAAGTGGCTGCACTTCTCCCGGGTTAGGCGCACCAGGATTTCCCGGCATGGGAAATCCTCCCGCTGTCTGTAGCGGCTGTCCGTCAGCGCCTACCGCCGCGCCTCCCTCGCTCGCCCGGCGCCGCAGCGCTGGATTCGTGTTCTGCTGCTGCCCGTTATCGAGAGTCTGTCCAATACCCGCCTGTTCGCCTACATACGCACCCGTATTGGTCGAGATCGATTGGTCGTCCTGCTGCTTCTTGCCTTTGTTCAACAGCGAATCCGTGAAAGCGCCGTTTGGCCCGATGTGGATGATGCGCCAATCCGACTTGCCGGTGATCGGGTCCGGATACCGGCGCCGCAGAAAACGCTTCGGGCCTTTATCCAGATCGTCGAGGCTCATCGGGTAGCGATGGTTGTTCGTGCGCCAGAAGATTTCGATGGCGCGTTTGTATTGCTCGCCGCGATCGATCAGCAACTGCTCCTTCTGGCGCTGCGCCTGAAATGCCACGCGCGGAATCTCGCGATAAAGCGCGATGGCGATCACCGCCGCCATCAGGAACACCAGCAGGAGCGCGAACCCGGAATCTTTGCGCCGTTTCATCAGCCCGCCAAATCGGCCGTCAAGGGCAGCGTCTCCTGCCGCTTGGAGCTCACGTCTTCCATGACCACCGAATTCACCCCGATGCTCACTACTTTGTAGCGGCGCTTCAAGGTCTCGCCTTCGTGCGCCACCAGGATGTCCTCGCCGTCCAGGAAGAATGCCGTTTTCGAACCGCTGGCCGAAAGCGACGAATAGCCGTAATACTTCAAATTGATCGGTGGCGGAGGAGGCGGCCCGGCCGGCACAGGCGGCTTCGGCACAGCCGTAACGGTCACCGGCTTAAGGGGTATTTTCGGTCCCTTGTCCTTTGGCACTTCCTTCACCGGCGGAGTGGAAAACTGAAAAACGTTGCGATTGCCGCCCGCCAGATCCACGGCCTGCACCTTCGCCAGCAGATCGAGCCGTAGCGTGGGGTCCACTGTCATGGGATCGATACGGTCTTCGGGACGCTTGGAATGCAGCACGGGGTGGAATTCATCCCCTCGCGCGCGGGAAGGCGCGCGCGGCGGTGCAGCCTGCTCGGCACGCGGGCTATCCGCCGTGGGAAGTTCGACGGCTGGAGCGGTTGCTCGCGTCGCTTCGGATGCCGGCCCCGAAGGCGAGGAAAACAAATTGGTGTACATCAGATACACCACTACCAGGGACAAGCCGATCAGAATGCCGGTCTTTTTCTTATCCTCCAGACCCAGCTTCACGACTTCCCCCCGGGCATTTCTTTGACGAACGTATCCAGCTTCAGGCTTACGTTCAGCGTCTGCCCGTTCTGCTGCGGCGACGCAGACAAGTTCTCAATGATAAGGAACCGCGGCGATTTATCCAGCAGGTTCACGAATTTCGTCAGGCTCGCATAGGAACCGTTGAACGCGGCGGTGATCGTCAACATGCTGAGCGTATTGCTGCCTTCAATCGGCTGCAAGTCATACGTGGCTGCGCCCGGTACGATGCCCGAATCTTTCGCGGTGCGGCCCAGTTCTTCCATCACCGTCGAAAACGTGGTCCGCCGGTCGGTGACATACTTATCCAGAAACTGATCGCCTTCGCGGCGCGCCAACGCGACTTTATCCGCCAGCCGCCGGCTGGCCGAGGCGCGCGCCTGCAGTTGCGTCAGCCGCCGCTGCAACTCCACCTGCTGACGCCGCAAATCTTCGGCCGACCCGCCGAACGGCTTGAACGCAATGACCGCCGCCAGCAGATTAGCCGCCAGCAGAACGGCCAGCAGCGCGCGCATCAGGACGCGCGGGTCGCGTATCGACACGCCTTTCACTTTTACCGGGAGGTTAAAGTTTCTGGGCATAGTTCACATTCACCCGGTAGCGATAGAGGGGCTCGGCCTGCGAGGGCGGCGCACTGCTCGGCACCGTGACCGAATCAAACAACGGCGAGGATTGCAGCGCCTTCACCATTTCGATCACCGGCTCCGGCGATTCCGCGGCCACCACCATATCGAGTGTCACCTGGTCCTGGCCATTGACGAACGGCCGGATCGTCATGATGCGCACGTTGTAAGGCAGCGTCTTTTCCAAATCGGCAAAGATGCGCGTCCAACTGATGCCCTTGCGGTACAGCAACTGGTTCAGGAATACGTTGCGCTCCAGCACCTCGGCATTTTCCGGACGCCGCAGCAGCGCGTCGAGCCGCGCCTGCTCCGTAGTCGTCGCGCGAATCTGCCGATTGATTCGAACCAGGTCGCGGCGGACATCGGCGAGCTGCGAACGGTCGGAGAGAATCAGCGAGATCAATACTCCCAGCGTGGCCGCCAGCAGCACCGCCACCGCAACGGACGCCATCATCATAGCCCGGGCCCGCCGGAACGGTTGACTCGCCAGGTTGATGGGTATCTTCATCTCAATTGTTCCTGGCGATAGACCGCAAGTAGCCGAGCAGCCCCGCATTGTTTTCTCCGGGAACTCCCAGCGGTGAGCGCAGCGGTTCCACCTCCACGCTCAATTCCTCTTCGAAGCGTCGCTGCGCCTCTTCCGCACGCGCGGAAAAACCGCACAGCAGGAGTTTGCCGGCGCTCCCGCCCAGGTTATCTTCCACGTATACGAATGTCGGCAGCAGCACCGCCGCGATATCCGCCAATTCGGTCGATGGCAGCTCCAGGCACCGAACCAGCTTCAGCACGCTGTTCTCGCGTACCAGCACGGTAAGCACATGGCCGGTGAGCTTCGCCACCACCGTTAGCCCGCCTTCAGGCGCCATTTCGAGCGCCGCCATCGCGGAAGTGGTCACCAGGCCCGGATTCATTCCTACCGCGCGAAAGGGCGCTTCGTACCGCGAAACGATTTCAAGCGGCGCCAGCACAGTCACCACGTCATATTTCTTGTCCGCCGAGACTTGCGGCCAGTAGCTGAGCGCCGCCGACTCCACGTCAAACGGCACACTGCGCTTGAGGCGAAACCGGATGAGCGAAAGCTGTTCCTTGGCGTCCGAAGGGAAATTGTCGAAGTCGAGCACCGCGATGCGTGTGCTGAAATCCGGAAGAACCAGAGCCACATCACGCCGTTTCCGCTGCGTCTGGTTTCCAGCCAGGCCGCGCACGGTCATGACGAGATCGTCCGGATCAACAACGTTTTCTTTGAGCGGCGATACCGACAGTGTGCCCGGCTTGAGCGGCTGAAAGTCGAGTTCGGTTCGCGGCCCGATACGCGCCGCGGCAATTCCGGCCTCGGAAATCTCAAACGCCATGGAAGGCGGTGGGTCCTGCAAAAGCCCTGTAAGGCGATCCTGCCACATCTACCCGCGCCTCCGCTTGCCGCCGTTCATACTGCCGTCACGCCTCAATGAAGGTCACCTTATTGATCTCGCGCAGAGTGGTTACGCCGGCGCGCATCTTCTGCACCGCCGATTCGCGCAGGAACGTCATGCCTTCATCGCGCGCCAGCCGCTTGATCTCCGACGTCGGTCTGCGATCGAGAATCATCTGGCGGATATGGTCCGTCAGATCGAGCAGCTCGTGGATCGCCGAGCGCCCGCGAAAGCCCGTGCCGCCGCATTCAAAGCATCCCGCCCCTTCGAAGAACGGCTCATCACGCCACTGCGTCGGGTCGAGCCCGCTCTCCGCCAGCACGGAGTCCGTATATTTGACGCGCCGCTTGCAGTGCTCGCAAATCACACGCACCAGCCGCTGCGCCAGAATGCAGTTCAAAGCGGAAACGAAGTTGTATGGCTCCACGCCCATGTTCAAAAAGCGGCCTAACACGTCGAGCACGTTGTTGGCGTGCACGGTGGTGAACACCAGGTGGCCGGTGAGCGCGGAGTTGATGGCGATCTGCGCCGTTTCCTGGTCGCGGATTTCGCCCACCATGATCTTGTCCGGGTCGTGGCGCAGAATCGACCGCAACCCGCGCGCGAAGGTGAGCCCCTTCTTCTCATTCACCGGAATCTGTGTGATGCCTTTGATCTGGTACTCCACCGGGTCTTCGATGGTGATGATCTTGTCTTCGTCGTTCTTGATCTCGCTCAGCGCCGCGTACAACGTGGTCGTTTTGCCCGAGCCCGTTGGCCCGGTCACCAGCACCATGCCATACGGCTCCATGATGTAGCGGCGAAATTTCACCAGGTCGGTTTCGGAAAATCCCACCACGTCGAGTGAAAGCGTGGCGAACTTTTCGCTCATCGATTCTTTATCCAGCACGCGCAGCACGGCATCTTCGCCGTGGATCGTCGGCATGATGGAGACGCGGAAATCGATCAGCCTGCTTTTATAGCGCACGCGGAAGCGCCCGTCCTGCGGCACGCGCTTTTCGGCGATGTCGAGTTCGCTCATCACCTTGATGCGCGAAATAATCGTAGATTGCCAGTCCTTGGCGATCGGGGGCATGGCATAGTGCAGCACACCGTCAATGCGGTATTTGATCGCTACTTCCTGATCGCGCGATTCGATGTGGATGTCGCTCGCGCGCCGTTCAAGCGCATTGAAAATCGTGGTATCCACCAGCTTGATCACCGGCGCGATGTCGCTATCGGTCGAAGTCAGCTTATCGATCGAGAGCGTCTCATCGTTTTCGCCCTCGTCCGCCACCACGTCGAGCGTGAAACCCTCGGTGACTTCTTCCAGCACGCGCTGCGATTGCTCGGTCTTCTTGAGCAGTTCGGAAATCTGCGAGAGCGTAGCCACTTTCACTCGCAGCTTGCGATTCAGCAGCAGCGTCAGTTCGTCGATCAGGTTCAGGTTGCGCGGGTCCGCCAGCGCGATCTCGAGCGTGCCGTTCTGCGATTGCAGCGGAACGAAGTTGTAGCGGAACATCAGATCCACCGGAATCGACCGGAACAGATCGTGATCAATCGCCGTTTCGCGCAGATCCACGTAGTCGCAGCGGTAGCGCGCCGCCATGGCTCGCGCCTGGTCCGCTTCAGCCGCGGTATCGGGGAGCCGGAGTTTATCGAGAGTCGCCATACTTCACCGAATCGTATCCGCCAGCGAAAAGATTGGCAGATATAACGCAATCAGCACGAACGCTACAAACCCACCCATGAAGATCATGATGGCCGGCTCAATCAGCGAGAGCGCGGCCGCCATGCGCGTGTTCACGTCTTCTTCAAAGAACTCCGCCACGCTGCTCAGCATGGCGGGCAAAGCGCCGGTCGATTCGCCCACCTCGATCATGTCGATGGCCAGCGGCGGAAACAGCTTCGACGTCTTGAGCGCGGCAGAGAGCGGCTGCCCTTCGCGCACGCTGCGGCCGCCCTGCTCCACCGCATTCCGCAGCAGCGGCGTACCCAGCGAATCGGCCGCTGTTTCCATGGCCTGCACCAGGGGAATGCCACCGGTCAGTAGCGTGCTCAGAATGCGCGAAAGCTGCGCCACCTGGTACTTCAGCCAGATATCGCCGGCGATCGGTAGCCGCAGTTTCACGCGGTCGATGTGCACGCGCGCCGAATCCCTGCGCGACCACCAGCGGAAGAGAAAGATTCCGCCAATGAGAGCCGCCACAAAGACGATGATGTAGCTGCGCGCCGTCGTTCCGATCGCGATCAGCATCACTGTCATCGACGGCAACTGCGCCTGCATGCTGTTGTAAAGCGTGGCGAAGGTCGGAACCACATAGGTCACCAGGAACACCATCAGCAGCGAAACCAGAACCAGTAGCACCGCCGGATATAGCAGCGATACCATGACCTTCTTCTTCACCGCCAGCGATAGCTTCTGGTAATGAATGTAGCGGTCGAGCACTTCGGTGAGACTGCCGCTTTTTTCGCCAGCCATTACCGACGTCACGTAGATCTTGGGAAAAATCCCCTGCTGCCGGAAAGCTTCCGAGAGCAGCGTTCCGTTGCGCACTTCGTCGCGCACAGCCTTGATATAAGGACCGAGTTTCGGGTCCGTCAGGCGCTCCGCCAGCAGATCGAGCGATTTCAAAATCGGCAAACCCGCGCGGATCAGCGTGACGAACTGCTGGTTGAAGATCAGGAACTTTTCCAGGTTCAGCTTCTTGCGCGAGCCGAACATGGTCCGGGTGCCCGGCAGAACGCCGCCGGCCAGCCGCGGCTTGATGGAGTAAATAAGGTAGCCCTGCTGCGAATAGCGCTCGCGCAGCTCCTTCTCCGAAGGCGCCGTAGCCACCTGCTGGTGGATTTGGCCGCGGCCGTCCGCGTATTTCAGGACGAAGTCCGCCATCGCTCTACTGATCTTCCTCCACGGTCACGCCCGGCGGCGGCTGAAACTCAAACAGCTTGGCATCGAGCGGCGGGTCCATCTTTTCTTCATTGAACGTGAAGTCCAGAATGGACTTGTCAAACCCGGTCACCTTGACCTGCCGGATCTGGTAGTCCGGCGAAACCAGAAATTCCACCCGGGAATACGGCAGGCTATCGGCTTTAGGCTCAGCCGTGATGCGGAATCCATTGCCCTCCGGAGTTGCCTGCACATTGCGGAACTCCTTATCAAAGTGTAGCTTACCGAGAAGAAAGGCGAGCGGCGCTCGCATGTCCCCGGTATCCTTGAGCGACATCCGTTCGACCCGGTTATCGTCTGGCAGGTAAAGCCAGACGTTTTTCCCATCGGAGATGAATAGCTTTCCCTGGGGTTGCGAATAGGCCCAGCGCATCCGCCCCGGTTTGCGTAGCAGGAGTGTGCCGCTCTCCGTGCGCGTGCGTTGGCCCAACGCCGTATAGTCTTCTTTAAATTGGACTTGCAGCGTCTTCGCGTGATTGTAGCGACCCTCCACCTGCTTCAGCAGGTGCTCCAACCCGGAATCCGCGGCAAATGCCGACACCGCCAGCAGGCCAACTAGCAGCCGATACGAGCTCACAAATGCTTTGACGCATCCCGATCCCGAACCGTGTATAGGTTACCGTGGCAAAAGGAGGGGGAACGAGGCCGAAGATGACCTCGACACTTCGAAAATTCGACGACTAGGCACTCCGGTTTGTTTAGACTGAGGCATGGCGAAGCAACTCCGGTACAGGACAGTCGTGTGGGTAGCTCTCCTTGTTTGCTCGGCCTGTTTAGGTCAGGACACTGCTCCCGCCGCTCCGAAGGGGATCCTCACCCTTCATGTTACTGATGCATATGGAGATCCCGTAGGACCGGCCAAGATTATCATCAGCGACGACTCGGGTAAGCGCCTGTGGCCTCCGGACCCGAGCAGTATGACGACGTCTGATGCCACGGTTAATAGCCTCCCCTTGGGCGATTACCGGGTTCGAGTCAACATTGCCGGATTCTCCACCTGGCTTGGTGATCTGAAGTTCCGGGAATCGCCGAAGCGAATGAATATCGGCATGGAGTTGGGCACGTACGAAAACTCGAAAAGGACTTGTACCGCTTCCGGCCGGATCACAGGACTACCCGAGGGCGGAGGCGGAGCATGGGTCCGGCTGCTACCTGTCTTTTCCAACGAGATCTTCGATGCAGATGTCACCAGCAACGGCGGCTTCCAAGTGGAGGCGGCGTGCGGCAAGTACGTGTTGGCCGTGATCCGCGGGAAAGAAACAATAGCGCTCCAGCCGGTTGAGCTGGCCTACGCGACCAAATCTCTGACGATTGAGGTGAAGCCTCAGAAATAGTCTGCGGAACGGGTCGTGTGAAGTTCGTCGCGAGGGCGCAGGAGTCGTTCCCGAAAATTCGCCCCACAGTCCGGTTCTTCCTCCGCTCGATTGTCTTTGGAAAAAGTTCGAAGCAAAATCAAACTCGCTTAAAGACCGCTAGATCCTCCGGTCGATGATCGAGTGGCGTATACTCTAGCAAATGCCAAAACGCGAGTCGCCGTTGCAAAGCGAAATGCTTCAGGGAACGCTGGACATGCTGGTCCTTCGGACACTGCTTCTGGGCCCGGCCCACGGACACACGATCGCGCATTCCATCGAGCGCGGATCGGAGAATGTCCTGCAGATCGAACATGGTTCTCTCTATCCCGCTTTGCATCGATTGGAAGATCGCGGCTGGATTGCCTCGTTCTGGGGCACTTCGGAAAATAACGCAAAGCAAGGTATTACCGCCTGACCCCCGCTGGCCGGAAACAGTTATCCGTTCAGACGACGCGCTGGGAACAGGTGGTGCGGGCCATCGGCGTCTATGGCGTGATCTCGTACACCGTCTCGCAACGGACACGCGAAATCGGAATCCGGGCAGCTTAGGGGCGGAGCCGGGAGCTTTGCGGTGGCTATTCGTGCGGCATGGGCTGGCGCTCGCAGGCATTGGCAACCTGGCAGGATTGGCCGCCGCAGCCGGGTTGACGTGGCTGATGAAGTCCGTGCTCTTTGGCATCAGCCCGGTCGATCCCCTCACTTACACGGCAATGCCCTTGGTTCTGGTTGCGGCCACGGTATTGGCCAGTTATCTGCCTGCTCGCCGCGCGGCTGCGGTGGACCCGGTAGAGACGCTGCGGGCGGAATAAAGTTAAATCGGCGCTGTCCCCACTTACTGCAACTTAAACGCCAGCAAATTCGGTCCCGCCGTGATCGCAATGTATTGCGTGCCCCGCAGCGAATAGCTGATCGGCGGTGCTTTGATTTCGGCCCCGGTTTGGAAGTGCCAGATCACCTTACCCGTGACCGCGTCGAGCGCGATCAGGTAGCCGTCGGTATCTCCCGCAAAGATCAGGTTGCCACCCGTGGCGAGCAGGCCAGCCGGCCGGTGGATCATCTCGTATCGCCACTTGGTTTGGCCCGTCGACGGATCCACCGCGATTATCGACCCGCTGTTCACCTGCTTGGGTGGCGCCTCGGCGTCTCCGGCCTGATACTCCAGCCCTTCCACGAACTGCTGGCGGCTCCGGGTGAAAATCTGGCAGCCATCGGTTGATCCGAAATAGTAAAGCCCGGTGCGCTGGCTGTATGCAGTCGCTTCCCAGTTATGGCCGCCGCCCAGGCCGGGACAAACCAGCGTCCCCGCTTCGGTGGGCTCGCGATTTGGGATCAGGATGGGACGCCCGTCCGGACCAATACCATCGGCCCAGTTCACTTTCGTATACGCCTTCGCTGTGAGTAACTTCCCGTTCGTCCGGTCGAGCAAATAATAGAACCCGTTGCGATTTGCCTGGCCTACAGCCCTGACTTTCTTCCCGCCGACGGTCAAGTCCATCAGCACCGGGTCGGCCACCGCGTCCCAATCGTGCACATCGTGGGGCGTGAATTGAAAATGCCACTTCAACTTGCCGGTGTCGGCATCGAGCGCAACCAGGCTGCACGTGTAGAGATTGTCGCCCGGCCGGACGTCGCCATCCATGTCCGGTCCCGGATTGCCGATGCCCCAAAAGATCAGGTTCAATTCGGGATCATATGTGCCAGTGATCCAGGTCGATCCACCGCCGTTCTTATAGGAATCGCCACCCCACGTCCCGGCGCCCGGCTCACCCTTCCCCGGCACGGTGTAGAAGCGCCACCACCGCTTACCCGTTGCGGCATCGTACGCATCCACGTAGCCGCGAATTCCCCACTCCGCGCCTGCCGTGCCCGTAATCACCATATCTTTAACAACCAGCGGAGCCGCGGTCGACGAATAACCTTTCTTATAATCGTCCACCGTGGTCTCCCACAGAACCTTGCCGCTCTTGCGGTCCAACGCCACCAGGGTGGACTGGATATTCACTTTAAAAAGCCGATCGCCGAGGATCGCGAAGCCTCGATTGACTTGCCCGCAGCAGAGACCCAGTCCGAGCGGCGCGTCCTTGGAATAGCTCCAGACCTTGCGTCCGGTGAGCAGATCCACCGCCCAGGCGGCGTTCGAAGGACCGGTGAGATACATCATGTCATCGAGAACGATCGGCGTCGTCTCGTTGCCGCCCCTTGCGCCAGTCGCCAGGATCCATGCGGGCGCCAGGTGTGCGATGTTCGACGCATCAATCTGCGCCAACGGGCTGTAGCGCCATCCGGAATAGTTCTTTCCGTAGGAGAGCCAGGACGCTGGGTCGTCCTGCGCCTTGACCAGCGTTTCAAACGTAACCGAATCGCCGGCTAGCGCGGCGACGGCGGCCACAGCCGCCAGGCAAGCGAGTTTCTTCATTGCCCGCGCCCCTCCGTGCGCAGCTTGATCACATAGGCCACCAGATCATCCAGTTCCGCACTGCTGAAAACAGTTCCGTAATTATCCGGCATCAGCGAGTGCGTGTCCCGCTGCATGGAAATCACTTCGTCGCGCAAGTATGTGCGTTCGCCACCGGAGGAATCCGCCACGCGAGCGGAGAAGTCATCGAAGAATCGCGCAATCCCGCTCAAGGTTTGGTGATCGCGGGTAACAATGGTGACTACGGTGTACCCCGGCGCGATCTCATCGTCAGGCGCGACAATCGCCCGCCTGATCTTCTGCGGATCATTGAGGCGGGCGTCATAGCTGAGGTTCGGCCCCACGCCGCCGCCCGTCGATCTTACGGCGTGGCACTGGCCGCAACGTCCTTTGCCTTGAAACAAAGCTTCTCCCGCCACGGCATCGCCAGTGGCCGGTTTCCGGGGTTGCGGTAGTGTTCGCACGTAGGCAATCAGACGCCAGATTTGCGCCGTTCCCAGTTGCTCAAAGGAAGGCATGCCCGATTCCGGAATGCCCCTGGAAATCAAATGGTAGAGATCGCCATCGCGGCTGCCGAATTTGTAAACGCCGCGCGTCAGGTCCGGAGGCTTGATGCCCTCCGCCTGCCCCTGCGTACCCTCGCCCGTCCTTCCGTGGCACGGAGCGCACGAAACGGCGAACGCTCTCGCGCCTGCCGCCACCTCCTGCGGATTGCCGGTAAACGGATTGCCGTCAGCCTGGGCAAAACACAGGGAGGGCGCTACCAGCAGCAAGGCACACGCCAGCGTGGACCACATTCGGTAACTCATCCCGCTCACCAGCGGAATAAGCTTACCAGAAGCTTCGCCCGGTGGACAGCCGTTAGAGGATATGGGAAAGCTGAAAGGAACCGGCGACGACAGGAGTCCGGCTCACATGGCGCAGCATTGGTCCAGACCTGAAGAAGTACGGCTCTGCCCGGCGTTTGGTTCAGTCCTGATTCCGGTATTCATCGGGGACATCGTCTTCCGGAACTTGTTTCGTCTTGACTTCCGAAACGTCAGCGTCTGGAGTATTCTCCACGGCATCGATCGCTTCGGCTTCAAACGCCTGCTCTTCTGAGGCCAGTTCGGCGACGCTTTCGGAATCGGCCTCGGCCTCATCCGATAGTCCCTGCAGATCGCCGGATTGCACTGGATGATCCGGCAGAGAGCCCTTCTGTTTGTCCGCCTGCCGTTCCTCGACAACGGGTTCAGATCTCTTTCGCTTCGTCATCCCACCTAGATTGTAGCGCCCGGGGTATCGGCACACTTCGACTGGAAACCTGTCCGCGCCGCACACAAGTATTCGAGTGCACAGTCAAGCGGCTGCCGGCGCACGTGTGCACGCAAACGTCTCAAAACCAGTCTTCACCAGCCGTCGTGAGGCTCTCGCCTATTTCACTATTTCCCGCCAATACTTGATTACCGCCAGCAATGTGCCGGTCAGCCAAGCGATTGCGGCCCACAGCAGAGAAACCCTGGGATTGCCACGAATCCATTCGAGTTTGGAAGGCATGGCAGACGGAGCGTTCTGGTCGAAGCCATCGCGTATGTCATTCGCGATGCCGCTGAAAGCGAACTTCAGCCCCTTGTCGGTAACATCGAAACTGCGGAGTAAACCCCGGCCCTTTACGAGCCGGAAAGGCTGGCCTTCCTGAAGTGCCTTTTGCGCGCCACCGAGTTCGGTAAAAACGACGGAGCCTTCGAGAATCGTCGAAGCAGGCTCACCGGGGCCGTCGGATCGTGCAGCGGGATCTTCGAATGAGAGGCCGTGAACGCGAATGGACCGCCGCAAAGAAAAGGGCTGCTTGGGAACGAGGTTGGCGACAAGGGTCTTGCCGCGCAAAATGAAAGTCCGAGGCGCAAAGTATGCTGGTGATTTGATTCCCGTTAAGCGAACCGCGCCTTCGAACACGATCATGGCCGTAACCGTGTTTCCATCACCGCCTTCCACTGTAATTCGTAAGCCGGTTTCAGCCGGATTGTGGGTAATTGTGACCTTAGAATTCGGAGGAATCGGCGGGAACTGCAGAGTCACCGAAGGTGGCCGGTCCGCACGGATAGCACCGACTAATGCACGGTTCTGCGAGGTGCCATTCGCTGAGGACACCGATATTGATCGCGGGCCTGCTGACTCGCCAGGAGAAAGATCACCGAGATTCGATTCATCGATGCCGTCACAAGTGACACTCTCCACCGAAGTGTCTTCAAAGAGCGAGACCCGCTGATCCGCGGTGAATAATAGTTCGGTTGCGGTTCCGCTGATGTCCGTCCTGGTTTCGGTCAATGGCCCCAGCAGGTAGGCGAAAGCGGCGATCAAGGCAAGTCCGGCCAACAGGAGTTTCAACTTGAGAAAACGTGAACGTGAGCGCGTTCGGGCTAACGCAGCGTCCAGCTTCTGCAATCGTTCCAGAAGCTCCAGCTTGGCTGCGGGGAACGTATCCGGATTCGTAGAGACTTGGCTGCCGATTTCGCGCAGCAATTCATCGATCGTTTTGCGTATGTCGGCTCCGTCGGGCGTCGCTTTGCTTCGCGCACGAAAATCTTCGCGCTCGGCGGGCTTCTCCTTACTTCGCGAGAGAAGATCTTCGGCCGCGCCATCGGTGCCGGCATCCACTGGCGCGTGTTTTGGCGCTCCCTCATTCGACATAGTGGAAAGTAAGCGGAAGGGCCACGAGCGGGCCGTTTTTGACGTGCGCGGTGGCGCTGAAGTTGTAATCGCCGGCGCTTGGCAGAGAGAGCGGTATGGTAATGAATTCGCCCGTGACGGGAACCGGCTTCGGTTCCGGGCCGGCCTTGGCCGGTCGACGCGCATCGATGCGCCGAAGTGTGTACTGCAAATCGCTCAGTGGCTTTGTCGTTTTGATAACCAGAAACGGCTTGGGCGGTGCGCTGGGATCTTTTGGAACTCCGACTGTCACGGGCAGAAGGACGCCACGAGACGTTTGCGCGAGCAGAGCAAGTTCGAAGGGACGCAGCGTCTCATGTCGAGCGAACATGGTGGGCCACTCGTACGCGCTTGCCTTCGAGGAGACGTTCGCGTCCATCCGGTAGTAGTGTTCCGGACGCAGAGAAGTGACTGTGAGCGTTACGACGTCGGAGGGAGGCGCTCCCTTCCATTGGACCAGAATGGTCTGATCATGCTGAGGATCAACCGCTCCGAAGCGCGCAACCAATGACACCACATGCAGTACGGAAGAGTAGCCGGGATTGGCGGCGACATGAAAATATTCGCCTTCGCAGCGGTCGGGGGTTCGCTTGCTGTAGCCCCAGTCGCTCTTTTGAACCAACGTGGGGGAACAAACGATCTCGGCCGCCACCGCGCTGCTCAAACTAAAGGCAACGGAAGCCACACAAAGGACCGCCTGCGCGCCGCGGCTGAAAGAAATCCGGCGGGAACCAGCTACCGCTCCCATAATCGCTCTACCTCCCTAGCCCACTTTGCGAACTCGTTGCTCTTTCGTTCGTAGTCGACAAGCAAGGTTCGTAGCTGCTCGCGCTCAGCGCTGGTAAAGTCGCTCGAAGGCACCAGCACAGGCGGCGGAATGGATTTGCGCCGGGGAGGACCGGGGTCGGCCGCGGGAGAGATGGCGCTGTTCACAAGTCGCTCATTAGCGATGTCGTCAAAACGCTTGATCTCAGTCTGCAGGTGCCACAGCCCCTCATAGCCAACTATTCCAGCCATGTCTGTATCGCTGAGGCGGCAGTTCTCGTAAAGAGTCTCCGCCAGGTTAAGCGGTTCCGCGATTTGCCCGACGGCCCGATCTAGCGTGTTCTCGTCCTCATTCGGCAGATTCGCCCGTAGAAGAGTGGACGCGCTCAATACAAATGGATTGTCTGGCTGAAACCAGGACTGGAAATTTTTGACTGGCGGACTGTAGCAATGAGACACAATCACCGGCAGATTGCCGTCTCGCTTCGGTTCGCCGAAGCGCCATCCCTCTTGTTCAAAAGGATAGAGATCACCGGCTGACGTAAATGCGTACAAAGCATCATCGCTGATTCTGGCGAATGGCGCCGGGGTTTTCATTCGCACCGGAGGCGGGTCGATGCTGACGCCCGGAAACTCGACTCGCTTGGCAAGACTGAGCTTTGGCCGGTCCTGCTCCTCCACGCTGCCCTCGCTAATCTGGCTGCCCCAACAAACTAGTTTTGTGTCCGCCGCGGTGGCGCAGGCGTGATTGCGGGCCGACCCGATATCGAGCAGCGCTCCATCCCATGCGATCGGCCGCGGCACGAGCGGATTCCCGGAATCCTTAAACCATCCCGGGTTGGCTCCGCGGCCCCAGCAGACAGCTTGGCCGCCCGAATCGATTCCGCAGACGAAGGCATATGACTCGTTGTACTCGCCCAGCCCCGAGCCGGCGCTGAGCGCCACAAATCCTCGATCGTATAAGACTGGCGCAGGTGTGAGCGAAGCCTGCTGCGAACCGGTTCCGAGGGCGCCCCCGGCCCCCAAACCCCAACAGTATGCCTTTCCAGGCTTGGATGGCTTTCCTATGGACAAGGGCTCCGTCATGCTGCCTTCCAGCGTGATGCCGCAAGTGAAGCTGCCTGAGATCTCAACGAATGCCCACTTCATTCCACCCGACACCAATACCGGTTCCGAGCGCGAAGTTTTCGTGCCGTCCCCGAGCTGTCCGTACTGGTTATCGCCCCAACAATACAGATCGCCCTGGAGCGTGATCCCGCAGGAACGGGAATAGGAAAGGTTTAGTGAAGCGAATCGCATCGCAGGTAGAAATGGCGTGGGCCCGTCACGCCAAGTTTGCCAACAATAAGCCCGGCCTTCCCAGGTTAAACCGCAAAGCTCCGAGTTGCCCGCCGCAATGGATCGGAACCGAAGACGCGTATCTACGTTCACCAGACCGCAAGGCTGCTCGCCACACCGCTTGCTGCGCCAGTTTTTTGCGTCGGTGCCCCAGCAATAAACCTTGCCGGCTGCAGTGAGTCCGCAGGCAAAGCCGGTTGACCATGACAGGCCTCCAAAGGCAACTTGCCTGAAGACGGGCCTTCCGGCTTCGGGACCGTCCGTCGTCAGAGCGAATGGTACGGCAGGGTCGATCTCGCGCACGGCGTCGCGGATCTTATCCATGGCATACGCTGTTCCTTCGCCGGTGGAGAACCCAACTCCCATGCCCACGATCTTCCATCGCTGGTCGACAACGGGGCCGCCGGAATGTCCGGTCGTGAAGCAGCCCACGTCAAATTGAATTTCACCTTCACTGAGCTTGCGGAAAGAGAACCACTCGGGGCACGACTTCCATGGCTGCTCGGGATACTCCGGCCAGCCAACAACATTCAGATCGTCGGTGCCGTTCAGTTGCGCAGCGGTTCCCATCGATGAGAACCATAGAGTATCTGCTCCAATGAAGTTCGACGGAACCTGAACCTTCAATATGGCCAGATCGAGGTTCGGGTGAAGCTCGATCCGCTCCGCCACAAGCGAAGTTGATGAAGACCAGCGGACCGACACGGAAACCTTTGGGGACTGCTGATCGCCGATCAGAAGTGTGTGCTTGGTCGTCACAATATAGAGGGCGTCTGCATCGCGTCCGATGATAATCCCGGCGCCACCCCGGCCGCCCTGGAGCGTCGCAGCTTCGATCATCACCGTGAGTCGCTCGACCGCCTCATGATCAATCTGGGCCATCGCCTGATCGATGGGCATCATCAGAAGCACCGCGGCTGCAAGAGGTAGTTTTGCGAAGAAGCAGTTCCGCTTCCAGGAAACCATCGAGGGCGCCTCCCGGACGATTATAGACTATGCCTGTGGCTAGCCAAACGAGCAATTCGCTGAGACAGTTCTACGGGAGGATTTGGCGCGAGTCCGAAACTCAGGCGCATCCTGCGAAAACGCCGCACACGCCAGTAGAACAGCTACAGTTACTGAGCGCGTGGACACTCCCATAGTGCGATTATCGCAACGCCTGGCTATCTGCGGCGAGGCAATACGGCGCGAAAATTGTGGGCTCGTACCAAAAACGAAGCTCCTGTGAAAATCAGCTTAGGGGTTGCACGGTGGGGCTCGCCCGGTCGTATCCGAGCGAGCCCTACCGAACCTACTTCACGGACACGGTGACACCGGTCTGGCTGATGTTGCCTCCAATCGAGACCTGAACCGGCACATCGCCCGACCTGACGTTCGTCGGGAGGATGACGTTGAGCTGCATCACACCGGATACCAAGCCAGGAGCCTCGCCGGCAAAGGTATAGTCGGCGGGCTGGCCATCTACCAGCACTCCGACCTTCAGTAGCGGTACGGGAATGTTCTGGATATTCGAACCATCCGTCACCTTTCCAGTTACACCGGCCGGATTTGTCTGGCCTTCACCGGTCAGGTAGAGCACTACTATGCTCCCTTTCGCCGCGGGGTTCGTCGGCGAATTGACGCTGTTGTCGGAGTTCAGAATCGCCCCGGGCCCGCTGCCGGAGGAGTTGAACGTGAACACACCCGGGGCCGTAGCTGCGGCGGCCAGCGGGTACGTATTGGAGGATTGACCCAGGTACTTGATCTGCACGTAGGGACTCTGCAATCCGGCCGCTTCGTAGGGCACAACCGCCGATACCTGCGTGCTGCTGGCGTAAATCATCGGCGCGGCGAAGCCGTTCACCAGCACCTGCACGCCGCCGATCTGAGTCGACACCTTCCCGCTCTGGTCGAGCGTCAGGAAGGCTGCGTTGGACGGTCCGATGTTCGTTCCGCCGATCGTGATGATTTCGCCGGGCGAGAGCGGCGTGGTTTGGAAACTGGCCGCATTCACCACCCTCGTAATGGTCGGCAGCGGCACGGTGACCGTTAGTGTCACATTGACCACCGAGGCGCCCGTAGAGGTTCCAGTGGGACTGACCGTGATTGTGCCGCTATACGTTCCTGCTTTCAGATTCGTCGGATCGACCGAGACACTGATGTTCAGAGGCGCGGTGCCGGTCCCCGGCGCAACCGAAAGCCAGCCGCTGCTCGAAGCCTGCGCGGTAAACGCGAGGCTCGTGCCGCCGCTCGAAACCTGCACCGTCTGCGCGGCGGGATTGTTGTCCCCGGCTCGGTAATTGAAAGTCAGCGAAGTGGGCGACGCCGTGACAACCGGGGCGCCTTGCACGGCGAATGTTACTTGCACCGCAAGAGGCGTGCCGCCGCCCGTTGGCGTGAGCGTTACCGTGCCGTGATAGGTTCCGCCCGAAAGGCCCGTCGGATCCACACTCACCGAAAGCGTGACCGGCGTCGCGGATGTCGCCGTGTTCACCTTCAGCCAGGAGCCTCCGTCATCGGTAGACGTCGTGATTCCGAAGGTGACTGGCGCAGAGCCGGAAGCGCTTGAGACCACCAGTCCTTGTACCGGAGGACTCTGTCCACCGGCTTGATAGCTGAAACTCAGAGAAGTCGGACTGGCAGTGAGGCTCGGGCCGCCGCTTCCCACCGTGAAGGCAACCGGCACTGTCTGTGTGATTCCGTTCGCGATGAAGGTGATCGTGCCGTTGTACGTGCCGTTCTGCAGGCTGCCCGCGGTCGCCGTGACTGTGACGCTGGTCGGCGCGGTTCCGCTGGTTGGGGAAACTGCAAGCCAAGCTCCGCCAGATGCGGTGCTCGCGCTCGCCGTAAACTGCGTGGACGCTGCGGCGCCCACCGTAACCGTGCTTGAAGGAGCCGTGACGGAATTCAGCGTGATCGAACTGGGCAGCGTCAGCGGACCGCCTCCTCCGGAGCCGCCGCCTACCAGCAGGACCACCGGTATGGAAAACGTCCCGTTCGAAGAAGTCGTAGAACCCACGGTTACCGTGCCCGAATAGAGGCCGGCCGTCAAGCCCACCGCATTCACCGTGATCGCGATCGACGCGGGCGAAGTTCCGGAAGCAGGCGACACGGAGAGCCACGTGGTCGAAGTCGTCGCTGTGAAATCAAGAGGCGTCGAGTCGTCACTCGAAGTGAGCGCTACTCCCACGGGATTCGTGACGACGTTGCCTCTCGGGTCTGTCAGAACGCCGTTGTTGTAACTCAAATTGATGGTCCCCGGGCTCCAGAGCAGCGTGGGGTTGCCGGTCACCATCAAATTTACGCTCACCTGCTGCGCGCCGGTTGCGGTCGTAATGGTGACCGCCCCGGAATACAAGCCCGCCGTGAGCGTCTGCGGCGCTACGCTGACGGTGACGGTGCCGGGGGAATTGCCTTCCACGGGATTCACAAACAGCCAGTTCGCTCCGTTGTTCACGGCCGCGCTCGCGGAGAATGTGGTGCCTTGTCCCGCGGCAATCGTAATGACCTGCGGCGTCACCAGCGGCGACGTGCCGGTCTGATAGGAGAATGTCAACGTAGAGGGCGCGATACCCGTGACCGAGCCGCCGCCACCCGAAGTCCCAATCGACAGCGTCACGGGGACGCTTTCAGTGGAGGCAATGGCGCCGGTGGTCGTGATTGTCAGCGTTCCGTTATAGGTTCCCTGCGAGAGGTTTGCCGTATAAGCGCCCACCGAGTAAGTGGCGGAGGTCGAAGTCAACGCAATCAGACTCACCGTGAGCCAGTTGCGATCGCTGGTAACCGACGCGTTGAAGCCAACGCCCGTCTGGTTCGCCGTCACTACCACCTGCTGCACGGCCGGCGGCTGGTTGGCCGTCAGCGTACTGAAGGAAAGGGTGGCGGGATTGATCGTAATGCCATTGTCCCCGCTGGAACCGCCGTTGACCGAGAGTGTCACTTGAATGACGGCCGTCGCGCCGTCCGACGCAGTGATGCTCACTTGTCCTACATAGCTGCCGGTGTTGAGAGAAATCGGGTTGGCCGAAATCGATACGCCTTGGCTGATCTGCTGGGCAAATACCTGCTGCTGGCCATTCACCAGCAGCCAATTTCCGACGCTCGAAGCCGAGGCGTTGTAGGTGGTCGCGCCGGAGGTGCTGGTCAATGTGACCACCTGGACCGGAGCGTTACCTCCGGTAGTGTAGGTCAGCGTCAGATTAGATGTGCCCGGCGTCAGGGTCCCCGTCCCACCACCGCCGCCTCCAACGACGAACGTCACAGGAACATTCACCTGCGCAGCACCCACGGGCTGAATCTGGATCGTGCCGGAATAATTAGTGGACAACAGGCCCGCCGCATTGGCCTGTACCGTAATCGTAGCCGGCGTGGTGGTGCTGCTGATGTTGGTAATGGTAAGCCACCCGGTGGAGCTCTGCGGCGTAGCGGCGAAGGATACCTGCCCGCTGGTAGCTTGCACGGTCAGTGTCGCTTGCGCCGTCGCACCCACCGCGGCAGACATCGAAAGTGCCGCGGGCGATATGCTCAGCGCTCCGCCCGGGCCGCCCCCGCCCGGCACGAAATTCACGGAAATCCCCACCGGCGGCGCCACGTTGGCGTTATCCGTCAAGGTTATGCTCCCGCTGACCGGGCCGGTCGGCGCGGACGTGAGCTGGATCGACAGAATGGCCGGTGTCGTGTTCTGATTGACTGTCGCGTTGAAGAAGGTGCCGGATTTTGCGACGCTAAATGTGATCGCCGCCCCGGTGCTGTTCACGTTGATATTCTGCGCCTGATCGGAGCTCAGCGTGATCGTGTCGGTACTAATGCTGAATTGTTGTGCCGACAAAGGCGCGGCTGCCAGCAGCGCTGCAGCGAAAAGAAGACCAAACTTAGAGCGTTGAAGTTGGGCGGCGTCCATCGATATCCCTCAGTGACACTCGATCATACAACACCCGGGCGCGGCGACCGCGCACACAGGTATTGCAGACGGGTATCAGAAAATCTTGGACGCGGCTGTACCCTATAGTACGCCTACTTGAGGATCTGGAACAAGTTACTATAATCGTCCGTCCACAATCGCACGTTCCTGGCCGGTTCAATTGCGGCGGAGCCTTCCATCTCTGCCTTATCGAAACCCGGTTCCGGCTTCGTCAGGAGCACCCATGTGGCGCCGAACAGGTCTTGCGAATCATCGTCATCGGTATCCACTACGCGGGCGTTCACGCCGAGCGCCTTCATCTCGCCGGCCAGGACCGGCTCCAGGTCCAGATAGCGGTTGGAAATGTGGACTGCCAGAATCCCGTCCGGTTTCAGGTGACGAAAATAGAGCGACATTGCCTCTCGCGTCAGCAGATGGATGGGAATGGAGTCGCTCGAAAAGGCATCCACCGCGAGAACATCAAAGTGTTGTGGGGGTTCGCGTTCGAGCGAAAGCCGTGCATCGCCCAGCACCACGTCCAGGCTAGCCTTGCAATCCGGCAGGAATGTGAACTGGGTGTGAGCGATGCCGATGACCAGAGGATTGATCTCATAGTAGCGGTAGACGTCGCCGGGCCGGCCGTAGGAAGCAATGGTGCCGGTGCCCAAGCCGATCACGCCCACGTGAATCGGACCGGTTTTTTCTTTGGCCTGAATGGCAACGCCGATTCCCGAGGGCGGTCCGTAATACGTGGTAGGCAGATCGCGTTTGTTCGGGTTGAGAAACTGCTCGCCGTGATTGATGGTGCCGTGGGTGAGTGTCCGCGTCGCATCCGGATCACTGGCGGGTCCCGAGTCGCTGACCTTCAATCCACCATAGAAGTTGCGGACCAGAACGCGCGCGTCCTTAGTGGAATCGCGAATCTGCGAGCCCAGATAACCGGCCAGCGCGATCGTGAGGACGCATGCCACCAGAGGGGCCGGCTGCCGCCAGCGCGCGAACCAGCGCAATTCCGGATCAGCGTGCAAAGCCAGCACAACTACGATGGCGCAAGCTACGAGCCCGCCCTGCAGTTCGTAGTAGGCATCGAATACATGCGGCGCGATCAGTCCCACGAGGATGCCGCCCACCGCGCCGCCCGCCGAAATCATCAGGTAAAAGTGCGTCAAATACCGCGGATGCGGCTTCAGCCGGACCAACTCTCCGTGACAAACCATGCAGCACAGGAATAGCCCGATCGAGTAGAGCACCACCAGCAGTTCGACCGAATCCAGATTGCCGCTCATGCCATAGGCCATCGCTCCGATGGCCACGGCGAACAGTTGCAGGTAAGGATTCCGCCGGTACCAGCCGCGCCCTTCAAAGCACAGGATGAAGCTCAACAGATAAAGACTCAGCGGCAGCACCCAGAGAAAGGGAATCGCCGCGACATTCTGCGAGAGGTGATTGGTAATGGCCAACAGCAGCACCGACGCGCATGCGGGCAGCAGCAGCCAGTATGCATATTGCTTCCGCCCGGGCTTCCCTGCTGGGGAGGTCTCAGGCGCAATTTCGAGCGCCGGCATATTGCCGGAGCGAATCGCCGTCAGCGCACATAACACCACAAATACCCCATAGGCTATCGACCACATCGCCGCCTGCTCATGGCTCGTGTAGACCGGCTCGAACATCACCGGATAACTCAACAGCGCAAACATGGAACCGGCATTGGAGAGCGCGTAAAGACGATACGGCATGGCGCCCTTATACCGGCGCGCGTACCAAGCCTGCAGCAACGGGCCGGTGGTCGAAAGCAGGAAATAGGGCAGACCCACCGCTACGGCCAGCAGACCGAGGATGCGAAAAGTGGGGTCCTCGGCGCCCATGGGCTTCCATGAACTACTGGGATAAATCGGAAGCGCCAGCGCGCTCAACACCAACAGCCCGGCGTGCAACACCATTTGCATGCGCGGCTTCAGATAACGGACTACAGCGTGAGCGTAGAGATATCCCAACAGCAGCACCATCTGGAAAAACAGCAGGCAGGTGGTCCACACCGCGGCTGACCCGCCAAACCACGGCAGAATGATTTTGGCGATCACCGGCTGCACCTGGAACAGCAGGAATGCGCTGACCAGAATTGTGAGAGCGTAAAGAAGCATAAAAAGAATTCAGGAGTCCTAAATCAGAATGGGAAATTGGAACGTGCGACGGCCGTTCGGGTGAGCAGTATGCAATTTGGGGATTCGGGCATCATCGATACGCCGCAATTCCGGTAACCTTTTCTCCAATCATGAGTGCGTGGATATGGTCGGTTCCTTCATAAGTCTTGACGGTCTCCAGGTTCAGGAGGTGACGCATGATGGGATATTCTTCCGTAATTCCATTCGCACCCAGCAAATCGCGGCTGATCCGCGCGCACTCCAGAGCCATCGAAGCATTATTGCGCTTCAGCATGGAAACCTGCGAGGGGTCGAGCTTCTCCTGGTCCTTCAGCCGTCCGGCATGCAAGGCGAGCAGTTGCGCCTTGGCGATCTCCGTGATCATCCAGGCGAGTTTTTCCTGCACGAGCTGGTGCCCGGCGATAGGCCGGTTCTCAAACTGCTTGCGCGCTATGGCGTACTGCCGCGCCGTCTCGTAGCAGTCCATCGCCGCGCCAATGGTTCCCCATCCGATGCCATACCTGGCCTGGGTCAGACAGGAAAGCGGCGCCTTCAATCCTTTCGCATCAGGCAGCATGGCGCTGGCCGGAACGCGGCAATCGGCAAATGACAGGCTGGAAGTGACCGAAGCGCGCATTGACCATTTGCCGTGGATATCGGTGGTCGTGAACCCCGGCGTGCCCTTCTCCACCAGAAATCCGCGGATTCCTTCACTGGTGCGCGCCCAAACTACGGCTATATCGGCGAGCGTACCGTTTGTGATCCAGGTCTTCTCGCCGTTCAGCACCCACACGTCTCCAACCAGACCCGCCGATGTCCTCATGCCGGCGGGGTTCGATCCGAAATCCGGTTCAGTCAGCCCAAAGCAGCCAATAGCCTTGCCGCTCTGCAGGCGCGGCAGCCATGTCTGTTTCTGCTCTTCCGAGCCGAAGGCATAGATCGGATACATCACCAGCGCTCCCTGCACAGATACAAAGCTGCGGATACCGGAATCACCACGCTCCAGTTCCTGCATGATGAGCCCGTACTCCACATTGTTCAGGCCGGCGCAGCCATAGCCGTGCAGGTTGGCGCCTAGAAACCCCAGTTGGGCCAGTTCGGGAATCAGCTCGGTGGGAAAACGTGATTCGCGGAAGCACTCGCGGATTTGCGGAAGAATTCGCTCTTCGGCGAATCGCCGCGCGGTTTGCCGCACCATCAGCTCTTCTTCACTGAGCAGTGAGTCGACTGCAAAATAGTCCACACCACGAAACGCCATCGGCTGTCCTCTTATTTGACCACGGCGGCTGCGCGGTCGTAGAGTTCAGCCATGCGGCGCAACTTCGCGGCGTGTTCCGCGGTGAAAGCGCCAGGGCGATATCGCCAGCGCCAGTTTCCGCCCGGTATGCCGGGCGTGTTCATGCGGGATTCGCTGCCGAGCCCCAACACATCCTGCGCCGGAAAAAGAATTGTATCGGCCACCGACGCCATGAGTGTCCGGATCATGACCCAGTTCATCTCGCAGCCATCGGTGTTCAGATAGGCGCGAGCGTAGGCCTTTTCTTCCTCGACATCCTGGGCGGTGCGCGTGCTATCGCCTCCCGCGCTCCTCCACCAACCCATCACCGGATCGTTGTCATGCGTGCCGGTGTAAGCCACCAGATGGTGCGAATAGTTGTGCGGCTTGAAACCGGGTGCTTGCGCATCCTTGCCGAAGGCGAATTGCAGAATCGCCATGCCGGGAAAGCCGAACTGGGTACGAATAGCTTCCACTTCCGGTGTGATCACCCCGAGATTTTCCGCCACCAGCAGCAGCCGGCCGAGCGCAGCCTGGAGCGTGCGAAACAGATCTGCTCCAGGACCTTTGATCCAGCGGCCGTGAATGGCGGTCTTTTCGCCAGCCGGTACTTCCCAATACGCTTCAAATCCCCGAAAGTGATCCATGCGTACGAAGTCGAAAGACGCCAGCGCGGCCCGCATGCGTTCGATCCACCATTCGTAACCTGCGGCGGCAATCCGATCCCAGCGGTAAATCGGGTTCCCCCAAAGTTGTCCGGTGGCGCTGAAATAATCGGGGGGCACGCCAGCGACGACAACCGGTTCGCCTCCTTCGTCGAGTTGAAACAGGTCGGGGTGCGCCCACACGTCGGCGCTATCATGAGCGACATAAATCGGGACGTCGCCCATCAGCCGGATGCCACGCGCTGCGCAGTAGCTCTGCAGCGCTCTCCACTGGCGGAAGAAGGCAAATTGGGTAAACTTGTGAAACTCGATTTCGGTCATCAGCCGCGACTTCCAGGTCTCGAGTGCGGCGGGCTCGCGCCGCGCAATTGCCGGATTCCAGCGCGTCCAGACCGCTTCACCGCCATGCGCTTTCTTCAAAGACATAAAGAGCGCATAGTCTTCCAGCCATGCGGCGTTCTGCCGGCAGAAGTCGTCGAACCCGGCGTTGGCGGACTGATGAAAGCGGGCAAAGGCGTGGCGCAGAATTCCGGCTTTCCAGCCAATCACGCTTTCGAATTCCACGCAATCCTCGGCAAACTGCGGCACGGCGTCGAGGTCGGAAGCTTGCAGCCATCCTTCGCGCTGCAATCCATCCACGCTGATCAACAGCGGGTTTCCGGCAAATGCGGAAAAGAGCTGATAGGGCGAATCTCCGTAGGCAGTGGGGCCGAGCGGCAGCATCTGCCAGACCTGCTGGCGGGCTTCGGCCAGCCAATCCACGAAGCGCAACGCCTCCGGACCCAGTTCGCCAATGCCGAAGGGACCGGGTAAAGACGTGGGATGCAGCAGAATTCCGCTGGTTCTGGCAGTGTTCACAATATTTATTTTGTGAGAATCAGACGGCTCCTCGCACTACGCTCCTAAAGGGATATGCGCTTCGTAGTACTATTCGCGCTCTGCGGATGCTTGTGCGCACAGCCGCCGGATGCCGCCTACGAGCCGCTGACTCATGCTTATGAGGCTCTGCGGGCACGGGATTACGATACTGCGGTCTCTCAGTTTCTGAAGGCCGTCGATCTCGAGCCACGGCGCGCCTCTATTCGCAAGGATCTGGCCTACACTTACATCAAGATTGGCGAAAACGAACTGGCCCGAGATCAGTTCCACGAGGCCATGCAACTGGACCCCACCGACACGCAAGTGGCCCTGGAATATGCGTTCCTTTGCAACGAAACCAAGGAACAGGCGGAGGCCCGCCGGATCTTCGATCGCATCCGCAAGACCGGCAACGCCACTGCCGAACAGGCTTTCGAGAACATCGACAAGCCTCTGGCGGAAGGCATTGAACGCTGGAAGAAGGCCATTGCCATGGGCGCCGACAATTTCAGCGCGCACTTTGAACTCGCCACATTGGCCGAGCAGCGCGATGAACTGCCGCTGGCGGCCGAACAGTACGAAAAGGCATGGCGGCTCCTGCCGGATCGGCGGTCCGTCTTGGTTGACCTGGGGCGGGTGCTGAAGAAGATGAATCGCACAGCCGATGCTGACGCAGCGCTGCTGGCTGCATCGCGGGGCGGAGAACCGCGCGCCGCGGAAATGGCGCGGGAACTGCTGCCTGCCCACTATCCGTACGTTTCCGAATTCAAGCAGGCGCTCGTTCTGGACCCAAAAAACGTTGAACTGCGACGGGAACTTGGGTATCTGCTGCTGCGCATGAATCGCGAAGGGGACGCCGAACAGCAGTTCCGCGCGGTCACAGAGATTGCACCGGACGATCTGCTCTCGTCCACGCAGTTGGGGTTCCTGCTCTACGCGCGCGGTGACCATCAGGACGCTATGCCGCTTTTTCAACGCGTACTCGCCGGCAAAGATGACGACTTGGCGAACCGCGTCCGCGCCGTTCTCCGCCTTCCCCAGGTCCTGAAGCCGCGGAACTCTCCGCAACCTACATCGATCGACGCGAAAATCATGGCCAAACGCAGCATCAAAGCCGGCTACATGAAGGACGCCTTGAAATATCTGCAAGTGGCGCACGAAGCCGATCCCGGCGATTTCGACATCATGCTGCAGCTCGGGTGGACGAATAACATCCTGCATCAGGACTTAATGGCGTACCGCTGGTTTGACCTGGCGCGGCGTAGTCCGGATCCGCGGATTGCCGCCGAAGCCAATCAGGCATGGCACAATCTACGGGGCGTAGCGGAGCGCTTTCGAACCACGGCCTGGCTGTTTCCTCTTTACTCTACGCGCTGGCACGATCTGTTTTCTTACGGACAGATCAAGACGGAAATCCGCACGAAACTGCCGATCCGGCCTTACGTGAGTTTGCGATTCATCGGCGATACGCGGTTGACCATCGGCGGCGCGGAGCCGCAATATCTCTCGGAAAGCTCGTTTATTGCCGGCGTCGGTGTGACAACGCCGGCGTGGCACGGTGTCACGGAATGGTTCGAAGCTGGTTCCGCCATCAGCTATTTGAAAGGCCACATGTTACCCGACTACCGCGGCGGCGTCTCAGCACTGCATGACTTCGGTCACGGATTTGGCAGCGAATCCGCAGGTTGGTTTGCCGAAACGGGAGTTGACGGCGTGTTCGTCAGCCGCTTCGGCAATGATTTTCTCGTCTATCAACAGAACCGGCTCGGCTATACGGTGACACTGGGACCGATTCACAGCCAGTTCTACTGGAACGGCAACTTCACCATCGATTCTCAACGCCAGGATTGGGCCAATTATGGGGAAACAGGCCCTGGACTCCGCTTTCACACGCCGCTGATGCCTACATCGACATACTTCACTCTCAATCTACTGCATGGCGCGTACTTCCTCCACACGGGAGACACGCGGCGCCCGAACTTCAACGACCTGCGCGCAGGTTTCTGGTATGCGTTTACTCGTTAGCCTGCTAGTTCTCTGCGCCGCGGCACGCGCCAATGACCTTCCCTATTTCAGCGTGCTCTCCGACGACGCCGGCTCGTGGCCTGCCATTCTTTCTTCCATCGGCCTCGAGCGCGAACCGGCCGGCCTGGCCCACATCTTTGTAGCTCGAACCGGGGCCGCGGCATCCACCGAATGGAAAGCCCGCGTGGAACACGGCGACATTCTCATTCTGGAAGGAGAATCGTCGCTGGCAGAGATGTTCGGCTTCCAACCAGGCAAGCAGAACGTAACGGTCGCCAGCCTAACCGATATCCACCGTCCGCAATTGCCGATCATCTGGGAAAAGGGGCTCGATCTGCCGGTCTTCCAATTACCCGAGGGTGCAAAAGTGTTCGCCCGCGAGCGCTGGACAAACGCGCCGCTGATGGCCGGAATGCGGCGCGGCTCCGGAGCGGTACTGTGGGTCGCAGTCCCACCCGGAGAGAAGGGTTACGAACGCTTTCCCTATCTGCTCGATGCGTTGTGCGACCTGGGTCTGAGCCCGCCGTTCCGCTCGTCACGGCTATGGGCTTTCTTCGACTCCGCGTACCGCTCGCGCGTGGACCTTGATTACTTTGCCGCACGGTGGAGGAAAGCAGGCATCTCCGCCCTACAAGTGGCGGCGTGGCATTTCTATGAACCCGACCCCGCGGGCGATACCTACCTTACGAAGCTGATTGACGCCTGTCACCGGCAGGGAATCCTGGTTTACGCGTGGCTCGAATTGCCGCACGTCAGCGAGAAATTCTGGAATGACCATCCGGAATGGCGCGAAAAGACGGCGCTGCTTCAAGATGCGCAGCTAGACTGGCGCAAACTGATGAACCTGACCAACCGCGATTGTTTCCGCGCTGCCTCGGAAGGAGTTCGCCAATTGGTACATCGGTTCAATTGGGACGGCATCAATCTCGCGGAGTTGTACTTCGAGTCGCTCGAAGGCATGGAGAATCCGTCGCGCTTTACCCCGATGGACGACGATGTACGCGCGTTGTTTCGGAAGCAATACGGATTCGATCCCCTCGATTTGTTTCACGGCCGAAACGATGCCGCATCGAAACGCAAATTCCTGGATTTTCGCGGCGCGCTTGCGCAGCACATGCAGGAGGAGTGGATCGGGCAACTGGAAGACATTCGCAAGCAGGAGCCATACCTCGACCTCGTGCTGACTCATGTTGACGATCAGTTCGATCCGGGGATGCGAGACGCCATTGGGGCCGACGCGTCACGCGTGCTCCCTCTCCTCGACAAGCACAGCTTCACATTCCTCATCGAAGATCCAGCCACGGTTTGGAACCTGGGAGCACAGCGTTACCAGACGATTGCGGAACGATACAATACGTTGACTGCGCGCCATGACAAACTGGCGATCGATCTGAATATCGTCGACCGCTACCAGAATGTTTACCCGACGAAGCAGCAGACCGGGACCGAATTATTCGAACTGGTGCACCGGGCGGCGTTAAGTTTCCACCAAGTGGCACTGTACTTCGAAAGCTCGCTCCTGCCTCCGGATCTGCCGCTCCTGCCCTCAGCCGCATCCGCAGTGACCCGCATCCAGGCTATGGGGCCAAAACTCGCCATCGATTCTCGCACCGGAGTCGGACTGCCCTGGAAGGGTGGGGCCGCCGTGGACGGCCAACTTTGGCCGGTTGCCGATGAGGAGACCGTCTGGCTGCCGGCCGGTTCTCACACTCTGGAACCCGCCAAGGCCTATCGCGGATTGCATGTGGTGCGGCTGACGGGCGATCTGAAGGCGGCACGCGCCATCAATGCGAATGCGGTGGAGTTCTCGTATCAGAGCGCTGCGCGGGTTATTGCGATCCTCGACCAGGAGCCCCATTCCATCCAGATCGACGGCCAAAGCGCGACTATGCAATTGGCAGGTCCGATGACACTACTTTTGCCGCGAGGCCAACACGTGGTTCAGGTGGAGGGCAATCCGGGCCGCCGTGACAATCCGTAGCGAGTGAGTTAGGATTACGGATGGTTGATGACGGACGTGGCGCTCCAGCCCGGTTCCCCGGAGATCCCGGACAAGCTGTACTTCAAGATCGGCGAAGTCAGCGAGCTCCTTGGGGTCGAGCCTTACGTCTTACGCTATTGGGAATCCGAGTTCCCGCTGCTTTCCCCAAAGAAATCGGGTACGGGTCACCGTCTCTATCGCCGCAAGGATGTAGAGCTACTGCTTCGGATTAAGCATCTTCTCTACGAAAAGCGGTTCACGATTGAGGGCGCGCGGCAGTCTTTGCACTCGGAGGGGCGGGTGCCGAAGCCCAAGCAGAGTAAGCGCGCACAGCAGGAGCTCTTCTCCAACGATCCGTTACCGGAAATCCGCAGAGAATTGGTAGAAATCCTGGATCTGCTGAAATAGAGTTTCACTGCTCGCCGACAATGGCGGCGTAGATCCGGTCGAGGTCGTCTGAGGAATAAAAGTCAATCTCGATTCGACCCTTCTGCTTAGCCTTTTCCACGATGCGCACCTTTGTGCCCAGCACGCGTTCCATCTCCTGGATGGCGGCTTTGACATTCGGGTCCGTTTCCACTTCTTCCAGATGCTTCGGCTTCCGGCCCTCCATCATGCGCTGCGTCATCCGCTCCATCTGCCGCACCGACCAGCCCTGAGCCACAGATTTTTCGGCAACTTCCCGTTGAAGATCAGGCGTAGGAAGCGAGAGCAGGCAACGCGCATGGCCGGCGGAGAGCCGCCGTTCCGCGACCAATTGCTGAAGGTCGGCCGGGAGTTGGAGTAGGCGAGTGAGATTGACGATGGTCGTCCGGTCTTTGCCCGTGCGTTGACCAATCTGCTCGGCCGTGAGGTTGAGTTCGCGCCCCATTCGCTCAAACGCTACCGCCGTTTCGATGGGGTTCAGATCCTCACGTTGGATGTTCTCAATCAGCGTGATTTCGAGCAGCCGGTCATCCGGAATTTCCTGAACCACGGCCGGAACTTCGGTAACACCGGCCAACTTCGCCGCGCGCCAGCGGCGCTCTCCTGCTACGAGTTGGTAACGGGCTCCCGCTTTGCGCAGAACGAGCGGCTGAATGATGCCGTTGGCGCGAATGGACTGAGCCAGTTCGCTTAGCCGCTCGCTCTGAAAGACTCGCCGCGGCTGCAGAGGATTTGGATCGATCGAGTCGATCGGCACCGTGTGAGCGGTTTCTTCTCGAATCGGCTCTGCGGATCCGACGGTCACCGGCGGGCGAGTGGGCAGCAGCGCTCCCAGCCCCCTACCGAGAGCTTTGCGCGTGTTGTCGCTTTTGTTCATGTTCCAGAATCTCTTTCGCCAATTGAATGTAGCTTTCGGCGCCTCGCGAGCGCGGGTCATAAGCGAGAATGGGCTTGCCGAAACTCGGCGCTTCAGCCAAGCGGACGCTCCGCGGAATGACCGTTCGGAAGACCTGGTCGCTGAAAAACTCCTTCAGATCGGCCGCCACCTGACGGGTCAGATTCGTCCGGTCATCAAACATTGTGAGGAGAATCCCCTCGACTTCGAGCGGGTGTCGAAACGAGTCGCGAATCCGGTCGATGGTGTCCATCAATTCCGAAACTCCTTCGAGCGCAAAGAACTCGCATTGGATCGGAACAATCACGGCATCGGCAGCAATTAAGGCATTGAGGGTCAGCAAATCCAAGGCGGGCGGGCAGTCGATCAGAACGTAGGGATAAGTCTTGCGGATTTCAGTCAGGCGCGCCCGCAAACGATATTCGCGTTCCGCCAATTCGACAAGCTCCAGATTGGCACCCACCAGATTCTTGTCCGCTGAGATGACGTAGAGACCTTCGAACTCCGTCTCCACAACCGCTTCGGTTGGCTGCGCATCGCCCAGGAGAACATGATAAAGGCTGGGGCGACGCTGATCCTTAGTCACACCAAGTCCGGTAGTCGCGTTTCCCTGGGGATCCGAATCAATGACCAGAACCGGCAAGTCATTAGCTGCCAAGGCGGCAGCAAGATTGATGGCAGTCGTGGTCTTTCCCACGCCACCCTTTTGGTTAGCAATCGCGAAGACTCGGCTCAAGCGGCCATACTATCACGAAATACCCCCGTTCCACTGAAGGTCTCTCAAAACCAGCGACATACACGCTCTCGTTTCACGTGAAACATCAAAGAGCCGTCCCGATCCGCAAAAATCGTTGTCGTCCCCAAGGTAGCGAGATGCTCGCATCCCAATGAAAGCCAAGGGCCAGAGGGGGTTCACTATTGCCCGTGAGCAAAGCTGCGCGGCTTGACATATTCGGCAGAAAGCTCGCCAAATCCTCGTAGCTCACTGCCCGAGAAACTGCCCATTCGTACCTGTCCGTCACAGCTTCGGCTCGCTCCGGTACGACAGTTACCTCGGTGAGGGAGCGGCTCGCTTCCTGCAAGAAGACGGCTTTCCGCTTATGGGATTCGATTAAGGTGATCTGGAGCTTCGGCTTTACTATCGCAAGGGGAATCCCGGGAAATCCGGCACCGGAACCGATATCGGCCACAGTTCCTTCCGCCGGCAAGTGTGCTGAAAGGAATAAGGATTCGCAGTAGTGACGTTCTATTGCTTCCTCCATATTCCGGATCGATGTGAGATTGAGCCTCTTGTTCCAGGCAGTCAGGAGGGTGTAATGGCTCTGAAGCTGAGCGATTTGCTCTTCGCTGAGCTCTATAATTCCTTGAAGCCGCTCACGTAACAGTTCAGCAAACACGGCCGAGGCTCAAATAAACGTCCAGAATCGCGATTGCGGCGGGAGTGACTCCCGGAATTCGGGCAGCTTGGCCCAACGTTCCTGGACGCACGCGCTCCAGTTTATCCCGAATCTCGCGCGAGAGGCCGGGGATCCCGCTGAATCCGAACTCGGCAGGAATTGGGCGGCGCTCGGCGCGCTTGAGGTGCTCGATCTGCCGCTCCTGCTGGCAAATGTAGCCGCTATACTTGATCTCTGTTTCAACCGTTGTCAGCAGTCCACGCGCCGGTTCCTCACCGAGCACTTCGCGGATCCATCCTTCGAGGTTAGCGACCGAAGCTTCCGGGCGCTTGAGCCACTGGCCATTCCGGTGACCCGACAAGGCCTCCATCAGCCGTGCCTTCTGCTGTTGCTTTCGAGTGAAGAACGTCCAGCGCTCGTCAGTCACTAAACCGACCTGCCGTCCTAACGGTGTGAGCCGCTCGTCGGCATTGTCGATCCGCAGGTGCAGCCGGAATTCCGCGCGCGAGGTAAACATCCGGTATGGCTCATCCGCACCCTTCGTGATGAGGTCATCAATCAAGATCCCGGTGTAGCCTTCGGTTCGGCCAATGGTGAGCGCGCCATGACCGGTTAGTCGGCGGGCCGCATTGATTCCCGCGATTAAGCCCTGACAGCCCGCTTCCTCGTAGCCCGAGGTCCCGTTGATCTGACCCGCCAGGAACAACCCGGAAATCGACTTTACTTCCAAAGTGTGATTGAGTTCCCGCGGATCGATCGCGTCATATTCGATGGCGTAGCCAGGGCGGATCATTTCCGCTTGCTCCAAACCCGGAATCGACGCAACCATCGCGGCCTGCACATCAATCGGCATGCTGGTCGACATACCGTTGACGTATACCTCATGGGTATCGAGGCCCTCGGGTTCGAGAAAAATCTGGTGACGCAGCTTGTCCGGAAACTTGACGATCTTGTCCTCGATGGAAGGACAGTAGCGGGGCCCGATCCCTTCGATCTGGCCGCTATAAAGCGGAGAGCGTGGGATGGCCTCCTGCAGGATGCGACGCGTTTCCTCGGTTGTGTACCCGATATGGCACTGCATCTGAGGCCGCTCGATCTTTTCCGTCAGGAAAGAAAACGGCGTGGGCACCGAATCGCCAGGCTGCGGCTCGAACTGACCCCAATCGATCGTCCGGCCATCCAGGCGCGGCGGTGTTCCGGTTTTCAAGCGCGTCCACTTCAGATCAAGGGAACGAAGCTGATCGCCGAGTAACTGGGACGGCGCCTCTCCGTTGCGGCCGCACGCATATTTCGCCTCGCCCACATGGGCCAAGCCGTTGAGGAATGTCCCTGTAGTTACAACAACGGCGCTTGCCAGAATCCGGCGGCCGTCCCGCAGAAGCACGCCGGCCACGCGGCGCGGCGACTCCTCAACCAGCAAGGATGCCACTTCCGCCTGCTTGATGCGGAGATTCGGCTCGCGCTCCAGCACCTCGCGCATGCGGACGCGGTACATCTTCTTGTCCATCTGAGCCCGAGGAGACCATACGGCCGGGCCACGGCTGGTATTCAGCAATCGGAATTGGATCCCGACGGCATCGGCCACTTCTCCCATCACGCCGCCGAGCGCGTCAATCTCCCGCACCAAATGGCCTTTGGCAATTCCGCCGATCGCAGGATTGCACGACATCTGCGCGATCAGATCGAGATTCATCGTTACCATGGCGGTCTTCAGGCCCATGCGCGCCGCGGCACGCGCGGCCTCGCAACCCGCATGACCCGCGCCGACCACAACGACGTCGTAACTCTCGTGCATTGTTATCATTGTATCCAAATGAAGATTTTGGTCCTTGGAAGTGGAGGGCGCGAGCATGCCTTGGCCTGGAAGCTCGCGCAAAGTCCCGGTGTATCGGTGTTTGCGACGCCGGGGAATCCGGGCATAGCGCAAGTCGGGGAATGCGTGCCGGAAGGCCCGTCATCCCTGGCGGTTGCCGAACGGATAGGCGCCGATCTCACGGTTGTGGGGCCCGAAGTGCCGCTGGTCAACGGTGTAGTGGATGAGTTCCGCGCGGCCGGGAAACTGATCGTCGGACCGGGCAGGAATGCTGCGCAACTTGAAGGCAGCAAGATCTTCGCAAAGAACTTTTTTGTGCAAAGTAAGATACCGACGGCCCGGTTTGTCACCATCGAAAGAGCGGCGGATGCCCGTGAAGTAATCGGGCATTTCGGCTTTCCGGTCGTACTGAAAGCCGATGGCTTGGCTGCCGGTAAGGGCGTCGTTGTTGCGCACGACCACGCGGAAGCCGAACTCGCACTGGCCTCGCTGCGCGGCCGGTTGGTGGTGGAAGAGTTCCTGCGCGGCGAAGAAGTCAGCTTCATCGCGCTGTGTGACGGGCGGAATGTCGTTCCTCTGGCGCCCACGCAGGATCACAAGGCCGTCTTCGATGGCGATACCGGTCCGAACACGGGAGGCATGGGCGCTTATTGTGACGCGGGCATTCTCACCGAGGCCCAAGAGCAAGAAATCCTCAACACGGTCATTTATCCGACAGTCGAAGCGACCGGATTCACCGGTTTTCTTTACGCCGGTCTCATGATGACGGCAGACGGACCGAAGGTGCTGGAGTTTAACGTTCGCCTGGGTGATCCCGAAACACAGCCTCTCATGCACCGCATGGCTTCCGATTTTGTGCCCTTCTTACTGGCGGCGGCGCGTGGCGAGCTCGGCTCGGCCAAGCTCGAATGGCGCAGCGGCCCAAGCCTCTGCGTGGTGCTCACCTCCGGCGGATATCCAGGTTCCTATCCAACCGGCAAACCGATTCACGGCATTGATGCGGCAGAGGCAACGGGCGCCACCGTGTTCCACGCCGGCACCCGCAAGGGGGCTCAAGGCCTCGAAACCGCCGGCGGAAGAGTACTGGGAGTGACGGCGTGCGGGGCGGATCTGGCTTCCGCCATTGAGAACGCGTACCGGGCGACGAGTGAGATTCACTTCGAAGGCATGCATTACCGCAAGGATATCGGACAGAAAGGTCTGCAACACGCCGGGCGGCGCTTGGACGCTACAATGGACAAATAGCGGGCACGTAGCTCAGATGGATAGAGCGGTCGCCTCCTAAGCGACAGGTCGGCAGTTCGAATCTGCCCGTGCCTACCACGCCTTCTTCCAGCCCTAAATGGATACGGAGATCTCTTTAACTGGTATTGATCTTCATAGGTGAGAGACGGCGGCGTTAAAATAAGAATATCCTTGTTGAACACCTCCCCCTTACGGGCCGGAGTATGTGCCGGCGCTGTTAAGGAGCCGAACCGACGATGCCCTTTGTCCACCTTCACTGCCATACCGACTATTCCCTGCTCGATGGCGCCTGCGATATCGATCAGCTCATGAAGATTGTGGCCGAGCAGAAGATGCCGGCCGTCGCCATGACCGATCACGGGAATCTGTTCGGGGCAGTGAAGTTCTACAATTCGGCCAAAGCGGCCGGGGTGCAACCGGTGATCGGGTGCGAGGTCTACGTTTCGCAGCAGGGGCACAAAACGCGCTCGGATACCGACCGCTACAACCACCTCGTGCTGCTTTGCGAAAACCAGGAGGGTTACCGCAATCTGATCCGCCTGGTTTCCACGGGCTATCTGGACGGGTTCTATTACAAGCCGCGAGTCGACCTCGATCTGCTGGCCGAGCATTCCAAGGGACTCATCGGGCTCTCGGCCTGCCTGCGCGGCCACATTGCGGAGACCATTCTCTCCGACAAATATGACGACGCGCGGCGCCTGGCGCACACCTACTCCGACATCTTCGGAAAGAACAACTTCTTTCTTGAGGTGCAGGACCATCACCTGGAGCAGGATAAGCGCCTCACTCCGCAACTGAATCGTCTTTCCCACGAAACCGGGTTACCGCTCGTCGCGACCAATGACTCCCACTACCTGCGGAAGGAAGATGCGCGCGCCCACGAACTGCTGCTTTGCATTCAGACCGGCAAGTCGTTCAACGATCCCAACCGCATGCGGTGGAGTACGCCCGATTTCTACTTGAAATCGCGCGACGAAATGATGGAGCTGTTCGGCGAGCTCGAAGACGCCGTCGACCGCACCTGGGAGATTGCCCAACGCTGTCATGTCAATCTCGAGAAGGTCAAAGAACCGTTTCCGAAATTCGAAGTTCCTGAGGGTCACTCAGCCGACACCTACTTTGAATATGTCGCTCGGCAGGGATTCGAAAAGCGGCGCCCCCGCCTGGAAGCACTGCGCGCGCAAGGACGGCTGAAGCACGATCTGCCGGAATACACCGAACGCCTGGATCGCGAGATCCAGATGATTCAGAAGATGAAGTTCTCGGGGTACTTCCTTATTGTCTGGGACTTCATTCGGTACGCCAAAGCGCAGGGAATCCCGGTGGGGCCGGGACGCGGTTCCGCGGCAGGCAGCCTGGTCGGCTACGCGATGGCCATCACCGATATCGATCCGCTGCAATACGGCCTTCTGTTTGAGCGCTTCCTCAATCCGGAGCGCGTCAACATGCCCGATATTGACGTGGATTTCTGCATGAACCGGCGCGGCGAGGTGATTCAATACGTCACCGAAAAGTATGGACGCGAGCAGGTGGCGCAGATCATTACGTTCAACACGCTCGGCGCGCGGGCAGCGATCAAAGATGTAGGGCGCGTCCTCGAAATGCCATTTGCCGACGTGGAGCGCATCACCAAGATGGTGCCCAACGTCCTCAATATCTCGCTCGAAGACGCCATGAAGCAGGAGCCTGGCTTCGACGAAGCGGCCAAACGCGACGCGCGCGTGGCAGACGTGCTGCAGGTGGCGCTGCGGCTCGAAGGCCTGTCGCGGAACTGCTCCGTGCATGCCGCCGGCGTAGTGATTTCGCCGCAGCCGCTCAAGGAACTAGTGCCGCTGTACAAGACGAACCGCGACGAAATTGTGACGCAGTTCGATATGAGCGGCCTCGAGAAACTTTCCCTCCTCAAGATGGATTTTCTCGGGCTCACTACTCTGACGCTGATCGACGACGCGCTGCGCCTCATCAAGAAGCGTCATGGAGTAGACCTTATTCCAGAGGAACTGCCGCTCGACGACAAAGAGACGTACGAAGTTTTTTGCAAGGGCTTCACCAGCGGCGTTTTCCAATTCGAATCGTCGGGAATGCGCGATATTCTGCGGCGGTACCAGCCGAGCCGCATCGAAGACCTCACCGCGCTCAACGCCCTCTATCGCCCCGGACCAATTCAGGGCGGCATGATCGACGATTTTATCGAGCGCAAATGGGGACGGCGCGCGGTGGTTTACGATCTGCCGGAATTGCAGGAGCTGCTCGAAGAAACTTACGGCGTCATCGTCTACCAGGAGCAGGTGATGCAGATCTCCAATCGCCTGGCCGGGTATTCGCTGGGTGACGCCGACCTGCTACGCCGCGCCATGGGCAAGAAGAAGCTGGAGGAAATGGTGAAGCAGCGCGAGCGCTTCATTCAAGGCTCGCTCGAGCGCGGCTTCCCACAGAAGAAGATCGAAAAGATCTTCGATCTGATGGAGCAGTTCGCCGGCTACGGATTCAACAAATCGCACTCGGCAGCCTACGCCTACCTGGCTTTTGTCACAGCCTATCTCAAAGCGCACTATCCGGTGGATTTCATGGCGGCGCTGCTCACGTCGGAAACCGGCAATACGGCCAAGGTCGTGAAATACATTAACGAATGCCGTGAGATGGGCATTACGATCCTACCGCCGGACGTGAACCACAGCGATTGGAACTTCACGCCGGATGGCCAGGCAATCCGCTTTGGATTGGGCGCCATCAAAAACGTGGGGCAATCCGCGGTGGAGGCGATCGGGCGCGCCCGGAACGAACTGGGCCGCTTCCGCACGCTGCATCAGTTCTGCGAAAAAGTCGACTTGGGCGCCGTCAACCGGCGGATGATCGAGAGCCTGATCCGCGCGGGCGCCATGGATTCGCTCGAAGGCGGGCGATCGCAGAAATTCGCCGCGGTCGAAGGAGCCATGGAAGCGGGGCAGCGCGCCTGGCGCGACCGTGAGTGCGGGCAGGCGGGCTTATTCGGCGAAGTCACGAGTGACGAGCCGCACGCTACGCCGCTGCCCAACGTGCCGGAGTGGAACGACAAAGAAAAGCTGGCAGGCGAAAAAGAGCTGCTTGGGTTCTGGGTGACTGGGCATCCGCTCGACCGCTATGCCGATAAGATCGCGGAGTTGGCGTCGCACGACAGTTCGAGCCTGGAAGGACTCACCAAAGGCGCGGAATTAGCGCTTTGCGGCGTGCTCACCGGCATCGTGCGCAAGCGTAACCGCGAAGGCAAACCCTGGGTAGCGATGACGGTAGAAGATCGCAGCGGATCGGTGGAGGCACTGGTCTTCGCCAGCAGTTACGAACGGCTGGCGCAGCAGGTGGTCGAAGACCAGGCGGTGCTGATTCGCGGACAGGCGCTGCCGGAAGAAAGCGGGCCGCCAAAGATTTCCGTACAGGACATCGTTCCGCTCGATAACGCGCGCATCGATATGCCTGCGGTGATTTCGATCCGCATTTGGTTGGGTCGGAACGGAAGCGCTGATAAAGCCCAAGCACTCGAAGAACTATTCCGCCGCAAGCCGGGCGACACGGCCGTCCGGTTCCGGTTAGAAGCGCCGCGCGATTTTTCCGTGCTGCTCGATGTGCCGGCGAAGGTACGACCGGACAAAGAATTCCGCGCCCAGGTGGAAGAAATCTGCGGGCCGGAATCGATCGAGCGCGTGGCAGGATAGCGCGGAGACCCCTTATTCGTAGTCCAGCGCCATTACCGGGCCCACTTTGCTGGCCCGCCGAAATACACCCACTCTGCCTTCTCTGACGGACGTCAGGGTTTAGACGCTTGGACCGGGACTTGGTGATGGAAAAGGTCTATGTTTCGACTTGGCCGGCCAGGATGATAGAGATTGCCAAATCGCCGATCTTCACACTGAGCGGCCAATCGTGATCGCCTTCCTTGGCGAAAGCCGGAAAGGTCGTACCCAGCGGCGGTTCCAACTCCAGAACGGCGGGATGTGGCGAGTTCGACGCTTTGGTGCTCATCGCAACGAGCGCTTCGAATGTGGGCATGGCATTCGGGTCCGTGTCGTTGGCGATGGGCGTCATGAGCGCGAAATCACGTTGCGGCGCAATGCCGCCGTGATCGCCGTTGACCGGGTTCAGGCTGTAGCGCAGTGTGTAGACACCCGCATTGATCGTCTGGCCGCGGCGGTCGGCGCCTTTTCCAGGAAACTGTAGGATTCCCAGGAACGTGCCCTGCTGGATTGTAGGAAAAGCTACTGAAGGTTGATCCGATTTCGGTCCCGTAGGAATGGTCTTGCGAAACCAGATGTCGCACCAGGGTCCATCGGGGCCGGTGATGCGATATCCCTGACTCTGTACCAGGGATGCGTAGGCTGCCGGAAGATTGGGAGGAGCCGTCGAGATTGGCTCCATTTTGTACTGGGCAAACGCGGTGGTAGCCGTGAGCACCGCCGCGCAGAACAAGATTCCAGTGTGCTTAGTCATGGTAACCAGATGGACGGATTTTGGAGCGGGAGACGGGATTCGAACCCGCGACATCGACCTTGGCAAGGTCGCACTCTACCAGCTGAGTTACTCCCGCCCGACAGAAAATCATATTCTCTATCACAACCACAATGGCTGTCAACGTGAGTTGGATCGCAATGAAACAACACCGCTTATAATCTTGGTGGAATCTCTTGACGCTGTGTTAGACTACTGTCTCGGTTAAGGAAAACGAAGCTCCGGCGGCATCCGGTACGAGGCTTGCCGGTGACTGTGGCACTTCTTCAAAATTGAGCGCCGACTGATCCCACATCTCTGTGGAAACGTTGCGGAGAAGGTGTGCTCAAGCTGTGTATGTTGGATCAATGAACCCTTGGGATAAAGTCCGGGAACACCTCCGTCTCAGCGTCAGTTCGGAAGGCTACGACAATTGGCTGAAGGGCACCGCGTTCGCCGGGCAGGACAGCAATGTGCTGCTGGTTTCCGTTCCCGACCGCGAGACTCAGACTTGGCTGGAAAGTGACTACGCGCTTCTGATCCACGAAGCAATTCGCCAGCTCAAACTTCCTTTCAATGCGGTGCGATATCAACCCCAGTTGCTGCGGGGGGCGCGCAACCAGGCGATGGCCGCGATGGATTGCAATGAATTGGAATCCACGGCTGGTCTGCTGAATCCGAAGTTCACATTCGATTCCTTCGTAGTGGGTGCCTGCAATCAGTTCGCTCATGCGGCGGCGCGATCGGTGGCAACCAATCCTTCGCGTAGCTACAATCCGCTGTTCATTTACGGCGGCGTGGGCATGGGAAAGACGCACCTGATGCACGCGATCGGACGTGCGCTGATGGACCATTTCGGCTCCATGCGGGTGATCTACACATCGAGCGAGCGCTTCATGAATGAAATGATCGCCTGCATTCGTCTGGACCGCATGCAGCACTTTCACCAGCGCTACCGCGAAGCCGACGTGCTGCTGATCGACGACATTCAGTTGCTCGGCAACAAAGAACGAACTCAGGAAGAATTCTTTCACACGTTCAACGAACTGCACGATCATCAGAAGCAGATCGTGCTTTCCAGCGATTCACCGCCTAAGGATATACCCGGCTTGCTCGAACGATTGCGCTCCCGTTTTGAATGGGGACTGCTGGCAGACATACAGCCTCCGGATCTGGAAACGAAGATGGCCATCCTGGATAAGAAGGCGGAAGTGGAAGGTGTAAAGCTGCCCGATGACGTGCGCTCCTTCATGGCATCGAAAACCAAGTCCAACGTGCGCGAGTTGGAAGGCGCGCTCATCAAATTAATCGCGTATTCCTCGCTGACGGGTACGAGCATCAACCTGGAGATGGCCCAGCAGGCACTTAAGCATCTGGTTCATGTTCCGGACCGGCGAGTCAGCATCGACGCAATTCAAAAGGGAGTCGCTGAGCGGTTCGGAATCAAGCAGTCGCAACTGAAAGAGAAGAGCAACACGAAGAAGGTCGTTTACCCGCGCCAGGTCGCGATGTATCTGGTAAAAGAGCTGACGGACGCGTCGCTACCGGAGATCGGGCGGGCCTTTGGCGGCAAGCACCATACCACCGTCATTCACTCCATCAACAAAATCGAGAAGCAACGCCAGGATGATCCCGATTTGAACAGGATGCTGCACAGTCTAATGGACTCATTACAATGAAGTTATTTGTGATTTGCACATTGGCCGCGCAACATTCCTTCGGAGAAGTGTGAAAAACGCCCGGCGGGCTGAGTTTTGCGCCTGGATACAACTGCTTTTGAGCAACTTGCTATAGCGAAAAGTGGTTGAATTTAGTATAATTTAGATAGTCTTCAACAGTTTGCACAGGCCCAATGAATACGGTTCTTAGAGTGCTTGTCTATACAGCCAGAAAAGAACAGGAGCTGTAGTCCATGGAATTCACAGTCAGCAAAGCCGATCTGGTGCGAGAACTGAGTCTGTCGCAAGGCGTCGTCGAGAAGAAGACCACGATTCCGATCCTTTCGAACGTGTTGCTGGAGGCGTCTGGAGACCGGCTGACGTTGACGGCGACCGATCTGGAATTGGGTATCCGCTGCTCCTGCCCGGCGAAAGTGAAAAAAGAGGGCGCAGGAACGGTGCCGGCGCGCAAGCTGTTGGATTATGTCCGGCTGTTGCCGGAAGGTGACGTCAGTATCAAAATCCTGGAAAACCACTGGGCCGCCCTTACCTGCGGACGTTCTCGGACGAAGATTGCGGGCATGTCACGCGAAAGTTTTCCGGAATTGCCGCAAATGCCGGAGCCGCTGGCGGAGATACCCGTCAAAACACTGGCATCGATGATTGCGCGGACCTCATTTGCGATCTCGATGGAGGAATCGCGCTTTACCTTGAGCGGCGCGCTGCTTCTGATGCGGCCGGAAGGATTGGTGATGGTGGCGACTGACGGCCACCGTTTGGCGTTCGTGCAAGCGTCGGAGGCCGAAAGCGGACGCGTGGACCAACAGTTTCGCGCCTTGGTTCCCAAGAAGGCAATGAATGAGCTGGTCAAACTCTCCGACGAAGGCGGCGACGGCGCGAAGATCGTATTTGCGGGCGACGAGAACCATCTGTTCTTCCATGTAGGGCAGCGCCTGCTGATTACGCGCAAACTGACCGGCAATTTCCCGGACTATGACCGCGTCTTACCGAAAGACCACTCGCATACGGCCAAATTGAAGAAGGACGAGATTCGTTCGGCGATTGAGCGCGTGGCGCAGTTTGCCGATGAGCGATCGCGGGCAATCCGCGTGCAGTTTACCAATGGCGAAGTGCGCATTTTTTCGTCATCGGTGGAGATGGGAGAAAGCGAAGAGAGCGTACCGAGCGAATATCAGGGTCCCGACCTGGAGATCGGTTTCAATGCGCAATACCTGCTGGATTTTCTCCGGGCCATCCCGCAGGAGACGGTATCGTTCGAACTCAAGGACCAAAAAAGCGCCGGCGAAATGAAGCCGGCGGGCGAAGGCGTGGCGGATCTGTATCGCTATGTCGTCATGCCGATGAGAATCTGAAAGTATCAGTGAAACTATGTCAAACGAAGTGAATCCCGGCACCGCAGAAGTGTACGATTCCAGCAGTATCAAGGTGTTGGAGGGTCTGGAGGCGGTCCGTCTCCGTCCTGCGATGTATATCGGCTCGACGGGTGAGATGGGTCTGCATCACCTGGTCTACGAAGTAGTCGACAACGCCGTGGATGAGGCTCTGGCCGGATACTGCACGGAAGTAAATGTCACGATTCACGATGACGATTCCATCACCGTGGTCGATAACGGCCGCGGAATTCCGGTGGACATTCATGAGGACGAGGGGGTTTCGGCCGCGCAGGTCGTGATGACCAAATTGCATGCCGGCGGCAAGTTCGATTCCAAGAGCTATAAAGTATCGGGCGGCCTGCATGGCGTGGGCGTGAGTTGCGTGAACGCGCTCTCCGAGCGGCTGGAGCTGGAGATCTGGCGCGACGGCTACACCTGGCAGCAGGAATACTCGTGCGGTGTTCCGAAGGCGCCGCTGGTGAAGGCAGGGAAAGCGGGCCGTAAGACGGGCACGCGCGTGACCTTCAAGCCCGACAGCACCATCATGGAGGCGACGGCGTTCAACTATGACACGCTGGCGCAGCGCCTGCGTGAGTTGGCGTTTTTGAACAAAGGCCTCAAGATCACACTGACCGATGAACGCGTGGACCCGGAAAAGAAGACGGAGTTTCTGTATACCGGTGGCATCGCGGAGTTCATCAAGCATCTGAATCGCGGCAAGGCGGTTCTGCACGACAAGCCGATCCATTTCGAGGCGGAACGCGAGTGGAATGATGGTGTGCTCACGATGGAAGTAGCGCTCCAGTACAACGACGGCTACTCCGAGAACGTATTCAGCTTCGCCAATAACATCAACACGGTGGATGGCGGCACGCACTTGACCGGCTTTCGTACGGCGCTGACGCGTACGATCAACGCTTTCGGCCAATCTGCCGGGCTGTTCAAAGACGTGAAGGAGAATCTGACCGGGGATGACGTCCGCGAAGGATTGACGGCGGTAGTCAGTGTGAAGGTCCCACAGCCGCAGTTCGAAGGCCAGACCAAGGGCAAATTGAACAGCGACATCGCCGGCCAGATGACGCAATTCGTCAATGAGAAGCTGAGCGAGTACTTCGACAAGAACGCAAGGGACGGGCGCAAGATTGTCAGCAAGGCGATCGAGGCGGCGAGGGCGAGGGAAGCGGCGCGTAAGGCGCGCGATCTGACGCGGCGTAAAGGGGCGCTCGATTCCGGCGGCCTGCCGGGCAAGCTGGCTGACTGCCAGGAGAAGGATCCAGAACGCTGCGAGCTATTCCTGGTGGAGGGCGAATCGGCCGGAGGAACCGCCAAGCAGGGGCGCGACCGCAAATACCAAGCCATTCTTCCACTGAAGGGAAAAATCCTTAACGTCGAGAAGGCCCGCTATGACAAGATGCTCAGCCACGAGGAAATTCGCGCCATGATTACGGCGCTCGGCACGGGCATCGGCAAAGACGATTTCGATGTGGCCCGCCTGCGTTACGGCAAGATCATCATCATGACCGATGCGGATGTGGACGGTTCGCACATCCGCACGCTGCTGCTGACGTTCTTCTTCCGGCACATGAATGAGCTGATCATGCGCGGGAAAATCTTTATCGCTCAGCCGCCGCTCTATCGCATCAAGAAAGGCAAGAGCGAGAAGTACATCAAGGACGAAAAAGAGTTCATCAAAGAGATCATGCGGCGGGCCACCGAGAATCTTGCGGTGGAGGTTCATCCGAGCGGCAACGGAAAGGGCGCCAGGGCCGTGCTTGACGGCGCGGAGCTGCGCAACTTCCTGCTGAATCTGGACGAATATGAGCAGATCTTCCACAAGGTGGAGCGCAAGCTCCGCGACCCGCGCGTGGTCGAAGTCTTATCCAACACCGATCTGCGCGTGGACAACAAAGCGGACTTCCAGGAAGAAGCTAACCTGAAGCCCGTGTTTGAGGCGCTGCAAAAGCTCGAGCTCCATCCGCAGATGCGGCATGATGAGGAACATTCGTCTTATGCCGTGGTCTACCGTGATTCCACGCACGCTGAGCGCGCCATCGGCGTGGGCCTCGCGGCGCAGCCGGAATACCGGCGTTTCCGCGCTCTGGCGCGGCTGATCGCGAGGCACAACGATCCGCCATTCGTGGTGGTGAAGAACGACCGCCGCGATTCTCAACCGAACTGGAACGAGCTGCTGAACTACGTCAAGAACGAAGGCAAGAAAGACGCTTCGGTGCAGCGCTACAAAGGTCTGGGTGAGATGAATGCGGACCAGCTTGCCGAAACGACCATGAACCCGGAAAAGCGCACATTACTCGAAGTGCGCCTGGAAGACGCGGTCGGCAGCGAAGAGATTTTCTCGACGCTGATGGGCGAGAATGTCGAGAGCCGTCGGAAGTTCATCGAAGAAAACGCGCTCGACGTGAAGAACCTGGATGTGTGAAAAAGCGGTCAGCTATTAGCAATCCGCGATCAGCTTTTTTTGTAGCACTTGGCAGCGCGGCTTATTTTAGCGTGGCTGCTAGTAATTCCAGGAGCTTTTGGTGGGCTCTCCCGGCTTGGGGTTCATTGTAGACGGGGCTGTCCGGGACTGTCCAGCCATGATGGGCGCCCGGGTAGATTTCACTTTCATATTTGCCACCCCAGCCGGTCAGGGCGCTGTTTAGTTTCTGGATCGCTTCTTCGGGCATGCTGCGGTCATTTGTGGCGTGACCGAAATATAATCTCGCTTTGATTTTGGGCAGTGTGAGGTGTGGGCTGGTAGGAGTATCCGTGTAGAGGCGGCCCCCGTGGAAGGAAGCGGCTGAGGCGATTTTTTCCGGGCGCACCGCCGCCATGCGCATCGCCATTGCTCCGGTGAAGCAGTAGCCGACTACGCCCATCGCTCCTGGACGCACTGAGGGTTGCGCCGCCAGGAAATCCACGTACGTCGAGGCGTCGCGCTCCATCGCTTCCGGCGTAAGGGGCGAGGCCAACTCAGCAAATCGCTTCATGGTTCGTTCGTCGCCAGGAGTACGCGGAAAATCGAAAAGCGGCGTGCGACCGGTCCGGTAAAAAACGTTCGGCATCAGCACGACGTAGCCTTCTCCCAAGAGGCGCAGCGCCATGTCACGCATCGCTGGACGAATGCCGCCGATATCGGTCAGAAAAATTACGCCTGGAAAACGGGAAGTGCCCTCCGGGTGATAGAGAACGCTGTCAGCCGTTCCATCTGCCGTGCGAACCTCGAGCTCTTCCTCAACTACTCCTGTCTGCTGTGCCATAGGTTTGTAGAAAATACCGCGACGTCAAATGCCGGTCCGCTCGAGCGGACGCCTCTTCCGGAATACTTGCGCCTGTTCAAGCATCCACAATGTATCACGCGGGTCGCGCACCGGGACTGACTAGTGAGGGCACATTACGCAATTCATGTATCAAAGTATGCTTCTACCGTGCGGCCGTCGCGTAGATGCACCTCCACAGTGTGCCCGGCGCTGTTCGATTTGAGCGTCAGTCCATTGGGAAGCGCATCGAAACATACGGCTGCCGCCAGCACCGTCGGCAAAATGCCGCAGCGCGCTACACGCAAGACGCAGGCAGGCTCCTTACTTCCGAAGACGTGCGAGCGCCAACCCTTCACTGTCTCCGGTGTTTCCGCAAACGCCAGCCGCGCGGCAGCATCCGGCGCGTCGCCGAGATGCCAGAATTGTTCTACCAGATGCTCGCTTCCAGTGCCGGACACCTCGTCGAGAACAAAGAGCAGATCGGGTTTCTGAAACAGAAAGCGGCGGCGGTGACGGAAACCGGCATAACGGCATTCGGCATCGAGGAAGTCGCGGTCGGCGGTTGATGTCCATTCGCGAATAGCCGTTTCGGGGAGACCGCGCCAGCGGAAGGGACCGGCCGCGACCGCCTGGTCGCGTTCGTCGATCCGCAGCGTGTTGTGAGCGGAGGCGCCTCGAAAGCGATTGCGCCATTCGGGGTCAGCCAAATAGGTGTATGTGCCGGGATCGACTAACAGGTCCCGCGCTCCGCGACGGCAGACTACGCTGAGAACGTCGGAATGGCTGTGCCCGGCAGTGGATGCTCCAAATGGGCCGGCTTTGATCACGATGTGAGCGTCGCCCGCAGTCATCACTGCCACGCCCGCATCGCGGAACAAGTGTGAGGCAGCCGGCGCGCGCGTGCCGGGACTGGCGGCTAACGCCGGTTCGCCGATCCACCATGCCGCCTGCTCGTGCAAGTCTTCGGCTGTGCCAATCCACTCGGGCCGCGCCAGGCGCACGCCCGCGGTCGCCAGGGATGCGCGCCCGAAGCAGTCCCGCTCGCCATACGGATGGAACAGACGGCCACCATCGTCATCGCCGAAGAGCGGAAGCCGCCGCGCCAGGCCCATGAGCGCGTTCAGGTACCCGGCCATGCGGATCAACTTGTCGCGGTAGGCGGCGGATGATTCGGAAAGCAGGTCGTGCAGCAGGAAAAAATCGAGCGCGTAGACATGATAGTAGCTCGATTGTTCGAAGTGGCTGCCGTCACCACGGACCTGCAACTGCATTTGCTCTCGCACCACTTCGCCGCCCGCCGCGGCCCATCGGCTGGCTGCGGGGAAGCCGGAGTAGAGCGTGCCCACAGCGTGAAGAGCCACCGCTTCTCCCAGAAGATGCGTGTTTGGTGAAAAGTAGATCGAAAGGTTGTGCTCCAGGTAGCGGCCATGCCGGTAGAGCGCGGTGAGGAAGCGGCGGCGAAAAGGATCGGGGAGCGATGCGCCGGCCAAGTGGTCGAACCACATCCAGGAGAGCGCACGGAAAGCGACTTCGAGAGCGCTGGTCCAGTTCATGCCGTGCATGTAGGGGTTGGCTGCGATCCAGCTTTCGATTTGCCGCATTGCTTCGGCGAGATACGCTTGCTCGCCGGTGAAGCGGTATGCCTGCGCCAGAACGACCAGGTGCTGATGCCGGTTCAATTCCCAAACCATCTTGTGGTCGCCCACACGGGCAAAATCGAGATACGGAATGCGGCGAAAATACGCCGTGCCGGTTTCGACTTGATGGATGTAGTCGCGGCGCCAGCGGATCTCATCGCCTGCATCGAGCTCGTTTCCGAAGAGTGGAAAGCGGTGATGCATGATCTCGCCGGCAAGGCCGATCACCTGTTCCGCGAAGGCTGAACCATGCAGACGGTTCGCAACCGGTCCGACAGCGGGCAAGCGCGGCGAGTCAATCACAAGTGCGCCGGGAAGGGACGGAGGACTCATGGAAAGTCGGAGATTGGCGATTTCCTGCTTGAGTCGAAAAGCAATCTCTTGGCGGCTACGCACGGACAGTTCCTATCGTACAACCGAAGATTTCAGTTTCTGGTTAAGGCGCGACCGCGGCGGAAAGGCGGCCGCCTACTACGGGGATCCGGCCCAATATCACCTTGCGGTGCTCGGGCTCGATGCAGGTGTAAAACGCCAGCACGCTATAGGAAACCGAGATCACGGCCCCGGCCAGGATCAAGCCGGGCCAGCTTTGTCCGGGAATCCACAGAGTCTTCATCAGATATGCGAGGAGAAGCACAGGCGCGGCCGTGAGGAGCGGGCGGATATAGATCAGCCGCAAAAAGCGAAAGAAGCTGACGTTGAGGTTTTGGCAGACCAGGTAAGGCGTATAAATGCCGCGCACCGCGAGCATCAACGCCGATGCGACCCAAGCGGCGCCGAGAATGCCAAAGCGAGGAATTACGATGATCATTCCGATCACATTCAGGATTGCTTCCACCGTGACGGCCCGCGCATAGCCGCCGTGGCGGTTCAGGCCGAACAGGAGCGAGCTGGAATTGAACTGTCCGGCGGTTACCAGAGCGGTCGCGAGTAACAGCACCGGCAGAAGGGGCGCGCTGTTGGCGGCGAAAGCCGGCCCGACCCAATGCAGAATCACCTCTTCTCCATAAACCAGCAGCATCAGGACGAGAGGCATGAACAACGTGAACGAATAGCGATTGGAATAAACGGCAAGATCGAGCACGGCATCGTGGCGGCCCATGGCAGTCAGCTCGGCTGCGCTCGAACGGGTGACCATGCCGATGCGCGCCACCGCGTCCACGGCGTATTGCAACAGCTTGGCGGGGAGCTGATAGTAGCCCACGAATTCGGCGCGTTTGAAGTGGCCGATCAGTACCGGAGCGGATTGACTGAGCGTGAGGTCGGAGGCATTCGCCAGGAAGGAACGGATGCCGTACGAAACGATCTCCTTGAACATCTGCCAGCGCACATACACGAATGAGAACCGCAGCGGCCGGAAGACGCTTCGCAGATTCAGGAAATTGAGCACATACCCGGTGAACTGGAAGAAGACATAGAGCCCGGCCATGGCCAGCAGACCGTAGCCCATCTTGAGGACCACGAAGTAGCCGGTGGAACGCAGCACGAGCGTGAGCACCCAGACACGGCTGGAGAGATCGAATCGCTGGAAGCCATCGAGGGCTGAAACGAAAATGTGGAGCACAATACAAACGGCCCAACTGAGTCCGGTGAGCAGGATCAGCGTGGAGAATTCACTGCGGTAGGCTGGGGAGACTTGGAAGAAGGCATCCACGTGCCGCGACAGAGTGAGCACCAGGGCGCCGATCACGAGGGAGAGAACGGAAAAGTAGAACAGGCCGGTATTCAGCACTTCATTGATTTTTTCCGGCTCGTGGCTGGCTTCGAAGCGCGCGCAGAAGTTGGTGACGGCTGTATTTAAGCCCAGGTCGAAGAACCAGAAATAGTCAAGAATGGAAAAAATCAGCGCCCAGATTCCATAGCGCTCATCGCCGAGCTTATGGATCACGTAGCGCGAGAGGACCAGGCCGACGGCGAGGTTGGTGCCCACGCCGACCCAGTTCCAGAGCACGTTCGTCAAAAAGCGTTTGCTCTTGCTGGCGGGAGGAGGGGTCTGTTGCGGCGTCGGCAGGTCGGCCATAAGCCCAGCCTCTATGGTACAAGAGCGCGGCCGGCCGCCGCCCGTGAACGGCAGCACAAAGGCCTTTGTTTAATGGTGGAAGCGGGTGCTACATTGCAGTAAGGCGGCGTGCGGCCGCTCCTGCTCATGTGCGGAATCGCCGGCTTTCTACTTCTGGAAGACCACGCTGAACTCTCCCTGGTGCGCGCGATGTGCGACCAGATTCGCCACCGCGGGCCGGATGACGAAGGCTTCTTCGTGGATGGCGGCTGCGCACTCGGCATGCGCCGGCTGAGCATCATTGACCTGAACACCGGCCACCAGCCCATCGCCAACGAAGATGGCGCGGTGCACGTGGTCTTCAACGGCGAGATTTATAATTACCGGGACCTGCGTGCGGATCTCGAGCGCCGCGGCCATCGCTTCGCTACCGGCAGCGATACCGAAGTTCTGGTGCATCTTTACGAACAGGAAGGTCCCGAAGGCATTGCCCGCCTGCGCGGCATGTTTGCTTTCGCGATTTGGGACACGCGCGCGCGCCGTCTACTGCTGGCTCGCGACCGCTTCGGCAAGAAGCCGCTCTATTACGCCGCGCTCCCGCAGGGCTTGTTTTTTGCGAGCGAAATTTCATGCCTGCGCCAGGCCGGCGTACCGCTCGATGTTGACGAAGAGGCGCTGCAGCTCTATTTCCAGTTCAATTACATTCCCGATCCGCACAGCGCTTACCGCGCCATTCGTAAACTTCCCGCCGGGTGCTGGCTGACTTATGATGCCGCCGGCGAGATGCGGCAGGGCCGTTATTGGCGCTTGCCGCCGCCTGCCGCAACGGTAACTCCCGGAGTTTCCGAAGCCGAGACGGCCGTGCGAATACGCGACAAATTCGATGAGGCCGTCCGCATGCGCATGGTGGCCGACGTGCCGCTGGGCGCATTTCTAAGCGGTGGCATCGACTCCAGTTGCGTGGTGGCTTCGATGGCTCTGCAATCGCCAGAGCCGATCAAGACGTTCTCCATCGGTTTTGAGGAGAGCGCCTTCAATGAACTGCCGTATGCGGCGCTGGTGGCGCGCCAGTATCACACGGATCATCACGAGATCGTCGTGCGGCCGGATTCGGTGGATCTGGTGCATCGGCTCGTCGATCATTTCGGCGAGCCGTTCGGCGATTCGAGCGCCATCCCCACCTACATCGTTTCCGAATTCGCAGCGCGGCACGTGAAAGTCGCGCTCAGCGGCGATGGCGGGGATGAACTGTTCGGGGGCTACCAGAGCTTCCTCGCTGTCAGTAACTGGAAGAAGTTCGACCGCATCCCGCAAGCGGCGCGGCGCTTCGTTTCACAGGTAGCGCTGTGGCTGCCCTATGCCAGCTACGGGAAAAATTATCTGCGCATGATCAGCCGGCCCACAGCCCTGGAGCGCTACTTCGAGTTCAACTACGCTCCTTACTTCATGCGATCGCGTCTGCTGCAGCCACAATGGATGCCGGCGGCGGATGCTGCTTACTTACTGCGCACGTTCACCGATTGCCTCCTGCCGGAAGGCACGGATGTCGTCTCGCAAGCCATGTATTTCGAGTCGACCGCGAATCTCACCGGCGACATGCTGGTGAAAGTGGACCGCATGTCGATGGCTGCCTCACTCGAAGTGCGCTGCCCGCTGCTTGACCACGAGTTGGCGGAGTTGGCGGCCGGCATACCGCACGCGTGGAAGATTGCTGGAGGCAAGGGAAAGCAGATTCTCCTCCAGGCCTTAGGCAACCGCCTGCCGCCCGAATTGTTGACCCGCCGGAAGATGGGTTTTGGGGTTCCCTTGGCCGATTGGTTCCGCGGGTCGCTGCGCGAGCTCCTGTGGGATCACCTGACCTCGCCTCATTTCTTGAAGCGCGGGTTTGTATCTGAACCCTTCCTGCGCCGCCTGCTCGAAGAGCATCAGAGCGGGCGCCGCGATAACCGCCACTGGCTTTGGTCTCTTCTGATGCTCGAAATGTGGCTGAATCAACTCGAAACGCCGGTGGTTCACAGCCTCGCATCGAGTCGCTAAGTCCCACAAATCAAGCCACTAATAATTTCCGGATATTCCCTTCTCATAACTAAAGTGAGATCCCTTCGTGAACCAAAGGGGAGCTAGTCCGCGCGGCCCGCCCCGTGAATAATAAGACCTTCTGGTTGTGGGGATTGGAGCGCAACCGGAAAAGGAGTGGCGCGGTGAAGGTGGTGATTCTGTGTGGCGGGTTGGGGACGCGTCTTCGCGAGGAGACCGAGTTTCGGCCGAAGCCAATGGTCGAAGTGGGCGGCCGCCCCATTCTCTGGCACATCATGAAAACCTACGCGCACCATGGATTCCGCGATTTCGTGTTGTGCCTCGGTTACCGCGGCAACTCCATCAAGGAATATTTCCTGAATTACGAGGCCATGAACAACGACTTCACCATCGGCCTCGGGCAGAAGTCGCAGATCCGCTATCACGGGCAGCACGATGAGCAAGGTTTCAGCGTCACTCTCGCCGACACCGGCCTCAACTGCATGACCGGCGGGCGCATCCGCAAAATCCAGAAATATATCGACGGCAATACGTTCATGCTCACTTACGGCGACGGCGTGAGCGACGTCAACATGCGCGAGTTGCTGGAGTTTCACAAGAGCCACGGACGGCTGGCGACGGTAACCACCGTGCCGCCGGTTCCGCGCTCCGGCATGATCGAGCTGGACGAGGACCGAGTCGGCAAATTCGTGGAGAAGCCGCAATCTGACGGCTGGATCAGCGCTGGATTTTTCGTTCTGGACCGTGAAGTTTTCAGTTATTTGAATGACGACGAATGTGTGTTTGAGCGCGAGCCGCTCGAACGCCTGGCAGCCGAAGGCCAACTCATGGCCTATCGGCACAATGGCTATTTTTTCATGATGGACACGTATCGCGAGTACCAGCACTTGAATGAGCTCTGGAATCGCGATGCGGCCCCCTGGAAAATCTGGCAGGACGAAGAACGACGGTTATTTCCACTACTGGTGAGCAGCCGATGAGTCCCATCAACTTGGAGCAGCAGGCCGAAAAGAAGAGCGCGCTCAAGCAGCAGATTCTGAGTCTTGTGCGCGAATACTACGAAGTAGCGCACACGCCCGCGGCATTCGAGCCGGGCCGCTCGCGCGTTCCTTACGCGGGCCGCGTGTACGACCACCAGGAGATGACACTGCTGGCCGATTCGGCGCTCGATTTCTGGCTTACCGCCGGTCCCTATGCCGAGCGCTTCGAACGGCGCATGAGGCAATACTTCGAGTGCCGCGATTTTCTGCTGGTCAATTCCGGTTCTTCAGCTAATCTGCTGATGGTCAGCACGCTCTGCTCGCCGGAACTCGCGCGCACACTGCGCCCCGGCACGCTGGGGCCGCTCGAATCAGGCGACGAAGTCATCACCCCGGCGGTCACGTTTCCCACCACGGTCGCTCCGCTGGTGCAGAACCGGCTGGTGCCGGTGTTTGTAGATTGTGAAGTCGGCACCTATAACATCAACCCCGCTTTGATTGAGGATGCGATCGGCTCGCGCACCCGGGCCATCCTGGTGCCGCACACACTGGGCAATCCGTGCGATATGGAGATCATCACGGAGGTCTCGCGGCGGCACGGTTTGTGGCTGCTCGAAGATACTTGCGACGCTCTTGGGTCCACCTTCAATGGTCAACTGGTGGGCACGTTTGGCGAAATGGCTTCGCTCAGTTTCTTTCCCGCTCACCATATCACCATGGGCGAAGGCGGCGGCGTGGCGATCAACGCATTCGGTCTGCAGAAAGTCGTGCGCTCCATCCGCGACTGGGGGCGGGACTGTTGGTGCGATCCAGGCCAGTCGAACACGTGCGGCACGCGGTTCTGCTGGCAATCCGGGCAGCTTCCATTTGGCTACGATCACAAGTACACGTATTCGAATATCGGCTACAACCTCAAGGCCACGGATCTGCAAGCCGCTGTCGGCTTGGCGCAAACGGAAAAGCTGCCGGCCTTCACGGACGCGCGCCGGCGCAACTTCCAGCGGCTCTATGAGGGCCTGCGCGAATGGGAAGACTATCTGATTCTGCCGCGGACCGATCCGCGTGCGAACCCTTCGCCGTTCGGGTTCGCGATCACGGTGCGGCCGGGCGTGGACCGCGCCGGCCTGGTTCGCTACCTGGAAGACGCGCGCATTGAGACCCGCCTGGTCTTCGGCGGCAACATCGTCCGGCAGCCTGGATTCCTGCACATCCAGAAGCGGATTGCGGGCGACCTGACGGAATCGGACCGCGTGATGCGCGACACATTCTTTATTGGTGTCTATCCGGGGCTAACCGCGGAAATGATCGATTACGTTCTCGATACGTTCCGAACGTTTTTCCGCTCCGCGGGGCAGCGTCCGTCGCTGCTGGTCACGGTGGCAGCAGCCGCAGGGCAATGAACCATCCATTAGCCAACGATCTGGACCACGTCCTGGCCCATACCAGCGGGATTTGGGAAGACTTGCGCGAAGCTCGCATCTTCGTAACGGGCGGCACCGGATTTTTCGGCTGCTGGTTGGCGGAAAGTTTTGTCTGGGCGTGCGACCGCTTGTCCTTGAAGGCCACGATGACCGTGCTGACGCGTTCACCGCGGGCATTTCGGCTGAAGGCGCCGCATCTGGCTTCGCATCCCGCGATCCGGCTGGTGGAAGGCGATGTGCGTTCGTTCCAGACGCCGGAGCCGCGCTACACGCACGTGATCCACGGGGCCACTGATGCGAGCGCGGTGCTCATCCGCGAGCGTCCGCTGCTCATGATCGACACGATCGTAGATGGAACGCGCCGTGTGCTCGACTTCGCGGTGGCAGCGCAGGCGCGGCGGTTTCTGTTCACCAGTTCCGGCGCCGTATATGGGCCGCAGCCGCAATCCATCACTCATGTTCCGGAGAGCTATACCGGCGGGCCGGACGTATCCGATCCACAAGCGGCCTATGCCGAGGGGAAGCGTCTGGCGGAGCTTCTCTGCGCCATTTATGCCCGCCAGCACCGAATGCATTGCGTGATCGCCCGCGGCTTTGCTTTCGTAGGGCCTTATCTTTCGCTCAGCTCGCATTTCGCCATCGGCAATTTCATTCGTGATTGCCTGAGCGGACAGCCCATTCAAGTGCGCGGCGACGGCACACCTTTTCGTTCGTATCTTTATGCCGCGGATCTGGCCGTGTGGCTCTGGACCATGCTGGTGCGAGGTGAGTCCGTGCGTCCGTACAACCTTGGCTCGGAGAACGCTCTGCCCATCGCGGAGGTGGCAGCGGCGGTGGCACTGGCACTGAATCCGCAGAACGAAATCCGCATCGCAGCGATGCCGCGGCCCGGCGTTCCAGCCGAGCGCTACATCCCTTCCACCGCGCGAGTGCGCGGGGAGCTGGGGCTTGGAGAACACGTGCCGCTACAGGAAGCGATACAGCGAACGGCCGATTGGTGCGTCCGCACGGAGACTGTCCGTTAGGAAACCTTATGCGCGTCGCAGACTACATTGCAAATACCGTGGAAGCCGCCGGCGCCGATTGCGCCTTCATGCTGACCGGCGGCATGATGATGCACCTGATGGACGCCTTCGGGCGCCTCCGGCGCATGCGCTACTACTGCAATCACCACGAGCAGGCAAGCGCCATGGCCGCCGATGCTTATGCGCGAGCGAGCGGCAAGCTGGGCGTTTGCCTGGCGACGAGTGGACCCGGAGCCACGAATCTGCTGACGGGTCTGGTGGGAGCCTACCAGGATTCCGTGCCGGTGCTCTTCCTGACGGGCCAGTGCAAGCGCGCGGAAACGGTGCGAGCGAGCGGCATTCCTGGTCTGCGGCAGTGCGGATTCCTGGAAGTGGACATCGTGCCGATTGTCGAATCTGTTACCAAGTACGCCGCATTCATTGAGAGCCCGGAGCGCGCCCGTTACCACCTGGAAAAGGCGCTGTATCTGGCGCGGAACGGACGGCCGGGGCCAGTGCTGCTCGATGTGCCACTCGATGTGCAGGGCGCGCCATTTCCGGAAGACTCTGAGCCGTTCATCCCCGAGCCGCCGGCAACGGCCATTCCGCAGATCCACGAGCTTGATGACATCCTCCGCCGCATCGCCGGAGCCGACAGGCCGCTGATTCTGGCGGGGCACGGCGTCCGCTGCGCCGGCATGGTTCCGCAATTTCACGAACTGGTGAACCGGCTGCAAGTGCCCGTGGTGACCAGCCTCATGGCCAAGGACCTGATGCCCTATGACCATCCCCTGTTCGTCGGCCATCCCGGTCCGCGGGCGGAGCGCGGCGCAAACTTTGCCGTGCAGTGCGCGGATCTGTTGCTGATCATGGGATGCAGCCTGCACATCCAGACTACGGGCTACGAAAGTGATTTGTTCGCGCCGGACGCCTACAAGATCCAGATCGATATCGATCCATCCCTGCTGGAACGCGAACGCGTGGGTGTGAATGCGAAGTATTCATGGAACATTGAGGAGTATTTGCCCGCGCTGGCCGAACGCGCCGCGCAGACGCGCGTAGAAGTTCCCGAGACGTGGCGCGCGGCCTGCCTGGGCTGGAAAGAGAAATACGCGATCTTCCGGGAACCATACGTTTACGGCGGGCCGGAAGACCCCATCAACCTTTACGAATTTGTGCAACTACTGAACGAATCGCTGCGCGGCGATGAGACTATCCTCACCGACGCGGGCCAGCCACACCCGGTGCTGGGGCAGGCATTTCGCGTAAGAGGCGAGCAGCGATACCTGAACCCCGGGTCTCTGGCCGAGATGGGTTACGCTCTGCCGGCTTCGCTGGGAGCGGCTGCCGCGAATCCCGATAAAACAGTGATTGCGGTGTTCGGCGATGGCTCGCTGCAGACCAACATTCAGGAACTACAGACCCTGGTTCATAACGGTTTCAACGTGAAGCTGTTCGTGATCAACAATGGCGGCTATGCGTCGATACGCAATACGCAGCGCAATTTCTTTGGCGGCTTCTACGTGGGCTCAACCAAAGAGAGCGGCGTGAGTCTTCCCGATATCGGGAAAATAGCCTGGGCTTACGGTGTGCCGTTCCTGCGCGCCGAAAACCGGTCTGCGGCGCCGAATCGCATTCGCAAGGCGCTCGACATTCGCGGGCCGGTGCTGTGTGAAGTCATGGCGCAGACCGATCAGCGCATCATGCCGGCTGTGCCGTCGTATATGACGGCCGATGGACGCATGCGCTCGAAAGCGCTGCACGAGATGCTGCCGGATATCGGCGTGAGCTTCGATGAAATCATGGCAGAAGCCGTGATGGAGCCCGCCGGCGTACCGGTCAGGTGATGGGAGGCGAGCGTGAAAGTCATTAGCGTCGTCACCGCTTGCTACAACGAAGCCGAAAATGTGGAGGAGGTGTACCGGCGCGTGCGCGCGGTGATCACATCTCTGGGCAAGTACCGCTACGAACATATTTTCATCGACAACGCCTCGACCGATGGGACCGTTGCCATTCTCAAGCGCATCGCGGCGGAAGACCCGAACGTCAAAATCATCGTCAATGCGCGCAACTTCGGGCACCTGCGGTCGCCCATGCATGCGCTGCATCAGGCTCGTGGCGACGCCGTCATCAGCATTGTGGCCGACCTGCAGGACCCACCCGAGATGATCGCCGACATGGTGAGCGAGTGGGAAGCCGGCTACTCGATGGTGCTGGGCATCAAGCGCACCAGCGAAGAAAATCGGCTGATGTTCTGGGTGCGCAAGCGCTATTACCGGCTGGTCAACCGGCTGTCCGCGATCGAGACGTTCGAAAACTTCACCGGCTTCGGACTCTACGACCGTCGCGTGATGGACCTGGTGAAGTCTTTTCAAGACCCATATCCGTATTTCCGCGGCATGATTGCCGAAATCGGCCTGCCGCACAAGAAGCTTTATTACGATCAACCGGTACGAAAGCGTGGCATCACCAAGAACAATTTTTACACGCTTTACGATCTCGGCATGTTGGGCATCGTCAACCATTCCAAAGTGCCCCTGCGGCTCACGACGTTCGCCGGGTTTGGCGGCGCGCTGATTTCGTTTTTGCTGGGGGCTGCGTACCTGCTGTACAAGCTTCTGTTCTGGAATAACTTCTCGGTGGGTATGGCGCCCGTCATCATCGGACTGTTCTTCCTGGGGTCGATCCAGTTGGTGTTTATGGGAATCGTCGGCGAGTACGTGGGCGCGATCCATACGCAGGTGCAGCGGCGGCCGTTCGCCATTGAGTTGGAACGCATGAACTTTGAATACCAGCCGTCACTTCCCACACCCGATGTGCAGGCGGTGGCATTGGACAAGCCGTTACTGCGACACTAGCGGATGAATGTCCGTCACGTATTCGCCAACGCTCCGTGCCGGTATCCGGCCCGCGCCTGAAATCCTTCGGCTGAAAAGAGCTGGCCGGCCAATCGCCGCTCTGGCGGCCGGCTGGTAAGTCAATGCCGAGCGACTCTTATCAGCAGGCGATCGCCAGGCTCGATACTTGGATAGACGATCCCGGTGGCGGTCTCCCCGAGGAATTCTTCCTGTTCCTCACTCGCTTTACGCCCATGATCAATGTGGACCTGGTGGTTCGCGATGAGCGCAATCGCATTCTGCTGACGTGGCGCGAAGATGAATTCTACGGTCCCGGGTGGCACGTGCCGGGCGGGATCATCCGCTACAAAGAAATTTTGGAGGACCGTATTCACGCCACCGCGCGAGCGGAACTCGGCGCCGATGTGGAATTCGATCCCATGCCGGAGTTCATTCTGCAATCCATTGAACCGGAGCGCCGCGACCGCGGTCATTTTATTTCACTGGCCTATCACTGTCGTCTGGCAGGGCCGCCGGACGCGGCGCTACAATTCACCGGGGGCCGCCCCGGCCGCGGGCAGTGGGCCTGGCATGAGCACTGCCCGGCCGATCTGATCCCGCTACAAGCGGCGTACCGGCGCTTCTTTTCATGAAGGCGGCTGGACAGACGCGGCGCGGCATCTGGCGGTGGGCGGTATCGTTCGCGCTCGCCGGCATATTGCTCTACGTGTCGCTGCGCGGCGTCGATTGGGGCCGCGTCTGGAGGATCATCGTCACGGCGGATTGGCGGTGGCTGCTGGTCTCCTGCGCGATCATGTGCTTCTCCTTCTTCCTCCGCTCGCTGCGCTGGCGCATTCTGTTGAACGCGGAGGCGGATCTGGACGTGGGCCTGGTCTTCTGGGCCACCATGGCGGGTTATCTGGGCAACAACTTCCTGCCCGCGCGCGCGGGAGAGCTGGTGCGGACTTATTTCATCAGCGCACGCTCTGCGCTCAGCAAAACATACGTGCTCACCACGGCGCTTAGCGAGCGCTCGATGGACGTGATCGCGCTTGTGCTGTGGAGCTCGTTCTTATTGCTGCGCGTCAAACCGAAGCCCGGCTGGATGGAAAGCGTCTCGCGCACCACTGCCGTGATCGGCGTGGCAGCGGCGGTGGCAATTGCGATACTGCCGCACGCGGGCGGATTGCTCGAGCGCCTGCTGCAGCGTGTTCCCATGCCCGGATTGCGCCAGCGGCTGCAGCATCTCATGCAGGAAGTGCTGCTTGGCATGCGCGCCTTCCATGATGTTCGCCGCTTCGCGGGGTTTGGCTTGTTCACTGCGGTAATTTGGACGGCGGACGCGTTCTCGACGATTGCCGGCGCGCGCGGCCTCGGCATCACTATGTCTTTTCCTGTGGCGATGCTGCTTCTGGCGGGTCTGGGCCTGGGCAGCGCGCTGCCTTCGACGCCCGGCTACGTCGGGATCTATCAGTTCGTGGCGGTAACCGTGCTGGTGCCTTTCGGCATCAACCGGGACGCGGCCCTGGCGTACATTCTGGTCTCGCAGGCGCTCAGCTATGTAATTGTGCTTCTGCTCGGATTGCCAGGCTGGTATCGCGCTCCGGTTTCGAAAGCCGCGCCCGGCGGCCTCGAAGAACTGGGCCGGTAACCGCTGTTATACCCTGAAGGGTAGCGCGTGGAAGATCGCTTCAGATAGCGGGCCTGCGAGCGAGTCTGCCATGCGCCGGCCGAATATGGCGACCCGGTTACGATCATTAGACCTGCGCCCCAGCGTTGCTCTGTTGGGAATGCTGGTTCAGGGCGCGGCATGGTTCCTGGTCTTCATCACTCTGCTATTGGCGATCTCCGCAATGCCAGGCTTCTTTCAAAAAATCCCGCCGGGAATTCAGATCGCCTGCGAACTGCTGGTGGTGTTGGCTGCCGCGCTGCTGGCGCGCATGCTGTTGGAACGCAGACGCGTGCTGCGCGCCTTCGACGAATTCCTGAGCGCTCTCGCACCGTTTCCCGCCGCCGGTCTTGCCGGCCGCAATGACGGCCTCGCACACCAACGTCTGGACGCGATACGCGCATCCGCCGAACGGTTGACCGGCAAACCGCGCGCCTGGTGGAGCGCGTTGGACGAAGCGCTGGAATTCTATGAAGGCACTGGCGGGGAAGGTGGATGGTTCCTCACGCAGCCTGCCACCGAAATCCTGACCGAGGACGACCTGGTTACTCCGTTCTATCACTCTTCGTTTCACCAGGCCGTGCCCGGCATTCTCACGGCGCTGGGACTGCTCGCAACCTTCACTGCGATTCTGGTGGCGCTCGCAGGCGTCAGTTACAACGCGCGCAATCCGTCGCAGCCGGTCACGGGCATCGACGCACTCATTAACGGGCTGGCCGGAAAGTTTCTTTCCTCGATTCTGGCGCTCATTCTGAGTATGGTGTTCACCTTCGTCGAAAAGAAATATTGCGAGCGGCAGATCGATCGGCGCAGGGAAGAACTGCTGGGGCGCGTCAAAGAGATCTTCCCGTTTCTTTCTCAAGCCCGCATTCTGCTTGACCTGCAGCGCATCGCCACGGCGTTTCAGAACCGGCTTGCGCCGGAAGCGGATGCAGGCAGGCCCGAAATCGAGGGTCGGCTGACGCGCCATCCCGGTGAGATTGACGATAGCGGGGAGGATGACCCTCATGCGGCGCAGTTCGGGCGCTGACTACCTGGCGCACTCCTTCACCGATCTAATGACTTCTCTAATGGTGATCTTCATCCTTCTGCTGCTGGTGTTTCTCAACAACAAAGCCGCTGTGAATGAGAACGTCACCAACTCGCTGCTGAAGGACCTGAAAGTGCAATTGCAGCAGGGAAAATTCCAACAGGAAAATATCCGGCTCGATCAGAAGGACCGCTACACGATTGTGATGGAGATTCCCGATCAGCTCATGACGTTCAAGACTAATGAGTACGAACTGAAACCCGAGGGCGAGGCATTTCTTGCGTCGCATGCGTCGCTGCTGGCGGGAATTTTGTGCAGCGACAAGTACCGCAACAGCATCGAGAACATCATCGTCGAAGGACACACGGATAGCGCGCCGTACCGTGGAGCCACACCGGAACAGAGCCAGCAATTAAATTTGAAGCTGAGCCAGGATCGCTCCATGGAAGTGGTCAAGAAGACGCTGCTCTACTTGAATGGCATGCCGCGCCAACGCGCCTGCCTGCTGCAGAAACTTTCCGCCACCGGACGCGGCGAACAAGACTTGAAATCTACTGCGGAAAAGAGCCGCCGCGTGGTATTCAAAATTCGCGTGAACTCTTCTCTTGGTTCGGAACTGGCGAACGAGCTCGGCGCGCGTTTGAGATGAGGCGGGATTTCTACCGATGTTATAGTAAGGGTTCCAATGCAAATCCAAATCGAATCGCAGCATCTCAACGGGCTTGTCGTGCTTCATCACCCCGACATTTTCGAAGATGAGCGCGGCTTCTTTTTGGAAGTCTATCGCGCCGATCAGTTCGCGGCGCTGGGTTTGCCGACCAATTTCGTGCAGGAGAATTGTTCCCGTTCGCGCAAAGGCGTGCTGCGCGGCTTGCACTTCCAATGGGAGCCGCCCATGGGTAAACTGATGCGCGTGATTGCGGGCTGCGTGTTCCTGGTGGCGGTGGATATCCGTAAAGGATCGCCGACGCTGGGTCAGTGGTTCGGCATCGAAGCTTCGGCGCAGAACAAGAAGCAGGTGTGGGCGCCGCCAGGATTCGCGCGGGGTTTCTACGTACTTTCCGATTACGCGGATATCGTTTACAAGTGCACGGGACAATACAACCATCCGGGCGAGTCGGGCATTCGGTGGAACGACCCTCGCATCGGAATCCGCTGGCCGTTATCGAATCTGAGCGCGCCGATTCTTTCCGAGAAGGACGCGCGGGCGCGCACGCTCGATGAATGGCTGGCGTCGCCTGAATCCGATCATTTCCGTTACGAGGGCTGAGCCGGCTCTCTTGGGGAACGATGTTGTCCAGAAAGACAGAGCACTTACGGCAGGAGCTGAAACGGATTCGGGCTGCGGTGCGGGCCTCCGGTTCGGCCGTTTCTTCCGAGCAATTGGTTGAACTGCTGGAACTGCTGCAGGAATTGGTAGCGCGCCTGGACGCCCAGGAAGAGACCTTCACGCGCCGGCAGGTGGAGTTCGATCATCGTCTGCTGGAATTGGAAAATAGCCGCTTCTTTCAGCTTCTGCGGCTTCCCGGCAGATGGCTGCTCGATTGGCGCGGGCGGCTGGGGCAGGTGCTGCTGCATTCGCCGCTGCATTCCGCGTATCTGAAAATCGCGCGCCCACGCGACGCCGACGATCGTTACCAGCAGTGGCTGCAGAAGGAAGCACCGCCCGCGCGCGAGGCGCCGGGCCGGCAGACAATCATCAGCATTGTGATGCCCGTTTGTGATCCGCAGCGCGCCTGGCTTGATGAAACGGTGGGTTCTGTTCTGGGCCAGACTTACCCACACTGGCAGTTGTGCGTGTGCGACGATGCATCGACCGCCGGCTGGGTCGGCGACTATTTCAACTCTCTCGCTACCGGCGATACTCGCATTCGTTTTACACGGTCGCTCGAACGCCTGGGCATTTCCGGCGCTACGAACCGCGCCGGCTCGATGGCGCAAGGCGAGTATGTTGCATTTCTGGATCAGGATGACCGGCTCGCGCCGCGCGCGCTTTCGCTCATTGCGTCCGCCGTGGAGGACGACTGGCCCGACCTGCTTTACACCGATGAGGACCACTGGGAAGATGGCCGCCGCGTGCAGCCGGTGTTCAAGCCCGGCTACTCACCGGACCTGCTCGCGTCCTGCATGTATATGGGCCATTTGCTGGTGGCCCGGCGGCATCTGCTCGACGAGGTGGGCTGGCTGCGCTCCGCATTTGACGGCAGTCAGGATTACGATCTGGCGCTGCGCATCACAGCGCACTCGCGCGCGGTGCGCCATCTTCCGCAGGTGCTCTATCACTGGCGCCGGCACGCCGGTTCTACTTCGGCAGGCCCCGCGGCAAAACCCTATGCGCGCCACGCGGGCTTGCGCGCCGTAATGGAGGCGGTGAGCGCGCACAACCCAGGCGCGTCGGTCGAGAACGGGCGTCCGCCGAATAGCTATCGCGTGCGCTGGCCCGTTCCAGCCGAAGCCCGTGCCAGCATCATCATCTGCAGCCGCACGCCGAAGCTGCTGCGCCGCGCCATCGCAGCGGTGGAACGCAAGACATCGCACGCGGCGCACGAATTTGTCGTAGTGCGCCACGAACAAGGAAACGCGAGCGTTTGGGATAGCCTGCGCCTTCGCCGAGAGCCGGTGTGGGTGCCCTACTATGGGCCTTTCAACTTCGCGCGGATGAATAACCTGGCCGCGCGTCAGGCGTCGGGTGACGTGCTGGTGTTTCTCAATGACGACGTGACGCCGATCAGTCGCGATTGGCTGAGCGACTTGATGGCGCACGCGCTTCGCCCTGAAGTGGCCGTTGCCGGAGCCAGGTTGGTGTATCCGTCGGGGGCTATTCAACATGCGGGCCTGGTTACCGGGATCGGGCAAGGCGTGGGGCACATCCACCGTGACACGTTTGGTTCGCCTTACTGGAATTGGCTGCCTTTTACGCGCAATGTGTCCGCGGTTACGGGCGCGTGCCTGGCGATCCGCCGTTCCGTGTTCGAGGAACTGCTCGGCTTCGACGAAGCTTTTCCAATCAATTACAACGATGTGGATCTGTGTTTGCGCGCGCGGCGCGCGGGCTACGAAGTGATCATCGAACCGCACAGCGTGCTGCGTCACCGCGAGTGCCGGACACGTAAGCCCGGTATTGACTTCGAAGAAAGGGAATTGTGGCAGGAACGCTGGGCCCGCTGGTTGGAGCGCAGCGACTTCTTCTACACACCGAACCTCACCCGCACGCGCGAAGATGCCTCACTCGACCCGGAGCAGCCGCCGCTTGATCCCTTTCCGCGGCCTTGAAGGCTGCTTCAGCAGCGCCCCATTACTGATTCGAAAAATTGTAGCGAGTGGCGGGCGCAGCATTCCCAGCGGAAGCGCGCGGCGCGCACCCGACCGGCAGCGGAGAGTTCCGTGCGACGGGAGGGCGACGTGAGCAGCCTCTCGAGCCCAGCGGTAATTTCGGCAGGGCTCAACGGGTTCACCAGTTCAGCGGCCTCACCGGCAATCTCGGAAAGCGACGACCCGTAGGACGTGAGCACGGGCGTGCCCGCCGCCATAGCTTGGGCGACCGGAAAGCCGAAGCCCTCATAAATGGAGGGGTACGCGAGCACCGTGGCTCCGGCGAACAGGCCCGGCATCGAAGCCTCCGGCACATAGCCTAAATAGCGGACGCCGCGCGGCCGTGCTTCGATGCGGCGAACGACTTCTTCGCTCGCCCAGCCCGAGAGGCCGGCAATCACCATGCTGTATTGATCGAGCAGCGATGTAGGTAAAGCCTCATACGCATCGAGCAGGCGGGCCAGGTTCTTGCGCGGCTCGATGGTGCCTACATAGAGAATGTAGTCGCGGGATAAATCGTAGTGCTGGCGGACGTCCTGCGCTTGCGCGGCATCCACATGAAAGTAATGCTCTGGAATGCCCGGATAAATTACTTGAATGCGGTCCGGATTCAGGCCAATCACGTTCACGCCATCTTCGCGAGTATGCTCGGAGACAGCGATCACGCCGGCCGCCCGCTGCAGGATCCTGGCGGCAAAGTGCCGCTCGGCCTTCACATTGGCGGCGGTATGGAACTCCGGAAAACGCCAGCAGGTAGCATCGTGAAGGGTTGCGGTAACGCGGCAGCGTGCCGGCGGATTCAGCAGTTTGGAAACGTGGAAGATGTCCGTGCGAGGCGGAAAATAGTCGAGTACATGGTTCTCGCGCTGGTTCAAGAGATGCAGAAACGCGAGGCGCGCCAGCGTCAGGCTGGAATTCGCAATCGAATGCTCATGATCGAGGGCCCCGAGTTCGTGCAGAAACGGAAACAGCTTTACGTGGTCATCGCCGCAGATGGAACGCAAACTGGAGATCCAGTGATAGAGATAATTTTTGACGCCGGCGCTGCGGACTAATAGCGGAACCGCGTCAATACAAAGACGTATGTCGGTTCCGCGCACCCCCTCATTGTACCCCCGGCATCCGGAGTAACCCTGAAGAACGAAGGACGTCACTTCGGCTGCTGCTGAATGCGGAGCACCTTGAATTCGGGGTCATGAAAAACTTCCCGGAAAGACCCTGGATAGTGGTGAACCAATCGATTGAGAACCGAATAGTCATCCGTGAATTCCGGCGCGAGGATGATGTATCCCGCTCTCAGTTGGCCGATCACAAGCCACAGATGCGAATCGTTTGTTGAATGGGAACTGACTGCGGCATGGCGGTCTGTATACAGCGCCAGAATGCGCGGCTTCCGGAAAAGGAATACGCTATCCGCCGGCGTGGATGAGCGAATGTAACTACAAAGCTGCTGGAATTCAGGGTCCAGCAGGCCTTCCCGTATCGGTCCGGAATCGGCATGCAGCAAGGCCGTTCCACTGGAAACGGCCAGGGCGGCAATCAGGACCGGCGCGGCGGCAAGACGCATCGCGTGAATCGGCGCACGTTGTGAGATTTCCCGGAGCGCAACGGCCGCATAGAACAACCACAGGGGAATCAGAGGAAGGAAGAAGCGCAAGTCCTCATCCGAGGCCCACAAGAGGATGGCGACGGCATATAGCGGAGAAAAGACCTCGAGAATGGAAAGGCCCGTCCCTGCGCGGATCGCGTAGCCCCACAGGCCAAGCGCGATCATGACAATGGCCAGCAAAAGGGATGGCGCTACGCTTCCTAAGGGCCATAACAGATGCCGGATGCTCCAGAAATACCCTGATAAGTTGTGCGAGACGGTAGCGATGCTCAACCGATTCAACTGATCCAGATAAGACGCAGCACCGCGAAACCATAGAATGTGAATTAATAGGATGATACAGAGGACCGCAATCATCTCGATTACTCGCCGGGGAATCCCGCGCTTCCTCACTAACACGAGAATGATCGCCGCGGGGACGACTACAATGCCCACGGTCCGCATGGCATAACTGAGATAAACGGCTAGTACTAACAATGCTAAGTGCCACCGGCTCTGCCAACCGTCGCGATCGCAAAGGTCAATTACATAAAGTGCGGAGTAACAGAACAGCAAGAACGGCAGATCGGATCCCAGGCTTTCTTTCATTCCGAGTATGTAAGGATTCAACGCGATGCCCGCCGTTATCAGAAGGGTAACCCACAAGGGTAAGACGTGCCGCAGCAGACGCGCCAGTACATACAAACCAGACAAAAACAACAGGATCACCAGTACCTTCATGGCGCTGAGATCCAGGCCGCGAACACGGTAGATGAACGAAAGCAATAACGGGTAGAGCGGGGGATACGACCGCGGACCGACTTCGGGAAGTTCCGGGTTATAAATGTAACCGGTCTGGTTATAGGGAACGCCCTGCGCCAGATTGCGCGCATGCATGAGGTACATGGCAAAATCGTCACCCCATGCCTGACCGGGCCGCAGAGTGGCGACGTAAAATGCCGCCAACGCCAGAAGGAGGGCGAGAAGAACCGAGGACTCACGCAGATCCAGAAATCGGGAGCCGGAAGGGAATTGCGAAGCGGTTGCCGGAATCTTCATGAACGGTCGCGAAACACACGCTACTGTGCTGGTGACGGACAGCAGGTACCATATAATAGCAAGTCTAAGATGAGCACTGCCTTGCGACCCGCGGGATTCCGTCAGCCCTCCGTTTTCCGCGCAGTCGAAGGCGCGCTGGAGGCTGTGGCGCGGCGCCGCAGGCTGGCGGTACTGCTGATCGGCCTGCTGCCGATTGCCGTGCGGGTGGCGCAGTTGCCTTGGGCCCCCGCGCCTGAGCCGGTGCAGCACGATGAATTCAGTTACCTGCTGGCGGCCGACACCTTCGCATCCGGCCGATTGACTAATCCACCGCACGCGCTGCCGTGGCACTTCGAGGCCTTCCATATCATTCAAAGACCTACTTATGCCTCGAAGTATCCACCGGCGCAAGGGCTGATTCTGGCTCTTGGCCAGTATCTAACCGGTCAACCGTTCGCCGGTGTGCTGGTGAGTGTCGGCCTGATGTGCGGAGCGATCTGCTGGATGTTACAAGGCTGGGTATCACCTGGCTGGGCATTGCTGGGAGGATTTCTCGGGGCGGCTAAGTACTCGATCCATCACTATTGGATCGACAGTTACTGGGGCGGGGCCATGGCCGGACTCGGTGGCGCGCTCGTGCTGGGCGCTTTGCCCCGGCTGCTGCGCCGTCCGCGCCCGGGAGCCGGCATCGTGCTCGGCCTTGGATTGGCGATGCTGGCGAACAGCCGGCCTTATGAAGGACTCCTTCTGTGCTTTCCGATTGCCGTTGTGCTCGGCCGTGTGTACTTTAAAGACAGTAAGCCGGTCAAGGCCTCGGATGTGCGGAAGGCTTGCATTCCCGTAATTGTGATCCTAGTCATCACAACAGGGTTATCCGCCTTTTATAACTACCGGGTTACTGGCAAACCCCTGACTACTCCGTACACAGTGCATGAGAGAGCGTACATGCCGGTGCCGCCATTCCTATGGCAGCATTTGCCGCCTTTTCCGGACTATCACAATCCCACCATGCGTAAGTTCGGCCTCCAATTAGTGGAAGCCTTCAATCAACAGCGCTCGTGGCACAGCGTGGGCCGGCGTCTTCTCGAAATCTGGGAACTTCCGCACGGTCTCGACTTTAGCGAAGAGATTCGCGAGAACCCGGCCGTCATCTGGTTTCCGTTAAACGCGGCTGGGCTGCTGGCGGCGCTCTGGATGCTTCGCAGCCGGCGGATGCGCGTGGCGACGATCTGTTTCGCACTGGTCACGGCCGGCATGCTGGCCACAAGCTGGTACCTGGAACACTACTCCGCGCCCATCGCGGCATTGCGCATTCTGTTGTGGGTGGAATTCCTCCGGCTGCTGGCGGCGCAACGGCACGTGCCGCTGGCAGTTTGGATTGGCCGGTGCGTTCCAGTGGCAGTGGCGGCATACCTTGCGATCTATCTGGTGCGCACGCCGCTGCGGATTCCGTCTATCACCGGCATTCAGATCGACCGGCCGCGTATCACGGCGGAGCTGGAACGGCTCCCTGGCAAACAACTCGTGATTGTGCGATACCAGAGAAACCACGATCCAAACATCGAGTGGGTATATAACCGTGCCGATATCGATGGCGCCAAGATCGTCTGGGCGCGGTATTTGACGCCGCCGGAAAATCTGGCGCTCCTGCAATACTATTCTGGCCGCACGGTGTGGCTGCTCGATCCAGACCGGGTGCCGGTCCGGCCGATCCCGTTTCGCTGACTATCGCGGCGGGCGGTTCGAATTCGCGGCCGCATTTCCGGCAGGCTGAAAGACTCGCGGTGCGTACAACGGGTCTCCCACCGCGACGACAGTCCAGCGCAGCACGTTCTGCGCGAGGTAGAAGCTTTCGCCGAAATTGTAGCCGGTCCAAAAGTGATTGAGCACGTTCCCGCCCAAGGCATAAAACACGCCGTACGGCTCTGCCACAGCGCCCCACGTAGCGGTGACGCCTTCTTCAAGCATGCGCGGCGCCCAGTTCCAGCCCCACCGCTTATCGCCGACGCTTGCGACCGCGGGATTCGGATCGCGCGGAGTCCGCAGCGTGCCCGCCGTGTAAGAAGTCAGTTGCGCGGCGACCGCTCCGGGCACAAAGCGGTACGCATCAAACGCGGTGTTGTACCAACCCCATGCCCATAAGGCGTCCGGCGCGGCGCGCGGCGCCAGCGTCCACTGGTATCGGCTCGTGGTGTCGGTTGCGAAGCGGTCGTTCCAGAGCACTTTGCCATCGCCGCCTGTCACGGTGAATCCGCTGAGGAAATAATCCCAACACAGCGCGCTCACGGCCACGCGGGAAACCGGAATGGCATGAGCAGCCGGGTCCGTCGCCGTCGCCAGCAGTGCGCCGTTGCGATATGCCGAAACGCTGCCCGGCTCCAGATGGATGCGGATCTCCGTCACGCCATTAATCGCGGCTGTCATCGACTTGTCGAGCTTCACCACAGCGCGGGCGGCACTCGCGCCACCTACTATTTTTTCGAGCGTCAATTCCGCGGTCGCGCTGTAGCCGGTAAATGGCGCCAGCGGATAAGTCAGTTTGATGTAAGTTTGCGGGTCGGCCGTCGCCAGTGTGAGGTAGGCAATGTTCCCCTGGCTATTCACCTGTTGATTGCGAATGCCAACCACGATGTCGCCGGCCATGACCGGTTCGAATGAGAAACTCGTCTCCGCCTGCGCTCCATACGCGTCCACGAAGACCTGCTTGGATGCGGGATCGTAGACGTATGACGCCGCCGGATGCAGGTTCGCGCCGCAGGTGCTCTCTCGCTGCACGTGCAGCACCGTGCGGAAGCCGCGCTTGCGCGAGAGTTCAGCCAGCGCGCGGATGTTCTCGTCGATTGGATACTGCCACTCGGAAGGCTTGCGCGTGCCCTGATAATCGAAGTAGGCGACACCGCTATCCCGCGTCAGCGACGTTTCCGCGGTGATGGCTTTGTCTACAAGCCCACGCGCGATCAGGGCATTGGGTCCATCCAGACGCGTAACGAGGAACATTTTCCATAAGCCCTGTGCTTCTCTCTGGTCGGCCCAGGTATCGAAGTGCGGTGGTTGAGACGTTACCGTGCCGGCGTACGGATTGGCGAACCGGATGGCCGAATCCGGCGACGCATACATGGCGGCCAGCGCCGAATCGAGCGCCAGCACGTGGCCCGCGGCGTCTTTCGTCTTGAGCGGAATTCCATAGGTGGGCACGATGTAGAGAATCTTTCGCCGCAGCGCGCCATCGTGGGCATCGAGGAGCTTCTTCAGCGGCTTTTCAATTTCATCCTGGTAATCGGAATACGAGAGGTCTTCGGTAGTCGAGGTTTTCAGGCGGATCACATTTGCTGCCGGAATACCTCGCCGCCGCGCATAATACTCGCCCACGAAGACGCTCGCGCCTGCGCCTCCGGTGCCGTTCTCCGCTGGCATTTTCTGATTCACCAGCACCAGCACGCGATCGGCGAGCGCACTCGACGCGTGCGCCGGCGGAAGCAAGAAGGCGCCGGTCAGCAACGCTAAAGCGGAGGCGCGAAGAATCATCGCGGACCTCCAGCGGGATGTATATTTTCGCGGATCGCGGAAAGATTCAGATACCGCGGGAACGCCGAAGTGGATGCCTGCGCGCCCTGTTGCCACCGCGATAACGCGTCTTCCGTGCGGCCCTCCGCATTGAGCAGCAAACCCTGCGTGTAGAACAGCACGGCGCGGTTTTCAGAACTCGCCGGCGCGTGCTCCGCCGCGGCAAGCGCGGTTTGTACCCGGCTGCGGCCCTGCGCTGCGTCGAGGCGCATTTCCGCCAGTGCGGGAAACGCATAGTCGGGAGACGAGAGAGGTTCGCGCTCTTTGGTCACCTTGTTCCACCGTTTGCGCGCGGCCTTCTGGCCTCCGCATTGCGCCTCCGCCTGCGCCAGCCCGTACTGCACCCGCGCGGTTTTCAGGAACTCACCGAAGCCGTACATGGTGAAAGCCAGGCTCTTATCCTCATCGCCCAGCCGGTCAACCACGTCCTCGAATGAATCGCATTTTCCCGCAGCGGCTTGGGCTCGCACCTTCAGATACTGGATCTCGATATAGGCCTGCCGCACGTCATCCCGCTGCCGCTCCTGCGGAAGGTTGTGAGAATTGAAAATCTGCGCAGCGCGCCCGAGCTGGCCGGAAGCCGCGTCTATCAATGCTTCGGCAGCCAGGTCCGACGGCGACGATGGCGGCGGCGCTGGGCTTGGTGGCTTGGCCGGCGCGGGCGTCGGGTTGGAAACAAGGGGAGCCCGAGCGGGCGGCCTGTTTGTTTGCGGCTGCGGCGCCGGGGCGGAACCAGCGCCGCGAATGGCGTCATCGAGAGCGCGGGTCAACGCCGGATCGGAAGGGTGCAGGCGTAGACCTTCGCGCAGCACGATGATCGCGCCCGCCGGATCATACCGCGCCGCCAGCAACTCCGCTGCATAGAGTCTGTGCAGCTCGGGCAAACCCGAATTGAGCTCGCGTGATTGTTCCAATTGAATAAGGGCCTGCTTCGTGAGGCCGCTATCGAGATCGAGGAGCGCTAACAGAAAGTGCGCGTGAGCATCGAAAGGGTTCGCGCTCAGCGCCGCTCGCAGCACGGGAAACGAGCTGGCGCGATGCGGAAACACGTAGCGCACGGGAAGCGAGGCCGCGCGCCGCCAGTCCGCGGCATCGTCTTGATGTAACCGGTGACGGCAGTAGGCAGCATAGTACACAACCAACGCATGATTTTGCGGCAACACCGCGGCGGGCTCGCGCTGATTTGCCGGCGCGGCTGGATACACGTGAGTCAGCGCCTTCAGCGCGTCGTCGAAAAAGCCCAGCCGCATGTAGTGATCGGCAATCTCGAGCACACGCGCTGGATTGGCGCCCAGGTGCGGCCACAACGTGCTGTCTGTTTGTCCCAGCAGAGCCCTCTCGAAGCGCAGCACGTTGTCCGTAGGGTCGATGCCGAGCCAATAGGCCAGGCGCGCACGGGCTTTGTCGGCTTGTCCGGTGCGGCGCAGGAGAGCAACTTCCATCGCACCCGCTCCTGCCTGGTTGGCTGCTGCCGGTTGCGCGGAGAGCTTCGTGAGTGCGCCCCGCAGATCGCCCGAGCACGCAAGCGAAGCGGCCCACTCCACGGAAGCTGCGCCGCCCCATGTGGGATCAGCCGCGGCGGCTTGAAACTCCGCTCGGGCGCGTTTCTCGTCGTCCAGACGCGCCATCGCCACGCCCAGGTAGTAATGGGTCTCCGCGTCTTTCTTCGGAAGCGCCGCCAGAATCCGCACACCTTGCTGAAAGCGATCTTGTTCTATGGCCAGCCGCCCGGCCGCGAGATTGAGGCGAGCGCTGCCCGGAAACTGCTGAGTCGCATGAGCGTAATCGTTTTGAGCCGCGTCGTAAAGGCTGTTGCGTTCTTCGTCCTCGCCGCGCCGCAGGAAATCGTCTTCGCTTGCGGCGTTTGTCAGATCGCGCTTCGGCTGCGGCCCCAGCTTCACTCCGGAGGCGGATTGCGCGTTGTAGGAGCCCTCTGTGTGTGTCAACAGCACGCCCGAGGCATCGGCCAGTTCGAACGTATAGTGCGCGCTGGGAAGCGGATCCGGAATGCGGCGCGTGAAAACTGCATGCGGGTCCAAATCAGCGGCGGCTTCCATCACTACTGCTGTGCCGTTCCGGATGCGAATCCGTGCGCCGTGAATCGCATGGATCGCCTCCACTTCCGCCACCAACTCCGTCTTTCCCGCTTTCGACTGCCGTTCGAAATACAGAACCGCGTCCGCATTCGCGTGTGAAATGCCATCCAACGCGCGTACCGGAATCCAATACTCGGTGAATCGCCGCACCTGGTGTGGCGGCAGAAACGCGAAGGTCTCCTGATTGGGAAACAGGCCGGCCTGGATCTCGACATATGTGCTCTGGTTGTCGGAGAGTTCCGCGCGCACGCGCTGGTCGTCGGAGGCGCCCCAGGTCCAGATCTTTTTACCGGGCACCGCCGCCGGATCGGCGAAATGCACCACGCCCGAATGCGATGCTGGCTGGTAAACCCCCAGAAATCCTTCGCGACTGCCGTATGCGAAGAGGCCGACGCTGGAGGGGAAATGCGCCACCACGCGGCGATCGATGCCATCCTGACCTACCGGCCAGGTATCGAGATTCGTGGTTCCGTGGCTCGCCACCAAGTGCGTGGGCAGCACGAATTCGGCGCCGGGATGCAGTTCCACAGCGGCGTTGCTCCACCAGGAGTATGGATGCCGCACGTCTGTGCGGTTGTAGAGCGTAACGTTCTGTTCCAGGGCCGCGCTGCCGGCGCGGAGCACGAATTCGACAGTCCATCCCATGCCCGTGATGCGGTCGATGTCTCCCACCCAGACCGACGCGCGATCTTTCTCCTGCCGCAATCCGAAGTTGACAGGCGAAACGGTGACGCGCGTATGCGCGGCGGGAAAGTTTAGTTCGATACCCAGCGCCGCCCATGAGCCGCGCAACCCGACGAGCGCTTTCTTGATCGACGGATTGGCATAGAACATAGGCTGGCCACTCAACTTATCCGTGCAGGAATATAGATGGCCGCCGAGATCCGGAAACATGGTGCAGGAAAGATATTCGTTTTCCAGGTTCAGGGTTCGCCAAGTCTCCGGTACGCGGCGCGTGGTGAGATTCGTTCGCATCGGATAGGGATAATTGGGCGCGCGCGTGAGAGCGACCAGTCCAAAATCGGGATATGGATCCGGTGCGCCTTCCTGATACGTGGACAGTGTCAGTGTACCTTCCCAGGCACGCACTGGAACCTGACCTAAAACGGAAGATCGTATGGCAAGCAACAAAACCGGCGTCCACACGGTCTTCCAGATACGCATCGGCGCCATTATAGCGATACGGCATCTTGACAGGCCTCGAAAACTCGCGTCAGACTCTGAGATACGGGCCCGGTGTGTCTGCTTTCACCCGGCGCGGAAGGAGCGCATTTTTGAATCTGGCACGGGTCCTGTTACTACTTGGATTAACCATACCGGTATTCGCGCAGTATGCCGGACCAGCCATCCTTACGCGCGGAGAGGTGCCCGCGGCCATGGTGGCGCCGCAGGTGGAATTTCGTCCCTACCTGGAACTCTTGGGAGTCTATGACACCGGCTTGGCGGGAGTCGGCGTAGTCGATCCGCAGGGGGATCTCGGAAATACTGCAAGCTTCGGCATGGAAGCCACCGGCGGCATCAGCGGAGTGCATAGCTGGAAGCACACCACGGTTGGACTCGACTATCGCCTGTCGCTGCGTCACTACACGCACACCACCTACTACGACGGACTCGACCAGGCGCTGATGCTGGGTGTGACCCACCGCCTCACACGGCACGCAACACTTACGCTGCGCGAAAGCGCCGGCCAGTATTCGCGCGATTACGGTCTGCTGGGGCTTTCCGAAGCTGTGCCGTTCGATCCTTCGACATCTTACATCCCCAGCACCGATTTCTTCGACAACCGGACCATCTATCTCAGCACTCAGGCTGATCTGACGTACCAAAAAACAGCGCGCCTTTCTTTCGACATCGGCGGCGACGGCTTTCTGGTGCGGCGGCGGTCCTCGGCTCTCTATGGTGTGACGGGCGCAGCCGCCCGCGGCGACGTGCAGTACCGCATCACCCGCCATACCACGATCGGCGCCGATTACTCATACACTAACTTCGATTTCACCGGGGTCTTCAGCGGCACCGATTTGCACTCCATGACAGCGGCGTACGCTGTGCGGCTTTCGCGCACGGTTGAGTTTTCGGCATACGGCGGGGCGATGCGCGTGGAAACGAAGTTTCTCCAATCGGTTCCTCTCGATCCGGTGATTGCGGCGCTGATCGGACAGACCAGTGGCATCGTTGTGTCCTACCACGTAAATTATGTTCCTGACTTCAGCGGCCGGCTTTCGAAGACGTTCCACCACGGCGTTGCCTATCTCGCGGGCGGGCACACAGTGACGCCGGGTAATGGCCTGTTTCTCACTTCCGCCATCAGCAGTGTTACCGCGGGCTACACCTACACCGGGCTGCGCCACTGGAGCTTCAACACCGCTGCGGGATACGAAAAGGCCAAGTCGATCAGCAATGTGATCGGCTACTACGGAGGCTATAGCGGCGCGCTGACGGTGAGCCGCCAGATCAGCCGGTCGGTGCACGCGCTGCTCAGCGTAGATGCGCGCAAATATCAAAGCAATGACTTCACGCGGTACAACCGGTTGATCTATGGTGTGCGCATCGGCCTCGGTTTCTCTCCCGGAGACATTCCGCTGCGCGTTTGGTAGCAATATCGCGAGTCCGGCGGGCGAACTCTGTACGGGCATTCCTTTCGGGTAAAATCACAATTCGCTGCTTCTTATGGAGTCTGCCTGATGCCAGCCGCTTCTCCCGCGAGCCGCTCCGAGCCGCCCGGCTCGCTCGAAAATGACGCCCGGCAGATCGCGCTGTTCTTCGCCAGGCACCAGGCTGCCATTCTGGTCTTCGTGACGCTGGTCTACCTGGCGGGCGCTGTACTGCACGCGCGCACCAAACCCTTCTGGTATGACGAAATCATTACGCTGGTAGCAGCTTCGGAACCCGACCTGCCTACTGCGTTGAAAGCGGCTCAGCAGACTGACGCCAGTCCGCCATTGCCTCACCTGCTGATTCATCTTTGCGTGCGGTGGTTCGGCACGAATGAAGTAGCGGCGCGCATCCCGGCAATTCTCGGGTTCTGGATCTTTTGCCTGTGCCTGTTTCGTTTCACGCGGCGGCGCATTGGCATTCTCTATGCACTGACCGCGCTGCTGCTGCCGATTGTTACCGAAGCTTATAGCTATTCCGTGGAAGCGCGCGCCTATGGTCCGGAGTTGGCGTTCTGCGGGCTGGCGCTGGTGGCGTGGCAGTCGGCGGCGGAACGCCGGCGTCGCAGATGGGCGCTTGCGGGCCTGGCAGTAAGTCTGGCAGGCGCTCTGCTGTGCCATTACTACGCCGTGCTGCTCTATGTGCCGCTGGCGGGTGGCGAAGCGCTTCGTGCGTATCGCGCGCGCAAAGTCGATTGGGGCATCTGGGCGGCCTTCGGAATCGGCGCCGCGCCGCTCATCTGGCGCGCGGCGACCATCGCCACTGTGATCCACGAATTCAAGCACACGTGGTCACCTCCCTACGTGGCGCAGGTTTTCGAGTTCTGGGATACCGGCCTGCAGCGAATCTTGAGTTTTCTGGTATTCCTGCTCCTGCTGATTGCCGTGACGATTCTCATGCGCCGTAAAGAGGAGAAAGAGCCGCCCGGCGAGCTGCCATCGGTTCCGGATCACGAACTCGCCGCTGCGGCGTTGTTCCTGGTGATTCCGGCCCTCGCTGTAATGGGAGCATTGCTGGTCACGCACACGTTCACGCCCCGCTATGCCGAAATGGCACTTGCGGGCTTTGCATTGCTGGCTCCGATCGCTGTGGCGTATGGCGCGGGCGGCCGGGCGCTCCCCGGCTTTCTGTTGATGCTGGCTGCCGCGGTTGGATTGGGAATCGTCACACTCGGCGATCTCGAAGCTCCGCGAAACCCCTTCGACGGCGAACCCATTCTTCGTCAGGCGCTTACTGACGGGCCTGTGGTGATTCCCGATGGTCAGCTCTTTCTGCAGATGTGGTACTACGCACCTCAGTCTCTGAAGCCGCGGCTGCTGTTTCTGGCCGATTCCGCCGCGGCCGTGCGCTACATGGGTTTCGACACGATTGATGACGGAATCATGGTACTGCGTCCGTGGGCCAGGATTTCGGCGATGGAATACAGCCGGTTTGCCACGCCCGGCCGCGAATTCCTGGTCTATCAGAACACGCTCCGGCCGGCGTGGCTGCTGCAGAAGATCGTAGCCGATGGCGGTTCGGCGGAGATTCGCAAGATCAGCACGATCCGCGAACTGGTGCGCGTGCGGCTCGCTCAGTGAAGCGAGTCGGATTCGAAGCTCGCGCGCAATTCGGCGGGCGTGACTGTAGCGGTTCCCAGTTTCCCGACGACGATACCACTGGCTCGGTTGGCCAGTTCGGCCGCTTCTTCCGGTGTAGCGCCCGCCGAAAGCGCCAGTGTGAACACGGCAATTGCCGTATCGCCGGCGCCTGAGACATCGAAGACTTCCTGCGCCCTCGCGGGAATGTGCCGAGGCGTTTCGTTGCCCTGAAACAACAGCATGCCCTGCTCGCCCAACGTGATGAGCAGGTTGTTCGTTTCCCACTTTTGCAGCAGGCGCTTGCCTGCTTCGAGCAGCGCCTCGTCACGCAACACCGGGTCTACAGGCTCCGCAGGCTGCACGCCGGCGGCGTTGAAGGCCTCCGCGCGGTTCGGCTTGATGGCGGTGGCACCGCGCCAAACCAGCGAAGTCCGCGGGTGCGGATCAATGGTCAATACTTTGCCGTGCTTTCGCGCCAAACCGCAGAGCGTGTCCGCGAACGCCTGCGTCAGAAAACCCTTGCCATAATCGGCCACTACCACAGCATCCACTGCGGCGATGACCCGTTCCACGTGAGCGCGCGCCTGTTCGGCCTGTTCACCATCGAGGGGCGCAGGGCGCTCGCGGTCCACGCGGACCACCTGCTGGTGGCGCGCCACGATGCGCGTCTTGAGCGTAGTGACGGCTGCTGCATCCTGCTGCACGCCCGCGGTATCGATGCCCGCCGCACCCAAGAGCTGCAACAGGCGGCATCCGGCATCGTCGTTCCCGATGCGGCCCATCACGGCGGCAGCGGCGGTGAACTCGCGCAGATTGCGGGCGACGTTTGCCGCGCCTCCCGGATAATAGGACTCGCCCACCACGTTGACGACCGGCACCGGAGCTTCGGGCGAGATGCGCGAGACACGGCCCCAGATGAACTCGTCGAGCATCAGGTCGCCAATCGCGAGCACATGCTTGCCGGCGAAGTTTTCGATCAGTTCGAGGAAGCGGGTGTTTGCTGATCCAGCGCGCATTCGACCATTGGCCTCGCCGTGCCGCCGTCCTTGCGCGCCACGACGATGAGGGAAAGCCCGTGCCAGGGCATCAGGACGTCCAGCCGGCTCCAAAGCCAAACGGATTTATCGAAGATCTTCAGCACCGGCTTGCTGATCTTCCGCGAGCTGAAGACCTTGCTATAAGCCCACCAGGGAGGAGCGCCCGCCTTGTTGAAGCTGTAGACGGTTTCGACGGTCAGACCTTCCGCTTCGAGCATCCGCCGCGCTTCGGCGGCACGATAGCGACGCTTGTGTCCCAGGCTTTCATCGAGCGAGCCATAAAGCGACGGGTTCTGCGGCACCAGAATCACCAGCACTCCACCCGGTTTCAACGTGATGCTCAGCGAAGCGATCACTTGCTCCGGATCGTCGAGATATTCGAGCACGTTGAGGCACAGCACCGTATCGAAGCAATTCTCCAATCCTGCCAGGTCACTGGGAACAGTCGGGTCGATGCTCTGCACGGCCACGTTCGGAGTTCGCAGGAAGCGATTGCGAAGCGCATGCAGGTGCAGCGGATCTTTTTCCGCCGCCACATAGAGCAGCCGTTTGCCCATGAGCCGCCCGGAAATGTTGCCAATACCCGCGCCTACTTCGAGCACTGTGTCGCCGACATGCGCGCGCAGCTTTCGCGCCAGCCAGCTCAAGTACTGCGGCGTACCGGTGAGATTGTTAAGCACGTCGCGGCCGTACGGCGCGGCATAAAGGTCATCAATCAGCCAGAATTTCAGCACCACGCCGAGCGCTTTCAATCCATCCTTCCAGCCGATTTTCTTTCCTTCTTCGTAAGTGCGGCCGTGGTAACTGATCGGTACTTCGTAGATGCGCAGCTTGCGCTTCGCGCTCTTCATGACGATTTCCGGCTCGAAGCCGAAGCGGTCGGAGCGAATCGGGATGCTCTTCAACAGGTCCGTGCGAAAAACCTTGTAACAAGTTTCCATGTCCGTCAGATTGAGATTACAGAACATGTTGGAAACCAGCGTAAGCCCCTTGTTGATCATCGAGTGCCAGAACAGAAGCACACGGCTCTGTTCGCCCGCCATGTAGCGCGAACCGAAGACCGCATCGGCGTGGCCATCGAGCAGGGGCCGCAACAGCCGCGGGTATTCCGATGGATCATATTCCAGGTCGGCATCCTGGATCAGCGAAAAATCGCCCGTGGCCTTTTCGATTGCGGTGCGCACGGCCGCTCCCTTGCCGGAATTGCGCTCATGGCGGAAGAGGCGGATCTGCGGAAACGCCGCCGCGAGCCGCTCGAGAATATCGAATGTGCCGTCGGTGGAACAGTCGTCGATAATCACCAGTTCCCGCTCCATGTTCTCGGGAAGCGGGGCGGTCAGGACCAACGAAATGCAGCGCTCCACGACTGTACGCTCGTTGTAGACCGGCATGAGAATCGACAGCTTCATGAAACTAAATAGTTTAACAAAATGGCAACGTCCGGCCTTAAGATGTTCCGTGCCGTTATAATCGTGCTCAGTGATTCGCACTCTGTTCGTTTTCGGGACTCGTCCGGAAGCCATCAAACTGTGTCCGTTGATTCATGAGATGCGCCGCCGCGCCGGCGAATTTGAGGTCCGCATCTGCGTGACGGCTCAACACCGGGAGATGCTCGAGCAGGTGCTCGAAGCTTTCCACGTAATGCCGGATCGGGACTTGGACCTGATGCGCCCGAATCAGTCTCTGTCTTCGCTGACCGCAAGGATTCTGATCGCGCTCGAAGAAGTCTTGCAGGCTGAGCGTCCGGACCTGGTGATCGTGCAGGGCGACACTACCACTACGCTCGGCGGCGCGCTGGCTGCGTTTTACCACGGCGTCCGAGTCGCACATGTGGAAGCCGGTTTGCGCACCGGAGACCTGCGCCAGCCGTTCCCCGAAGAGATGAATCGCCTGCTGACCAGCCGCCTGACGGACGTTCACTTCGCGCCGACAGCGCGGGCGGCGGCCAACTTGCGGGCCGAAGGCGTGCCTGGGTCGCGCATTCACATCACCGGCAACACCGGCATTGATGCCGTGCTCTACGTGCGCGATGCTTTGGAATCGGGCGAGCTCGCGTCGAGCGGCTGGCCGGAGCTCGACCCGAAGCGGCGGCTCATTGTGGTGACGAGCCATCGCCGGGAAAACTTCGGGCACGGATTTTCCAATGCAATGCGCGCGCTAGTCCGCATTGCCGAGCTTCCGGATGTGGAACTGGTTTATCCGGTGCATCGCAATCCCAACGTGCTCGGCCCGGCGCACGAACTGCTCGGCGGCCGGCGCAACATACATCTCATTGAGCCGCTCTCCTACGTGCCGTTTGTCGATCTGATGCGGCGCGCGGCTTTTCTGATCACCGATTCGGGTGGAATTCAGGAAGAAGCGCCCTCGCTCGGCAAGCCGGTGCTCGTGATGCGGGAAAAAACCGAGCGGCCGGAAGCGGTTGATGCCGGCACCGTCAAGCTAGTAGGCACCGACGAAGAGCGCATTGTCCGCGAAGCCAGGCGGCTGCTCGAAGACGCGGCCGAATATGAGCGGATGACGCGCGTGCACAACCCTTACGGTGACGGCCACGCGAGCGAACGCATTGCCGATGCCACTGCCGTGTTCTTCAGCGACCGCCGTGAACGACAGGTGTCGCCCGTCTCGTAAGATGGCGGTGCTCGACTACGCGAATTGCTTCATGAAATCCGTTACGGCTGCAATTACCGCGCTTTGTTCGTCGTTCGTCAGTTCGGGAAACACCGGCAGACTCAAAACCTCGCCGGCTAAGGTTTCGCAGATCTCCAGCTTCGCCGCGTCCGCCAAGCCGCGGAAGCATTCCTGTGCGTGAAGTGGCACGGGATAGTAGATCTCGCAACCAATCTCGCGTTGGTGGAGGAAACTGCGCAGCGTATCGCGCGGCGATTCAGGCCGCGTCCAGCGAGTTCCGCGCCGCACGCGTAACGTAAATTGGTTGGCAATGTTCGTACGGTCGGGATGCGTCTCCGGTAAAAGAAGCTCGACCGCAGCGCCGCCGCGGCAACTCTTCAAAGCCTGTTGATATTCGCAGGCATGTTGCTGCCTCAGGCGAGTGTACTCCGCGAGGTGCGGCAGTTTCACTGCGAGCAAAGCAGCTTGGACCGCGTCGAGGCGAAAGTTCCCACCCACTACGCTGTGAAAGTACTTCGGGTGAGCGCCGTGATTGCGCAAGAGCCGAGCTTTTTCCGCGAGCACCGCGTCATTAGTGACGAGCAGCCCGGCATCTCCCAGTGCCCCCAGATTCTTCGAAGGAAAAAAGCTGATGGTTCCGAAATCCCCCAGCGCACCCACCGGCCGTCCGCGGTATGTAGCGCCGAATGCCTGCGCGGTATCTTCGATCACCGCCAATTGATGGCGCCGGGCAATTTCCAGGATCGTATCCATGTCCGCCGGCTGCCCGAACAGGTGAACGGGGATGATCGCCTTGGTTCGGGGCGTGATGAGCGCTTCGATATTCGCCGGCTCGATGTTGAAACACAGCGGGCAGGAGTCCGCGAAGACAGGGCGAGCGCCTACGCGTGCGATGGAACCGGCGGTGGCGAAGAACGTGAATGACGGGCAGATGACTTCGTCATCCTCACCGATGCCCAACGCCATCAGAGCCACCAGCAGGGCGTCGGTCCCCGAAGATACGCCCACCGCGAAGCGTGCGCCGGCAACTTCCGCCGCCGCTGCTTCGAACCGCTCCACCTCTGCTCCCTGAATATACTGCCCCGATTCGAGCACACGCTGGAACGCGGCCAGCAATTCGGCTTCGAGGGGCAGGTTCTGCCGCTGCACGTTCAGAAGCGGAACTTTCATGGAAATTCCATGGTAGCAAGGTGTCCTGCTTTGTCCGGTATTTCGGACCGGCGGGCATGGATGCGATAATTCGGTTTTCCGCACCATCGCCACGCAATGAATGAAATGGAAGATTATCTGGCCGGATTTCCGGTAGTGACTACGATTCCCCTGCTCTGGGGAGACCAGGATGCGTTCGGGCACGTCAACAGTCTGATCTACCTGCGCTGGTGTGAAACTGCGCGCGTCGAATACCTGGGCCGGGCGGGTCTTTGGGTGCCGCTTCCGCCCACCGGGCCCGGGCCGATTGTGGCGAGTCTCCACTGTGATTACAAGCGGCCGTTGACCTTTCCGGGCACAATCGATGTGGGCGCGCGCGTCACGCACATCGGCCGCAGCAGCATCCGCATGGAGCACCGCATCGTGAGCCGCGATCTGAACCTGCTCGCGGCCAGTGCCGATTCCACCCTGGTGCTGCTCGACTACAGCCAGAACCGGCCCGTCCCTGTACCTTTGGAGATTCGCCAGGTGATTGGCCGCCTCGAACGTAAAAATTTTGACCCGGCGGTGGATTGACAGGACCCATCCCTCCATCGGAAACTCATGGAACCCGTGGTCTCCGATCCAAGTATGATCTGGAAAAGAGTACAGAACGCCGGGCGCTGTTTGCCCGTGTTCTGAAAGCGAGATTTCATGCCCCAGGACTTGCGTTTCGGGCTTAAACTTCTTTGGAAAGAAAAGGCCTTCAGTTTCACCGCGCTGTTGACCCTCGCATTGTGCATCGGCGCGAACACCGCCATTTTTACCGTCCTTCGTTCCGTTCTCCTTGATCCCCTCCCCTACCCGAATTCCGGGCGCCTCGTGACCCTGTACAACATTTATCCCGGCGTGGGAGTTACTGAGTACGGCGCCAACTCGGTTCCGGATTACCTCGATCGCAGGAAACTCACCGGCGTATTTGATTCCGTGGCTCTTACCAGCAAAGAAGGATTTGATACCGGGCCTGAAGGTTCACCGGTGCGCATCGATGGCGAATCGGTTACGCCATCCTACTTCCGCGTGCTGCGCGTCTCTCCCGTTCTCGGCCGGCCGTTTCTTGAAGAGGATGGCGTCCTGGGGAAGGAAAAGGTCGCCATCCTGAGCCACGGGCTCTGGAAAGATCTGTACGGGGAGGATCGCGGTGTGCTGGGCAGGGATATCCGTCTCGGCGGTGTGCCCTATCGCATCGTGGGTGTGATGCCGGAAGACTTCCGCTCTCTCGACCCGAAGAGCCGGATCTGGATTCCGTTAGCCTTTACACCAAAGCAGATGTCCGACGAATCACGCCACAGCAACAGTTGGGGCATGATCGCCCGCTTGCGGCCGGGAGTGACTCTGCGCGCCGCGCAACAGCGAATCGACAGCCTGAACCGGCTGAATCTGGATCGGTTTCCGAAATATCGCGAGCTGCTCAAGAGCGCTCACTTCTCTACCGTGGTGATCGGCGCCAAGGACCAACTCGTCAAAGACGTGCGGCCGATGCTCTATCTGCTGCAGGCGGCGGTTCTTCTGGTGCTGCTCATCGGATGCGTCAACGTGGCCAACCTGATGCTGGTGCGATCCAACGTGCGCATGAAGGAGCTGGCCATCCGCTTCAGTCTGGGCGCGGGCCGCTGGCGTCTCGGCCGCCAACTGCTCACGGAAAGCGTGACGCTGGCGCTGCTCGGAGGTTTGGCGGGAATCGGCGTGGGTTATGCCGGTGTGAACTTGCTGACTATTTTGGGAGCCTCGGAATTGCCTCGCGGCGCCGGCATTCGTATCGATAGCAAAGTGCTCTTGTTCAGCATCGCCCTGGCGGCGCTTACGGGAATCGCATTCGGCAGCGTGCCGGTGTTTCATCTGATGCGTCGCGACCTGAACGAAGTTTTCCGGCAGAACGGCAGAACCGGCACCAGCGAAAAGCGGGCTCTCTGGACCCGTTCGACGCTCGTAGTGGCACAGATCTCGCTGGCCTTTGTGCTGCTGATTGCTTCCGGCCTGCTTACGGTGAGCTTCCAGCAATTGCTTACGGTGGACCCGGGATTTCGCACACAGGACGTGTTGTCTGCGCACATCTCATTGCCGAAGTCGCGGTACGCGGATGACTTGCAAACGCGTGGGTTCCTGGGCAGATTGCTCGCAGACCTTCGCACGCTGCCCGGTGTCGCGCACGTCGGGTTCAACAGCTACCTGCCCTTCGGCGGCGATATGAACGCCAGCGTCATCACCATTCCCGGGTATAACGCCGCACCCGGCGAGAATCCGCCCGTACCGGGGTGGAACGTCATTGGCGGAGATTATTTTCAGGCAATGGGTGTTCCGCTACTCGAAGGGCGAACGTTCTCGGAGGCGGATACCGACAAAGCGCCGCCGGTCGCGATCATCGACCAGTTTCTGGCGCGCAAGTACTGGCCACGAGGAGGCGCTGTAGGGTCGCACATCCGGCGGGGCCTGGAACCCACCAATCCGATATGCACGGTTGTCGGGGTAGTGGGCACCGTAAAAGAGGGCGATCTGTCGGAGCAGAAGACCGTCGGCCAAATTTATTTTCCCTACGGGCAATTGGCGGATGGAAGCGTGTATCTGGTAGCGAAAACGCAAACCGGCAGCGCCGAGATTGTGTCCGGCATTCGCCGCCGGCTTCGGCAGGCGGATCCGGAGCTGCCCTTGTTCGACGTGAAAACGATGCAGGCGCGGCTTTCCGATTCATTGCTGAATCGTCGTGCAGCGATGATCATCTGCCTGGCGTTCGCCGGACTGGCGCTCGTGCTCTCGGCCATCGGCATCTATGGAGTGCTGGCTTATGCGGTGACGCAGCGTGTCCGCGAGTTCGGCATTCGCGCGGCTCTGGGAGCGGAAGTGCGCGATGTACTCGGTATGGTGCTGGGGCACGGCCTGAAGCTGGCCGCGCTTGGCCTGGCGATTGGCGTGGCCGGCGCACTGGCTCTCACCCGCCTGATGGAGAGCCTGCTGTTCGGCGTAAAGGCGGACGATCCGCTGGTGTACGTGGTGGTGGGTCTGCTATTGGCCGCTGTAGCGCTGGCGGCATCGCTCGCGCCGTCCGTCCGAGCTGTCCGCATCCAGCCCGCGGTGGCCCTCCGGCAGGAGTAGCCGCGAGCGTAGTTGTGGGGCAACGCTTAGGCTGCAAGCCCGGCTTCAGCCGGGCCGGTGATCAAGCTCAAAGATTGAATCCGCGTTTGCCTGCTGACCAAGCCGTGCGGCCCGCATATCCTCAAGCCGCGCTCGCCCGATTGAAGGCAGTGAGACCGGAACCGGCCAGCATGAGTACGCCTGCGGAGGCAAAGGCGGCGGCCGGCGACACCGCCGTCCAGAGTGTCCCCACCAGCGCGCTCGCAATCAGGTCGCCTATACCGTTCACCGCGCCCATTACGCCATACGCCGTCCCGCGCGCTTCCGGCGAAATCATGCCGGCCGGAATCGCGCCCTCGAGTGTGTCTTCAAATCCCAGGTAGATGCCCGCCAGCGCAAACACAATGGTCAGCGCACCGATTCCCGCCAGATGCCAGGCAAACAGCCCTGCCACCGCAAAGCCTGTGACCGCGCCCAGTAGATAGCCCACTGCCAGAAGAGACTGTTTGTGAAAGCGGTCTGCCAGCATTCCCACCGGAAATGCCGCAGCCGCATAGACCACATTGTGCAGAGCGTAAAGCAGTGCCGCCAACTCGCCGGCGCGCACCAGGCCATGTTCAGGAGCCAGCAATTGCACAGCGGCCAGCACGAGCAGCGTATGCGCAAAGTCGCCTGCGCCGAAGAGTCCCACTCCGTTTAGAAGACGCCGGTAGTCGCTCGGCAAATTCCGCACTGAACTCCAAAAGCGCGAAGTCAGGTCGATCGGACGCCGCCGCTCCTTCACCAGAAACACCATCGACGCTACGGCGATTAACCCGGGAATTAACGAGAACAGGAAGACGCCGCGGAATGGCTCGGCCGCATCAGCACGCGGCAACACTCTCAGCAGCCAGACGCCAATCAGAGGGCCGAGCACCGCGCCCGCCGTATCGCCGGCGCGATGCAATCCGAAGACCCGGCCGCGCGCTTCGGCCACGGTGAATTCCGCGAGCATGGCATCGCGCAGCGGACCGCGGATTCCTTTACCGAACCACGCCACCACTCTCCCTGCCAGAACCAGCGGCCAGGAGACGGCGATGACGAATACGGAAAGAGCCGTGCCGGAAAGAAAATAGCCGAGTGTGACCACCGGCTTGCGACGGCCCACGCGGTCCGAATACCAACCGACGGCGAGTTTAACGAAGCTCGAAAGCGCATCGGCTGCGCCTTCGATCCACCCCAGCGCCGCCGCCGCTACACCGATGGACGCCAGAAAACCAGGAAGGACGGCGTTCACCATTTCATAGCCGACATCGGCACAGAAACTCGTGACCGTCATGCCGGCTACATTGCGGTTGATCCACCAGAACCGGCTGCGTTGCTCCATGGCCGGATTGTAAAACACGCAATCACACGAAAGGCCCGTCGATTTACAAAACCGGCGGGCCTTTCCATGAAAATCAGAGTGCGGCGTCGCCGCGGTCGCCGTTGCGGATGCGAACCACTTCTTCAATCGCAGAGACGAAGATTTTGCCGTCGCCGATTTTGCCCGTGCGGGCAGCCGAGGTCAGGCTTTCGACCACCGGATTCAGCAACGTGTCGCGAATCACCATCTCCAGTTTCACTTTGGGCAGAAGGTCCACCTTGTACTCGCTTCCGCGGTAGACCTCGGTGTGGCCTTTTTGCCGGCCATGACCCTGTACTTCGGAGACCGTGATTCCCTCCACGCCGATCTTTGTCAGTGCTTCTTTCACTTCGTCCAGTTTGAAAGGCTGGATGACTGCTTCGATTTTTTTCATATGACGTTCGCCCTCACTGTGCGGATTCGTGTAATCCCAGGCGTGCGGCTGACGGCGCACCCAAGGCGTGCGATGGCTCGCCGGCGGGCATCCCGCCCGGACGCCCCAGCGCGGAGATCACGTACTCGGGGTAAGCCGAAATGCCGTGCTCGTGCAGGTCCAAGCCATAGCTCTCGCCTTCGGGAGAGATTCGAAGCAGACCCATTGCGTTCACGGTGTACATCACCGCCATGGCTACCGCGAAAGTGGATATGGTGATAATCGCGCTGCCGATCATTTGCGCCGTCAGCAACTGCATTCCGCCGCCATAAAACAGGCCCCGCAAAGGAGCCGAGTTGTCGGCTGCAAATGGCCCGGTAGCGCCAAACTGTCCCGCGGCAAACAAGCCCAGTGAAAGCGTACCCCAAATTCCGCACATTCCGTGAACCGGCACCGCGCCGATCGGATCATCAATGCGAAGATACTCGAGCAGTTCTACGCCGTAGACCACGATGATTCCTGCCACGCCGCCCAGCAGGATGGAGCCGAGCGGGCTCACCCAGTAGCAGGGGCACGTAATGGCAACCAGTCCGGCCAGAAAACCGTTCACCGTGAAGCTGACATCCCACTTCCTGCTCATGAGGTAAGCGACGATCATCGCCGAGAGGCCCGCCGCGCAAGCCGCCAGAGTGGTATTGGCCGCCACTCGTCCGATGCCTTCGAAATCCATGGCGGAAAGCGTGCTGCCGGGATTGAATCCATACCAGCCGAACCAAAGCAACAAGCCACCCGAAGCCGCGATTGTCAGATCGTGCGGCATCATGGGTCCGCCGCCGTCGCGTTTGAAACGCCGGCCCAGGCGCGGTCCGAGGACGAGCGAACCAGCCAAGGCGATGAATCCACCGATTGTGTGAACTACCGTGGAACCTGCGAAGTCATGGAACCCGATACCAAGCGAAGGCAGGAAGTTGCCCGCCGTGCCCATGGTGGCCAGGAAGCCATCCGGCCCCCAGGCCCAGTGGCCGATGATCGGATAGATAAAGCCCGAGACCGCAAAGCTGTAAATCAGATCGCCGACCCAGGCGGTGCGGCCGATCATTGCGCCCGAAGTGATGGTGGAGCAAGTATCGGCGAACGCAAACTGAAACAGCCAGAACGCGAGGAAAGCCACGCCGGTGCCTTCGTACGTGGCCGGTGCGCCTTGCAGGAAGAACCAGTGAGAGCCGATAAAGCCGTTGCCATGGCTGAACATGAACGCAAAGCCCCAGGCGTAGAACAGCAGACCGCAGAGGCAGGTATCGACCACGCACTCCATGAGCACGTTCACCGTTTCGCGCGAGCGGCAGAATCCCGCTTCGAGCATGGTGAACCCAACCTGCATACCGAACACCAGAAACGCGGCGATCAGCGTCCAAACGGTATTGATCGGGTTGACGATGTCATTCCCCTTTAACGACGGATCTGCGGCAAAGGTCCGGAAGCCGATCAAGTCAGGGTTCAACAGCACCGCCGCCAGCAGAATCAGGCCGACGCCCATCAGTTTGCCCAGCAGCAGGATCTGGCCGTAGCGGCGCCATTCCGGGGTCCGCATCCGCTCACGCAACCGGTGCAATTTGCGTGGGAAAGACAATTTGTTTTCCATGTAAGTTTGTTCCTTCCTTCGTATGTTTTGGTAGTTCAGTTCGCGCCTGAGTTCCCTGGGATACACGGATCTCCGCTTCTGTTCCGATCCGATTCAACACTGGCTGTCTGGAAACGCTGCCCGCGGACGGGGCGAGAACGGATATCAGGTCTCCGGTGCCGCATTCGACCGTTCCGCGTGAACAGCTCGAGCGCACGAAACGATCTGTCTTGCTGTCAGTGAATCTTCCGAGCGCTGACGGGGCGACCGAAATGCATGAACTCCCCTTTCGGGGCACAATCACGCATCAGGACTGACGGGGTACATTGTCCACCGGATCGCGCGCTCCATCAAACGCAACGTTTCTATGGGAGGCATTCGATTTTCTTATGGCGTGCGCAAGCAACGGCCGACGACCGGAAGTCCCCAGACTTCCGTGTGTTACAGTGATGGTCTACCCACACCCAAGGTTCTCTGATGCGGAATGTTGTCATCATAGGTTCGGGCTGCGCCGGCAATACAGCAGCCATTTACACGGCGCGCGCCAATTTGAAACCGTTAGTAGTCAGCGGCCATGAAGCGGGCGGCCAACTCTCTCTCACCACCCTGGTCGAGAATTTCCCCGGCTTTCCCGAAGGAATCGAAGGCCCCCAGCTTGTCGAGAACATGAAAAAGCAAGCCGAGCACTTCGGAGCTGAGTATATGCACGGCGCTGTGCTCGAGACCGAGCTTTCCTCGCGCCCCTTCCGCCTCAACATCGAGGGAGAATGGATAGAATCGCGCACGGTTATCATCGCCTCGGGCGCGTCAGCGCGCTGGCTGGGCCTGGAGTCCGAGCAGAAACTGATCGGCTATGGCGTGAGTTCCTGCGCGACCTGCGATGGTTTCTTCTTCCGCGACAAGAAGATCATGGTGGTGGGCGGCGGCGATTCAGCCATGGAAGAGGCCAACTTTCTCACGCGCTTCGGCCGCGAAGTCACATTAGTGCACCGCCGGGAGGAATTCCGCGCGTCGAAGATCATGTTCGACCGCGTGCGGCACAATCCAAAAATCAAATTCCTGACCAGCACCGTAGTGGAAGACATTTACGATGTCGAGAAGAAAATAGTCAACGGTGTGCGCCTGAAGAATCTCAAAACCGGGAAGGTATGGGACCAGGACGTGGACGGATTCTTTCTCGCGATCGGGCACATTCCCAATACCGCCGTCTTCCGGGGACAAATCGAAACAGACTCCGATGGATACATTCTTTCGAAGGGCGGTGCTCGCACGAACATCGCCGGAGTCTTCCATGCCGGCGATGTCCAGGACCGCGTTTATCGCCAGGCGATCACGGCCGCGGGCGCAGGCTGCATGGCCGCCATCGAGGCTGAGCGGTTTCTGGAAGAGGAAGGACACTGAGACGATGATCGAACGAATCACACCTCCGGGAGTTCCCGCGCCGCGTGGTCCGTACTCTCCGGCTGTGAGAGCGGGCGATTTCCTGTTCATCTCCGGACAGGTGGCGGTCGACCCCGCAACCAATCACCTGACGCCCGGCGATGTGGCGCACGAGACTCGTTTGATCCTGAACAACATTCAGCGCATCTTACAGGGGTCCGGCGCGAGTATGGCGGACGTCGTAAAGTGCTCGGTATTTTTGGCCGATGGCGGCGATTTCGCGGCGATGAACCACGTTTACGAAGAATTCTTCGGACAAGCCAAACCGGCGCGTACTACGGTAGTCACCGGATTCGCCATGCCGATTAAAGTCGAAATCGACTGCATCGCTTATCAGCCGGCGCAGCACTAGTGCGCGGTGATTCGCCACAACGAAGATGTGGCCCTCGGCTGCCACAAGAGGAAATCCGAACTGTTGCCGAATCCTCGGCTTTGTGTAGCATCGCCGTAGTCATCAACTCCATAGCCGCATTCTTCGGAGTTCGCTTGCGATAGGCAAACAGCATGGTGCTCTTATCGGTTTCCGCATTGAAGCCGCGATGAACCCGATTCTGCCGCGATCCCGGCCGCGGTAGGGCATTGAAGGCCAGGTTCCGGCCGGGGATGGCGGCCGTAGTCGCATTGTGCCGTTCGCTGGCAAACTCGGAAAACTCGCCGCACCGGCCGTTGACGTGTGGAAGACTGAAGTGCCCCAACGTTAATTCGTGTTCGAACGCGATAGGTGAGTCAAACGATTCACGTGTTTTGATTGCCCGCTTCATCAGGTATTTGTGCAGTCGATGTAGTGCATCCGGGTCATTCCCGCCAGCGGACTGAGAGCAAATCCGAATGCTCTATGGTAAAGCTGGGTGCCAACTTGATCATTTCGGTACGCATAGATATCTTTGCCGCGGCCTGGCCGATGCGGCCTATTCAGATAATAGTCTCGAACCCGACTGACCTTTCGCGGATTATCGGCTTCGATGGGTCACTTCACAGTGACAAGCGGGGCGCTACAGGCACTGCGTCCGCATATCAGTCAGCGGGCCGTATTCACGGTTTCGGGAGGTCCCAGATAGGAAGGACGAAGCCCACCGAAATTCAATACAATCTTGTCCAATACAACACCCGGATCCATCATCCAGAGGCGTAATGTATGGCGCCCCGGCCGGATCGCCGCATGTTCGGAAGATCCCACGACTGCGGCCCGGAGGACGTTGACGTCCCAGCGGCTTCCATCTTCCAGATTCACAGGCACGGGCGCATCATCGTCAAGGGCCACGGCATAGCGGAGGTGGCGGCCTTCGTCAATCCTTTGGGTGGGCAGCGCTGTGACGAGAATTTTCAGTGGGGTATCGCTCCAGTTATAAAAGTCGTATTCGAGTGCCGGCGCCTCCGCAGGTAATTCCGCGGGTGTTTCCAGACTGGGCGCGGTGCTGGGGAAGATGCTGACGGTTCCGCCAGTCCGGCCAAGGTCCGGCAGGACGCGCCATTCGACGCGGTTGCGCGTCACTTGCCTGGTAAAGTGCTCGGCTTCCATTGAGACTACGCCGTCGCTCTCGACGAATCGCGGCATGGGTTGGACGGGTGGATCGGGGTTGGAAACCTCCAAACGGACGGTGCGATCTCCATTCGGCCCACGGAACGTGATGGTCGCAGGAATGTTCGTGCCTTTTGGCGCCTGTGCCCAGAGGATATCGACCCAGATGCGCTGATCGTCGTCCACGCGTCCAGACTGGGCGCTGAGACTGATCCAAGGCGCGCTGGTCGACGCTGTCCAAGCAAAAGGAGTTGTTCCGCACTTGAAAATGTCGACGAAATGTTTGCGGCGAGTGAAGGCATCGAACGGAGGCAGAAGATCATATTCCTTGTCGCCGGATCGGGCCCATTTACCAATTTCGCCAGCGACGGAACCGTGGGCGCGGGCGGGATGGTCCACCATCGCCGTTGTGTGCCCTTCAACGGCAATACCCCAAGCTATGCCTGGAACAGGCGTCACGAGCGCGGTTGCTGGAAGATCAAATACAGACAGGTTACGGGGATTGGAAGACATCATGTATCGCCATTTGCCGCCGGCTATGGCTTGGTTGAAGGTATTGGTCTCCAATTCGATCCGGGCGAATGCAGTTCTGACCTTTCTGGCGCAATCGTTAGTGCTGGCCCGACCTTGCGCGGCATAGAGATAGCTGCGGTCGGCGTAGAGCATTTTCTGATTCATCAGACCGGCGGCGCGGACGGGGTAGAGCACGAGCTCATAAAAGCTGTCCTTCTGGTTGGCGGGGAGGTCGGCGTATATACGTTCGGCTTCGCGGTCCAGACGGGCGTACTTATTCAGGCGCAATTGCGCTTCGTCACCGTAGCTTACGGGGGTGAACTCGGTTCGCGACACAGGCCGGGAAGCGCTGTTCCAGCCCATATGTTCAGGCTTTCTCGCGAAGCTAAGACGGTAATACTCGTCCAGGATGTCAGCAACACCGGCGGCGTACCTGGGGCTGAATTCGCGCGCCGCCCACGCCGCCAGGAATTCCTTCTGATTCTCGTGGGCAAAGCGCGACATATCCCAAGCCATGCTCAGAAAGAACTCAGTGTCCAGTTCCGCTGGCTTGATGTCACCGACATTCAGGATCCACGCAGCGCGTGTTTGATAGTCGTATGCCTTACTCATCTCCTCCCAGATGAGCGACGGGGGTGTCGTGCACAACCACAGGTAATCGTGCGGCGCACCCCAATAGGAGACGTGATAATACATGCCTGATCCGCCGGCCCGGTGCTGTTGTGCCGGTGTCGAAAGCTGCCGCGTATAGCCGAAATTGTCGTCCGCCCAGCCCAGTATGGCGTCATCGGGGACCTTCAGTCCTGCTTGGTACAGTTGCAAGACCTCCTTGTAGGCGCAGAATATCTGGGGGACCCGAGCGACATCGGGATTGACGCGGTGCGAAAGGATCTCCCTCTGGTCATGGAAGACCTGTTCCAGAAGATTCACGCGGCTGGCCAAGTCCGAGGGGCCTGGCATGGGACTGTCGTGAATGCCGCGCATGCCGATTTCGAAGAGATTTTCGAACTTGCCGTTCTCTGCGGCCCTCTGGTCCCAATAATTCCTTACGCTTTCCCGGTTGTGCGCATAGTCCCAAGGCCCGCGCGCCTGGGAGTCCCACTCCGTCACGTTATTTCGTAGCATCGGCTCGGCGTGGGAAGAGCTCATGACGATGGCATAATCATCGGCGACTGACTTATTATCTGGATAATTATTGAACGCCTGCGTGCACTCGTGCATGGCAGGCCACAGTAAGTTCGCCTTCAGGCGCAGTAACAGTTCAAAGACTCGCCTGTATGTCTTGGGCCCTATATCGCCTAATTTGGAGTCGAATGTCTTACCGGCCCACGGACGAATGCCCCAGTCTTCGTCATTGATAAAAATGCCACGATATTTGACTGAGGGAGGCCCCTGTTTGTAAAAGCCGGGGTGGATTGCAAGTGTGTCGCAATGTCGTGGGACCACGTCGGCCCACCAATACCAGGGGGAAACACCCATCTCCTTAGATAGCTCGAAGACACCGAAGGCCGTAGCCCGCCGATCACTCCCGGCGATTACCAAAGCCTGCTTGACACCCGGCAGGGGTTCCTTCACTACCGTGATCGCAAATGTCTCCCATTTGCCGCGAATGGATTCGACATTCAATTTGCTGGCCCGAACGAGGGTGTCCACGACGAAGCTATGTCCTAATGTCCCGATCAGCACCGCATATGGCGCTATGCCAGACGAGCCATGGCGAATACGCGGTTTCAAACCGGTTACTCGTTCAACATCGTCGGCGAGGCACTCCGTAGCAATACCTGCAACCTTGAAATCGCTACTATCTACGAGCAAATCAGCCGCCGCACGCTGATAGACCAGCGGGAAATCGCCGGCCTGATATCTGTTTGTGACAGCGGTTTGAGCACAGCCCTGGGCCACCCAGAGCAGGATAGCGCATGGCAAACCGAGTTTCTTCATCCGTGATGAATCTCCCCCATTAAAAGATTACTTTCAATCCGAATTGTATGGTTCGCGGAGCCTGACCGATGGCAGTCACTTTTCCGAAGCTGCTGCTGGATGGGCTTGTGTTTGGCGCCGCAAACTTGGGATGGTTGAACGCGTTGGCTGACTCGACACGGAACTGGACTCTGCATTTCTCAGTGATGTTGGTGTCTTTGATGAAAGAAAGATTCCACCAGTTCAGACCATCACCGCGGATTCCAGAAAATAGAGGCGACAATGCGATGATATTGTCCGCGAGTTGTTTCGTTGAGTTACGCTCGAACCCGGCGTTCACGTTAAACCACTCGTTGATGGATCGCTGGTCAGAGGCCAGTGCAATATTCTTCAGGTCGCCCAGGAATATAGCGTTTCCAAAACCCAGGGGCGGTCCCGATTGGAGCAGCCACATCCCCCCAGTTTGCCAACCGCTGACCAGAACGTTCAAAACACCACGCGACGAGCTCAGGAAGCGACGGCCTTTCCCAAAAGGGAATTCATAGATGGGGCTAAATGTAAACCGCGTTGGCCGGTCGCTTGAAGAGATCGCCCGGACCGGCATCGGATCACTTGCATTCAGAAGGCCGGTTGCCGCCATGTACTTGGATTGGGTAAAGGATGCATCGATAGTCACTCCATGCGAGAATCGTTTCTCTATCGTTGCCTGGAGTGAGTGGTACCACGAGTAGCCCTGATTCGTCTCAATATTCACGGAAGTGAATTCGGGAAAGGAACTGAGCAGTTGTGCTACCGAAGTATTCTGTCCCGAGAGAGACGTGCCGGGTAGAAGCGGATAGAACGGATTCGGAACCTGGGCCGTGAGAGCATTGATCGTCGTCTGATCGCGGAAGGGCGAGATGCTCAGATACTGTGCCGGCGTGGCGTTCAGATTCCGCGACATAATCAGATCCGTGCTCCTGTTCCCTACATAGCTCACCTGCACAACTACGTCGTGAGAGATCTGTCGTTCCACACCGATTTGCCAACGTTGAGCGTATGGCGTCTTGAGATTTGGGTTCGGCGCCGATATGCTCTGCCCGACGTTGGTGCTCAATCCACCAGCCGCGCCAAGACCACGCTGAATGTCAACGCTGCCGAACGGGTTGTAGATATTGCTCAGGTACGTCTGACCGTTATCAGTTGAAACCACGGCCTGAGTGGTTTTATTGAATCCCGCTTGTGTAACACTACGCGTGGTGATGCCAATCAGATCGTAGTACATTCCGTAGCTCGCACGAAGGACGGTTTTCGGATTTATCGAGAAAACCAAACCAACTCGTGGCAGGGTATGTGCCGCTACACCATTGTGAAGACTTCGCGGCTGTCCATTCACCCCTGCAAAGAGCAGGCCGCCTAGCACCTTGAACTGGTCGGCCGGGATCTGTGGGATTGGGTGCGTCGCATAATTGGCCTGCGCTTGAGCCTGGATAGGGTTGGCGCTGACAGAGTCGATATCGCTAACGGCGCGGTTGAAGCGCTCAGTCGTCGGCGTCTCGAACTCTTCCCGCACCCCGACCGTCAAAGTCAATCGCTTGCTCACTTTGAAGTCGTCTCCGAGGTACAAAGCCCACGCTTTCGATTGCTCCGCGTACGAGTCGTTGGCGTCGATGCTGGCGGATCCGGGAATGCCCAGGAGAAAAGAGGTAAAGCTTTGCCCAAGGGGGGCCGCCGGGGAATTGTCCAGCGGGCCATTTGTGTAAGTGCGGTCGAAGTTCAGGCGGCCTGAAGAGAGTCCGAGATTGGCGACATTCGACCGGTATGTCCGCATTTCGGCGCCGAATCGCAGTGTGTGACTGAGAATCGTTCGGGTAAAATTCACAGCTCCAACATAGTCGTCGAGAACAGAGTTTGATACGTATTGGCTGGAGCTGGAAAAGCCATAGCCATCCGAAATGGAAATAACCGGAAGAGACACGCCTGCTGGACTAACAGAATTGATCTGTGACAGAAATTGCTGAGAGAACCCGAGTGCGGATAAGTCTAGCTGTCGGGCGACTGGCGACTGGCCAATGATGAAATGCGTGACGCTGGCGCGTGCATTCAGAAGAAAGTTTGGACCAAGAACATATACTTCATCCACGCCGAGATTATAGGAATCGCGGTCGTAATCGAGTCCTTGCGCTTGCTTGTACTGAACTCCGTACTCTTGTGAGAATCCACCATACTGTCCCCGCAGGAATATCCGGTTGCGCTCGCTGAAGGAATGGTCGATGCGGCCGCTGTAGGTGAAGTAGTTCTGCGTTTCAGGGCCGGGCGAGGTCCAGTTGGCACTCCCATCGGCATTGCCCGGCAGGTTCGGGGCGGGCCAGAGATCAGCGAGTTTTGCCGACACCGGGTTGATGCGGCTCGCCGGAATGGTGTTATTCAGAAACGGTTGGCGGCTGAACCTGCCGTTGGGGGCGGGGGCCGTTGTGAGTGGGTCATAGATCTGATACTGCGATCCAAGCCGCAAAAGCGCCGAGAAATCACCGTTTCTTTCCGCCATGGTCGGTACAGTAGTGGTAACAGTTCCGCGATTATCTGCCTGGCGCATCATGTCATACCCGAACATGAAAAATGTCTTGCCCTGTCCGTGGTACACGTGCGGAATAAACACCGGCCCGCCGAACGTTGCACCAGCCCGGGCGAATCGCGTGGGTGATTTCGGCAAGCCTGCGAGATTGGAGAAAAAGGAATTGGCGTTCAGAACAGTGTTTTGCACGAAGCCTAGCAAAGACCCGTGATACTGGTTGGTTCCGGACTTCATGGTGATGTCCGCGTAGGCTCCCATCGTGAAGCCCTTGCTTACATCCACTGAACTGGTATCCACCTTCATTTCCTGCACGAGATCTACTGGTGGGCTATACGAAACGGAAACACCTTCCGTGTTTGGAGCACCGTCCAGTGTAATCTGATTATTTCCCGACCCTGCTGACCCGCTGGCGATATACTTGTTCGACGCGTCCGTAGTGTATTGCGTATAATCGAAGCCCGTAGCGGTCCCTGGACCGGCAAAGGTTGTCACGCCGGGAGCAAGCGCAACCAAGCCCATCGGGTTTCCGAACAGTGTGGGTAGTTGGCTGATGCGGCGCGAGTCTATCACCTTACCCACGTCCGCACTGCTTAGATCCACCAGCGGTGGCGCTCCGGTCACTTCGATCGACTCTGTCGGGCCGCCCAGAGTGAGATTGACATTGATCGTGACCTTGTCGCCCGTTCTGACCAGTATCCCAGTGTCCGTGTAAGGCTTAAATCCTGTCGCTTCTACGGCCAATGTGTAGTTTCCGGGATTCAGAAACGGTACCAAATAGTCTCCTGTCTGACCCGTTTTGGCTACAGCCTGGACAGTAGTTTCAATGTTGACAACTTTTACGGATGCGCCGACGACGGCCGCCCCCGACGGATCCAGAACCCGTCCAAGTATCTGTCCACGAGAATCCTGCGTGAAGCCTGACCTCGCGATAAACGCTAGTAGGACCAGTGGCAGGACTGGTCCTCTCCCGAATATTCTCAACTTCATCATCAGCTCCTAGGTCTCTGATTGCTTGCAGCCAAACTTCCAGCAAGCGGTTTTCCGGTCGTATTGCCAAGATCTTGACAGGGGCATTTTCCGGCAGCATGCAAAGAGTTGCCGGAACACTCTCGCGGCGTCGCGGTGCTGCTACGAACCGCGAGACAGCATCTGTGTTTTAGTCCCTGAAGCTGGCAGAGCTCCGCTTCACTACTAAAAGATGATCAGTTTCTGGATTTTGTTTGATGATGAAACAAAAAATTCGCGGGCGCGATAATGCACTAGTTCCTGATGCGAGATGTGGTCATCACCATGCGTGAAAGTTCAGCCAGTTCTGCTTCCGCGCTTTGCTGATAGCGGCTGACCATCTCCGAATTCGAAACAGTCAGCAGCCAGCGGTACCCCATCCCGAGCAGAAACACCCAATGAGATGCCGCAAACGTGCCACGCGAAGCAATGTTGATCATAGGGTGTTCGGAAAGGGAGGGCCATACGCCAAGGAGCATCACGAAGAGCCGCAGAGCCACGGAAAGAAGGACAAACCACAACGAAAGGCTTAATTGCCCTGCTCCCAAATCCGTCGTCGTTCGATATAAAAACACAGCCAGCACGGCCACTACCGCCAGGCAATATGGGCTCGCAGACTGTAGGAATCTGATAAAAGTATAAGCCGAATGAGAATCTCTCATTTCCACCGGCGAGGAAGAGATCAACGGAATGAGGAACAGGAAGGCGGCCATCAAGACCCAGTCGAACCACTTGAAACGTACACCAAGTCCGAGGGCCGCAAAAGAACGCCACATCACCAACAGGCTCGCCGCCATAAACACAAGCGACAATTCGGTCGGAATCTGCCGCAAACTGACCAGGGTGGTTCTCATCGTATTGGCCAATCCCATCTGCACCATACCCAGTTCAAACACGTGCCGTAGCAGGCTGGTCGAGCAGGATGCCGCCATGAACATCCATGCCAGCCGCATCGGAGTGCCCTTTCCATAGTCGGCGGTTATCCGCAGGCAGAAGAAAAGCGCGATAGCGTAGGCCACGGAATTGAGCGGCTGATCTCCCTCCGCGGAAAGTCGTCCCCAGTAGCTGGACGGCTGGACAGATTGCACCACCCGTACCGCGCCCCCGGCCACCGCCGCTACCATCACACCTGTCCACAACAAGCCGAGTGTCACGCGCCGCATCAGTAACACCCGTAGTCAATACTCAGACTCCGCCCAGCGTGCCCGATCAGCCTTGCTCCTTCCAAACCACATATCGAGCCAAATGCTTCACTGAGATTGCTGAGAAATTGCGACCACTGATCGTGATTCAAGCAACGCCCGGGTGTCATCCCGGAACGGTCAAAGGCAACCGCCATCACCGCTCTGGCGGCACTCGGTCCGGAAATGGGTGCCATCAAACAGCGCAGGAGAACGAGGGCATCCAGCACGCTCCAGGTCCAGTGTGATTTCATTCCGACCGGGCGAATCCGATTGAGCGTGTGATCTAGGAGGCGGTCGATTTCGACGTCCAAATACACCAGAGAGTGCCTCAGTAGTTGTGTTTCCTGGGTAAGAAGGCGATGCCAATCCATGAGACCGCACATCAGAACTTCACAATCCTTGCATTGACTGACGTGAGCAGTGATTCTGGCTTCCTCCGAGGGCGTCAGTGTCCGATCGACGAAATCCAGCCATTGCTGTGGAGATATCCAATGTTCCATTAGTCCCGACCTCTGGATAACCGAATCAGTTTCTTCTTCGCATTAAAAATACGCCACTGCACGGTACCGAGCGGAATGTCCAGGACGTTTGCGATCTCTGCGTATTCCAGGCCATCGAAGTAGCGCAACATCAGAATTTGCCGTTCCACTTCTGTCAAACAGGTCATCCATTGTTGAAGTTGAGCCGAAGCGAGCACGTCCACGGGCATCCCGGCCACATCAGCAGGGACTTCGTCGAATTCAATTGTTGGAACTTCCCGCATCTCGTGCCTTCTATTCTGCAGCATGGCATTGCGCGCAATCTTGAATAACCAGGGTCTGAATAACCGGGCATCCCGCAACTCCCCATGGTGCCGGTGGACGGAGATCATCACTTCTTGCAGAAGATCTTCTGCAAGTTCCGGCCCACACCCGCGAGCGCGAAAATATCTCAAAATCTGTGGCGCCACAACTCGGAATAACGCTGAAAAAGACTCCTCGTCGGCCGAGGTAATGAAGCGGACAATGATCTCTTCCTCAGTCACAGATGGCGCAGACGTCGCGCGTGCTGCTGACTGTCTCCAATTCGGCAGAGTCACCCCCGCAGGAGCATAGCGGACTCCTCATTTTGATACCTTAATATTTCTGGTCTGTAGTTGCTATCCGGTGCGCTGCCAAGCCAAAAAACCCTCGTCTGGTAGATGCTCCCTTCGGCCATTTTGTTTGCTGACTGATCCTGGGGTGAACAAGACCCGACAGTGATCGACATCCTCAGGGGAATCACTTAGAAATCAAAAATGATTTCTGAATAGAAACAATGCTTTACAACCAAAGAAAGCCTGCAGAAGCAAATCCGGGCGCTAAGTTTGAATTGAAAGCGGCGCCGGTCTCCGGATCGGCTCCCCTCAGCGAAAGATGCCTGGCGACCCGATCATTATCATTTTTGACGGATTGTGGATCTAAGCTGTTTCTAATGTAGCTGTTCGCGCTCCCCACATGCGCGTACCCTCCAATACCCCCATCGGGGGTTGCCACTTCTTAGGCGAATGCTGGTATTATTCTTTGGGGATATTTCTAACTTAAAATATTCCCCAAAGAAATACCGGAAATATCAGTATTCATAATCAAATAGAAAAAGGCTAGGCTCAGTCTTCTTGAAAACAGCCAAGCTGCTCGCTTGCTGCCTGCTGATATTGCCGCTGGCAGGGAGCGTGAGCAAGTCGGACCTTCGCACGGTCGCTCGGCTTCACGCCGTCGTACCGGAAAGCAGTGTGCCGGTTCCGATTCCCGTTCTGATGCGCGAGGGCGGTGCGCTCTATCGCGCAGGCCGTTATGCTGACGCGGCCGCGAAGTTCGAAGCTGCTCACCATTCGGCGCTGGCGTCGGCGAACGGGAAGCTGGCAGCCCGCGCTCTCAGCAATGTTGGGGGCTGCGAGTTCGCTACCCACCAATACCAGGCAGCGCTGAAGACTTTTCTCGAAGCCCGGCGAATGGCCGAAGCGGCCGGCGACCGAAGCACTGCCGCGGGCCTCGACGCCAATATCTCCTCGCTGTATTCCGAAATGGGCGCCTATGATGCCGCCGCGGAATGGATGGAAGGGAGCCTCAAACGCCTGTCCACCGAGGACCGGCGCCGATTCCTTCCACAAATGCTGCTTCAGATGGCGGTGTTGCGCGCGCGCCAGGGCCGCATGACCGAGGCCGTGACACTCTTCCATGAAGGGATCGACGCAGCCGATCAGCAGGGCAATGTCGAGTTATACACGCTGGGTTGGAACCGGTTGGGAGCGGAACTCTTAGCGGCGAACCGCCTGCCGGAAGCCGAAACCGCGCTGCTCCAGGCCTATCGCATTCGCAAGCTGCATAAGCTGCCAATGGACAGCTCCTACCGCAACCTGGGCATCTTGCGCCTGGAACAAGGAGATCTGACGTCCGCATCCGCGCTTTTGAATCGCGCGGTGGAACTGGCAGCCCAACCCGGCGGTTTGATCCCGAGCTGGGAAATTTATTCCGCTCGCGGGCGCCTGCGCCTGGCGCAAGGACAGTTGCGAGCGGCCTTGACTGACTTTCGGACCGCCGTAGAACTGGGCCAAGCCTGGCGCTGGTCGGCGCCCACTGGAGACGCTACGCTCGTGGGAGCCGAAGGCACTCTCGATCGCGTGTACTCGGGGTTGATCGAGACCGGTAACCGGCTCTACGAAAAGACCCATGATCCGTCGCTCATCCGGGAGACATTCGAGGCTGCGGAAGAAAACCGTGCGGCGAGCCTGCGTGCGCTTCTTCAGAAGCGGGATGCGCCAGCCGCGGACTTGCCGCCGCAGTATTGGACGGCCCTGCAACGCCTGCAGAACGCCGAAGTCCAAGCGCTGCGTGTCCATAACCGGCTGGCGGAAGCGGAAGTGCGCGATGCCCGGGCGCAATTGGCGCGTGCCGATGCGCTTGTGGGCGGCGAGCTGCAACCTCTTCCGCAGGACCTGCTGGAACGCGCGCGCGCGGCATTGCAACCGGACGAAGCGCTGCTGAGCTTCCATGTCGGTGACTCTGATTCCTGGTTGTGGGCGCTCGATAAGAACGGCTTGCTCTTATATCGTCTGCCGCCGCGCCGCCAGATTGCGCGCGAGGTGGCTGCCACCAAGCTCGCCATTCGCCGCGACTCTCCCGAAGCGGCGCAGTTCAGCGCCAACCTGTACCGGGATTTGTTCGGATTCCTCAATTCCCGCTTTGAAAATAAAACCCGCTGGCTGCTGGCGCTCGACCAGTCACTGTTCGATGTGCCGGTAGCGGCGTTGCTCGAGCAGCGGCAGCCAAAGCCGGTCTACCTGGTGGAAAGGCACACGCCGGTGGTAATTCCGGGTGCGGGCTACTGGCTGGAGTCGGCGGAACGGCGCGCGCATTTCCAAGTGGCGCCGCTCTTCTTAGGCGTGGGCGACCCGATCTACAACACGGCGGATGCGCGCTGGCCGAAGCCGTGGTCCTCCAGACGATGGAACCTGTTCGAACCCCTGCAAATATTCGCCGCTTCGTCTCCCGCTGCCGGCCTGGTGCTGCCGCGGCTGGTGGGCAGCGGCGCGGAAATCGACGCGTGCGCCCGCGCGTGGGGTGGTGAATCGATTCTGCTGAAGGGAGCGGAGGCGTCGCGGCAAAGTCTGGCTCAACAGTTGCGGCGGAATCCGGCGGTCGTGCATCTGGCGACGCATGTTCTCGAATCTTCCGAGCAGCCTGCGTATGGATTGATCGCTTTGAGTCTCAATCCACAAGGTAATGCCGAACTACTGACGCCGTTTGAAATTGCTCAGTGGCGCATTAAAGCCGGTTTGGTAGTCCTGAGCGGCTGCGATTCCTCAGAAGGAGCCGAACTGCCCGGAACCGGGCTGATGGGGTTGACGCGCGCCTGGCTCAGCGCAGGAGCCGGAGCTGTGCTGGCGAGCCGTTGGGCCACGCCAGACGAAGACGGAGAACTGTTCGGCGGGCTGTATCGGGATTTGAGAATTCAGCGTGAACCGGATGCCGCTAGCGCGCTGCGGCAGGCACAACTGGCGATGTTGCACGAAGGTGGATGGCGCGCTCGTCCGAGTTATTGGGGTACGTACTTTGTGGTCGGAGACCACTAAATGGGAAGGCTGGTCCAATCATGAGTCTGTTGAAAACTGTGAAACCCGAGGGAGCCGGCATCGAAGCCGACGGGAATCCTACCGATCCATCCTGGCCGGATCTGGTGCAACGGATTCAGATGGGCGACCCGTCCGGTATGGAGGACCTGTATCACATCTTCTCGAAGGGCATTCGGTTCTTTCTCTGCCGTCAGCTTGGGCCTCAGGATCTGGACGATAAGGTGCACGACGTGTTCCTGATTGTGGCGCAGGCAATTCGGAAAGGAGACCTGCGGGAGCCGGAACGGCTGATGGGTTATGTCCGCACCGTCGTTCGCCGGCAGATTGCCGCGCACATCGATGATGCCGTGCAGACGCGCCGCAAGCAGGCGGATCTGGACGCCGGCATGGTGCTCTCCGACCGCCGCCCCGATCCTGAACATGCCGCCATTAACCGGCAGAATCTGGACTTGGCCCTGCGCATTCTCAATAGCATTCCCAAACGCGATCGCGAGATTCTCATCCGCTTCTATCTGCAGGAACAGTCGGCGGAGCGGATCTGCCGGGAAATGAAACTCACCAGTACGCAATTCCGTTTGATCAAATCACGCGCCAAGGCGCGTTTTGGCGAGTTGGGCAAGCGGCGGATGTCGCTCCGCAGCGGGTTCCGGCGGTAGTCAGGATTCAGCCATTCGCATCGCCGGGTCAGCCGCCCGCCGGATGCGACTACAGACAGCCCTGCGCCACCGCAGGCCCGCGAAGTGCGCAGCACCGGCGGCTTCGACGGCGCACGCCGGTAGAGCTCGCCTACATAGAGCTGAAAGGCGCCCCAATAATACGGGTCGGCGTACTTGCCGCCGGCGATTAAGTGCAGCTTGGCGGCGCGCAGAGCGTCGGCGGGCGGTTTTGAGGCCGAGAGGCCCGCGTACAACGCCTCCATAAGAGGCGGCGAGGAATAATCGCTCACATCCCATAAGCCGGCGACTACGCCGCGCGCGCCGGATTGCAAGAATGCCCACGCGAAGCCTACCAGGCCTTCGCCGCCATAAGTTCGCGCGCCTGCGCTGTGGCAGGCGGAGATGGTGACCAACGCGGCGTGAACGCGTGAGCCCAGGATCTGCTTGACCGAAAGCTTGCCGCTCGAACCGTCCTGCGAAAGGACGATGGAGGAATCGAGCGGCGAGTTACGGTTCGCCGTGGCATGCGCGGCGAAATGGATGTACGAGTATTGCGCCGGATTCGCCTGCTCGTATCCCGCCGGAGTGGCCGCCGCGCCGAGCAGCACTTTCTGGCGCGCGGCGGGAAATCCGTGCTCGATGCCTTCGATCTCGCGGCGCGCGTAGATCAACTTGGGGAACTGTTCGTTCCACTCGGTCGCATCTCCCACCAGGAGCAGCGACCGGCTTGGCCGCGCCTCGGCATGACGCGCAAGCAGCAGGCCCAGTGAGGGCGCAATCGAGACGGTAGCATCCTCAATCCAGAAGTGCGCCGGGCTACCCGGTAACGGCAGCGTCTCAAAATTCAATCCGTAGAGCGGACCATCCGGCACAATTACGTAGCGGCTCCCGCGCTTCAGGACTCCCTTGTTCCGGCCAAGCAGCAGATCGAAGAGCTCCTCACCCGAAGTCCGCCGGCGCTGGCTTTGCTTTTCGAGCGCCGTTTGGTACTTGTCCACCAGGCTGCTGATTTCCGGGCCTGCCGGAAGCGGGAAAGAAGCAAAGCTCGTTCCCGTGATTTCCCAAAGATACGATTTTTGCGGGCCGATCCAATAAGCGAGGAAAATCGTGTCCCCTGCCCGTGCCGCCGCTTCATACTCGCCGATGCTGTGGGCTTCACGCTCGGCGCCGGGCACGTTCATGCGTTCCCGCAAGAGACGCGCGCGGCTGGATTCAGCGGCCTGGAACGCGGCCGCGGTTTCTCCCCGGTCCATCAGGAAATCCACATACTCGCGATGCAGGTTGATCAAGCTGGCGACATAGGCGAGCTTGTCTTCGTCTTCTTTGAGCGTGGCGCGATTCTGATCCGCGGCGGAGAGTGCGGCTTCAAACTGCTGCCTGGCGGCATCGGGCCGTCGCATTTGAACGTACAACTGCGCTAGTGCGGAATAGGCGTCAAGCGTAGCGGACTGGTCGCCCTCGCGCGAGTTCGCGCACTGCCGCAGAACGCTTTCGGCAGCCGTGTAGTTCTTCTGACTGGTTTCGATGCGGCCTTCATTCACCAGGGCCTGACGCCGGCCAAGTGAGCCTTCCAGGCTGGTGTCAACACGCAATGCTTCGTTGTTGAAGCGTTCGGCTTCGTTCCACTTGCCTTGCTCGATCAGCGCCGTCGCCAGATTGGTGAGCCACTGGAAGTAGTAATATTGCTTTCGGCCTTTTGCCAGGCCGGCTGCCTGCTGGTAGTAACTGGCGGCTTTCGCGTATTGACGCTCCTCAAAGAACATGTTCCCCAGATGGCCCAGGCACAAATGCCGGTCCTCCGGAGCCGCCATGCCTAGAGCTTCCTGATACAGTGCCAGCGCCTTGTCGAATCTGCCGAGACGGTAATAACACCAGGCCAGGCTGATGATCACATTCGCCGCGAGCGCCGGCTGCTGTGCCCTACGGAAACCCTGCAGGGAGCGTTCGAGGGGTGGGATGGCGTCTTCAAACTGATTGGTAGATAGCGAAATCAGGCCGCGATAGTGCTGAATGTACGGTTCCAGTGTCCGATCGTGCTTCTCGCGACCGTACTGCTCCGCATCGGAAAGACTCTGTGCTGCCTCCTGTTGCCTGTCCAGTTTGATGAGGACCTTGGCGCGCCGCACTTCAAGAGTCGCGGTCATTCGACGCTGTCCGGACTCGCGGGCCAGAGCCAATGCTTCGAGCAGGTGGCTGTCGGAATCCCGAAAGTGCCCGAGATCGCTTTCAATCGCCGCCTGTTCGCGGATCAGCAGCGTTGCCTGCGCAGGCGCGGCTCGTCCTTTTGGCGGCACCGATTGCAGCCATGCGAGAGCGTCTTCGGGACGGGCCAGTTTTTCGAGGATCTGTGCTTTGCGCAGAGCCAAGTCCCAGTACACAGGGCTGCCGGCTTGCGCTTGCTTCAGCGCGTTGTTGGCGCGCTGTAGCGCCTGATCGGACTTTCCTTGTGCCTGTAGCGCATCGATCGCCTGTATGGATGTCTGCGCCGGACCGCATCCGGCGAGCAGCAATGCCGCGAAACCGGCGATCGAACCGGCGACCCGTCTATAGCGGGTCCGTTTCGCCGCCGTTGCCGCCCACCGAGGCCGCGGTAAGGGAGCCCTTAACGGGCGATCCCAAATCCACATGCACCATGGTAAGCCGCCGCTCATACGGTCCGATTACCAGTTCGCCGAGATGGATTCTGCCGAAGTCGTGGACGTAGACTACGTTTCCGTATACTTCGAATCCCGGTGCGCTCGCATTCTTGATCACGAACAGAGGAACAATCGCAGTCCCGCGATTCTCGGGCAACTCGCCAGTGCTCCGCTGCCGGCTCCATGGAAAATACCCACGCACGTTTTCCGGAAGGCTCTCGTGACCTCCCATAAAAGTCGCTTGGTCGAGAGACGCCCGGAACTGCTGGTTATTTTTATAATGTTCGCGCAACTTCTGCCTGGTGTCGAGTCTCATGTAGGTATCGACGTGACTTTCGAGCTCGATGGCGCGCCCGGCGATTTCCAGTCCCTCGAAGTAGGAGCCTTTGGGGGAAATGGAAGGTTCGTCCCCTTTGCCGGCCGGGTAAGTGGAAGTGAGCTGCGCTACGATCTTTTTAACCTTCAGGATATTGCGCAGGTTATAATTCTCGACCGTCGCCGTGGCCACGGTAACATACGCGTCAAGGTTCTCATCGTAGTTTCCAGAGGTCTGGGTGTGCGCGGCCGAATGAGAGACGATGTCTCCCAGATTGAAGGATTCTTTGTGAGCGTTGCAGCGGCCGCCCGACGTGGGAAGGGCGCTGGGAGCTTGAACGTCGATCACTTGATCGAACGGAAAAGTGATGTGCCCGGCCAGACCTACGGCCTGCGCATGATAGTGAAACCTCGATTTTGCCATTTAGTTCCGTTTACTCCGTCAATCGGAATGGAACCCGTGTTACTACTGCTTTCTGTGTACCGCGTAGCCCGTATATTGTCAAAAGATAGGCGCCGGTACTGAGCCGGCTCGTTTTCAGAGATACCATGAAGTCCGTATCCGCTTCGGCGATCCGGGCTTCGGAGATTACTTGCCGGCTGGCCTGTTGCTCGACTTCGCATTCATAGCGTGGGTAGGATTCCTCCCACTCGTGCGCTACGAACAAAGTAATTGCGCCCTTACCCCTGGAAAAGGTCAGATCCTGCTCTGCACGCGCCGCGGTAACACGGATAGAAGGCAGAATAGCCAGCGCACTTCCATTTACCATTCGGTGCCGCAGAGCGGGAATCTGCACAAAATTCTGATAACCGGCCAACGCGGCGAGCACGGCACAGGCGGCTAACGCCGCTGCCGGTACCCACGTGCGGCTGAGCCATGAAAACGAGAAACGGCGTTCGCGCCGGGTTGCATCGGTTAGGGGAATTGGCGTTTCTGCCATCACGGCCCTGGCGCCGGAAAGAAAAGCAGCCCCCGCTTCCAACGCCTCCAGGCATTCCGGACAACTGAAGAAGTGATTCTCGAACTCTTCCCGTTCCGGATCGCCCATTTCCCCCAAAAGATACTGCTCAACAGCAAACCTTTTGGTGGCCTCGGCGTGTCCTATCATACGAACTTCTTGAAAATATAGCATAACTACACCGAAACCCTGCCGCTGGGCTCGGTACCTGGCGCTTCCTGGCAGCTTCGCGGGAAACTGTGGCTGATACGCCCGAGTATCCCCGGGGAAACCGATTCTCTATCCATCCTTATAGTGATTTCCGCGCGACAACCGTTGCAAAGCCACTACAAAAAACTTATGTACCTGAGGCTCAAGTACTTAGGAGAGTAGCCAAGGTACTTCGGCAGAAAGGAAAAGCAACTCGAATAGAGCGTGCCGGCTTCAGTTCCAATAGTTGCGATCGAGGCTGCGATACTGCACCGCCTCGGCGACATGTTTGGAGGAGACCGTCGCGGATTCGCCAAGGTCGGCAATGGTGCGGGCTACTTTGAGGATGCGATCGTGGGCGCGGGCGGAAAGACCCATGCGGCGCACCGCCAGTTCCAGAGTACGCTCGCCGGTTTCATCGAGTGCGCATTGTTTCCGGATGACGCGCGAAGGCATGCGCGAGTTATAAAATCCGCGGGCGCGCTGCAACTCGCGAGCGCGTTCCACCCGAGCGCGAATCTCCGCGGTCGATTCGGTAGGCGCGCTCGTGCGGAGTTCCTTGAAGGGTACGGCGGGTACCTCCACGTGGATATCGATGCGGTCGAGCAGCGGCCCGCTGATTCTTCCCAGATAGCGTTGGATCATGGCGGGGCTGCAGCGGCATTCGCGAGTGGAATCGCCGTGAAATCCGCACGGGCAGGGATTCATGGCGGCTACCAGCATGAAGCTGGAAGGAAAGCAGAGCGTCATGGCGGAGCGTGCGATGGTGACAGAGCCATCTTCGAGGGGCTGGCGGAGCAGCTCCAGAACATTGCGCGGAAATTCCGGGAACTCGTCGAGAAATAACACGCCGTTGTGCGCGAAGCTGACTTCGCCCGGGCGAGGCATGCCCACGCCTCCGCCAATCAATCCGGCATCGGAAACAGTATGGTGCGGCGAGCGGAAAGGCCGTTCGCGCAGTAGCCCTGATCCGCCCTGCAGCAGGCCGGCTACGCTGTGGACTTTGGTGGTTTCGATCGCTTCGTCAAACGTCAGCGGCGGAAGAATGCCAGCGAAGCGCTTTGCCAACATTGTCTTGCCGGAGCCTGGAGGCCCGATCATGAGCACATTATGCCCGCCGGCGGCTGCCACTTCGAGCGACCGCTTGGCGATGGTCTGGCCGCGCACATCGCCGAAATCCGGTGTGCCAGGAGACTCGACGGGCTCACTGCCTGCCGACGGCACCGCGGGAGCAAAATCGGCGGGGCGCGCGAGCAATGCCACTACCTCAGCCAAATGCCGCACGCCATAGACGTGGACTCCCTCCACCACGGCAGCTTCGGCGGCATTGTCGAGCGGCAGAATCAGATTGGCGACACCGTGATCGCGGGCGCTGACGGCCATGGAAAGCGCGCCCCGAACCGGCCGGATCGCACCGTCGAGAGACAGCTCGCCGGCTATGATGTGCGAATCCAGCCCTTTAACCGTTCCCATGGCGCCGAGGATGCCGAGCGCCATTGGCAGGTCGAAGCCGGCGCCTTCCTTGCGCAAGTTGGCCGGCGCAAGATTAATGGTCACGGCCTTGTTCGGATAACCGAAGCCGGAATTCAGCATGGCGGATTTGATCCGCTCGCGGCTTTCGCGGACGGCAATATCCGGCATGCCTACCATGACGGAATCGCGCGGAGAACCTGACGCATACATGTCCACTTCAATATCGATGAGGTGGGCGTCGATGCCGTAGACGGCAGCGCTGCGGGTTTTGAACAGCGCCATGGATGATATGACTCCTCTTTCGCTTACTCCCGCGAAATTAGCAGGCAAAACTGAAGCCGACTGAAGATACCGTAGGCGGAAGCCGGGCCGCGACGGATCGCGACATCCTCGATGAGTGTAACAGAGTCGTCCGCGGTAAGGCGAGGCCGGGCGATGTTAGTAGCATTTAGTCTCGAAACGGCAGCGTCGTTTCCGTCGTGCCTTGTTTGCGCTGTGAAGCGGCGCCGGAAACCCGCCCGAACTTCGCAGCCGCTATATGGTATAGGTTAGGAACTCATGAACCGCAGTTTTGCATTTCTCGCAGCCGTGCCTCTGTTGAACGCGGCGCCACCGGCGCGCTTCATCGAACACACCATTGCCACTGATCTCAAAGGCGGCTATCAGGTGGTCGCGGCCGACCTCAATCATGATGGCAAGCCGGACCTGATCGCCCTTGCCAGCGGCATGAATGAGCTGGTCTGGTTCGAGAACCCCACGTGGGAACGTCATGTGCTCGCGACGAATGTCTCGCACATGATCAACTGCGCACCCATTGAAGGACGCGACGGCATTCCGGATCTTGTCCTGGCGAGCGAGTTTTCCATGCAGGCGAAAAACAGCGTCGGCCTAGTCACGGTGCTGCGCCACAACGGTGATCCGAGGCAGCCGTGGACCGCTACCGAGATCGACCGCATTCCTACGGCGCACCGTCTGCGCACGGCCGATATCGACGGCAGCGGGAAGCCCGTGGTGATTAACGCCACGCTGACCGGCGCAGAAGCCGAAGCGCCGGACTATCGCGGACGAACGCCGCTGGTCTTCTATCGTCCCGGCGAGTGGAAGAGGCAGCTCATCAGTGATGAGAACACCGGCGTGGTCCACTGCATCTATGTCGTCGACTGGGATGGCGACGGGCGCGACGAAATTCTCACCGCCGGGTTCAACGGCATCTTCTTATTTAAGTTGGAGAAGAACGGGCGCTGGACCCGCACCGAAATTGCGCAAGGCGATCCCGCGCCATGGCCGAAATCGGGATCGAGCGATGTGGCGGTGGGACACCTCGGCAAGCAGCGGTTTCTGACGGCCATCGAGCCGTGGCACGGCCACGAAGTCGCGATCTACCGGCAGGAGCAGAATCAGTGGAAGCGGCAGGTGATCGACAGTTCGCTGGTGGACGGCCACACCATCGTGACGGCAGATCTCAACGGCGACGGAGCCGACGAAGTGATCGCTGGATTCCGCGGACAGGGCCGCAGCGTCTACATCTATTCGGCAGGCGATGCGGAGGGCCGGAAATGGACCCGCACGACGCTCGACAACGGCGGCATCGGAGCGGCGGCCTGCGCGGTCGCCGACCTGAATGGAGACGGCCGCCCGGACATCGCCTGCATCGGGCAGCCCACCACGAATCTCAAGTGGTATGAGAACGTGGGCGCGGGCGAAGCCGGAATTCCGGCAAGGTAGAATTGAAGTTTGCCTGGGTACCTGGTAACAGTGGTGATCCCCACCCTGGCCGCGGATTCGAGGCTGCTGGAATGCGTGCAATCCCTCGAGCGGCAGACGCGGCGCGATTTCGAAGTGGTGGTCATAGACAATAGCGGGCAAGGCCTGGTGCGAAGCCGGAATGTAGCACCGGGCGCCCGCGTCATCGAAAACGGCCGAAACACCGGTTTCGGCGCGGCCGTGAACGAAGGGCTGCGCCAGTCCACTGCGCCGTATCTGGCGACGCTGAATGACGATGCCGTGGCGCATCCGCAGTGGCTGGAGTCGCTGGTTTCGGCTCTCGAACGCCGCTCCGATGCCGGCATGTGCGCGTCGCAGGTGCGTCTATTCGGGGAAGACCTGCTCGATTCAGCGGGCATGCTGATCTGCCTCGATGGCAGCAGCAAACAGCGCGGGCAGGGGCGGCCGCCGGCGGATTTTCCGGTGCCCGAAGAAGTCCTGCTGCCGAGTGGGTCGGCGGCGCTCTACAGGCGCAGTATGTTGGAAGAGATCGGCGGTTTCGACGACGGCTTCTTCCTTTATTGCGAAGATACCGATCTCGGTTTGCGCGCGCGGTGGGCGGGGTGGAAGTGCCTGTACGCGCCGGAAGCCGTGGTGGAACATCATTACTCGCACTCCGCCGGGCGTGCTTCGCCGCTTAAGGCATACTACGTGGAACGCAATCGCTTGTTCGTGGTGGCGAAGAATTTTCCACTGCGGCTGCTGCTGGCAGCTCCGGCGACGGAGCTTGTCCGCTACTTCTGGCACGCGTTTTATTTGCTGGAAGGACGCGGCAGCGCGGCCCGTTTTCGAGCGGACGGTAATGCCGGCGTGCGCATGTTGTGGTATGTCCTGCGAGCGCATCTGGCGCTGGCGGCGCGTGCTCCCGAGCTTTGGCGCAAGCGGCGAAGCATCCGGCGCGGTGCGCGCATCACGCCCGGCATTTTCCGCTACCTGTTGCGAACCCATTCGATAAGCCCAAGGAGGGTCGCTGGCCTTTGATACGCGCCCGTGGACCGGATTCGCTGCTCGTCATTGTTCCGGCCTTCAACGAAGAAGGCGCGATCGGCGAGGTCGTGCGCTCGATCCACGAACATGTGCCGGACGTGCCGGTGCTGGTCATCGATGATTGTTCGGCCGATGCGACGACGGCCCTGGCGCGGGAGGCCGGCGCAGAAGTGCTGGCGCTGCCGCACCATCTGGGACTCGGCGGATGCGTGCAAGCCGGTTATAAGCTGGCCTATGAGCTGGGCTTTGAATATGTCATCCGAGTGGATGGCGATGGCCAGCACGACCCGCGGGATATCCTGCGCATCTTTGACCGGTTGCAGGCGTCCGGGTGCGAAATGGTGATCGGCTCGCGGTTCGCGGCAGAAGGCGGCGTGCGCACCGGCGCGGTGCGAGGTCTGGGCATTCGATTTTTTCGGCTGGTGCTGCGGCCCATCCTGGGAAAGGCAGTGCTTGACCCGACCTCGGGATTCGTCGGCGTGAACCGGCGCGCGCTGGACGTCTTCAGCCGCAGCTTCCCGCTTGAGTATCCGGAAATCGAAGCGCTGGTGGTGCTCCAGCGCAAACGGTTCCGCTTCGAGGAAGTGCCATGCAAGATGCGGCGCCGGATGGCCGGGCGTTCTTCCATCACCGCACTCAAAAGTCTCTATTACATTGCCCACGTTCTGCTGGGGGTATTCGTGAATGTGCTCAAGTATGACGGGCGGTTGCGCCGCGCCGGGCGGGATTCCGACGGAGGTTAAATGGACCGGTTATTAAATGTTACGGCCATCATGTGCGTCGTGCTGCTGGTAACAGTGTTGATCTCGCTGCGCCGCGCGCACATTCGCGTGGAGTATTCGGTCAGTTGGCTGCTGGCAGCCGTTGCCATGCTGCTGCTCTCGCGCACGCGGCCGGTGCTTGACGTGGCCGCGCGCCTGCTGGGCAGTCCCACTTCCGCATTCGCTTTGCTTCTGATTGCCGGCGGTCTCGCGCTTGTCATGCTTTTCCGGTTTTCCGTGATTCTCTCGCACTTGCGGGACGACAATATTGCGTTGGCTCAGCGCGTCGCTATCCTGGAGTATCACATCCGGAGTCTCGGCAGCCATGAAGAAAAGTAGGAAGCGCGAAGCACAAAAAGCACCCGCCGCGATAGCCAAGCCCCGCCGCATGACCTCTTGGGCAATTCCGCTTGCGGTGGCCGCCGCGCTGCTGGGAGTGTTCTGGGCCTACTCACCCGCCTTCCATGGCGTCTTCCTGTTCGACGATAACGTGTTGCCGTTTGCTCTACCGAACGTGGCCGAGCCGCTCAAGAACTGGATCACCGGCGTGCGGCCTGTTCTGATGTTCAGCTACTGGATCAACGCCCATATCTCCGGCGAAGACACGTTTTCCTATCACATTTTCAACCTCATCATTCATTGCATTACGAGCGGGCTGATTTTTGTGGTGGCGCGGCGGCTGCTCCAATGGTCGGAAATTGAAGAACCTCGGCCCGGCTGGCTGGCGGGGTTCGCGGCCGCGCTCTTTCTACTGCATCCAATGCAGACTGAAGCTGTAGCATATCTGGCGGGCCGCTCGGAAGCGCTGAGTGCGATGTTCTTCTTTGCCGCCTACGCCGTGTTCCTTTGCCGCAAGTACAGCGCGGTTTCGTGGGGTGTCGTGGTTGCGGTGCTTCTTTTGTTTGGCTGCGCCGTCCTTTCGAAAGAGAATGCCATCGCGCTGCCGGCCTTGCTGCTGCTGACCGACTACTATTGGAATCCCGGATTCTCTTTCCAGGGCATTCGCGAAAACTGGAAACTTTACGTCCCCATCCTGATTGGCGCGGTGGGCGGTGTTGCTTTTTTCTGGGATTTGATTACGCACGCGACGACGGCGGGTTTCGCGCTCAAAGATTTTACCTGGTACCAATACTTCTTCACGCAGTGCCGTGCGTTGTTTGTATACCTCGGACTGTTCGTGCTGCCGGTACATCTGACGGCGGACTGGGACTTTCCGATTTCGCGGAACATCTTCGCGCATGGCGCGATCGTGGGGCTGGTCGTGCTACTGGCATTGGTGGCTGCGGCGTGGCATTATCGCCGCCGTTATCCGCTTTCCTCCTTCGGCTTCTTCGTTTTTCTGGTGCTCATGGCCCCCACGTCTTCCATTCTTCCGATTCGCGACCCCATCGCCGAACGCCGGATTTATGCGGCGATGCTCGGGCTGCTGCTAATTGTGGTGGACGTGATGAGCCGTGTGAAGATTCGCCGTCAGGCATTGGCTGCGGCGTGCGCGGTTGTGCTTCTGTTCGCCGCGGGAATGACGTATGCGCGCGCAGGTGTCTGGTCCACAGAGATCTCTTTGTGGGAAGACACGGTGCAGAAATCGCCGGATAAACCGCGCGTGCATTTTCAACTCGGCAGCGCTTACTACGACGCCGGTAAGTGCGATCTGGCCGTTGAACAATTTCAGCGAACTGCACAACTGCAAACACCGAATTACAACCTGTTGGTGGATTGGGCACTCGCTTACGACTGCTTGAACCAGGCGGGCAACGCGCTCGATAAATTGCACGAAGCGGCGAAGCTCGAACCCACTGCGCACGTCTATTCACAAATCGGCATGGTTTACGCCAAACGCAGCGAGTGGGCCAACGCTCTGGACGCGCTCGCCACGGCGCAGAAGATCGACCCCAGCTTCGCCATCACCTATGTGTATCTGGGCGGCGTGCACCTGGCTACCAACCACGCAGCGGAAGCGGTGCAGGATTATCAGCACGCCCTCGCGCTTGACCCTTCCATCGAACAGGCGCGGCAAGGCTTGGAGCAGGCACAGGCGCGCATGCGCGCCGGAGGCTGACATGCGGCCGCTGCGCATCGGCGTGAATGCGCTCTATCTGATTCCGGGCGGCGTGGGTGGCACGGAGATTTACCTGCGAGGTCTGGCCGGCGCATTAGCGGAAATCGATCCCGTCAACGAATACTTCTTCTTCACGAACCGCGAGACCGGTGTGGAACTCGCGCCGAAGCAGGAAAACTTCCATGCTGTGCCGCAGCCGGTGCGCGCGGTTTTGCGGCCTTGGCGCATTCTCTGGGAGCAGACGGCGCTGCCCTGGAAAGCGGCGCGCCTGCGCCTGGACGTGATGCTGAATCCCGGATTCACCGCGCCCCTATTATGCCCCTGCCCGCAGGTGACGGTGTTCCACGACTTGCAGCACAAGCGCCATCCCGAGCATTTTCGCTGGTTCGATCTTCCGTTTTGGAATTTCTTCCTGTACTGGTCAGCGCGCCTATCGAGGTTTCTGTTGGCCGATTCGCACGCGACGGCGCAGGACCTGCTGCAGTACTATCGCGCGAGTCCGGCGAAAGTCCGTGTGGCCGAGCTCGGTGTCGACACTGCATTTTTCGAATTGGCTTCACGCCGGCATCCTGAGCCGTTCCTGCTGGCGGTCTCGACACTGCACCCGCATAAGAATCTGGATGGGCTCCTTCGCGCGTTTGCCCAGTTCCGGCAAACGCATCCGGAGTTTCATCTGGTGGTGTGCGGCATCCACGGTTTCGCCAGCGGTCCGCTGCACGAATTGCGCGAATCGCTCGGCTTGGCCGATGCCGTCACTTTTCCGGGCTGGATTCCGCGTCACGAACTCCACGATTTGTTTGCGCGCGCTTGGGCCTTCATCTACCCTTCGAAATTCGAAGGCTTTGGGTTGCCGGTACTCGAAGCCATGGCGGCGGGGGTGCCCACAGCCTGCTCGGCAATCGAGCCGCTCACCGGTATCGCGGCAGGCGCGGCGCTGACGTTTGATCCGCGGGATCCGGAAGCCGTTTCGGCTGCGATGTTGCGCATCACTGATAACGACGAACTGCGGCGGCGGCTTACGGCAGACGGTCCACGCCGGGCTGCGGATTTTTCCTGGAAATCTACCGCTCTAAAAACACTGGAAGTGCTTCGCGAGGCCGCGAAATAAGGCCTTTTTCGAACAGCTTCTCAATAGCTCACGCCTTGACAGGAGGTTTGTTCGGGAGCATATTTGATGGTGAGAGTTGGTGACGAGCCGCTCTCCAGATCTCTTTCTCCGAAAGGGGTCTGTGACCCCTTCCTTAAGGGGACCTCTTGCAAAGGAGGAAATGCATAGAACCTAACTACCTTGAGGGCGGCTACCGGCTTCCTCGACTGACCAGCCAACAGTTCTGACGCGCCGAAGCAGTTTTGATGTGGCGTTGCGGTTTTAAATCCGCGGTCCGTTGAACTTCTCGACTGGGGAAGAACAGCAGGAGCTGGCGGTCGCCCTTCATGCTCTAGTCCTCTCCGTTCGTGAGCCGCGCATCTGCTTTTTCCATCCTTTGCCGATCCTCTTGGGAACGCCTGCGTGGAAGACTGAGTGTGTGCCGCCTCACATTCCACTCGCCGCGCCGACTTCGTTACACTGGTCTTTCCTTCTCCGAACGTGAACGCCATTGAATTTCAAGGTGTCTCTAAGAGCTACGCGATCTACCAATCGCCGGGCGACCGCCTCAAGGAACTGCTGTCTCTGAATCGGCTCAAGCGCCACAAAGACTTCTGGGCGATTCACGACGTCAGTTTCGAAGTGAAGCGCGGCGAGACGTTCTGCATCGTCGGAGAAAACGGCTCCGGCAAGAGCACCCTGCTGCAAATGGTGGCGGGCATTCTGTATCCCACCTCCGGAACGGTCACGGTGAACGGCCGCGTTTCCGCGCTGCTCGAACTGGGCGCGGGTTTCAACCCGGAGTTCAGCGGGCGCGACAACGTCTATTTGAACGCCTCCATTCTCGGATTCACCACGCGACAGATCGACCAGCGCTATCAGGCCATCGCGGAATTTGCCGAGATTGGCGATTTCATCAATCGCCCGGTGAAGACATATTCGAGCGGCATGGTGGTACGTCTGGCGTTCGCCGTGGCGATTCACGTGGACCCCGAGATCCTGCTTGTGGACGAAGCACTCGCCGTCGGCGATATTTATTTCCGCCAACGCTGCATGCGCAAAGTGCATGAGCTGCGATCGCGTGGCATCACCATCCTGTTCGTTTCGCATGCCGTAAGCGACGTGAAGGCCATCGGCGATCGCGCGATGTGGCTGGATCATGGGCGGCTGGTCGAAATCGGCGAGCCCGATCGTGTAGTCGCCAAGTACCTGGCGGCCATGGTGGAGAAGGACTCCACCTATCTGCTGCACAAGGGACGCACGGCTGAAAAACGGGTGGGCGGTCCGGTACAAGCGCCCGAGATCATCGAATCGATCCCTAATGTCGATCATCGCTACGGTGATGGCCGCGCTGAAGTGATCGGCATCGGCGTATTCGATGAGCAGGGCAGGCCCCTGCACATACTCGACCCCGCGACGCGCATTCTAGTGCGCATCAGCGTGCGCGCCGGCGAGCACGTGCCGCTGCCCATCGTGGGATTCATGATGCGCAATCAACTGGGCATGGATTTTTCGGGCACCAACACCGCGCGCGAGGGCTGCGAGCTGCCGCCCATGCAGCCGGGGGATGTCTACACGGTGGATTTTTACGTCAGCCTGCCCGAGCTCTATCCGGCGTCGTTTTCCTTCACACCGGCCATTGCCGATGGCACTCTGGCGGGATATCAGATGTGCGATTGGATTGATAATGCGCTGGCGCTGCAGATGAGCCGGTCGGAAGGCGAGGTCTACGGCTACATCCATCTTCCGTGTAAGGTGGAAGTCAATTCGCGCGTGCGGCGCGAGGGCGCCGAGCCCGCTGCCGTGCTGGAGAAACGCATTGGCTGAGTTTACCGGCGAGCGCGTGATCCCCGGGCAGGTGGATGTGGACCTGCTCAATGAGCACATGGCGCGCTACACTTTCGCGGCGCGCTTGGCGCGCGGCAAGCGCGTGCTCGACGCCGGCTGCGGCGCGGGATATGGCTCGGCTGAGTTGGCGCGCGTGGCCGCATCGGTAGTGGGCGTAGATGTGGCGGCTGAGGCTGTGGATTTCGCGCGCGAAAACTACCCGCTCCCCAACCTTCGGTTCGAGCAGGCTTCCTGTGCGGCATTACCCCACCCCGCGGCGAGTTTTGATCTGGTGGTGGCGTTCGAAGTGATTGAGCACCTGGAAAACTGGCGCGAATTCCTGGCGGAATCCCGCCGCGTGATGGCGCCAAACGGGCAGTTCATAGTCTCGACGCCCAACCGCCTCTACTACACGGAATCGCGCGGAACCGAAGGCGCTAATCCGTTTCACGTTCATGAATTCGATTTCGAAGAATTCCACACGGAGCTGAAGAGCGTCTTCCCCCAGGTTTCCATGTTTCTCGAAAACCACGTCGAAGGCGTTGCGTTTCAGCCGCAGGAGGCCGGCATGACTGCGGAAGTGCGTGTGGATCCGGCCGGCGCCTCGCCCCAGGAATCGCATTTCTTCGTTGCCGTATGCGCCTGCCAGCCGCAGGTAGGCAGCCCGACGTTCGTCTACGTGCCGCGCGCTGCCAACGTGCTGCGCGAGCGGGAGCGGCATATCGCTCTGCTTGAGCGGGAAGTGGCTGCCAAGAACGAGTGGCTCGCACAGGCTGAGCGGGACCTGGCGGAATTTGATCGCCTGTTCAAGGCGCAGAAGGAAGACTTGGAGCGCAGCAATCAATGGGCGGAATCGCTCAACCGCGATCTGCAGGAACGCCGTCAGCGCGTCGACGAAATGCAAAAGGAATTAGCGGCCGAGCAGGCCGCCGCAGCGAAAATGGCCGAAGGTTACGCAGCGAAGGTGGAGGGCCTGGAGGAGGAGATCCGGCAGATCGCGGAGCGGCTGGCGATAGAAACCAGCGAACTCAGCAAGGCTGTGGATGCGCTGCACCGCACGGAAAAAGAGGTGGAGGAGCGCACGGCATGGGCGCTGCGTTTAGAGGAGCAGGCGCGTGCCCTCGAAGCGCAGCTCGCGCTGGTGCGCGCTTCCCGATGGATGAAACTGGGCCGCAAAGTGGGCTTGGGCCCGGTTCTTCCGGCCGGCTGACATGGAGCTTTTGAAACGCATTCTGCGCGCGCTGCCCCTGCTGTTGCTCTCTCCTTTCCTGGTGATCCTCAGCGCACTGGCGCTGGCAATCGAAGATCTGCTCTGGCTGCTGATCGGCAAACCAAAAGACCTGCCGGCGCACCCGCAGGCACGGGCCGCGGCATCGGTGGTGATCCCGAATTGGAACGGGCGCGACCTGCTCGAGAAGTACCTGCCTTCGGTGGTTGAGGCGCTGTCCGGGAATCCGGGAAACGAAGTCATCGTAGTGGATAACGGTTCTACGGATGGCAGCGCGGAATTCGTGCGCGCGCGGTTTCCTCAAGTGAAGCTGCTGGCGCTCGAAAAAAATCTCGGCTTCGGCGGAGGCTCGAACGCGGGCTTTCGCGCGGCTGCCAATGACGTGGTTGTGCTGCTGAACAGTGATATGCGCGTCGCACCCGATTTTCTGGCGCCTCTGCTCGAAGGCTTTCGCGACCCGGCTGTTTTTGCTGTCTCCTGCCAGATTTTCTTCAGCGATCCCAATAAGGTGCGTGAAGAAACCGGCTTGACACAGGGTTGGTGGCAGGATGGCGGGCTTCGCGTGCGGCATCGAATCGATGACGCCATCGGCGATCTCTATCCGTGCTTCTACGGCGGCGGCGGTTCCTGCGCATTCGATCGCCGAAAGTTCTTGGAACTGGGAGGCTTTGATCGTCTGCTCGAACCCTTTTATCTCGAAGATACCGACCTGGGCTATCTGGCCTGGAAACGCGGTTGGAAGGTGCTCTACCAGCCGCGCAGCATCGTCTACCACGAACACCGCGGCACCATCGGGAAGCGCTTCCAGGAAGAACAGATCCAGGCGGTGCTCAAGAAGAACTACCTGCTGTTTTGCTGGAAGAATATTCATGAATGGCGGCGCTTGGTGCCGCACTTCTGCTTCGCCTGGACCAGCGCACTGCTCAGCGTTCTGTTCGGGGACGCGGCCGGCCGTCCCAATCCGGCCGCCTTGTGGCGCGCTTTCCGGCAACTGCCGCAGGCGATCGGCTCGCGCTGGCGGGCCCGCGCGCTCGCTTGCATCGATGACACCGAAGCTTTTCGCCGGCCGCTCGGCGGGTATTTCCGCGACCGCTTCGATTCCTTCGATCCGAACCCCGCCCATCTGCGGGTGCTCTTCGTTTCGCCTTATCCGATCTGCCCGCCCGTGCACGGCGGTGGCGTTTTCATGTATCAGACGCTGCGCCGCATGACGCAGTTGGCTGAGGTGCACGTCGTCGAACTATTGGATTGGCCGTGGCAGGAAAAGGATAATCAGGAACTGCGCGAATTCTGCGCCTCGGCGAACTGGATTGTGCGCCCCAGCGGCAACACGCGCGGTATGGGTTCGCTCGAGCCGCATGCGGCGCGCGAATTCGCGAACGACGATCTGGACTGGCTCATCCATCGCCAGCTCTATCTGGAGCAGATCGACGTGCTGCAGCTTGAATACACGCCGATGGCGCAATACCGCGGCGCGTATTGCAATATCGCCACCGCGCTGTTCGAACATGACGTGTACTTTCAATCAATCGGCCGCGGCCTGGGACATCTGCCGGGCATCATCGATGAAGTGAAGGCGCGCATCGAGTATCTTCGCGCGCTCCGCTATGAACTGCGCGCGCTGCCTCCGTGCGATCAGGTGCAGGTCTGCACACCGGCAAACCGCGATTACCTGCTTTCCTTCCTGCCCAAGCTCGCGCCGAAACTGCGCGAGGGGCTGCGCGCAGGCATCGATACTTCGCGCTACGAGTTTCGGCCTTGTGGCCGCGAGCCGTTTACCATGTTGTTCCTCGGCAGTTTTCGGCATGAGCCGAATCGCGTCGCCGTCGATTGGTTCATCCGCGAGGTACTCCCGCTGATTCTGGCCCGCGAACCGCGCGCGCGGTTCGCGATTGCCGGCTCCGATCCGCCGCCGGCCCACGCTTATGCCGATTCCGAGTCCGCGCTCGACATGCTCGGCTACGTCGAAGATGTGCGCGAGCCGTTGGCGCGGTATGCGGTGTTCGTCTGCCCGATCCTCAGCGGCTCGGGCGTGCGCGTGAAGCTGCTCGAAGCGTTCGCGGCGGGTATTCCAGTAGTTTCGACACGGGTGGGCGCTGAAGGCCTGGCACAAAAAGACGGCGAATTCTGCGCCCTGGCCGATGACCCCCCGGGCTTCGCCGAGCGAGTGCTGGCTCTGTTTGAGAATCCGCAAAATGCCGCCGAGATGGCGGAGCGGGCGCGCGCCGAGGTCGAGGCCAATTGGGATATGGAGGCGATTACCGGCAAACTTGTGGAGAGCTATCGGGAACTGGTGCGGCAGAAGCGCTCGATGACTACTTTTTCTTCTTCGGCTCGATCGTGTTTGCCAGGTCCTTCTTGAGGCGGCTTACAATGTCGGAGGCTGTGCGATCCAACTGCTGCGAATCCGTGCCCTTGGGTGTTTCATACACTGACCAGAGCACCTGGCGCGATGTGGCATCCACCAGGAATACGGTCCCCTTGGCGCGCCCCCATGACGAATTGAGGGCGGGACTATCGAGCTTGTTCACTGTAGTGGAGAGCGCCGTAACCGGCGATTCGTCCGAAGTTTCCTTGGGCTTGGCGTCGGGTTTGGGCGCCGGCGTCGTCATGTCGTCGAGTTTGTTTTCGAGCGACGACCCGACGCGATCGCTCAGTACGGCATCCGCCCGCTTCGGATCCGTCACCACTTGGAACACATGGTTGCTGGTGAGCCGGCTCACCAGGTATTGGTCCAATCCATGCGCCATAGGCATGACATATACCGAGCGCACGCCGGAAAGTTCCGCGCCGCTTGCCAACGCGGCCGAACAGGTGAGGAAAAAGAAAAGCCACTTCATTGCTCCCATGATATCGAGATCAGGCTCCTGGCGGGGATTCGCAGCGCATGTATAAAGGTCAGAGAATCACAGTTATCATCCCCTGTCTGAATGAGGAACAGGGAATCGAGCGCGTGCTGCGCGCCATGCCCGATTTCGTGGATGAAATCATCGTAGTCGACAACAATTCGACCGACCGCACCTCCGAGGTCGCCGCCTCGCTCGGCGCCAAGGTGATTCGCGAAGAAGTGCGCGGTTACGGCCGCAGCTACAAGCGCGGATTCGCCGGCGCGACGGGTGACCTTATCGTCACGCTCGATGGCGATCACAGTTATCCCGCCGATGCGCTGTCCTATCTGATCGAAGCCTTTCTTCATCTCGACGTCGATTTTCTCAACGCCTCACGCTTTCCGGTGCGCGACAGCAGCTCCATGAGTTTCAAACACAAATTCGGCAACCTGGTCCTGTCGCTTGCCATGTCGATCCTGTTTTTTCGCTGGGTTCGTGATTCCCAATCGGGCATGTGGGTCTTCCGCCGCGGGATTCTGAAAGAAATGAAACTGGAATCCGACGGCATGGCCTTCTCTGAAGAGATCAAAATCGAAGCACTGCGCAATCCGAAAATCCGCTTCGGCGAGATTTCGATCCTGTATACGTCGCGGCTCGGTGAAAAGAAATTGAACCCGTGGCGGGATGGCTTTCAGAACCTTGCCTTTCTGGCCCGGAAGCGCTTTTTCCGATGAGCGCCGCTACAATCACGGCGGTGATTCCCGTTTGGAACGGCCGCGAGTGGCTGGAGCGCCTGCTCGATACGCTGGCTGCGCAGACAACTCCGGCCACCGAGTGGATTGCGGTGGACAACGGCTCGACCGATGGAGCGCCTGAAATCGCGCGCGAGCGGGGCGCATGTGTCATCTCGATGGGCCGCAATTCGGGTTTCGCAGCAGCCGTGAATCGCGGCATTCAGGCGAGCCGCGGCGACTGGATCGCCGTGCTGAACACCGATGTCGAACTGGCGTCTGACTATTTCGAAAAGCTCATCGCCGCGGCCGCGCAGGAAAACGCCTGGTTCGCCACAGGAAAGATCCTGTCCACGGGCACACAGGATCAGATCGATGGCGTATTCGATGCTCTGTGCCGCGGTGGTACTGCGTGGCGCGTGGGCCAGGCGCGCATCGATGGGCCGCTCTTCTCGGTGCCGCGCACCATCTGGTCCGCGCCATGGACCGCCGCTGTGTTCCGCGCCGAACTGTTTCGTCGCGTGGGCGCGCTAGAGGAAAGTTTCGAATCGTACCTCGAAGATGTGGATTTCGGTTTGCGCTGCGCTCTCAGCGGATGTTCCGGCTGCTATGTTCCCGGCGCCGTTGCCTGGCATCGCGGCAGCGCCGCGCTCGGCACATGGCATCCTGATACCGTGCGGCGTCTCTCGCGCAATCAACTGTTGTTGATAGCGCGCCATTATCCGCCCCAACTATTGCGGCGGCGCGTGTGGCATATTCTGGTGGCGCAGATGTTGTGGGCCTGCGTCGCACTGCGGCACGGCGCGGGCTGGGCGTGGCTGCGGGGCAAATGGCAAGGCATCGGACGATTTCGCGCCATTCGCTCCCAGCGCAAGTATGCCGAGGCCGCGGTACTAGAAGGTCATCTCCGCGAACAGGAACATGAAATATGCAAGTTTCAGCAGGCTACGCGCTGGGATTTGTACTGGAGGATGTATTTCCTTCTCACCCGCAGTGAGGCAAAGTGACACATGTCCGCAATCGGCATCGTGATTGTGACCTACAACTCGCAGGCGCAAATTGGCGGCTGCCTGGATGCCGCGCTTGCCACCGGCGCCGAGCTTGTGGTGGTGGACAATGCTTCGGTAGACGGGACTATTGCCGAAATCGCGCGGCGGGGTGTGCGTCTGATCGCAAATTCTTACAATCGCGGCTTTGCTGGGGCAGTAAATCAGGGTTTTGCCGTATTGAACACCACCTATGTCTTGCTATTAAATCCCGACACTGTCATTCAAAGTAGTCTGGAACCTTTGCGGGAGGCATGTGACCTTCCGGGAGCCGCGGCGGCGGGCGGATGTTTGCTGGATGCCGACGGTCATCCTCAGATAGGATTCATGGTACGGAACCTCCCCACGCCGGCGGCGATGGCTTTGGAAGCATTATTGCTTAACCGACTCTGGCCTAACAATCAGGTGAACCGCTGGTACCGAGGTTTGGGGCTGGACTACTCCGCACGTCAGACGGTGGGGCAGCCGGCAGGGGCATTCCTGATGGTTCGCCGGCAAGTATGGCAAGAGTTAGGCGGCTTTGACGAGCGATTCTTCCCGCTCTGGTTTGAAGATGTGGACTTTTGCCGGCGGGCAACCGACCGGGGATATCGCCTGTACTATGTGCCACAGGCTATTGCAAAACATACTGGAGCGCACTCAATGGTGAGCTTGACAGTGGAGAAGCGGCGGTTATATTGGTATGGTAGTTTTTTGAGGTACTCCGCCAAGCATTTTCATCGGAGTGCGTATCGGGGAGTTTGTCTGGCGGTAATCACGGGCTCCTTCCTGCGGATGATTTTCGAGTCGGCCTTGCATCGGAGCCTGAAGCCAATCGCAGTTTATGGGAAGGTCGTGCGGCTCACCAGCCGGTGGTTGTTCCGCGGCGGGGGAGACGGAGTAATGCAGTCTGGGCTCAAAGCTTAAGCGGACGTACACAATGTTCAGATTCCCAGGTTCTTATTCATGGCGCACAACGACTTCGTCTCCGTCACGATAGTTACTTACAATAGCGGCCGTTTCATCAAGCGTTGCTTGGAATCGGTTCTGGCTCAGAAATACCCGCACAAGGAAATTATTGTTGTCGATAACGCATCGAGCGACGGGACGATTGACATTCTGGAACAGTTCGAAGATCGCTGCCGCGTCTTTTACAATGACGACAACGTAGGCTTTGCGGCCGCGCAGAATCAAGCCATTAAGTTATCAAGCGGCGATTGGGTCTTGACGCTCAACCCGGATGTTCTGCTGCTGCCGAACTTCATTCAGGCGCTGGTGGATGCCGGACAATTCGATTCGCGAATCGGCACGGTCTGCGGCAAGCTGCTGACCATGACGTCGCACTTCGAAATTCCCGCGCGGCCGGTGGTCGATTCCACAGGTATCTACTTCAATCCGATGCTGCGTCATCTGGATCGCGGTAGCCAGGAAGTAGATAACGGGCACTATCTGCAATACGAGTATGTCTTCGGCGCAACCGCCGCCGCGGCTCTTTATCGCCGCGCAATGATTGACGATATTTCGCTCGACGGCGAATTCTTCGATACCGATTTCTTCGTCTATCGCGAAGACGCCGACGTTGCCTGGCGCGCGCAATTGATGGATTGGAAGTGCCTGTATGCGCCCTATGCGCGAGGCTATCACGTGCGCAAGGTCCTGCCCGGCAACCGGCGCGCGCTGCCGCCTGAGATCAACATGCATTCAGTGAAGAACCGCTTCCTGATGCGCATGAAGAACATCTCACCGGACCTTTACCGGCGCAACTGGTTCTCGATTACGGCGCGCGATATCGTAGTGGTCATGTGCTGCCTGTTGTGGGAGCATACCTCGCTGAAGGCGTTCTGGTTTCTGGCCAGGAATGCCCGGCGGGTTATGGAAAAACGCCGCTTGATTCAAGCCGGCCGGCGCGTTGACCATGAGTATATGGCGAGCTGGTTTCAGTACGCGCCGGTAAGTAAACAGGCGCCGAAAAAGACCACGCGCCTTCTCTCGCGTTCCGAAACCGCGAAGACATAGGCGGCTTCTCCAATGCGCATTGCCCTTCTCGGCACGCGCGGTATTCCTGCCAATTACGGTGGATTTGAGACCTTTGCGGAGGAACTCTCTACGCGCTTAGTGGAGCGCGGCCATGACGTGGTTGTTTATTGCCGCGAGCGGTTTCCGAACGATCACTATCGCGGTGTACGGCTCCAGTATCTACCCACCATTCGCCACAAGTACTTCGACACTCTGGCGCACACTTTTTTTTCCACGCTGCACTTGCTGGCTCATCGCGTGGATGTGGCTCTGTACTGCAATGGCGCCAATGCCATCTTCACCCTATGGCCGCGTCTGTTCGGCATGCCTGTCGCGCTGAACGTGGATGGCATTGAGCGCAAGCGCAAGAAGTGGAATCGCCTCGCCAAGGCTTGGTATCTGGCTTCGGAATGGTTCGCCACTTTCTGCCCGAGCACAGTGATCACCGACGCGCTCACCATTCAGGTCTACTATCGTGAACGATACGGCAAAGCGAGCACCTTCATTCCCTATGGCGCCGAAGTGGGTCCCGCCACCACAACCGGAGCTTTGGAAAAACTGGGACTCGAGCCGCGCCGCTATTTTCTTTACGTGAGCCGCCTGGAGCCGGAGAATCATCCGCTCGAAGTGCGCGAATCGTTCGAGCGCGTGCAAACGCCGCTCAAGTTGGCGTTGATCGGCGATGCGCCTTACGCGCACGAATACATCCGCCGTGTGCGGGATACCAATGATCCACGCGTGGTTCTACCTGGTGCGATCTACGGGCTCGGCTACCGCGAACTCGGGTCACATTGTTTCGCCTACATTCACGCCACTGAAGTAGGCGGCACACATCCCGCGCTCATTGAAGCCATGGGTCGAGGCGCGCTGGTGCTCTACCGAAACACGCCGGAAAATGCCGAGGTGGCCGGCGACGCCGGCATATGTTTCGAGCCAGACGAACTCACAGCCAAGCTGGAGATGGTGCTCGCGATGCCCGAGCCAGAGCGCGAAACGCTGCGCCGTAGAGCCATGGACCGCGTTCGCGAGCGCTATTCGTGGGACGCAGTGACGTCCGCCTACGAGGTGCTGCTGTCGAAGCTCAAGCAGCATTGAGAGGCCCTGGAAATCTATATCAATACTCGCATGCCGGACGGCATTGCTTCGCGACCGGAAGTCACCGTGTGCCTAAACTACCCTTAATTAAAGACGCCCAAGTAACGAAGTTACGATCGCTGTGCGCTGACCCTACTTCTGCGGCTCGAAGCGCGACGTGTGGGCTTGCCGAAACCTTACGGTCTAAGCAGAGCCCGTAATTTCCATCACGCACCTGTTTTTCCTCACCCGGACTCGCGCTCTGTCTCGTTAGAATGGAGTCTGGTGGCTGCTCCTTTTCGTTCATACGTGTTGGTCTCCCGTGAGCAAATTGCACGCAACTACCGCAACCTTTGCGCCGTCACCGGGCCGAACGTCTCGGTCTGCGGCGTCGTGAAAGCCGATGCGTACGGCCATGGCGCTGTCGAAGTTTCGCGCATCCTGGTGGCCGAAGGCGCCCGCTGGCTCGCGGTCAGTTCAGTGGATGAGGGCGTCACGTTACGCTCCGGCGGCATTCACGGTCCGCGTATTCTGGTGATGGGCGGATTCCTTCCCTACGAAGGCGAAGCGATGGCGGAACATGACCTTACGCCCGTAGTGCATTCCACTGAGCAGGTGCGCTGGGTGGACCGTCTGTCTCGCTCCATCGGCACGCCCATCCGCTATCACCTGAAGATCGATTCCGGCATGGGCCGTCTCGGCACACGCGCTCCGGTTTCGGAAATTCTGGCCGTCCTTGCCGAAACGCCGGCAGCCCGCCTCGAAGGGCTCATGACGCATTTTGCGTCCGCCGCTGACTACACCAGTCCGCAGACCGATGAGCAGCTTACCTGCTTCCATGCGGTCTGTGAAGAATTGCGCGCCGGCGGCATCCGCGCGGAAATCCTGCACACATCCAGCACCAGTGCCGTAGGATATGGCCGTACCGAAGGCTGGCACAACCTGGTGCGCACCGGGCACGCGCTCTATGGTTACGTCTCTCCGGCGCGCGGTGACGCACCGCGCCAACTGCTGGATGTGAAGCCCGCGCTCACCTGGAAGGCCAAACTGCTGGCGGTCAAGCAAATCCCGGAAGGCGCGCGCGTGGGCTACGGCGCCACGTTCCGCGCTCCCCGCCCCATGCGGATCGGCATTCTTGGCGCCGGGTACGCCGATGGCGTGTTCCACCGCCTTTCCAACCGAGGGAAGGTGATCGCAGACGGCAAATTGACGTCCATCCTTGGCACCATCTCCATGGATCTCACCACCATCGACCTGAGCCACACCGAGGCGCTGAAGCCTGGCGATGAAGTGACACTCCTGGGCGCGGAAGGCGACGCCAGTCTGGATGCCCAGCAGATCGCCAAAGTCGCGGGCACCATCTCCTACAACATCCTGTGCAGCATCAGCGCGCGGGTGCGGCGAGTCTACGTTTAGACGCGCATGTTTTGTGAAATTGGCACCAAACGTGCTAGACGTCCCATGCCCGGCCCGCGTTTGGCACGGGACATGCGTTACTTGGGTGATATCATAGGAACCAGATGAGCTTACTGTCGCAAAGACTCACGTTGAAGGTCGCGCAGAAGCAGATTCTGACCCCCGGCCTCGTACAGATGGTGACCGTCCTCCAGCTTAATCGGCTGGAATTGAAGGAGATGATCACCCAGGAGATCGTCAAGAACCCTGTCTTGGAAGAGTCCACCGAAGAACCAGGAGACGACATCACCGCCGAGGAAATCCGGCCTCTTCTGGAAGCCGAGGAAGTAACTGATCCGGCCGACCGGCAGGTTTTGGAGGCTGCGGTCCTGACGGACGCAAATTCCGTCGACTCCGCGGGAGGGGATGTTGCGATCAACGACAACCTTTTCCCTGATGCGGAAGAAACCGCCGCTGCCGTGGCGGAGCCGGAAACTGTGCCGGTCGATCCACTGGCCGAGCCGCCCGCTGCCACCGACCCGTTCGACGAAATCGATTTCGGTTCGTTCTTTGATGACTACCTCGACCCCGGATACAAGAGCCCGGCTTCGGAATCGGTTGAAAAACCATCTTTTGAAACATTTCTCTCTTCCCCATTCACGTTGGCCGATCACCTGCGCTCGCAGTTGAGCGTCAGCGTAATGCCCGAGGAAGTGCGCGACGCGGCCGAATCCATCATCGGCAACCTGGATGAGGACGGGTACCTGGCGGCGACGCTCGATGAAATCGCCGCCGTGGGCGAGCACCGGCCCGAGCACGTGGAAGACGCGCTGCGTAAGGTGCAATCGCTCGACCCGGCGGGCGTAGGCGCGCGCAATCTGCGGGAATGCCTGCTGCTGCAGATCGAAAGCATGAACGGCAAAGACGGCGTGGCGTGGCTGATTGTCTCCAATCACCTGCGGTTGGTTGAGACGCGCCAGCATAAAGAGATTGCGAAAATGCTGGGCCGTCCGCTGGAGCACATTGAAATCGCGCTGGCGCAGATTCAGCGCTTGAATCCGCGGCCCGGGCTGCGCTATTCCGGCGCGGGCGCGCGCGTGGTGGAGCCGGATGTCTGCTTCCTGAAAGACGGCGACGACTACATCATCCAGATGAATGACGAAGACGTGCCGCAGCTTCGTCTCAATGCCCAATACCGCAAGATGCTCGATCGCGAGAATGGGGCCACCAAGGAAGTGCGCGATTACGTTCGCGAGCGCTACACTTCGGCCATCCAGCTCATGAAGAATATCGAGCAGCGGAAGCAGACGATCCTGAAAGTCTGCCAGGCCATTGTCCGCCGTCAGACGGAATTCCTGAGCCACGGCATCGACTGCCTCAAACCGATGATGATCAAGGAAGTGGCCGAGGAAGTCGGCGTACACCCCTCCACCGTGAGCCGTGCCGTAGCCAACAAGTACGTTCATACGCCTCAGGGCGTGTTTGAACTCCGGTATTTCTTCTCCGAAGCCGTGCAGGGGCCCTCGGGAAGCGTGACACCCCTGCTGCTGCTCAAACGCAAGGTGAAAAAGATGATTGAGGACGAGGACCGCACCAAGCCTCTCACCGATGAACAGATCACCACGATGTTGCAGTCTGAGGGTATTAATGTCACACGGCGTACGGTAGCCAAATACCGCGAGGACATGAAGATTCCCTCCACACACCAGCGGCGCATCCGCAACTGAGCCATCCGCGTTATAAAGGTAGTGGGCGCCGGGTTTCCGACCTCAATAGGGAACACCCCATGAAGATTACATACACGGGCAGGCAGGTAGAGTTAGCGCCAGCACAATTGAAGAAGCTCGAAGCGGCCTTCGCCAAGGTCGGAAGGCTGTTGGATGGCAAGCGGGAATCGGAGGCGCATGTCGTCTTGTCGCTGGAGCGTTATATCCATCACTCCGAAGTCACGGTAAGCTATTACGGACATCAACTGGTCGGTCTGGGGTCAAATGCCGATCTGTTCACTGCCATCCATTCGGCCGTGGAGCGTTTGGAGAAACAGGCACTTAAGGCACGAACGAAGTGGCGTGATACCAAGCGGACGCCGCGAAAGGTGGGCGAAGAGGGCGAACTGGAATCTTCTTCGGAGTCTGCCGCGGAACCGCCGGCTCCCAGCCGTGTTTACCGTGTCAATCATCACCAGGAGAGCAAGCCGATGACGCTTGACGAGGCACTGCTGGAGATGGAGCAGAAGCACGACTACCTGGTCTACCGCGATGCCAAGACCGACCGCATCTCTGTGCTGGTGCGACGCCGTGACGGACACTTCGATCTGGTCGAGGCGTAGCCGCTAGGAATGGCGCGCAAGACTTCTCCCCAAACCGGGCCGCCGAAGGCGGAGCTTGTCATCATTACGGGCCTGAGCGGTTCGGGCAAAGGCTCCGTTCTTAAATCGCTCGAAGACCTGGGATACTACTCCGTCGACAACCTGCCGGTAGACCTCATCCCCAAATTTGCCGAGCTCACCCGCGACAATCCGGGCATCCAGGCGGCCGCGCTGGTGGTGGATGTGCGCGAAGGCGAGGGGCTGAAGCGGTTCCCGGAAGTCCTCTCGCGAATCCGCCACTCCGTCGATGCGAAGCTGCTCTTCCTCGAAGCCGATGACGGCGCGATCGTGCGGCGCTTCAGCGAAACCCGAAGACCCCATCCTCTCGGCACGAATCGCAGCATTACGCGCAGCATCCGTTCCGAGCGCGCTCAACTCGCGCCGATTCGCGCCATGGCGGACCTGATCATCAACACGTCCAAGTTCACCGTGCATGAGCTGCGGGAATTCATTGGCGAGCGGTTCCGCGGGCAGGGTCAGGAAACCAAGATCATGATCTACGTCACCAGCTTCGGCTATCGCCACGGCATACCGGCCGATAGCGACCTGGTGTTCGATGTCCGCTTCCTGCCCAATCCCAACTACATTCCCCGGTTCAAAAATCTGACGGGCAAGAATCCCGGCGTGGCGCGTTACATTCGCTCGTTTCCGCAGACCGTGGAATTCGTTGAGCGCATCACCGACCTGCTGGTTTATCTATTGCCGCATTACATTCGCGAAGGGAAGAGCTATCTCACCATCGCCTTCGGCTGTACCGGCGGCCACCATCGTTCGGTCATGATTGCGGAGCAGATTCACAAAAATCTGCTGGCGGCTGGCTTCAAAGTGAAAGTGAGCCACCGCGATATCGTGAAGAACTGACGCGGTTTGCTATTGTTTGGCCGGGCCGGCCGGCGCCGGGTTGTTGAAGAACGCAGAATTGGGGAAGTCCACCTTGGTGCCCGCATGCGTCTGATCCAGCCATTGTTTGAACTGTTCCTGCTTCAAGTCGCTGAAGATTGAATCGCGGACCTGGGACAACGGCCGGTAAGTGATTTCATCGGCGCGCAACAGGTAGAACCCGCCGGGCTGGCGAACCGGCTCACTGACCTCGCCCTGCTTCAGCGCGAACACCGCGGTGCGAATGGCGTCCGGAATATTGTCTGTGGGGTTCAAGGTGGCGAAATCGCCGCCCTTATTGCGCGAGGTCTCATCGTCGGAGTTTTGGCGAACCAGTGTCGCGAAATCCGCTCCCTTACGTAGTTCCGCCAGCAGCTTTTCGGCCTTCGCCTTGGCTTCGGCTTCGGTGAGGCCCTTACCGCCCGACGCGGAAGAGCTGCGGAATGCCACATAGATGGCTTTGACCTTCACCTGTTTGAACTTGTCCTTGTTGGCGTTGTAATACTTGAGGATCTCGGCAGGCTCTACGGTCGTGGCGTTCATCGCGTCATTGATTTTGGCCTGGCTCAGGATGAACATGCGATAGTAGGCCAAAGCTTCCTTTGTAGGGCTTTGTTGATCGAGCTTTTCCTTCTCGGCCATCAGCGCCAGCTTGCGCATGAATGCCCAGCTTTCGAGAAACGCCTTGCGGTCCCGCATCGCCAATTGCTGGTTGGGCGTCGGCAGGGCGGCGTACAGTTTCTTGAATTCGCCCATGGTCAATTGCGTGCCATCGTCGAACACAGCGATCACGGTCTGATCGGGGAGGTTCGGCATCGGTTCGGGCGTGGCCGCCGGAGCGCTTTGCGCCCACATAGCGCCCGCACAGAGGAAGAAGACTAGGAAAATCAAGGATTTCATGATGGGATTCAGCGTGACCTTTCAGTCTATCACGCGGAATTCCGGTTACTGCTGGCTGCGCGGCTCACTGCGCTTCACCTGCACGCGGCGGCGTCCGCTGGCGAGATTGGCCGCTGCCTTTTGCCGCGCGGCGTCACTGATTTCTACGTGATTCTCTACGGCGATGGCCCCGGCGCTCTTCGCCATGCGCGTCGCTACGCCTTTGTGCTGGATTACGCCCGTCTTGCCTTCGATGATGGCGATACCGCCCTGCACCCGCACCTGGAAATGGTCGGCGTTGATCTTCGATTTGGCGAATCGGGCGCGGATATCACGCTCGATCTGGGCGTCCGATTTGCGGGCTGGAGCCGCCGACGGGGCCGCGCGCTTGTGCGTCTCGGGCGCCCGCGTCTCACTGAAAGCGGTCACCGCAAACAGCAGCGCCGCAGCGATTGCTACCTGTCTTCGCATAGAGATACATAGTCAAAGACGGAGCCTGAGTTCTCACAATTCTGGTGCGCCGTTGCCGCCCCGGATCTTTGCTTCTGTGATAAAGTGGGGTTTCTCAAAGGCTTCTCTGTTCCAATGCCTGAACAGATTCTGCTGCAAGGCAAAATCCTGGGCACAGAAGAGTTCCTCCTGGCCGGTTCCGCCGAGGGACGTTCTGCGCGTTCGGCCGGCGAAGACCTCCTTGCCGGGCGCTCTCAGTGGATTACTCTGCTGAGCGAAGTGCTGCCGCGCGCCTTGTTGGCTGAGCTGGGCTTGGCGCGGATACTGCTGGGGTCAAGCGGTGGCGGGCAGTTTCTGCTCGTGCTTCCCGGTGAAGTTCGGGAAGCTGCCGAAACATTTCTCAGCGCCGCGGCGCGGCAGATGGCGGACCTCAGCGCGGGCCACGTGACTCTCGTCTGGGGCGTTACAGATAACCTGGGCGATTGGGCAGTCATTCGTAAGCGTCTCAACGAAGCGTTGCAGCGGAAATGCAATGCGCCGCTGGCCGTGGAGGGCGCAAGCGCATTCCAGCCTTTCACGCGCAAGGCCAGTCCAGAGTCGGACTCTTATTTCGCCCGGGAACTCGGCGCGAAGGTGCGCGAAGCATCGCACATTGGCTGGTCGCCGGAAGAACCCGGCAAGGTGACGCCGGGTTCGGGCAAGCATACCTGGTCACTGACTTCGAACCTCTCGCCCGATGGCATAATGGTGGCCCGGCATGCGGCTCCGAGCGACGACGGCAAGTCCGCCGCACCCGTGCAAACCCTGGCCCGGCGCTCGCAAGGGCGCTCCATCTGGGGCGTGCTGCGCGGCGACGTGGATAACTTCGGCCTGCGCCTGCGGCGTTTGCACTCCATCGAAGAGCATGTGCCGCTTTCCGTGCTCTATAAGCAGTTCTTCGCGGGCGAGCTGGAAGTGCTGTGCTCGCTGCCGGAATTCTGGCGCAAAGTGACGATCATCTATTCGGGTGGTGACGATTTCGCGGTCTACGGGTCGTGGGACGTGCTGATCCACCTGGCCCGCGAAGTGCAGCGGCTGTTTCATCGCTTCACTGAGGAAAATCTGAAAGAGTTCCCCGGACCCGAGGGCAAAACTATCTCCATGGCGATTGCTTTGGCGCCGGAGACCTACACGCCGCTGGCTTCGGTCTATCAGGAAGCCGGACGCAATCTGAACCTGGCGAAATCCGCGGATAAGGACTGCATTTACCTGTTAGGACGCATCCTGGAATGGCGGCACCTGGCCGACGCCGCCGAATTAAAGGACACTGTGACGCGGCTGATTCACGATTTCCGCATGTCGCGGCAGTTCCTTTACCAGTTGCGAAGCTTTTATCGCCGCGAAGCCTACGGTGGGCAAGGCGGCGAAGTGCAGCGCACCTGGCGCTTTCAGCGGCGGTTCAATCGCATTCTCAGCGGAACCCGTGACCGTGAATTCCAGAAGCTGCGCACGCACCTGATCAGCGAACTGGTGGGTCGCAAATCGGCGGAAGTGAAGCTGAGGCCCGCGGGCCTGGTGGCCCTGGAATGGGCCAGATTGGTAACAGAGGTTTAGCACATGCCAGAAGAGCAGGAGCAACGGAACCGGGAAAGCCGGCCACCGCGTGAAGGCCGTGGACCCCGCGAAGAGCGCGGCCCGCGTGGCGATCGCGGTGACCGCGGAGACCGGCGTGGAGGCGAGCGTTTTCGCTCCGAAGGTCCGCCCGAGATCGAGTTGGAGAAGCTGATCAACGACAGTCTCTATCTCGACAATCAGGCGCACTCCATTGTCAGCCGCATGCGTGATATGGATTCGGGAACCAAGAGCCAGTTGCGGCGGCTGTATAGCGCCGTGCGCCGTGCCGTCCGCGCGCCGGAAAGCGATCGCCAGCATGAATTCGTCATGCTGCGGGCACGCCTGGCCTACACCATCGCCCGGCACGGCCTGCGCAGTCTGGACCAGATCGAGAAACTGCTGCTGCAGGTCACGCGCAAAAACGATGGCCGCGGATACGAACGCTTCAAGGACCTATTCGAGGCCATTGTGGCCTACAACGAGTAAAGCATGAGCGCACACACCTCCCAAACCGAGCTGAAACTGATCGGAAAGCTGATACTCGAAGGCGAACTGCGTTGCCATACCGGGCTGCACGTCGGGGCCGGAAAGGGCTCGCTCGAAATCGGCGGCTCCGATAACCCGGTGGTCAAGGACGCATTCGGCCAGCCCTATGTGCCCGGCAGTTCGCTTCGCGGAAAGATCCGCTCGCTGCTGGAGCAGAGCTCGGGCTTGGCCGTGCCCACGGAGCTGGTGTATCTTTCGCGGCGCAAAGGGCAGGAAGTGCGCATTCACCAGAGCGACCGCCCGGACGACGAAATCTGCCTGCTGTTCGGACGCAATCCGGGCCGTATGGAACGCGTGCAGGGCGAAACTCTCGAGACCACGCAGGCTTCGCCCGCGCGATTGGCAGTGTTCGACGCGCCGCTGGTTGCGGAAAGCATTACGCCGCAGATGCGGGAAAACCTCGACGACGAGCTGACGGAAGTAAAAAGCGAAAACGCCATTGACCGCATCACGTCACAGGCCAACCCGCGCACGCTCGAACGCGTGCCGGCCGGAGCCCGTTTCCGCACTCGCTTCGTAATGGACGTGTTGTGCGAGGAAGATGCTCCTCTATTCCTCCGCGTGCTCGAAGGCCTGCGACTGCTCGAAGATGATGCGTTGGGCGGCGGCGGTTCGCGCGGCAGCGGCCGGGTCAGCTTCTCAGACCTTCGTCTGGTGTGGCGCGGCCGGGCGTATTACGCCAGTGGCGCGGCCGAAAAGGAACTCGGCGCGGGCGCCACGCTGGCGGCCATTCAGACCGCCGTGAACGAATCCGCTTTTGCCTTCCTGCGCGAGGAGTAATGAACCCTGGGCTAGCCATTAAACTGCGTCCCACCGGTCCCTGGCGCATCGGCCCGGATTCGGGTGCGCGGAACAGCGTGGACGTCATCTACCACAGCGATTCACTCTACTCCGCGGTAGCGTCCGCCATGGCGCGCTTCGGCCTGCTCGACGACTGGCTCAACGCTACTGCGCGGACAGGCGCTCCGGCAGTGTGCTTTAGTTCCTGCTTCCCATTTGTAGATGAAATCGGGTATGTGGTTCCACCGCGCACTATATGGCCGCCTCGTTCGCCGGGTGCGCTTTCAGCACGTGTCCGGTGGAAGAGCGCCCGCTTCGTTCCACTGGGCATCGTACAGGCAATGCTTACCGGTCAGGTGCTCGACGAAAATCACTGGGCTGTGGACGGAGTCAGTGAGTGCCTGGTCCCAGCGGGCCGCTCCGGTCCCTTCCGCACCGGTGTGCGCTGGAACGCCGCCGTGGACCGGCTGAGCGGCGCTACCGAACGGCACTCCACCGCATGCATGGAGTTCCGCCCGGGTGGCGGGCTTTGGACGATCGTCGCCTTTGCTGATGAAGCCGCGCGCGACCGTTGGCTCGATCCGATTAAGTCCGCCTTCCGTTTGCTGGCCGATAGCGGTTTCGGCGGCGAACGCTCGCGCGGATGGGGACGCTCGGAGGCCCCGGAGTTCATCGAAGGCAGTCTTCCCGGCATGATTCTGGGGAACGCGGAAGCGACTCCGGTAACGGACGCTGACGAACAGAAGCCGGAGAGCGTACCTCCAGTGGAGACACCTTCCCCAGTGGAAACATCTGCCGGAGAAGCGGCTGCTGCCGCACCGGCGACCGAACCAGATGAGCCGCTTTCGGGTGCTGCAGTCGAAGCGGTATTAGCGGCATCGGCCGGGTCCGAAGAGACGCGGGCGGACGAGGTTCCACCGGAACCAGCGCCCGCGGCCGCAGCCAGGACTGCAACACCGGAGCCCGGCAGTCTGACCGCGCACTGGTTGCTTTCTCTGTTCACGCCCGCTCCCGCTGACGCGGTGGATTGGGGCCGCGGAAATTATTCCGTGGTGGTTCGCAGCGGCCGTGTGGAGAGTCCATCCGGTTCCGGTGAGTTGAAGAAGCAGCTTCACATGGTGACCGAAGGCTCCGTGCTCTACGCGGAAAACGCGCTGCGCGGTTCCGCGCCCGACGTCGCGCCCGACGGATTCGCCCATCCCGTCTTTCGCGCGGGCTTCGCGCTTTCCATTCCGCTGCCCGAGGTGAGCTGATGCACTACCGCCTCACATGCCTGACGCCGCTGCTGGTGGGTGACGGACGTAAGCTGGCGCCGATCGACTACATGGTCTGGAAGGACCACGTGAACGTTCTGGACCAGTGGCGCATCTTCCGGCTGCTCGCGAAGGGACCGCGTCTCGAAGGATATCTCACGCAGCTCAAGAAAGCGGAGAAGCTCGATTTCGCATCCTGGGGCGGTTTTGCGCAGAATTTTGCCGGACGGCGCATTCCGTTTGAGAATCCCGCCTATTCGGCGTATTGGAACCGTGCCAGCGGCGATAGCCTCCACATTCCGACATTTGCCTCCGGCGCCTCGGGTCCATATCTTCCCGGCGCGGCCATCAAGGGCGTGCTTCGCACCGGCATGTTGTTTGCGCATTGGCGCGAGGGAATGCTGCAGGAAGTGCTGAACCGCGTCAAAGCGGAGCGGGTTCCGCGCCGGCCTGCGGAAGCCCTGGAAGAGCAGGCGCTCGGCCCTGCCGGCACCAATCGCATGCGCTATGTCAGCGCGGGCGATTCGGGAACCGTTGCTACTTCGCAATTCAAGATCTACCTGCTGCGCACCTCCACCCTGCAACCACGCGGCGGCGGATTCGCGCTGGGCTGGAAACAGAGCCCGCGCGGAGCGGTGGAAGGGTCGCGGCCGGATGAGAGCACCCCGGCCTTCGCGGAAATGGCCGTTCCGGGGTCCACGTTCGAAGGCGATTGGAATGAGCGGTCGTTTTTCCTTCAGCCGGATGTGCGCCGCGCCGTTCGCTGGCCGGAATCCATGAGCCGCGCGAAAGTCTTCGAAGCCGCCAATGTCTATGCCGCGGGACTCATCGCGCTGCAGCGCCAGTACGCCGATTGGGCCGGTTTGAATTTACTGGCGCGCGGCCTCGATGAGCTGGAACAACGGCTGGCCGCCGCGCGCGAAAGCGGCAATTGCCTGGTGTCGCTGGGATGGGGCGGCGGGCTTCTCCAGAAAAGCGCCTGGCTCGATACGACGAACTCCGACTATCGCCAGATCCTGCAGCAATTCGCTCTTTACAATCGCGCGCTGGCCAGCAATCTGCCATTTCCCAAGACGCGGCGCATCATTTTCCTCGATAACAAACCAGCCACCCTGCCTGGTTGGGCCGAGCTGGCAATCGAAGACTAGATTCCGCGGTCAGTGCGAACACGTCTGGAAGTCTTCCCAAACCCACGCCGAAAAACGGCGTAGCGTGTGGAAGCCCACGCGCTTATAGAGCGCGACCGCGTCTTCATTGGCGGCGGTGACCGTGAGACTTGCCGAGCGGCATCCCATACTTTGCAGGCCGGTCAAGGACTGACGTAGCAGTGCGTATCCCACGCCCGTATTGCGCACGGCCGGCGATACGCAGATCTGCGTCACGTGTCCGCAATCCGGAGCCACTAGGCTCGCCAATGAAATGCCGCACAAGCGGCCGGTCAGAGCGTCGAGCGCGACATAGGAAGCAGCGCGGAAGAAGGCGCCGCAACCAGGAAACTGCACGATGTTGAACAGGAAGCGGCGCGCGCCCGCCGCGGTGCGGTACTGATCGTTGATGCGGCTATCGATGTGGCCGCTATATGCCGACGAAATCAATTCGGCCGCGGCATCCAGGTAATGATCGTCCCATTTCTCAATGTAAATGGGGTGCCGCACGCGACTTTCCGGAAATTGCGCCGACCGAAGATCGATGCGCATGAAATTGCGGTCATGCGCGGTAAGATGCTCCGAAAACGGCGTGTTCCGCAGAATCGCGGGATGCAGCATCATGAGCTGGGATTCAATGCGCGTGGTCGCCGGATTGGCCATGATCTCGGCGAGCGCCGCATCGAGCAGCCGGTTCTCCCATTCGACGCCGGAGGCGTCGCGAGTCACGAACAGGTCACCGATAAGGCCTTTGTTTTCTTCAAGAACATAGTAGGCGTAGCCGAGGACCTTGCCGCCATCCACCAGTGCGCTCCCACTGAGCGCGCGAACGTCGACAAAGCGGCGCACCAGCTCGGCCGATTTCTCGAAGTCCCATTCCAGTTCCTCTCGCCAGGCGCGGATTTCCTCCTCCAGCAGCGGAACCAAGTCCCGTGCGGAAATCCTTCGCAGATCTATCACTTCCGGTAGCTGAACCGGCATCGCCGGATGTAGCCGAGCCGCCATACCAAAGCGCCTGACTTCAGTATCCCGTATCTCGGGGCCATTGTGGAGACAGGAAATGCGCGCTCGCGCTTCGGTTTTGCGCCGAAACCCCGGCCGGCGAACCGTTTTCCGCGGAGATCTCCCATCGTCCGATGCGAACGTTCGAACCGCGTGGTCCCCAGACGAGCGGGTCTGTGGGACCGAACAGAGCCAGCACCGGTGTGCCCACGGCTGCCGCCAAGTGCGTGATTCCGGAGTCATTGCCCACGTAGAGACGACTACGCGAGAGCCAGCAGGCGAGTTCGTACAAATCGTCGATTCGCATGGCACCCGCAAGCGGCGGATCTTCCGGCCCGGCACACCAATGCACCGGCATCACGCGCGAAAGTTGGCGCGCCAGCGCCTGAAAATTCTCGAGCGGCCAGTTCTTACGCGCGCCGCCCGAAAACGGATGGATCACCGCAAAATCCTCGCGAGTGGTTCCGCACGCGATGCGCGGGACTCCGTCACTGGGACAATCGCTCAAACGCCGCACTTGATTGAGATAGAAATCCGCGGCGTGGATGCCGCTCGATTTCGGCGGCAGCGCGGGAAAGAATGTAAACGGCAGACCGAGAGATGCCATCAGCTCTCGGAATTCAGGGCGGTTCGCACCGTACCAGGACACGATGGAATCGAACCCGCGCAGTTCTTCGATCAAGCCAGGCAGAGGGTTGGCGACCCCGAGTAAATCAATGCCCGTGGATGCAATGCCGCGTACGCGATCGGCAAACCGAATCAGGGAAAGATGGGCGGACGTGGTCCAGACTTCCAGGTATTCCGAGCGCAGGCATTCAATTGCCGGGAGGGAAACAATAAAGTCGCCGATCGCGCCGGAGCGAATGACCAGGCGTCTCACCGCAACCACCAAACAGAACGGTTACAGGATGCTTTATCCACAGTGAATGCACCGAGAAATGGCTGTAACTCATTATAAAAGCAGTGCGATGAATTCTGCGGAAAAGGTGCTCTAAGGCACCGAAAGGTATTGACCGTAGAAGCAGTCAGGCGCATAGTGGAGGTGGTTCCAAGAGGTTTTGAGGAACAGCAAAGCCTCCGGAAGCGTAGCGAACCAGGAACGATGATCCGCTGCTTAACTTTCACGAGAAGGTAGCGGGGAGCGAGAGGAAACGGGCGTTTTCGGAAGGTGAGCAGGCAGGCAGCGAAATCGGCAGAACGCTTCGATCCGGAAGGGGATAAAAGCCCTAAAGGGGAGTGGAGGCCGGGCAAGCAGCCAGCCACGCATGACGGGAATTTGGCGACGGGTTTGTAGTGAAGAAGCAGCCGGTAACGGGGCAAACCGAAATCGGCGGTGGAGCACAGACCGAACGGGCCGAAAGAACGAAATGCGGGAAGCGAAGTAGCAGGTCGGGACCTTTGATCCCGGAATGGAGGCTTGGGAACAAGCAGCCGTTGCGGAGGAGGGAAAGGCCGTTACGAGCGACCGGCTCCAATAAGGAAGAAGTTTGCGGCGTGCCATAAAGCGTCGATCCGGCGATTGGACAAACCAGTTCCGGTTAGCTAAATGGCGAAGCGTCCGGCGGTCCTTATTGCAGCGCTCAGTGCCGTGCATGCCGGCGGGGAGCGAGGCTGGAAATCAGGTCACTTGGAACCATTTTCTTTTTGGTGCCCGCTTTCTGTAGCCAATTTTTTCCTTTTCCAAAGACAGTCCTCTGACTAGAGATACCCGTAGCCGCTAGCGGCAATCAAAGCGCACGTCCGTAACTTTTTTCCATCTAGCGCTAATCATGTCTAGGAGTGCCCAAAACGGAAGCGGAACTCATCAGGCAGGCGGTGCGAGGCGATCGTACAGCGTTTGAATCGCTCTACGAACAGCATTGGAAGGCCGTTTATCGCTTCGCATGGCTGCTGACCAACTCCGTGCCGGATGCCGAAGATATCACGCAGGAATGTTTTCTGGCGTTGATGCGGAAACCGTCGGCATTTGACCCCAATCGAGCCCAGTTGCGGACGTGGTTGATCGGTGTGGCGCGAAATCAGCATTTGTATCGCCGCCGTCATCAGGCGTGCCGGGCCGATGACGATGCGCTCGAAACATGCGAACTGCCGGGAAGCTTTGAGAAGGATCTGATCCGTATGGAGCGCGCCGACGCCGTGCGTCACGCCGTGGCAGCGCTACCCCCAATGCAAAGACAAGCAGTGTATCTCTTTGAGTTTGAGGGGCTCAGTATCGCGGAGATTGCAGCGATCCTGGAGATCGAGCCGAATGCCGTGAAAGCGCGGCTCTATCGGGCGCGCGAGCAACTGAAACGGCTTCTGGCCACGCTGCGAAAGAAGGATCACCATGACTGATGAAGATCGAGATCCCGAACTGGACTACGTTCGAACCGAGTGGGACGCGCCGCCACCGAGCGCCGGTTTTCATAACCGCATGCTGGCCGCGTACACGCGCGAGGGGAATGCCGCGGGGTGGTGGCGCCGCTGGCTTGGTGTACGCGTGCCGATGCCGGTGACTGCCGCAGCCGTCCTGATGGCATTTCTACTGGCGTGGTTTATGGCGCCGCATTTTCGACGTTCTGAACCAGCGGGTCTTGCCCGCTACCAGCCCATTCCTCAACCGCGTTTCATTGTGGTCAGCCAGGGAGAAAATCCATGATCCGAGTGCTTATCGTAGCGCTGATCGTTGTGTGGCCTTTAGCGGCGCAGCAGATGAGGAACTATGCCTTTCATCTCGGCAACGGTGCGCTTGTGTTGTACCAAACCTATAGCCCGGTCAGCATGGCTGATAGCGAAAAGGCCTTCGGCACGGCATCGGCGTCCGGTAACGTGATCCAGCGGACGCTCCTGGACGACAACCGCAGGCCCTGGCTCGCCTACGAACTGCATATCGATCGCATATCTGGTCCGGGTCCGGTACGCTTCGTGCTTTCGTTGCAACCGCTCGGAGGCTGGAAGTTCTTCCAGCAAAAACCTGTACCCCGGGAAATCGCGAATGGCGATCGTGTGCTCATGGACGTCCTGGAACAACCTGATACCGGCCGCAAAATTTTCGATACGTTCCAGGTGGGGATTGGTGTTCCGATGCAAATCATGCCAACGGCCGGCACCATTCCCCAGGTGCCGCATGCCGGCGCTCTGATCCGCGTGAGTGGGCCGCAGCTCCACCAGGGAGATACGTTTACCGCGGTTAGCCGGGAGGTCGCAACCGGGACTCAAATCACGTTGACAGTGCCGGAGAACGGGCGATTCACGTTCTCTTCGCAGCCTGGGCCCGGCTTCCGAATGGAGGCGATCGCCGAGGGCTCGCTGCTACGATTCCTGTCAGGACAGTATTTATTCCAAGTGCTGTGCACCGAGCCGGTAGTCGAGCCCGCGGGAGCGTGGTACCTCTGGGTGAAGCATGAAGCAGCACCGCTGGCAAAAACCGGGCTGCCCAACATCGACCTGGTGATTCCGTCACGCGCGCAGTAGTACCTGCCGATCAGTTGCGGAATCGCTCACAATTGCCTCTCACGAGCCATTCTTTTGCTGAGCCCTACCCCGCCGCGCTTTTCGTCTTCAAAAACTCAGCCCATCCATTGCGGATTTCTCGCCGTGCCGTCGAATTGGGTGCTGGTCTTGAATCCCTCATACTTGCCGGAGAGAGCGGCCTGGCGCGTTTTCGCGAGAAGCGCTGAGATCTGTTGCTGGGTGAGCGGCCGGAATGTCCGCGCTACCTCCAGCGCCTGATTCAGGCGCGCCATGGAATCGCAACCGGTGATCACCACGGATGTGGGCTGCGAAAGAGCAAACTGCAAACATTCGGGCCCGGTTGCCAGGTTGTTACTAGGAATCTCTCCTTCGGCCATCGGCTTCATGCCCAGTACACCAGCGCCCTCTGTCACCAGCCGCGGCACCACTTCGTGCGAGAAACTGCGGAACTGCGCGTCCAGGATGTTAATGGGCATCTGCGCCGCGTCGAAGTGAAAGTTGTGCTGCTTGGCAACATCGAGCATGCGCAGGTGCACCGCCGGGTCCTTATGCCCGGTGAAGCCGATGAATCGGATCTTGCCGGCCTTCTTCAATTCGAGCAGGGCTTCGAGCGGGCCGCGTTCGGCGAAGAAGCGGTCCGGATCTTCCATGCGAATGTTCTCGTGGTATTGGATCAGATCGATATGGTCGGTTTGCAGCCGCTGGAGCGATTGCTCCACTTGCTTCGCACAGGAATCGCGCGTGCGGCCATCGAACTTCGTCATCAGGAAAACCTTCTTGCGGTATCCATCGCGCAGCGCCTTCCCCATGCGCACTTCGCTGCCGCCGTCGTGATAATCCCAGCAGTTATCCATGAAGTTGATGCCGTGGTCAACGGCAGTGCGGATGATGCGGATCCCTTCTTCTTCGCTGGGATCGCCGATGTGATATCCGCCCACGCCGATTGCGGAAACCGTTTCGCCCGTGCGGCCGAGCTTGCGGTAAATCATGTCGCCCTTGCGTTCGTCGGCGGCAAGCAGTCCCTTCGCAACGAAAGCTGCCAGAGAAACGCTGCCGACGGCGCCCAAAAACTCACGTCTTGGCAATTGATCTTCGCTGTCCATCTTTTCCTCCCGAGCCAGCGGTATTGCGGCTGTGAATGGCTACGTCTGCTCTAAGATACACTATGGGCCGCGCGTTCAATGTCCTGGTTCCGACATTTGGCGGAATACGCGGCCGGCGCCGCGTCGCCGGAATCCTTCGATGGAGTATTCCGCCACGAATGCGGCGGTCCGATTCTCACCGCAGCGTCACGATGGTAGCACCCCACCCTCCGGCTTCCGCCGGAGCGTCGTGGAAATCCTCGACGAAATCCGTGCGCTGCAGAATGGCGCGCACCATTTCGCGTTGCACGCCAATGCCACGCCCATGAATGATGCGCAGCGCTTTGAACCCCAGCCGGTGCGCTTCCAGCAGGTATTCCGTCACCACGTCTTTGACATCGCGCGGGGGCACGCTGTGCAAGTCAAAGACATCGGTGATCGGGATGCGGACCGGTTCCTCCTCCACTTCAATTGCTCCCTGAAAATCAAAAGCCCGGTCAGCCGAAGCCAACCGGGCGAAAAGACGATTACCGCTTGCGCGCACCCAAAGGTTAAGCGACTTGCTGAGACCGGTAGTGGCTCATAATCGCTTCCATCTGATCCTTCAGCCGAAGTTTCATCTTTTTCAGCCGCGTCTCTTCCAGTTGCTCTTCCTCTGTCAGGTGAGAAAGAGTTTCCAGTTCGTCCAGACGGCGTGCAAAATCCGAATGCTGGACTGCGAGGCTACGAAACTCCTCGTTATCGGCCATCAGGTGCGCCTTCAATTCTTCTTGCGCGTTCCGTTCCATATGGGGCAGTTCCTCCCAATGAAGTTGCCACGCCGAGTCGGTTGGTTTCGGTTGGTTCGGAAACAAGGCTCGGTGGGTAATCTCGTCTCATCTCTGAACGACGGTTTCACCCGTCTACCGCCACCTTAACATGAATGAAACTTCATGACAATAGCCGTTTCCGAAGGGGACTGATAGTACCCGGGCCGTACGGTAACAGGTTGAAAACCAATATAGTTATAGAACTTCCGGGCACCTTCGTTGGAGCTGCGCACTTCCAGATAAACCGTCCCGCGAAACTCCGCCAGAAAACTGTTCCAGAGCGCTGCCGCGACCCCCTGCCGGCGGTACCGGGGAGATATAGCCAGGTTCAACAATTCGTATTCACCCTGAGCGAGTTTACGCGTCACCAGAAAGCCCACTACGCGCTCCTCACAAACGGCCACGAGAAAGTCATACCGCGCATAATCGGCCGGATTCCACTGCGCGGCTTCCGGCGAGGCCGCTTGAATGGCGGCGACTTCCGCCAGATCTTCCAGCCCGCCGCGCCGAATTACTGGCATATTGAGTAGTATCATGCATGCTCTGCTCCCTTTGCTCTTCTTCCTCGCGCATCCGTTCTGGGAGCTGCGCACTCCGCCGCAATGGACCGATCGAGAAATCGAAGACATGCTCAATGACAGCCCATGGGCGCAGCACGTGGGCAGCGCTCCTGACGTGCTGGTGTACTTCGCAACTGCCCAGCCCATCGAACTGGCGCAAGCCGAGGCCAACCGCCGCTACCACACCAAGCCGGCCGAGCTCGATGCCGATTACACCAATTACCTGAAGCAGCACCGCGCGGATAGCTTCATCCTGGCGATTCCCTATGCGAGCCTCTCCGGCTTAGGAAGCGCGTCCGACGACCGCAAACTGCAGGACGAGACCGTCATGAAGGCGGGCCATCAAACCTATCACTTCGCCGGTTACTTCCCGCCCACGCCAAGGGACCCGGTTCTGCGCCTGGTGTTTCCGCGGAAAGTGCAGGTGTCCGATAAAAGTGTGGTCTTCGAGTTGTATCTGCCCGGCATCCCGCTGCCGCGGCGCGATGTCGAATTCACCCTCAAGGACATGGTCTACCATGGCAAACTGGAAATGTAGCGCATGTCATCCCGGGGTTTCTTCATTACATTCGAAGGCATGGATGGTTCGGGCAAAACCACCCAGATGCGCCGCCTTGCCGAACGCCTGCGCGTCTCGGGACGAACCGTGCTGGAAACAGCCGAGCCCGGCGGCACCAACATCGGCGTAAAGATTCGCCGCATCCTGCTCGATTCCGCCAATCAGGAGCTTTCTCCCACCGCCGAGTTGCTGCTCTACTTCGCCTCGCGCGCGCAAAATGTGGATGAGCTGATCCGGCCTGCGCTGGGGCGCGGCGAAATTGTCCTGGCCGATCGCTTTACCGACTCCACTCTGGTATATCAGGGCTGCGGGCGCGGACTGGGCAGCGAGACCGTGCTGGCGCTCGACCGCATTGCCTGCCGCGGGCTGCGTCCCGACCTCACGCTGCTGCTCGATATCGACGTCGAGACCAGCCTGGGCCGCGCGCACACCCGCAACAGCGAGCTGGGCCACAGCGAGACCCGCATGGACGAACAATCGCTCGAATTTCACCGGAAGGTCCATGCGGCTTATCACGCTCTGGCCGCGGGCGAACCGGCGCGGGTCAAGGTGGTGGATGGGCGCGCCGACCGCGACCAAATCGAGCGCGCGGTCTGGGACCTGGTGAGCGCGCATGTTTGAAAACTTCTGGGGCAATCCGCAGATTACTCAGGCGCTGGAACAAATGGTGGCGCAGGACCGTCTCGCGCAGACACTGCTGTTTTCCGGGCCGGAAGGCGTAGGTAAAGCGACGCTGGCGCGCCGTCTGGGTGCGCGGTTGCTGGGCCACGGCGAACTGATCGAGCGCGATGATTTGAGCCTGCCGGACAATCTCGATACCGTGGCTGGACGCGAAAAGTGGACCGCCGAGAAGCGCAATGAAGACCCGCTGCTTTTTTCGACGCATCCGGACTTTGTGACCTTTGCGCCGGATGGTCCGCTGCGTCAGATTTCGATCCAGCAAACGCGCCTGCTGAAGGAACGCGCACCCTACCTGCCGCACAAGGGCAGCCGGCGCGTCTTTCTGATCGACCATGTGGACCGCGCCAATGATCAGGCCGCAAACTCGCTGCTGAAAACGCTGGAAGAACCGCCGGCACACCTGCTACTGATCCTGACGGCGGAAAATGCCTACGATCTTCTGCCCACCATCCGCTCGCGCGCGGTGCCGTTTTACTTCGCGCCGCTCTCCAGCGGGGAAATGGAGCACTTCGCACGCGCCCGCGCGCTGGATCAGGCCGAGCGGCGCATAGCGCTGTCAGCCGGCAGTCCGGGACTGGCGCTCTCGATCGATCTGGAAACTTATGACAAGCGCCGCACCGCTATGCTAACGCTGCTCAAAGTATCCGCGGGTCTGGCGCCGTTTGCTCTGTGGGTACCTGCCGGCGAAGCGATTGGCCGAAGCAAGAGTGAGAAGCTGGAGTCCTATCTCAAAGTGCTGTACGGCCTGTTGCGCGATTTGCTGCTGCTGCACGAAGGCGGCGGCGTCATCCGAAATACCGACATTCGCCGCGATTTGGAAGCGCTGGCCGGCAGCATCGAGTTCGCGTGGCTTCGCAAGGCCGTAATGCAAGTGGACGAGATCGCGCAACTGATCCGCCGCAGTATTCAGAAGACCATCGCGCTCGATGCCCTGATTGCCGGCCTGCGCAGTGTTTGAAGGCGGAATGGCCTACGCTGCGATGCTGCGCAGAGTGTTCCAGAACTCCGGAAACGAAATCGATGCGGATTCTGCTCCCTGAATGACCGAGTCGCCATCGCCGCGCAGCGCCGCTACCGCGAAGGCCATCGCGATGCGGTGATCGCCGAACGAGTCGAATTCCGCCGCACGAAACTTTTGACGGCCGGGAATAACCATACCCTCCGGCAATTCTTCCGCCTGGATGCCCATCCGCGCGAGATTATCAATCACGGAGCGAATGCGATCGGTTTCCTTCACGCGCAATTCAGCGGCGTCTTTCACGATGAGACCTTCTTCGGAAGCCGCGCCCAGCACAGCCAGAACGGGAATTTCGTCGATGAGCGCCGCGGTCAGGCCGTTTTCGATGGCGCCGCCCTTCAGAGCCGAGTGCTCCACTAGAATATCGCCGATCAGCTCACCATTACTGCTTTCAACTTGCGGAATGCGAATCTTTGCGCCCATTCCTACCAGAAAATCGAGCAGCGCCGAGCGCGTGGGATTCAAGCCCACTCCGCGAATGGCCAGACTGGAGCCGGGTACCAGCAGCGCCGCCACAATGAAAAATGCTGCTGAGGAAAGATCTGACGGCACTGTGAGCTCTCTTGCCTCCAGCCGCGGACGGCTGTGGATCGAAATCGTGTGGTGATCCACTGTGACATCCGCGCCGAACTCCCGCAGCGCGATTTCCGTGTGGTCGCGCGATTGCACCGGCTCAGTAACGGACGTGACGCCTTCGGCAAACAATCCGGCGTAGAGCACACACGTCTTCACCTGCGCGCTCGCAACGGGCAGCTCATAATCGATCGCTTTCAGTTTGCCGCCTATGATTTCGAGCGGTGGAAACTTGCCGCCGCGCGCGCGCATCCGCGCTCCCATCTGTTCGAGCGGAGTCATGATGCGCCGCATGGGGCGGCGCGAAAGCGAGTCATCTCCCTTGATCCAGGTGGTAAACGGCTGCGCTGCCAGGATCCCGGACAGCATTCGAATCGTTGAGCCCGAATTTCCCGCGTCGAGATCGCCCGCGGGCGCGCGCAATCCATCGAGGCCTTTGCCGTGAACCACGAACTCGGTGCCCGAGCCTTCCACTTCCACACCCAGAGCGCGAATGCAGCCGAGGGTCGAGTGGCAATCCGCGCCAGTCGAATAATTGCGGATGCGGGTTTCGCCTTCGGCAATCGCCGAAATCATAGCGTAGCGGTGGGAAATCGACTTGTCTCCCGGCAATCCGATGGCGCCGGTGATGGAAGCAGCAGGGGAAATCCGTTGTTGCATGTGGAATCTTTCATTCTACAGTGGCTGGAATGTTCGGCCGAACCAGAGCGGATGGATCGGCCAAGGCGTTGTTGCCAGGCATCAGCGCTACTGTGACTCGCGGCCGGCGTAGAGTTCGTCGATGTGGTCTTTGAAGTTCTCCATCGCCCGAGTGCGGCGCACTTTCATGGTGGCGGTCAGCTCGCCGTGCTCGATCGAGAAATCGCGGCCTAGAATGCGGTACTTGCGGACCTGCTCAAACGGCGCAAGATCCCGGTTGACGCGCGCCACGGCCTTGCGGATTTCGGCAAGTACCGGCGGTGCTTCGGCCAATTCGGATGCCGGGCGGCCTTTCCACTCGTCCATGCCTTTGAGCGTTTCGGCTACTGTGGTGTTGAGCGTGAACAGCGCGGTCAAGTAGGGCAAGCGGTCTCCGACCAGCAGCACGTGGCTGATGAGCGGCTCGGTTTTGAAGAGGCCTTCCACACGGGAAGGGTAGATTTTCTTTCCGGTGGAGGAAACGATCAGCTCCTTCTTGCGGCCAGTGATGAAGATGTAGCCGTCGCCATCGATGTAGGCCAAATCGCCGGTGTGCAGCCAACCGTCGCGCAGCACCTCGGCGGTGGTATCGGGATCGTTCCAATAACCCAGGAACAGGCAGGGGCTCTTCACCAGCAGCTCACCGTCCTCGGCGATGCGCGCTTCAATGCCCGCGAGCGGCTTGCCGATACTGCCCGGTTTCGGCCGGTCGAGCGGGTTGAGTGTCACTACACCGCCTTCGGTCAGTCCGTAGCCCTCAACCAGCGGCATGCCTACAGCTTCAAAGAACTCGGCCAGATCTTTGCTCAACGGAGCGGCGCCGGAAGCGGCTACCCGAATGCGGCCGCCGAAACGCTCGCGTACTTTCCGGAACATCAGACGGTCGGCCAGTTTCAGCGGGATGCGAAGCCGGGCCGGCACGGGCTTATCGTCGCGCCGATAGCGTCCTGCCGCCAGCGACAGCGCGAGCGCCCCGTAAAAAGCTTTGCGGGCCGCGGCCGGGCGTTTCCGCACCTCCGTGCAGATCGAGCTGTAGATGCGCTCCCACATGCGCGGAGGCGCCAGCAGAATGGTGGGCCGCACACGCCGGAGTTCCTGCGGAAGCTTCATGAGGCTTTCCGAAAACGTCACCGGCATGCCGCAGCGTAGCGGCAGCAGTTCGATCACTACGCGCTGGGCGATGTGGGCCGATGGCAGAAAGGCCACGGTGGAATCTTCAGGCCCGATCGGCAGCGCGGCGGGGCCCATATCGACATTCGCGGCGATAGCTTCGTGCGATATCAGCGCCATTTTGGGTTCTCCCGTGGCGCCGCTGGTGAGGTAGAGAATGGCGCTATCGCAGGGCCGGAGCCTGCCGGCCAGGCGTTCCAGCAACGCCGCGTCGCCATCGATCGCCGCGCGGCCGTGCGCGCGGAGTTGTTCGAGCGAGAGCGCGTCTTCGGCTTCTCCCGTGAGTAGAAACCATTGGCGGACGGGAGCCCCGCGCAGGCTCTCCAGTGTTTTGGGATCCTCGACGAAAGCCGCTTGCGCGCCGGCGGCTTCCAGCGTTCGCGCCAGTTCATCCGGCGGGTAGGAAGGATAGAGAGCCGCGGCGATTGAGCCGTTCGTCATGATGCCTAAATCGGCTAGATAAAACTCCAGCCGCGTTTCGGAATTGAGCGCGATTACGTCGCCTTTTCCGAAGCCGAGCGAGTGCAAACCGGCGGCGATCTCTTCCACGGCCTGTTTGTACTGGTTCCAGGAATAGGTTACGTAATGCCGCTTGCCAGGAACGGGTTGATGGAGGGAAGGCGCGTCGCCATAGAGGCGCGCGGATTCTTCCAGAATTTGATAGACGGTGCGGGAGCCCACTTTCAGCACTCTAGCACGGGGCTGCGGCAGCTAAGCCGCCCATCGGTCCGAATCAGATTGAAGTCTAGCGCCGGTCGCGCCGGTCGAGATCAAGAAGGGCTTGGGCAAGTCGGTTTACAGCATGTTCCTCGTCACTGCGGCTCGCTTGGCTGCGAGGTAACGAAGAGAGCTCGAGGTGAATCAGCTCGTGCACGACGGTGAATTCCATGTCGTCCAACATATCTTGTTGGGGCAACGTGTAGTCAGCAGCGTCGAGGACACGAATAACAGCGGTTCGAGTATCCGCATCCCAATGGATGTTCCCCAATGTCTTTGGTCTGAGGTCGGAAGGATGAGACATCACGATGGTGATTTTCCAATCATCCAGGTTCAGCCGTTTCTGCCAGATGGCGAGTTTCTGGTTTACGTAGTTCTGAGAAAGAAGTTCCTTTTCCTGCAAGGAGTTCGTCGCCGTAGGGTGGGTGATGGTCAGTTCACTGGCGCTCCTGCCGGGCAGGGCGAGGAGGGATGTTAGCACGACGACCGGAAAAAGGAAGGGGTTTCGCCCCAACATGTACTCTACATTACCATTATTCCTAGCAGAAAGAGTACGATGGATCACGCTTTTTTAAAAAAAATTCTATCCAGCAGGGTCGAGGGCTTTCGGCAGGGCTCCCCGTCCCGATTTTTCAGCAAGATAGAGCAATGCCTGCCGGGTCAACTCGGGGACATCCGGGTCTGGATGCCGCAGGAGACTGGTCAACAAGCGAACCCAGTCGAGCTCCTGGGGTTGAAGACCGATCAAAGAGAGAGTTTTCGCCATAGCCCGCAGCCGTTCGTCAGATCTTTCTACAGACCTTTTCGGCAAGCGCAGCGGATCTTTGATGAAAATCTTTTATGCACAAGTGGTTCACGTTTCCCGCGGCGGGCTCGATAAGGTTTTCGTGAGTCATTTCCTTCAGGATGTTCAGGAAGTCTTCTACACGGCCCAGCAGGGCGGAAGCGAGGAATGCGAACTGGATATCCTGGTGAGCCGGGAAGGCGGAATCCGCGTCATCTCCGGTTCCGATTGGGCGCTGGAAATGCTGCGCCAACATCACGGCGCGGAAACGGCTTACCGCGTGACCCGCCATTCCGGCCATGTTCGGCTGGAAGCGCGGTCGGCGGAACAATCCTGTGAACTGCGCAGCATGCCGCCGGCACGAAGAATCGCCAGCGCCATTCCGGAATTTGCTCAATACCTCATGATTCAGTAGCCCCCGTTCTCAAGCTTTCTACAAGCTGTCCGATAAGCTTCCCCAGGGAACGTACCGGGTCCGTGTATCGGTCCGTGCTTCTCGGAGGAGTCCTTATGGATATCAGCTCAGTGAGTCGTATGGCCCCGTCAATGGCCCCCACGGTGTCTGAAACTCCCATCGAAAGGGCAGCAGAAAACCGTGATGTGATCCAGGCGGTGAAAGCTCTGAACGGCACTGAAATGTTCGGTCAGGAAAATGAGCTCCAGTTTCAGATTGACCGGCAGACGCAGCGCATGGTGATTCGCATCGTCAACCGCAAGACCAAAGAAGTGGTTTCGCAGATTCCGGCCGAGTATGTTGTGCGTCTGGCGGAGGAATTGCGGCGCCAGCAGGCGCAGATTGCAGGCAAATCACTCTAGAAGACCGCACGGCTGCCGATGAGTTTTTTTGGAGGCAGCAATGTGGAACAACGCACATGACAGTTATCTGGAGAGCAGAATTCTCTCCGCGGACCCGGTTGAGCTGATACGCCTCTTGTATCACGCCGCCACCGGAGCGGTGAGAGACGCGCGGCGGCACTTGGCAGAGGGTAACATTGCCGAGCGGTCGCGCTCGATTTCAAAAGCCGGCGAGATCCTGGTTGAATTGAACGGTGCGTTGGACCACGGGCGCGGCGGAGAAATCAGCAAACAGCTGGAGCAGGTCTACGACTATATGCAGCGCAAACTGCTCGAAGCCAACTTCCACCAAAGCGATGCCTTGCTGGCGGAAGTGCTGGGGCTGCTTTCCACGTTGTCAGAAGGCTGGGATGGGGTGGCGAACCGGTTGAAGTCGGAAGTGAAAATCGAGAAAGAATGGATGCCGACACCGGCAGCGCAAGAGGTAAGCGGCTCACTCCGGCAGAACTGGAGCCTTTAATCCCTTTTAAGGGGCGCCATTCGAAGTGGCGTAACTAAAGATACGGCGGCACTCGGGGGGAGCGCCGCCGTTTTTGTGTCTGAATGCCTGATTCGGCTGCTTATTGCGCGCGTTTGGCGCTGAATTCCTGGCCTTGGCCGCCGTTGCGTCCTTCGCGCTTCATCTTGATCTCATCGCCGGAGATCGTGCCGGTGTAGTTCTGCGACATCGTCTGGCCGTTGAATTCCCGCTTTACGGAAAAGGAGATGTTGTCCCCGTCAATCTTGCCATCGGAGATCGGGGTGTCACCCTGGCGTCCCGAGACCGAACCCGTGAGCGTGCTGCCATCCACTTTAAAAGTAAACGTCTGCTCACGAGTCTGGCCATTACGGCCAGGAACCTGTGCCACCCACTTACCGCTGATATCCGCCGCCATCGCCACTAACGAAAGGGCAAGCAGCAGCATGGAAAAGAAAACCCATCGTTTCGTCATAATGCTTCGCGCCACCTTGTTTTAGGATTTCCCAGATAAGGGGCGCCGGCGTACCCGCGCGGATACGCCGGCGCCCGTTTCTTTGCTTTCCCAGGATGTCACTGTGCCCGTTTTGCGGTGAATTCCTGAGCTCCGTTGCGTCCTTCCCGCGACATTTTGATTTCTTCGCCGGAGACGGTGCCGGTGTACTTCTGTTCGAACGAATTGCCGTTAAACTCCAATTTGACGGTGAATGCGATCTTGTCGCCATCGACAGTCCCTTCACTGATCTGGCTGTCCTGCCCACGGAAACCGGAGACCGTACCGCTCAGTTTATTACCGTCTACCTTGAAATTAAACGTCTGCTCCCGGGTTTGGCCATTGCGGCCAGGGACCTGGGCAACCCACTTGCCGCTGATGTCAGCCGCGAATGCAACCAACCCCAGGACAAGCAAAATCGAGGTCAAAAGGATCAAACGTTTGGTCATAGTGAAGATCTAGGCGTATCGAGCGCTAAAGATGTTACCACAAGGAGATGAAGGGCCTGTTGGCGTTCGGGAAACGGCAACTGCCACAAAAACGCTAATCCGCATCGACTTGTCTGATTCTAAATATGTTAGTAGGTGCGAACCTCAAGCATCCGGGCCGTAGACCGGGATGGCCGCACCGGTGATCTGGGCTCCGGCATCCGAAATCAGAAACATGGCGAGCGCCGCCAAGCGCTCGGGTGCGATCCAGCGCGAGTGATCGGCATGAGGCTCGGCCTTCCGGTTTGCTTCCGTGTCGATGGTTCCGGGAAGAATCATATTGGCCGTAATGCCGTGATCTTTGTTTTCGAGCGCGACTGTTCGCACCAGCGAGACCAACGCCGCCTTCGACGCGCTATAGGCTCCGATGTTGGGCTGCGGCTCGGCAGCGGCGCGCGAGCCAATGGCGACAATTCGGCCGCGGCCTGCCTGGCGCATGGGCGGTATCACCGCCCGCAGCGTGTAAAAGGCCGTTCGCAGATTCAGATTCATCATTGCGTCCCAGGTGTCGCCGGTTGTCTCGTGAATTGCGCCGCCACCCGCGAATCCGCCCAAAACATGCACCAGCGCATCAATCCTTTCGAAGCGCGTGAGCACAGTTTCCACCAGGCGGCCCGCTGCATCGGCGGCGGTCAGGTCGGCGGAGACGCCGGTAAACCGCGGATGGGCGAAATCGGAATCGGTGATGCGGCGCGCCGTTCCCACCACAATCGCGCCGGCCTCGAGAAAAGCGCGTGTGATGGCGGAGCCGAGCCCTCCGTTGGCGCCCGTGATCAGGACTACTTTGTCGGACAGTTCGTTCATTCTTCTTTATGGATTCGGCAGCGTGTAGAGATGCCGGTAGTCTTCCCAATGAGCGTTCATCGTATCGATCTTGTGTTTGAGCTGTTCGGGAAGCTCCGGTCCCAGCTTTCGTATGGTCTCTTCGTCGGGCGTGGAAGCGGTGTCGATAAGGGGACCCTTCGCTGTGACCAGCAACTGGCGCAGGCGCGCGGTGTTGTCGATTTCGTCGCGCGCGATTCGCTGCAAGTCCACGCGGTCCCAACTGCTGCGCGTTCCCAGAGGAGGATTGGGATCGGGCGAGACGCCGGATTGTTTCGTGCGGTCAAGCTGCGCCTGGTATTCCACGGCATGATCTACTGTTTCGACGAAGCACTCGAGCGCGGCCAGCCTCTCGCCGAGCAGATCCCAGGCGGCGCCCGGCTTCAGGCGCGCGTCGGCAGCCTCGGCGCGGTTGAGACTGGCAGTCACCTTGGCGATGATGTTCTGCACCAGCAGGCGCGCGCCCCAGCCTTCGTACATGCGCATGGCCTGGATATCCACCAGATCATCTGCCTGCTCTTCACCTTTGGCCTGCATGAGGAACTTGCGGTAGTAATTCTTTTCCGCCGGAACGAGATCCCCGGGGAACGGCACAAACGGGCGGTTGATCCAGCGCGCCAGAATGTCGCCCATCGTCAGCACGGGCCCGAAATTCAGCGTGCCTAAATAGCGCTCGGCATCGGCCGTATCGAGCCAGAGCGAGAGCAGATCGTCGGCCTTCTCTTTGCCCGCAAGCTCTACGCCGACCTCGCGCAGCGCGCTGAGCATTTCGATTTCGGTTTTGGGCTTGCTCTTCTCGTACTGCTCCAGAATGCGGAAATTCAAATCGAGGCTGGCCGGATCACCAAACGAGACCACGAGCGGAGCGCCGGGTTGGCTCGCACCCATGAGGCCGCGCATCACGGTAACCGCTCGCGGCACACCTACCACCGGGTAGAATTCGCCGGTGCCTCCGCCGAAATTGCGGACCGGTAATCGCTTTCCATCAGGGCCTTCGAAGTGATCAATGGCAAGTCCGGCGGGCAGCTTCCGCGCCATTTCCTGCGGCCGGTCGAACGTGGGAAGCATCCATTGGCGCGGCGTAATCTCCACCAGATCCACGGTGATGTGACGGCCTGACTGCGCGGCTGCGTCTTCAAGCGCCTTCAGGAAACCCGCGGCGCGATCTTCCATCGGACGCCGTTCGCAGAACGACGGCCCATTGGCGTCCGGATACAGGCCCGGCGCCCAGCAGAGCCCCGAGCCGGAATCCGTGGTCAGGAAGGAAAACATATCGACTTCGGGCAGCCGGGCGAGCAGCTTTTGCATGGCCTCGCGGTAGAGCGCGAGCGTTTCGGGCCTGTCCACACACGGCGCGAAGCGCGCTTTGCGGGAACGATTAGGCTGATCGACGCGCGGTCCACGCAGTTCGGGATGCGCAGTGAAGAATGCTTCCGGAAGCACTTGCGGCTCGTTGGTGTGATACGCCGCTTTGAGCCCGTGGCGGCGCAGGATTTCGCAGCGGGCCTGGAGCAGCGCCGCTACTTTTTCCGAATAGTCGCGATTTTCGTAAGGCGCGACTTCAGCCGGAGGAAAAATCTTCAACAAGCCCGGCTGATAGATGAACCAGGCCGGATACGGATCGCCGGGCGTATCGAACTGCCACAGCGCGGGCGGAAGGTCATCGGTGATCACTACATGAGTGGCGCCGAGTTGCTTTGCGCGAATGGCGAAGCGCTCGAATTCAGCCAGGTCCGAGGCGCCGCGGCACCACGGCGCGAGCAGAATCAGAGCCAAACCGAAACGCTTAACAATCTTCAACAGTAGGTCTCCTCGATGCGATGTACGGACGGCATGATGCGGCCCTGTTCCCGAAGCCCGGAGAAAACGCTCGCACGGGCGGCCAGGCCGAGAAATGCACGCTATCATTCGGAGGCCGGACCCATTGGCAGAAACGAGACCGCTCCCTGGCGCGCGAGCCCTGCCCCGGCGCGCTTCGATGATATCACCCTATTGACTCGACTCCCGGCTAGCGGCAAGATTTGCTGGTGAGGATGACAGGCCAATGTCTGATCCGATCCGCCACGTCGTTGTGCTCTTGCTGGAGAACCGCTCCTTCGACCAGATGCTGGGTTCGCTGCAGGCAGTTTATCCGGACCTAGACGGCGTTGATTCCTGCCATTCGCGCTTCAATACCGATAGCTCGGGCAACATCTACCGGCAGCTTCCCGCCCTCGAAACGCAAACGCGCTTTGATCCGAAACACGAGCACGCCGATGTGGAAATGCAGGTAGCGGGCGGCAATGCGGGCTTCATCCGAAGCTTTGTGAAGGCATATCCTGCCAGCTCGCAGCGGCACCGCGAGGAAATCATGGGCTATTATCCGCTCGATTTCCTGCCCGGGCTGCATACCCTGGCGCGCAATTTCACGGTTTGCGACCGGTGGTTCTCGTCGGTTCCCGGTCCCACCTGGCCCAACCGGTTCTTCGCGCTCTCGGGAACGTCCACGGGCCACATCAACATGCCCAGTAGTTTCGAACTTACCGCCCTGCTGGAGTATTTCGAACAGTGGCAGGACACCATTTTCGACCGCTTGCGGGAAGCCTGCCGGAGTTGGCGCGTTTATTATCACGACTTCCCCACTTCCTGGCTGCTGCTGCGCCAGCTTCTGCCGGAGAATGTCCAGAACTATTGCTCGATCGACCGCTTCTTCACGGACACGCATGACGAAAGCTCCTTTCCGGAATTTGCCTTCATCGAGCCGAAGTACTTCGGACATGATCAGAACGACGATCACCCGCCGCACAACGTGATGAAGGGTGAAAAACTGATTGCCGATGTTTACAACGCCATCCGCGCCAATCCGGAACTTTGGAACTCGACGCTGCTGGCTGTCTACTTCGATGAGCATGGCGGCTTCTATGATCACGTGCCGCCGCCCGCCACCATCGCGCCGGATGATCATCAGACGGAATTTGCATTTGACCGTCTGGGTTTACGGGTGCCGGCGATTCTCATTTCGCCCTGGGTAAGCCGCGGTGTGGAGCATACCGTGTTCGACCACACCAGTCTGCTTCGTTACCTGATCGATAAATGGGACCTCGACCCATTGGGAAGCCGCACGTCGCAGGCGAATAGCATCGCGGTGGCACTACGCGAAGCATCCCCGCGCAGCGACACGGTTCCCTTCATTCACCTGCCCTACGCGAGCCTGGTTCCGAGCCACCCGGAATGGGAAAAGAATGCATCGAACGCGAACCAGGCCGGCCTGCATGCGTTCGCGCGGTTCCTCGAAGTGCAGACCGGGGATGTGCGCTTTGAGAACATGCAGGAGCCTCCCGGACGCTGGTCGCGGTTGAGCACGACCATCGGCAAGGTCCTGCTCAAGGCGGGCAATTCCCTGATGCAAAGTGCTCAGAACGAAGTCACGCTAAGGATTACCCGGCTGGACGTCCTGGCCAAACGGATCGCCGCCGGAGAAGTACGTTTGTCCAGCATTCTGAAATGAGCGAATGCCGTAGGATGAGTTAGGAGGAGAGGAAATACGTGTCTGAAGCTAGCTATCGCTATCTCATTCTGGGAGGCGGCATGGTTGCCGGTTATGCGGCCAAGGAGTTTGTGGCACAAGGAGGCAAGCCCGGAGATCTGGGGATCGTTTCCGCGGATTCGGATCTGCCTTACGAGCGGCCACCGCTTTCGAAGAGTTACCTGGCGGGCAAGGATGACGACGCATCCGTGCTGATCGAGAAAGCCGCGTTCTATCGCGAGCACGCAATCGACGTCCGGCTCAACACGCCCATCGAGCGCGTGGAGCTGAAAGGCAAATTGCTCAAGGGACGGGCCGGAGACTCCTTCCGTTTTGAAACGCTGGTGATTGCCACCGGAGCGCGTGTCCGCACGCTGGAGTGCCCCGGCGCAACACTCGATGGCGTCTTGTATCTACGTAGCCTGAACGATTCGCGCGCGATCCGGAAACATCTGGATAGCGGCAAGCGGGCAGTGATTATCGGTTCCGGGTTTATCGGTATGGAAGTAGCATCGCAATGCGCCCAGAAAGGGCTGCAGACGACGCTGGTTTTCCCGGAGGACCGCGTCGGCAAGCGAGTGTTTTCGCCGGAAATCTCCGCCTTCTTTCAGAAGTATTATCAGGACCGCGGCGTGCGCCTGATGGACGGCAAGAAAGTCGCGTCCATCGAAGGAAAAGAGCGCGTGGAAGCGGTGACGCTCGACTCAGCCGAGCGGGTTCCGGCCGATATGGTGATCGCCGGCATCGGAGTCGTTCCCGAGACGTCGTTGTTCGAGAACAGCGGGCTAAAGATCGATAACGGCATCGTGGTGAATCAATATCTGGAGACCAACACGGAGGGCGTGCTCGCCGCGGGCGATGTGGCCAACTACATGGACGTCCTCTTCGGGAAACAACGGCGCGTGGAGCACTGGGACAACGCGACCAAGCAGGGCCAGTATGCAGCCGGGCGGTTGCTCGGCCAACGGGAAGCTTTCCGCAACGTGCCTTACTTCTTCTCTGATGTATTTGACCTCTCCTATGAGTACTGGGGCGATTCGACCGGGGCTGATCGCGTTGTGCACCGCGGCGATATGAAAAGTTCCAGCTTCAGCGCGTGGTGGATGCGGGACGGGCGTGTGGTGGCGGCATTTGTGATGAACCGTCCCGACGACGAACGCAACGCGGCGCAGAAGTGGATCGAAGAGAAGGCCCATGTTCGATGGGAGGGGCTGGCGGATGCGAACCGCGGGGTCAATGAAGCGGAACAGGCTCGATAATCGAGGAAAGTGCCGCGATTCCGGCGCGTAGCGCGCGCTATGCGCGATCGCGGCGCGGATTTATGACGGACGCATGACCCGGTCGCGCCAGGCTTCGAACAGGACGCTTTCCGGTAATAACTCGGCAGGGAAGAAGCGGATGTGCCGCCGGCCGGCCTGAAGGAAATTCCGGGCTTGCCGCGCCACTTCACAGCGATCGAAATCGGCGGCCTGATGCTCGGTCTCCATTCTGCAGGCGCCGTGGTGATCGAGATCCAATCCGCACTCGTCGCCTCCCGAATCAATCAGGTCGCTGCCGGATTCCGGCCAGTGAAAGCCGTGAAAAGGGCAGCGCTGACGGTGGTTCCTTTGACGGCCGGATTTCAATTCAGACAAGATCGCCTCCGCGAAATAGCCTTCTTGGCAGGCTGGGATCGAAGCCGATCCGGCCTGCTCTATGACTTGCCAACTCAATGCGCCGCTCCCGCCACCTGCAGAAGCTCACTCTGCCGGCGGGCTGTATACGGGCTCTCGGCATGGCCCGCCGGATGCGCCACCGAGCGCATGCCGCGAGTACGAAACTCGTGCTTCAGAACTGTTACCAATGTCCAGATTCCGCGGCTGCGAATGATATCGCCTTGTATGTTCAATTGCAGCCGGGTGTTATCGTCCAATGATACCGGCCATTCGATCGACAACTCGATGGGCGAACCCGGCTCAAACGGGCGGTCCGTCCGGAACAATACCTGTTTGCTGCTCATGGAAACCGTCCGGCCTGTCCCCACGGTGATGACACTCTCGTAGGTACCCCTGTAGCGAACATTAAGAGCCAGGGGATATTCAGTCCGAGCGATTCTGGGGGTCTTGGACTCCATGCTTTCTCCAATCTGATTCGCTGGAATTCGCTTAAGCCCTATAGTGACGCGGCGAGGCAGAGCGTTTCGCAGAAAGGATACCGGAGTCATCGGAAGAAAGCGGTGGGTGATCTGACGCAGCCTGTGGCAAGTTACGCTATCGGCAGCCGGGCTTCGCGCCAGCCGTTAGTTGGGCCATGGTATCGGCCGGCGCACGCAAGGGGACGCTAATGTTTTCGTGATTGTCGCGCGAATCGGTTTGTGTCCTTTCTGCGAAACAGGCCGCGAGGACTTGCGAGAGGTCTCGGCGAATACGGCTCGGGTACTGGCCGCGAACCAGCGGCCGGCTTCCACGGCTAGAGCGCATTCGGTGCATTCGAAGTAATGGCGCTCAAAACTCTCCGCTTCCTCGGGAGACAATTCATTCAAGAGGTAGCGTTCGACTGCTTGGATTTCGATGGCTTCCCGATGGTCCATCGCTTAACCCCCCATCTGGCTGGCGCGGCCGGTGGGCTTTTCACTCCGCGCCGCCGCATCGCGCTCGGCATGGCCGGCTTCCTGCGAAAGCACGGCTTTGAAGCGCAGTCTGGCTCGATGCAGCAGCACGCGCAGATAGCCGCGGTCCACATGAAATTCACGGCAGACGAGGTCACGGTCTTCTTCGTCGAGGAACACGCGGCGCAGGAGCTGCTGGTCTTTTATGGGCAGTTCCGCGATGAGCCGGCGGACCAGCTCCTTCCGTTCGGCCGTGGCCAACTGGCTTTCCGGGTTGAGGCTGGAATCGGCAGGCTCGGGCGCATTCTCCGGCAACTGATCGTCATGCGTATGCGCGCGCAGGAACTCGAGCGCGATGTTATGGCATACGGTGTGAACGAACGCGGGCAGGCTGGCCGGATTGTCCAGCGTTTTGCCGGAGCGGAAATATGTGAGCACGCGGAGGAATGTTTCCTGAGAAGCGTCCTGCACTAATTCGGGGGAACGCAGGCGGGCGCGCAATTTCAACTGCACCGGCCGCGAAAAGGAAGAGACCAGATAGTTCTCCGCGCTCGCGTCGCGCTCACGAAGAGCGCGCAGGTAATCCGCATCGAACGCGTAGTTCAACGATCCTCCCAAGGTACTTAAGGATAGCGCAATAATCCTCAATCCGGAGGAGGATTGCAAGCCCCCTCGGGAGCCTTGCGGGGCGTGGTTTTTGTACATGATTCTTCGGTTCGAGCGGGCCGCGCGAACGTTTTTTGAGGGCCATTCCCGGGCGCTGCGGAGGCGGCGAAGCACCAACGCCGAAAAAAAGAGTTCTGTATCCTGCTTAAGCTGTGACATAATGTAAAGTCTTTCGGACGGATGGCTGGTTCCGCAGCTCCGTCCGCAAGCGTCGCGCCTTGGCGTTTTGAGGCACGGCGACGCAATACCCGAATCGCCTCCGAGCAGACGAAAGTCGGACCGGTGCGTAACGGATTCTCCCATTGGTGATCCGTTCGCTGCGGAGGAACGTACGGGCGGGCATCGGTGGGAAGAGGGGCGGCAGAATTTCTTTCGAGCCGGCAGGAGTCTGATGTACAGGAAAGAAGATTTCGGCACCCATGTAATTGCCGATTGGGTGCGGCACGCAGGCGTGAGTTTTACCACCTGTTTCGTTTACAATGAAACAAACCTGAACGTCCGGCCGGCAGAACCGTGTCCGGACTTCGGGCAGTGGAAGGGATTTTCACTAGGGAGTTTGGGATAGTGATTGCTGTTTTCCTGATGCGCAACAACAATACTTCCGCAGTTGGATCGGGACGGCTCTAAAGACATATGTCCCAGATCTTTCATCACAGCACAAACACTTTAGCGCGGGTCACCATTTTCGGCGGCGTCTTCATATTAGGTTTTGTGAGTTGGGCTTTGGCCGAATTGGACACATCCGCGTACGCCACACGGGCTACGCAGGCGCGGGAACAACCTGTTCCCTTCAGCCATGCGCACCATGCGGGCGGCCTGGGTCTGGATTGCCGCTATTGTCATACTACGGTTGAAACTTCCGGGTTCGCCAACATACCGCCCACCAAGACCTGCATGAACTGCCATTCGGAGATCTGGAGCACGAGCCCCATGCTCGAGCCGGTGCGGGCCAGCTTCCGCACCAACACCTCGATCAATTGGGTTCGCGTTCACGACCTGCCGGATTTCGTCTACTTCAATCACAGCATCCACATTAGTAAAGGAGTAGGCTGTGAGACTTGCCATGGACGGGTGGATCGAATGCCGCTGACCTGGCAGGACGCATCTCTGCGAATGCAGTGGTGTCTGAATTGTCACCGCCATCCCGATAGATATGTAAGACCGCGCGAAGACGTAACCATGATGGGATACGAACCGGCGGGCGACCAGGAACAGATCGGCCGCCAGTTGGTGAAGCAGTACCACATCCAGGATGCGCGCGCTCTTACTAGTTGTTCTACTTGCCATCGATGAGTGATTTACGAAAGAAGTTAGACCTCGCCGCGGTACGTGCGCGGCTTGAAGGCGCTCGCGGGCGCGAATACTGGCGCAGCCTCGACGACTTGGCGTCCACGGAGGAATTCCAGGATCTTTTGGAGCGGGAATTTCCGCGCCAGGCGATCGGCTGGAGCGAGGACGAAAACAGCGTTGACGGCCGGCGCAATTTTCTGAAGCTGATGGGCGCCTCGCTGGCGCTGGCCGGACTGACGGCCTGCACCAAGCAACCGGTTGAGCACATCATGCCGTACGTGCGGCAGCCGGAGGAGTTGATCCCGGGCAAGCCATTGTTCTTCGCCACCGCTACGACGCTCAACGGCGTGGCGAGCGGCGTCCTGGCGGAAAGCCACGAAGGCCGTCCCACCAAGATCGAAGGCAATCCCGAGCATCCCGGTACGCTCGGCGCCTGTGATCCGTTCTCGCAAGCTTCGGTGCTGCAGCTCTACGATCCCGACCGCGCGCAAGTGCTCACCTACGAGGGCGAAGTACGCTCATGGGCGGCCTTCCTCGCGGAACTGCGGAACATCGTGGTGCGGCAGCGGCTGAAGAACGGCGCGGGCATCCGCATTCTCACGGAGACGGTGACGTCGCCCACGCTGGCTGCACAGCTACACGCCGTGCAGCAGGCCTTGCCGGCGGCGAAATGGCACCAGTGGGAGCCGGCCGGTCCGCACAGCGCGCGCACGAGCGCGATGCAGGCTTTCGGGCAGCCGGTCCATACCCGTTACAACTTCCTCAACGCCAACGTCGTCGTCTCGCTCGATTCGGACTTTCTGGCTTCGGGCGCCGGCTATCTGCGGTATGCGCGCGAATTTTCAGCGCGACGCCGCGTGCGTACCGACCAGACGACGATGAACCGGCTATATGCGGTGGAGCCCATGCCCACCGCCACCGGCACGAAAGCCGACCACCGGCTTCCGTTGCGCGCCGGCGACGTGGAAGAATTTGCCCGGGCGCTGGCCGCGGGAGTGGGCGCGACGAATGGTCCCCAATCCGGCCAGAACGGCGACATCTATAAATGGATCGGCCCGATTTCGCGCGATCTGCTGGCGAATAAGGGCGCGAGCCTGGTGATTGCGGGCGAATGCCAGCCGCCGATCGTCCACACGCTGGCGCACGCGATGAACGCCGCGCTGGGCAATGTCGGCAAGACGGTCATTTATTCCGACCCGGTCGAAGCCAAGCCGGTGGATCAGGTGGCATCGCTGCAGGACCTGGTGAATGATTTGGACGCGGGCGCGGTGGATGTGCTGCTGATACTTGGCGGCAATCCGGTATTCACGGCTCCGGTCGAATTAGGAATGCGTGATCGCATCCAGAAGGCGCGCTTGCGGATTCGCCTGGGCCTCTACGAGGACGAGACTTCCGAAGTCTGCCAATGGCATCTGCCGGAAGCGCATTATCTCGAAACATGGAGCGACGGGCGCGCTTACGACGGCACCATCACCCTGATGCAGCCGCTGATTGAGCCGCTCTACGGAGGCCGCTCGGTGCTGGAGATCGTCACGATGATGACGGATCTGCCGCAGACCGGCGCCTATGAAACCATCCGGAGCTACTGGGCTTCCCAACATACCGGCGGAGATTTTGAAGGCTGGTGGCGGCGGGCCGTGCATGATGGCCTGGTTGCGGATACGGCTCTGCCGGCGAAGACTGTCGCGGTTCGCGGCGATGCGCTTGCCCCCGCGGCGCAGGCTCCGCAGGCTGGCGGATCGCTCGAAGTAGTATTCCGTCCTGACCCCACGATTTACGACGGCCGGTTCGCGAATAACGGCTGGCTACAGGAACTGCCGAAGCCGGTCAGCAAGCTCACCTGGGACAACGCAGCTATTATTGGTCCGGGCACCGCCCACAGCTTGAATGTGGATACGGGCGACATGCTGGAGGTAAGTTACCAGGGGCATTCGTTACGCGCTCCAGTGTGGATTCAACCCGGGCATGTGAACGGTTCGGTGACGATGCACCTCGGCTACGGGCGCACGAGGTCGGGCCGGGCCGGCGACGGCATGGGATTCAATCCCTACGGGCTGCGAACCGCCAAGGCGCTATGGCACGACACGGGTCTCGAAGTACGCAAGACTTCGGGCAGCTATTTGTTCGCCACTACGCAGAACGAGCACGCCCTCGATACGCGGCGGCACATCATCCGGCAGGGTACGCTGAACGAATATCTGAAGAATCCGGAATCGGTGCACGAAGGCGCCGAAGTTCCACCGCGCACGCTCACGCTCTATCCCGAGTTCAAATATGAGGGCTATGCCTGGGGCATGGCGATCGATTTGAACGCCTGTACCGGATGCGGCGCTTGTGTCGTAGCCTGTCAGGCGGAAAATAACATCGCGGTCGTCGGCAAGGACCAGGTACGGCGCAGCCGGGCCATGCACTGGCTCCGCGTGGATGCATATTACAGCGGCGACCCTGACAATCCGGCAATCTACAACCAGCCGGTGCCCTGCCAGCAGTGCGAAGATGCGCCGTGCGAACTGGTCTGCCCAGTGCAGGCCACCAGCCACTCCAGCGAGGGGCTCAACGACATGGTTTATAACCGTTGCGTGGGTACCCGCTACTGTTCCAACAACTGTCCGTATAAGGTCCGGCGCTTCAACTTCTATCTGTTCTCCGATTACGAAACACCCAGCCTGAAACTACTGCACAATCCGGATGTCACGGTACGGAGCCGCGGCGTTATGGAGAAGTGCACGTACTGCGTACAGCGAATCAATTACGCCAAGATCGAATCGGAAAAGGAAAACCGCAAGGTGCGGGAAGGTGAAATTCAAACCGCCTGCCAAGCGACCTGCCCGACTGAGGCGATTGTCTTCGGTAATCTGAACGATCCCAACAGCCGCGCGTCGCGCATGAAAGCGGAAAAACTGAATTACGCGCTGCTGGCGGACCTTAATACCAGGCCCCGCACCACATATCTCGCCAGCCTGCGCAATCCGAACCCGGAGATTGAGGCTTAGGTCACGACCATGCCAGATGAACAAGAAGTATTGGAAGACAATACAACACGGGCGGTAATCGCCCCGGGCTATACTTTCGGCACCGTCACCGATCAAATCGCCTCCGTGGTACTGACCAAGCATCAGCCCATGTTCTGGGTGGCGTGCTTCGGTGTGGCATTTTCCCTGCTGCTGCTGTTTTTGTGGGCAATCGTGCTGCTGATGGCGAAAGGCGTGGGAATTTGGGGCATCCGAACTCCCGTCATGTGGGCGTTCGCCATTACGAACTTTGTGTGGTGGATCGGAATTGGACATGCCGGTACGCTGATTTCCGCCATTCTTCTCTTACTCAACCAGCAGTGGCGCAATTCCATTAACCGATTCGCTGAAGCCATGACGCTGTTCGCTGTGGCTTGCGCCGGCATGTTCCCGCTGCTCCATCTGGGACGTCCCTGGCTGTTCTACTGGCTCTTCCCGTATTTCCCGACTACCATCGGGGTGCAGCCAAACTTCCGCAGCCCGCTGGTTTGGGACGTGTTCGCGGTTTCGACATACGGCACCGTCTCGCTGTTGTTCTGGTATGTGGGTTTGATGCCGGATCTGGGCACTTTGCGCGACCGCGCGAAGAACCGGATCGGCAAAATGATTTACGGCGTAATGTCGATGGGCTGGCGCGGGTCGGCGAAGCACTGGAGCATTTTTGAAACCGCTTCGCTGCTGCTGGCCGGTCTGGCGACGCCGCTGGTTCTTTCGGTTCACACGGTAGTCAGCTTCGACTTCACCATCGCGATTCTGCCCGGTTGGCACAGCACGTTCTTCCCGCCTTACTTCGTCGCGGGCGCCATTTATTCCGGCTTCGCCATGGTGCTGGTGCTGGCCATTCCGCTGCGCAAGGTCTATCACCTCGAAGGCCTGATCACGCGGCGGCATCTGGATAACTCGGCGAAGCTGATGCTGGCGACCGGAGAAATCGTCGCTTATGCCTACATCATGGAAACATTCCTGGCGTGGTATAGCGGCGACGTTTACGAGCAAGCCGCTTTCTGGCACCGCATGACGGGTCCTTACGCGATCACGTATTGGGTGCTGATTACCTGCAACATCATTCTTCCGCAAGCGTTGTGGTCCAAGAGAGTCCGCAATAATACGCCCGTGCTTTTCATCTGGTCACTCATCGTGCTGGTCGGCATGTGGCTAGAGCGCTACATCATCATCGTGAGCAGCCTGGCGCAGGATTTCCTGCCCTCGTCGTGGTCGCTGTTCCAGGCCACTCGTTGGGACTGGGCGACCTTCCTCGGCACCATCGGCCTGTTCACATTCCTGTTCTTCCTGTTTATTCGTCTGCTGCCTATGATTTCGATTTTTGAAGTCCGAACCCTGCTGCCCCAGGCCAAAGTTGAGGAGGAGGTGCGAGGATGACGAAGGGCGTTTTTGGGGTAATGGCGGAATTCGACAGCCCCAGCGCACTGGTCAACGCCGCGCGCGCCGTGCGCTCCGAGGGCTATCGCAAATTCGATGCCTATTCCCCGTTCCCGATTGAAGAGCTGCACGAAGCGATGCACTTGCATAAGAACAAGCTGCCGCTGATCGTGTTGTGCGGCGGCATTACCGGCGGGCTCACGGGATATCTGCTGCAATACTTTGTGACGGTTATTTACTTCCCGATCAACGTCGCGGGCCGGCCGCTGCATAGCTGGCCCTCGTACATCCCCATCACCTTTGAGCTGACGATTCTGTTTGCGGCTATTTCCGCGGTTCTTGGGTTCCTGGGTTTGTGCGGCCTGCCGATGCCCTATCATCCGGTTTTCAATGCGCCGCGGTTTGCGCTGGCATCACGCGAACAGTTTTTCCTATGCATTGAGTCCTCTGATCCGATGTTTGATTTTGAGAAGACGAAGGGGTTTCTGGAGAGTCTGGAGCCCAAAGAGGTGTGTCAAGTTGCGCACTAATCTTACACTGGGCGCGATCGTGCTGGTGCTGGCCGCTTCAGTGGCGTGCCGTCAGGACATGCACGATCAACCCAAATACATTCCCTACCGCCCGAGCAGCTTCTTTACCGATGGCCGTTCCGCACGGCCGCTGATCGAAGGAACTGTGGCGCGCGGGCATCTGGACGACGACGTACTCTTCTACGAAGGGAAAGATGCTGACGGAAAATTCAGCAATGAGTTCCCCTTCCCTGTTACCCGCGATGTTATGACGCGCGGTCAGCAGCGGTTCGATATCTACTGCGCCCCCTGTCACGACCGCACGGGCAATGGCTTGGGCATGATCGTGCGGCGTGGATTCCGTCACCCGCCTTCGTACCACATTGACCGGCTGCAAAAGGTTCCCAACGGTTACATTTACGACGTAATTACCAACGGCTTCGGCGCCATGCCGGATTATGCCGCTCAGATTCAACCGCGCGACCGGTGGGCGATTGTTGCCTACATCCGGGCCTTGCAGCTCAGCGAGAACGCTACGCTGAACGATGTGCCGGCAGATGAGCGCGCCAAGTTGACCGCGGGAGGTGCCCAATGATGGCAGAGGCCATAGACTTCAGCGTCAGTCCGGAATTGAAAAATTCCCTTGGCCGCTGGCGCACGCGCGCCGCCATTATTGGCGTCATCGGACTGGCTCTTACGGCATTTGGTTGGGTTCAGAACCCGGGACAGTTCTACCATTCTTATCTTTGGTCTTACGTGTTCTATATCGGCCTCGCGGGCGGCTGCCTGGCGTGGCTGATGACCCAGTTTCTAACCGGTGGCGCCTGGGGCCTCGTGATCCGGCGGCCCAGCGAAGCGGCGGTGCGAACCTATCCGCTGCTCATTCTGCTGTTCGTGCCGATTATTATCGGCATCCCGACACTCTATAAGTGGTCGAACCCAGCCGTGCTCGCCGCTGACGAAGTGCTGCGAGCCAAACAGCCCTTTCTCAACGTTCCGTTTTTCCTGATCCGCGCCGCTGCTTACCTGGGCGGCTTCCTGTTTTGTGCGCTCTACATCAACCGCTGGTCGAAAATTGAGGACCGCGATGGCGGTGTGCGGCCGCGCCGGAAGATGGCAAAGATTGCCGCACCGGGCTTGGTGTTCTGGGGCTTCGCGGTCACCTTCATGGCGATTGACTGGGTGATGTCGCTGGATCCGCACTGGTATTCGACCATGTTCGGACTTTTGTTTGTCGCCGGGCAGGGGCTTTCCGGGATGGCCTTCCTGATCACGATTCTCGTGATCCTCTCATACTTCCGGCCTTTCTCGGAAGTGCTCACCCCGCGTCACTTGCACGATCTTGGCAAGCTGTTGCTGGCTTGTGTGATGGTGTGGGCGTATTTCGCGTTCTCGCAATTGTTGATCGTCTGGACCGGCAATCTGCCGATTGAAATTCCCTGGTATCTGGAGCGGTTTCGCGGCGGTTGGGGGTACATCGGTCTGGTTCTGGTTTTTGGCCACTTCGCCCTGCCGTTTGCGCTGCTGCTCTCGCGGGATCTCAAGCGAAATTTCAAATTACTGGCCTGCATCGCTATGTTCATTCTGCTGATGCGGTATGTGGACCTTTACTGGCTGGTGGCGCCGGACTATTTGAAAGCATCGTTCGGCATCAGTTGGATGGATTTCACCGCGCCGATCGGCTTGGGTGGTGTCTGGGTGGCGTATTTCCTGACGGAGTTGGGCAAGCGCCCGTTGATTCCGGTGAACGATCCGTACCTAGAGGAGGGCTTGGAACATGGCCGACAATAAGGAACATCCGCAGAGCGAACAGGAACGGCACGCGCCGGAACTGGAAAGCCTGCACGTAGGCCACGAGGAAACCGACGTCAATATTTGGGCGGTGGGCAAGTTCGCGATCGCCCTGGTGTTGCTCTGCATTGGCTCGCTGTTCATCCTCTTCGGCGTCTTCCGCTACTTCCAGATTCAGGAACGGGCATATCAGCCGGAGCCGGCCGGCGTGAACATTGATGCCCGCAGGCTGCCTCCCGAGCCGCGCCTGCAAACGACGCCCATGACGGATCTGGCAGACATGCGGGCTGCCGAGGAACACATTCTGAACACCTATGGATGGGTGAACCAGCAGGCCGGAGTGGTCCGGATTCCGATCAACCTCGCCATGGATTTAGTCGTTCAACGCGGATTGCCCGCCCGGCAACAGGCGGGGCCCATCACCGCCGCGGCGAATGTAAGCGTACCGACCGAGGCCGGCCTCGGTCCTAAAGTGCAGCAGTTGGACGGCCCGCTGGCGCCGGTGATGCGCGCCTCCCCTTCTGCTGAAGGGCAAGCAAAGTAATGTTCAACAAAGTAATTCTTGGCTTCGCGATGGCGGCTTTGGCCGCATTCGCGCAGCCTGGTACCCCCGAACCAATGCAGCCCTCCAGGCTCGCACAGGACTCACATCTGCGGCCGGCCCTTCCGGCGGCCCTCCAGGGCGTGGGAATCGACCAGAAGTTAAATCAGCAAGTTCCACTGAATCTGACCTTCCGTGATGAGGCGGGAAGATCGGTTCCGCTTTCCACTTACTTCAGCGGCGACAAGCCGGTGCTGTTGGCGCTGGTCTATTACCGCTGCCCCATGCTTTGTACGCAAATCCTGAACGGAGTAGTGACCAGTCTTCGCGCGGTATCTCTGACTCCTGGAAAGGATTTCGAAGTAGTGAGCGTCAGTTTCGATCCGAAGGATACAACCGAAACGGCATCGGAAAAGAGACAGATGTATCTGCGTCGCTACGGCAAGCCCGGCTCGGCGAATGGATGGCACTTTCTGACTGGCGATGAGGCCAATATCAAGGCACTCACCGACGCGGTCGGCTTTCATTATAAATACGATCCCGCCACCCAGCAGTTTGCTCACGCCAGCGGCATCATGATCCTGACGCCGCAGGGGAAACTGTCGCGTTATTTCTATGGCGTGGAGTATTCGCCGCGGGACGTCCGGTTGGGTCTGGTGGAAGCATCACAACGAAAGATCGGCAACCCGGTCGACGCGATTCTGCTGTTCTGCTATCACTACGATCCCGCGACCGGAAAGTACGGCGCGGTTGCAATGAATTCGCTGCGGGCTGCCGGCGCAGGATTCGTCCTGATCTGCGGCACCTTCCTGGTGGTCGCACTGCGGCGGGACGCACGGAAAGACCGCAAGTACAAGAATTTGAGGCGGGCTGGATAAGTTCACGATGGCATTGTTACTGAGTTTTCTTCCAGAACAGGCCTCCACCATCTCGGTGGAGGTCGATCACCTATTGTATTTTCTGCTGGCGGTGGGCGTATTCTTTACCATCCTGATCTTCGTGGCGATTTTTTATTTCGCCATCCGCTACCGCCGGCAGTCGGAAAACGAACTGCCCCCGCCGATCCATGGCGGCCTGACGCTGGAGATTTTGTGGAGCGTCATTCCATTCGGTTTGACGATGGTGATGTTCGCCTGGGGCGCCAGCGTTTTCTTCAAAGAGAGCCGGCCGCCAGATAATTCAACACAAATCTACGTGGTCGGCAAGCAATGGATGTGGAAACTGCAACACATGGAAGGTCAGCGGGAAATCAATACCCTGCATATTCCGGTGGGGCGTCCGGTGAAACTCACCATGACGTCCGAAGATGTGATTCACAGCTTCTATGTGCCGGCCTTCCGCACCAAGCAGGACGTGGTTCCGGGCCGCTACACCACTACCTGGTTCACGCCGACGAAGCCAGGCAAATATCATCTCTTCTGCGCCGAGTATTGCGGCAACGGACACTCCCGCATGATCGGCTGGGTTTATGTGATGTCACCGCAGGATTACCAGGATTGGCTCAGCGGCGGCCGTTCCATGGGCTCCATGGCGGAAAATGGCGAAAAGTTGTTCCAGGATCTGGCCTGCGGCAACTGCCACAAGACCGACGGTTCGGGAAGGTGTCCCACTTTGGTCGGACTTTATGGCAAGCATGTGCAGTTGGCGGGTGGTCGCGTAGTGAAAGTGGATGAAGCTTACCTGCGCGAGTCCATCCTGAGCCCATCAGCCAAGGTTGTGGCCGGTTTTCAGCCGCTGATGCCCACCTTCCAGGGATTGGTTACTGAAGAAGGCGTCTTGCAGTTGATCGAGTATATTAAATCGCTGGGGGAACAGCCGGGAACCGGCACAACTCCGGCGGAAAGCGATACGACGAACCAAACGGCAAAGCCGTCGATGGACGGTTCGACGTCATCCAACCGTTAGAAATATGATTACCGCGGCAGTAGCAGAACGAGAAAACTACCTCAACGCCAATTACGGCATTAAATCGTGGCTCCTGACCAAGGACCACAAGCGCATCGCGCTGCTCTACCTCATCACCATAACCCTGTTTTTTGCCATTGGCGGGCTGTTCGCCACTCTGATTCGAATTGAGTTGCTGACGCCCCAGGGCGATCTGGTATCGGCGGAAACCTACAATAAGCTGTTCACCATGCACGGTGTAATCATGGTGTTCTTCTTCCTGGTCCCATCGATACCCGCCACGCTAGGCAATTTCTTTCTTCCGATGATGATCGGCGCCCGGGATCTGGCGTTTCCGAGAATCAATCTGCTGAGCTGGTATCTGCTGGTGATCGGCGGTGTCTTTGCGATTTACGCGATGGTCGCTGGCGGCGTGGATACCGGCTGGACCTTCTACACACCGTATAGCACTTCTTATTCGAATACTTATGTAGTGGCCACGGTGCTCGGCATATTCGTTGCCGGATTCTCGTCGATCCTTACAGGTCTCAACTTCATTGTCACCGTGCACCGCATGCGCGCGCCTGGCATGACATGGTTCCGGCTGCCGCTGTTCGTGTGGTCCAACTATGCGACGGCGCTCATCATGGTGCTCGGCACGCCGGTTCTGGCCGTTACCCTGGTTCTGGTCTTCTGCGAACGCGCCCTGCACATCGGCATCTTCGATCCGGCGCTGGGCGGCGATCCGGTTCTGTTCCAACACCTGTTCTGGTTTTACTCACACCCGGCGGTCTACATCATGGTGCTGCCCGGTATGGGCGTGATCAGCGAACTGATTTCGGTTTATTCGCGCAAGCGCGTTTTCGGATACGGCTTCGTTGCTTTCTCGAGCGTGGCCATCGCGGTGCTGGGCTTTCTGGTTTGGGGACACCATCTCTTTGTCAGCGGACAGTCGCTGTTCGCCGGAATGGTGTTCTCCTTCCTGAGCTATTTTGTCGCGATTCCTTCCGCCGTGAAAGTTTTCAACTGGACAGCCACACTCTATAAGGGATCGATCTCTTACGACACACCCATGCTTTATGCCTTCGGGTTCATCGGGCTGTTCACCATCGGCGGCCTGACTGGCCTGTTTGTGGCTTCGCTGGGATTCGACGTGCACGTGACCGACACGTACTTCGTGATCGCCCACTTCCACTACATCATGGTGGGCGGCACTCTCATGGCGTATTTGGGAGGCATTCACTACTGGTGGCCGAAGATGACCGGCCGCCTGTATCCGGAAGGATGGGCGAAGTTATCCGCGCTGCTGGTCTTCCTGGGATTCAACCTGACGTTCTTCCCGCAATTCATACTGGGATACATGGGGATGCCGCGCCGCTATCATGTCTACCCGCCGGAATTCCAGGTGCTGCATGTGCTCTCGACGGCTGGCGCCTCCGTTCTCGCTGTGGGCTATCTGCTGCCGCTCTGCTATCTGCTGTGGTCGCTCAAGTATGGTCCTGTAGCGGGCTCCAATCCGTGGAAGGCCACTGGTCTGGAGTGGCAGACGGCTTCACCACCCCCCACGCACAATTTTGATGAAACGCCGATCGTTACTCATGAAGCTTACGATTACAGCACTGTGGTGCCGGAGGTAATGCAAGTTGGCTAGCGAAGCTCACGTCGAAACGCTCGCGTTGCGCGAGCAGTTTGATACCGAAGCGCAACAGAAAGACGCTTCGACGCTTGGGATGTGGGTCTTTCTCATCACCGAGATCATGTTCTTCGGCGGGATGTTTACCGCCTACACTGTCTATCGCTCCTGGTATCCCAACGTGTTTGCGGTGGCCAGTTCCAGTTGCAATATCTGGATCGGCATGGCTAACACGATCGTGCTTCTGTGCAGTAGCTACACAATGGTGATGGCGGTGCGGTCGGCGCAACTGGGCCGTAAGAAAGCCATCATCAATTTCCTGATTCTTACGCTGCTGTTGGGCTTGGTCTTCCTCGGTGTCAAGGGCTTCGAATGGGCGCAGAAATTTCAGGAACACCATGTTCCCGGCCCCAGTTTCCACCTGGAAGGCACGCCGCTCCAACATCAGGCGCAGCTATTCTTTACTTTGTATTTCGCCATGACCGGGTTGCACGCCCTGCACATGGTAGTAGGCGTGGGAATCCTTTCGGTTCTGATTTTCCAGACAGCCAAGGGAAAATACTCGGCAAAGTATTTCACTCCGATCGATATCGCCGGGCTATACTGGCACTTCGTCGATATCATCTGGATCTTCCTGTTCCCGCTGCTCTACCTGATCGATCGGCATCTACCGAGGTGACACATGAGTGAGCATATCGATACCGTCAGAACATATAGCCTGGTATTTCTGGGGCTGATCGTCCTCACCGTGGTCACGACTCTGGTGGCGTTTGTGGACCTGGGACCGTTCAGCGTCGTTGTTGCCCTGGCCATTGCCGCGTCGAAAATGATGCTGGTGGCGCTCTTCTTCATGCATGTCCGGCACAGCACGAAGCTCGTCAAACTGGTCGTAGGATGCGGACTGCTCTGGTTGGGGTTCATGCTGTTGTTTACCCTCACCGATTTCGTCACGCGCGGCTGGATCGGAACTCCGGGCAAATAAACGGTGGGCGGGCTTGGGGCCTGCCCACAATTTCAGCTCTTTATAGCGCTCTCTTCAGTTTTTTTCTGGTACGGCCTAGTACCGCGAGAACTGTATCTTCGGCGCACTCTCGCACACAATAAAGAAGCGGCTTTGGACTCTCCTACTCATGTTGCTCTTGCTCCTGTTCCGTTGCTGTCCAGAGCCGCGCTTATCCTTCCGAACCAGATCTGACGGGTGCGGTAAACTCGTGGAAGCACGGGCCCGTAGCTCAGGTGGATAGAGCACCTGCCTTCTAAGCAGGTGGTCGCTGGTTCGAGTCCAGCCGGGCCTACCATTCCAGATCTGTCCGCCGCCTGCCGGCCGGAGTCCAGAGTCCTCTGATGTCAGCGCCGTGCGCCAACTGCCACTTGGGCACTGGCAGCCAAGTCCTACTCTCTCTCTTGAGCGCAAGTGGACTATACTTTTTCGGTAGTCAATCCATCTCAAGGAACTGGAGGCTCGACAATGAAAGGCTTTCGGGATTTCATGCTGCGGGGAAACGTCGTCGATCTGGCCGTTGCGGTCGTGATGGGCGTGGCGTTTGGCGCGGTGGTCACCGCGCTGGTGAAGGATCTGCTGACTCCTCTGATCGCTGCGATTGTAGGTAAGCCGGATTTTTCGGGATTGGTCTTTAACGTCAACAATAGCAAGTTCCTTTACGGCGACTTCATTAATGCGCTGATCTCCTTCATTCTGATCGGCGCGGCCGTGTACTTCTTCGTAGTTCTGCCGGTCAACACTCTAATGGCGCGGCTGCGGAAGGGCCAGGCTCCGCCCGACCCGACCACCAAACAGTGCACGGAATGCCTCAGCACTATTCCAATCAACGCACGGCGGTGCTCGTTCTGCACTTCTCAACAGACGGTCTAACCAACGGTCCATCCCGCCGGCCTCACACACGCCTGAGCTAGGGAAGCATGCTCAGGCGAAAGCCGGTGGTCAGCAGGATGTCGTTGCGTTTTCTTCCAGCGACCGGATCGCTCAAGAACCGGTCGCTGGCAGCCACCTGCCAAGCTAGCCATTTGTTGAGGCGGTTGGTGGCGCCCAGATCGAAATTGAGACGATACTCGCCCGGGTTCGTGAGGTTGGGAAAGACGCGAAACGACTGCGTAAACTCGCTTGCTCCTGAAACACGATAGCTCCAGTTATCTCCGAAGGTAGCTTCGGCTTCATTCCTCGTGTCTTCGGTGGAGAAATGGGTCCGGCTATAGTCAGCGCCGCCCAGAATTTCAAGCTTCGACCGTTCGCTTGCGGCGGCGTTCCATCCGAAGCTGCTGCCCAGGGTGAAGCGCAGGTCCAGATCCTGGAATTCGTCATGCTCGTAGTCGTTGAATCCGCTGACGAAAAAGCGGCGGCTGGTGTGATGATCGTAGGTCCATCCGCCATGGAAAGATTGCGCCGTAGACGCGGTCTGCTCATGAATCGTTCCGGCGGAATAGATCTGATTCACTTTCAGAGTAAACTTGTCATTTTGTGTGGTGCGGGAAGCTTGAATCGCGGTTGTCACCGTGCTGGTACGCGAATTACCCCGCGCACCGGCCAGGGACAAATCGAGTGTACCGGTCCACAGCTCCCATAGGCCAGGATGTAACAGACCCTCATACTTGCGCTCTTCGTCCACGCTGCGTAGGGCCGTCAAATCTTCCAGAGTACCCATTTCTATGCCCTCCGGCGTAGTCACCTCCACCTGGCCCTGATCGATATTCACATTGCCCCTGGCCACTCTGCCGCCCGGAAACATTACCACCACTGGCTCACTCGACACAACCCCGGTCACTGCTTTCCAGGGAATATTCAGCGTGCCGAGAAACTCGCTTTTCAGGGTGAGCGTATCTCCATCTTTCTTTACGATGGTTCCCGAAATTCGATCGCCGTTCTGCAAACTCACCTCGTCGGCGAAAAGTAGTAAGGGCAGCAGGGCCGCTAAACCAAACAGATAACTTCGAGAGCGCAGAACCATAGGGGAATCTCCCTGTATGAACAGAGTCGGCAGGAGGATATTGGACGACTGGAGTCCATAGGCTAGCTCGCTTGCAATCGAAAATGCAATTATGCTTTTGGTCACATCCGACTATCTCCCGCCGCAGAATTTATCAGCCACTTACAAGGCATAGACTTATAATGCGCCTATGATCTTGGATACTGAGCTACTGGAAGCCGCGCTAGCCGGGCTGCAACAGAAGCGAAATGAGATCGAAGGCCATATGGCCGAACTACGCCGGCACATCCGCAAGGCAGGAGGCGCAATCGTAGGGATCGCGCCAACCGGACAGCCTCAGCGCCGCACTCTCAGTCCAGCGGCGCGAAGACGCATCGCGATGGCCCAAAAACGCCGATGGGCCGCGGTGAAACGGGCGAAACTCGCGGCCGAAGCTGCGTCTGCGGGAACCAGCGCGCCGAAAAGGGCCGCTAAGAAGAAAACAGGTGCTCGGGCCGCGAGTACCGGTCGAGCGGCGACGTCGCGCAAGGCGGCTGTGAGAAAGACCCGGGCCGTCGCAAAACGACAGCATGCGGCCGGAATGGGCAGGCGCGCGACGCGGAGAACGTCCTCCAAGAGAATGGCGCAAGTGGCCGCTACCGCCGGCGCGGCATCCGCACCTGCATCCGCCGGCATCGGCAGCGAAACTTCGGCGAGTTAGATAAATCGCGCAGGCCGCCCGATAGCTACGGCGAAGGCTTCAGGCTGACCGTGGGGAGATACTCGCCCTGCCGCTCGCGGCGCCACCACGCTCGATCGCCCCAATTGGTGAACGAGTAGAGGTACAACTCCGCCCTCACGTAGCGGGGCGGCGTTTGCGGAAAGGGATTGTAGGCCAGTAGCCGCACTACGTCCGAATCTCCTTCGAGTAATCGCACCATGAAATTCACGAACCAGCGATTCTCGTGATAACTGCCGAGCGCGGCAAACCACATCTGCCAATCGAGACGAGGCTGGAACGGTTCCACCACCGGCGGCGCGCGGTGCAAATCGCCCGGCTTATCGCGGAATTCGTAGGCGCTCCAGTGAGTCCCATCGTTCGAGCCTTCGACGATAATCTCCGGCCGCGTGGTCGTCATTACGGCGAATAGGCCGTAAGAGTTCACGATCCGTAAGGGCGAGACGAGGTGCAGGATCGCGCTGCCTCCCGGAGGCAGTTTGACCGGGAACATACTCAGCATCACCAGGCCGCTGCTTACCCCGATGAAGACCGCGAGCGCGACGCTCACCACCTGATGAGCGCGGCGGCGCGGCGCGCACGCGGGCTCGATGAAGAGGAACAAAGTAAGCGCGATTGTGAGGAAATTGAAGAACGTATAATTCCCTGTCGCAAGGATCAGCAACTGCAGCGCAATCGTGATCCAGGCGCCGATGCGCCGGACGGGGCGCGGCGCAAAGAAAAGTAGCGGCACGCCCAGCTCTGCCACGAACACGAATGCGGTCGAGGCCTTCTGAAACCAGAGCGGCAGTTGGAACATGTACCAGGCAAGAGGAGTCGGCAGCGGCTGCGTCTCGTAATGGAAACTCAGCGCCGTTAAATTGCGCCACGTCGCGTCGTGGCTCAGCAGCTTGACGCAGCCGGATGAAAACATCAGGCGGAAGATCAGCCAGCGGAACAGCCATACACGGACCGGCGATGGGTCAGCGAACAGCGCGAGAAAGCCGGCTTCGCTTAGCAACACGTCCCACTGGAAGGAGAGAAAATCCTGGCCCACGCCGCAAAGTGAGACCCACAGCACCAGGCAGGCCGCGAGCGCCGCTCGCTGCCAGTATCCCCAAGCTGCCACCAGCCCGCACACGAGGCCCGCGACACACACCGCGCGCAGCATGGTGTTGCCTGCATTCAGCCAGAACAGGGTCGGGACAATCCAGTAGGCCGCCCGGCCGGTTCCGTTGCGAACGGCGGACAGGTAATCGCCCAAAGGAAGAATCCCGTGGCTGCCGATCAATCCCGCGGCTTGCAGTCCGAACGAGAGGAATGCGACAAAATATACCAGTCCGAGAAGCCGCAAAAATGTAGGCACACTAACAAAAACAAGGGCTTTCGGCGATAGTCGGGCTAATCCAGCCGCGATGGAGGACCGTATTTGTCGCCCGCTCACCCCCATAATTCCCCCATTCCGACTGGATAGTCGCCGTTTAATGGATCTCGGTTTGCTTTCAATCGCTTAAAGCGAGAACATGGCTTCAAACTGCGAAGTTGCGGCAGTATTTGTCCGCCCAACTCGAGGAAACTATGAGCACTCAGCCTTTTGAACCCAAACCAACACCGGCCGCCGGACTGATTCAGATTGGTTCTTCGGTCGAAGATGTGATTCAACAGCGGCTTCGGGAAGAACGCGAGCGGCTGGAGAGGGAAGCCGGGATCGTCAAGCGCGAGGTTCATCATTTCAAGCGGCCCACCGAAAAGCCGTTTACCAGAGAACAGCGCGGCGAAACCACGTTGCTGTTTGGCGGCTTGACCTGGAAACATGAAAAGCTGGTGCACGGAGCTCTCGAAGGGCTCGGTTATCGTGCCGAAGCCGTGCCCACACCCAATGTGCGCGCGTTTCAAACCGGCAAGGAATATGGTAACAACGGCCAGTGTAACCCGACTTATTTCACGGTTGGAAATCTGGTGCAGTATTTGCAGAGCCTGGAAGAGCAAGGCCTCACCAAACAGGAAATCATCGACAACTACGTGTTCTTTACCGCGGGAGCCTGTGGCCCGTGCCGGTTCGGCATGTATGAAGCCGAATACCGGCTGGCGCTGCGCAATGCCGGGTTTGATGGTTTCCGCGTACTGCTGTTCCAGCAATCCGGTGGATTAAGCCAATCCGACGCCGAGGCGGGACTCGAGATGAATCTCGATTTCTTCCTGGGCATTTTGAACGCGCTGAACTGCGGCGACGTGCTCAACGAAGTGGCCTACAATGTCAGGCCGTATGAAGTGAACGCGGGCGAGACCGACCAGGTGCTGGATGAAGTGATGGACTACATGCACGAGGTCTTCCGCAAGAAGCGGCCGTGGCGGTTGGATGAGAACCTCGGCAAATATCTGGGCGGATTCTCCGATACCGCGGAGTATCTCGGCAAGTTCGTCAATCAGCTCAAAGGCGACGAGTACGTTCCGGCGCTCGAGCGCTGCCGCGACAGGTTGAATAGCATCGAAGTCGACCGGCTACGTGTGAAGCCCATCGTCAAAATCACCGGTGAGTTCTGGGCGCAGACCACCGAGGGCGACGGCAACTTCAACATGTTCAATTTCCTGCAGCGCGAAGGCGCGCAGGTCCTGGTAGAACCGATCGGCACGTGGATCATGTACATGCTGCACCAGGTGGTGCAGAAATATAAGGACTTCAAAGGCCTGGAGGAAGGCGCGGTGCTGCCGCCGCTGTGGAAGCTGGGGACGCGCGCCAAGATTGAGTGGAGCTTCCGCCAGAAGGTGGCGAAGCTGAAGCTGGCCGAGGCCATTTTCAAGAGTGAGTATCACAAGATTGTGAACGCGATGGGCGGCGTGGCGCATCATCTGGCCGATCAATACGAACTGCAGCGGCTCGGGCATCCCTTCTACAATTCGCGCGCGGGCGGTGGCGAAGGTCACCTGGAAGTCGCCAAGAATATTTACTACTCAAACAAAGACCTGGCGCACATGGTGCTGTCGCTGAAGCCGTTCGGCTGCATGCCTTCCACGCAATCCGACGGAGCCCAGTCAGCGGTCGTGTCGAATTATAAGGACATGATCTACCTGCCGGTGGAAACCTCGGGCGAAGGCGAAATCAACGCCCACAGCCGCGTCCAGATGGCGCTTGGGGAAGCCAAGAGCAAGGCCAAGAAGGAATTCGCTGAAGTGTTGGAACGAACCGGCCTGACGTTGGAGCAATGCCGGGCTTATGTAGATGCCCACCCTGAAATGAAGCGGCCCATGTATCACACGCCTCATACCAAGGGCGTGGTGGGGACGGCTGCGAATTTCGCGATGCATATCGCGGACCGGATGAAGAAGGAAGCGAACTAGGAGATGGTTTCTTTCCAGCCGCGGGCAGCAAATCCGCCGGCGGCTGAAGAGGAACACCGCGCTGCGGTTGCGGGGAACCGGTAAAAAGGGATCGACATGGAAAAACAATTCTTCATCGGCATGGACGTCGGCTCCACCACGGTAAAATCCGTGGTGATCGACGCCGCCACGGACCAGATTCTCTGGCAGGACTATCAGCGGCACGACACCAAGCAACCGGAAAAAGTGCTGGAGTTCCTGAAGCGCTTCGAGACCGAGATCGAAGGTTTCCAGCCGAAGAACGCGCGCATGTTCATCACCGGCTCGGGCGGAAACGGCATGAGCAAGTTCCTGGGCGCGAAGTTTGTCCAGGAAGTGAACGCCGTCTCGCTGGCCGTGGAGCGCATGTATCCGGATTGCGGCTCCGTGATTGAACTCGGCGGCCAGGACGCCAAGATCATCATCTTCCGCAAGGACCCCGAGACCGGCCGCAAAAAGAAAGTTCCGTCGATGAATGACAAGTGCGCCGGCGGCACCGGCGCGGTCATCGACAAGATCAATGCCAAGCTGCGTATTCCCGCCGATCAGCTTTGCCAGATGGGCTACAACGGCATCAAGCTGCACCCGGTAGCGGGCAAGTGCGGCGTCTTCGCGGAAACCGATATTAACGGCCTGCAGAAGATGGGTGTTCCGCCGGATGAGTTAATGGCGTCGCTATTCGAAGCGATCGTCATGCAGAATCTTTCGGTGCTGACGCGTGGCAATACGCTGCAGCCCGTCGTGCTGCTGCTGGGCGGTCCCAACTGCTACATCAAAGGCATGCGGGATTGCTGGAAGCATAACATCCCGAGAATCTGGGAAGAGCGCAACACGCCGCTGCCAGAAGGTGTGCCACCCGAAGACCTGATTCGAACTCCCGATAACGCGCAGTATTTCGCGGCGATCGGTTCGGTGGAATACGGCAAGACGGAAGATGAGGGCGTAGGCCAGTATATCGGCTTCGAGAAGCTCGAGTGGTATGTGACCGTGGGCCGCGAGGAAGAGAAGGCCAAACGCGGCGGCGCTGGCGGACTCGCCAAAGACGAAGACGAATTGGCGGCTTTCAAACGCAAATACCACCACAAGAAATTCATTCCCGCGACGTTCCAGCAGGGCGAAGTTGTGGAGGGCTTCGTCGGCATCGACGGCGGCTCGACGTCCACGAAAGCGGTGCTGCTTTCCAAGGACAAAGAGCGCCGCATTCTGGCCAAGACCTACCAGCTTTCCAAAGGCAATCCGATCGAAGACACCGTAGAGGTGTTGCAGAAACTGGATCGCCAGGTGAGCGACCAGGGCGCGCAGTTAAAGATCTTGGGCGTGGGCACCACCGGGTACGCCAAGGACATTCTGAAAGATGTGGTGGGTGCGGACGCAGCGCTGGTCGAAACCGTGGCGCATACCGAGGCCGGCCTTCACTTCTATGATGACGTGGACGTGATCTGCGATGTAGGTGGCCAGGATATCAAAATCATCATCCTGAAGAACGGCCGCGTGAAAGATTTCAAGCTGAACACACAGTGTTCGGCCGGGAACGGATACTTCCTGCAATCTACGGCGCAGGGCTTCAACGTGCCGGTGGAGCAGTACGCCGATACTGCCTTCGGCGCCAAGGGCTTCCCGCAATTCGGCTATGGATGCGCGGTGTTCATGCAGTCCGACATCGTCGACTTCCAACGGCAGGGATGGAAGCCGGAAGAAATCATGGCCGGGCTGTGCAACGTGCTGCCGAAGAACATCTGGCTGTACGTCTCGCAGATTCCGAATCTCTCGGCCATCGGCCGGCGCTTCCTGTTGCAGGGTGGCACGCAGTATAACCTGGCCGCCGTAAAATCGCAGGTAGACTTCATCGAATCACGCTTCAAGGGCAAGGAAGTCGAGCCCGACGTGATTGTGCACGAGCATTGCGGCGAGGCGGGCGCCATCGGCGCGGCACTTGAAGCGGGACGCCTGTGGGACAACGGCCGCACGAGCACATTCATCGGTCTGGAAGCTTCTTCGCAGATTCAATACAAGACCACGCGCAATGAGGCCACGCGCTGCTACTTCTGCAAGAACAAGTGCCTGCGCACGTTCATCGACGTCAAGACCAACGTCATCAATATCGATTACAAGCCGCCGGTGAAGACCAAGGTTCCGCTGGAACCGGGCGCGCAGCGGCTCATCATCGCCACCTGCGAAAAGGGCACGGTGGAAAACGTCGATGAGATGCGCCATATCAAGGGCAACCTCGACAAGGTGAAGAAAGAAAATCCGAACTTCGTCGAGATCGCGGCCAAAGCAGTGTTCCGCGTGCAGGACACGCCGGTGGTCGCCGACCAGCCGCCCAAGATTCAGATTACCGCCGCGCAGAAGAAGCGCGCGGAGTTGATGAAGAAGCGCTCGCAGATCCGCATCGGCATGCCGCGTGTGCTGAACATGTACTCGCAGACGCCGATCTTCACGGGCTACTTCACGGCCCTCGGTCTGCGTGCGGAAAACCTGGTCTATTCCGATTTCACCAGCGAGCAGCTTTATAAGGAAGGCGCCAAGCGCGGCGCAATCGACCCGTGCTTCCCCTCCAAGCTGGGCATTCCGCACGTGCACAATCTGCTGTATACGGTGCACGCGAAGAAGCCGCTCGACATCATCTTCTTCCCCATGATCGATTGCCTCACCAGCGATTTGCATTCGGTGCAGGCAAGCCGCTCGTGCCCCACGGTGGCCACCACGCCGGAAGCCGTGAAGGCGGCGTTCACGAAAGAGGGCGACCTGTTCGCGGAAAAGGGCATCCTTTTCCTGGATACGTTCGTCAATCTTTCCAAGCCGGATCTTCTGGAGCGGCAGCTCTTTGAGCAATTCAAGGACGTCTTCGGGCTTTCCGCGGAGGAGAACCGGCGCGCGGTCGCGGAAGGCTACCGCGCGCTCGACTACTTCAATAACGTCACGATGCGCGGCGCCGCGCGCGACGTGCTGGAACAACTGGAGCGCGAGGATCGCTTAGGCGTAGTCGTGCTCGGCCGGCCGTACCACAACGATCCGGGAGTGAACCACGAAATTCTGGAAGAGTTCCAGAAGCTGGGCTACCCGGTCTTCACGGAGGATTGTCTCCCGATTGACGATGACATCATCTGGCGTCTCTTCGGCGCCGAAGTGGAGTCGGGAGAGATTCCACATCCGATGGCTATCACCGACGTGTGGAAGAATTCCTATAGCGAGAATACGAGCCGCAAAGTGTGGGCCGCGAAATACGTCTCGCGCCATCCCAACCTGGTAGCACTGGAGCTTTCGAGCTTCAAGTGCGGCCATGACGCGCCGATCTACTCCGTAGTGGAAGAGATCGTCGAGCACTCCGGCACGCCGTACTTCTGCTTCAAGGATATCGACGAGAACAAGCCTACCGGATCGATCAAGATTCGCGTCGAGACGATTGGCTACTTCCTGCGGAGATACCGCGAAGACATGGTTCGGAACAAGCAGAAGACCAATGACATCGAGCAGCAATTGCGCGAATTCGAGGCCCGCCTGCGGCGGCAGATGATGCGCGAAAAGCTGGAAGCCGATGTGATGGTAAAGGAAGCTTTCGAAACCGGCTCGATGCCGCAGATTCACGTCACGCTGGGAGCGCTACAGGCCTCCAAGCCCGCTGAGCAGCATTACGAATCGGTCTCAGGCGACTAGTTCATGACGACCCGCTGACAAAGGCGCGGCGCCGCACGCCGCGCCCTCACTTCCGGTTTTGTGGGGCGGGCAATCCTGCTGGGTCGCCCTCACAAAACCAACCACGAACCAAACGCAACACTGCCCGCAAACGCCTCGCGTCCCGCGATCCTGAACCGCACCCTAAACCGTAGGCTGCTTTTTCCGAGGCCGAGTGCTGCGCTTCTTCGCGCCACCCTCAGCCGCCGGTTTGCGCGCGCGTGGCCGGCGCGCCGGCTTAGGCGGCGGTACAGGCTCGGGGATTTCGCCAGTTGCCGTCGGCTGGCCCGGAACGATCGGCTGCGGCTCATCCTCTTCTTCCTCCGGCGTCACGGCCTGCACGGGCTCCGGCGGTTGGGCCGGCGGATGGAATTCGGCGCCCAGATAAACAATGAGGCCGCGTTCTTCGTCGGCCTGAATGCGAACCAGGCTTTTATCCTGGGCGTAGTTCAATAATTCGCTGAATTCCTGAAACCCGAACTCGCGCCAGTCGAAGTTGGGCTGCTCCTGCCGCACCCACTCAGCAAGATCATCGACGAGCGCGCCGTTGTCCACTTCCAGGCGGTGCGTCTCCAGCACGTCGCGCAGCAGCGGAATCGCCTGTTCAGGCTTCGCGCCCGGCTTTTCAGGAGCCGCGCCTTTCATGCGGATCATGTAGCGGCCTTCGCCGCCCGTGACCTCGACGAAATCGGACTTCTGCAGCTTCTCGACAAAGTCCGTAAACGAACTCGCGCCGTAAGCTTTTTCGTTGAACGTGGAATCGAGCTGCAGCATGGTCGATTTCAGCAGACCGAGCTGTGGGCGTACTTCACGCCGTTCCAGCACGCCCAGCGCCCGTTCGACCAGCGGCATGGCGTGCGCCAGATCGAGCGCTACGCGCTTATGCTGCTGGCGCTGTTGCTGCTGCTGCTGTTGCTGTGATTGCTGTTGAGGCGCTTGCGATGGCTGGTGCGAAGAACGCGGCCTCACATCGTCGATGATGGCCTCATAAGCGACGAACTCGTGGCAGTTCTTTTGCAGAATCGTGCTGGTGAAGGCGCGGCCGCCTACTACAAAGATTCGCTTGTCGTATTGCTTGAGCTTGTTGACCAGCGCAATGAAGTCGCTGTCGCCGCTGACAATGGCGAAGGCGTTAATGTGGTCATGCGTGAACGCCATCTCCAGGGCATCGAGCGCCAGGTTGATATCGGCGCCATTCTTGTCGCCGCGAGGCGAGGGGTCACGCTGCACCATCTGTACAGCGTGCTCGGAGAGGGCGCGCGTGGCCGACTCCTGTCTTCCCCAGTTTGCGTAGGCAAACTTGGTGACGATTTCGCCGCGTTCCTTCAGCGCGTCCAACACGGCGGCCACGTCGAATTCGCGGTGCAGTGTCGATTTGACGCCGATTTCGATATTGTCAAAATCGATGAACACCGCGATCTTGAGCTTTTGATCCATTGTGAAATTCCTTAATTCTGGTGGAGCAGACCGGGCGGTCCGCCACGCCTGGCAACGCCGTGGGTCTGCCGGCAGGACATCCGCCTGACGGCAGGGCTACGGCGAGTAGCCTTATGCGTAAGTGTAGCGTAAATTCGCAGCGCACGGGTTTTGTCCGCCAGTAGCCAACCCGGAATCAGGCGATTCCCAAATGGCAGGCGACAATGCCGCCGGTGAGCAGTTCGTAGCGGACGTCGTGGAATCCGGCCCGGCGCATGTCTTCCGCGAGTTCGGGAGCACTCGGAAATTTCCGCACCGATTCCGGCAGATAAGTATATGCATCGCGCGAGCCGGTCAGCGCACCGCCGATCAGCGGCAGAATGCGGCGGGAGTAAAAGTTGTAAAGGCCGGCGAAGACGCGGTTCGAAGGCTGTGAGAATTCGAGGATGGCCGCCATGCCGCCGGGCCGCAGGACGCGGCATATTTCGGCCAGGCCGGCCGCATAATTGGCCAAATTGCGGAAGCCGAAAGCAACGGTCAGCAGATCGAGAGACCGATCGGCCAGCGGAAGACGCAGAGCGTCGGATTCAAAGAGCGCGCCGCGGCTGTGCGTGCGCTCCAGCTTGGCCTTCGCCGAGACCAGCATGGGGTGGCAGAAATCGGAGCCGAGAAGAAAACCCGGATGACCGCCGCGCTCGAGTGCCAATACCAGATCGCCCGTGCCGCAGCAAATGTCGAGCACGCGCGCCTCCGGGCGCTGGAGGATGTGGCGCACGCGGCGCACGGTGTGGGCGCGCCAGTGGCGGTCAATGTTGCAAGAGAGCAGGTGGTTGACCAGATCGTACCGAGGCGCCACGCGGCCGAACATGGCGCGGACCCAGGTGGCCGCCTCTTGCTCGCTATGGGCGCCGACTGGCGTCGTGCCTTTCATGACAGCGCGGTCCGGATCGCGTCCAGCACCAGCTTTTCGTCAATGCCCGAGATCACTTTGACTTCGCCGATGCGCACGGGCAGCACGAAGTGCACTTTGCCCTGTACAGTTTTCTTGTCGTGCACCAAACGTCTGAGCAGCCGTTCAGCCTGAATGCCGTTGAGCGGCGGGATAGGCCCGTAGAGCCGCAGTGTTTCGAGCATCGCCGCGCCATCGCCGTGCTTGAGGCTGCCCGTCGTTTCGCCCAGATGAATCGCGGCGCGCATGCCGAATTCCACCGCTTCGCCGTGAAGAAAGCGCGTGTATTCGGTCTCCGCTTCGAGCGCGTGTCCGAAAGTATGGCCGAAATTCAGAATGCGGCGCAGATCTCCTTCACGCTCGTCGGCGGAAACCACTTCCGCTTTCATGCGAACCGAATCGGAGATGATGCGGTCTACCGCGTCCGGCGCGCGCTCCAGCACGTCGCGGCTGTGGCCCGCTAAAAAGTGGAACAGGTCGGCGTCGCGAATAATGCCCGCTTTGATGATTTCATACAGCCCCGCGTGATACTCGCGCGCTGGCAGCGTTTCGAGCGCCGCGGGATCGATCAGAACAGCTAACGGCTGGTGAAAACTCCCGATCAGATTTTTGCCGCTGACCAGGTTCACACCGGTTTTGCCGCCGATCGCGGCATCCACCTGCGCCAGCAGCGTCGTGGGAATCTGAACCACCGGAATCCCGCGCATGAAGATCGCCGCCAGGAAGCCGGCCATGTCGTTTACGATGCCGCCGCCGAAGGCGATGATCAGACTCGTGCGATCCGCGCCGCACAGCACCATCTCTTCAGCCGCGCGCTCGAGCGGCGCAAGACGTTTGTGGTCTTCGCCCCCGGGCAGATGCAAAAGTTCGTGAGGAATTCCGGACAGCGCTTGCGAAAGCGCGACGCCCTGATGATGCCAGACGTCTTCCGTGGAAACTACGAAGACCTTGCCGGCTTTTGGCGGGATGAACTGCGCCGCACGCCCAATGATTCCGCGCTCCACAATCGCGGAGTAACAGGCTTGGGGCGTTTCGACCCGAAAAGTAGGCATACGCAATTTGTACCACGGCGGGGGATTTTGGATGTTCCCTGCTATGATCGCAATATCGCATGAATCCGGACTTTCTTGTCATCGGAGCCGGAGTAGCCGGATTGCGCGCGGCAATTGAACTGGCCGAAGCGGGTTCGGTACTCGTCGTCGCGAAGGACAGTCTCCGGGAATCTTCCTCCGAATATGCGCAGGGCGGAATTGCCGTCGCGTTGAGCGACGACGACGAGGTGCAGTTGCATGAGCAGGATACGCTCTATGCCGGCGACGGGCTCTGTGATCGCGCGGCAGTACACACGCTGGTGGAAGAAGGTCCCGCGGCCATTCAGCAATTGATTGAGTGGGGCGCTGAATTCGATCGCGCCGGCCTCAAACTCGCTTTCACGCGTGAAGGAGCGCACAGCCGGAACCGCATTCTGCACGCGCACGGCGATTCCACCGGCAGCGAGATTGCGCGCACACTCTATCGCAAAGCAGCGTCGCTTTCTAACGTGAGCTTTCAGAGCTTCGCCGCAAGTGTCGATCTGCTGGTGGATGGGGGCATCTCCGGAGCCGTGCTCTACGATTCACGCTCTTCGCGGCCCGTAAACATTCACGCCAAAGCCGTGCTGCTGGCCACCGGCGGCTTGGGTCACGTCTTCCTGAATAGCACCAATCCGGACGTTGCCACTGGTGATGGAGTCGCCATGGCGTATCGTGCCGGTGCGGAGATCAGCGATATCGAGTTCGTGCAGTTTCATCCCACCGCTCTGCACGTGGAAGGCGCGCCGCGGTTCCTTCTCTCTGAAGCATTGCGCGGCGAAGGAGCGTACCTGTTGAATGCGGCGGGCGAACGCTTTATGGAGCGCTACCATCCGCTGAAAGAATTGGCGCCGCGCGACGTGGTCGCGCGCGCGATCGTGCAGGAGATCAGCCGCACCGGGGCGCCGCACGTGTTTTTGGATCTCACGCATCGCGGCAGCGATTTTATCCGCGCGCGCTTTCCACGGATCTACGAAACGTGCTTGCGGTACGGAGTGGATCTCGGTGTTCAGCCGGCGCCGGTGCATCCGGCGGCGCACTACGCCATGGGCGGTGTGCGCACTGATCTGGATGGCCGAACCAACTTGCAGCGCCTCTACGCCGCCGGTGAAGTGGCTTCCACCGGTGTTCATGGAGCTAACCGGCTGGCCAGCAACTCACTGCTCGAAGGTGTCGTGTTCGGCGCACGCGCCGGGCGCGCGATGCGCGAATGGTGCGCGCGGGAGACGCCGCGCTGCGGCCACGTGGAACGTCTCTCGGCGCCGCGAACCGCGCCGGAAACCATCCGCCGCATCGCATGGGAATACTGCGGGATCATGCGCTCGGGTGAGGGGCTGCGGGACGCAATCCGCCGACTGGAGCACGGCCAGGATTCGCCCGCGGATACCGGACTTCCACCCGAGGTCTCTGAATCGCGCAACATGCACTTGGTGGCGTTGCTCATCGCTCGATGCGCCCTGGCGCGGGAAGAAAGCCGCGGCGCGCATTATCGTACGGATTTTCCCGCCAAAAGCGTGGCTTTTGAAAAGCACTCATCCGTCACAAAAGATGCAGACATCCGGTTTCGATAGGCGCCGCCGGGCGGCAGTCCCGGTGTGCGCGCTGCTGGTCCTATCGGCCGGCACCATCCCTGAGGTAAATCCGTCGTCGTTCTTCTGGAGCGCTCCGGCGATTCTGGCAGCGGCGATGCTGATTGCGTGGGCCGCCGAATCAGCACAGTTCTTCATTGCGCAAGGCTTCGCGCTGGCGATTCTCGCGTGGCTTCAAACGCTGCCGGAGTTCGCCGTGGAAGCCGTACTCGCGTGGAAGCAGCAGGTGCCGCTGCTGCTGGCGAACCTGACCGGGGCCTTGCGCCTGTTGACCGGCTTGGGCTGGCCGATGATCTACTTCACGGCGGCCATGTTTCATCGCTCGCGGCACGAGCGGCCGCTCCGGCAGATTTCGCTCGAAGACGAGCATTGTGTAGAAGTAGTCGCGCTGCTGGTCTGCATGGTCTACGCCGCAGTGATCTGGTGGAAGGCTTCGCTGGGCTTGTTCGATGCGGCGGTGCTCATCGCCATTTACGTGGCGTACCTTCTGGTGCTCACGCGTATGCCGCCGAAAGCAGCAGAGCGCGTCGAAGAGATGGAGCGAATTCCGCGCGCCATCGTAACGTCTCCGCGTCGCGTGCGCATCGCCATAATCACCTCGCTGTTTGTTGCGGGCGGAGCACTGATCTATTTCATGGCCGAGCCGTTCCTGGCGAGCTTGCTCGCGGTCTCGCTGTTGTTCGGCGTGCCGAATTTTGTCTTCGTGCAGTGGGTGGCGCCGTTTGTCTCCGAGTTTCCCGAGAAGGTATCCGCATTCTACTGGGCCCGCACCGTGGAGCGCGCGTCTATGGCGCTCATGAATATGGTGTCAAGTAACATCAACCAGTGGACGCTGCTGGCGGCCATGCTGCCTATCACCTACTCCATCAGCCGCGGCGCCGCATCGCCCATCCTATTTGACGGAAGGCAGGAGCTGGAAATTGCGATGACGCTGGGTCAGTCGCTGGTGGGAACGCTGTTCCTGGTGAACATGAAGCTAGATTGGCGCGAAGCCACGGCGCTGTTCTGCCTCTGGCTGGCTCAATTCGCGCTTTCGCCCGTAGCGCCGGGGCCGGGGATCATCGGCTACCTGGCCGCTCACATTCATCTGTGGATCACCGTTGCGTATTTCGTCTGGGCCTTCGTGGAAATGTTGCGTATCGCACGAGGAAAACGCCGGCCGCTGGCGTTTCAGCTCTTCATCCGCATGTGGAAAGGGCGGCCGGCAGATGGTGCGATAAAATAAACTTACACGAAAAATGCAACAGAAAATACGTTCGACGACGGTGATTTGTGTCCGCCGGGATGGCAAGGTGGTTATGGCGGGTGATGGACAGGTCACGCTCGGACATGAGGTCCTGAAAGCGACAGCAAGAAAGCTGCGCCGCATGTACAATGACAAAATCCTAGCCGGCTTCGCGGGATCGACAGCCGACGCGTTTGCGCTATTTTCCCGCTTCGAATCAAAACTCGAACAGTTCAATGGAAACTTGTCGCGATCGGTGGTGGAGCTCGCCAAGGAATGGCGAACCGACCGGGCACTGCGCCATCTGGAAGCGCTGCTGCTGGTCGCGGATGCTCAGAGCACCTATCTGGTGAGCGGGAACGGCGATGTCATCGAACCGGACGAAGGCGTGGCAGCCATCGGTTCGGGCGGACCCTTTGCTATGGCGGCAGCAACGGCGCTGCTGCGGAACACCAAGCTTTCCGCCCGGCACATCGCCGAGCAGTCGATGGCGATCGCGGGAAAGATTTGCATTTATACGAATGACAACATTACTTACGAAGAGTTGGAGTAGCCATGGTCATTTACCTTCCCGGGCAATCCGTGGATGAGGAGCCGTTGCTGGACGAATTGACTCCTCGTGAGATTGTTCGCGAGTTGGACAAGCACGTCGTGGGACAGGCCGAAGCGAAACGCGCCGTGGCCATTGCTCTGCGCAATCGAATCCGAAGGCACAAGCTTCCGCCGGAAATGGCCGATGAGGTGATGCCCAAGAACATCCTCATGATCGGTCCCACGGGAGTCGGCAAAACGGAGCTCGCTCGGCGGCTGGCGCGGCTGGCGAATTCCCCTTTCCTCAAAGTAGAAGCCAGTAAGTTCACCGAAGTGGGCTACGTGGGCCGCGACGTGGAATCCATGATTCGCGATCTGGTGGATATCGCCATCGACATGGTCCGCGAAGAGCGCCTGGACGAAGTGGCCGATCGCGCCGAATCGAATGCTGAGGAGCGGCTGCTCGATTTGTTAATGCCGCCGCAGCCGGAACCGTCCGAAAGCGTGGAGCGTACACGCGAAAAACTGCGCGAGCGCCTGCGCGAAGGCAAGCTGGATGAACGGCTGGTGGAGATCGACGTGAAGGATCGCGGTCCCACTTTTGAAATCACCACCAACGCCGGTATCGAAGAGATGGGCATCAATTTGAAAGACATGCTGCCCAATCTCTTCGGACAGAAGACGCGTCGCCGCAAGATGCGCGTGGCCGAAGCACTCGACTACCTGGTGCAGGAAGAAGAACAGAAGCTGATTGATATGGACCAGGTGACGCGCGCTGCGCTGGAGCGCGTAGAATCGGGCGGCATCATTTTCCTGGACGAGATCGACAAAATCGCCGGCCGGGAATCCGGGCACGGGCCGGACGTCAGCCGTGAAGGCGTGCAGCGGGACATTCTTCCCATCGTGGAAGGCACCACGGTAAACACGCGCTTCGGCTTTGTCCGCACGGACCACATTCTGTTCATCGCCGCCGGCGCGTTTCACGTCTCGAAGCCGAGTGACATGATTCCGGAATTGCAAGGGCGCTTCCCCATCCGGGTCGAACTCAAATCGCTCTCGGTGGACGATTTTATTCGCATTTTGAAGGAGCCGAAAAATGCTCTCGCCAAGCAGTACACCGCACTGCTCGAAACCGAAGGGATCAAATTGATTCTTACCGACGACGCGCTCGAAGAAGTCGCGCGTTTCGCCGCGCAAGTGAATGAAACTTCAGAAAACATCGGCGCGCGGCGGCTGCACACCATCATGGAAAAGCTGCTCGAGGAAGTATCCTTCGCCGGACCGGATTTGAAGAAGAAGACGGTGAAAGTAGATGCCGCCTATGTGCGCAAACAGCTTTCCGACATCGTCAAAGACCAGGATCTGAGCCGGTACATCCTGTAGCGCCCGGGCTCACGCCGGCAATTCGCGCGCGGAACCGAAATGCCTCTGCAGGACCAGCGCTACCGTGCCGCGCAGGCGGGCCATGCCGCCTTCATGCAGCGGGACCAGGCGCGGAGCAACGCCGCCCGGCAGCACCTGCGCCTGCACCTCCGATTCAATGATCGGACCGAAGCGGTGCCAGGAGCGCGTCAACTCGCCGATCACAATGATCCGTTCCGGAGCCAGCCCCGCTACGATCATTCGCATGCCGCGGCCCAGATAGTGCGCCATGGTCTCCAGAGCCTTGGATGCCTTCGTGTTTCCCTGGTCGGCCAGACTCAACAAGTCGGGGAAGCTCAGGCCCTGCGGCTGCGAGCTGGATTCCAGGTAGTAGCGCAGCGCGGCGTGATTGGAACCGAAGACTTCCCAGCATCCGCGGCTGCCGCAACTGCAAAGCGGGCCGTCGAGATCGAGAGGCACATGGCCGAACTCGCCCGCCATGCCGTTCAGCCCGCGCACCAGTTGGCCGTTGATGAAAATCCCTGTGCCGATGCCCTCAGACACCGTAACCACCACGAGGTTGCGGCAAGCTTCTACGTGATCGAACCAGACCGTCGCCAGAACACAGGCATTGGCGGCGTTTTCGAGTTCCACTTCGAGGCCGGTGGCTTTCGCCAGCGGAGTGCGAATGTCGAACTCGGGCCACCTCAAGTTCGGCGCAAACGCCAGACGGTCGCGGGAGTGGTCAAATCTTCCCGGCAAACTGATGCCGATTCCTTCAATCTTCTTCCCCTTGCTGGCCCGCGCAATCTGCTGCACCTTGGCGATCAGGCCGTCGACGGCGACCTTCGGATCGGAAGGCGTCATCATGGTTTCCTGTGAGGTGAATCTGCCGTTCACATCAGCCAGAGCGATAGTGGTTTCAATCGGCCGGATGTCCACACCGATAATGACGCGCTCATCGTTCAGGCGCAGAAAGGTGGGCCGCCGCCCACGCGGGAGCCGCCCGGTCGGACCTTCCAGAACCCAGCGCTCTTCGATCAGGTCCTCGACGATCAGCGAGATGGTGCTCCGTTGCAGTCCGGAAATGCGCGCCAGATCGGCTCGCGAGATCGGTTGCTTCGTGCGGATCAGGTTCAGGACAACCTGCCGGTTGATATCGCGAACCACCTCGTTCGAGGCCACCTGAATTCGCTTGAGATCGATCACTCGCATTTCCAGTTTGTGTCCAAACTATACAACGTTTCGAATTGGGGCCAAAGTTCACTCGACAACCTGTACGTTGCCCGTGAGGCTGAAGCCGCTGGTAACCACGCCTGTAGTCGCGGCATCGAGCGGCCCGCGGAGGCCGGGCTGCTTGCGCTCGTTCTCGCCGGTTTCGCCGTATAGACCAGTGGCGGCCAGCAGTCCGAAAACTGCGCAGAGCTTGAGCCTCATTCTTACTTCCTACGAATTCACGCCGGACGCCAAATAGCCGCCATCCACCGCGATACATTGTCCCGTAAGAAAACTTGCTCCATCGGAAGCCAGCAGAACCGCGACGCCCACCAGTTCTTCCGGTTTGCCGAAACGTCCCATCGGCGTGCGCATCAGCATCTCCTGCCCGCGCGGCGTGCCGTTGACGATTTCGCTATTCAAGTCGGTCGGAAAGACACCGGGAGCGATCGCGTTTACCGAAATGCCATCGCGCGCCCATTCGCAAGCCAGGCTGCGCGTCAGGGAAACCAATGCCGTCTTGGCAGCGCAATAAGCAGCCACTTCGTGGAATGCCAGAAACGAGCCGAGCGACGCGATATTGATGATGCGTCCGCGCCCACTGCTCTTGAGCGGCTCATAGAACAACTGGCACGCCCGCAACGCACCAGTGAGATTGGTATTGAGCAGTTCGGACCACTCGTGCTCGCACATCTTCACTGTGGGCCGCTTGAAAGTCTGGCCGGCGGCATTCACCAGAATGTCCACGCGGCCAAATTCCTTCAGAACGGCATTGCGCAGCGCGGCAAGCGAAGCTGGGTCGGTAACATCCGTTTCCTGCCGCATCGATCGCCGGCCTGCCGCTTGCACCGCTTGAGCAACTTCATCGATGTATTGCACACGCCGGCCTGTCGGAACGACGTCGGCGCCGTGGTGAGCGAAACCCACCGCGATAGCACGGCCGATCCCGGAAGTGCCTCCGATCACTACGGCCACGCGGTCTGTCAAATCCAGGGAGTTCCAAGACATAGTGTCTCCGGGTCGTGTCTGCGGGTCGGTTTAGTAAGGAATCCTGACCGGCCGGTCATCCTTCGGGTCGGCCCATCGATCATTGGGAACGATGGGGGTCCAGCCGGGCCGCCCCGGATCCTGGTCATATGGATAGCCCCCCAAGCGCTGATACAGCTCGTTGTACTCGCCGAGTTTGTCGCGATCCAGCTTCACGCCCAGTCCTGGCTGCGTCGGCACGGCAATCGAGCCGCATTCATATCGCATCGGCCCGCCCTCGATAATGTCGTCGGTTAAGTGGTGATAATGCGCGTCGGCGGCGAAGGAAAGGTTCGGCAGCACGGCGCCCAAATGCAGCATGGTCGCCAATTGAATACCCAACTCGCCGGAAGAATGCACCGCCACGCCCAGTTGGAACGTCTCGCAGACGCCGGCGGCCTTTACGCAGGCGCGAATTCCACCCCAAAACGTGGTGTCGAGCAGAATCACGTCCACCGCCGTATTCAGGACATTAGCGGCAAGCTGTTCGAAGTTCACCACAACCGTGTTGGTAGCCAGCGGAATGCGCACCATCTCCCGCGTGCGCCGCATGCCGTTCAGACCGAAGACCGGATCTTCCAGATAATCGTTGCGCAGGTCCCCAATTGCCTGACCAAACCGGATTGCCTGTTCGGTGGACCACACACCGTTGGGGTCAAAGCGCAGATGATCTCCAGGGAATGCCGCGGCGAGAGCGCGGTACACTTCGAGTTCGTAATCGGGATGGAAAACGCCGCCCTTCAACTTGTGTGTGGTGAAGCCGTGCTGGCACTTGAGCGCACGCGTGTACTCCACCAACTGCTCTGCGGTGCGCACTTCCCCTGTGCCGGATTCCGGATTCGGATAGCGGAAGAAGCAGTAGCTCGCGAAAGGCACGCGGTCGCGGAGTCGCCCGCCGAGAATGTCACATACCGGCACACCCCACGCCTGGCCGAGAATATCGAGACAGGCAAACTCCAGGGCCGCCAGCACCTGCGTGCGATTGTTGTAGAGCGATGCGGTGGGGTTCGCGATGAGGAAACGCATTTCCTCAATGCGCGCCGGATCATGCCCCACCAGGTAAGACTTCATGGCGTGGAACGCGCTCTCCGCCGACTCGCCGCCGCCGCCCATCTCCCCCAAGCCGATCAAGCCATCGTCTGTCTCCACTTCGACAATCGTTCGCACGAAGCGTCCCCAGTGACAGCCGTTCGCGTGGCGCAAGGGAGCTTGCAGTGGAATGGTAACCGTGGTGGCGCGAATATCGCGGATCTTCATTTAGTTTTATGTTACAACAATATCTAATTAAAGGACTTTGACGAAATCTGAAAAAACCAATTCTGGCGTGCCGAGCCCGGCTTGCCGTTTCTAAGATCGAAATCCTTAATTCCTCTATGCGCGGAACACGCCTCTCTTCGCCCGAAAAATAACTCGAAATCTGTGGGAAATATCACAAATATAAAAACTAGGCGCGACGCCTTTGGCGAACGGGTTTAGCCAAATCGCGCGGAGCGTCTCCGCCAAACCCGACGAGGCCCGAACGTAGGAAACTGAAACGATGAGCTTGGTCCAGATGCAGACTGCGCCGCCGGCAATTGACCGAGAGGAATTGCGCCGGGCGCTCGCTTCGCAACTGGAAGGGGAAGTTCGATTCGACGCGGTTTCTCGTGCTCTTTACGCCACCGATGCCAGCGTCTATCAAATCGAGCCGCTCGGAGTGGTGATTCCCAGGAACCGCGCTGACCTTCTCCGCGCTCTCGAAATCTGCCGGAGTTTCCGCTGCCCCATCACGATGCGCGGCGGCGGCACTTCCCAAGCCGGCCAGGCGATTGGCTCGGGCATCCAGATCGACATCTCGAAATACTACAACCGCATCCTGGAAGTGAACGCCGAAGAGCTGTGGGTCCGCGCCGAGCCCGGGATCGTTCTCGACGAATTAAACGTGCAGTTGCAGCCGCTCGGCTTGCGTTTTGCTCCGGACATTTCGACCGCCAGCCGCGCCACCGTCGGCGGCATGATGGCCAACAATTCCAGCGGCGCACGCAGTGTTCTGTACGGAAAGACTATCGACCACGTTCTGGAACAGACAGTAGCTCTTTCCGATGGCAGTATCGTTGAGTTTCGCGACACTCCGCGAAGTGAGATCCCTCAAGGCGATACATTGGAGGCCGCCTGTTACCGCACAGTGCTCGGTCTGGCGAGCACGCACGCCGCGGAAATCGGTTGCCGCTTTCCGAAGGTCCTCCGCCGCGTGGGCGGCTACAACTTGGATGAGTTCACAGATACTTCACGTCCGGTCAATCTCTCGCGCATCATCGTGGGTTCCGAGGGAACGCTCGGTGTGATCCTGGAAGCCAAGCTGCGGCTCGTGCGCTTGCCGAAGGCGAAGGCGCTGCTTGTGATCATGTTCGCCGATCTTTTGGAAGCGCTCGAAGCGACGCCCGCCATTTTGACCCACCGCCCCTCGGCGATCGAAGTGATGGATAAATCCATCCTGGATCACGCGCGGCAAAACATCGCGCTGGAACGAATCCGAGACACATTTATCCAGGGCGATCCGGCAGCCATCCTCTGCGTCGAATTCTATGGCGACCGCAAGGAGGATCTTCCGCCGCGATTGACGGCTCTCGAAGACGATCTGCGTTCCCGCCGGCTCGGCTATGCTTATCGTCCGGAAACAAATCCAGCGGAACAGGCGCGCGTCTGGAGCCTTCGCGAGTCGGCGCTAGGCCTCTCCATGGCGATGAAGGACGATGCGAAATCCATCTCATTTGTCGAAGACACCGCGGTTGCACCCGAAAAACTGCGCGACTACATCGCCCGCTTCCGGCAGATTCTCACCCGGCACGGCACCACAGCCGGCATCTATGCGCACGCCTCTGTGGGCTGCCTCCACGTCCGGCCCGTAGTTAATCTGAAAACCGACGCTGGTGTCCGTCAATTTGAACAGATTGCGCAAGACGTCGCTGGCCTGGTGCTCGAATTTGGCGGCGCGCTTTCGGGCGAGCACGGTGACGGCCTGGTGCGCAGCCCTTTCATCCGCCAGATGTTCGGGCCGCAGCTATATGAGGCGTTCCGCCAGATCAAGCAGACGTTCGATCCGCTGGGCCTTTTCAATCCCGGCAAGATCGTCAATGCTCCTCCGCTTACCGCCAATCTTCGTTTTGGTGCGGGATACACGACTGCCAACCCCGTCACCTGGTTCGATTACTCCGAGTACGGCGGCATGGGTGGCGCCGTCGAAATGTGCAGTGGCGTGGGTGCTTGCCGCAAGAAGCTTGCCGGCACCATGTGTCCGTCGTATATGGCGACCTGCGAAGAAGCACACTCCACGCGCGGCCGCGCCAACGCTCTCCGCCTGGCCATGAACGGGAAGCTGGCGGCTTCCGGACTCGATGATCAGGGTGTCTACGAAGTGCTTGACCTCTGCCTGGAGTGCCGCGCCTGCAAAGCCGAGTGCCCGGTGGGTGTGGACATGGCGCGCTTGAAGAGCGAGTTTCTGGCGCAGTATTGGAGCAAACATGGCGTCCCGCTTCGTGCCCGCGCGCTGGCCCATATCGACCGCATGGCTATCTGGGGCAGCCGTCTCGCGCCGCTTTCTAACTGGCTTCAATCGAACCCGCTGGCGAAGCGGATCAACGAATCGTTGTTAGACATAGATCGCCGGCGTTCATTGCCACAGTGGAAGCGGAACACGTTTGCGCGCTGGGCCGACGCTCGCGAGCATCATCGCGTCACCGGTACAATGGCCGTCACGCTGTTCAATGACACGTTCACAAACCACTACGACCCCGAGATCGGCATTGCCGCATTCGAGGTCCTGGAAAAAGGCGGTTGCCGCGTTACCGTGGCACGCCCCGGCTGCTGCGGGCGGCCTCTGATCTCCGGTGGCCTGCTGGCCGAAGCGCGCGATCACGCCGCCACGTTAGTCGAGGGCCTGTTTCCAATTGCCGAGCGCGGCGAGAAGATTCTTTTCTGCGAGCCGAGTTGTCTGTCAGCCGTGAAGGAAGACGCGCCCTCACTGCTTCGGGGAGACGCGCAGCGCAAGGCACGCATCGTGTCGGATGCTTGTTTCACAGTGGACGAGTTCCTCGCCGGCCTCGACCTGCCCTTGCAGCCGGTTTCGGGACGGATTCTGCTGCACGGCCACTGCCATCAGAAATCGATGGGGCTTCTGCCCGCAACTCTGGCGCTGCTTTCGAAGATCCCATCCGCCGGCGTCGTGGATCTCGACGCCGGCTGCTGCGGCATGGCCGGTTCCTTCGGCTACCACCGGCAACACTACGACATCTCACGCACGATTGCAGGCAGGCGTTTGCTGCCCGCCGCGAAATCCATGAACCTTGGCGACGTGCTGGTGGCACCCGGCACTTCGTGCCGCCATCAGATTCATGATCTCAGCCACGCACAAGCGGTTCACCCCGCGGTGCTGATCCGCCGTCTTTTGAAATAACACGAGGAGCCCGACGAAATTGGCTAACAAACCCGGTAGACATTTCCTGCAAATTCCCGGCCCGAGTAACGTTCCCGACCGAATACTAAGAGCGATCGACCACCCCACCATTGACCACCGCAGCGGCGCATTTGCCGAACTGGGCAAGTACTGCCTGGAGGGCCTCAAATCCATCTTCCAGACGGAAAGTCCAGTGGTGATCTTTCCTTCCTCCGCCACCGGCGCTTGGGAAGCCGCGCTGGTCAACACGCTGAATCCCGGCGACGCCGTGCTGGCGTTTGAAACCGGCCAGTTCGCAAGCCTGTGGGCGAAGATGGCGCGCAATCTTGGTCTGCAGGTGGATCTCATCCCTGGCGATTGGCGGCACGGAGTCGACGCTGCGCTGGTAGCGGAAAAGCTAGCGGCTGACCGTGAGCATCGGATTCGGGCCGTCATGGTAGTCCACAACGAAACATCAACCGGCGTGACCACCGATGTCGCTGCCATCCGCCGCGCTATGGATGCGACAGGCCATCCCGCGCTGCTATTGGTGGATGCCGTCTCTTCGCTCGCATCGATTGACTACCGCCACGATGAATGGCGCGTCGACGTAACAATCGCCGGTTCCCAGAAAGGGATGATGATGCCGCCCGGGCTTGGCTTCAACGCTCTCAGCAAGCGCGCGATCGAGGCCGGCGAGCGGAGCACGTTTCCCAAGAGCTACTGGCGCTGGGCCGAGATGATGGAGATCAACGCGCGCGGCTTTTTCCCGTACACGCCTTCTACGAATCTGCTTTACGGATTGCGCGAGGTGATCGCCATGTTGCAGGAAGAGGGTCTGCCGCAAGTGTTCGCGCGTCACGCGCGCCTGGCGGAAGCGGCGCGCCGTGCCGTTCGAGCCTGGGGACTGGAGATGGTTGCGCTCGATCCGCGCGAGTACAGCAACGTCGTGACGGCGGTGTTTGTCCCGGAGGGTTTCGATGAAAAAGCTCTGCGCGCCCTGATACTCGACCGCTTCAACATGTCGCTCGGCTCCGGCTTGGGCAAGCTGGCAGGCCGCGCCTTCCGCATCGGCCATCTGGGCGATTTCAACGAATTGATGCTCGCGGGCACACTCGCCGGAATAGAAATGGGTCTGGAACTAGCCGGCGTCCCGCACCAGCAAGGCGGCGTGAATGCGGCGATGCAATACTTGACCAGCCAGGCAAAGGCGGCCTCGCGCGGGTAATTATCCGGTAACGTCAACAGCGGCCGGTTGCTTTTGAAAGGCTATGAATCTCGCAGCGTAACCGTTGGGTCGAGAGAAGCGGCGCGCCGAGCGGGAATCCAGGCGGCTACCATCGCTGTGATCGCAATAGCGAAGACAACGGCGATATAGGTTCGAATATCGGTCGAACTGATGTCATAGAGCAATGTCTTCAAATAGCGGCCGGTCATAAGCGACATTGCCAATCCCACTACGGTCCCAACGCCCACCAGAGCGATGGCCTCTTTCAGAACCAGGCCCTGCACGCTCAGTGTACTGGCGCCCAGTGCCATGCGAATTCCGATCTCTGGTGCCCGCTGTGCCACTGCGAATGCATGAACTCCGTAAACGCCGACGATGGCCATCAGGAATGCCATTGCCG
>DASZPB010000018.1:0-54601 GCA_035550475.1 Bryobacteraceae bacterium | reverse complement strand
TGACCGAGATTCACCCCTCATTGTCGGAAAGGCGCCTTGGCGCCGGCAGGACAGGTTTGGGCGCAGATTGCGCCTGGAAACTTCAAATCGAAAAATACAAATTCAGCCGTAACCCACTGGTTTCAAGTGGGTTATTCCGCTGAGAAAAAGTTTAGCCGGACAGCCCTGATATACAATAAGTAGGTAGTTAGGAAAGGATGCTTACATGCGCTTACTGCCACAGCAATCCCTGTTGGTCCTGTCGCTTCTGCCTTTCACCGCCTTCGCGCAAACTGCTTCTCTTAACCTCGTAGTTGAACCGTCTACCGTACCCGGCGTAGTCACCTCCGGGTTTGGAAGCCAAGCAAACCAGCCAGACGTGGACGCAATCGTGGGGAGTATCACCAATCAGCAGATCCGGGACTGGCTGCCCTTTGGAATTACTCTCTCCAACAATACCTCCCAGCCTATTGTGGCCGTCGCCGCCCGCTGGCAGGTTACGGATGCCACTGGCAAACGCAGCGGGCAGATCATGATGAGCAACGGAACCATTTTCGATAAACCGAGTGCTCTCATGGTTAGTCCCGGCAAGTCGGCAGTGGCCCTGCCGTTCCTGATACTGCAAACACCGCAGCCCAGTACGCGGAGTGGTGTGCAGCTATCCGCTTCCACCAACCAGAAATTGCTTCTCTTTCAAACCGCGCAGCACATTCAGGTTTATTTGGACGGCGTGCTCTTCGCGTCCGGCCAGTTCATCGGTCCTGACACTCTGAAGGAATACGAGTCGTTCCAGGCGGATAATGCCGGCCAGTATAACGTAGCTTCCGCCATCCTGGCCAAACACAACGGAGGCGCCGGCACGTCAGATATCGTCGCGTGGCTTCAGCAGACTGCGAACCCACCCCGTGGACCGATCGCCGGCCTAGGCAATTCTCTGTTCCCACGCGACATGACCGCAAGAAGCACGGCGCAGAACGCACAGCGGTTCCTGCGGCTCTACAAAGTCCGCGGAGAGTCCACTCTTTACGCGACAGCTCAGCAGGTAGCGCAGAACCACGTTACGGTGTACCGATAGCTTCGCCCATTACCTTACGGCAGTTTCCACGATTCGTCGAACAGGCCCGCCCAAGCGATCTCCGGCACATCGCGGGCCTCACCGACTTTCAGAATTGCTACGTCGCCCAGCCGTGGCATCATGTAGTCGCTGCGAAAATCGCGCGCTTCGCTCGTCATCCCCGTATTCAGCACCACGTAGTGGGAAGGCGAAAGCGGATTCGGATAGATCATCGCCGGAAGATTCGCTGCTGCCGAATATGAGTTGCCGCCGAGCGTAATCGTCTGGCGTGTCCAGCGCAGCGGCAGCTTGCTCTTAATCTTTGCGATCCACTCATTGCTGCCCGGATCTCCGAAAAGAATCAGGTGATACTTCGCCAGATCAGAAGCGGTGACGTCCCGGTCGTCCTTGATGCGCGGATGAGCGCGGAACGTCTTGGCATAGATCCGGTCGAAGCGCTCCAGCGCGCGTAGCGCCTCGCGGTTGGCAACTTCGTTCCACGGCTTGCCGGTAGGGCGAACACACAAGAACGGATCGAGAAACGCGTCATCAATCGGTCCTTGCAGGCCGTGCCGCTTGTGCAAGCCGCGCGGCGTCTGCAAGCCTGCCACACGCCAGCCATCGCCGGTGCGTTCAAGCGCGATTGTGGGCGCGGACTTCACGTTCAGCTTTTCGCCGTCAATCGTGATCGTCTCCGCGTGATTCATTTCGCGCAGCACCAGCCGCGTCAGGTTCTTCGTGGTGATGCGGTACTGTTGCTCGCCGGCCCCTCGGACGGCATCGAGTTCGGCGCGGTCATACTGATGTTCCAGCTCATCGAGGGTTGCCCAGTAAGCATGGTTGTAACGCGTGGTGTAGGTCACGAAACGAATGTGGTTCGGCGAGGGCATGCCGCGATCGGACATTTCCTTCAGGAATACGTCCATTTGGTGGCGTACTTCCGGCGTGATGTCATGGTGAGTTTGTGCCGAAACCAAAAACAGCGCGGGCATCTCGACCGCGTGCAACGCAAAGCGATCGCCCTCAAAGTGGATGCCCTCGCGCGCAAGTTCTTCGCGCACGTTGACGGAAGCCTGTAGCTGCGGATCGAGTTCACCTCCGTTGCCCACCGTTGGCAAGTTGAACAGATTCATGGCCCATGCGGCTATATTCTCCTGAATGTTCAGCACCGCCCGCTGATAGGGCGGAAGCCCCGGCTGCCCGAAACGTCTCGATCGCGTACTGCCCGCGCCGATCTCCGCTACCGACCAGCGGTCGGGATAATGCAACGCCAGGTGCCAGGCGCCCGCGCCGCCCATCGAGAAACCGCGCAGTGCGATGCGGTTGGGATCAATCTTATAACGTCTCTGAACCGCGGCGATCGCTTCGAAGATATCGGTTTCACCGGCCAGATGATACGCGTTATTCCAGCGCCCATATACGTCTAACTGGATCTGCCCCACAGGCGCCGAACCGCGAATCCATGCGGACATTTTGGGATCGCTGTACGTCCAGATGAACTCCACTTCGTTCAGCATGGGCCAGCGACCGTGCAGATGCACGTCGAGCCGCACGGGTTGCTTGCCGTCATAAGATTCCGGTACCGTCACGCCGTAAGGCTGCACGGACCCATCCAGCGCCGACCGGTAGCCGTGAATCACGCGGCCCTTGTCCGTCATCCAAGGCGATTCCCCGCGCTCTAAGTGACGCGCGCGCTCTAAGCCACGGTCGAGCACAGTGAGCGTGTTGGTAAGGTATTCCCGCGTAAAAAATTCTTCGGGGAATTGCAAGATCCAGATTCCCGCCTTTTGATAGACCTCGACATCGGCCAGCAGATCGTCACTGATGTGCCGTGCCTTGAGTCGGCGCAGCACGCTTCCCAGTTCGTCAATCTTCGTCTGTACAGCCTGCTTATCTTCGGGCGTCAGTGGATAGGGCGGAGTCTGCGGTAGTACGGCGCCGCGGCGCGTATCCGGAGGAAGTGCCTGTCTGGAACCAGGCTGCGCCGCAAGAGGAATCGCCGCCGGCAACACAGCGGATAGGAAAAGGAGAAAAAGACGCGGATTTGGAAGCACGGATCTCCTCGCAAAATTCGGTCAGTAAATGATAGCACTCGACCGCTGCAAGAAGACTCGTCCTCCAGACCACCTCAGCAAGCGACAGCGACGCGTTCCTGTGGCTGTTCGAGCATCAGTCCCTGCAAGGCTTCGAGCGATTCGACGACGCGCTCCACCAGGTCATCGGTCTGGGCCATTGCGATACGGGCGGATTCAAGAGCCGCTGCCTGCGTGCGATGCGCCTGCTCGAGGGATTGCAGAGCTTCCCGGACACTGGCCTCGTGAGTCTCCACGCGCTGGGCCGCGTTCCGTTCTACGGAGACGATGCGCTCCCCGAGCAACTCGAGCCCGCGGGCCGTGCCGGCCGCCTGCTCCTGGATTGTGCTCACATGCTGTGCGACGTCCGCCAATTGCAGCCGCACCGCATTTAGAGCACTCGAAGAGGCGTGCAGTACGGAAAGCTGTTCGGAGGCGACCCGTTGGAGATCGGAGACGGTTCGCTCCTGCGCTTCGGCGCGCGCCGTCAGGCGGGTTTCCAAATGCTGCATTTCGGCCCGCAGCGTGGCTTCCACGCGATCGCGGCGGGTGGAACCATCGGATTCGGTGCGGCGCGCCGAGACGCGAAGCAGCTTCATTTCCATAAGGACCATCTGCATCCGCTGCCAGCGCGCGCCGGGCTCTTTTGCGAGGCACGTACTCACCAGCCGGTCGAGGTCCGGATTCCCGATAGAGAGCGGCGTAGCGTGCGTGATCGCTGCCGCCAGTGCTTCGGAATCGTCGCCATCAAAAGGTGGGCTTCCCGTGAGCATCTCGTACAGTACGGCGCCGAATGCGAACAGATCCGAACTTGCATCCGGAGCAGCGCCGCGAAGCAGTTCGGGCGCAGTGTACGGTGTTACCGTTGGTGTTTCCGGCGGGGTTAATAGCTCCACACCCGTCTCGGTTAAGGTCATGCACGTCGGGCTCACTCCTCCGTGGGCCCGGCCTTCTTCATGAAGACGGCGCAGGGATTCCGCCAGCGCCGTGGCGTACCGGAGGGCATCCGCAAGCGGCAGCCGCCCTTCCGCCAGACGCTGTGACAGCGTCCGTGAGTTCGTCAACCAATCAATCTTGTAGGTCATGTTGATCCCGGCTTTGGGTACACCAGCAGAGTATCGCAAGTTTGTCTGATTCCGAGGTAGGGTTCGTCCCAGCCTAGGTTTCAAGCCAGTACCCAACGTACCTAACTAAAGATATGACCCGATTCGTCCTGATTATCAAGGAGTTAGCACGAAAGATGGCTGGTCGGCTATGAGAAATCCAGTTCCTGGAAGGCACGCTCGCGGCGGGGTGGAACTTCGCGTCCCGGCTGGCATAGGAAACACGAGCAAGGACGGCAGTGCGTGGAAGCGCACACGCCAATATTGCGCTGGTTTGACGGGTGAGGTTGGCCGCCGAACCACACGCCCATCACGCGGCGGGCACGCTGCTTCATGCGCCGTTCATCCGCCCGGCGTCTGGCTCGCGGAGAGTCCATGGCGCCTTTATGATAGCATCCGCCGAGCGGGGCTCTTGCGAGTGAACTGCGGTTACATAACCTGTCTACAAAGATCATCTCCCAAACGATTCACTTCTCAATCATTGACTTTGTTTTCACACCGGTGATATTCTGCCGCCAATAAAATGTTCCATACCGGATGAAGGTGCTCTGTGTGAGTAAGTATCCGGTCGTGGCTATGTGGAAGAAAAGGGGGAAAATCACTATGCAGCGATGCTCTCTCGGGTTGGGTGCCAAAGTCCTGTTTGGACTCATCGTGTCAGGCATGGTATATGGCCAGGGCTTCGGAACGATTGTGGGAACCATCACTGACGCCAGCGGGGCGGTAGTGCCAGCGGCGCAGGTTAAAATTACGGACGAAGCCACGTCGGCCGTCCGCGAAACCACGGCGAACGATCAGGGGTATTATGTGGTTCCGGCGCTTCGACCGTCCACTTATACAGTAACGGCAAATGCTCCGGGGTTCGAACCCTCCGTGCACAAGGGCATCGTCTTGCTGGCCGACCAGAGTCTTACGGTTAATGCGGCCGTTGCGGTGAAGGCGTCCACACAAACCGTAGAAGTCTCCGCGGCCGCGGCTCAAGTCAACACGACAAACGCGACCAACAGCGAAGTCGTGGATCAGCGGCGCGTCACGGACCTGCCGCTGAATGGTCGCAACGCGGCCTCACTACTGACGATCGTCGCAGGTGCGATTCCTTCGCCCGCCAATGACGTGGACCAGGGCAATACCAAGACGTTCCCGGTACTCGTGACGGTTTCGACGAACGGATCGCGGCAGAATCAAGTCAACTTCCGATTAGATGGCGCCCCGAACACCGATATCTATACGAACGTCAACCAGCCTTTTCCGTTTCCCGATGCCCTGCAGGAATTCAGCGTTCAGACGGCCAACTACCCCGCTAAGTTCGGCGGCAATGCGGGAGGCGTGGTTAACGTGGTGACCAAATCCGGCACGAACAGTTTTCATGGCGGCGCGTTCGAATTCAATCGCAACGCGGTATTCAACGCGAGGAACTTTTTCGCTGCCAGCCGCGATCAATTGAAACGCAACCAGTACGGCGGCACCATTGGCGGTCCCATTAAGATCCCGCACGTGTATGATGGCTCGAACAAAGACTTCTTCTTCTTCGGATATCAAGGCACGCGCATCCGGAATGTGAGCGGCACTTCCAGCGCTTACTTCCCGCTTGCCCAAAACCTGACCGGTGATTTTTCCAATGTTTTGAGCGCGTCAGATCCGGCCAATCCGTTTGCTAAGACGACCACCATTATCGACCCGCTGAACGGCCAGCCGTTCGCGAATAACCAGATTCCGGCGAACCGGCTCGACCCTGCCGCGCTGGCATTTACCAAGTACATTCCCGTGCTTACAAGTGGCAACGGCCGCTTGTTTTACTCCCAGCCTCTGGGGCAAAACTTCGGCGAATATGTCGCGCGCGTCGATCACTCCTTCTCGGAAAATGACAAGCTCAGCGGCCGGTACTTCAATGACATCTTCAACAACAACCCGTTTCTCGACAAGTCGAACTACCTGAACAATTCCAACTTCTCGACCATCGAGGCGCAGAACGCCCTTCTGAGTGAAACCCATATCTTCAGCCCGAACAAGCTGAACGAAGTGCGGCTCACCTTTGCCCGCGAGACGGCAAACCGTGGCCCGGCTCCGGGTAGCCTCAGTCTGGCCGATCTAGGCGTGAAGCTCTATCAGCCGCCGGTAAACACGCTTGAAGGCATCAATATCTCCGGATTTTTCAACGTAGCTCAGACCGACCCGGCGGCGTTTATCCGGAACCAATACAACATCAGCGATGATTTCAACTGGGTTCATGGCAAACACAGCATCGGCATTGGCGGCACGGCAATGCGCGGGCAGGTGCTCCTCCGCAATCAGTTCCGTACCTCAGGGTCGTTCACCTTCACGTCCGACGTGACAAACGATGCGCTCGCCAGTTTCCTGATGGGCTACGTTCGCACCTTCAGCCAGGGCTTCGGCGAGTTTAAGGATAACCTGATGTCGTCCTATAGCCTGTATATTCAGGACGACTATCACATCTCCCGCCGCCTGACTCTGAACCTCGGCCTGCGTTGGGATCCGTTTGTGCCGTGGACCGAAACCAAGAACCGCGCCGAGCAGTTCGATCTCAGTAACTACTATGCGGGCGTCACTTCGCAGGTGTATGTCAACGCGCCTCCCGGATTGCGCTTCCCCGGCGATCCCGGCATGCCGCGCGCCGGGCTATACGGCAGTTATGACAACTTCGCCCCGCGCGTGGGCTTCGCCTATGACGTATTCGGCGACGGCAAGACCAGCATTCGTGGCGGCGCCGGCATGTTTTATGACTCCCTGCAGGCGGGCACGATGAATAACCGCGTGGTTGATCTGACGCCCTTCAGCCCACAGATCAGCCTCACGCAGCCACAAGGTTCATTCAGCAATCCGTACCTCGGCATCGTCGATCCCTATCCGTCGCCGTTCCCGCCGCCCAAGGACACACCGTTCCCGGGACCTGTGCTCGTAGTGACTTATGACACCGCTCATGGATCGAAAGCAATGACTCCGGCGGTTTATAACTGGAACCTCATGGTCGAACATCAACTCGAGCATAACTGGGTGCTCCGTGCCGGCTACGTCGGCTCACGTTCCACGCACCTGATGGAATCGCTCGAGTTGAATCCCGCCATCTACACTCCCGGCAGCAAGCTGGGGACCGATCAGCGCCGCGCGCTGCAACCTCTCGGTTCGATCTCGGAGATTGCGATGGATATCAACTCCAATTTCGACTCGTTGCAGTTGACCGCGCAGAAGCGCTTTGGGGCCTTCACCGTGCTGGCCAACTATACGTGGGCAAAGTCGCTCGATACGCTGCCGTACGGACTCGGGATCGCGGGCCCCGGCGGCGGCGGCTCGCCAATTTCCTGGTTCCGTTCCGGACGGCATCAGTATGACTACGGTCCATCGGAATTCGACCACTCGCAGCGCTTCGTCATGTCGTACATTTACGACTTCCCGAAACTCGCCAATGCCAATAAAGTGCTGCGCGCGGTGGCGGGTGGATGGCAGTGGACTGGTATCCTCACGTATCAAACCGGCGGCCCACTGACGATCATGGCCGGGAAGGACCAGTCACAGACCGGCGTGGGAACGGACCGCGCGAATTATCTTGGCGGCCCTGTCTACGGCTCCGGCGCCTGCGGAAGCAGCGTTCGCTGTGTCGATTACCTGGTGCCGGGCGCGTTCGGCTTACCGGATATCGGTGGCTTGGGCAACACCGGCAAGGGCGAGTTTCGCGGGCCGGATCTGCTCAACTGGGATACAGGCGTTTTCAAGGAATTTCCGCTCCACGCCGAGCGCGTACGCCTGCAATTCCGCGCGGAATTCTTCAACGTCACTAACCGGGTTAACTTCAACAACCCGAATATCACGCAGAGCGCCGGCGGGTTCGGAAGCATTACCAGTGCTACCGATCCGCGGATTGGTCAATTGGCTTTGAAACTGGCGTTCTGACCAGCCCGAATCGCAACTCGTCGCGGATCAGGCGGCGCTTCAGCGCCTGATCCGCGACGGTTTCGTTTTGGGCGAATGGCCGCGGACTGTCCATATCAGGAAGCCTGAGCCGTGCTGCTCCGCACAAGTCATCGTGGAATTCGGTAGGTGCTGACTTCACCCCAAAGACCGACAGCCCTCAGAACCCAGACAATGACGGCAATCACGACCACTACATTGAGAATCGTTTTGATACTGGAGGCCATGGGGATATAGTTGTTGACCAGCCACAGCAGGACGCCTACCACGATCAGAACCAGAACGATGTAAAGCAACGGCATAATCTCCGCTCCTCCAACCTCGCCTTACCGCAATTCGCAGCCCATTCTGGGATGATGTACCAGCAATGGAGCGCTAAGCCCATTTCTCCCGGCAATTCTTGCTCAGAAAGTGCAATTTCTCGCGCTATTCGGTACGGAACCGGCCTTGCGGGCCAACTCAGCCGTACGAAACTGTTATGTGCGAAGAGTCGCCGTGAATGACTTTGTATGGGCAGTGACGTGCACCGCACGGCAATGCGTGTTTCTTCCGCAAAATCTTTCCCCGCCGCCGGTTGCCGGCTCGCCACTCGCCATGGATAGCACGCGGCGCACGGACGCAGGCCGACCAGCGCGAGGCGCTCGCTGCTGGGGGCGCATCGGCGCATTCGCTGTCCTGCTGCTGTTTCCTGTGTGCGCGGTCTATCCTTACTCCGTCCTGACCCACGGAGCCATCATTGATTCTCTATGGAGTACCGGAATTCGCCCTATCTTGCGTAAGCGCTTCCCGGCGGCTACGCCAGACGATCTCCGGAAAGCGCACGCTTATGCCTATGGCGGCAGCATCATTCAGGACATGGGCTACTACCCATTCGGCAGCAAGTATTTCAGCGACCTTACGCATTATGTCCGGAGCGGAGATTTCATTGCCAACATGATCCGGGAAGCCCAGGATATTAACGAATTGGCTTTCGCTCTGGGCGCGCTGTCGCACTACGCCGCCGATAATGACGGGCATGCCCTGGCTGTGAATCAGTCCGTTCCTCTGCTCTATCCCAAGTTGCGACGCAAATTCGGGACCGCCATCACTTATTCCGACGATCCGGCATCCCACCTGAGGACAGAGTTCGCATTTGACGTGTACCAATCGGCCAAGAATCACTACGCCCCCGATGCGTACAAGGATTTCGTAGGCTTCGAGGTATCCAAGCCGGTGCTCGAACGCGCCTTTCAGGACACTTATGGAATACGCCTCGAGCAGGTGTTCCTATCTCTCGATCTTGCGCTCGGCACTTACCGGCATGCGGTCGCCACAGTTCTGCCGGCTATTACAAAAGCAGCATGGAAGACCAGCCGGAAGCAGATTATCAAGGATGTCCATGGCATTACCCGCAAGAAGTTTCTTTATAACATTTCCCGTTCGAGTTACCGTAAGCGATGGGGCGATACTTACCAGCGTCCCGGAATCTTATCCAGATTTTTCGCATTTCTGATCCGCATTCTACCCAAGGTCGGCCCCTTCCAGGCTTTGTCATTTAAGCCGGTAACGCCCGAGGCGGAGTCGCTCTATATGAAGAGCTTCAATGCGGCCGTAACTCTATACCGCAGCTTGCTCGCTGGCGTAGATACGCCCAGCATGACTGTGCCGAATGAGAACTTCGACGTGGGTCAACCGACCGTCGCGGGACAATATGCTCTGGCCGACAAAACGTACGCACGACTCCTTCATGACTTGAAAGACCATTACGTCCAAGTCCCGGAACCGCTGCGCATCAATATCATCGCCTACTATCAGGACCTCAACATGCCGATCGCAACCAAGACCAACCTGAAGGATTGGGAGGAACTGTTGCAGGAACTGGAAGAATTGCGGACGGTGGACCGAAACTTCCGGGTAGGCTCGACGGCCGTGGCGTCCGGAGGCGCGGCTTCGAAGTGATCGGCAACCTCGTCAGTCAGCCGATCCGGTGGCGTGAGTAGTGGCTTGCCGAGTCTTCAGATAGAGCATCTGCAGATCGCTCAAGATGGCAGGATCACCTTTCGCCAATCCGGTCGTGATCTGGTCGCGCGAGCCCAGAATGTCCTGGAACGGCCGCCTGCTTGCCGGGTCTGCTTGCTGGTTGGCCATTTCGTTGACGCGGTCAAAGAAACGCGTGCTGGTGCCGGCCGCCAGCCCATAATCTCTCTGACTGGCCTGGAGGTAAGTCAAACCTGCCAGGTCGCGGAGTTGAGCGAGGCTGTTTTCCTGCCGGCTCTGGAGCAGTTGATTTTCCAGACGACGGACCCTTAGATATTGCGGCAGGAAACCGGCCAAAAATACGGCAGCTACGACAACAAGACCCACGATGATCCGGTTTTTCACGAGCCTCTCCTTCGCAAAGGCTGTAACTTACTACTACTGGATAGCACGGTGAAGCGTATGATGCGTTTTTTGTGCAGGAAAATCTTTCGCCGTTCGGGCTTTGCATTGGTACGGTTTAGTACTTTATAGAAATTCGGCAAAGCAGGTTAGCTTTGGCGCAGTGGTACGTCACGCGAGCCCGATAGCTCAGAATGTAATGAGGTGTTCGCAGGCCGACTATAGTACTTCGAGGCCTCGTTGCAGATCTTCACAACTGCGAATCAACCTGGCATCGGTCGGATTCCAGTCGGGGCGCATCGGGCGAAAGGCAAACCACAACCTTCCACCTTATTTTTGTAGTAAGGGGTCGTAGCGATCATGACTCGCGAACCTCGGTTCAAAAGCTCACGATCCAATACAAGACAGGGATGAAGATCGCCAAGCGAACCGATCGTAGCAATGACGATGTTCTTCGGGCGGGGCGCCTGATTCACAGTTCCTCGTTATCCGTAGCTTCAAAGAGTTCAGTTTAGCGCCATGGTTAAGATGTGCCCAGATCTGTCTGCAGCGAACGCCGGTACGGATAGCTATGCCTTCACCCGCAAAACAAGCGACAATGTCTTCGAGGAAGCAAAGATCTTTGATTTTCCGGCACGTGAGTCTGGCCTGTAGCCCAAGAAGAGGATAATGGGACATACGCCATGCTCATCATCCACGTGCACGTTCATGTCAAACCGGAACACATCGACGCGTTTCGCGAAGCCACTATCGATAACGCCAGCAACAGCGTGAAGGAACCTGGCATCGCGCGTTTCGACGTGGTGCAACAGGCCGATGACCCAACTCGCTTCGCGCTGCTCGAAGTCTACCGCGACGCCGATGCTACCGCCCGCCATAAAGAGACCGCTCACTATCATCGCTGGGTCGAAAAAGTTACTCCCATGATGGCCGAGCCACGCACGCGCGTGACTTACAGTAACGTCTTCCCCGCGGATCGGGGTTGGTAGCGGCCGGTGCGCTTCGAATTCGCTACCGCCGCTCGCATTCTCTTCGGCCCCGGCATTTTGCGCGAAGTAGCGCCCGCCGCATCTGCCATGGGGAGCCGCGCGCTGCTAGTGACCGGCGCATCCGCCGATCGGGCCGCGCCGCTGGCGGCGAGCCTCTCATCGGCCGGCATGAGCTGCGTTCCGTTTTCCGTGCCGGGAGAGCCCACCATTCCTCTGATCCGCACCGGCGCGGAATACGCCCGCGAGGAACGCTGCGATCTGGTCATCTCAATGGGCGGCGGCAGTGCAATCGATGCTGGTAAGGCTCTCGCCGCATTGCTCACCAATTCGGGCGATTCGCTGGATTACCTGGAAGTCATCGGCCGCGGCATTCCGCTCACGCATGCTTCCGCGCCTTTCATCGCCATCCCCACCACGGCCGGCACCGGCTCGGAAGTCACACGCAACGCGGTGTTGGCCTCGCCTGAACAACGTGTCAAAGCGAGCTTGCGCAGCATCGGCATGTTGCCGCGCCTGGCCGTGGTCGATCCCGAACTTAGTCTTGATCTGCCGCGCCACCTCACCGCTTCGACCGGTCTCGATGCACTGACGCAACTGATTGAGCCCTATGTTTCCGTACGCGCCAATCCCATGACCGACATGATTTGCGCCGAAGGTATGCGCTGCGCCGCCACCGCTCTGCCGCGCGTCTGGGAGAATCCCGGCGATCACGAGGCCCGCGGCTCCATGGCTTGGGCGAGTCTGCTGGGCGGGCTGGCTCTCGCGAACGCCGGACTGGGAGCGGTCCACGGATTCGCCGCGCCGGTCGGCGGCATGTTCCCTGCTCCGCACGGAGCGGTTTGCGCGGCCGTGCTGCCGCACGCGATGGATATCAACGTCCGCGCCCTGCGCCTGCGTGATCCCAACGGTGGCGCACTCGCCCGCTACACGGAAGTCGCGCGAATTCTCACGGCGCGTTCGGGCGCAACCGCCGAAGACGGTATTCGCTTCATTCAAGATCTCTGCCGTCATTTGGAGATCCAGCCGCTGCGCACTTACGGCGTAACCTCGGAACTCCTACCCGTATTGGTGGAAAAGTCAGCCAAGGCCAGTAGCATGAAGGGTAACCCGATCGTGCTGACGCCGGAAGAATTAGCGGAAATCGCCGCCCATGCCTTGTGAATGTGTCTCCACGTCCTTCGCGGCGCAACTTTCCGTCGTCGCGCGGGTATATCTTCATGTGTCGCGTGCCGTCGACACCGGGGAACGCTCCCGTACCGCTCTGGCCCGGCAGACCAGGAGACGTGGAATGAGTGCGCATGGACCCGGCCGCATCCGTCTTCGAACTGACTGTTCCCGTTCTTCGACACGCGACTCCAAACCAACACCCGGCCGGCGCTTGCCGGCATTCTGCTTCCTCTTTTTCGTCTCTCTGATCCATGCGTTCGCGCAGGACTTTCAGCCGGCCGCGCCGCAGGCCGCGCCTCCGGACACCGTCATCCGAATCAACGTCAATCTCGTCCAGGTGGATGCCGTAGTTACCGATGCAAAAGGCAAGCCGGTCACGGATCTGAAACCGGAGGATTTCGAAATCCTCCAGGACGGCAAAGCGCAGGTCATCACCAACTTTTCTTACATCAGCACGCGCCCGGGCGAGCCGGCTGTCCGCAACGTGCCCGCCGCCGCGCCCCTCAAGGGAGTGCCTCCGCCGCCCGCTCCCGCATTGACGCTTTCGCAAGTACGCCGCACGGTGGCGCTCGTGGTGGATGACCTGGGCCTCTCCTTTGAGAGCGTCGTGCTGGTGCGCCGCACTTTGAAAAGATTTGTCGATCAGCAAATGCGTCCGGGCGACCTGGTCGCGGTTATCCGTACCGGCGCCGGCATGGGCGCCTTGCAGCAATTCACCGCCGACAAACGGCTGCTCTATGCCGCCATCGATCGAGTGAAGTACAACCCATTCGGCCGCGTTGGCTTGAGCAGCTTCTCCTTTGATGGAAGCGGCGGTAGTGGAGACACGCGGTTCGATGAAGCGCGCGAAGAAGTGTTCTCGGTAGGGACGCTGGGCGCGATTCGCTACGTTGTCGGCGGCCTGCACGATCTTCCGGGACGTAAATCCGTCATTCTGTTCTCCGAAAACCTGCGCCTGTTCAACAGCCAAGGCATGAACGAGCGCGTGTTGGATGCCGTGCGCTCACTCACCGACGCTGCCAATCGCGCATCCGTGGTGATTTACGGCATCGACCCGCGTGGCTTGCCGACGCTCGCGCCCACCGCAGCCGATGACTTGAGCGGCATGAGCCCGCGACAACTCGCCAACCTGACTACCAAAGCGTCGAAGGACTATTTCAATTCGCAAGACGGCATGGTCATGCTGGCAGAAGACACCGGCGGCCTTTTCTTCCACGATACGAACGATCTTGATGGCAGCCTGCGCAAAGCCATGGAAGATGCCGAGGGCTATTACCTGATCGGCTACCACCCCGATGCGTCTACGTTCGATGCGAAAACCGGGCAGCCGAAGTTTCATCACGTCAAGCTCCGCGTGAAGGTGGCTCACCTGCATGTCCGGACCCGCGCCGGCTTTTACGGCCGTTCGGGCGGTGACCAGCCCGCAAAGCCCCGTACGCGGCAGCAGCAGCTTGCGCACGCCCTGGCCTCGCCGTTCGTCTCAGGCGAGCTACACCTGCGGCTTACCACTCTGTTTTCCAATGCAGCCAAAGCAGGTTCCTTCCTGACTGCCTATCTGTATTTCGATCCCAAAGAATTGAAGTTCACCGAGGAGCCGGATGGGTATCACAAAGCCGTGATCGACGTTGTGGCGATGACTTTCGGCGATAACGGCCAGGCGGTGAATCAGAGTGACCGCACTTATACGTTGCGCATCAAAGGGAAGAGCTACGCAGCCGCGCTCAAGAATGGCTTCATCTACACTATGCAACATCCCATCAAGAAGCCCGGTGCATACCAGATGCGAGTGGCCTTGCGGGATGCCTCCACGGGTAAGGTCGGCTCGGCCAGCCAGTTCATCGAAGTTCCCGACGTGCGCAAGGGACATCTCACGTTATCCGGAATCGTGCTCAAAGAAGAAATGGGGCCTGCGCCCGCCGCTGGAGCCGGCGAAACCGCCGCTGAGCCCGCCTACTCCGACCCCGGCGCCAGCGCAGCCGTGCGCATTTTCAAACCGGGACACTCCATCGTGTACGGTTTTCAGATCCTGAATGCGCAATCCGACTCCGGCAAGTCCCCGGAGCTCGAGATGCAAACGCGCCTCTTCCGCGACGGTCAACAGATTTATCAGGGCAAGCCGATGGACTTTGACCCCGCCCGCCAGCCCGATTCCAAGCGGCTGATTGCCGCGGGGCGCATGATGCTGGGCTCCCATCTCGCGCCCGGCGATTATGTCTTGCAAGTCATCGTGACCGATAAGCTCGCCAAAGAAAAATACCGCGTGGCCGCGCAATCGATGGATTTCGAACTGGCGCCCTAGCAGCGGGCGGTTTATTGTTCCAGAGCTACGGTCAGAGTGACGATGGCTTGCACTTCAATCGAAGCCGGCTGCACCGGCGTGGCCGCGGCGGCAAAAGTCGCCATCTCTCGCATGACCGGGCGGACCGGTGCACTACCCTGCTCGATCGAAAGCACGCGTCCTAATTTGAAGCCGAGGGCCGTAGCCATCGACTGTGCGTTGTTCCGCGCCTCCACCGCTGCCTGCCGTAGCGCCTGAGCGCGCGAAGGGCCTTCATTCTTCAACGTGAACTGCAGCCGCTCGATGTTGTTGGCGCCGGATTTCGTAGCTGCGTCGATGATCTTTCCCACGCCGGTCAAATCGGATGTCATGACTCGCAATGTGTTCATAGCCCGATAGCCGGTGAGCACGGCCTGCCCGCCTGGATGAGGATATTGGTAATTCGGAGTAAGTGAATACCCGATGGTCTGGATGTCGGCTGAAGGCCCTAATAACGCGTGGAGCTGATCGAGGACCGTCTTCAGTTCCTTGGCGTTCTGTTGACCCGCAGCCTCCGCCGTAAGCGCCTGCGTCACCACGCCGATGTCGATTTTCGCCTGGTCCGGCTGCGCGTATACTACCGCGTCTCCTGATGCTTGCACTGACGCCGGGCGCTGCGGCGGCGCGGGCTGCGCCCACGCATACGAGCCGGCTAGTGCCACCACCAACGCGAGAATGCTGCGTTTCATGATCCTCCTCCACTCTCTATCATCGCAGGTGAGGCGCTGCTGATTTTTTTAAAATACTCTTGTACCTGTTTTTGGTTCTTCCACGTCCAAAAGCTACGAAACAGACGGCTGGATCAAATTAATTTTAAGAAGCCTCGGTTGCTTCCAGACGCCTGAGCCCTCCAGTCCCGCATAGGTGGGCGCGTCGCAATTGGATTTATACAGAAGCAGTAGCGTTGCGCGCGATACTGGAACATTTTAAGATAACGAAGTAGTTTAGCCCGAATTGACGGGGGAGTTGAGGATGATCTATTCGCGTTCCGCCGAATACGCGATTCGCGCATTCGTACACTTGGCGCAAGTTCCGGAAGGTAAGTTCGCCATGGTGAAGAATATCGCTGAGCAGGAGGACATCCCCGCTCACTTCCTGGCGAAGATTTTGCAGCAGTTGGCCCGCAAGGGCCTGCTTCGTTCCAGCAAAGGGCCCACAGGCGGATTCGCCCTGAGAGTGGAACCCGATGAGATCCGCCTGCTGGACATCGTGGAAGCTCTCGATGGTCTGGCCCCCTATCAACAGTGCGCCAGCGGACTCACCGAATGCACTGATGAAATGCCGTGCTCGATGCACGATAGCTGGATCGCCCTCCGTTCGCGTATCATGGATTATTTAGGGCGGAATACGATCGCTGATCTGGCCAAGGCTCTCGAACAGAAGAAAAAAGCACTCGCCGTGACCAAGCAGCGCAAGGCCAGACGCGCCGTAGCCGCCAAACGAGCTTAGCTCAATACTCTAAATAATCCGGAGGCACGATGGGTAATTCGGTCCTCGTCCCAATGGTAGTCGAGCAGACTTCCCGGGGCGAACGCGCATACGACATCTATTCCCGGCTCCTTAAGGAAAACATCATCTTCCTGGGGACGCCCATAGACGATCAGGTGGCTAACCTGATCATTGCTCAGTTGTTATTCCTGGAAGCCGAAGATCCGGAAAAGGACATCTCCATCTACATCAACTCTCCTGGCGGCTCGATCACAGCCGGTCTGGCGATCCTGGACACCATGGCATTTATCCGGCCGGACATCGTGACGATCTGCGTAGGCCAAGCTGCTTCCATGGCGGCCGTTCTGCTGGCCAAGGGCACTAAAGGGAAGCGGTTCAGTCTGCCGAATTCCCGCATCATGATTCACCAGCCTTCGATGCAAGGGTTGGCGGGGCAGGCGGCGGACATCGACATCTATGCCCGGGAAATCCTGCGGATGCGGGAAATCCTCAATACCATGCTGGCCGATGCCACTGGTCAACCCGTGGACCGCATCGCCAAGGACGTGGACCGCGACTACATCATGGAGCCCGATCAAGCGGTGCTTTACGGCATGGTAGACCGCGTGATCGCGAGCCGCGACATGGCTCCTGTTCCGGTCAAGGGATAGACTCTCACTGATTTTTGGAAACTGGCGGGGCCGGTAAGCCGTGCCCCGCTTTTTCTTTTTGCCGCCGGCCGCCGTCAGGGCTGGTACGGCGTTACATCCGCGGCCTTCGCTGACAGGTACTGCGCCAGCGGATCGTCCTTGAGCCCCTTCAGACCGGCAACTACGCACTCGGCGTTCATCTCCGCTCCGGCCCGGCTGGTGTGCGTGTGCGGATCAGCAAACAGCGGTTCCACTTTTTCCTGCCCGAGCGCGTTGTACCGCAACGCGATGATCTGGTTGAGATCCACGAACGGAACGTTTTCCGCCTTGGCAGCTTCCTGCGCCCATTCGGCGTAGTCTTCGCGTACAATCTTGTCGTCTTTCCAAATCTTGCGGGGAATCAGGGAGCAAACAATCGGCGTGGCGCCCTTGGCCTTGGCATCCGTGATGTACTTGCGCAGATACCAGCCGAAAGTATGAACCGTCTCGTGCTTCCCGGTCCTTGGATTGTCCACTTCCTGCGTTTCATCGCCCGCGCCTTTCAGCGACCCGCGACCGAGGAACCGATCCGCCACCGGTCCGTTATCGTTGTGCCCGAACTGCATCATCACGAAGTCGCCCGGCTTGATCTGGGCAAGCACACGGTCCCAATAGCCGCCGGTCAAATACGTCCGGCTGCTCAGGCCGCCCACGGCGTCATTCGCCACGTTGATTTTCGTGGTGTCAAAAAACGGGCTGATCGTATCGCCCCATCCCCACTGGCCGCCGGCGCCGTCGCCGCGGCCGTTGCGCACCGTCGAATCGCCGATCAGCCACAAAGTGGGCAGATTAGGATTCGCGGGACCAGGCAGCGGGCGCGGAGGCCGCTGCGCCCGAACTGGCGGTGCGGGCGCGGCATTCGTCTCCGGAGTGGGCGCAGGCGTCTGCGCGTAGGCAATTCCTCCCAGCACCAATAAGCCAATGGCCGCTGGCCCAGCGGCGAACCACCGGCGTACATTATTCATCTGCATTTTTCTTTTCGCTCCTTACTCCGCGGCGTGCGGTGTATACGCCGCCACCGCCTCGCCCTTGGCCGAGAGGTAATTCGTCAGCGGGCTCTTCATCGCTTTCAACCCTGACACCACCAGCGACGCGTTCAAATCCGCGCCCACCGGACTAGTATGGGTGTGGTCGATGGGAAACAACGGCTTCACCTGCTCCTGCCCCATCTGCTCGAAACGATCGGCGGCGATCTCCGTGAAATCCATATATGGCACATTTTCGGCGTCGGCCACTTGTTTGGACCACTCACGGAAGTTCCCCATATGCCGCTCGATCTTGCCGTCGGTCCAGATATTCCGCACGGTGCATGACATCACAATGGGATGCGCGCCCTTGGCCTTGGTGTCATTGATGAACTTGCGGATGTACCAGCCGAACGAATGCACCACGTCGGTGGTTCCGTTCGGCATAGTGACGCTCTGAGTCTCCTCGCCGATGCCAGGCACATCGCCGCGAAACGGCCGCTTGTCCGGAGCGCCGCCGTCATTGTGCCCAAATTGGATCAGCACATAGTCGCCGGGCTTCATGTGGTCGACAATCCGTTGCCAAAGCCCTTCATTGAAAAACGTGCGCGCGCTGCGCCCGGCCCGTGCAGCGTTGGCAACATTGATCCTGGTCAAATCGAAATAATCGGAGAACGGATCTCCCCATCCCAGCCGGTCGCCGTTTTTGGCCGTGGAATCGCCAGCCACGAAAAGCGTCGGGAGGTCCGGTTTGATGGCGGCGATCCACGATGGTTCCGCATTCGCCGCGGGTGCGGGCGCCGGGGCAGGAGGCGGCGCGGGTGTCTGCGCCAATCCGATTCCGCCGCCCAGCAGGAGTGCCGCCAGCATCCATCTTCTTGAAGTGCCTGGTAACGTCATTCTTCCGTTTCCTTTCTCGTTGCTAAACCGCCAGTCCCGTAATCTTCAGGGCATAAGCATATTTGCAGGGCGGCTCGGGAGGCATATCCACCCGAAGCCCCGCGGCATTCTGTGAAAACTTGAGGCCGCCCTTGTGTCCGAGCAGTTCTACGCGCCGCACACCGCCTTTCACGTTCTCGCCTGACCCGAGCGATGTGATCACCGCTTGCTCGCCCGGCCATGCCATCAAGAAAGCGTACAGAGCGCCATTCCTGGTAGTGAAGCGGATATCCTTGCCAGTATACGGCCCTTTGTTTACGGGCGCTGTGCCTTCGCCGATTTTGATCCACGGCCGTGTACCGTAAATCCCTTCGCCATTAATATCCAACCACTCGCCGATTCCTGACATGAGCCGCACTTGCGCATCGTCGAATGTGCCGTCGGCCTTCGGACCGAAGTTGAGCAGCAGATTGCCATTCTTACTCACGTTTTCAACCAGGCGCATGACTACACCGCTGACGGGCATGTAACTGTCATCGGTGAGATAGCCCCAGCGCCGGCCGACCGAGTCATCCACTTCCCAAGGCTCGCTTTGCAGAGTCGTGGGACCCCGCGATTCCCTCTCGTAATCCTTGATGCTGCCGGCCAGATAAGCAGCATCTTTGGTCACGATGCTGACTTGCTTGTTCCATTCCGCGGCGCGGTTGTAATAGTAAGCCGCCACCGCCAGCTTTTGTGGATCGAGCTTGCGCGGGTTGACGGCGTTGTCGAAGTAAAGCAGGTCTGGACGGTACTTGTCGATCAGCTCATAATTGCGGGCTTCCCAATCCGCCAGGAACTGCCGGTAGCGTTCCGGGCTGCGATTGGCCACCCAGTAAAAATCCTGATAGCGCGGGTCGTACAAATCTGTCTTCAGGCCAGGGGCCGGTTGAATGAAGTCGTAGTGCTCCATCCGGTGATTCGAAACGCCAAACTTCAAACCCGCCTTGCGCACGGCTGTGGACAGATCGCCGATCAGATCGCGTTTGGGCCCCATCTTCGCAGCGTTCCATTTTGTGAGAGCACTATCCCACATCGCAAAACCGTCATGGTGTTCGGCCGTGGGCATCACGTAACGGGCTCCCGCTTTTCGGAACAACTGCGCCCACGCATCCGGATCGAATTTCTCGGCCTTAAACAGCGGAATGAAATCCTTATAGCCAAACTGGTCCTGCGGCCCGAAATGTTCCCGGTGCCATGCGATAACTCCCGGGTCGCTGTACATGTGCTTCACGTACCATTCGCTCTGGTGAGCAGGCACGGAGTACAGACCCCAATGCAGGAAAATGCCGAACTTGTCTTCCGTGAACCAGCGTGGTGTTTCGTAATGAGCTCGAAGGGAATCCCAGTTCGGCTCGAACGGTCCCTTCGGAGGTTGGGCGGCGGACCAGGCCACAGGCGATGCGATGGCTCCGGCTGCCGCACGAAACAGCCCTCTTCTCGTGACGTGATTCAAATCTGTCTCCTAGTTACCATAAGGCCGTTGCGCCGTTCGTGCCGGATCGGGTGGAATGTCGAACTGGTCCACCGGATCAGGGTGCGCCGGATCGAACCGCGTAAGTCCGGACACCAGATACTTGGCGAGCGGCAGTTTGTCGTCCTGAATTCCCTGTACGATGCACTTGGCGAACTCATAGCTGCCGTAATCCGACTGGTGCGTCGTATCGCGGCCGGCAAATGCCTTGTGCGCCGTCACTGGTCCCAGAGCCTCGTAAAACTCCTTGCTCATGGCATTCAGATCGATCAATGCCACATTCTGCTCCTTAGCTACGCGCCGCACGGCCTCCGGAAAGTCACCCAGACTGTTGGTGATGTGGTTCTGATCATCGAAGGTCAGGCGATTCATCGATGTGATCAGAATCGGTGTCGCTCCATGCTCGCGCGCCAGGGCCACGAACTTTTCCAGGTCGGCTTTGTAAGTCGTGAAGGCGCCTACACCCGGACCTTTCTCCTTCTGATCGTTGTGCCCCATCTGAATTAACAGGTAGTCGCCCGGCTTGATGAGGCTCATCACTTTATCGAGCCGCTTCTCGCCGATGAAACTGCGTAGGGATTCGCCGGATTCTCCGTGGTTGGCGATCGCGATATCCGGCTTGAAAAACCGCGTCAGCATCTGGCCCCAGCTATTGAACGGCTCGCGCGGCTGGTCCGTGGATGTGGAATCACCCGCAATGTAGATCGTGGGAAGATCATCCACCTTCTCTATTTCGAAGCGGTCTACCACGGGCCGCGTGTTGCTGAACTCGAGCGTCAGCTTGTTGTCCCAGGCCCACGCTTCGCTGGTCTTCTCGCGCGGCTTCAGACGCACTTCGCCGCCGGTTGGGATCTGCGGAGTCCGGATATTGACGATAAAACTGCGCGTCACGGATTTGCCCGGTTTGGTCTCGACTTTCTCCAGCATCAGCCGGCGCAGCTCGGCCTTCACCGTGGTGATTGAGTCGCTCTTGCTGTCTCCCAGCGTCACGGTTACCCGGAAATTTCCCTCCGGTACCGCCGCTGAAAAATAGAAGGGTTGGCTGCCGGTGACGCCGTGATCCAGTTCCGTTACTTGTGCTCCGGGTTCAAAGCCGTACCCGCGTTCATCCGCATAGATGGTCTCCGGTGTGACTTTGGTATATCCCGCCTTAGCCTGCCCCGCCCCAAAATCGAAACGATAGCTGGTCTTCAATTCTGCCGCTCCGGCGGCATTCAACGCCAGCGCCAGTCCGGCCACTGCCAAACTCCTCACTCCACGTTTTTGCATTCGCTCTCCCTGTAGGTCTGCTGCATCGATCCGAAAAGCAGTGGGACTTAGGGGGATTCTTCGCGAGGTTTCGCGGCTGAGGCGGCCCGGAACACCGGCAGGGCGCACGTGCCGCTCGGCACACACGCACCCTTCCCTGGTCGTCTCATGTACGGTTACTGTAACGGCGGTTTCGACATGCCGTTCGTTACACTTGCGCGGGCCAACGGCGTCGGAATCCGGCTACAGGACCACCTTTTCGCCAGTCCGGCAGGAGCGGTAAACCGCGTCCACCACTTCCAGCGCCTGGTAGCCCTCCTCGCCCGACACCGCGGGCTTTCGGCCGGCCCGAATGGCATCTCCAAAGTCCCAGAACTGGCGTTCGAACGGCTCCAGGGAAATCGCCATCGGGTCTGAAGCGCCAGATGCTACTTCCTTGGTCACCGGCGCAGGTTCTCCCGCGTCATTCTCCACGTCCCACGCCGTCAGCTTGTCGCCCGTGATGATGGCGGTGCCCTTGGTTCCGTGAAGTTCCACGCGCTCCGGGTATCCCGGCCAAAAGGCCGTAGCGGCCTGGATCACTCCGGTTGCGCCATTCGCGTATCGCAGCACGGCGGCTACCACGTCTTCCGACTCCATCTGATGTGCCGCCCCGAGCTGCCAGGTGCCGAAGACTTCCCTCACCGGCCCGGCCAGCCAGCGCAGAATATCCACCTGGTGGATAGCCTGGTTCATCAGCGCGCCGCCACCCTCAGTCTTCCAGCTTCCCTTGATAGGGCGCGAATAATACTCGGCGGACCGGTACCACGGCACGAAGCAATCGCACTGCAGCAGCTTGCCCAATCGGCCAGCCGCCAGAGCCCTCGCCAGGAAGAGGCTGGCGTCATCGAAGCGATGCTGGCTCACCACGCCCAGCAGGATTCCGCCCTTCCGCGCCGCGTCAATCATTTTCCGGGCCGTCTCCAGATTGGTCGCGATCGGCTTCTGCACTTGCACGTGCTTCCCGTGCGCGGCGCAAATCTCGATGGGCTCCAGACGGAAGTCGGGGAAGGTGCACACGTCCACGTAATCCACATTCGGATGGCGGCAGACTTCCTCGTAGCTTTTCACGAATTCCGCGCCATACTGCTGGGCGAATTTGCGCCCGGCGGGCTCATAAATATCCGTGCAGACGGTGAGCTGGTATCCGATATTCTGATATGCTTGCGCGTGCTTATGAGAAATCGCGCCGGTCCCAATCATTCCCACTCTCACGTGGTCGTCTCCTTTTAGCGGAAGTTTTGGTAAGAAGGTCTATTCTACCCAACGCAGCCGGCACATCCTACTTGCGTACCGGTTACAATGAGGATTCACGCATGAAGCACTCCTGTTTGCTGTTCCTGGCAGCGGCTGCCTGCCTGCTCGCCCCTTCCTGCAAACGAACTCCGCCCGCCAATGTTGCCGCGGTGGTCAACAACCACGCCATCACTTACGATGAACTGGAAAAGACGTATAAGTCTCAGTTTTCCGAGCCTTCCAAGGATTCCAGCGAGGATGAAACTACAATGCAGAAGCTCGATCTGCTAAACGGTCTCATCAATAGCGAAATCCTTCTGCAGCGCGCCGAGAAGCTGGGCCTCACCGCCGTGGACGCGGACGTGGATACCGAGTTCAACAAGATGAAAGCGCCCTACACCAAGGAAGAGTTCGAGCAGCAGCTCAAGGCCCGCAACATGACGGTGGACGACCTCCGTTCCCAGCTTCGCCGCGACCTCACCATTCAGAAGCTGATCAACAAGGAAATCACTTCCCACATCACCATTACCGACGCCGACGTAGCCAACTTCTACAATGCCAATAAGGCCAGCTTCAACTACGTGGAGCCGCAGCTTCATATCGCACAGATTCTGACGACGCCCAACCCGAACTCCACCGTTCGCAATCTGAAAAACAGCAAGGCGCAAAACGACACCGAAGCACGCCAGAAGATTCTGGATATCGAAGCCAGGCTCAAGCGGGGAGAAGATTTCACCATGCTGGCGCAGAACTATTCCGAGGACCCGAACAGCGCGCCCAACGGCGGCGACATGGGCTACATCGGCGAATCGGCGCTCGAAAACGTCAGCCCGGAATTGCGGAAAGTCGTGAACTCTCTGCAGCCCGGCGCGATCTCGCAGATCATCCACACAGAAGACGGCTATCGCATTTTGAAAATGATTGAACGGGAGCCCGCCGGACAGCGTGAACTGAACGATCCCCGTGTGCAGCAGCGCATTCGCGACACGCTGCGCAACCGCAAAGATCAGCTCCTCAAAGCGGCTTACTACGAAGTGGCGCGGAACAGCGCCAAAGTCGAGAACTACCTGGCGCAGCGCGTTCTCGCGAATGCGGGCAAATCCGAGTAGCCAATAAAAAACCCCGGGCGGGTGGCCCGGGGTGTCGGTCCTTCTTGCGCCGCGAACTCCTTACACGTTCTTCGGCACGATGTAGGGAGCGCGATAAGCCGCGCGAGTGAACATCTTCGTAGCTTCCGGATCGCCCTTCGCCGACCAGTTCTTGGCGTCGAAATGCACCGTCCGGCCCAGGCGGTAAGAAACATTCGCCAGGTGGACAAGCACCGTGGAAGCAGCGCCTTCTTCGATCTCCGCATTCAGGATCGAGCGATCGTGCGCACGCACGGCGTCGAGGAAGTTCTCGAAATGATGGTCACGCTCCGTACGCGTCGGGCCGGGCTGCTGTTGCCTTCCCATGAAGGTGTAGTACTTCGTGTAGCCGTCAATTACCAGGTAGCCCTTCGAGCCATAGAACATGTTGCCGATGGTGTTGCCCGGGCGCTCGCCGCCCAGACCGGCCTCGTGATTGCTGATCCAGTGGCGCACTTCAAACACCATCATCTGGTGCTTGCCGTTGTCCTCGAACTCGTAGGAGCAATTAATCGTGTTGGGAGTCTCCTGATCGTCGTCGAACATGAAGTGCCCACCGATGGCAGTCACCTTCGTGGGGAATTTGACGCCCATACCCCAGCGGCAGATATCCACTTCGTGGATTCCCTGGTTACCGAGATCGCCGTTGCCGGTATCCCAGAACCAGTGCCAGTTGTAATGGAAGCGGTTTTTGGTGAACTCGTGCTTCGGCGCCGGACCAGTCCACATATCGTAGTCGACACCTTCAGGCACCGGCGACACCGGCGCGCGTCCAATCGTGTCCCGCCACTTGTAGCAGAGGCCGCGCGTCATGTAAATGTCGCCCAGTTCGCCGTTCTTCATCTTCTGCACGGCTTCCTGCAGGGCTGGTGAAGACCGGCTTTGGCTGCCTTGTTGCACAACGCGGTTGTATTTGCGCGCCGCCGCCACAATCTGTTTCGCTTCAAACATGTTGTAGCTGCATGGCTTCTCGACGTAAACGTCCTTGCCTGCCTGGCAGGCCCAAATGGTTTGCAGAGTATGCCAGTGATTCGGCGACGCGATCGAAATGGCGTCGATCGACTTGTCGTCAAGAATCTTGCGCATATCCTTGTACGTCTTGGGGGCCGGTTTCCCCTTGCCCGTCACCATCTTTACGCCATTTGCCAAATGCGAATCGTCCACGTCCGCGATCGCTACCAGATCCACGTTCGGCAGAGAGGTCCATTCCTGGAGATGGCTGTGTCCTCGCCCGCCGATCCCGATCGTCGCTATTCGAACGGTGTTGTTCGCGCTCTTCATCACTCGAGTACCGGCGGTGACCGCAGCCGCTGTGCTCATGAAAAAGTATCTTCGATTCATAGACCTCCCCCTCTCGGTATCGGTAAAGTCCAACTTGCGGTTGTAAAAATCTTGCGGTAACTAGCATACCAGTCCCACGAACCTACCGGTAAGCATTTCGCAGAAAATCTGTTCCGGGCAACCAGATCTTTTAACCCACAACATTGTGGGGTGTTCCCGCCAGAAAAGCCTCGACATTTTCCACCGCGATGGCCATCAGGCGCGCTCGGGCCTCCCGGGTAGCCCACGCCATGTGCGGTGTTATCAGGCAATTGCGTGCGGTCAGCAACGGATTGGTTGCCACTGGGGGTTCGACCGAAAGCACATCCAGACCGGCCCCCGCAATGCGGTCCGCGTTGAGCGCATCGGCCAGATCCTGATCCACCACTAGCGGCCCCCGTGATGTATTGATCAGAACCGCCGACGGCTTCATGAGATCCAAAGTACCTGTATGAATCATTCCCTGGGTCTCCGGAAACAGAGGCGCGTGCAGGCTGACGACATCGGACTCGCGGAGTACATCTTCGATCGATAGCCATGCAAAGTCCGGGTAAGCCGGCGGATTGGTTTGATTGGTGTCATGCGCGACCACGCGCATGCCCATCGCGTCAGCGATGCGACCCGTTTGCCGGCCGATTCGCCCGAAGCCGATGATGCCCATCGTCTTTCCCGCCAACTCCACCAGGGGTGACTTCGTAAAACTCCAGTCCGGACTTCGGCCCCACTCCCCTGCTTTGACGGCGTCCGAGTGAAGCTTCACGTGATTGCACAGCTCGAGCAGCAGCGCGAAGACAAACTGCGACACGGAACTGGTTCCATAAGTCGGTATGTTGCTTACGATAATGCCCTGCTCCCGTGCAGCCGCGACGTCAATCATGTTGTACCCAGTGGCCAGAACGCCGATATAGCGCAACTCCGGCAACTGCCGCAGTGTTTCCTGCGGGAAAGCAACTTTGTTCGTCAGGACGAGCGCCGCGCCCGCTGCACGGCCAACCACTTCGTCCTGCCGCGTCCGGTCATAGACCACCAGCGTGCCGAGACGCCGCAGCGCATCCCAGGAAAGGTCTCCCGGATTCAGGCAATAACCGTCGAGTACGACAATCTTCATAGGCGTGTGCTCGTCTCCGAATTGGACATTATAGTGGAGGCACGAAGTCGTGACACACAATCAATAGATTGGAGGCGGCCCCTGCTACAGCCGCGGCAAAGCCGTCGCCAGCGTCGACTTCGGCTACACTCCACTCACCTTCAGGAATCGTGCCCGCGCCATAGAGGCCGACGCCGCGGGCCTTGAGTAGCGCTTCAATCCGCGTCCACCGCCGGAAGAATTCGCGCTCGCGGAGGGATTCGGGGGAAGCAGCCAGTTCCGCGAAATCGGCGGGAGGAAAGAAACGCTCGGCAATCGCCAGATGCTCGGGCATCGGCCGGATTTGTTCGATATCGACGCCGACTTCGACATGAAGTGCCGCGCCGATTAGCGCACGCGAGCCGGAATGCGAAAGGTTGAAGCGAAGACGCCGTGCGTTTGCCAGATAAGGTTTGCCATTGCCATCGCAAGCCAGTTCGAGGTGGGTTCCCGCTTCGGCAGCGAGCGTCGCGCGCAGGGCCGCGTGTGACACCAGATAGCGCTTCCGCATTTCTTCGGATTGAAACCGCGCCGCCCGCGCCACCTCCTCCGCGATGGGCTCCGCGTGCCACCTCTCCGCGGACCGGTCCAGATCCACGCGCCAAACATGGACCTCACCCGGCTTTAGCACAGATGCCCTAGCTCGCGCGCCAGTGTCTGGATCAGCGCCCGCTGCTGGTTCTGCAGATAGAAATGCCCGCCGGCGAATTCCCATAGCAAAAAGGTTGCCGCAGTCTGTTCTTTCCATGCCTGCAAGTGCTCCCGATGCACGTTCGGATCTTGCGCGCCGCCGAAGGCGAGAATCGGCACGGGAAGCAGCAGTTCGTCCGTGTAGATGTAATTTCGGTAGAGAGCCGTGTCGGCCCGCAATGCGGGAAGCAGCGCCCGCATCACCGCCGGGTCGTCCAAAATCCCGGCAGGCATGCCCTCGAGCCGTCGTAATTCGGCCAGAAATTCTTCATCTGAGGGGACCGGTGGAGGCACATGGTTCCGCCGATACTGCGGCGCGCGGGCGGCGGAAACCGCGAGCGCCTTCGGCAGCGGCAGATGCCGCCGCCGCAAAACGCGTGCGAGTTCAAATGCCACTGCCGCACCCATGCTGTGTCCAAAGAAGGCAAACGGCTGCGAAAGGCGCGGCTGAATGGCATCGGCCAGCGCTTCCACCAATGGCTCCATGCGCTCGAATGGAGCTTCCGCCAGCCGCGACTCCCGCCCCGGCAGCCGCACGGGGCAAATGGAGATGGATTCCGGCACGTGCGCGCTCCAGGAAGCAAACGCCGCCGCGCCGCCACCCGCATGCGGGAAGCAGAAAAGACGCAGTCCGCCGGCCTGATCTGCACCTGGAAACCATGCCGAGGACGGCGCATTTTGCCGCAAGCGCAGTGCCAGCAGGCGGCGTTTTTCCGGCGAGAGATTCTCGATTCCCAATGACGCTTTCACCGGTTCCCGCGCCGCGGTGCGGATTCGCTTCGTCCGCCGCACTACATCTTCGAGCAGCTTCTCAAACGGAATCACGCTCAGGCCGGTAGCATATGCCAATGCCGCGGCGCGCGACGCGCCGCTGATTTCCTGATAATGCGCGCTGTCTGAGAGCAGTCGCGCCAGCGCGTCCCGCCATGGTTCCAGCGGCTGCGGCGGAACTTCCGCCACCGGCACCATCTGCTCATCCAGTTGACTCTGATACTTCACAATCGGATTCACCGGCAGCAGATACGGCACACCCATCTTCGCTTCTGGAATGCCGCCCACGTTGCTGGCAATCACCGGCACACCGCGCAGCATGGCTTCGAGCACGACCCGCGAGCGCGCTTCGGCCCACAGCGAAGGCACCAGCAGCACCCGTGTCCGCGCCAGCAGCAGGTTGATATCATCCACCGGATCGAGCAGCCGCACGTTCGGATGCGCAGCCAGCGCGGCGCGGTCGTGAATGTTGGTTCCCCAGGTGGGCACTGCCGCAAACGTCACTTCCGGAAATGCTTCGGCCAGCGCCAGAAAGATCGCGATTCCCTTCACCGCGCACGGATTCACCAGGGTAACCAGTTCATTTTCGAAGCGGCCCAACTCCGGCCACTCCTCGGGTTCGAGCAGCGAAATCGGGACGTGCACGGCGTCAATGCCGCCGAATTTGTGGAGGTAGTCTGCCACATATTGGCTCACACCAACGGCCGCATCCGCGCCGCGGATAGTCTGCGTCTTCGCTTCGCTCGGGAACGCGCAGTCCGGTCCGAATGGAACGGCTAGCGTCGCGCGGGCGAGATAGACCACGCGAGCATGCCCCACGCGCAAAGCCGCCTCTAAGAGAAGCTGGGCCGGGTCATCGGTTGAAGCGAGAATCACATCCGGCTGGAACGCTTCGGCTTCTGCCGCGAAATATGCCCGCAGATTGGTATTGGTGGCAACGCGGACTTCGACGCCTGCGCGCACGAACATCACTGAGCCGACATCTGCCGTCTGAGGCTGAACGCCGCGCGCCGCCAATTCCGCCAGATATCGTTCGTGTTCGCCCGGCCCGAATGCGCTGAGCCGCGCCACCACGCGGCATACATGGCCTCGCGCCGCCAGTGCCTCGATCAGCAGGCGGTTCGACTTATCACCGCCCCCGTGCGCCGGATAATACAACGAATTCTGTGCCAGCAGAATCCGCATCACTGCGCCATTCTGCGTTTGCGCAGCCGCTCGAGCAGCAGCGCGCGGCGCTCGGGCGTCAGCGATTCAATAGTCCCCTGCGCACTCCGCGCCGCCGGATTCGGAGCCACGAGCGTGCTGAGGAATCGCTCCATCGCCCTCGCGTCCAGGCCGGCTATGAATTCATGAGCAACCTTTCGCGAGACGGCAGACTCGCGATCATAAGCCTCTCTGTCACTCAGCAGTTCGCGGAGTGTAGCTACCCATGGACCCGCGTCGTTTTCGACCATTTCCGGCCTCGGCATCCCGCGCTCGTCGAACTCCGGCAGGAAGCGATCCATGGGCCGCACCGGGATGACGTAGCCTGTGCCGCGTTTGGCTTCACGCAATCCTCCGGAATCGCTCGACACCACTGGAATGCCGCGCAACATCGCTTCCATCACAATCAGTCCGAAACCTTCGTACCACAAGGATGGCATCAGCAGAATGCGCGTCCCGGCCAGCACTTCGTCAATGTCCCGCGTGTTTGCCAGCAGCCGGACATTCGATACTTGCGCCAGCGCGCGCCGATCCGCGCTGGTCGTGCCCCATCCCGGCACCGCGCCGAATTCATATTGCGGAAGCTGCCGGGCGACATCGAGGTAAATCGAGATTCCCTTCACTGCGCACGGGTTAATCATGGTGATGAGCCCGCGTTCGAAATTCCCATAATTCCGGAACGGACCCCGCCCATAAATCGGAGGATGGATCACCGCCGCGGGCCGGCCCAAGGAGCGTTCAATGTACTCGCCCATGTGCCGCCCGATGGCGACAACGCCGGCCGATTGCGCCGCGACTTCAGCCGTTTGCCGGTCGGGATTCCAACTCGCTGCACCGAACGGAAAAAACTGCGGCGTGTGCGCCAGGTAAACCACATGTCCCGCCGAGGCGGCGTGGGCTTCACGTAGCAGGGCGTGTCCCAGATCTTCGGAAGAAACCAGCACCCAGTCCGGTCCAAATTCCCTAATCTGTCGGCGCAACACCCGGATGCGCCGTGCCGGATCTTCCACTGCGTACACCACGATGGGCCCACGCGTCAGCACTTCGATGCCTTCCTCGGCCGCTGCGGGACGCGCCGCGATCTCTTCTTCCTGAAGTTGACGGCGCTTCTCTTCGTCTTCCGCCAGCGCGCCGCAGACAATGCGGCACTCGTGCCCCGCGCCCCCCAATTGATCGAGCCAGACCAGATTGCTGCGGGTCGCACCGCCCCGCGGCGGCACGTACGAAGCCGTTGCCGTCAGTAGGATTCTCATGGGTTACTCGCACGCCCGCGCCACGCCGTGCTAGGAGCTGCTCCCGCTCTGCGCCGCATCCTGCTCGCCCGCCAGCAGGGCGCGCACTTCTTCGTCGGAGAGGCTTTCCAGTTCCGCGAGGATTTCCTGGCAATCGCCGCCTGCCTGCTCGATTTCTTTCAGTTCCATAGCCTTGGCAAGTTCGGCCACCGTGAACTCGCCGCTGTAGACCACTTCGAGTGACAGCTCGACGCCGTAGATCCGGCGCACTCTCGAAAGTAATTGCACCGCCAGCAGCGAATGCCCGCCCAGATCGAAGAAACTGTCATGCACGCCGACCGCCGGCAAGTTGAGCAGCGCGGCCCACATTTCCACCAGCTCGCGCTCGAGCGACGACCGCGGAGCGACATACGCCGCCCGCGCCGGCGCCGCTCGCAGCGTTGACGCTTCGACCTGCCGCAGAATTTCCGCCGGATCGCGCAGATCTCTGGCGATGCGGGCATAGTCAACCGGTTTGCGGCTCACTTGCGCCGCGGGCTTTTCCGCCACGATTCGCGGTGGCGCGCCGGCGCTGGGCCGGTATCGCACCTGCGCCGCCCATGCTGCCTGCAAATGGAAAACGCCATCTTCCGGTTTGCCCAACGATTCCAGGAACAACTGCGCCGGCCGGTTTCTCCGTCCGCTCACAAACGGAACATCGACGCGCGCCAAGCCACGCTCGAGAGCAATTTCACCTAAACGAGCCACCATGCGGTGTTCTACGCCGCGCCCCAGGGCACGGCAGCTCAGCAGGAACGTATCCACCGCCAGCGCTTGCCGATCATTGCGGAAAATCATAACGCCCGTGAGCCCGTAGCTTCCGAAGCGGTCAGTCACTTCCACCACCAGGCACTCCGCGCCACCGGACCGTAGCAATTCCTGAATCTCGGCTTCGCTGCGCCGCAGGCCGGTGGCGTTCATCTGGTTGGTCCGCGCGGTCAGTTGCGCCACACGGGCGAATTGCTCAGGCTTGGGAGCCGCAATTCGCACCTCCAGCCGCAGCGACACCAGAAAGCTTTCGAGACTCGGCGACGACCGCTCCAGACGCGTACGCTCGGCCTGCTGCGCATACATCTCACTACGCCGCCGGTCTTCTTCGGTGACGCGCGCGCGGTCAAAGGCCCAGACGTGCCGCAGGAATTCGGGGATTTCTTCGGCGTGCTCGGGCAGGGCGAGCGCGAGGACTTCCGGGCACCCCGCCTGCGCCTCCGTACACTCCTTGGCGTCGTCATCCACCAGGACGAAGCTGTCCAGCCCCAGGCCAAGCTCCTCAGCGATGGCCGCCAGGTTCGCGCTCTTCGGCTCCCAATTGACATGCCGGGCCGCGAAGTCATCGAGCGCCAATGGCATCTCGGGGTGTGCATGAAACGTATCCGCCACGTCCTCGTCATTGTTCTTGCTGCAGAGCGCCAGCAGAAGTCCCTCACTTCGCCGCTGGGCGAAAAACTGCTGCAAGACAAAGCGCGGCGGATCAATCACTACACCTTCCGGCCCATCTTCGCCGCAGATGCCCGCCCATAGCGTCTCGTCGCAATCGAGCGCGGCCACTTTGTATGGGGGCGAAACGATGGCATGCGCCTTTCGCGCGATTGCCGTTGCCAGAGCCGCGAAAAATACTGGCGTGTAGGGTAAGTGGCCAAGCTCGTCAGCGTGCGGATCGTGGATTTCGTCCACCGGATACACCGCGTTCACTTCGTCCGGCGTGAGCAGGTGCACCGTCGCCAAACCCGTCACGCCGACGCGCACCAGATTTTCGAGTGCGGCAAACGCACCTTTGTGTTCCGGAGTAGGCGGGCACAGCGCTACCAGCAGCGGAGAAGCAAATGACGCCGCTGCCGAATGCAGCGCGTCCACCAGCCTTCGCGCGTTGCCCTCCAGGTCAGCCGATCCGCCATTGCGCAGCCAATCTTCGAAACGCACCAGAGCGACGTTCAAACCGCTGCGATTCCTGGCGAAAACCCCTGACGGGTCGAGCAATTGCTGAAAGAGCTGGTTATAAGGCGCAAACCGGATCTCCCACTCCAGCCCTAACTCCTTCACCCAGAATGCCAATGCCGGCTGCAGGGCCTCCGCCGTGAATGTAGCGCTAACTGCGATTGCAGGTTGGGCAGTCTTCTCGGGCAAATCGTCGCTGCGGCGACCATAAGGGGGCATTCAGTTCCTTGGAGTGCTGTTCTGGAATTGGAATTCCTTTCCTATTATGAAACCCCGCCCGGTCTCATCTCAACTCATGACGGATAGTCCAAAAGATTCTCGGGAATCTGGACTTAGCAGATTCAACCTTGCCCAACTGAAGGGCTTGTGGACGCTTTTCTAAGCTCGGTGGAAAAGCTCCAAGACGTATAGCCATGCCAAGGCGAGTTTGGTCAATTCACGCCCAGGTACCGGAACCAACTGCCCGCGCGAGCAGCCGAATTCTCGTGCGGCTGGATCTTTTTCAGAGTATAGTCTCTCAAAGTATATTTCCGTACCTCTGGAGGGACGTAATGAAACGTTCGCTTGGGCCCCTCTACTGGCTGCTGCCGCTCTTCTGTGCGGGAATCCTGCGCGGACAAACCCCAACGATCACCTCAGTGCAAAACGAGTCTGGTTCCCCCTCTCTCTGCCCTGGCGGAGTGGCATTCATCCAAGGGACGAATCTGGGTAGTGCCAACGCAACCGTGATGGTCGGCGCCAAGCAGGCATTTGTCATCAATGCGCCGGCCGGAGGCACATCCCTGCAGGTTCAGCTACCTGTAGACGCTCCGCTGGGGGCCACCACTCTGAAGGTCGGCACTTCGGCGGCTTTCGCGATTACGCTCATACAGTACGCTCCGGGATTGGCCATCAATAACCCAGGGAGTTTCGCCGCCGCCATTCACTTTTCTTCCGGAAGGCCGGTGACTGCCGCCTTTCCGGCCACGCCGAATGAGCAGATTGGAATTGGCGCCACCGGTCTGGGCCCGACCAACCCCGTCTTTGCCACCGGAACATCTCCGAACGATTCAAGCGCTAAAGTCGTCACCAAGCCTTCGGTCAGCATCGGCGGCAAAGCGGCAACCGTTAACGATGCGTTTCTACAGTCCAACAGTCCCGGTCTTTACACTGTGATCATTACCGTGCCGGCCACCGCGACGACCGGCAACCAGAATATTACGGTGAGCATCGGCGGGCAGACCAGCAATACGGGAGTGCTACCCGTCTCGACCGGAGCGGTGATCTCCTCGATATCCAATGCCGCCAGCCTCATCGATCCCTCTCTGCCCAACGGCGCCATTGCCGAAGGCGCTATCGCCGTAATCCAGGGAATCAATTTGGGGCCCATCACGCTATCGGTTGCTTCGAATGCTTTTCAAAGCACCACACTGAGCGGCACATCGGTCAGTGTCACTGTGGCCGGCACAACGGTAGCAGGCCTGATGTATTACACATCCGCCACCGCAGTGGCCTTCCTGCTCCCCTCGAATACGCCGATAGGGAGTGGCACCATCACGGTTACCTACAATGGCGAAGCCGGGCCGGCGTCGCCGGTTCGCGTCTCGCCCTCCAGCCCAGGCATTTTCACCGTAACGAGTGACGGTCAAGGCGCAGGCATCGTGACCTATGCCGACTACAGCCTGGTCTCGTCTACCAAAGCCTCCAATTGCGGCGGTGTCTACACGACGTGCGGCGCCGCTAATCCCGGCGACGTCTTGATCATTTGGGCCACCGGACTAGGACCGATTAACGGAACCGATGCATCCGGCGCGGGACTGGGCGTCAATATGCCTACGCTTCCAATGACGATCTTGCTGGGCGGCGTGCCGATCAAAGCAGATTATCAGGGTCGCTCGGGGTGCTGCGTGGGAGAAGACCAGGTCGTATTCACTGTACCTCCCAACGCGCCGACCGGCTGCGCCGTACCGCTCTCGTTACAGGTGAACAATTTCATCAGCAACAGCGTCGCGATCCCGGTCGCAGCGGCCGGCAGCCGCACGTGCTCGCCCGCCGACACCGTCTTCACGGCGGCCGACGTCGTTCGGGTGACCACCTCCAGCGCGCCCGTCGCATTTGGCGAAATTGAACTTCGGCGCGACGACAATAGTCCGGGGTTCACAGACCACTTCAGCGGTGACTTCTTCCGCTTCACAATCCCCACCACCGTTCAGCCGTTTTTTATGTCCTATGCCGATACGCCGCCGCTCGGCACCTGCCAGATTGTAAACAACCTCAACGGCGTCGGCTCGGATGTGCCTATCACCATACAGGGGGGCGGGCTCAATGCCGGGCCGCAACTGACGTTGCAGGGCCCCAATGGGTCCAAGAGTGCAAGCTTCAGCAACGGGGGCTATGGTACGACGCTCAGCAACAACGGCAGTTTCCTTACCGCCGGGGCATATACCGTCAGCGCACCGGGCGGACCGGACATTCCCGCATTCACCGCGCCGTTCTCCATTCCCGCGATGCCTGTCCTGACCAGCCCGCCGCCGGACGCGGCTACTCCATTCGCTGTCACACGGTCCAGCGGCCTTACTGTTACATGGTCAGGAGGTCAACCCGACAGCCGCATCGAACTCGAGGGCTTCAGCGGGTCCGGTCCCGTGAACACGGGAGCTGGATTCCTGTGCTCAGTGCCTGCCGCAGCGGGCAGCTTCACTATCCCGGCGAGCATTCTGCTCGCGATGCCGCCCGGTAATTTCGCACAACTGGTGTTCCGCGCATTCGTGAACGCCGGGAAGCCTGCGGTCACTGGACTGGATGCTTTCAATTTCAGCGTTTGGTACGCCTACAACGCGCCGGTGATGTTCAAGTAAGTGCCGGTTCATCTTGACGGGCCGGCGAAGAGATCGCCGGCGGGAACGCCTGCGGCAATCGGCCAACCGAACAAGCTTGCTCTGTATTTTATGCGGGTCGCGCCGCCGCGTTGCCCAGGATTCGTTCTACTTCTTTGCGGAGCGGTCCTACGGCTCTAGCGAAGATCATTTTGTAAGCTGCGCAGAAGTAGTCCAGATCTTCGAAGCTGCCGCGCTGATCGTGCCGATGTTTCGGGCAACCACCGTGGCAGATCGACTGGTACTCGCACACCTGGCACTCCGGCCGCGGCACTGTTTTCTTCGCCGCGAACTGGTAGCGGCGCTGCCGCCGCGCAATCTCGGCCCAGGAATCCAGATGCAGATTGCCGAGCTTCCACTGCTGCTCCACGAAGAAGTCGCACGGATAGACGTCGCCGTTGTATTCGACGACGGCGTAGCTGTCGCACGTCTGGTGCATCGTGCAGTTGCCGGGTTTCTGACCGGCCAGCGCCTCGGCGATATTCTCGAAGTAGCGGATGTGCGCCTTGCGCCGTTCCGGCCACCACACATCGAAGGTCTCGCAGAGAAACCGTCCGTACTGCTCCGGTGTAATGGTGAAGGGCATCGGCCGCCCCTCCTGATCGAATTCGGAGAGCGGTATGTACTGGATGTAGTCAATTCCCAGCGAGCGGAAGAACTTGTACAACTCCTTGGCGCGTTCCACGTTTGACTGGCTCACCACGCACAACGCGTTGAACTCGACGCCGTTCTTCTTCATGCACTCGACGCCGTTCATCACTTTGCGCCATGTGCCCGCGCCTTGCTTGTTATAGCGATAGAGATCGTGCACTGGCTCCGGTCCATCGATCGAGATCCCGATGAGCCAGTTGGTTTCCTTGAAGATGCGGCACCAACGGTCATCCAGCAACACGCCGTTGGTCTGCATGGAATTGGAAACCGACTGTCCATTGCGGCCGTAGCGCTTTTCAAACTCCACCAAATGTTCGAAGAACGCCGGCCCGGCGAGCGTCGGTTCGCCGCCCTGAAAGGCGAAGACCCCGCTCGGATACGAATAGAAGAGGTAAGTATCGACGAGCCGCTCCAGTGTTTCGATGCTCATTCGCCGAGCGGGGAGTGCTTTGTATGGATCAGCGTCGCGATCCAGATAGAAGCAATAGGCGCAATCCAGGTTGCACACCGCCGAGGCCGGCTTGATCAACAGCGAATGGATTTTCGGCGTGGCGCCGCTTGGAGAAAACGTGTCTCCGAGAATCGGCAGTGCCTGAACGTCCGCCATTCCCCAAGTCTAACGCAGGGTCGCGAATTACCGTAGTCGCCAGGGGCCACCCCGAGTCCATTGGAGAAGGCCGGATCCAACTAGTGAGCTGTATTTCGATCGTCCCGGGTGAAGAACAGGCGGACGCAGTCGCTTATGCGGTGGCCGCTGCGCGCCGGTAGTCGAACGTATAGCCGAAGCCGCGGACCGAATGAATCATCATCGGATTCGCCGGGTCTGTCTCGATCTTCTGCCGCAACCGCAACACGTAGACGTCCACAGCGCGGTCGGTGATGGCGCGGTCTTGTCCCCACACTCCATTCAGCAGTTGCTCACGGCTGAAAACCACTGACGGGCGGCTCATGAAATACTCCAACAACCGGAACTCGGTCGCGGTCAGTGCCAGGGGCGTGCCGTTCATGCGTACTTGGCAGCTCACGCGGTCCAACTCCAGACCGCCGGCCTCGAGCACCTTCACCAGTGCCGGCTGATTGCGAAACTGCAACTTGATCCGCGCCATCAGCTCGCGGACGAAGAACGGCTTCACCATATAATCGTTCGCGCCCAACTCCAGTCCCACAATGCGGTCGGTTTCTGACGCCCTCGCCGAAAGGAAAATGATCGGCGTGGAAGCAAAGTCCGCGTCTTTGCGCAGACTCTTGCAGATCTCGAGCCCGTCGGCGTCCGGAAGCATGACGTCGAGCAGAATCAGATCGGGACGGAAGCGGCGGCACGTTTCAGCCATCCCCTTGCCGGACGTCAATCCCGCGAATACGAAGCCCTCCTTCTCCAGGTTGTATTGCAGCAAAGATTGCAGGTCGGCATCATCTTCCACCAATAGAATCCTTTTCATAAGAAGACCTTCAGGCTTACGGTAGCAGGAGGATTGTTACGGACTCGTTAAGGGCTCGTGAATTCACCGTGAATCAAACCGGCTCTTCGAAACGGTAGCCGAAACCACGAACCGTCGTGAGATGCCGGGGATTCTCGGGCTGCTCTTCAATCCGTTCGCGCAGGCGGCGCACATGGACGTCCACGGTGCGCGGCGTTACATAACGCTGCTCGCCCCACACCGCTTCAAGAAGCTGCTCGCGGCTATACGCGCGGCCTGTGTGCGTCAGAAAGAATTCGAGCAGGTTGTATTCGGTGGACGTCAGCGCCAGTTCACTGCCCCGCAGGTAAACGCGCCGCGCGGTCCGGTCCAGTTGGAAGGGGCCGATCTCCGCCGACTGCGGCGCCGTTTCCATGTCTTCGCGCCGCAGGTGCGCCTTCACCCGCGCCAGCAATTCACGCGGGCTGAAAGGCTTTGTCATGTAGTCGTCACCGCCGATTTCGAGGCCCAGCACACGGTCCACTTCTTCCGAGCGCGCCGTCAGAAACAGCACCGGAACATGCGCCAGCCGCTGCGATTGCCGGATGCGCCGGCACAGGTCGAAGCCGTCGGCATCGGGCAGCATCACATCCAGCAGAACGAGGTCGGGCTTCCACTCTTCCAAACCGCGCAGCGTGTCCTTGGCGCCGTCAAACATGCGGGCTTCATAGCCGCCGCGCGTCAGATTGTAATCGAGCAGCGAAGCCAGTTCGGCCTCATCTTCCACAATGGCAATTCGTTTCGACATGCAGACAGCGAAGTGTTCTTAGCTCTCATTGTAGCGTTGGAAGATCATCTGCCAGAGGACGTGCGCGGTTGCTGCCCGCCCGCATACCAGCGCTCAGGGCCGGCTGGTCATCGGGTTCTGCCGCCGGTCATTCAGCCGGATGGCCCAGTAGAGGACGAACGCCAATGCCAGCGCAACGCCGGCAAGAGTCCAGCCGTTGCGCGTCAGGAATCCCTGAGCGTCCTGACCGAGTTTCACGCCCAGGTACGCCTCTCCGAAGTAGCGGATCACGCGGGCCACAACCACTACGCCCAAGAAACGCTTGAAACGCGTGTGCAGCACGCCGGCCGAGACCACGAAAACCTTCAGCGGCAGCGGAATCGGCAGCAGCGTCGGAATAAAGACGGTGACGAGTCCGTAGCGGTTGAACCACTTCCGAAACCGCTGCGGCTTATGCGGCGGCGGCACCTTTATGAACCGGCGGCCGCCATAACGCGCCGCCAGAAATAGAGCGACATTACCGGCCACCGAACCCAGCACTGCCATTGCAGCGGTAAACCAGGCGCGCTGCGGCGCCTTCACCGCGACGAAAATGACGAGCGCGTCCATGCCCGCGGGCACCGGAATTCCAGCCGAGTCGATCAGGCCCAGCAGAAACACGCCCCAAGGACCATATGCAATCAGTGCGGAAGCAATTTGATGAAGCAAAATGGATGTCCCGAATTCCTAAATGATGTCGGCGAATGACTTCCGTAGCTTATAAAACCACGCGTGGCCCAGCACAAACACCACCACCGAGACCAGCCACAGCTTCCATAACGGGCCAAAGGCAGGCGCCCGGGCTTCAAGAAAAATCGACCGGTAGCCGGCCACCAGAACATAAATGGGATTTTTCGTAAGCACCGCCCCGGCCCAGTGCGGCAGCGACGCTTCCGGATAGCAGATGGGCGTGATGAAGAACCATACCGTCAGCACGAAGCCCATAATCTGTCCCAGGTCGCGCACAAAGACTCCCAAGGCAGCCAGAAACCAACTCAAGCCGGCGGTAAACAGCAACTGCGGAGCCAGCAGCACCGGAAGCCATAGGGCCGACGGCGGAACGCCGCCACGCACCGCCCACAGAAAGAGGCAAAACAGCGCCACCGCAAACAATTCGCTCACCAGGCCCGACACCACCAGGTTGACCGGCAGCGTCTCCACTGCGAAGACCAGTTTCTTGACGAAATTGCGGTGCTCCATCATCACCCCGGGCGCGCGTCCCACGGCCTCGCTGAACGCCAGCCACGGCAGCATCCCGGCCAGAAAATAGAGGGCAAAGCCGGAGCGGCTGTTGTCCTTGCCAAACGGCGTGCGCAGCACGATGCCGAATACGAAAAAATAAGTCAGCATCAGCAGCAGCGGGTTGATGATCGTCCAGAATGCGCCACCGAATGAGCCGCGGTACCGGCCCAGAATATCGCGCCGTACCATCACGCGAATCAGGCTGCGATTGCGCCAGATGGTGGTCAGCGGATACGTAAATGCCCGGCCGACTGCCCGCAACGCCTGTTCGCGCCGCAGCGTACGGCTAGTGGCGACGCGCACGCGGTCCACGCGCGCCGCGCCTTCCCGGGTAGCTCCTTCCACCAGCAGAAACGGCCAGCCCTGTTCGTAATACCAGCACACCTCTTCGCGCACCGGGGAGAGCACCACGTGGTAACGGCCGTCCTCGGGCGGCAACTCGAAATCGAGCGTGATGCGCGTCGATTCGCCGGGCTTTACGTCGCGCTCGGGAATCACACGCGCTCCATCTACAATCAACGTTCCCGTCTCGGCGTCAAAGAGGTGATAGCCCACTCCGAAGCCTTCCCCGGCGCGCCACGTTTCCCGCGAACTATTCCGGACGACGAACTCGGCGCGCACGCGGCGAGTCGCCGAGTCCAGCTTCACGCTCGGCTCGAGGTAGGTGGCGTTCATGCGTACAGCCATCCAGGATAGCGGTCTTTCACGGGACCCGTCTTGCGCCCCACCGCATAGATACCGTCGCCGCGCAGTTCTGCCGGAAGGCGATAGCGCTCCAACAGTTGCCGCACCCAGCCGAATTCGGGATGCGCCGCGTCCAGAAACTCGCCGGTTTCGAGACGCACGGTTTCAAAGCCCGAGTAGTCCAGCAGCCAACCGATTTCACTCGGCGAGTATTCGCGATTGTGGCGCGCGTCGGTCTCGCCCGATTCCTGTGGCCGGAGATATGCCACATAAAACCCGGGATGGTAGCCCTGCAGAATGGCGGAAAGCCCACGCAAGGACGCGATGTTCGGCGTGGTCAGCACGAGGTGACCGCCGGGCTTCAGGATGCGATTGACCTCGCTCATCAGGTGCATGGGATCTTCGAACAGATGTTCGATCAGTTCGCAGCAGAGCACCGTCGAAAAATATTCGTCCGCGTAAGGAAAGGGATCCTTTTCGGCGTTGAAGAGCTCGATCTCGCATTCGAACGTCTCGCCCTCGGCCGACGTCACCACGCGGCGATCCACCTGCCCGAGTTTTCCGTAATAGCAGCCGCGCACCTCGCCATATCCCAGCTTCGTGCGCAGAGCCGGCGTCATCTGAAGATAGGAGCCCATCTCCAGAATGCGCTCGCACGGGCCGCCGCGCGGGGTAATTTCGAGTGTCTTCACCAGGCGCGTCTCGTGCTTCGCCACATAATGCGCGCTGCCCTCGCCCTCCGCCCAACCCTGCAGATAGCCGGACAACGCTTCCGGCGATTCCTGAGGCACACCGGTGGGAACTTCCGCCGCCTTCGCCGCGGGCTCATCAGACCACGGCTTCCCTTCGACCACCGCTTCGAGGAAGCCCGCATAGCGGCTCGCGACGGCCGCCCAGTTGCACTCACGCGCCACGTAATCGCGCGCACGCGCGCCAAGCGCACGCGCCACTTCCGGCCGCGAAACCAGCAGATTCAGATATTCGAAGATGAGGTTTTCTTCAGCGGCGCCGACCGGAATTTTCAAGCACACGTCGTCCGGGAATTCCTGGAAGGAACCGATTTCGGAAACCATCACGGCCTTGCCCAAGCCGAGCGAGCGCAGCAGCGTACCCGAACTTTCGCCCACCGTGGGATAGCGCAGGTTCAGCACGATGTCGCAAGCGGCAAGATAGCCGATGAACTCTTCGATCGGAGTGAACCCCAGCACACGCACGTTAGCCGAAAGTCCCATCGAGCGAATCATCGGCTCAACCGGAAATTCCGGGTGCGGCTCGCCCACCAGAATCATCTTGACGTTTGGCGCCAGCCGCACCAGCCGCCGGAAGGCGCGCAGCGATTCGGCGATGCGCTTATACGGCTTCAAAAACCCGAAGATTCCCACCAGCGGTGTGGCTTCATCCAAGCCGAGTTTGTAACGGTAGGCGAATCGGTCGGCACGCGGAATCCAAGCGCCGTGCGGAATCACCGCCACCGCACCGCCGTACCCGGCCGCCTGCACTTCCTCCCGCATGAACCGGCTGTGCACCACAACGGCGCGCGCCGATTCCAGAATGCGGCGGGTCATCGGCAGACCTTCATAGTCGGGGCCGACTTCCAGACGCCGTACGCGCTCGCCGTATTCACGCGCGGCAGCGCCGCCATTGTATTCGCATTCGCGCACGTAAGCATCCCAATCACCGCGGCGGATGGTGAGGTCGGTAATCAGGTGGTGGAGGTTCGATTCATGCATCACCACTACGCCCGGATGACGCAGTGCGGTCTCATAGACGAAGTCGTGGTGCGCGTTATTGCCGGCGTGATAGAGAGCGATGTCGAACCGCGTGGGGTCAAAGGTTTGCCGGGCGCTCGAAAACACCTCCAGATCCACCAGAGGTTTGAGGGATTCAATGAGTGCCTCGGAGTAATCCGCTATCCCACTGCGCGCCGGCGGCAGGGGCGAGAAAAACGCCACTCGCATTCAGCGTACCAGTTCCATCGAAAAGGTTCCCATGGCGAGCGGCAGCCGGATAAGCAGCGGGGTTCGCGCGGGATCGCGCGCATAAAAAACTTCGAAGCTCACATTCGACGACGGACCTTTCAGATAAACCACCAGCCGGTCCGTCTGCTCCGGCTGGTCATTCACTTTGATGGTTTGCGCGCCGGTGTACTCCATTCGCACCGCGTAGGACGAGCCGAAGAACACATTCTGCCCAGGCGGCACTCTGCCCTGCCCCAATTCGCGCCGGCCGAAGTACAGAAAATCGAGCGCGTCGCGCGCGCAGCCCGAAATCGGCATTTCCGTGGTTCCTCCACCATTGAGCGTGACGCGCGTCGCCGTTCCTTTGGAGTAATCGAACGTCGTCTTTTCTTCGCTCTTGCGGCTGCCGTGCGAAGTATTGCGATTGAGTTCGACCGAGCACAGGTCCTGATTAGCCGAAGACCGCACATGGTCTTTCACGTCGAAGCCGGGAATTCCGGCGTTCATGGTGAAATCGAACTTCCAGCCGTCAGTGGAGTGGCGTGCCGTCAGGCTCGCCTCGCCCAAGCTCAACCCGCTCGGCCATTGGACGCTGTAATGCAGCGATTCGTCTTGAAACGGAAAGCCTGTCTGGGCAAACGCCAATGACCCGAACAGCACTGCCGCGGAAGAGACCCGGAAGAGAAGCGTGACTTGCATCATTGATGAGCTATCGTCGGCGAGCCGGCACGTTGCCTCGCGGGGCGATGCCGCTCCGCCACTTCGTGAAAGACATCCAGCGTTCGTTGCGCGGTCTTTTGCCAACTGAAGTGCGCCGCCCTCTGTAGCCCGAGCCGTTCCATGCGCGTCCGCAGCTCGGGATCGCGCAGCAAATCGGCCAGAGCGCGGGTGATTTCGTCCACCACGTAGGGGTCCACCAGCAGCGCCGCGCCATCGACCACTTCGGGCAACGCCGAAGTATGCGAGCAAACCACCGCGCGGCCGCACGCCATGGCTTCCAGCACCGGTAGCCCGAACCCTTCGTAGAACGAAGGGAACGCGAAAACATCGCAGGCATTGTAGAGATGCAGCAGGTCCGAATCGGAAACGAAGCCGAAGAATTGGATGCGGTCCGCTACGCCGGATTCGCGCGCCGCCTCGCGAACACGGTCCGCAAACCAGGTTTCTTTCCCCGCCAACACCAGATTGTGTTTCAACTGCGGATAAGCGCGGACGAGCCGTGCAAATGCGCGAATCAACCCGATCTGGTTTTTGCGCGGCTGCAGATCCCCAACGGAAAGCACAAATGGCACACGCACGGAAAACCGCTGGCGCACCATGGCTGACGCCGATTCGCGTGAGATCGGACGGAACTCCGAAGCCGCCGCGTTCGGCACCACGACGACCTTGTCTTCTTCCAGATCGCCATAAGCTTTCAGGATCGAAGCTCGCGAGAATTCGCTGCCCGTCAGAATCTTGGCCGCGCGCTTTACAGTTCGCCGCACCGTCCATTGCAATTGCCGCGCGCGAAAATGCGCAAAGTATTCCGGGTGCTCCAGAAAACTGACGTCATGCACGCTGACAACCACCGGCACGGAACAAACCAGCGGCGAAGTGTACTGCACATGGAGCAGGTCGGGATGATCTTCTCTGACCCGCATAGGCAGCTCAACACCCAATCTTACAAAGGGGTTAGGGGAGATCCGACGCGTCCGGATGAGCGACGGTAACGATTCAGACGCAGCCGCTGCCGAAACATACGCCACAATTTCGGCCCCGTGGGTTTGTGCCGCAATCGCGTTCAAAAGACTCCGAACGTAAACCTCGTTGCCGGTGAGGTGGCGGCCGATGGCATGAGCATCAACGGCAAAGCGCATCAACCGTACCAGTATAGCGGACCATTATGACCCACGGCTGTGTTAAAAGTTCAACTTTTTCCACGCACTTTCCCATGTAAACTCCTGTTCCAGCAATGCCCTACCTGCATTTGCCAATTCTTCCCGCAGGCTGGTGCATTCCAGCAGCCGGGAGACGGCTTCTGCGAAAGAAGCCGCATCATCGGCCAGCAATAAGTGCTCCTCCCCACGAGCCGGCAGGCCTTCCGCCCCTAATGTAGTGGAAACTACGGGCACCCCAGCCGACCAGGCTTCCAGGATTTTGAGACGCGTCCCGCTCCCCGCCAGCAGCGGCGCCACCGCGACTTTCGCCCGCGCCAGTTCGGGGATGGCATCCGCTACCGGTCCACGCACTTCGATCCGGTCATCTCCCGAGGTGTGGCGGCGCACCGCATTCGGGTTTTTCCCGACGAGCCGCCAGACCAGACCAGGCCAGCGCTGCCGCAACAGCGGCCAGATCTCCCGGCGGAAAAACCGCACGGCCGAGATGTTCGGGTGGTACTCCATATTTCCCGAAAATACGATTGCATCTTCCCCATCCGAAGCCGGCCGCGGAGTAAACGGCAGCGCATTGGGATACACCGTAACACGCGCCTCGGGAACAATCGCACGCGCGAGTTCCGCATCGGATTCCGAAGGCGCCAGTAGCAGGGAAAACCGCGGCAGCCATTTACGTTCGAGTTCGAGCGACGCCCGCCGGAATACGCCGTGCGCGAACGAGACCGCGCGGCCCTCAGTCGCCGCGCAGCGCGCGTGCAGTACGGATTCGATGTTGTGCAGGTTGAGCACGGTTCGCGCGCACGCCTTGCCCACCTGCTCCTGGTATGGAGCACACCAGAAGTGCTCGATCACTCCAATGTCGTACCGCTTGCCCGAAAGGAATTCCGCGATGGGCTTATCGAAACCCGAGAAACGATCCACCAGCGGAGGCACACGGCGCGTCACCCGCCATGCGTTTCGCGCCGCGCGCGCCGCCCGGCCGCGGCCATGCGTGGATAATTCAACCACGAAGATGCGCCTCGCCAGCCCGCGCGGCATCACCTGCGCGGGGTCCGGCGCGCCGGGCTCGCGGAAAACCACCAGATCCACATCATAGGAACGCGCCAGGTGGTGCAAGAGCGACGCGCTGCGCAGCGCGCCTCCGCCCGCTAAGGGATAGGGCGCCTCGGGCGCCAGGAACAGAGCCGATGGCCTGCAGTCAGGCGCCAAATCGCTTCCGCGCCTCCTCGTAGACTTCGCGCGTCATTCGCGCGGTTCGTTCCCAGGAAAACTCTGCCGCCCGCGCCAGCGAGCGCGCCCTTCTTTCCTGCAGCCATTCCGGATGCGCCAGTGCTTCTCGCATTGCGTGGGTAATGGTTTCCGTGGTGCCGGCATAAACGGCGGCATCTCCCGCCACCTCCTCCACGGCACGAGATGCGATCACGGCCGCTCCGCACTGCATGGCTTCAAGCACAGGCAGCCCAAAGCCCTCATACAGCGACGGGTAAACAAATGCCAGCGCGCCCGAATACAATTCCGGCAGCCGCTGGTCTTCCACTTCTCCCAGGATGCGCAAACCGGGCTCTTCGGGCAGCGGCTCGAAGTCGGCGCGCCGGCGCCCGGCCAGCACCAGGTCCACTGTATATTCGCGCCGCAGTTCGCGCCATGCTTCCACCAACGCGGGAAGATTCTTACGCGGTTCGAGCGTCCCGACGTGAAGGAAGTACGGCGTTTCGGAAGATGCTGCCGGAACTGGCCGGAACCACGCCGCAGCGGCTTCCGGCACAGCCACAATCCTTTCCGGACGCAGACGGAAGCGCTCCAGCGCTTGCTTGCGCACCACCTGAGTCGGCGTCACGACCATCGTTGCGACTCCCAAATCGAGTAACACCGGAGTTCGCCGTTTGACGCGGTCGGCAGCATGGTGCCAGCGTTCGTCGAGCCAAGGCGAGAGATCGTGCAGCGTCAGCACACTCGGACGCCGCGCCAGATAGGGCACGGCAAAGTCCGGGCCGTGAATCACATCCACGCGCTGGCGGCTCAGTTCGCGCGTCAGGCCCCACAGCCACCATCGACGTTCCACGGCGTTGCGCGGACCTCCGCCGCGCATCAGATTGGCAGGGTGCGGCTCCGGCATCCGGAACGCCTGGTCCGAGACGAGCACGAACTCGTCGTCGGGAAAACAGCGTGCCAGCGCAGCGCTCAACTCGGCGGTGTATCGTGCCAGTCCGCCGCTCGAAAGAGTCAGCGAAGTGGCTTCAATCGCCACTCGCATTCGTTCTGTTTACGGCGCGGCAGTCCGGCTGCCGTAGTTGCGCTCGTAATATTCACGATACGCACCGCTGCGAACGCGCGCTATCCACGCCGCATTGCCGGCGTACCACTCAATGGTACGAGCCAGGCCCGTTTCGAAATCCATCATGGGGCGCCAACCCGTTTCGCGCATCAGTTTCTCACTGGAAAGCGCATACCGGCGGTCGTGTCCAGGCCGGTCCGTCACATATTTGATCAGGCTGTCCGGCTTGCCCGTCAGTGAGAGCACCTGATGGACCACTTCCAGATTCGGCAGCGAACGGTTGCCGCCAATGTTGTAAATTTCACCTTCGCGGCCTTGCCGGAGCACCGCCAGAATGCCCCGGCAGTGATCTTCCACGAACAGCCAGTCGCGGATCTGCATACCGTCGCCATATACCGGCAGTTCCTGGTCCCGGAATGCGTTGGTGATCATGAGCGGAATCAGCTTCTCCGGAAACTGATAAGGGCCATAATTGTTCGAGGCCCGGGTGATCAGCACCGGCATCCGGTAAGTCACGAAGTACGACCGCGCCAGCAAATCCGAACCCGCCTTGGCCGCCGAATACGGACTGCTGGCACTCAGCGGAAAGCTTTCATCCGCTTCGATGGGCGCTTCCAGGCTGCCGTAGACTTCGTCCGTCGATACATGCACGAAGCGCGCGATGCCTTCGGTGCGCGCGGCTTCGAGCAGCGTGAAGGTTCCGTGGACGTTCGTGCGCACCACCGGTTCCGGCGAGAGAATCGCGCGATCCACGTGCGACTCGGCCGCGAAATGCACCATCGCGTCCGGCCGCTCTTCACGGAAAACAGAATGGACCAGGGAGCCATCGCAGATATCGCCGTGGACAAACCGGTAGCGCTCCTCCCGCTCGACCGACGCCAGATTCTCAAGATTGCCGGCGTAGGTCAGCTTGTCCAGATTAACCACGCGCCAGTCCGTCTCGCCGATCACCATCCGCACAAACGCCGAGCCGATAAAGCCGGCGCCACCTGTGACCAGGAGTTTCATGACAAGCACGGCGCCCGGCAAACTTTGCCGGCGGATGAGCCGCGGGCTGCTCCCACGCGCTTCAGACCCGCGCCACTCCTTTCGCAGTGGTAGCCGGAGGCCCGAGCGGCAGCGCCCGGCGCGCCGCCGATTGCGCTACCAGGTTGGCCGCGCGCAGCAGAGATTCAAACGTGCCCGCGTCCGTCCACCAGCCATCCAGGAAGGAAAACGTCATGGTGCCTTCTTCGATGTAGGCGTTGTTCACATCAGTGATTTCGAGTTCGCCGCGCCCCGAAGGAACCAGCGTGGTGATCTTCTGAAACACCGAGGGATCGTACATGTAAATGCCCGTGACCGCGTAGTCGCTCTTCGGCTGCCGCGGCTTCTCTTCGATTCCGATAATCCGCCCTTGGGCAACCTCGGCAACTCCGAAGCGCTCGGCATCGGCCACTTCCTTGAGCAGAATGTGCGCGCCGCGCGGCTGGTCGCGGAATCGTTCGGCGGCCTCACGGATGCTGCCCTCGATAATGTTATCGCCCAGCACTACGCAGATCTTTTGTCCATCGGCGAAATGCTCGGCCAATGCCAGCGCGTCGGCAATGCCGCCCTCGCCTTCCTGATAAGTGTAGTTGATGTGCTTCAGCCCGAACTGTTTTCCATTGGCCAGCAAACGCAGGAAGTCGCCGGAATTGCGCCCACCGGTAACAATCAGAATGTCCTGAATGCCCGCATCCACCAAAGTCTCAATCGGATAATAAATCATCGGCCGGTCATAGATCGGCAACAGATGCTTATTGGTGATTTTGGTGAGTGGGAACAGCCTGCTTCCCGTGCCTCCGGCGAGCACGACGCCTTTCATAAGCCCTTATCATACCAACACATCGGCAGCGCATGATGGACGAATGCTCACCCGGAGCAGCGATGAACTACTGTGCGTTTAACAATCTCGTCAATTGCTGGTTCCAGATATGCTCATCGTGGCGTCCGCGGACGTCTTTCACATCATGCCCCGGTTCACGTAGCGCCACCACCGCTATTCGGGAATGTTCTTATCAACGGGGACACATCAACGGAGACACGCATTCTTTCTTCCGCGTGGATGATACAATCGACCCGCATGCCTGTTTATAACTGGGACCGGTTGGAAGAAGAGCAGTTGAATCCACGTCTGAGCCGCAGAGTCATCCACACGCAAAACCTCACGGTGGCGCGCCTGCTCATCCACAAAGGCGCCGTGGTTCCCGAGCATCACCATGTCCATGAACAGGTGACACTGGTGCAATCCGGCGCGCTTCGTTTCGTCATTTCGGGCAGCGAACAGATCGCGCGTCCCGGCGATGTCATCCAGATTCCGCCGGATGCGCCGCATCATGTGGAAGCTCTCGAAGATAGCGTGGTGCTCGACCTGTTCTCGCCCGTCCGCGAGGATTGGATCGCCGGCGACGATGCTTATCTCCGCCGGTAACGGCCATCGGCAACTTGCGGCGTGCGGCACAAAGAGGTATATGAAGTGAGGATGCCCGGCCCATACCGCCGGGCTGCTCGAGAGCCGGATACACGCCCCGGCCGCTTTCCTGGAGACGCACGTTGGGCAAGGTATCGCTGACCAAGTCGATCGAAGCCAAGAGACTGAATAAGAGAACCGGGGCGCCCACCACCGACCCCGAAGTCACAATTCCGTTCGGCGCAATTATCGACAACATCGAAGCTGATCGTGACATGCAGCGGTTCACTTACCAGGGCGATCTTTACCGCTGCCCCAGCGATCTTCTGGCAAGTGCCCTCGATTCGGGCCTGGCGGAGCAACCGGCGCCATCCGGCGGGCCAGCAAGCGCCGCGGCTCAACCCAACCAGCCGCGGCTGCAGTGGATGCGTCTGAATTCCAGCCAGCATGAATTTCTGAGGGCGAAAGTGCCGGGCGGTTGGCTGATCACTCCGGGCACCGGTGCGGGTGTTGCGTTCTACCCGGATCCGGGGCATGAGTGGGACGGGGCCTCACTGGAGTGAAATCCGTGCAACGGTTACTTTTCGGCCTGGTCTTCGACCCAGCGCTTCGCGCCGGCTGCGGTCCGGAAGCCCAGCTTGTGCTCGGTCCAGGCGTTGCCGTTGCGTAGGTTGCGATACACGTGTGCGGTCCAAACGCCTTTTTCTTCCATGACATAGCCCGCTGGTGAACTCCACCAGACAGGCGAAATTTTTTCCCAATACACCGGCTCGGTCCGCTTCGCCATGAGGAGCGTCAGGCCCCTCCATACGGTGTCCACGTGCGTGCTGGAATTCGGGAATTCAATGGCTCAGCAATTCTTCTGAAGAGGCTATCCCATCCGTCTGCCGCGGTCAACCGAGCCCGGCCGGTGTCATCCTGGAAAGCGTGGCGGCGCAGAAATCATAGAGATCACCAGACAAAGCGTAATCAAAGTTACAATCAACCCAATCACCCACATAGCCCTATCACCCCAGATAGATGCATGAATTGCGTTGCAGTTCCGGGGCCACTCGGGATTTCTGGCCAAGGGCGGATCAGTCGCGCCCGCAACTGATAAAATCTGGCCGTGGCCCATCCCGATCTGGACCGTCTCTTGGACTATTCCCTGCGGTTTGCACAAGAGTCTCTCGAGAAGCGCGGCTCATTTTACCCGTTCGCGGCGACGGTGCAACCCGACGGTGAGTTAAAACCGGTGGCCGTCTATTCAGGCGAAGAAACACCTCACGTCCATGTGCTTCTCGACATGCTTTCCGAAAAGCTCAAGACTCTCGCGCTGAAGCGGGAGACTCTGGCAACTGCCGTTTGTTATGACAGCTTGGTTTCGCCGGACGGCGATGTCCGGCGGAAAACGGAAGCGATCGTCGTTTCGCTGGAGCACGCGGATGGAGAATCCGTCATTGTGTATCTGCCTTATAGCAAGAAGCTTTTCGGACGCTACAATTACTCATCACTAGTCGCGATTGCGGGCGAACGCAAGCACTTTCCGCCGGTTCGATGAGTAGATGCGAATGCGTATGGGCACTTACTTTTCGCACTTCACGCCGATGCCGATAATTGAAACCGATTTCCAGGGCAGCAGATGATCCACCCGCCGCAGTAGCGGCACCAGCGCATCGAACAATCGCAGTTGGAATCGTCCGAAGCTCTGCCGTTTCCACACACGGCCGTTCAGCCACCATCCCGGATGCGTCGCACGGTTGAAGTGCAGAACCGTCTCCACACGAAAGCCGGCTTCCTCCATCCGGGTTCGCAGTTCCTCTTCCGAGTAGCGGCGATAGTGTCCCAACACCTTATCCAGTGAGCCGTAGATCGACTGGTCCTGCGGTACGAGAACAATTGCCCGTCCGCCCGGTTCGAGCGCCGACCAGATATGGCGCAAGCCGGCCCGGTCATCTTCCACATGCTCGAGCACATTGAGACACACAACCGTGTCAAACTGTCGCGCGAAGGGTTCGAAATCGGCGCCCTTTTGCAAGTCGCATTGGTGAATCGAGACTGCCGGCCGTCCCTGGAAGCGGACTCGCAGCCGTGCGAGATGCTCTTCGTCCAGGTCAGTGGCAGCGTACCGCTTGCGTCCGGGAGACAGATAACGGCTCATGTTGCCGATGCCCGCACCCAATTCCAGAACGCGCTTTCCCATCCAGGGCCGAAGCGTGTCAGCCATCCATTTGTTGAAGCGGTTCGTTCGCGCGAGCGAGTCCAAAATCCGCGCACCGCCATCGACGTAGATATCCTGCGAGAAGTAGCAGCGGGCGATCACGTAGAACGCGCTAACGGCGTCCGTGAAGCCGATTTTCTTGCCTTCTTCATACGTGCGGCCATGGTAACTGATGGGCACTTCGTAAATGGAAACCTGCCGTTTCGCAAACTTGATGGTGATTTCCGGCTCAATGCCGAAACGGTTGCTTCGGATGGGAATGCTGCGGGCCAGCGAGACGCGGAACGCCTTGTAGCATGTCTCCATGTCGGTCAGGTTCAAGTCAGCCGCCATGTTGCAAGCCGTGGTGAGCAGCCGGTTGGCGAGCGAGTGCCAGTAATACAGTACGCGCCTCTCGCCCGAAATCAGAAAGCGCGAACCGTAGACCACATCCGCCTTGTGCGCCACCAGCGGGCCCAACAGCTTGGGGTATTCCGCGGGATTGTACTCCAAGTCTGCGTCCTGAATGATGCCGAATTCACCGGCGGCGTGCTGCAATCCGGTGCGGATCGCCGCGCCTTTGCCCGCATTCACCGCGTGCGTGAAGACGCGGATTTTTCCGGGATACTCCGCTGCCAGCTCTCCCAGAATCTGCCCCGAGCCATCGGTGGATCCGTCATTCACCGCTACGATTTCCGCTTCGAGCCCTTCGGGAAGCGGCGCGCGAAGAGCGCGGAGAATCGCCGGAGCCACGAATTCCTCTTCGTTGTACACGGGAACAATGATCGACACGAGCGCCCGCGCGGCGGGCCTTTCCGCGCCGTGATATGGAGGTGAAGGGTTCAGCGCGGCGTACCCTCGGTTCCTGCCAGATAAAAGTGCGTGGCTTGTAGCGGGACCGGCCCGGATTCAAAGTGAGCATTGCCGCGCGCTCCGATCTCCTTCACGGAAACCACAACGGTTCCGAGCGAATCCTGCGCCGAGCTAAGGTCGAAACGCAGTTGTACCTGCGTATACGCCCGTGGTGACGCGTTTTGGACAATGCCCACCAGGCGCTTCGAGTTGCCCTGCGACACGAACGAGGCTTCCGACAACATCAATTGCGGCGCTCCGAACGATTGCGACGGAGCGTCCTGCAACTGAGACGGCGGCAGCGCAGACTGAGGGCGGCTGGGCGCGGACGCGGCAGACCCAGTGGCGGCAGGCGCAGCCGCATCCGGTGATGCCTGGCGCACCGGCCGGGGAGTGAAAAGATAAGGAAGCGCGACCAGCACGAGAGCGCAGAATCCACAAATGCCCCAAAAAGCAGGGTGCCCCAGATGCATCTTCTTCCGCTTTCGGTGATGAACGGGAAGTTCTGGCATCGCCGTATCCGCCGACAACGATTTTATGGGAAGCCGCCCGCCGTCTTCAAGAGATTGTCGGACTCAGCGGCTTCAGGCATCGCTGTCCGACGGCCCGGACGGGCGAGCATCCACACTACCAGGCGGTAAGACAGCAGCAGACCAACCGCTTCACCGTAGAGCACCGGGAGCCGTATGTCCGATTTGACCAGCCAATAATAGTGCACCACGGCCGCAACGCCGCTGACATAGATCAGCCGGTGGAGCGCAATCCAACGCCGGCCGCCCAAGCGGCGGATCCAGCCGGCCGTCGACGTTGCCGCCAGCGGAATCATCAGAACGAAAGCCGTGAATCCGGCAGTGATGAACGGACGCTTCCCCACGTCCTTCACCATTTCGTGAACATCGAAGAACTTATCCAGCCAGATGTAAGTCAGAAAGTGGAGGCACCCGTAAAAGAATGCGAACAGGCCGGTCATGCGGCGGAAGCGGATGAGATCGGGTATGCCCAGCAGCCGGCGCAACGGCGTGATCGAGAGCGTCACCACCAGCATGCGCAGCGTCCAGTTGCCGGTGAAGTGCGTGATGTACTCAATGGGATTGGCCGTGAGGTCCTGATTCCACCCGCGCCATCCCAGCCAGAACAAGGGAACCAGGCAGAGCACGAAGACCGCAGCCTTAATCGAGCGCCGTCTCAACATGCGTCAGTAATATTTCCGAAGATCCATGCCGTCGTAGAGGTGGGCCACCTGATCGCCGTACCCGTTGAACATGAGCGTCTTGCGCATGAAGAACTCACCCAGCCGGCGCTCGGATGCCTGGCTCCAGCGAGGATGATCGACCTTCGGATTCACGTTGGAATAGAAGCCGTACTCGTGCGCGTTCGACAGATTCCAGGTAGTGGGCGGCTGCTTCTCGACGTACTTGATCTTGACGATGGATTTGATGCTCTTGAAGCCGTATTTCCACGGCACGATGATACGCACGGGCGCGCCATCCTGCGGCGGGAGGGTCTCGCCGTACATGCCTACGCAGAGCAGCGTCAGCGGATGCATGGCCTCATCCATTCGCAGGCCTTCTACATAGGGGAAGTCGATCCCCGCGAACCGCCCTTGCGGCATCTGCCGCGGATCGTATTCGCTTTCAAAAGCCACGAACTTGGCCTTGGCGGGAGGCGCCATCTGCTTGAGCAGCACGTTCAGCGAATAGCCGATCCAGGGCACCACGATCGACCATGCTTCGACGCAGCGGTGGCGATAGATGCGCTCTTCGAGCGGCGCCATCTTCATGATCTCATCGATGCTGAATTTGCGCGGTTTTTCGCCTTTGCCTTCGAGCGAGACGGTCCAAGGATAGGTTTTGAAATTCTTAGCTAAGTCGGCGGGCTGTTCCTTGCCGGTGCCGAACTCGTAAAAATTGTTGTAGTGCGTGACGTCCTTATAAGCCGTAATCTTTTCGCTGGTGCTGAACGGACTCTTGGTAAGCTTCGCCAGCTTGGTGCCCGCCAGCGCTTGGGCCGACGGCGAAAGGAGCTCCCGGCCCGCCAGAAAAGCAGCCGGCATGCCTGCCAAAAATCTGCGGCGGTTCAGATAGAGACTTTCCGGTGTGATTTCCGAGCGGTCGATATCAGTCGGTTCCTGGACCAGCATGTTCCGAATCAACATGGAGTCGCCCACTACTATAAGCCGGGAGAAGCGCGCCGTGGGTCTGGGGACGACATTTTACAAGCGGCGTGCAATGCCCTGATTCCATTGTGCCACTGCGCCCGTCCGTTATGTGGCGCGAGAGTGTGGAGGTTCGATTCCTGCGTAGCCTTTCGAGGAACGTTTCTGGATTTGTCGATTGCCTCTATCAAGAACTTGGCAGTGACTGCAACGGTAAGCGACCTGGCACGTCACGATGAGCACGAAAACGCGGCGCAAAGCCCTGATCCGGATCGGATATTGACCCGCGCAGACTCAAAAGCCAGAGCACTTGCGGGCGACCTCCTTCTCTTTGTATGCTTAAAGTTCCCTGCATTGTGAACTCGCTTTGGGTGGGAGCATTGTGGGTGTATGGCCTGGACGGGTGGCCGAGCGGCTAATGGCAACAGACTGTAAATCTGTCGCTCCTTGCGAGCTACGGAGGTTCGAATCCTCCCCCGTCCACCAGAAAGTTGCGTAAACTGTTGGTGAAGGCCGTTGTAGCTCAGTTGGTAGAGCGCGTCCTTGGTAAGGACGAGGTCACCGGTTCAAGCCCGGTCAACGGCTCCAGTTTTGGTAATCGCCCGGGCCGGGAATGGCTACCATCCCTCCTCCGGGTCCCGTTTTTCTCCTGTTCACAATCCTGACAGGTAAGAAGGCTTCGTATGGCAAAGGAAAAATTCGACCGCAGCAAGCCGCATGTCAACATCGGAACGATCGGGCATATCGATCACGGCAAGACCACTCTGACGGCGGCGATCACGAAGGTGCTGGCCAAGCACAATCCGAAGGTAAAGTTCC
>DASZPB010000017.1:0-102474 GCA_035550475.1 Bryobacteraceae bacterium | reverse complement strand
GGGCCCGATCCAGGTCGATCGTTTTGACCGACGCTTTTGGGACTTCTCTGGTAGTCTCCACATCCTGAGCTTAAAACAAACGGAAACATTTTCTGCTCCAAATGTCTTAAACTCGCGAGATTTTTTCACAGACCCGCAAGGGAGCGCTGCCTGAGGTACTTGATTACTTTCGCTAGTGATGCCGTCCTCCGCACCGCGACCAATCGATGCGGCTGACCAAATGACGTCTCCGGCCGGCGCGTCAAGACAGGTGCCGGGCGAAGGCTCTTCACCACCAGAACCTCCGCCCATGCCGGGGTACTTATTCCTGCACGTAAAACGTCGACGTTACGGGCGCCAAAGCCAGGTGCACAGTCGTCGTTCCTTCTCCCGCATCGCTGACCTGCGCCTCGGCCTTCTGGCGCTCCCCGGTGTGCGGATTCCAAATGGCCAGATCCTTCTTGCCGCGTAGCACAACGTTCACGCTCACCGGCGTATCCTGCGAGTTGGCAAAGAAATAAATGTCCTTGCCATCTTTCACTTTGTGGATGTAAGTCAGTGCACCGTCGTACTCGGGAGCGAGCTTCACCGGAGACGCCGGCATCTGAACATCCACGTCGCGCACGGGCAGCGCTTCTTTCAACACCGAAGTGATCATCGCGGCATCGGGCTGCGGCAGGAAAAACGCCTTGCCACCCGCCGGATTGAAATGCGCAAACCACGTCTTATAATCGTCCGTCGAGGCGCGGATCTCCGCCGTCATCGGCTCTTCGGCAGGCAGCCCGAACACTTCACCGATAATCCGCTGCACTTCTTTGTTGTCCTTCAACTCGGTTGCCCTTGTAGCCAGCTTCGCGGTGGCGATCACTGTCCCGCCGCTCTGGTAAAACTCCTGGATCTTCTTTGCCGAAGCCAGTGACAACGTGTCACAGCCCGGCAGGATCAGCACCCGAAACTCCTCGCGATTCTCTTTGTTATCGATCGTCAACCGGCCATTGGCAATGCTCGTACGGCCATCCAGGATCTCGGGATGAATATACGTATAGTCGATATGAAGCCCGCGGAACAGCGTTTCGCCCAGATCCATATAGTCTGTGCCCGGCGGAATGATCCCGCCCTCCAGCGCATAGTAGAAATCCGGGGAACTGCCCAGCCGCTTCGTCTTGCTCACCACCGGGGAGGCGAACGCGTAAGCGCTCTGCAGCGACGCAATCGGGTACAGCATCGCGATGTCCGCCACGTGCCGCCCGTGCCGCAGCATATAGCTCAATCGTCCGAGATACCGGCCCATCTCCGCGCCCGGTTCGTTCGGACCTTCTCCGCCCTGCTGACCGGGGCCCAGCGTCCACGTGTCTTTCCGCGAGCGGTTTCCGACCTGCAGGTTCACGCCCATCGCGAACTGGTCCATAGTCGTCTTGTAAGCGATCTGCTTATTGAACTTTCGGTAGGCCGCGAACGTCTCCGCCATCATCAACGGCTTGTCCCAATTGAAAGCGGATGAGGTCACCACCTTATAGGACACGTTCGTGCGTCCCCAGACCCAGATATCATCGATGCCCGGAATCTGCTGCAGCTTGAATGTCTTCATCAGGTCGCCGGTGGTCGCCACCGGGCTTCGCGGCTCCTCCTGATCCTGATGCCCCGCCATATCGATGCCGTGCGCCGCACACCATGCAGCGATGCGCCCAATGAAGTTCTCCGCGTACAGATCGGAACGGTAGCCGTAAAGCGCGTTGCGCGCCTGCGCCGTCTCCGGCCCGATGTTGTACCACAACGCCGGATAATACTTCATCGGCGAGTAGCCATACTTCTTCTCGAACCCTGCGTTGAACCCGGGAGTCCACGTGCGTCCCGCGACGTGATGCAGCGCCGGCTCATCGTAGAACGTCATCTGAATGACTTTGCCAAAGTACTCCTTGAAGTGCGAATAGTATGACTGGTAAGTGATGTTAATGAATTCGTCGACGGCCTTGGCGTCGAGGTAATCGCACAGCCCCTTGCGAAATGTCGGGTCCAGGTAAAACACCATCAGCTTCCAATTGCCCTTAGGAGCGTCCACGGCAACGGTATTCGACCCGTTCTTCTTATCGCTCACATCGATCCGTTCGAATGTGTCGAGGTTCATCAAAACCGCGCCAATGTAGATTCCCGTAGGCAGCGGGATCGTAACCTCCACTTTCCCCGGACCCGTGATGTCTTTCTCTGCCTTCTCCAGACTCTTCGCCGTGTCCTGCGGATACTTCGAATAGAACAGTCCGCCCGCGCTTCCCGTGGGGAATTGCACTTCGTCATAAAGTACGCTCACCGGCAGATTTACTTTGACGCTCTCATCGAGTGCGATCTTATAGAACTTGAAGTACTCGTCACTGAGGTACGCCACGCCATTGGGATTCGGCCTTCGGCCGGACGCTTTGAAATAGTCCGGCGAAAGATTGGTAGTGGCGGGCCGGTCAGGAGTCATCATGATCCCGCCATACGCTCCAACCTTCGCAGCCTCGTCAATCGCTGCCTTGATGCCGTCCTCCGAGAGCTTGTTCATGCCGAAGTTGTACCAGCGGACGCCCTTGTACCTCTGCGGCGGGTCCTTAAAAACGTTGTAGTCGACTTTCAGGTCTTCCGGGTTCGAAGTCAGTGGGCCCGAAGCCTGGACGCATGTCAGAAACGGGCTTGCTAATAGAAGCCCTGCTAAGCATAAAAAAGGTGCTTTCATGAGCGTGTGGATGGTTCATTTTACATCATTTCGCACCGCTGCCGCCTCAGGTGGATACAAGCCTTCGACGAATCTCTCTTACCCACAACAAGGTGGAGAGGCACTCTCCAATCGCCTTGGGCCGATGGTGATAGCGCAGCATCAGCTCTCCGGAATCTTCCACCTTCAGGTGGAGTTCAGCGGCTACCTATTTCCCTGAACGGTACACTGTGAAGATGGACGCGGAGTTGCTTGCTCACACCGTCATTGACCGCCTGCGTCACTATGGTCATCAGGCGTGGCTGGTCGGCGGTTGCGTCCGCGATCTCCTGCTCGGCTTGCCACCTAAGGACTTCGACGTCGCCACCGACGCCCGCCCTGACCGTATCCGCGAGCTCTTCCCCGATTCCGATCTGGTCGGCGCGCACTTCGGTGTCGTGCTCGTGCGCAGCGGTCTCACCCAGGTGGAAGTCGCCACCTTCCGCAGCGATTCCGATTACGGCGATGGCCGCCGTCCCGATTCCGTCCACTTCGAAACCGACCCCAGCCGCGACGCCCAACGCCGCGACTTTACCATCAACGGCCTCATGCTCGACCCCGCCACCGGTACGGTGCTCGATTCCGTGGGCGGCCGCACTGATCTGGATCTCCGCATCATTCGCGCCATCGGCGATCCCGGCGCCCGGCTCGCCGAAGACCACCTTCGCCTCCTGCGCGCCGTCCGCTTCGCCGCCAGTCTTAACTTCACCATTGAGCCCGCTACTTTCGATGCCATGCGCCGCCATCATGCCCTCATCACGCGCGTTTCCGCTGAACGAGTGCGCGATGAGCTCGTCCGCATCCTTACCGAAGGCGGCGCGCGACGCGGCTTCGAACTGCTCGACGCTAGCGGCATGCTGGCTGACCTGCTTCCCGAAGTCGCCGCCATGAAAGGGGTCGAGCAGCCTCCCGAATATCATCCCGAAGGCGACGTTTGGACGCACACGCTCCTGCTGCTCGAAGGCCTCAACCACCCAACGCCCGCTCTTGCCCTCGGTGCCCTGTTACACGACGTTGGCAAGCCGCCCACCTTCCGCATCGCCGGCCGCATCCGCTTTGATGGCCACGTCGAAGCCGGTGTCGAGTTGGCTCGCTCCATCCTCGCCCGTCTCCGCTTTTCTCACGAGCTCTCTGAGCAGGTGGAAGCGCTTGTCGCCAACCACATGCGCTTCCGTGACGCTCCGAACATGCGTCCGAGTACTCTCAAACGCTTTCTGCGCCAGCCCCACTTCGAAGAGCATCTCGAACTGCATCGCCTGGATTGCCTTTCGAGCCACCGCCACCTCGATAACTACGAATTCGTAAAGAGCCAACTGGCCGCATTCTCGCAAGAAGAATTGAAGCCCGCGCGCCTGCTCACCGGTTCCGATCTCATCGCCGCCGGCTACGAACCGGGGCCGGATTTTTCGCGCATTCTCGCCGCCATCGAAGACGCCCAGTTGGAAGGCCTCATCTCCACACGCGAAGACGCGCTCTCCCTCGCCGCTTCTCGCTTTCCCCGAAAGTAAATCCACACTTATACTTGATCTCGGTGTCTTCTAAGAGCTCCGCCCGCAACTGGACCAGTCCTCTGTCCATTGTCTGCGCCTTCGCATTCGCCGGATTGCTCGTGCACCTTTTCACCAACGGCCGCTACGGCTACTTTCGCGACGAACTCTACATGCTCGCCTGCGGCGAACATCTCGCGTGGGGATACGTGGATCATGCGCCGCTCATCGCACTCATCGCGCGCCTCAGCCGCGCCGCCTTCGGTGATTCTCTCCACGGCATTCGTCTGCTTCCCGCTCTCGCCAGCGCCGCTAAGATCCTGCTCACCGGCCTGATCGCGCGCGAATTGGGCGCTCGCCGTTTCGGCGTCACTCTCGCCTGCCTCTGTGTGCTCGTTGCTCCTATCTATTTGGGCATCGATACCATCCTGACCATGAATGCCTTCGAACCGCTCTTCTGGATGGGCTGCGCATACCTCCTGCTGCTCGCCATCAAGCAGGACCGCCCCCAATGGTTCCTCTGGTTCGGCATAGTCGCGGGCGTCGGGCTCGAAAATAAACACTCCATGCTCTTCTTCGGTTTCGCCCTCGTGGCCGGCCTGCTGCTTACTCCCGAACGCCGGTTGATGGCGAGCCGCTGGTTCTGGATCGGCGGCGTCCTCGCCGCGGCACTCTTCCTCCCCAACATCCTCTGGCAAATCAGCCATCACTGGCCCACCCTCGAGGACCTGAATAACGTGCGAGTCACCCACAAAGACGTCGAACTCGGGCCGCTCGCCTTCCTCGCCCAGCAAGTCTTCATCATGCTCCCCATCAGCGTGATCGTATGGGGCGCGGGCCTGTGGTATTTCCTCTTCGACGGCGAAGGCAAACGCTACCGCGCGCTCGGATTTGCCTATTTGATCCTGCTGGCACTCATGATCGCGCTCCACGGCAAGAACTACTACATGGCGCCCGCCTATCCCATGCTGTTCGCCGCGGGTGGTGTGTTTTGGGAGCAAACCCTGCACTCGCGCGTGCTGCGAACCGCGCTCGCCGCCGCAGTCCTGCTGATGGGAATCGTGGCCGCTCCCCTGTTCCTTCCGGTTCTGCCCGTGGACACGTTCCTGCGCTATGAGCATGCGCTGGGTGTCGCTCCACCTAAGACCGAGGTCGCCCACAGCGGGCCGCTGCCACAGTTGTTCGGTGATATGTTCGGCTGGGAGGAAATGGTGGCCACCGTGGCGCAGGTCTATCACGCTTTGCCGCCCGCCGAACGCGCCCGCGCCGCTATCTTCGCCGGCAATTATGGAGAAGCAGGTGCGATTGACCTTTTTGGTCCGCGCTATGGCCTCCCCAAAGCCATCAGCACACATCAGACTTACTATCTGTGGGGCCCGCGCGGCTACACGGGCGATGTAATGATCCTTCTTCAGTGGAGCGAAAAGAGCGCCCGCCGCTACTTTCGAAGTGTCGAAGCCGGTCCTGTCCTGAACAATCCCTATGCCATGGGTGAGGAACATTACACTATTTTCATTGGCCGCGGCCTGAAACAGCCTCTGGTGCAACTTTGGCCGCAGTGGAAACATTGGAATTGAGAGGCGGCCCGGCCGCCAATCGATAGGAGCACGCTTATGCCAACCGAATCACAAGCCCATCGGGCCGAGCGATTCCTTGCCATGCATCGCGGTCCCAACATCCTCGTCTTGCCGAATGCCTGGGACGCCGCCAGCGCGCGCATTCTGGAAACCGCCGGATTCGGCGCAATCGCCACTACCAGCGCCGGCGTCGCCGCTACATATGGCTACCCGGATGGCGAGCGCATCGGGCGCGCCGGTATGTTGGAAGCAATCGCGCGAATCGCAAGCGCGGTCTCCGTCCCCGTGACAGCCGATGTCGAAGCCGGTTATGGCACGAGCGTTGCCGATGTGGAGGAAACGGCGCGCGGTGTCCTGGCCGCCGGAGCCATCGGCATGAATCTGGAAGACGCCGATCACCACTCTCTCTTCGATCTCGCGCCGCAGGTGGCCAAGGTGCAAGCCGTGCGCAAGGTAGCGGAAGAAGCCGGCATTCCGCTCGTCATCAATGCCCGCACCGATGTCTATCTGCTCAAGATCGGCGCGCCCGAATCCCGCTTCGACGAAGCCGTACGCCGCGCCAACGCCTATCACGACGCAGGCGCTGATTGCCTCTTCGTCCCCGGCGTCCGCGATGCCGAGACCATCGGAAAACTCGCGCACGCCATCCACGGGCCTATCAACATTCTCGCCGTCTCCGGTACGCCGTCCACGGCGGAACTTCAAAAGCTGGGCGTCGCCCGCGTCAGTGTAGGTTCCGGCCCCATGCGAGCAACCCTGAGCCTTCTGCGCCGCATCGCCGAAGAACTTCGCACTCGAGGTACGTACACCTCGTTCACGGACCCCGGCGTGATCTCGCACGCCGATTTGAATCGGATGTTGGAACATTAATCCGCGTCCGCTATCGCCCGAATGCTTGCCACGTCCCTCGTGGGTCAAGATCTCCCAAAGCCGAACTATCTCGGCCGAGCGGACCGGCAAGCGAATTAGCGAAGCTGATCCAGACGATGTTGCTAACATCTATTAGTGGACTGCTGGAATTGATCTCTTAGCCCTTGTCCTCTAACAACCCCGCCTTGCTTCGTCTCTAAAAATGTCGCTCTAACTCCGGAACGCATCCCGCAATTGCTCCTACGTATTCATGACGGCCGTTTTCGGCACACACACGGCCCCGTACCGAGCTACCTCACTGATTGCCGCACGCCCGTTCTTCCAGCGCAACCGCGCGTGGAAACAAGAGATGATCTTCGAAGTAAATGTGTTGGTTCATGTCCTGTTCGAAGGCTCGCAGCGCATCATATAACGGAATCAGCGGCTCCGGCGCATCGCCGGGCGGAAGCGTGTAGCTGTTGCTTAGACGACGGATCTCATCCAGTTCCTTGCCAGTTTGCTGGTGCTCCAGAACCATCATCCGGATGGGATTCTGCACCGTCCCGAATAGCGGCCAGGACACCGGCACATTGTTTTGTACCGCTTCTTCCACCCGTGCAATGTAGGGGAAAAGTGTCTGCTCCTCTTTCACAAGATGCATTTGGAGGTCTTTCGCCAGAGTTGAAAAAAGCGTTTCCATGCGCTTCAAATCGGACTTATTTCCATGGCTGGCGAGAGCTTCTTTAAACAATATGCCGACCCGGACTATCTCCTGGCGGCAAAAGGCATGGTGCGTCGCTACAATGTGCTCCATCAAGTCGCGGATATTTAGTTCTGATGGGTCGTTCATTTTTGAGGAGCCACCGGAGTAAGAGCGCCTGCCTTGGACGGCTGGGAGTTAAAAAACGCCAGAAGTTCCGATAACTCGCCCGGAGTAAGATTGCCTTTATAAGACGGCATGTTCTTGGAACCGTCGTAGATTTGCGCTGTGATCTGCGCGGGCGACATGGTCTGGCTGATATGCGTCAGGTCCGGACCGACAACGCCTCCGTGGCCCGCAATGGAGTGGCAGCCCTCACACCCTTTGTCGTGGAAAACCTTGGCTCCTTCGGCCGCCGGGTCCGGAACCGCACTGACCGGTGGAGGCGGCGAAAGCATCGGCCGCAGATGGCGGGAACTTAAAAACGTCAGCAGTGCGGATAACTGCCCGGCCGTTATGTTTCCATAATATGACGGCATGTTTGTGCCGCCGCTATAGATTCTCGTCGCCATCTGCGCGGGCGTCATGGTATCTCCGGCATAACTCAAATCCGGACCGCGAACTCCGCCGTATCCCGCAATCGTGTGGCAATACTCGCAGCCTTTTTCATGGAAGACCTTTGCGCCCTCCGCGATGAGCCCGGAGGTTGTGCCCACAGCCGATGCCGGAAGCGCTTCCGCCTCCATCCTCGGCGACCACGGCGCGACATGCCCAATATAGCCGTAATAGGAAATCATGAATACAATGAACGCCACGATGACAATAGACCAGGGGCGCCGCAGCGGGCTGCGCTCCCCCTTGCTTGCGACCAGCGGCAAAAAAATCAATACTGCTCCGAATATCGCAGGTCCTAAAATGATCACCCAGTCTTCCGACCAGCGCGGAATGATGGAGAGCAGCGCATAGTACCAGAGGAAATACCATTCCGGCCGCGGCGAGGCTTGAATGATGGTGGGGTCGGGGGGCCTGCCCAGATCCGGCGGGCCGATGGATATGGCGAGCGCGACCACTGTCACAATCACCAAGAACCCGAACACTACGTCGCGCCATGCGGCGTCGGGCCAGAACGGTTGGCCTTCTTTTGTGACCAGCGCGTGATACCAGGCTCGATAGGTTTTGGGGTCCACCGGACGTCCCGCCTTGGGCGGTTCTGAAATTCCGTTGTGCATCACCAGATAAAGGTGGAATCCAATGAACAGGAAGATCAGCGCGGGAATAAAAAAGACGTGCGCCGCGAAAAACCGGCTGAGCGTCGCACCCTGGACCGTGTCGCCCGCCAGGATGAAATGTCCCAGCCAGTTGCCGATGAACGGCGTCCGGCCGGCTTGTTCGGCCGCGATCACTACCGACCAAAAGCCGGTCTGATCCCAGCGCAGCAGTTGTCCGGTGAACGCCATCAGCAGCGTGAACAATAACAAGCCCGCGCCCGTGAGCCAGTTCATCTGGCGGGGATATTTATACGCCGCCATCAGGTATACCCGAATAGCGTGCAGACCGATCAGAATGATCATCGCGTCGGCGCCGAAGGCGTGAATGCCCCGTACGATCCGTCCGAAGCGCGTGCCGGTGATGAACATCAGGGAGTCATACGCGTGACCTGAAGAGGGAACATATCCGCTGGCAAGCGCAATCCCGGTGACAATCTGGATCAGAAATGCGATCAGTGTCGCGCTTCCGAGCACGTAAAACCACGCGGATTTTCCTGCGCGGGGAACCGGATGGCTGAACAAAGGTCCCAGGGCAGCGGAAATTCCCGTGATGTCGTCGAACCATCGCCAGATGCGCGTCAAAAGTGCCATGCGATTTTCGCTATGTGATGGGCACAGGGCTGGTGAGGATTTGGACCTCTCCGTTTTCCACCCGAACCGGGTATTGATTGAGCGGTTTCGGCGGAGGACCGGAGGCGACCCGGCCATCGGCATAAAACACTCCACCGTGGCACGGGCACATGAAGAGATTTGCGTCGGCTAGCCAGCGAACCGGACAGCCCAGGTGAGTGCAATTCATCGAGAACGCGGTAAACTCCAGATCGGCGGTGCGCCGCAGCCATGCCGCGGTCTGAGCCGTAACACCGGACCACGGCAGCGGCGAGGAATCCTGGAAAGCGACGTTCGCCGTCGATCCGATTTTGAAATCTTCCAGTTTCCCAACCGTGCGCCAAACCTGTGTGGGCTTGCGGAAGCCAAGCAGGAATCCGATGCTCGGAATCGATGCCAGCGCCGCGCCGATCCCGCCCAGGATTACGCTGAGTTTCGTTAGAAATCGTCGGCGGTCCGCCGTTGCGCACCCTTCACACGGTTTGACTTCATTGCCGGTCATCCGATATCCTCCCGGAGTTCAAGGCTCGGCCCGGCTCGCGATTCCAAACCACCACCTGGCGCGGCCGCCAGAGATAATAAACCGGAAACATAATCAAATGCACAAGCCGGCTGAATGGAAAAAGAAGAATCACAATAAAACCGGTCACGAAATGCAGCGCCGGAAGCATTGGCATCGTGGCGACTGTGCTGACGTCCGGATGCAGCGTGGCGAGCGACCAGAACCATGGAACCGCTGTGTGCAAATACCACAATCCGCCCCAGCGATTAAAGATCGCGACCGCCGCACCGCTGGCTACTTGCACCAGCAATACCAATAGCAGCACGCCGTCCATATAGGTCGTGGTAGCCTGCGCCAGCGACCTCGGGGTCAAGCGGCGCGCAATCAGCACGATCAGCCCGGACAGGGTGTACAGCGCAAGCGCCATTCCCGTCAGTTCCAGAACGAATCGACGGAGCTCGCCTCCCAGAATCCATGCGGTAACTCCAGGTAGAAACGCCGCGAACAGATGCGCCAACAGAATCAGCGTGATTCCGAAATGCCACGGCACCGAGCCCCAGAACAGCTTTCTGTTCTCCAGGATCTGTGAAGAAAGGCTCGAGTAGGTGTAGCGATTGGTGGCGTAGCGGTATGCGCCGGCTCCAAAGGCGAGCACCAGTGCCACATAAGGGAGCGCGATAAAAAAGAAGCCGCTCATGACTCAAACCCTTGCCGCCTCTACGCCCTCGCGCGATTTCGCTTCGTGCTCAAGGAAGCTCAACAGAGCGTGAATCGCGTGCCTATACGGATTCTCCGTCGCATCCAGGATTTCGGTCATGCGCGCTAGCCCCGGCTGGATACAGTCCTCAATCAATGGAATGCGTTCCTCCTCGACGCGGTCGATGTATCGAAGGATGATGCTCAAATAGTCCGGCAGTTCGGAGCCGAGGACGATTCCGCAAGCCTCCATCCGGCCCTTGAGCTCCGCCAGAAACAGACCTCGCCGGCCGTCATCGCCGAACAGATGATATCCAAGATTCGGCGTGCAATCCGGCCGGAAATCGAAGGCGTTGATGTAGATCTCCTGAAGCTCGCCGAGCGATTTCCCCCGCGTTGCGCTTTGAAACGCCTCGATTGAAGAACGCGCTTCCGCACATTCCCGCGCGATTTGATTGGCGCAGTCTTCCAGACCGTGCGAGGGATAATCGAGCAACTCAGCGAAGGAGAAATAAATCGCCATGGTGTCACAATCCTCGTTCTGGCCAGCGAAGGAATCCCGCGCCGCGCTCTTCCTGATACGCTTGCGTGTCGATGCCGAGTTCGATCGCCTGTTCGCGCAGCGCTTGTGGAATCACCATGCGCTCGTCGAAGCCGGCAAGCGCCGTCAAGTAATAAATATCCTCCACCTGTCCGGGAGTCAATTGCGCTTCTTCGAGAGCGTTCTGTGCCGCCGCCATCGAGATGTCGCCTACGCTCTGCGCGCGCTTGTAAATCCGCGTGCCGAGTAGCTTGCGATAGGCCGAAATGACTTGCGATTCATCGCCCGCCGAAAACAAACTCGCCATGTAGCGAATCGGCAGCCGCGCGCTTTCAAGGGAACTGAAGAAGTCGGTATCGAGTTCATAGCGCCCGTCCTGATTGAGCGTGGCCGTAACCGGTAACAAGGGAGGAACGTAAAACAGCATCGGCAGCGTTCGCCACTCCGGATGCAGCGGCAGAGCCATCCGCCACTGCTTGACATATTTATATACTGGCGATTTCTGCGCGGACTCGATCACCTTTTGATCCACGCCGTTTTCCGCAGCGGCGCGCAGCACCTCGGGATCGAAGGGATCAAGGATCAGATCGCGCTGCGCATCCACCAGCTCCGAATCCGGCTTCGACGCGGTCTCTTCGATGCGCTCGGCGTCATATAACAGCACACCCAAATAGCGGATCTTGCCGACGCAGGAGTGCATACACGCCGGAGCCTGCCCCGTCTCGATTCGGGGATAGCACAGAATGCATTTCTCGGCCTTCCCACTGTTCCAGTTGAAATAAACCTTCTTATACGGACAGCCCGATACGCACATGCGCCAACCCTGGCATTTTTCCTGGCTGACCAGAACAATCCCGTCCTCGCCCCGCTTATAGATTGCGCCCGAAGGACAGGCCGCGACGCAGTTCGGATTGAGGCAGTGATTGCAGATACGCGGTAGATAAAAATAGACGAGCTGCTGCAATTCAAAGAAACGGCGCTTTTCTTCTTCATTCAGCACCGCGAGATTCGGATCATTCGCCGCATAAATGGGCGATCCGCTCAGATCGTCATCCCAATTCGGACCAGCCTCGATCTCCATATCCTCGCCGGTAATCATCGAAACCGGACGTGCGACCGGCTGATCGTGGCCCGCGGGCGCACCGATCAGATCCTGATAGCGATATGTCCAGGGGTGATAGTAATCGTCGAGCGTCGGCAGATGGGGATTAAACGAGATATTGACCAATTCGCTTTTCTGGCTGCCGAGCTTCAGACGGAGTTTCCCGTTTTCGACGATCCAGCCGCCATGATATTGCTCCTGGTCCTCATACAATGTCGGATATCCGGTTCCCGGTTTGGTCTCGACATTGTTCCACCACATGTACTCGGTCCCCGGACGATCGGTCCACAGATTCTTGCAGGCAAGACTGCAAGTGTGGCATCCGATGCACTTATCGAGGTGAAACACCATCGAGATTTGTGCGCGCACGTTCATACGTGATCCCCCGTTAGTCCCACTGCGGCTTGCCCTCCAGCTTGTGAACGATCACGTACGTGTCCCGATCAGTCGCGGGCGGCCCATAGTCGTTGAAGCGATACGAATTCTGCGCGTACCCCCCGGCCATGAGCAGCGGCTTGAGCCTCATGCGCGTGATGCTGTTGGTTCCTCCGCCCCGCCGCCGGCCGCGAATCGGAGATTTGGGGAAGGAGATGGTCCGCTCCGGCGCGTGATAAAAGATGCAGATGCCGCGTGGAACCCTCGCGCTCACCACCGCGCGCGTCACTATCACGCCATTGTCGTTATAAGCTTCCACCCAATCGTTATCCAGAACGCCAATCTCGTCCGCGTCCTTATCGTTCAGCCAGAAAGGCTCGACGCCGCGCGAAAGCGTGAGCATTCGCAAATTGTCGTAGTAGGTGGAGTGGATATGCCACTTACCGTGCGGCGTGATACAGGTCAGCGTGATGGCCTTGCCCAGCGGCTTGCTCTGGATCAGATTGCCCGTATTCTCGAGTGGAATGCGCGGCTTGAACGTCGGGCACGACTCGCCGAAAGCGCGATACGCTTCGTGATCGAGGTACAAATGCTGGCGTCCGGTAAGCGTGCGCCAGGGGATCAGGCGCTCGATGTTCTGGACATATCCGCTATAGGCGCGGCCGTGATTGAGAATTCCCGACCAGCACGGGCTGGTCAGGATTCGCCGCGGCTGCCTCGACAAATCAGCAAAATCGTATCGGACACCGCGATGGCCCTCGGCGAGATCCGCAAGCGGAAGCCCAACCTGCCGCTCACGCTCTTTGAATCCGCGCCACGCGATCTCTCCATTGGCTTCGGGAGTGAAGAAGAGAACCGCGTTGGCTGCGTCGCGAGCTTCAGCGATCGATGGATATTTCTCGCCATTCCATTCATGCGACGGAACCATTTTCGCGAATTCGTCGTAGAGATCCGCCACCGGCATGTCGATGCCGTGGTCTTCCACGCCGTGCAGTTTGAGGAGCGGGCCGAGCGATTGGAACTGGTCCGCCAGGTTCACGTAGTCACGCTCGACAATCGAGAAGCGCGGCATTGTTTTGCCCGGCACCGGTTCGCATTCTCCCTTGGACCAGTCCCGCACCTCCGGCTGCGCGATTTCATCCGGGGTGTCGTGCAGAAGCGGCGTCGCCACCAGGTCGCGAAACGGCTCGGGGAAATGAGCGGGCGCGAGTGCGCTCAGTTTTTCAGCCAGCGAGCGGAAGATATCCCAATCGGTCCGCGATTCCCAGCACGGGGGAACGGCCGCGCCGAGTGGGTGAAAGTAAGAATGCAGGTCGGTGGTGTTGAGATCGTCTTTTTCATACCAGCTTGCCGAAGGCAAGACGATATCGGAGTACAACGCTGAAGTGTCCATCCGGAAGTTCAGATCGACCACCAAATCCATCTTGCCCCGGTTCGATGTCTCTCGCCAAGCGACCTCCTGCACCGTCTCCCGCGCCTCATCCTCCGCGATCGCGTTGGAATGTGTTCCCAGATAGTGCCGGAAAAAATACTCCTGCCCTTTCGCGCTGCTGTGGATCGCATTCCCGCGCCAGATCAGCCATACGCGCGGCCAGTTTTCGGGCAAATCGGGGTCGTCGATCGAGAAATGAGTTTTCCCGGTGCGGAGCTGGTCCACCATCCATTGCGAGATCTTGTCGGGCGTGTCCGCTCCGGCCTGTTCGGCCTCGCGCACAAGTTGGGCCGGATTGCGATTGAACTGCGGATAAAACGGAAGCCATCCCATGCGAACCGCGTCCGCCTGTAGATCCATGAAATGCTGGCGCGAGAAACGCCCCTCAGATGGATGATAGTCGGCATGCGCGCTCTCATAGTGCCATTGATCGCTGTGCACGTAGTGGAATGACGGCCCATTTTGCAGCCTTGGTGGGCGAACCCAGTCAAGCGCCATCGCGATGGTGCTCCAAGAGGCCATCGGCGTGATTTTTTCCTGCCCGGTGTAGTGATTCAACCCCCCGCCATTCACGCCGACGCAGCCGCACAGGATGAGTGAGGTGATACTCGCGCGATAGTGCAGGTTGTTGTGATACCAGTGATTGACACCGGAGCCGACAATGACCGTGCATTTTCCCCTGGTCTTTTCGGCCGTGATCGCGAATTCGCGCGCCAGTTGCACGATCGTATTCCGGCCAACGCCAGTGAATTTTTCCTGCCAGGCGGGAGTATAAGCGAACTCGTCGGCGTCGTAGCTTTCCGGGTACTCGCCGGCAAGGCCGCGAGGCACGCCATGTTGCGCCATCAGAAGATCCAAGCCGGTGGTCACCGCAACTCGTCCGGTTGTGGTTTCGATATAGCGCACAGGAACTCCGCGACGAAATGTTCGTCCACCGCCGAAATCCAGGAAGGAAACCTGGAGAACATCTTCCTGGCTGCTGAGCAGACTGAGTTGCGGATCGATCTCCGAGCCATCCAGACCGTCCTTGAGCTCCAGGTTCCACTGGCCCGGCTGCTCCTGCCAGCGGAATCCAATTGAGCCTTGCGGCATTTTCGGCACGCCGCTTTTTCCGTCGAGAACGAGCAGCTTCCAATCGCCGTTTTCGACGCCGCGATAGCGCTCGATCCGGTTCGCTCGAAGGAATCGCCCGGCTGCATAGCCATCGGCGGTCTTCTCGATCTCGATTAAGAATGGAGTATCGGAATAGCGCTTCAGATAATCGGTGAAATAGGGCACCTGCCGGTCAACATGGAATTCCTTGAGGATGACGTGATTCACCGCCATCCACATGGCTCCATCCATGCCCGCGTTCACGGGAATCCACCAATCGGCGTGCTTGGATACCTGGCTGAAATCCGGCGACAGCACCACCAGCTTCGCGCCGTGATGCCGCGCCTCCACCACGAAATGCGCATCCGGGGTGCGCGTCATGTTCAGATTGCTTCCGCTGGCCACGATGTACTTACTGTTGAACCAATCGGCGCTTTCCGCGACATCGGTCTTCTCGCCCCAGGTTTCGGGCGATGCCGGCGGGAAATCGGCGTACATGTCGTAAAAGCTGAGCATGACCCCGCCGAACAACTGCAAAAAACGCGAGCCCGCCGCGTAGCTGAGCATTGACATGGCCGGAATCGGTGAGAAGCCGATCACGCGATCCGGGCCATATTTTTTCGCGGTGTAGAGCATCGAGGCGGCGATGATCTCCAAGCACTGATCCCAATTCGCGCGCCGGAAACCTCCCTTGCCCCGGGCCACTTGAAAGGCGTGCCGCTTTTCTTCATCCTCGACGATGGAGGCCCATGCCTCCACCGGATCGGCGTGCCTGGCTCGCGCGGCTTCCCAAAACTCCATCAGAACACCGCGAAGATAGGGATATTTGATTCGCAGCGGGCTGTAAACATACCAGGAATACACGATCCCACGCTGGCAGCCGCGGGGCTCATATAGCGGCAGGCTGTTCTCGAGCCTGGGATAGTCAAGCGCCTGCATCTCCCAGGTCACGATACCGTTCTTTACGTAGATCATCCACGAACAGCCGCCGGTGCAATTGACACCGTGCGTGCTGCGGACGACCTTGTCGTGCTGCCAGCGATTGCGGTAGAACTCTTCCCAGAGCCGCATTTTTGGGTTCACGATGTCCTTGATCCAGCTCAACTGTTTGCTCCTTGCCGCCGCTTCGCCCGGTGAACCATCGCTGCTCGCACACTCCTCACTCGACCGCGCCACACAAGTCCGGTAACGCCCACAAAAATCCCGCCAAGAATCAACGCGGCGAGAGCGATTGCCGGCGTGGTCCCCCCGGCAGTGGGCTTCGTTCCAGCCTGTTCCAAGAATGCGGTCAGATCGACCTGTTCCTCGGGGATCAGCGAATGAGCCGCGTAGATCGGCGTCATGACTTTGAAATAGAGGGTTTGTAGCGCGGATCGGGTCCCGGTTGGACCCAACTTGGCATAGGCGCCGGTCAAGTCGGGTCCCAGGGTTCCCCCGTTGGGGAACGGGATCCCGGAAATCTGGTGGCAGCCAATACATGCCGGGCCGCCATTGCGTAGATGAGTTTTGCCCGTGAAAAGCAGCTTCCCTTTAGCCGCTGCCGGCATGGGGAAATCCTGCGCACTCGCGATCTGCGACGTCACGCCGATCAGGAGGCAGGCTGCCCAAACGACCCCCGCCAACCGTGTCATGTCCAGTGAACCGCCGGGCTATTCATGTCGTCCTGATTTCGCCCGCGGCCTATCATTTTACACACGGCAACTGATTGTGGCACACGAAATATTCGTAAGGCTGTGATCGAAGTCGCAGACAAGCGCTCCAGACCTCGATCGATTTTGGGAAGATAGAAGCGAAGTCGCCTGAATCGGGACTTGGCCAGCCGCAGTCCCGCAGCCGGGCAGCGGTTCTCCGAAGGAGTCACCGCATCGAATACGGAAGTAGATTCGGACACCGGTCTCCAACCGCCCTACCCCTGCTTCGTCTTCAAAAACGTTCCCTTCTCTAACTCCGAGAATGCCTCTCGCAATTGCTCCTGAGTATTCATGACGATCGGTCCGTACCACGCCACCGGCTCCTCCAGCGGTTTTCCCGAGACCAGCAGGAAGCGAATCCCGTCCTCTCCCGCCTGCACTTCTACTTCATCCCCTCGATCGAAAAGAATGAGCGACCGGTTCTCGGCATGAGCCGGCGGCGTCGTATCCAGCCACCCCACCGATTCCGTCGGCACCGCCAGAGGCCCCGACGCATTGCAGAACTTCCCGCTTCCCGCGAACACATAGGCGAAGGCGTGGCGCGTCGTTTCCACCGGTAACGTTCTCCGCCGTCCCGGAGGCACCGTCACATCCAGATAAATCGGATCAGCCGCAATGCCGTCTACCGGCCCCTTGGCCCCCCAGAAATTCCCGCAGACAATCCGGACTTCCGTGCCATCGTCATCCTTGACTTCCGGAATGTCCGCCGCTTTCACTTCCTGATAACGCGGCGCGGTCATCTTGAGCGACGACGGCAGGTTCGCCCATAGTTGAAACCCGTGCATCCGGCCCGAATGATCCCCCTTCGGCATCTCCTGGTGGATGATCCCGCTTCCCGCCGTCATCCATTGCACATCGCCGGCCGCGATGGCGCCGTGGTTTCCCATACTGTCGCCGTGCTCCACTGTTCCAGCGAGCACGTAAGTAATGGTTTCAATTCCGCGGTGTGGATGCCATGGAAAGCCTGCCAGATAATCGGCGGGAACATCATTGCGAAAGTCGTCGAGCAACAGAAACGGGTCGAACTCGGACGTACTTCCGAACCCGAACGCACGGCGCAGGTGCACTCCGGCTCCCTCCAGCGTCGGCTTCGATGTAATCAGGCGTTTGATCGGTCGAATGGACATATCCGTATCTTCTATCGAAAAGTCTACTCCTGTTGACGGATTCCGCCGGCCGCTGGGAGCGCTTCGGGCGGAGGAATGACCGCCGCCGCAGTTGCATCACGTGCGTCCGGTTGTCGCCTTCATCATGTGGACGGCTCCTCTGCCCGCTCCATCCTCCGCAAAATCCCTTCAGGCTCCGCGACCGCGATTTCCGCAATTGCATCAGCCCGCTCCTGAGTATCCGCCACCGCATAAATCCGAAGCTCATCCGCATTCCCGGACGGTCGAAAGTGCGCCACATCGCCGTTACTGAATCCAATCCTCACGCCGTCGGTAAAGTCCAACCACACAATCGAGCCGAAGCCCAAACCCGCCGGAAAGAAATCCTCCAGTCGAGTCCGAATCTCCTCGATGCCGGGCACCAATCCATCGCAGTCTCGCAGACTCTCCCGGTTCGCATCCAACAGCCGCACTCCGTCCCCGCCAAAGATTGCTTCCCGGATCCGCAGATCGCCCGGCGAATGCTTTTCCACCATACGCTGCGATACCGGCCGTGGAAACTCCCGCAACAGGGCCGACCGGCTGTATCGCTTCGGCAACCTCGCAAACAAATCCACCAACGCCATGCTCTGTTCCCGCGCCGCAAACAGCACGCACAGAATCGGTAGCAGCGCATCCCGCGTCGGCAGCGCCTTCAGCACCTTACCATCCCGTTCGAAATCCGAAGCAGTCAAAAAGCCGCCGTTGGCTTCCCATCCGCAGACGCGCCGCTTGCCCGCCGCGCGCGCCTGCTCCATTCCCGCCAGCACGAACGGTGATCCGATCCGCGTCTTTGGTTCGACAATCGCTTTCAGGCGCCACCGGTCCACCGCATCGTTGCAACTGACCGGCACCACCGCTGCGTCGGCGCACAAGTACTCCGCCACAACCATGCCCAGTAAGTCGCCGCCGAAAAACCGCGCCTGCCCCATCTTCGGATCGACACCCACGATCAGCGGCCTGTCGCTATCCCCATCCGTCGAGACAACCGCATCCACGCGGCCGTGCGCCGCGGTCTCATCCGCCAGAGCTTGTATCTTCGCAAGCTGCGCGTCATCTATGTTTTCCGTGTCAATCGGAACAAACGTCTCACTGCGCCCCGCCGGAATCACTTCCGCGCCAAACGACCGCAGGATATCGGCGAGCAGATCCCGTCCCACGGCACTGTGTTGATAGACCACCAGCCGCATTCCCTGGAGCGACTGACCCTGAAAGAAGTTCTCGTACCGCTGCACGTATTCCAACCGGCCGGCGTCGTTTTCAGGCGGCAGTTCCCGATGACCCGTTTTGAACAATCCCGCCTCGTCGAACAGTGAGTCCGCGAACAACTGGTCATAGAGCATCGCGCGAATCAAGCGCACCCTCTGATCAATCGGCGCTTCGTCTCGCTTCAGTAACTCGCCCCGCGACGTGTTCAGCTTGTAGCCGTTGCGGTCAAATGGAATGTGGCTTCCCGTGACCATGATGCTGCCGCATCCCCGCGCAATCGCGTAATTCATGAGGGCCGGCGCCGGAATGCGTCCCAAATTTACCGGGCACATTCGCGCGTCCTCTACAGCGCGCCACAACGCCTGCGCGATTTCACCCCGCCCTTGCTGTTTCGCCACATAAGTGGTCGAACTCGGCCGCAAATCGCAGGCGAGATAGAATTCATCGCCCCTGCCGATTCCGCCCTCGTGAGGCAGCAGCAGTTGCAGATACTCCAACTCGGCCAGAGCGTTAATGTACACCTCCAGTTGTGTGAGATGCGCCACTTCGCCACGGCGACCGCTGGTGCCGAATCGAAGCTCTTTGGGTTCATATGTGAGCCGGGAACGCAGGGATTCCCGGCGCTGGGTCGGTTGAGCCATTTCCATCTGCTATTTTCGCAACCCACCGGTCCTTCCGGTACGGGGCAATACACCTGATATCCAAAGACTGTGTGCGCGCGATTCCGCACAAACGATTTCCGGCGCAATGCTGTACTTGGTCCTCGGAATGCACAAAGGAACTGGGTAATTCGGGAGCAGCCGCAGGGATTGTTCAGGTACAGAAGCCATTGCCCCAATCTCACTGCGAAACCTTCGGCTGCTTCTACGAGGGCGAAATCCGGGATGGAAATGTCACGGCCTGAGCGTGCAGGGGAACTTCTGATCAAAGATCCTTCCAGACAGGAACTCATTCGCCGCCGCGCCTATGAACTCCACCTTGCGCGCGGCTGTCAACCGGGCTCAGAGCTCGACGATTGGCTGCAAGCCGAGCGCGAGATCTGCGCCGCGGAAAACGATGCCATCGACGAGTCTTCCATGCAGTCATTCCCCGCCAGCGACCCCGCGCCCTACTGGGTTTGGGGCGGCTGCCGTCTCTAAGCCCAACAGCTATGGCTCAACTCGGATTTGCCATCGCGCCCGGCGGATGGCCAGGGCGGCAACGGAGAATACCGAGTGGGCGTGTGTGCTCGCGCATCTCGCCCTGACATTCATTTGCTTTTTTCTGTATGAAGAGTGGTCGCGCAGGCCAATTGACACACTACGGCTGCGCGGAGAAGGATGAAGGAGAAAAGGTACGTCGCGGCGGCCGGGGCTGTGCGGACTTTTCGCCGTGCGGTTCCGGCCGCCAATGGTTTGAGCCGCGTCTTCGAGGTCAGAGGAATCGCTGGATGGCGTTACTTTTATACGCTCGATTTGACGGTTCAGCTCTCTGGAACGCAGTGGGGGAACAATCAGCGCTATTTCCTCACCACCGCAAGATTTGGAAACCAGTTTCCAAGGTCCCCTGTCGACGCCATACCTATAGTTGACGCCGCAGGCCGTTCACGGGCTCCAGGGGTCCAGCACCACCGTAAATGCGACGCATGTTGGCCAACATGAAAATCGTCGAAGGCGGCCGGGGTGTGCGACCGCCTTCTGACTTAAAGTTAGCAGCCGGGCTGCGCTGAGGTTCGGGCCGGCGGTCGCGAAGGTGTTGAACGAAAAGGTTCGGACAAATTTTTTCAATTTGTGACCAGGGCGTCCAAAAATTGCATTAGCCGGTGGCAAAATTACGAGTCTCAATTAACCGACGCCGGTGTAGCCTCAGTGCCTTCTCCCCGCCCGTGCGCTCACTTCATCGCCTGTACTTCCCGCAGACGCCGCTCCAGAAAGCGCCTCTCGCTCTCATTCGTAACCAGCGTCAACGCTTTCTCGTAGCTCCTCGCCGATTCCTCCGGCTCCCCCAGACGCCGGAAAAAATCCGCGCGCGCCGCGTGCAAGAGATGGTATCCCTCCAGATCCCCACTCGCGACCAGCTCATCCATTGCACCCAGCGCCGCTCGTGGACCCTCCACCATCGCCAACGCTACCGCGCGATTCAGCGCGACTACGGGAGATGGCTGCAGCCGTTCCAGCAAATCGTACAGCGCCAGTATCCGCGCCCAATCGGTATCTTCGGCACGTACCGCGCGGCAGTGCTCCGCGCCGATTGCCGCCTGCACGGAATACGGTCCCGGATGCCCTCGAAATGCTTCCTCCACCAGCGCCAGCGCTTCGATGATCTGCCGCTGGTCCCAGCGGCTCCGGTCCTGCTCTTCCAGAATCACCAGATCGCCCGCGCTATCGAGGCGCGCCTCTCTGCGCGCATCGTGAAGCAGCATCAGCGCCAGCAGCCCGGTGACCTCCGCCGGAGGCTGCGGCGACATCAGCGCTCGCACCAATCGCGCCAGCCGGATCGCCTCCGTGCACAAATCCGTCCGCACGTGCGGCCCGCCTCGTGTGCTCGCGTACCCTTCATTGAAGATCAGGTAAATCACCGCCAGCACCGAGGCCAACCGCTCCGGCATCTCCTTTGTGCCGGGAACCGCGTATGGAATCCGCGCGTCGCGAATCTTTCGCTTGGCGCGCACCAGCCGCTGCGCCATCGTAGCGGAAGGGACCAGAAACGCGCGTGCAATCTCGTCAGTATCGAGGCCGCCCAACGTTCGCAGCGTCAGCGCAACTTGCGCATCATGCGCCAGCGCCGGATGGCAGCAGGTGAAAACCAGGCGCAGGCGGTCGTCGGGAATTTCGTCCGTATCGTAATCCGGTTCTACTGCCGGAGTCAGTTCACTGGCCGCGTACGATTCGATACGCTCCCGGTGCAGCGCCGAACGGCGGATGCGGTCGATGGCTTTGTGACGCGCTGTTTGGATAATCCAAGCGCGCGGGAACTCTGGCACGCCGTCAATTCGCCATTGGTCTACCGCGGCCGCAAATGCTTCCTGCGCCGCCTCTTCGGCCAGCTCGAAGTCGCCCACCAGGCGAATCAGCGCCGCGATAATCCGGCCCCAGTCGGACCGGTAGACCGATTCGACCGCGGCATCGGTATGCGCGCCCATTCACAGATGGTAAAAAATTGTATGCTGGGTTGTCGATTCCAGCCGCGCCCATTCGATTCATTGACGGAGGCACACAACATGCAATACATGCTGTTGATTTACGCCGAAGAGCGGGCACTGACCGAGGCTCAGCGCCAAAGCTGCTACGAGGAATCCACGCAGTTCGCGCACCGGCTCAGCGACAAAGGACAATTCCTGGCGGCTGCGCCGCTTCATCCAACATCCACTGCGACCTGCGTTCGCGTTCGCGAGGGAAAACCGCTGGTCACTGACGGCCCGTTCGCCGAAACGCGTGAACAGCTCGGAGGCTTCTTTCTGATCGACGCAGCCAATCTGGATGAAGCCATCGAAATCGCGTCGCAGCTTCCGGCCGGACGCTGGGGCGGCGTGGAGATCCGTCCCGTCGTGCAGATTTCCGGACTGCCGGCAAGTTCTTTCATTCGCAGTGTCGATTTCGCGTCTTCCCATTCGACTCAACGGTAGAACGCAGGGCACGGTCGCAAGCGCCGGCGCCCTGCTCCAAATTCAAAATTTCAGGAGAAAAGAAATGCGATTCATGTTGATCGTCAAAAGCAGCAAGGACTGCGAAGCGGGCAAGATGCCGAGTGAAGAACTTCTTGCCGCGATGGGCAAATACAACGAAGAGATGATGAAGGCCGGCGTTCTGTTGGATCTCACTGGTCTGCACCCCAGTTCGAAGGGTGCTCGCGTCCGCTTTTCCAGCGGCAAGACCACAGTAGTCGATGGGCCGTTCGCCGAGACCAAGGATCTGATCGGCGGCTATTGGCTGATTCAGGTCAACTCAATAGCAGAGGCAATCGATTGGGCCAAGCGCGCTCCGGCGCCGCACGGGGAAGGCCAGGAAGCCGAGATCGAAATCCGCCAGCTATTTGAGCTGGACGAGTTCGACCCCAGCGCGGCCATCGAGCACGCGCGCAGTCTCGAGAAGGAACTGGCGAGGCAGTAACTGCTGTCTTACTTGCTCAGCCTCTGAGCATGAGCCCGTGCGATTTCCGAATTCATTCATTGAAAGGATAGTCCAATTATGCAAGTGAATGCCTATGTCATCTATAACGGCCAATGCGAAGAGGCCTTCCGGTTTTATGAACGTTGTCTCAACGGCAAACTCGTTACGCTCATGACGTTCGCCGGCACCCCCGCCGAACAGCAGGCACCGCCCGAATGGCGCAACAAAGTGCTCCACGCGCAACTCAGCGTCGGCGACGGTGTGTTGATGGGCTCCGATGCGCCTCCGGGGCGCTACGAAAAACCGGCCGGCTTCTCCATATCTCTGCAAATGAAAGACACCGCGGAAGCCGAACGCATCTTTCACGCGCTGGCGGAAAACGGCAGCATCAAGATGCCGATCCAGCAAACCTTCTGGGCGGCGCGCTTCGGTATGCTGGTGGATCGCTTCGGAACTCCCTGGATGATCAATAGCGACTGAACCATGGTCGCGATCGTGTCAATCGGAGTGGCGCCTTCCGCGCGTAGGAGTGGCGCTTTCCACGCGAAGGCGACACTCCGCACACCATTCACCGGACGCTCCCGCCATACCGTACTCTATGAAATGAGCCTCTCCACACACCCGGATTCGCGGCAGTGACCATTCATCCCCAGTTGCAACTGATTTGCTGATTTTCGTTGACTTCAGAAAACCGGTTCTTTAATATAGAGCAAAGACGTAAGATATGCTTTGTCGATCTTGTTGCGAACCAGTTGCAAATGGAAAATTCAAACCGTCCAGGATCAATCGCGTACCCCTAGTTGCGATTGAGTCGCAATTAGGTGGAGGCGAATGACTCCTCCCCTCCAACGCCGCGCCCTGCTCGAAGAACTGGGCTCCAAGGGCATTCGGATGACCACGCAACGCCGTGCCGTAGTCGAAGTCATTCAGGATGCGAAAGTACATCTGGATGCCGATAGCCTTCTCGAACTCGCGCGCAAGCGGCAGCCCGGTCTGAATCGAGCTACCGTCTACCGGACCATCGAACTCCTGAAGAAACTTCGGCTGGTGGATGAACTCGACCTGATGCACCTGGAAGGCGAAAAGCATTACTACGAAGTCAAGACGACGCGGGACCATATCCATCTGGCATGTTTTCGCTGCGGCCGCATCGAAGAATTTTCCAGCTCGCTGTTTGAGCAGCTCAAATCCGAAATTGCAATGCAAGCCGGATTCAGCATCCGGGTCACCCGATTGGAGGTGGGAGGCGCTTGCCGCGCCTGCGCGACAGCCGATGCCAAGCCTGAAAGCGCGGCCGGCAGCGCAGTGGCCCAAGCACGAACGCAGTAAGAAACAAATAGGTTCTCCCCGGAAACCTTTTGGCGAAGCCCCGGAGAGAACCTTGTATCGACAGCCCGGAGGGCCGGCGACCAACCTCATTATAAAGCCACGGTGGCGGGCAGCCACAAGGCTTTTGGTCTTCAGCCGTCGCCCAAAGCGGTTTGGTCTCTGTCAAAAACACGGACTCGTCCCGGTCAAGGAGTGCCTTTCTGCCATCGGGATGCAGGTCCAATAGCTCTTCAATCCAGGAACGGACGAATGAGGATCAAAATCAAGATGCCCAGGAAGACAGACAAGAGAAAGAACAGCAATCAAAGCAACTGGCCGGTTGCTTATCGGTGGATGACAATTGGAACGCTGGTTGCTTATTCCGCCATCGGCACCAAGACCATCAATGTGGCGCACGCGCAGGACGTGACACATCGCGCTCAGGCGCCGAGCGCTGTCGCACAGACGCAAGGCTCGCAACCGGTTCGGCGGTTCGCCATTCCCCCGGGCCAGCTCGATTCCGTGCTGGCTGACTTTGAACACATCACGGGCTACAGCGTCACTGTTTCCCAGGCAGGCATTCGCGGAGTCGCTTCCCCGGGCGTTACCGGCGTGTACACAGCCGCGCAGGCGCTGCAGAAACTGCTGGCCGGCACTGGTTTGACTTACCGCTTCAGTTCGCCGAATGCGCTGTCGTTAGATATTCAGAGCGTGGCGATTTCGGTCGATGTCACGGGACGCGTGGATCCGTTGGCTGCTTCCTCACCGAAGTTCGCGCAACCTCTCTTAGACACGCCGCAGACGATCACGTCGGTTCCGGAAGTTGTGATGGAGCAGCAGGGCGTCACCACACTGCGTGATGCTCTGCGCAACGTTGCCGGCATCAGTCTCGCGGCGGGTGAAGGCGGCGCCCAAGGCGATAACCTGACCATCCGGGGGTTCACCGCCCGCAACGATTTGTATATCGATGGCATGCGCGACTTCGGCAGCTATTATCGCGATCCGTTCAACACCGAGGAAGTCGAAGTGCTGCAAGGTCCTTCCTCCGTTACGTTCGGCCGCGGCTCAACAGGCGGCGTGGTGAATCAGGCGACCAAGACTCCGGGACTCACGCGGTTCATTTCGGGCGATGCCGATTTTGGCTCCGATCTCACCCGGCGCGTCGCGGTTGATTACAATCAGCCTCTGCAGAAGCTCGGCTCCGGCGCTGCGTTTCGTTTGAACGTAATGGGCGATGAAGGCAATGTCGCAGGCCGCGACATCGCCGAGAACCGCCGCTTCGGAATTGCGCCGTCGCTTGCGCTGGGTCTCGGCTCACCGACTCGCTGGACCTTCAGCTATTTCCACCAGAATGCCGACGACATTCCGGATTACGGCCTTCCCTGGCTGTTTAACGGCCCGGCGCCGGTGCCGCGCAACAATTATTACGGCTTCAAAGACGGCAACTATTTGAGAACCTATGACGACATCGGAACCTTCAAGGTCGAGCACGATGTCAACAGCCACATCTCGCTGCGCAACCAGGCGCGCTTTGCCAACTACGTCCGCGACGTGCTGATCACCGAGCCGCAAGTGCCCAAGACGGTCACACTGGACACGCCCCTCGATCAGATCGACGTAACGCGGCACGAAATCGGCGTCAACAGCACGGAAAGCCTTCTGGACGAGCAACTGGATCTGACGGCCAACTTTGAAACCGGAGTGATCCGGCACAGCCTCGTTTCGGGAATTGAGGCCGGCCGCGAAACATCCAACCCGACGCGTCCAACGTGGACGAACGTGCCCGATGCGGACCTGTTGAACCCTGATCCCTATCAGCCGCTCTCGGGAGACGCCACGATCACATCCCGTGTTCGCACTACAGCGGTCACCACCGCCGCATATGCACTCGACACTTTGCGGTTCGGCAAACATTGGGATCTGACGGGCGGTATCCGCTGGGACCGATTCGATACAAACTACGCGCAAACCGTTGGCGCGGTCGCATCCTATCATCGCGTGGATGAGATGCCGAGCTGGCGCGCCGCCGTGGTTTACAAGCCGGTCTCCTTCGGAAGCATCTACTTCGATGCGGGGACTTCGTTCAATCCCTCGGCCGAATCTCTTTCGCTCAGCGCCAGCACGGCCAGCCTGCCGCCGGAAAAAAACCGGACATATGAATTCGGCAGTAAGTGGGAGATGGCGCGCAACCGTCTCTCGTTACGCGCCGCGCTGTTCCGCACCGAGAAGCTGAACGCCAGAGAACCAGACCCCAATAACACACTGCTGAACGTGCTTGCTGGAACGCAGCGGGTGAATGGAGCGCAGATCGACGTGAGGGCCCGTCTCACCGATCGTTGGAATTTGCTGGCGAGCTATGCGGACCTTGACGGAACGCTCATCAGTTCGAATTATTATCCGGCCGCCATCGGAGCACCGCTGGCCAACGTCCCGCGCCACACGTTTAACTTCTGGAGCACGCAGCAATTGCCCTGGCGTTGGGAAACAGGCATTGGCACGAACTTTGTGTCGAGCCGGACGGCCAGTTCGACCGCGCCGTTTGATCCGGTCACCGGACTCCTCAAGGAGGTTCCCGGATACTGGACCTTTAGTGCGATGGCGAAACACCGCCTGGCGGAGCACGTGGACCTGCAAGTCAATATCAACAACATCACTAACCGCTATTACTATGACGAACTGCACCCCGCGCATATTGTGCTTGGGCCCGGGCGTTCGGCGCTCGCGGGACTGAAGTTCAAGTTTTGATTGACGAGACTCGCAAATGTTGCTTCCCATTCCCGATGTACTGACCGCCGGACAGATCTTTCAGGCCCGGCATGTTCTCGATCAAGCCGAATGGGTGGACGGCCGGATAACGGCCGGCCACCAATCGGCGCAGGCGAAAGACAATATGCAATTGCCCGAAAGTTCGCCCGCGGCTCGCGAACTCGGCGGAATGATCCTCGCCGCGCTGGAGCGAAACGCGCTCTTCATCTCGGCCGCCCTTCCGGCGAGGGTCTTTCCGCCGTTATTCAACCGCTACCAGGGCGGCCAGTCATTCGGCACGCATGTCGACAACGCGATCCGGCAGGTGAGCGGCACGCAACATCGAATTCGAACCGATCTTTCGGCGACTTTGTTTCTCGCCGGACCGGAAGAATACGATGGCGGCGAACTGGTTGTCGAAGACACTTACGGAACACACAACGTGAAGCTACCTGCCGGTCATATGATTCTGTATCCGGCCACCAGCCTGCACCATGTTCGTCCGGTAACACGGGGCGCACGCGTGGCGTCGTTTTTCTGGATTCAGAGCATGATCCGCGACGATGGGGAGCGCACTCTGCTCTTCGATCTCGACATGGCCCTGCAGCGTCTCAACGCCGAGGGCGTCGCCCCGGCCGCCGCAGTGCAATTGACCGGCGTCTATCACAATCTGCTCCGGCGCTGGGCGGACGTGTAGAGTTCGCGCTTTCAGGCTCTTGACATTCCCGTACAGGAATATTTTCTGCTATCTACTCGTTTTTGAGTGGGCAGATATTCCGTACGGGAATATCTATTGAAGAGTTGGCGGAAGAGGCTGGTCTTGGCAAGCCACTAGGGCGGAGCCAGGTACCGGCGTTGTCCGAACAAGTGATCGCCGCTCTTCCGAAAGTGGGCATCGCGCATCCCGCCGCGGAAAAGGTGGGAGCGCTCATCCTCAAGCGCTGCGAACGGGCTCTTAGCTTCGCCCGTTTTCGGGCCTAGACTACAAGTGGCAAATCAGAATTGAGTTTCGATCTCATCCAAGTAGCGGATCAACTCATTTCCGTATTGTTCGTGATAGCGGTCGTAGGGAAGGCAGGGCTTGCGCGTGACTGTGGTCGTGAACAGGCCGCGATGGTGGAAGAGGCGCTTGTAGAACTGAATGGAAATGTCCAGGTGTTGGCGAGTGAATGCCAGAACCGGGAGGATTTTGTGGAACCACTCGCGAGCTAGTTCGCGCTGGCCCGCGCTGTGTGCTTCTACGACGCGTCGGTAAAGCGCGGTCATAGCGGTGGGCATGTAGATATCGACGCCGCGGTCCAGGGCTTCGATCATCTGGTCAGCAGCCCAGCCTCCGGCTACCGCCAAACGGCCGCCAGTAGCTTCGATTACGGCGCTGTATTTCGGACCGGCTGGACGGACTTCAACTTTCAGACAGCGGAAAGACTCGATGGTTTCGAATAGCTCGACAATCCAGGCGACGTCGAGGCCCGCGCCATTCCAATCCAGGTCCTGGATCGTCAGGATTGGCATTCTCAGCGAAGCGAATTCGCGGCAGAAGCGGAGAGTGGCGGCTCGATCCTGTCGATAGGGCTCCGGAATTTCAACCAGCACGTTGCGGCATCCCGCTTTCAACGCGGCTTCGGCAGCGGCGAAGCTTTCTCTTTCAAGCAGCGCGGTTGCGCCCGCAAGAAATTCGGCGCGGCCTTTTACTGAATCCTGAACGAACCGGATCAACTCGCAACGTTCCGCCAAAGTGAGCGCGTTCACTTCGCCGGCCTGGGCCGGACTCAGAAATCCGCATGCGCCCGCAGCCAGATGCATCTCGATCGAGCGCCCCAACGACTCCAGATCGAGCTTGCCGTGGGCGTCAAACGGTGTGTTGAGGCTGACGACTACCCCGCGCAGCCGGTATTTTTGTTTTGAGGTCATGGATTCCAAAGGTCAGCGCGCGTTCGATGGCGCGCATTTCTGCCCGATTTCGGCTTGCAGGAATTGGCAGAACGCCTGAGTGAGCTTTCGCGGGTATTCCGTCTCGGCGGTCGCAATCGCGATGCGGCGGCTGAATGGATGGCCGGCAATATCCACTACCTGCAGATCGGGCAGCGGCTGTGCCAGCGCATGTTCTGGAAGAATGGAAGCACCGAAGCCGAGCTGCACCAGTTTCTTGATTGCTTCGGTGTCGTCCAACTCGACTGCCACCTGCAGTTCGACGCCAAGTTCCGCCAGAAAGCGGTCGATGATGGCCCGCGTGGAAGTGGTCGCGCGCGCGTACAGGATGAACGGAATCTTCACGAGGTCTGTAATCTGCACGACGCCGTTCCGCACGGGCGCGGCTCCAGGCAGCAGGCACACCTTCATCGCTTCGTCATACAACGGCGTGAACTGAACGCCCGTGGCTTCAAAGGGGAGCACGACGATTCCCGCGTCCGCCTGCTGCTCCTGAATGGCGGTGACCGTTTGCCGCGTGCTGTTCACTCGCAGCGCGATGTTCGCTCGCGGAAACTGGCGACGGAAGCGGCGGACCGGTTCTCCTAGGCGGTAGATCAGCGGCGTGATGCCGGTCGAGATCACGAGCGGATGCTCGTCCTGATCAGCGCCGGGAGCGAAATCGCGGCGGATCTGGGCAAGAACATCCACGAGGTGCATGGTTGTCTGCCCGAGCCGGACGGCGGACGGAGTCGGAAGTAACCGCTTGCCTGATTTGACGAATAGCTCGACACCGAGTTCGCGGCTGAGGTTTCGCATCTGCACGCTCACGGCCGCAGCGGAGAGGAACATCTTGTCTGCCGCACGAGTCATGCTGCCGGATTCGAGCACGGCGTGAAAGATTTGCAACTGCCGAATATCCATGTGAGGGCCAGGGTCTGCTCTCCAGCATAACGCCCCGCTCCGAATAGCGCGGCTAGTCTGAGGTCTTGAACCGTCTTCGAAGCCTGGCAATTTCTTCGCTGGTGGGCGGCCAGTTGGTGTCGCACGTATTGCAGTGAAACACGAGCGTATCGGACTTCAGCGCGGCTTCGAATTCCTCCTGCGTGAAAGAAACGGTCTGGTTGTGATTGTTTGGACAGACGGTATCGAGTTCCAGACGAACGCTCATGGGCCCTCCGGCGACGTACGACAATTTTGCTACCGATTTTGATTGCACCCGAATTGCCAATTCCTAATTGCGCGGCTTGCCTCACATGCCTGACGGCAACGCGGCCCTCAGCCGCGCTATTCGGATTCCTCGAACACCTGGAAGATCGCGCTGTTGTCTGCCTCGCCCAAACCGCGATCGACGGCTTCTTCCAGCAACCGGCAGTGCAAGGTGGAGAGCGGCACGCGCGCACGAGAGTTGCGCGCGGCTTCCAAAATGAGGCGGACATCTTTCAAATGCTGCGCCAGACGAGCCTGCGCGCTGAACTCCGCATTGAGCATTTTTTGGCCTTTGTCTTCCATGGCGCGAGACCAGGCAGGGCCGGCTTGCAGCACTTCGAGCGCGAGCGCCGGGTCAAGACCGCTGCGTTTGGCGAAGGCCAGGCCTTCGGCCAGGACGGCACGATTCAGACCAAGGACCAAATTGTTCACCAGTTTCATGCACGCGCCGCTGCCGCATGGGCCCACGTGAAAGACGCGGAGCGCGAACGTGCGGAGGATCTGTTCGGAACGTCCGAAATCGGCATCAGCGCCGCCGGCCATGACAATGGCATCACCGCGGCGGACTGTGGCGCTTGAACCGCCGACCGCGGCATCAACGAATCCGATGGCGCGGCTTGCCAGATTCCGGCCGAATTCGGCACTCGATTGCGGATCGCCGGTGGTCGTATCGATGATGAGCGAAGCTGGTTTCAAAGAAGGCGCGAGTTCGTCGAGCACAGATGCGACGACGCCGGAATTTGGCAGACACAAGATGATGCGGTCAGCGGCGGCAACGGCAGCCACGGATTCCGCAGCCTCAGCGCCTAGCGCGGAGAGACGGCGGCGGCATTCGGGAACGGGATCGTAGCCCGTCACAGCGAAGCCGGCCGCCAGGAAGCGCTCCGCCAGCGCCGAGCCCAACAGGCCAGCGCCGATCAAACCGAGTGTCTCCGTCGCGTTCGGCATCACGCATCACTTTCACCCGGCGGAGCAGATGCTGTCAATCCGCTGCGCGGCTGCGTTGGCTAAGAAGTGACTTTGCTGGCGGCGCGTTCGATGGCCGAACGGGCACGGTCGATAGCTGACTGCGCGCCCGCTTTCAGACAGGCGAAATCGTTGGTACAGAACAACACATCGACACCTTGGTCCACCCAGAAATCAAAATCCTGAGGCGAGGCCCCCACGGCGATCTGCTTGCCGTGACGGCGCGCCACTTCGACTGTGTGGGCAGCAGCTTCGCGCACCAAGCCGTGGCCGGTTTGTCCAGGGACGCCGAGACTGGCGGAGAGGTCGCCGGGGCCGAGAAAGATTCCTTCGACGCCGGGAACAAGGCAGAGTTCTTCAATGCGGTCCGACGCCTCTTTGGTTTCGACCTGCACCATCAGGCAGAGTTCCTGATTCAGCTTCTGCTGTAAGTCGGCGACATTGCCGGCGAGACCGTAACTCACCGCACGCGAGACACTGAAGAAGCCACGCACGCCTTCCGGAGGAAAGCGGGCATTTTGGACAAACTCCTGCAAAATCTCAGGCGTGTTCGCCATCGGCAGATCCAGGATATCCGGACCGCATTCCGCCGCTTTGAGCACGGTTTCGCGCCGCTGATCCGGAATCCGAATCATGGTGAGCATTCCTAGCCCGGAGGCGATACGGCACAAATCGGCGGCTTGGGCAAACGTCAGGAACGTATGCTCCATTTCGATCCATGCCACCTGGTAGCCGGTGAGCGCCGCGATTTCGAGAAACGCGGGGTCGTAAAAATATGCGGCAGCACCCAACAGCGGGGTCGAACCATGCTTACGGATTGCCTGAGTCAGTCGGTTCATGAGAGTTCCTTTAACCAATCAGTCGAAAGCCGGACGGAATCCTACGCGGGGACCTCCGGGAGCGGCATTTTATCATTGACGCGCTTTTGCCATGCCTCCAAGCGGCGCCGCAGGGCAAGAATTTGCGGCTTCGATTCGGGCCGGTAAAAAACATTGTGCATCTCGTAGGGGTCCTGGCGTGTGTTGAAGAGCATGTGCGAGTCGCGGTCGTGCAGCACCATTTTCCAACCGTCCGGCGACACGACGGTGCGGGCGTTGGGAGCGGTTTCGGGCACAACGGAGCTGGCCTCGGCGCTGCCCGGCACGGTGTTCCATTCGAGATAGACATGGTCATCGCGGCGCGGATTGCCGTCGAGCATCGGCAGAAGATTTTCGCCTTGCACGCTCTCCGGAGTTTTCGCGCCCATCAAGGAAAGCAAGGTTGGCACGACATCGACATTGTTCACAGGCGGCGCGACGTGTATGCCGCGGTTCTGGCGGTAGGGCACATGCAGCAGGAAGGGCACCTTGGCGGCCTCTTCGTACATGACTTCCTTGCCGATCAGGCTGTGCGCGCCCATCATCTCGCCGTGATCGGAGGTGTGGACCACGATGGTGTTGCCGGCTGCGCCACTAGCCTCGAGCGCGGAAAGAATGCGTCCGATGGAGAGGTCGATTTCGGCGCACTGGCCCGCATAGTTACGGCAGAGGCGCTCGAAGGATGCCGCCGATTTCAGATCGTGGCCCGGCAGCGAGAGATACGCTTTGTAGCCTTGGGTCAGCAGCTTATGACGCATCTGCTGGTAGACTTTCGGCTCATGATCGATGGGGTAGCCGGGATAATTCGGCGGCAGCGGCGCTTCGGCAGCGGAGTGCAGGTCGTTGAGAGGGCCGAAGAACGGCATATGCGGCGCAAGGTAACTGACGAACAGCATCCACGGGCGGCTGCGGTTCTTCAGAATGAAATCAGACGCGGCGCCGCCGAGGAAAGTGCTCTTGCGGTATTTGAGCGGCAGATGCGCTTCGGCCACTCGGGAAAACGTTTTGTGTTCGGGCTGATCCGGCTTCAATCCTTCATGCAGCAGAAACTTGCCGAAATCGCTGATGGTCGATGGATCGCGGCCTTTGGAAAAGAATTCGTTGTAGCCGTCCTCAATCGAAAGCCATTCCTGAAAACCATGCTGAGCGAATGCTTCATCGCCCAGGTGCCATTTGCCGTAGTAGGCGGTGAGGTAAGCGGGATCATTCAACAATTGCGGGAGCACCATACTGCTCGGGGGCAGCGTGATGTTGTTGGTGAGAACGCCAGTGGTGTGCGGCCACTGGCCGGTGAGCAGCGAAGATCGACTGGGCGAGCATACCGGCTGCGAGACGTAACAGCGGTCAAAGACGACGCTGCGCTCGGCAAGTCGATTCACATTCGGCACATGGAAGCGATGATTGCCATAGGCCGCCATGGTATCGGGGCGGCGCTCGTCGCAGAGAATGAAAAGCAGATTGGGCTTATCGCCGGCGGGCCGGCTCGCGCCGCGCAAAATACCGGCGGCGGCTGAGGCTCCGAGCAACGTGCGAAGAGTATTCCTGCGAGTAGTCACCATGGCATGGTCCGTTTCGTGTAGCGGCGTCCGATTTCCGCGGCTTCTTTGCTGCCGCCCGCGCCGATGCGCACGCCTTCATCGATCCGCTTCTTGACATTATCCGGCAACACGTTATCAAGGAAGGCAAGGTGGTTGCGTTTGCAGGCGGGCAGCACGCGCTCCATGGCTTGCTGCATGGGCTTGGGATAGGGCGGATCGGCGCTGCCGCTCAGCAGACCGTAAGACAGGCCCATGTCACGTGGACCCCATTCCGCAAAGGCGAGGCCGGGGATTTGCAAGGTCTCTTCGGTGTGTTCGAGCGCGTGGCGGTCTTCGATCTTCACGCCCAGCATGATTTCGCCTTTAGGATTCAGCGGCCACGTGTCGGCAATTTGCAGGTAGTCGGTGTCGCTGATCTTCCAAAGCTGCGCGGCGAATTTCTGTGAACCGTATCCGCGGAATCCTTCGCCCAGTTTCGTGCGGCCGAGGTTCTGCTGGGGAAAACGCGCGGATTCGACGAAGATCTGGACCGCCTCCGGCGAGCGGGCGTGACATAGATGTACGCCGTGAACGCCGCAGGCGAGCGTCTGCTGCACCATCCACGACGCACCTTTGAATGTGACGGGGTCGAGCCCCAAAACCGGGAGAGGGCAGAAGACGGCGGGTGTGCGGTGGCCGCTCGGCGTAGGTCCACCATCGGCTAAGCCCTTCATGAACTGGCGGAGGCGCGTAACATCGTAAGGCGCGTGCTCCATATCATACATGATGATGTCGGCCCAGGTTTTCGCCAGAGCCCGGCCTTCTTCGTAGCCACCGCCGCCGGCATTGATGTAATAGGCGGGCTGACCCTGCTCGAGGAGTTCGATTGCCTTGTTGATGCGTTTCGGCTGATAGGCGGCAGCGCGCACGGCCGGCGCGAGAGCTACCGGCAGAGTTGCCGCGCCATGGAGGAATTCTCTGCGGTTCATTTGGCTGCTTTCTTGACCTCAGGAAAGATTTTGCCGGCAATGGGACGGTAACTGGGGAGGATTTCGACCGCCTCGCCTGGCTGTACAACCGCCTGGCCCCACACGGTGACCGCGTTCGACTGATTGCCGCGAATTACCAGAAATGTTTTGCCGATGCGGAGCACGCGGCCGGTCCATTCATTCGGCTCCAACTGAACGTGCGACAGGCCGATGCGCGTTGTGTCGTCGCGCTTGTCGGTAGAAACAGTGGTGGCGGCGGTGGTCATGCCGTCAGGAAGAAACGGAGCGTCCGGACCCATGAAGCAGTTTTCGAAACTGGCGGGAGCTTGCACGGAAACGGTGCCGCCGAACAAATCATGCTGGAAGACACCAGGCTTTACTGTGCTCTTGCTCTCGACGAAGAGCAGGTCGCCGGCGATGATGTTGTCGCGGGCGCGGATTTCCGAGCGCTGGAAATACATCGCGCCTTGATTGCGCGCTACCAGGTTGTCGTCAAATTCGCCACGGGTTTCCATGGTGATCCGCATTGCGCCCGAAGGGCCGCCGGCGGCCACATTGCCGATGATGGCGTTGCCGGTAACGTGAATATCAAACTGGCTGGCTGGAGGAACCGGGTCGAAGGGCGTGCCGTAGTGATGCTGCTGGCCGCCGACAAAGAGGCCGCCGCCATCGTCGGAGCCCTGATTGCCGACGATGAGGTTGTTGGAGATCGAAGGAGCGGACCAGAGCGCGACAAAGACTCCGCCGCCGTCATTCTTGTTGACGTTCTGATTGCCCTGAACGACATTGCCGGAGATTTCGCCGTTCGAATGATCAAAGATGGAAATCCCGCCGCCATCACTGCTGCGGGATGGGTCCGACAACCCGGTTCGGTTATCCATGACCAGGTTGCCGATGATGCGCGCGCTCGAGTGGCCCGCGACGGCGATCGCACCGCCGCGGCCGACCTCCGTGAAATTGTTCTCAAAGCGATTGTGTTCGATCACCGCGGAGCAATGGCTCCGGCAGGCAATTGCGCCGCCGTCGTTGGCGCTTTCGTGCCAATGATCCGGCTTCCAGCTTTCGGGTGGAAGAGTCGAGTTGCCGGTGAAGACGTTGTTGGAGAGGCGCGGTGATGTGCCGTCGCAAAGAACAGCGCCGCCAAATCCGCGCACACGGCCGTTGCGAAAAGTGAAGCCATCGAGCGTTGCGTCATCGCTGGCGTTTACGAGGCGGTGCTCGCTTTGGCCATCGAGGATCGAGGGATTCGCGGCAATGTCGCGCTTCCAATCGGTAGTGAAGCCGCCGAAGAGATCGACTCGCGGTTTCATCTGGATGGCGGCGCCGGTGTACACGCCAGCAGCCACCAGAATCGCGGCGCGATGGCCCGCAGCGGGGCTGGACGTCGATTGCATTGCTCTGGCAATGGATTGCCAAGGACGCGCGGCCGAACCGTCGCCGCTTGCATCGGAGCCATGGCCGGCGGCGACGTAACGGACCTGCGCGTACTTCGATGCATCGAACGGCTGCGTATGCGGGCCGGCATCGCGCGCGATGCTCGCGAGGTTTGGTGGCTGCCCCGCGGAGAGTAAGAGAGAACCACTGAAGAGACTAAAAAGTAAAGCGCGCATTCAACTGTACCGTTCTCGCGGCGCCTACGCCGGTAATGCGTCCGAAGGTGGCCTTGCTCAGATCGGTCACCGGGTTGCCAAGGTTGACGTGATTCAACGCATTGAAGGCATCGGCGCGAATTTGTAATTTGTAGCGTTCGCCGAAGCGAAGGTTTCTACCGATTCCGAGATTCAGTGCCCATTGCCCAGGGCCGCGCAGCGAGTTCTTTCCTACGCTGCCGGGATAGAGCGTCCAACCACTGGCCTTGCCGACCGGCACCATGGCGAAAGCCGCAGGATTCAGGTATTGAAAGCGGTCCGAACCGTTTGAGAGGGCATCGCCGCCAATGTAATCGGGGCGGGAGAACGGACGGTTGCTCGATTGTTCGATGTCGAGCACGGAGCCGGTCTGCGCTGTGAGGATTCCGTTGATCTGATAACCATCGATGAGCTTCTTCCAGAAGCCCTGAACGCCGATCCAGCGGCTCGGGGCGAAGTCATAGACGAAGTCGGCTACGAACTGATGGGTCACGTCGTACTTGGTGGGACCGCGGCTGGCCCTCCAATTGGTTTCGTCCTGAATCTTGAAATCGTCGCCGGTCCAGAAGTCGCCGCCTTGCAGGGCCATGGCCTTCGACCAGGTGTAGTTGATGTTGAAGGTCAGATTCGAGGAGAGGCGCTTGCGCAGCGAACTCTGCCAGGCGTGATACCAGCTATAGTCCGAGGCGGTGCGGTAAGTGGATTCGAGATCGTTCGGATAGGGACGAATGCCGGTGGCGGGATCGGGGCCGTTGAGGTCATGCGTGGCGCCAATCTTGAGTCCTTTGTTGCCCGTGTAGCCGGTTTGGAAAACCATGGTCTTGGTGAGTTGACGCTGGATGTCGAAGGTCCACTGCAGGCTGTAGGGGTTGGGCGAATTCGGGTCAAAAACGTCGTAGCCGACGGGCACATTCTGCGTTTTGAGTAACTGGCTGACGCTCTGATTCGTGGTGGGGTATGTCAGGTTGTAAGTCGTGATATCCGATCCGCTGAAGGTGAAACTGGATGGCAGGTTCGGATCGCTAAACACAAAGCCGGCAAACTCGCGGTAATTCCACGGCGCATAGGCGACACCGAAACCGGAGCGAATGACGGTGCGGCTGTCATTGTCGAGACTGTAGGCAAAGCCCACACGCGGTGCGATATTGTTCTTGTCGGAGTTGAAGATGGAGTCTTTGGGGCGGAAGACAACGGGGCGAGCGAGAGCGCCTGGAACACCATCCGGATTGTAGAGCATGCCGTTCTCTTCAGTGAAGGCGGAGTAATAGTCATACCGCACTCCCAGGTTGAGAAGCAGGCGCGGGGTAACGCGAAAATCGTCCTGGAAGAAACCGCCCATTTCCCAGCCGCGGCCGTGATAGCCCGGCGTTCCGAACGTGATGGTCACGCGATTCGGCTTATTGGCGAGGAAATCATTGAGGTTGCTGTAGCGCAATTCGGGAACCTGATCATCGAAGCGCCCGGGCGCGCGACCCACATAGATGAGTCCGAACTTGATGTTATGGCGTCCGGCGTTTTTCGCGATCACATCTTCCAGGCTGTAGGAATGTCCCGACAGCTCCAGGTGCTCGGCCTGCGTGTTGAACGCGCCCTGGATGTTAATGGCGGGCGTGCCGGTCACGTAGCTGGCCTCCTGCCGCGTGGTGTCGCTGAAGTTGTAGCCGAAGCGCGTTTCGCTGCTCCAGGTGGCGGAACTGTGAATGAAGTTGAAGCTTCCCTCTTCACTCTTGCCGTTGAACTGGCGCGGATTGGCGGGCGGAAAGCGTGGAGTCAGGTTATTCGGACGGCCGTGGATGTAACGAAGAGTGAGCAGATCATTGTCGGTGATTCGCCAATCGGCACGCGCCACTACGTGGTTATCGGCAGCAGTGTTTGAAACGGCGCCGAAGTATTGACCGACCTGATTGTTGCCGGGCAGAGGATTGGTTGGAAGCGGAAACAGATCGAGTTGCGCCTTGTAAGCAGGAACCGCGGCGATGGCCTGTGCTTTGAAATCGGCCGTGGGTACTTCGCCGTTTTCGAGAGTGAAGTTACTCTGCCGGTAACCTTCGTAAGTCAGAAAGTAGAAGAGCCGGTCATGCTTGATGGGTCCGCCGACCGAACCGCCGAACTGATTGTAGCGGACCGGCGGCTTGACCGCGGTGGGCGCGAGCATGGCGTTGCGGGCGTTCAGCGCGTCATTCTGGAAAAGCTCGAAGAGAGAACCGTGGACCTGGTTCGTGCCGCCCTTGGTGATGACGTTGATGTTGCCGGAAAAGCTGCGCGCCACTTCGGCCGACATCACACCTTTCGAGACTGTGACTTCCTGTATGGCTTCTTCACTCACGACGTTGATGTAGTTGAAGCCTTGAAACATCGACGTGGAGGGCGTTTCCGGATCGCCGGAGGCATCGACGCCATCGACGGTCACGGAAATACCACCTGCGGCAAGGCCGTTCACGGTGAACAGGCCCGAGCCGATGGAGCGCACGCCGTTTTCAAGTGGAAGCAGTTGTGTGAAGTCGCGGCGCGTCTGCGGGAGTTCGGAAAGCTGCAGCGAGGAGAAGCGGTCCGTCAGCGAGACGGAGGCATTCTGCACGATGGGCGCTTCGGCTGTGACGGTTACGCTTTCCGTCTGGCTGCCAAGTGCCATTTGAATCGGAAGCTGCAGTTGCTGCCCAGCGCTGAGGGCGAGGCCGGATTGCGTAAAAGTTTTGAAGCCCTTCATCGTGACAGTGATGGTGTAGGAACCGATCGGAAGGAACGTGAGCGTGAACTGGCCGATGGAATCGGTTTGCGCGGTTGCCTCAGCACCGGTCTGCTCGTTGTGAGCCTTCACGGCGGCTCCGGCGATCGTGGCGTTGGAGGAATCCGTCACAGCGCCGTAGATGGTGGCAGTAGTGCGCTGTCCGAATGCAGCGAAAGGCAAAGCAGAGAGCAGCAGAATTAGCAGGAAAGACGCGGTTCGCATAGCCTGTAGACCCCCTTGAGCAGGCAGTAAATCGAATTCAGTTTGTCACCATAACTGAATGTTGTCAATAATAAATTTCATTATTGATTTATATTTTTCTAATTATGGATTTAAATTAACTTAACGATGGAGTATCGGCGTGCTTGAGGAGCAACATGTATAATTTCCGATAGTTACTTCATGGTCCATCTCCGCGTTTTGGCACTTGCCGATGATACGACCGGCGCTCTGGAAGCAGGCGCGCGGTTCGGGGGATGCGGCGTGCGATGCGAGGTGCGGCTCTATCCGTTTTGTGGCACAGCGCCTCTGCTCTCTTCGACGCATGCGCTGGTGTTGGATACGCAGTCGCGGCATTGCACGGCCGATGAAGCGAAGGTGCGGGTAAAGGGAGCGCTGCTCTCGGCAGGCGGAGATGCGCCGGGCGCGCTCGTATTCAAGAAGACCGACTCCACGCTGCGCGGAAACATTGCGGAAGAGTTAGGAGCGATGCTCTCGCTGTTGCCGGACCGGCCGGTGGTTTATGCGCCCGCGTATCCGGAGATGGGACGCTCGGTGCGCGAAGGGCGGCTGTATATCCACGGCCGGCCTGTGGAGGAAAGCGAATTTGGCGCAGATGCGTTGAACCCGGTGCGGTGCGGAAATTTGCGGACGCTACTGGCGGGAGTGGGCGTGGGAACCAGGCTGATTCGCAAAGTGCAGGAGTTGGAGGACGCGCTAGGCTCCGCGGATGCAGGGACGATCCTGGTGTGTGACGGAGCAGCGAGCGGGGATCTGGAACAGACGGCACGAACGATCGCGCGCTCGGAGCGAGCGGTGATTGCGGCGGGAACCGCGGCGTTCGGCGGCGCTTGGGCGCGCGCGCTACCGATGGAGCGCGAAGAGCCGCCGGAGCTGCCGCGCGCGTTGCGAGGGCTGATCGTTTCGGGGAGCCGTCACCCAATGACGGCCAGCCAGATTCGCGCGGCGGAAGCGCTGAGGATTCCAGTGTGTTGCGAGGCGTCGATGGCGATCACGGGGATCGGGCGGCGTGGATGGGCGGTGCTTGCGCCGCGGCCGGGCTCGCAGGGCGCGGCGGAGGAGATTGCCGTGCGACTGGCGAGTGAAGCGCGGAAGGTCTTCGACGCAGCGGCACTCGAAGCAGTGGCGGTATTCGGCGGAGATACGGCGTACGCTTTGCTGCGAATGCTGGATTGCGCGCGGGTTGTGGCGTGCCGGGAGATTTTGCCGGGCGTGCCGGCTTCCCTGCTCCAGAATTCGCGGCCGATGGTGCTGGTGACGAAAGCTGGCGGATTCGGCGGGCCCGAAATCATTCGAGAGATTCTGGCAAAACTGGGAGACTGAAATCAGAACCATGTTATTCGGCATTACGATTGGCGATCCGAGCGGAGTGGGGCCGGAGATTCTTTTAAAAGCGTGGAAAAATGGCGAGCTGCGCCATCCGGTGATGGCTTATGGCGATCTGGCGGTGCTGGCGCGCTGCAACGAAGTGTTGGGCTATGACGTGCCGCTACGGGCGGCGAAAGGGCCGGCGGATCTCCGTGGCGGGTTTCTCAACGTCCGCGACTTCGGGCTGCTGCAGGCGTCCGACCTGACGCCAGGCGTGTTGAATGCGAAGGCGGGCGCGGCGGCGCGCGAGTATGTGATCGCGGCGACCCGCGCGGCGCTGGCCGGAGAGATCAGCGCGATGGTGACGCTGCCGATGAATAAAGAAGCCACGCAACTTTCCGACCCGGATTTCGTGGGCCACACGGAACTGATCGGCAGCGTTTGCGGCGCTTCGGACGTGACGATCATGCTGGTATCAGATGCGCTGATTGTGACGCACGTGAGCACGCACGTTTCATTGCGGACGGCGATTGAGCGCGTCAAGACGCCGCGGGTCTCGAAGATTATCGAGCTGACGTGGCGGGCGGTGGAGCGGTTGAAACCGAATCCGCGCATCGCGGTGGCGGGTTTGAATCCGCACGCCGGCGAGCATGGGTTGTTCGGGCGCGAGGACATCGAGGAAATTCAACCGGCGGTGGATTGGGCGCGCAGCCACGGCATGCCGGTGGATGGACCGCTGCCGCCGGATACGCTGTTTTACCTGGCGGTGCGACGCAAACTTTACGACGCGATTGTCTGCATGTATCATGATCAGGGCCATGTGCCGCTGAAGCTGCTGGATTTCGAAGGCGGCGTGAACGTGGCACTAGGACTGCCGATTATTCGCACGTCGGTGGATCATGGCACGGCGTTCGACATCGCGTGGAAAGGCGTGGCGGCGACGGCCAGTTTGGTGGCAGCGCTGGAATTTGCGGCTAAGCTGGCGGGGGGAGCTGGTAGCTGAGTTTCCGGGACAGAACGGCAAACGGGCGTTGAGTGCCGAGACGTGCTAGACTCAAGACTGCCTTGAAATCCTCTCGTGTCGTTTGAATCCGCTTAAAGTGCTCGTGTAGTTCAACGTGACCTCAGCATGGTACCCAACCGATAAGGCAGGAAAGCAGGGAATCCAGGAGGTAAAGAACTGTGAAAGAAACAGGCACGGTAAAGTGGTTTAACGCGGGCAAGGGTTTTGGTTTTATCCAGCGCGAGAACGGCGAAGACGTCTTCGTCCATTTCTCCGCCATATCCGCTAGCGGATATCGTTCGCTGGATGAAGGGGCACGGGTCTCGTTCGTTGTGAAGAAGGGCCCGAAGGGTTTGCAGGCCGAAGACGTCAGTCTGGCTTAGGGCATTCCGACTTATCAAGAAACGGCGATGTCCGTTTGGGCCGCCGTTTCTGAATGCTTCGCTGTCAAGTATGGGTACATTGCCCTCTCTTGACTATGCGTCGTGGGGCCACGGCCGCTTTCCATTCGGCTGTTGCTCTGTTACGGGAGAGGTGATCGTTGGCCGAAGTTCGCATTCAGGAAGGTGAAACGCTGGAAAACGCCCTGCGGCGCTTCAAGCGTAAAGTCCTGCAAGAGGACATCATTAAGGAAGTTAAGCGGCACGCTTTCTATTTGAAGCCCGGCCAGAAGAAGCGGCTGAAGTCCGCCTTGGCCCGCAAGCGCAACCGCAAGAAGCGCAACCGCGACAGCGCACAGGAGCAATCGCGACAGTAGTTCCATACCCGTTTCAGCGGAAGTCCTCGGACGGCGTACGACATCGCCGACGTCCCGGGTAGCAGCCAACATCAATCGCAAAGCCCCCTCCGCCACATCACTTTGACGCATCTGACACCGATCCATGGCTGGGAGCGATGTCAGTGCCCGGGATGGCGAATGGTCATTTGGCCACGAACAACTTCCGGGTGGAATCGCTCACTTTGGCGGTCGTGCTCGCGGGCTATGTGCTTTCGGTGTGAAAAAGTTGATACGATAGCCGGACCGACACGGAATTCTGTTCGGATCGGATGATCTTGCGATCCGAGCGCCACCGCGGAGTACTTGCCGGAGAAAGGAAATGCTGCCCCAGTCAAGGGGCTCAAGGCAAGTACATGCGAATCCTGCTTTACAACCCGGATAATGGCGTCACACAGAATTTCATGCCTCACCTTTGGATGTTCCTGCTCCAAGCACTTACGCCCAAAGGACACGATGTGGTGCTGATCGACGGCAACACGCAACCGATGGACGATGGCGAACTGGTTCGATTCGCCCTCGACCGGCGAATTGGGCTAGTAGGAATCGGCGCCATGACCCGTATGATCGCGAAAGCGTATCGGGTGGGGGATGCCCTTCGTGCGGCCGGCATTCCAGTGGTTATGGGCGGACCCCATGTCACGGAAATCCCGGACGAGGCTCTTGGCCGGAACGGCGGACCGCGTCACGCGGATGCGTTGGCCCTTGGTGAAGCGGATGAGACCTGGCCACAAATTGTGGAAGATGCGGCTCGCGGCCAGCTCAAAGAGATTTATGTTCCCGTGGATGCGTTCGGGCAAGAGCGTAAGCCGACCTTGCGCGATTACCCGCCGATTCCGTGGGACGCGATCGATTTGCAGCAGTTTAACCGGATTCCAGGCTTTTTCCGCAGGCTGATGCGATGGTTCGGCTACGAGTGGGAGACGTTTCATATCATCCCGATCGAATCCGGACGTGGCTGCCCCTATGGGTGCGAGTTCTGTACGGTGACGGGTTTCTTCGGCGACTCGATCCGATTCCGGTCCAATCAAAGCATCGTCGAGGAGATGCTCAGGATCAAACAACGCGCCGCCCGGAGCCGGGGCAAAGCTGCCGTGTTCTTCGTTGACGATAATTTCGCCATCAACGTCAAACGGACCAAGTCGCTACTCCGGGACATCATTGCCGCCGGAGCCGAAATGTCGTGGGTGGCGCAAATCAGCGCCAATCTGCTGCGGGACGAGGAACTGCTCGATTTGATCGCCGCTTCGGGAGGGAAATGGATTTTCATCGGGATGGAGTCTCTGGACCCGGCGAACCTCGCGAGCGTCAACAAGAGCTTCAATCGGCCGGCCGATTACGAACGCGTCCTTCTGAGCCTGGCCCGGCGCCGGGTTTATGCGATCTGTTCATTTATTTTCGGGCTGGACAACGATACTCCCGGCGTGGCTGCGCGCACTGTTGCCCGGATTCGCGAATGGCCGCCGGGGCTGCCGGTATTTGGACAGATCACGCCCTTCCCTGCCACGCCGTTATATGCCCGCCTCGAGAAAGAAGGCCGCCTGACGAGACCGAAACACTGGCTCGAGTTCGCGCCCTTTCAGATGGCGCACACGCCGCTGAAGATCACAATCCCCCAGGTGCAGGAAGAGGTCCGATACGCGTGGGAAAATTCTTACAGCCCGGAAGCAATCGAGAGAGCGCTAGAGGAGATTGCGGACGAACCGGCTGCCTACAAGATCAGCCACCTGCTGGCACGGCTGTTCTTCCGCGGAATCTATTTCCCGCAAAAGGGCACGGGAAAATGGCTGGCGCTTGCTGTCCGGAACCGCCGATCGATCTTTCTTGTACTCAAGGACTCACTCACACGGTGGCACGGAAGCAAGGACCGCGCAAGCGCCCGGGACTTCAATGGTTCGCCTGGGCCTGCTCTTGCGGGCACCCCGCCGGACAGCGGCGGAGACTGATTTCCGGGGCCGCGGCATCACCGGCGTTCAACTCGCTGCTGCACGCGCTGTATCAGGTTGTAGCCGTCATTCGAGCCGGAGAGCGTCGGTTGGATTCAGGCGGACAGCCCGCGCTGCGGGGACGAGCGCCGCGGCGATGGAGGCTGCGCCGAGGAGCAGTGTCGCACCGGCAACGGTGGCGGGATCGGTCGAGGTTACGCCGAATCAATAATGCGCGATGCGCTCATCCATCTCGCCGTGCGCTAGAACAGGCAACCAGTCTGGTATTCCATCGAGAGGCCTATTCGGCCTCGATGATGTCCTTCCTATAGCGTTCGAACAGCGAAAGGAACTCCGCTTCCTCTTGACTGGCGACATCGTTTTTGCGCAGCGCCTCTCGCGTCAGTTCAAGGAACACATCCCATTCCGCCCTGGTGATGTTTAGTCCGGCATGGGACTCCCTCATGCCTCGTCCGGTGTAGTAGCATGGTCCGCCAGCTTGAGCGCAAACGTGTTGTACCGTCAATTGCTGCGCTCTTTTGCGGGAATCCAGGCTGCGGCCCATGCTGAACCGGCTGAATCGCTCATCGGCGCGCATGAGCGCAAACAGGTGGTCGATTACGTTCGCTATAACGTCGTATCCACCGATCCGCTGATACAGTGAAGATTCCGCTGCGTTAGGAATTTTCATACTGGCCATTATGCCGCGGTCAGGTAAGATGCAGAAGTTCGTCCATCTTCCATGGATCGCTCGACCAGCATTGCTCGCCTGGCCGCGTAGCCCAATATATCGGGCCAACGTCCGACATGGCGACTCTACGTCAAAAAAGTGGATTACGGAACAGTGCGGCACGTCAATTGAGTCAGGCGAGTAGTCCATTACCTTTTCGCACCCAATATCGGTCAACGTTGCATCGCAGCAGGCTGCAAGTCGCCACGTTGGCCGCCGCCATAGGTGCAAACACCGCGATTTTCAGCGTGCTGAATGCTGCCAGTTCGGAATCTGAACGACCTCGTGATGCTCACCGATCCGAATGCATCTATGGTTTTGGGCGGCATGCTACCCGGAAGGCGCAGCCTGCTTGGGTACGAGGAGTTTACACAATAATTCTTTGGAATTCGGGCTGAGGAATCCAGGGCAAGGTGAACGCGCTTCCGGGATTCCGAACGGAATTCCGGGCTGATCTCGAACACGATTCCGGGAGGAAGGCGAACACCGGCTCCGCGACGAAGCCGAACAATTTCAGGCCGATCCCGGAACAGCGTTCGGCGTTGGAGTGCGCCTCGACCCGGCCAAAACCACAGTGATACACTGCGAAACTGACATGCCGTACAGACTTTGAAATCTTGATGGACCCGGCGTGACCGGGTCTGGAGCCGAAGCAATCGCCCCCTAGCCGCCATCTTTGCGCGTGCTGCGGGCCGTGTTGACCGGCAGAACGCGAGAAAAGATGAGCGCTACTACAGAAACATACGAATCCACGCTTGAGCGGGTATGCACGGAGAGCATCTCTCCCCACGCCGCTGCTGTCGATAAGGATGGCACTTTTCCAACGGAGTCGATCTCGGCCCTGGCTAAGTCCGGGCTTCTGGGCGCTCTCAGTTCCGCGGAGTCCGGCGGTCTGGACCTCGGACTTCCCGGCGCGGCGCGCATCGTACGGCGCGTCGCCGAGGAGTGCGGATCGACGGCGATGGTACTGACGATGCATTATTGTGGCGCCGCCGTACTGGAGGCCCACGGGCCGAAGGAGGTAAAGGCCGCAGCGGCGGCTGGAACACACCTCAGTACGCTGGCATTCAGTGAATCTGGATCCCGAAGCCATTTTTGGGCGCCCGCCAGCACCGCATCCGAGCTCGATGGAAGAATCCAACTGAACGCCAGGAAAAGCTGGGTCACCTCGGCGGCGCACGCAACTGCTTACGTCTGGTCATCGCGGCCACTGGCGGCGGACGGCGCGAGCACCATCTGGCTCATTCCCGCTTCATCGTCCGGACTTACCGTAGCGGGTCCCTTCGAGGGATTGGGCCTGCGTGGCAACGACTCGTGCCCGGTCACCGCGTCGAATCTCCAAGTCCCGCCATCGGCGATGCTCGGGGCCGATGGGCAAGGATTCGAAATCATGATGAGCATCGTGCTGCCCGTATTTTCGGTTTTGAATGCAGCCTGCTCAAACGGCCTGATGGCCGGCGCAATCCGCCGGACGGTGGAGCACGCCACTCAAACGCGGCACAGCGATACAGGCGCGGCTTTGGCGGATCTGCCCACCATCCGAAACTACATCGCGCGAATGCGCCTGAAAGCGGATCTTTCAGATGCCCTGCTGGGCGACACGCTCGCGGCAATCGCCGCCAAACGCGACGACTCGATGGTGCGCGTGCTCGAATGCAAGGCGGCGGCCGCCGAGACCGCCAACGAAGTGCTCGACCTGGCGATGAGAATCTGTGGGGGCGCGGCGTTCCGCAAGGAAGTGGGAGTAGAGAGAATATTTCGCGATGCGCGGGCCGCCGGCGTGATGGCGCCGACGACGGATGTGCTCTACGACTTCCTCGGCAAGGCTGTCTGCGGTATGCCTTTGTTCTGAAACGGAGCTGACGATGAACACATTGCTGTTAGGCGCGGTCGCCTACGACCCGAAGGTGGTTACCATCTGGGATGGCTTCCAAAGGTACTTCGACCAACGGGGACTCACGTTCGACTATATCCTCTATACGAATTACGAACGTCAAGTGGAAGCACTCGCCGGAGGCCACATTCACGTCGCATGGAATTCGCCGCTGGCGTGGCTCCAGACAGAGCGAATCGCGGTCAAACTGGGGCAACGCGCCAAGGCGATCTGCATGCGTGACACGGATCGCGACCTGGTTTCGGTGATCGTGACACGCGAGGGCGGTTCGATTCGGAGCGTGAACGATTTGAAGGGCTGCCGGGTGGCGGTGGGTGCGAAGGATTCCCCGCAGGCTACGCTGATTCCGCTCTATCACATCGCAACGCATGGTCTCGAGCCCGACCGCGACTTCGAGGTGGTACTCTTTGATCGCCTTGTGGGCAAGCACGGAGACCATATCGGCGGAGAACGCGATGCGGCGCGCGCGGTCGTTCGCGGAGATTGTGACGCTGCCTGCATGATCGACGGGAACCTGCTGGTATTTGCTCAGGAGGGCGTCTTGCCCGCGGGCTCCGTTCGCACGCTTGCGACGACGCCGGTGTACGACCACTGCAACTTCACGGTGCTTGAGAGCGGCATATCCACCTCGATGGAACGCTTTCGCGAACTTCTGCTGGGCATGTCCTACGAAGATCCAGAGGTGAGGCGCCTGCTCGATCTGGAAGGCCTGAAGCGGTGGCTTCCTGGACGAACGGAAGGCTACGATCTGCTCTCGAAAGCGGTCGACCATTTCGGATACCTCGACGAGTTCACTTCAGCGGTCGCCTCGCGATGCGCGTAGACTTGGGCGACCTCCGATTCGAACGTGGCGGAGCGCTGCTCGTGAAGCGCGCATTCCGTCTGGCGGCGGTGGGCGAGACGCTTGCCGTGGCAGGACGCGACCCCGATCTTGCAGTTCATCTGCGAGCCTGGTGCCGCGCGGAGGGGCACGAGTTTCGGCCGAAACCTGAACCCGGAACCGGAGATGTCCAAATCGTCCGGGGTCCCGCGGCGGAGCAGCGGTGGTCTGCCGCCGAGAGGGCCGGTCAGGCCGACCCTCAAGCGAGCGGAGCCGTGTGGGAGAGGCCGTCGCAACGGTGGGGCCTCGCGGGACGGGGAGCGCTCGTCGAAGCCGGATCGCCCGAATTCCATTTTGCGCTCAATCGAAAGACCGAGATCTGGTCGGGCGACGCGGCGCGGATGTACGCGCAGGCTGCCGCGGCACAGTGGAATCCTGCGACAGCCGTACCCTGGGACGCGGAGTTCAATCTTCCTACCGAGGTGGAAGACGCGATCGTGCAGGTGATGACTTACCTCATCGAAAATGAGACGGCCGCACTGGTGATACCCAGCCGCTTTGTGGCGCAGATGCATCCTCACTTTCGCGAGGTGATGCAAGTGTTGGCCGTTCAGGCGGCTGACGAGGCCAGGCACATCGACGTATTCACGCGCCGGGCTCTACTCAAGCGAAAGGAACTCGGTGTTTCGACAGCCGGCGGGCAGGCCTCTCTCCAGACGCTGGTGGACGAGCCGAACTTCGCTATCGCGGCCTTCCTGCTGTCGGTTCTGGGTGAAGGGACTTTTCTGAACCTGTTGTGGTTCCTGGAACGCTTCGCGCCGGACCCGGTCACCTCCGCCGTGTGCCGGCTCGCCGCGCAGGACGAGGCCCGCCATGTTGCATTCGGGATGTCGCACCTACGCGAGCACTTGCGGGCATCACCCTCATTGGCAGACACCCTGATGAATGCGGTTCGGCGGAGACATGAAAGCCTCCGTCACACCGCCGGTCTGAACAGCGAGGTATTTGACGCGCTCGTGCTGCTCGCCGCGGGATCATGGGACTGCTCGGATATCGGCAGAGGACACGATGCCGTCTCCACGCTGGTTCAGGAGATGCATAGCGGCCGCAAGAGACGACTCCTGAAACTCGGATTCAGCGACACGGATGCGGAAGAAATGTCCGCCCTGCATACTCGGAATTTCATGTAGAGGGAGCAGCGCAATAAAAATAGCCCATCGGTTACTCTCCGCTGCGCGACCGCTGGATCGATACGCATGGCACGGCGGCCAGGCAACAGGCAGGCGACGCGAGCAGCCGCCGATAGACCGCGGCAACGTCAAAGGCTTGATCCCGAACAGTAGAATGTCAAGATAGAAAACAGTGCGGCACGTCAATTGAGTCAGGCGAGTAGTCCATTACCTTTTCGCAGCCAATATCGGTCAGCGTTGCATCGCAGCAGGCTGCAATAGCGCGTGAGCTGTGGGTCCGGTCCCTTCAGCTTCCGCCAACCGTGGCGCAACAATTGCGTTCGGGAATAATCCGCCAAAAACCACAAACAAGACTCCTGCTGCCAAAATCCACTGCTCGCGCGGAAGAGCATCCGCTATGACCGTAAATCCCGTCCGGCGCTTGCCGAGGAATAATCGGGTAAACAATCGGAAAAAGCTCACGGCATTCAATGCAATGGCTATGGGCAGCAGTAGTCCGGTTTGCGGGTGAGACTGTAGTGTTCCATGAATCAAAAGATCTTGTGAACAGAAGCTCAGCGTGCCAGGCAGGCCGACCAGCGCGAGACCGAATGCAAGAAAGAACACCGCCAACCGCGGAGCGTGCTCGGCCAAACCGAGATGTGCGCTGGCAGTCAGGTTCTCGCCGAAACGAACCTCCAACAATCGCAACACACCGAACAATCCCATGGTGGAGACCGATACCACAATCCAGTGAACCAGAGCGCCGGCGATTCCTTCGGTCGTGTGGCTTTCGAGTCCAGCCAAAATGCATGCCGACTGGCTGAGCGCGAGGAAGGCGATCAGCCGGCGCGGCGCATTCTCCGACAGCGACCGCACTGCCACGTAGAGCGCACTCGCCAGGGCGAGATCGGAAAGCACGGGAAAAAGATTGCGGATTGTATAAGGAAACACCGGCACGATGAACTTTGCCACAAGCAGCGCGCCGAAATGGCCGTTCATCAGAAGAGCGCCGGGGATCACAGGGCCGCCCTCTATGGTATCCGCGACCCACGCGTGCGCGGGGCAGATTCCTTTGCGAAAAACTACGGCGGCCACCAGGAGAGCAAAAGCGGCAGTCCCTCCGGGACTCTTTCCGCGCAACTCGTGGATCGTCAAAGAGTGGCCGCTCGCTGCAATGATGCCAATGGCTAGCATGAGGGCGGCATTCGAAACAAAAAAGGTTACGCGCGGCCGCCACAGAGCAAGGAACAGCCGTGGCATATAGAAGGGCACGGTAGTCAAGATCCAGGCAGCGAGCAGAACAAGCAAGTTCCCGGTGGAGTAGCCTAGCAGCGTCGATCCGAGCAGGAAGAGCATTCCGCCGATCGTGGAGGAGCTACAATCGCGCCGCGGCAGGACAAGTATCGCGCCAAGAGTAACAGAAGAGAACAGGACCATCAATGCCGCATTCAACGATTCAGCCGCCGATGTTGTATTCAGCAGCAGAGCGCTTGCGATGAGGGAAATGAACGACGCACTGAAGCCAACCGCGCGTGCCTGACGCTGGGTAATCACAGCGATGATCGCGGCGAGCCAAGGTACCGAGATTGAAACAGCGGTGAGAACTAACCGGGGATCAGACATCAATTGCCTCGCACACCGGCATCGACCGGAAGAGAAATCATCAATTCCTCACGCGGCTTCGTAGTCTCGCCGGACCCGACACCGTCGAGCTTTGCAAGAATACGCGAGAGCCGCAGGAGGGGGTCGACCAAGAATCTATCGAGAATCGTGTCGAGATGACCGCGATCGAGCGCCCACCGGTAGAGCCACAATTGGAAACGCTCCGGGAAGAACTGTCCCAGATGCTTTCCGGTCTGTGCGAGCTCGCCTCCGGCCGCGGAGTGCATTTGATGATAATCGTGAAGCATCGAAGGAGCACGCAGAAACTGCAGCGTCCGAACCGCGGCGTGCCCGAGAGTGTGGATCACGGCAACCCACGTCCAGCCGATTCCAATCTCAACGAAGATCACACCCACCTGGGTCAATGAAGCGTAAGCGAGGGATGTTTTCGCATCCGCGGTTGCCCGGCCGACAATAGTGCCGTGGATGGCCGTCGACAGGCCGATCAGAATCACCAGCGCGGAGGCCAATCCGGAATGGGCTAGAAGTGGGCGAGCGCGGAGCAGCAGATAGGCGCCGGCATGGATCGAGATGGCGCCGTAGAAGATGGCGCTCGATGGCGTGGGGCCTTCCATCGCGCGTGGAAGCCAGCCCGAGAATGGAACTTGCGCCGCCTTACCGGCAGCCGCAAACAGCAGAAGCAAACCGACGACCGCCGCCCGCGTTGCCGTTAGCTGAGGAAATCCGCCGGCGAACGAAGCGGTGCCGGCCCCTTGATGCATAGCGAACACGCCGAGGAGCAAACCGATATCGGAGGCACGATAAATCGTGAAAACGCGAAGGGCGTTTTCAACCGGCTCCGGCCGCTGTTGGAAGAAGGCGACAAGCAGGACTGAAGTAATGCCGACCACTTCCCATCCGGCTATCAGCAAATCAAAAGAACCAGCGGCGAATGCGAGCAAGGATCCGAACGCAAAGAGGAGCAGCAGCAAATAGAAGCGCAGAAATCCGCGATCACGATGCAGGTAAGTGGCCGAAAATTGTCCGATGAGGCCTGAAAGGACGACCGTCATGCCGAGGAACGGCAGAGAAAGCCGGTCCGCCATCAGGACAAGTGGGAACTGATATTCGCCGACGGCAAACCAATCGTGGAACTTGATCACTACGGGACCGGCCCCAACGTTCCAGATCATAGCTGCAAGCGCGAAAATGGACGCCGCAAACACGATTCCCGTGATCCTGGACAGGATATGTTCTTTGGGAACCCAGCCCATCAGCCAGAGGAGGGATATCAGGCTGAACACCACGCCGGGCGTCAGGATGACGAAGAGCAAGAGAGCTTGCGATAGGTCCAATGTTTATCGGCCCTTCGCTTGAGTTTCAATCCAACACATGGGGAGATGTTCGAGCTTGCCCTGATACCACTCCGCAGAGGAGAAGGCCACTGGCAGACGTTCTACGGGCCCGTCGAACTCCTCAAAGCCGCTGTCCCTGCGGACATGGATGTCGCCTGATGCTGGATCGATGGCCGCGAAACGGACCCAACGGTTTTTTACCAACTCGTTCAGCGCAGCGCTTGCAGCGATAACTTTTTTAAGCCGTTCCGGCGTTGTCTCAACGACAAAAAGCACGCGTACCGGCTCGTGAATCTCAACCATCTGCCAGGGCAATCCTGTTCGCAAATCGCTGGCGTGCCCGTCCATCACGCCTACCAGGCTCGTGACATTGTGCGGTAATTTTGTGCCGCAGCCATAGCGGTAGTTATCGACAAAAGAGAAGTAGTATTCCAGACTGATACCTGCACAGACGGGCACGACAGCGGCCAGCACCTGAGCCAGGCTCTGGTCATCAGGATCCTGGTTCGCGTCATAAGAAGCCAGAAATGCCCGCCTGTCCAGAAAGAGTCCGCGTGTAAGGCTGCGCCGGCCGATCACGCAAAAAGCGTTCGTACAATGTCCATACTCGGGCCGCGGCTCGGCGAGATGTTCGCTTCGTCCTTCTAAGTGACAGAGGGCGGCAGCGGGCGAAGCGTGTGGCGGGTATCGCTCAAACCGGCGCGCACGCTCGCGGGCATTATGCGCTCTTGCGTCATCGAGCGAGTTGCGAACGCGCTCCAGATCAATTCGATGCGTGGCGGGAAGTGCATCGAGGTCGTATAGTTCGACGTCGTCACTACAGGTGTCATGATAACCACCGACCACCCAGACATCATCCGGGATCTCGATGCCTTGCTGCCACAGCGCCCGGCGCACCTCGGGCCGGTTCGCCATAGCTGCGAAGAGCCTCGCATTAGGTCCACCACGACGTCCCCCACACGCCCCGCAATCGTGTGCTGATTCGTGAGGGTTGTTCAGACTTGTTGATCCGTGGCCGAGGACAACTACAATACGCGCGAAACCGCGCTTTAAGCCGGCCGTGCGCAAGATGCCTGCCACAATCGCAGCTTTTTCTTCAGCCGCAAAGCCGACAAGCAGCCCCGCAACCGCCTCTTGTGATTGAACGGTGTTCCGCATGAATGCCAACTCGGTCTGCGGCTCGGGCAGGAACGCCTTGTTCAGCCGTTCGCGAAGTTGGGCGTAACGTCTGGGCGCGAGCAATTGACCAATCAGGGGAACCACGGACAACAATCCGAGCGTAGCCGTCGAGAGCCAGCCGCGCATGAGCGTCCTCGATGACACAAACCAATTCTGCTTCAGCCATCCGACCAGCCGTCTGCGTAAGCGGCGGCTTTCAAGCAACGCGTTGTCTTCTGCTTTCGGCCGTTCGAGGACGCTGTGCTGAGGCTTCACGGTCACTGGGCAAAACGCGGCGCCATGCGGGTCATCAATTCCCTTATAGTTCACCGCTACTCCATAGAAACCAGCCGCACTGAACGTCTCTAATTCCGGGTCTACTTCTTCGAGCGCACGCCGCATCGATTCCTCGCGCTCATCGATGCAGAAGAATAGTTGAGCGGCAGGCCTCGATGGAACCTCGGATAAGCCTCGGTACTTCCGATTGCTCGCTAACCCTCCCAGAACCTTGCGTTCATGCCAACGTTCGTAGGCAAGGTGGAGGATACGGCGGCGCTCCCAGCCATTACAGGCTTTCACTTCGCTCACAAATGCGGCCCACTCGTCACCGGAAAGCGCCTCTACTTCGCCGGCGGAAAACGACACCACACGCGCAGCGTCATACACGCGAGCGGTACGGCTCAGCCGGCGCCTTTCCTCCGTCTTGAGCGGGTTCTCCTGCGGGCAGAGTTCCGCCGCGCCCCTGCGTGAGACGACGCGGGTCATGGTCAAACGAACCGCCAAAAAGTCCATCAGTGAACACGGCAGGGATTTATGAGGAGCCAGGCTCGGATCCAGCTCGAGCCTCCGCATCAATCCCGCCCAACCGGACAAGGCGAGCAGCTCAGCCTGCAGGATCTTATTCCAGTCGCCTTCGCAGAAATGCTCGGAATCGAGGTAGTCAAGCACTGCGTCGCATGCGGAGAAGGAGAGGCATGCCTGCCGCTGGAACTCTTCATCCAAGCCGGTCAGATATCTCGGGAAGACGCTGCCACCCTGCGACAGCAGCAGCCGGACGCTCTTATAGAATCCCAACTCGCGTTTCGGCATGGGCCAATAGGCGATACCCTGATCCAGAAACACGGCGCATAACCGGATCAGCCATGGGTGGATGATCTCGTCCACGGGGCGGGAAGGCTCCGGCTCTTGCTCATGTGCCACGGTACGGGCGAAACAGGCGGCAAAGAGTGCATGCAGCGCCGGCTGGCGAAACTCTCTTGCCAAGTCGCCCTGTTCAACCCGCCACATAATGGTGGCCGCGTCGAACTCTCTCACGCCTGGCGTGATCATGGCTCGCCGCAGCGAGCGCCGGCTGAGGCGCGGAAACACGATCGCGTCGGGTTCGGCGTTGAGTACCGCTTCGATATCTTCCAGATGGATGCGGCCGCTCGTGAGTTCGGCGCGGTACGCGGCTTCGGCCATGTAGGGTTCGGCGCCGAAGATCTGAGCGGCTTCGATCACGGCCTCTTCGAAGGGCAAATGCTGGAATGCGTGCAGGGTGTTGTGATGGATGAAGACCCCGATAGGACCCTGCATCGGAAGCAAGTGTGCCGCGTGGTTAACTACCTCGCACAGCCGGGTCTGCCGTGCGTCCACCTCTGCCCAAGTTTCCGCCGCTATCATCTTCGAACCTTGTCGGCTTTGTCGATCGCTTTCAGGGTTGCGAGCACCTCGGTTATATGAGCGTGGAAGTATTGACGCATGATGTCGAGAATTTCAATAATGCGACGATCGCGGACCGAGTAGAAAACCTGATTGCCGGCCTTACGGTTCACGAGAATATTTTTCGCACGCAATATTGCCAGGTGTTGCGAGGCATTCGCCTGCTCAATACCGAGCCGCTCAATAATAGTGCCAGCCGAAAGCTCACCTTCTCTTAGCTGCTCCACAATGGCAATGCGGGTGGGGTGGGCCAGAGCCTGGAAAAAATCAGCCTTAAACTGACGAAGCGCATCCTGCATTAGAAAATATCAAAATAATAATATTCGATCTTTAGAATATACCATGCAACGTTTCGCAATTGCCAGCCAATTTGCGGGGCCGCGACTGCGCAGACCAGAGCTTTCAGCGAGGTCAGTTGTTGTCAGTTGTTGTATCACACGCTTCCCGCGGATCTGCCTTCAGCCATTGCGTCCGAGTCGCCTGCTACGGCGTTGCCGGCCGTGAATTCAAGCTGGGCGATGCGGCGCTAACGGCTCGTGCGGCACGAAAGCAGGATGCCTCGATTGACATCCCTATACGTCTAGGGGTAGATCTATTGAATAGGAAGACACCCAGGTTCCCGATGGCGAGAAACGACCTTCAAGGCAGTCTGGACTTGTTGGTGCTGAAGACTCTGTCACAGCGCGGGAAGCTCCATGGATATGGAATTGCCGTACACATCCAGCAGGCCAGCAGTGCGTTGCTGAATGTGGAAGAGGGCTCACTCTACCCTGCCCTGCACCGCATGGAGCAGAGCGGATGGGTTGCGTCGGAATGGGCACTGACGGAGACAGGGCGGCGGGCGAAGTATTACCGGCTAACGGGGGCCGGGCGCAGACGGCTGGAAGTCGCCCTCGGTGAGTTCGAGGAATTGGTGAAAGGCGTACGCGCCGTTTTGCGTTACGCGTGAGATGTACCATGGGCGTGCTGCGCCGCGTGCGAAATCTTTGGCGCCGGGACCGGCTGGACGCGGAGATCGAAGAAGAACTGCGATCGCATGTCGAGATGGCCGTGGAGGACGCTGTGCGTGCCGGGACACCGCCGCAAGAAGCGCGCCGTAGCGCGCGGCTGCGGTTCGGCGATCCGCTCGCCACACGGGAGCGTACGGTTGAGGCCGACGCGGTGACGGCGCTGGGCTCGCTAGCGAGGGATCTGCGCGATGCGCTTCGGCGGCTGAGACGGTCCCCCGGCTTCACCACCACCGCGGTGATCACGCTGGCGCTGGGCATCGGGGCGACCACCGCGATTTTCACGTTGGTACAGCAGGTCATGCTGCGGTCGCTGCCGGTCGCACAACCCGAGCAGCTTTGGCGTATCGGCCGCGACGTTAGCTGCTGCTATTCCACCCGATACAACCAGGATGACTGGAATCTCTTCTCGTGGGAAGCCTACCGATACTTTCGCGCCGGCACTCCGGGATTCGAGAATTTAGCGGCGTTCCAGATCGGCGTAGGGAATGCCGAGTTGGCCGTGCGCCGCGCCGGTTCGCCGGCTCCAGCCCAAACGGGCATCGGCGAGTACGTCTCCGGCAATTTCTTCGATACGCTCGGCATTTCTGCCTGGCGCGGCCGGTTGTTTACCGATGCCGACGACCAGGACGGAGCGCCGCCTGCCGCGGTGATGAGCTTCCACACCTGGCAGCAGCAGTACGGGTCCGATCCGTCGGTAATCGGAGCGACCTACCAGTTCAACGGCCATGCATTCACCATCGTGGGCATCACACCGCCCGGCTTCTTCGGCGCCAAGGTTGCCGCGTCGGATATGCCCGATTTCTGGATGCCGCTGACGACGGAGCCGCTGATCGCGGGCGGAACTTCGCGCCTTCGGAATCCGCGGCTAGCTTGGCTCAATCTGATCGGCCGGATTCGTTCCGGCACGAACCCGAAGACTCTGGAGGCCCAACTTCAGGTGGAGTTGCACCAGTGGCTAGGCAGTCATGTGGGAGACATGACGCCGCACGAAAGGGCGCTCTGGCAAACGCAGTCGCTGCATCTGACACCGGGCGGCGCGGGCGTTTCGCTGATGCGTGAGGAGTACGAGAAGGACTTGTGGCTGCTGCTGCTGGCAGCGCTCTGCGTCCTGCTGGTGGCCTGCGCCAATATCGCCAATCTGCTGCTGGCGCGCGGGATGAAGGACCGTCCCCAGACGGCGCTTCTCGCCGCTTTGGGCGCTTCGCGCGCACGGCTGGTTTTGAAGGCGCTGGTTGAGAGTCTCACGCTGGCTGTTTTCGGCGCCGTCGCGGGCATCGCCGTGGCGTACGCCGGCGCCAGGCTCATTCTTCATCTTGCGATCATCGGACCGGAGTGGATTCCTGTCGATGCTCATCCTTCGATTCCGGTGCTGCTCTTCGCGCTGGGACTTTCGCTCCTCACCGGCGTGGCCTTCGGCATTGCACCCGCGTGGATGACCGCGCGCGCTGATCCGATCGAAGCGCTGCACGGGGCGAGCCGCTCTACGGGAGGCAATCGCTATTGGGCGCCGAAGATGCTCGTGATCGTGCAGGCGGCTGTCTCGGTGGTACTGCTCAGCGCGGCGGCCATGCTCGGCCAGAGCCTGAGCAATCTGAAGCACCAGAACTTCGGATTCGACTCCAGCGGCCGCTATCTGGTCTCGATCGACACAAAGACCTCCAACTACCGGCAGGACCAACTCGTGCCGCTCTACCAGGAGATCGAGGAACGTTTGCGGTCCTTCCCGGACGTGCATAGCGTTGGCTCCGTGCTCGAGGCGCCGATGGCTGGTTGGGTCTGGCCTCATGACATCCGGATTGAGGGCAAGCCCGAACCTGGGCTAAAGGAAGACGACTCATCCGGCTGGACCCGCGTGACTCCGGGATTCTTTGAGACGCTGGGAGACCAGATCGTGATGGGGCGGCCCATCGCCGAGGAAGATAACGCGACTACGCGGCCGGTGGCCGTCATCAATGAGGCCTTTGCGAAGAAGTTCTTCGGCAAGGAGAACCCGATCGGGCAGCACTTTGGTCCAACTCCGAGAAAGAACGCGGGAATGTACGAGATCGTGGGTGTCGCCCGTGATGTGGTTTTCGCGGGCAATGCGGAACCAATGTATTTCCTCCCGGAGGCGCAGCGCACGGAATTCGATGAGCCGGAATCGGAAGAGCGAGAAGTCTGGTCGCATTACCTCTACAACACAGTGATCTGGGCTCCGGGAAATCCGCCGGGCCTGGAGGCGCGGGTGAGGAAAGCGCTGGCGGATATCGATCCCCACCTGCTGGTGAGCGGAGTTCGACCGTATTCCGAAGTGATTGATGCCGTTTTTGCGCAACAGGACATGATGGCCAGCCTGATGTGGCTGTTCGGAGCGCTCGGGCTTGTGCTGGCGGCGGTAGGCCTCTACGGCGTGACCGCGTATGGTGTGGAGCAACGGACGAGCGAGATCGGCGTGCGCATGGCACTGGGTGCAGACCGCGGCTCGGTGGTAGCAATGGTCCTGCGCGGAGCCTTCTGGCAAGTGGGCATTGGACTGGCGCTGGGGATTCCGGCGGCAATTGGAGCCGGGTATCTGATCGCCAACCGGCTGTTCGGAGTCACGCCGTGGGATCCGCTGATGCTCTTAGGGTCCACAGTCCTGCTGGGGCTGGCCGCGCTGATCGCGGCATTCATTCCCGCGCGCCGCGCCGCCAGTGCGGACCCGGTGCGGGCGCTGCGGTCAGAGTGAGGGATAGCAGACCAACCACGAACGCTTCGATTTGACGCCGCGGCGCAACGCTTTACTGCGTTGCGGCGGCTGTTCCGGAAATGAGCCTCCATCGACTGAGCTTTGAGATGTATTCGCCGGGACGGCCGCCGATGCTTCTATGCCGGCCAGGATCATTTCGGCAATGTTGTGCGCTACCGATCGTTTGTCCCGACCGGTTGGTGAGTAGTCGTCCATTGGTCAGCGGCGATAATCTTTCTGGAAGCTCAGGTGCGGCCAGCGGCATCGAAACTGGAAGAGTTCACAACTCGGGAGGTTTGCATGTACGTGGTCACTGGAGCGACCGGACATACCGGATCTGTTGTTGCGAAAAGACTGCTCGCACAGGGAAGGAGGGTGCGAGTGGTGGGACGAAATATAGAACATCTGAGTCCGTTGGCGTCACTCGGCGGGGAACCGTTTACAGCCGACGTGAGTAATAAAAAATCGATTACTAGTGCTTTCAACGGCGCCGATGCGGCGTACGTCATGATTCCGCCCGATCTGGCGAATCCCGACTACGCGGCGTATCAGGATAAAGTAACTGAAGCGATCGCTTCCGCTCTCGAGAATGGCGGGCTGGCGCATGTTGTGGTTCTCAGCAGCTTCGGCGCGGATAAACCGGACAAAACCGGGCCGATTGCCGGAGTACACCGGATGGAGGAGCGGCTCAAGCTGATTTCGGGACTGAATGCACTGTATGTGCGCGCCGGATATTTCATGGAGAATACGCTGCCACAGATAGGTGTGATTCAGCAAATGGGGGCAACGGCCGGTCCGTTGAACGCCGACCTCAAGGTACCCATGATTGCCGCGCGTGATATCGGGATCTTTGCCTCGAATGAACTGCTGCGCCTGGAATTCCGAGGCCATCAGACCCGAGAACTGTTGGGCGAGCGCGATCTTACGATGACAGAGGTCGCAGCGGCGATTGGGCAGGCAATCGGCAAGCCCGAGTTGCAGTACCGCCAGATTAGCTACGATCAGTTCCGCGATTTTCTGATGCAGGTGGGAGCGTCGCAACGCACAGCGGACCTGATGGTCGAAATGGCGGAGGCACAGAATTCAGGGTACGCTCGCGCGCTGGAGTCGAGAACTCAGCGGAACACAACGGCGACCTCATATGAGCAGTTCGTTGCCGAGGAGTTTGTGCCGGCCTACCGGGCAAGTTCCGCGCGGGCTTGATTGACCTGGTGTTGTATCGCTGACCGCTCAGATCTTTGAGCGGCTAACGTTGAGGGGAGCCTTTAGGAACGCATCAAATGTTGAGCCTCAGGAGTCTTGCATTCAACCTATGCTCAGCGAGACGGCGCGCCCCGCTCCTTGTCCTGCGTGGCTCTCCATTGCTTTCCCGACAGAACAAAGGCACTGATTATCGGTAGAAATATGCTCACAAATGTGCTCGCGAGCATTACCCACAACGAACAGCAAGTCCCGGCGATCCATGTGCAGCCTCGTACCAACAGTTTAAACCTTAAGGCAATCACGGCTCGGGGGCAAAGGACCCATTTGGGACACGGGCTCGTTCGGAATCCTTGGTGAGGAATTGTCGGGGACCATGTTTGAAGGGTGTGCGCCAATTTATAACCTGAGCGAGCCACGTAACCCTCTGGCGGCATAGTAAGATTCCGCGCCGTTGTGATAGACGAAAACCGTATCGTAGCGGCGATCACAAAAGAGGGCACCGCCGAGTTTTCTGATTCGCGAAGGTGTTTGGATCCAGCTCGAGGTTTTCGTGTCGAACTCTCCGAGCTTCTGCAACTCCCGATACTGTTCTTCCGTTAAGAGCTCGATGCCCATCGCCGCTGCCATATCGAGCGCATTATTTTCTGGCTTATGTTGCTTTCTCGACTCCAGCGCTTCCCGGTCATAGCAGAGACTTCTGCGGCCCTGCGGGCTTTCCGCGGAACAGTCGCAATAGATGTATTCGCCCGTGCTTTCATCATGCCCGATGACGTCCGGTTCACCTCCGGTTCGTTCCATTTCATTCAGTGACCAGAGCTTTTCGGCGCTAGCTTGCAGGTTTGCTTGCACTTGAGCCCATTGAAGACCTTCATGACGGTTCCTGTTTTTCTCGAAACGGGCCTTCAACGCTTTGAGTAGCTGTTCGCTTTGCTTCGGCGACAAGTTCTTCTTGCTGCTCATGCTTCGTGGTGTCGTTGCCTTCATCAAATCATCACTCCTGGTCAGCCGTGTGTCACCGCATGGCCATTGCGCAACGCCGCGAGGACGTCTGATGCTCGCGTTACGGTGCAGTACTCGCCGTCGAGGTTGGCAAGACTCATGGTGTGAACTTCCGCGGCTGTCCGAAGGCGGCCATTCCAATCCTTTCGCGCGAAAGTAAAGCAGCCGTCTTCGACCAGGAAAGTGTCGAAGCCCAGGTTGCCGACCATTCGAACCGTGGCCTCCACGGAATTATTGGTGATCACGCCGACGACCACGAGCAAAGTCTGCCGCGCAGCCCGTAGCCTGGCCTCGAGATCGGTGCCAATGAATGCGCTATTTGTCTGCTTGGCGAGCACGGCCTCACCAGAAAGCGGTTGCGCTTCCGGTTTGAACTCATGGCCGGGCTGCCCTGGGCGATAATGCGACGCCGCCTCCGTTGAATCGTGGCGAATATGGTAAACAGGCCGATTTGAGCCTCGCCAAGCTTCCAGGAGCATCGCCACATTGCGTTCCGCATCCGGATTGTTTCGAGCGCCCCAACTCGGGTGATCGATCGCTTTTTGTAGATCGATAACGAGGAGCGCTGCATCCTGCGGTAAGGGACATGGCAAGGAACGAAGCATGGCTTCATTCATTATGACCCCGGCAGCAGAGCGAATTCACTTGATGGAAACGCCCTGCCGGCACAGCTGCCTTCAGCGCTGGGTCCCGGAACGTCTCCTACGGTGTTACTCCGCCATTGTGGAATTCGAATTGGCCGATTACCTGGCCTGAGGGCGACCACGAGGTGGCTGTGCCGATGTCCTGGTTGTCCTTCCAGTGCGATTCGTGTTTCTTTTGGCCGCATCTCGGCGTTATTGAGGCAGGGTCCGATCCAGGATGTATTGTCGAGTGGCTAGCCTCGGATGTTGACGGAAAATGCCGATCGTGGAGACTCGGGCTTGGCGACGCCCGCTATCCGGCACGGCGAAGCTCATCCCGGATCACTCGTCGCAGAGTGGTCTCCAGGGACTCTTGCTTCCGCTCCATGAAACTGCGCAATGCCTGGTTAATCAGTGTCTGGTAGTTTCCGCCTCCGGCTTCGTCAGTCTGCTGACGAAACCAGTCCAAAACATCATCGTCTAACCGTATCGTGACGCGAGTTTTTCCGGGCGGCACCTTCAAGACCGGACCCCGCCGGCCTTTACTGAAATCATATTGCTTCTTCATACTGACGCACCTCACGGCGAGTGGCGGCGCGCGCTGAGATCAGCCGCACGCGCTCATCGCGCCACGTATACACCACCACAAGAATGCGGCCCAGGGAATCCATTCCGATGTTTGTCGAATGTTTTATGAGCGCTCTTCGATCGTACCTTCGTCACGAACAGATATTGCCTTCGGATACTCGAGCGCGGTCACTGCGTCTGCGCCGTGTTTGGTATTCAGAATTTCAGACTGACACCGTCCTCCCATCATTTGTAGGCTCGCCGGCAGGCCACCGTAGCGGGCGTCCCGTAATTCAAAAGGCGAGCTTCTGTGTAAGCGTGTCTTCTTCTTGCTGCCAGCCTATCGGTTCTGCTTGAGCCAATCAACGACATCTGGCGCAGATCCTTAAACGTGATCTCGTCGGATTGGAGCTTGAGCTCCGCACATAGCGCAGGGAGATCAGTCTGGAATCGCTTATACCGATCGTGGATGTCTTTGCCGCCCGGCAGCTTGTTTCGCTTTGACGCGGTAGCCAGCCACGCTCGCAGCTCTCCTATGGCGGTCGCGATGTCATTGTTGTGGGAGTGAATATCCTGTCCGGCGATGTCGGAGATGAAAACCTGATACCGATGCGGGTCGGCATCGAAGATCAGAGACACCTTGGATTGCTGCCGCTTACCGCCGTACCGCTTGCAGCCAAGGAATAGGCCGAGTTCCAGCGGCATGTTAAACCGAGGGAGGTTGTGCTTACTATCCAGCTTGACCGCCGAAATGTCGTGCACGCCGTATTTGCACTGCTGGATGACGCGTCCAATCTTCGCAAGCCGGAACTCTCCGCCGTCGTCTCCCTCACGCGCAGAGCGTGCCACGAAGCCCAGATCGGTGATTGCAAAAACGATCGCGTCGAACATCGGCTTATACGCCGTGTCAAAGGGGCAGTTGACGAAAACCTGGTCGCTGGGATTAATCACGTCGGGCCGGTAGCGGCTCCGCGCCTAAAAGGCGGTGGCGCGTGATTTTGCCGACAGCCTTTTCAATTTTCGCCGACCTCTTACCGGGCGGGTCTTGAATAGGCGGCATTCCGTAGGTGTCACGCTCTCTGATCTGGCCATCGCGACCGTGCACCACGAGTTGCCCCCCGCCTTCGCCTCTCATGATTGCCTTGGCGCTCTCGACAGCTTCGCGCTGCGTTGAGAAGACGCACGACAAACGATCGCTCTTCCTACCCTCACGCTTCACCGCCCATTGCCCATCCCTCGGGATGACGTGTACCGTCTTAGCCATGCAGCTTCCTACAATTCATTGTAGAGCAAACTGCGAACTCTTCTCTTCCTGGCCCGTCTCTAGGCTTTGCAGAAGTCAACGATGGCGGACCAATGCCACGTCGGGTCAATGAAGGTCGCACCCACTCACTCGGGCGTATAACGCCCTTCGCGCGGATCTGCCGTCAGCCGTTCCGTCCGGATCTTCCGCTACGGCGCCACTCCGCCATCGTGAAATTCAAATTGGCCGATTACCTGGCCTGAGAGCGACCACGATGTTGCCGTGCCGACGCACTCATTATCTTTCCAGTGCGATTCGTGTTTCTTTTCACCGTTAGGCCAGTATTGGGTCCAGGTGCCTCCGCGGGCGCCGTCGTGGTCCCATTCCCAGCGTTTGGTGCCGTCCTGGTTCCAGTAGGTCTCGGGGCCCTTTTTGCGGCCGTCTTCCCAGGTGACTTGATACTCATGCGCGCCATCTGGGTAGAGCCAGGTTTCGACACCGTTGAGGCGATAGCCGACGTTGCCTTCTACCTTGCCGGTCCAGGTAGCTTCGACTTTGCCATTGGGATAGCGCTGCTCACCGCGGATAGTTTTGCCGGCGGCGGGCGTGTCGGGCGTGGGCTGGTCGGAATCGGAGAGAATCCATGCCTCGTTCATGGCGAATTCCTGCGAGGGGTGGTTCATGCTGGTGACCAGGTGGATCACGCCATCGGGGCCTTGCGCGGCCACGGTGTAGCCGAGCGTGGCATAGCCGTGATAGTCCCTGGCCCAGCCGGCGCGCTTGGGAAGCACGTGTGCTTCGTGAGGTAAAGCGCCGGGGATCTTCTTCATCTTCCAGGTCTGGCCTTCGTCGCTCGAGAGCGCTACAAAAGCGCCGTGCTCGGTGATGCCTTTGGGCTGCTTGCCGTCGCGGCTTTGCAGATCGGCCGCGAAGAACAGCCGGCCGCTCGCGAGGCGAATCATGGTGGGTCGCTGATTGCTGCCGAGCGCGGGGAAAGGCGTCTTGCTGACAGTCCACGTTTTGCCGCCATCCCGTGAGATGGCTTTGGGCATGTAGCCATCGATGTTGGTATTCTTGCCGCCCATGCCGAGGATGCTGCCGTCCTTCAGGCGGACGAACGTGGTGTGGCGGCCCGCGGTGCGTCCGCCGGTATCGGACCAGGTGTCGCCGTTGTCTTTGCTCACCCAGAGCAGCGATTCACCGCCCACGGCGTCGGTGGCAACGTACATTGCGCCATCGGGTGCGCGGAAGGCATTGGTGATGGGTTGCGGTGAGTAGCCGCCGACCAAACCTTTGAGCAGCGGGAACTGCACGGGGCTCCACGTTGCGCCGTTGTCGCGGGTGGATTGCATGCGGAAGGGCACGCCGGTGAGACCGACGCCGCCGCCGAAGAAACGGACGGTCCCGTTGTCATTCCACAGGAGCGCGGACTGGTCGTTGGCGTCGGCAAAGTCATAGAAGAGGCCGGGCGGGTCCCATTCGTCGCTGCCGAAACGGAGACGACTGATGGTGAAGACGGTGTTGGGAAGATACTCGGTAGAAGTGGAGGAAGCGGAAAACGCGATCCAGAGCACGTCACCATTGGGGCAGACAGCAACACCGGAAGAATGGTTATGGCCGTTGATAGCCGGGTCGAAACCGGCGGCGACGATGGCTTCCTTGGCGACGTCCTCGGGCGGAATGGGCAGCAGCGGACGCTGGCGGAACCAGGGCTTGTGAGCGTCAGGACCCTCTTTGACAGGAACCGCGGTTTGCTTGACGAACTGCTCGGAGAGCGGCTGCTCGACGGGCAGTGGCCGCGTGGAAGGAACCGCGGCCTGTACGATGCGGAAGCCGATGGGCGTGACGCCGTGATACTCAGGCGCCACGCTGGCGCGATTCGCGGAGCGGCGATAATAGGCGACCCACGCGCCCGGATATTTCGCGGAGGGTCCGAGGATTCCGCCGCCGCGCACGACGCGCGCGAAGCCGGAGATAGGGCCGACGGGGTCAGTCTGCGGGCTATCGGGATAGGGGCCGTACCAATCACGCACCCACTCCATGGCGTCGGTGTGCATGTTCTTCAGGCCCCAGGCATTGGCCTCGCCAGTGCGCGGCGGAAGATTGCCTGATGAGAACAGAGTCTGGGTGCCGGCGCGGGCGGCGTATTCCCATTCGGCTTCGGTGGGCAGGCGATACGGGCGCTTTTCCTTCTTGCTAAGCCAATCGCAGAAAGCGGTGGCTTCGTCCCAACTGACGCCGCTGACGTAGGGAGGATAGCGGCCGGCATCCTGGTAATCCATGCGGAATTCCTGGAACTGCAGCGTGGTCACTTCGGTCTCGGACATGTAGAAGTCGTGTGAGATAGTGACTTCGTGCACGGGCGTTTCATCGTAGTCGCCGTGCGGGAAGAGATTGTCCTGGCCAAGTGTTTTGGGATCGGTAGGGAGATCGTTGCCCATCCGGAACTTGCCGGCGGGGATGCGGACCATGCGGATACCGATGGAGTTGACGTAGGACGACCCTTCTTCTTTGGCGGCGCGCAGGTAGCCCAGCGCGAAGATGCTCAACGCGGCGGCGCATACAGGCAGGTATGCGCGTTTCCATCTGTTATTCCAATTCGGCGTATTTTTCCAATTGGACATGGTGCTGCCTACTCCTTTGTAAATTGCATGGCGAACAGACGCGCGCCGCGCATGCGAAAGACGAGACGCACCGGGCGGCCCTCGAGTGAACTGACATCACTGCCGTGATGCAGCCACTCGACGGGCGTATCGATGAAATCGCCATTGATGTAGACCGAGTCATCCAGGGAATAGCCGGGGATGGGCTTGCCGTCGGCCGTCTCGATGCCCACCTGCGCGTAGCCGGTGGCTTCGGTATTGATGTTGAGGCGCAGACGCGCGCCCTCGAAAGTCAGAGGTTTGGTGGTAAATGTTCCACCGGAATAAGGCGCTTCGAGCGCCACGAAGCCATCGAGCCGCTGCACCAGACGGTAGAGCGGGGACGGCGATCCCTTCACCCATGCTGAATGATAACCGATGCCGTTGCCCGGATGGCCAGTGAGGTATTGCCAGATTTCGTTACCGCGGCGCACGATGCCGGCGACCATGAAGGCTTCATGCACGGCATTGGCGCCGCCGCTATCGATACCAGCGTAAACGGGGCGCGGATAGCGGTTCCAGGTGATGCCGTCGCGGCTAACGGAAAGCTGCACTTCGACGACACCGGAGCCGCGCTTGCGCTCGCGGGTGCCGAGTGTCTGGCGCGCCGCCGGACCGTCACCCTCGTAGTGAAAATAGACGCTCGGAAAGGCCAGGTAGGCGTCGGGAGCCCAAGGATACTTGACGGCGTCAGTCACGTACACATCGGTGCCGGGCGGGTCGAGGTTGTCGCGATGGCCAATCGCAACCGGGAATTCGGAATCGAAACCGGAAGGCGCCAAGGGGCCGTTGTCCAGATACCAGGGATTGAGCTGGTCGGCCTTGGTGCGAGTAGTCTTGGCAATCTCGAGAGCTCGCTTGGGCGTGACGGGCTGAAAATCCCAGGGACCGAGCAGGCTCTTCGTCTCGCTTCTAACAAATCGCCGGGACGTTTCCCCGGCCGGCGTCTCGCCATTATCGGAACGATGAAACGCGATGTACAACTGGCGCTGGTCGTCATAATAAATAGCTGATTGCGAGCCGGCGGAAAATGGCAGAGCGGCGGTTTCGAAAGGATGGAACTGCCAACCATCCGGCGAACTGAATACGAAAACCGCCTCGCGCCGGACACCGCTTAGATATTTCCAGCGGCTCTCGGGCGGCGCGTTGGGATCGAGAAATACGGTGCCCAGGCCGACGGGCTTGGCGAGCACGATATTGCGCTCGCCTTTGTACTCGCGGCCAAGGTCCGGCTTCTCCCAGTGAACACCGTCTTTCGAGGTGATGACCGCCAGAGCGTCGCCCGGTCCCTGGTAGTAGATGCGCAGCAGGCCGTGCTCATCTTCCACGAGCGACATGTGGCCGCGAATGTTATCCCAGACCTTTTCGGTGCGGCGGGGAGGGTTGGGAACGAAGGTGATGTCGTGGCGCTCGGCGATAAGTGCGTCGTCCAGAAACAGGTGCTTGCGCGAACCGAGTGGGATGGCGGCGGTGTGGGCCGCAGTGCTTCCGAACAACAGCGGCGGACCTTTTTTGAGCGTGATCCGCGGCAGACCCTTGCCGTAGAGAATGGAGAAGCTGCCGGGCGGTGTGAACGGGCCGGTGTAAACCTGGTTATCGGAGAAGCGCAGCTCATCGATAGCGCCGGGGAGCGGATGCGTCCAAAGACCATCGCGGCCGATGCTGAAGTACGCCTCGTCGCCATGCGGCAGCGCCTGGAGAGCGGCGCGGGCAGGGAGAGGCTGCAGGACGCCATCCACATAGTGGCGCAATTGTTGGTCGCGAGCGCTGTAGACGAAGGCGAAATGGTGCCAGTGCGCATTGCCGGGCTGGAGCGCAGCAGCATTCGAAGCGATGACGAGACGCGTGGCGGATGGCTGGTTTGAGAGCGTAAAGCCGCGGCCATCGCGGTTGAGGGAAAGGCGGGTCACGTGATTGGTTTCGCCGCGCGGGCCTTGGCCGATTTCGAAGATGACACCGTCTTCCGTAGACGCGTGCGCGGATTTATACCAGAACTCAATCGTCCAATCAAACGCGCCAAGGTTGAGGCGGGAATCAGTGGCATTGGCGAACTCCGGCTTGCGGAGGTGGGTTTCGCCGCTGGTGAAGAGGGCCGCGAAGGTGGCGGTCTTCCAGTTCATGGGCGGTACGGTGCGGCCTTTGGCGATGGGAGCTGGCAGGAGGCCGAAGAGAATGGCGGAGGCGGTCTCTTCAGCATTCTTCGGAGGGGTGAAGGTGTACGTAAAAGGAGGCGGGTCGATGGGCTCCAGAGCGCGGCCGAATTTGCCGTCGACCAAGTGAGCGCCGCGGCCCAGCGCGGCGAAGTAGCCGTGATCGGTCGCGTCGTTCAGGATCGTACTCGGATAGACGCTCTTCGATTCATCGAAGAGCCAGAGCGCGGTAGTGCCTCCAAAGACCGATTGGGCTGTCGCGACAATTCCGCCCAGACAAAGAACTACTGCCGCAACTCGCGAGGTGTGCATGAACTCCTTTCAATTGGACAAAGTATTGGCTACATCCGCGTGGTGGCGGCGTTTGCGCAGCCAGGCGCCCAGAGTCATTTCGCTCCACTTGCCGGATTCTTCCGCGCCACTTGCCAGCATGCGGCTGGCGGCATAGCCGACGACCAGCAGAATCACGTGAGCGATGGCGCCAATCATGTAATCGTGCCAGGGGAAATTGAAGCGCCCCATGTCGATGAGGCGCTTGCCGGAAAGCGTCACGGTAGCCCATGCAGTGAAAATGAGGCTGGCGATGATTCCCGCGTATACGCCGCTAGTGTTGGCGCGCGGGCTCAGGAAGGCGAGCAGGAACAGGCCCGCCAAGCCACCGCTGGCAATGGCTGAGACCGTAAACCACAAAGAGAGCGCGGAACCGTTGGTGTGAGCGAGGACCAGCGCAGTGAGAATGCAGAACACGCCGCAGGCAGCCACCAGGTAACGGCCCATGCGCAGACGTTGGGAATCGGTGCTGACGGGACGGATGAGACGGTAGATGTCTTCCACGCCCACGACGGCGAAGGCGTTGAGGTCGCTTGCGAGCGCGCACATCGCCGCGCCCATTAGCGCCGCCATGAAAATTCCGGCGAGCCCGGGGGGCAATTGCGTGCTGAGGAAGTAGGGGAAGATCTGGTCGGACTTGGTGATATAGCTTGGCAGCTTGTCACCGGTGAGCTGGTAAAAAGCCCAGAGGCAAGTGCCGACCAGCATGAACAGCGTCCATACCGGGACGCAGAGCAGTGCACCGAGCGTGACGCCTTTGATGGCTGCCCGGTCGGACTTGGCGACGAGATAGCGTTGAACGATGGGCTGGTCGGCGGTGTATTTCTGCAAGTACCAGAAGAAGCCGTAAATGATCAGGACGGGAATGGTTGGCTTGGAAAGATCAAAACTGAGACTACCAAGACTGAATTTGTGGTTAGCCGCAGCCAGATGGAGGACCGCCGAAGGGCCGCCGGGCGGCGTGAACAGCAGATATCCGAGACACACAAAGACGCCAACCCAGAGAAGAACGCCCTGGACGACATCAGTCCAGATTACGGCTTCGAGTCCGCCGAGGTAGGTGTAGAGGATGGTCAGAATGCCGCCGATGATGATGACGTGGTCCATGTTCCAGCCGGTCATACTGCTGATGGTGAGACCGAGCAGGTAGAAGACGAAGCCCATCTTGGAGAAGTGGCCGAGGGCGAAGGCGATGGAGGCATAGACTCGCGTGGGGCGGCCGAAGCGGCGACCGAAATATTCATAGCAGCTCATTCCCACAGCGTGGCGGTAGAAGGGAATGACAATCGCGCCAACCAGAATCAGGACACCGACCACCAGGAAGCCGGGCACGAGAAGCGACCAATCCTTGGCATAAGAAGACCCGGGATAGGCGATGAAGGTGACGCTGGTGATGAGCGTGGCCAGGATGGACATACCCATCGCCCAGGAGGGAATGGCCCGTTTGGCGACGAAATAGGTTTCGGTGGACGTCTGGCGCTTAGAGAAGCGCAACCCGAGGATGGTCAGGCCCAGGATGTAGCCGCAGACGACGAAGAGATCGAGCCAACGCATGTTGGACATAACGGAGTCCTGATGGTAACGCTATTTTTCCGCACGGACCCAGCTCGGATTGCGGGCGTGCGGAAATCGTTTATCAGAGAGTCTTTCATTAGGACTGAAAATTGTCAAGCATAAGTTTCTTTATCTTACGTTTAGTGATAATTAAGCATCGGGAAGGCCGGGGCCTCTGGGAGCAATCTCGCGCAAAAGGAAAGGCTTCGGAACCGTCGTGCAGCCTGAGTTTCGCCAAAATCGTGTTCGCGCTACGGTACCGGTGCCAAAACTCGCGTCATTCGTGTTTCGGCGAATTTCCGGTTATTTAGCGACCGTCGGCGTCCGTTTGGGCGGAACATTGGCGGGAGAACGCATACTTCACGTCCGGCTGCATATCGAGCTCTGGATTACCGGATGAGGTTTAGCGGATTGAGATGGTACGCCCGGGCCGATTCGAACGGCCGACCTTTTGCTCCGGAGGCAAACGCTCTATCCAGCTGAGCTACGGGCGCACGTGAAAAATCCCTTGGGCCGAATGCGGAATTCGTAACCCAACAGGGCTGGGAATGGCCTTTCCCTGAATCAGTTTAGCAGAAGTCCGGCAACGGGAAGCTCAAGGGCTGACATAGGCGTGCTCGGTCTGTCGCTTTGATAGTGCGGGATCTGTTCCAGCGCCTTGTAGAATGGACTGTTGATTTCCATGTTCACTCGAATCCTTTCTGCGGTTCTATTTGTCTCGCTTTCGGCGCCCTTTGGCGCGTGGGGTCAAGGGTCTGGCACACAGACTCTGCGGTCGCCCGTCTTGCGGCTGGAGGTGACTCCGAATCCTTATTCCTATCGCCTGATCGAGGGCTCTACGGGGACGGTACTGCTGGCGCACCGGTCGCTGGCGCTCACCGATCAACACTTCGCGGCCACCAGCGCCAGCGGTTTCGAACATTCGGCGAAATCCCTCTCAATGAATGTGGCTCTGGCGGGCACTGCGAATCGTGCTTCCGTGACGTTTACATTCGTCCAGCCTCAGGTTTTGCGAGTGCTCGTGACTTATACCGGCGGCGACGCCGGTGTGGTCACGGAAATGTTTACCGATCAGGGCGAGCACAACTACGGCATCTGGGAGTACAACGGCGAGAACATGGATAATCGCGGCACCGACAAGGACTTTCTTGGCATCCGCGCGCGCGACAATGCCATGAATGTGCTGTATTCGAATGCCCGCGCGCCGTTTTACTTCACCTCGCGCAAGTATGGTATCTACGTCGAGACCACCGGACAGGGACATTACCAGATCGCCAAAGACGGCCAGACCGGATTCTCCTTTCATGACTCGCGGCTGCAATACGACATCCTCTACGGTCCCGGTTATGCAGATATTCTGAAGCGCTACAACGCGCTGGCCGGACCCGCGTTCACGCCGCCGGATTGGGCGCTCGGGTCTTATTGGTGGCGCGACGATCATCACGACGATTTACGCGCGGTCCAAAACGCACAGGGCAAGGTGATCGATGACGCAGATCGGCTGCAGAAGCTCCACATTCCGGCCTCGGTGATGTGGCTCGACCGGCCCTCCGGCACCGGAACCATGGGCTGGGGCAACATGGATTTCGATAAGAGCTTCCCTGACCCGGCCGGCATGGTACGCGAACTCAAAGCGCGCGGCATGTACCTGCTGATCTGGATCGCCAATCGCAATTGGAATCAGCTTTATCAGGAAGGATCGGCCAAAGGATACCTCTTCCCTGGCCCGGCCGCTGATGGACCAGCCATCGATGTGCGCAATGCGGGTGCGTACCAGTGGTTCAAAAGCGAATTGGGCAAATACGTGAAGCTGGGCGTGCGCGGTTACAAGATCGATCGCGGCGAACAGGGCGAAATGCCGGACGCGGTGCAGAATCTGAACGCCATTCTCTTTCCGAAGCTGGCGGCGGAATCGCTCTCGGCGGCTTACGGCAAAGATTTCATCATGCTCACGCGCAACGTGAACGATACGGGGCGCAAGTACACGGGCATCTGGAACGGCGACACGCGGCCCACGTTCGCCGGACTGGCGATTTCGGTGAAGACGGCGCAGCGCGCTGGCGCCATCGATTTTCCCGTGTGGGGCTCCGATACCGGCGGCTATCTGGGGCGGCCGAACGAGGAATTGTTTGCGCGCTGGCTCGAATTCAGTACCTACACGCCGATCATGGAAGTGCTGAATGGGCCGAAGCGAACGATCTGGGACGATTTTGACGACAAGCTGATCGACATCGCGCGCAACGCGGCGGTGACACATCATGACCTGATTCCGTACACGCGGTCCTATCTGCATCAAGCGGCGGAGAACGGCATGCCGTTAGTGCGGTCGCTGGTGTTCGCATTCCCGAACGATGAGACTCTGAATGGCGTTTGGGACGAATATCTCTACGGCGGTGAGATTCTGGTGGCGCCGGTGGTGACGGCGGGCGCAACGCAGCGCGAAGTCTATCTTCCCGCGGGCGAGTGGCTCGACTACAACAACAAGTCGAGCATACACAGAGCTGGTCGGGTCACGGTGGAGGCGCCGCTCGACAGAATTCCGCTGTTCGTGCGCGCGGGTGCGATTGTTCCAAGGGGCGATATCCTGAAGGCCAATAACAATTGGACTCCGAACTGGACGCCGAAACTGCACGTCGAGATGTTCCCTTCGAGCAAAGTGCGGAGCCGGTTTGATTACTTCACGGGCCAGCGCATAGAACCGATTGCGGCGAGTGTGAGCCGCGCGGGAATCTCGGTGAACTTCGGCGATCTGGGAACGCGCGGCGACCTGGAGATTTACTGCCGGAACGTCAAGGGCGTGGTGCGGAATGGCTCCCGTCTTCGGCGGGGCGCGGACTATCAATACGATCAGGCCAGCCGGAAACTGACGGTACCGTTTCAGGGCGCAACCCGGCTGACTTTGGAGGGTGCGACCGGGTTGTTCGAATAGGTCCGGCACCCACTGGGCGCGTGGCACGTGGCTTGCTTAGCGCTAGAGCGAAGGTGAGGTCCCCATGTCAGACGCGACGGAGTTTGAGGCTACCCGGGAATTGAATGCAGTGGGTGCAGCGCCGGGTCTGGAGGGCGGATCGGAACGCGCCACCGCCGTGCTGTTTTACCAGTTAGCTAAGCTTTTGGTTTGGGCTCAACAACATGCGGAGACGGTGGAAGAGCACGCTGACTTCCGGGCGCTGGTCCGGGAGGCGGCCGCGACGCTGGCCAACAATGGCGTGCGCGTGGCGACTGCGGAGGGCGGCCGGCACCAGCATGGGGCACTCTGACACGCCGCCCTGTTCCAAAGTTTTTCCTTCAATACCGCCCCAAGGGATGCACTGACACGTGGCGCTACTTCACCGAGACATCCCAAATTTTCTCCATGCGTGAGGGGCCTGCCGGTCCGTTCACTTCCAGCACCACCGTATAGTCGCCCGGCTTCTGGTAGGCGTGGATCGGGTTTTGGTCCGAGGATGAAGTTCCATCACCAAAATCCCATTTCCATGAGGTTGCCTGGCCCTGGGTCTCATCCTGGAATGCCACGAGGCGCCGGTTCATGTCGATAACCTTGAAAGACCAGTCGGCGTGGATGCCCTGGCGGAACTGCGGCTCTAGCGGCATGAGTTGGAACGCCACCAATTCGTCGGATTTGCCGAACATGGTGTGCTGGTGCGAGAGATTCCAGAAGGAATGCTGTTCGCTATTGGCGTTGTCGTAGTCGAGCACCGCCCACGCCATGCCGATCAGCTTGTTTTCGGTGAGGACGGATTCGACGGCGCGCTGTGGGCCTTCGCAGCCGGCGTAATCGAACGGTGTGATATAGAATTCCAGGATGAGCTTGCCCGATTCGCCCGGTTTGAAGCTGTAGTTGTAAGCGGCGTTGGCATAGGGAAGGCGTTTGACGTAGGAATTGCATCCCCAGGCGAGAGCCCAATCCTTGCCCATCGGCGGCGTCATGATGTGATAATTCTGCGCCTGCACGCCGTGCATGGAAAAATGCGCATCGCGTTCGCTGATCTGATCGGGGTTGAGGCGGAAGCGCTCAATGAGCGGACCGCCGGAGAGATCGCCATCGACCACGAGCTCCAAAATGTCGTTGTGAAGGCCGGGCTTGGAGAAATCCCAGTAGTTGTCGTAGGCTTCATAAAGGAAATAGAGGCGGTTAAGACCTTTGACCCAGCCGACTTTGACGTGGACGTCGATGTCTTTCGGGTCGGGTTTGCGGTCGGGATGAGTATCGTCGCGAAGCTGATCGGTACCGATGGTGTAGCTATCGGGAACGATGTTCCAATCATCGGGGTTGCCGTCGATCCGGGGAATCTGATTCGGCGGAAACTGAAAGACCTTGAACGTAGTGCCGGCGCGGTCGAGGGCGGCGGCGGGGAAGCAGGCAAAGCCCGCCAGCAGCAGGGGAAGAGTGCGTGACCAGATCATTCCCACAGTGTATGCCAGCGAACGGTTACTTCGGCGCGGCTACGCGATCTTTCTTTTTGGTGCGGCGCTTCTTGCCAAAAGCGATCAGCCGGCGTTCAGTGCGCACATGCGACGGGCCGCGCGACGGGCTTTGAGACGCTCGTTGGCTTTTTTCTGCTTTTGGGCGGAAACGATCACCTGGCATTCGTCGCAACGTTTCCGGATGCGGGAGCGCGTAACGAAATCGGCGCCGCAGCGGCGGCACTTCTTCGTCATCGTCTCTTCCAGCGGGAGAATGCCCGGTTTCTTTGGTAGGAGATGGGAATAGTGGAAATCGGAATGATTCATGTCAGGCCCTTCGCTTCTCCCAGCGCCGCGCAATTGCATGAACTCACGCCGCGCTGGGTGAGGCGGGACGGAAGGGCTCGGCCGCTTCCAGCAGTTCCCACCTCAGGTGGTTGATATAAAAAATAAGAATCGGCTCCGGATAAACACCTCGGAATTTTTCGCAGACTCGCTCTTCCCAACCGTCGGTGAAATACGGTTTGGCATCCATGTCCTTGGCGAAAAAGCCATTTTCGTGCGGGATGCCGAGGAAGTTGAGCACGGCCGTAATCATGTCGAGATGAGAGACGAGCACAGCCTGTGCGAGGTCTTTGGCAAATTCCTCGTCGTGTTCGGAGAGGCGCGCCCAAAAGCGCGGCGCAGCCTTGCGCAGAATTTCTGTGTTCAACTTGTGGAGGTGAGCGCGAACCTTGAAGCCTTCATAAATCTGAAAAGTTCTCAGCTTGCCGATGGAAATGCTCCGAATCAGTTGCCCGAACGCATCTTCACCGAGGCAAAGGTACGCATCCGAAATCTGCATAAATAGCCAGCGTATCACGTGCAGGCGGCTCAACGTAAGCGGAACAATGCCGCAACGCGGAATGCGCGTGCGCGAACGAACGCCTTGCACTCCGGCGGAACGACACGGCCAGCGCGAGATACAAGCGTGCCCGACACCTATTGCGCCCGTTTGCGACCCCTGTCACTTCTGCCGCGAGTGGAATAAGTGGGCGAATCCACGTGAGCCGCAGTCATGATTTTTTCCATTTGCGCGACTACATCCGGATGAGCGGCCGCGACGTTGGTCTTCTCCGAGATGTCATGCTTGAGATCGTATAGCTCCGGCGATGCGCCAGCCTGAGTTCGGACGCCTTTCCAATTCCCTAAGCGAACCGCTTGCTGGAAGCCTTTTTCATAGGACTCCCAGTAAAGGTAATCGTGCGGTTTCTGGGAATGCCCCAGGAGCGTAGGCAGAACTGACATGCCGTCCACACCAGCGGGCGGCGAAACACCGGCCAACTCGGCCGCGGTCGGTAAGAAATCCCAGAAGGCCCAAGGAAAATCGCTGGTGACGCCGACTGGTACTTTGCCCGGCCATCGGGCAATCATGGGAACCCGGATGCCTCCCTCATAGAGATCGCGTTTGATCCCGCGGAACGGCCCGGCGCTCGAGAAGAATTTCGGGTCGTGGCCGCCTTCTGAATGGGGGCCGTTGTCGCTCGCAAAGAAGACCAGCGTGTTCTCTTCCAAACCGTTCTTCTGCAACTGTGCGAGCACCTTGCCCACGTGCGTGTCCAGGTAGGTGACCATAGCGGCGAAGTTCTTTTCCACCTGGGGCCAGGGCCGATCCGTGTACGGCTTATCGTTCGGCACTTCCATACCATTGCCCGTATCCGAGCCTAACTGATTATTCGCGTGCGGAAGTGTGTGCGCCAGATAAAGAAAGAATGGCGTCGAGCGATTGCGATCAATGAAGCTGATCGCATGTTCGGTGAGCAAATCGGGACTCCAGGTGTGATGCTGACCCAGGTTCGGACCGATGACCTGCTCGGTCGTGTTGTTCCACATGATCTGCGGATAGTAGGTGTGGGCGTAAGTCTGGTCGATATACCCGTAGGATTCATCGAATCCTTTGAGATTCGGCATGCCCTCGGTGCCGATATCGCCGATGCCCCATTTCCCGATAATGCCCGTGTGATAGTTCGCGCGCTGCAGCACTTGAGCCACGGTCAGATCGGATGCGAGCAGAGGAGAATGTTCATTGCCGCGAATCCGGCCGTGGCCGGAATGCATGCCCGTCATCAGCGAGCAGCGGGAGGGCGCGCAAATCGTACTGCCGGCATAGCAGTCAGTGAAGCGCACGCCCTGCGTTGCCAGGCGGTCGATATTTGGCGTGACGATCTTTTTCTGGCCGTAGCAGCCAATGTCGCCATAACCGAGATCGTCGGCAAGGATGAACAGAATATTCGGCTTTCGCCCTCCCGATTGGCCTCGAAGCAAAGAGGCGGCGGCTATGCCCGAGAGAAATTCGCGACGTCGCAGCATGGTCATTGTCCTGGTGGTCTTCCTTTAAAAGTCAATACGCATGTTCAACTGAATCAGCCGCGAGGAACCGCTTTGCGAAGTGACCCGACCGAAATTGGTGCTGGTGATCGTCACCGTCGGTGCGGCAAAGTTGGTGTGATTGGTGGTGTTCAGCATGTCGAGCCCCAGATTCAAATTGAGCCGTTCATGGATCACAAAGCGGCGCGACAGCTTTGTATCCCAGTTGTGAATGCCGTCCGCTCTCAGGCTATCGACATATTGTGGGAACTGGCGGATCTGGTAGCTGCCGGGTTGAAACGCGGAGCGGCCTTCAAAACCAACAAAGCCCGAAGGAATCGGCCCGGTAGCGGCATCGCTCTTGTTCAAAACGTTGCTGTAGACAGCCGCTGGATCAAACCAGGCGTGGATGTCCTTCGAGTGGACGTCGGAATGATTCAGCGCGCTCACCACCTGATCGAGGGAACCATAGTAGAACAGATTGCTCCAACTGATGGGCGCGCCACTCTGATATTGATAGATCCAACTGATCTGCCAGCCGCCCACCAGATGTTGAAGGAATCCGTGATTCAAAAGCGCACGGCCTTTCCCGAAAGGCAATTCCCAGACCGCCGTCCACACGAACCGGTTCGGCCGCACGTCGGGATTGACCTGCCATGCCAGGCTGGGGTCAAACTCATTCGGCTGCCACTGCTGGCGGCCCCGCGCCCAGGTATACATCACCGAACTTTGGAAACCATGCGAAAAGCGCCGCTGATACAACGCCTCGATATCGTTATAGGTGTTCTTTGCCCTGACGGCATTGGCCTCTTTGAGCGCTCCGGCCGAGTTCGGATTCGCGCGTAGCAACTGCTGTACCTGGACTGTGGAAGCTTTAAACAGTGAGATCGTGTTGAGGTAGTTGTAGAGAGTCGGATCCGATTGGGCGAGGCTGGAGAGATTGGCAACGTTGAACGGGTTGGCAACATTGGCGGTCATCGCAGCCTGTTCTCCGGCATCGTAGGTGTTCCCTGTGGCCCAATACTGAGCAGGCAGCGGACTCAACGTTTCCGTCGCCGGCACGGAGGCATAAGCGCCGTTGTAGGAGACCTCGACTACCTGATTGGCTGTGATCTGACGTTGAATTCCAATCCGCCATCGCTGCTGAATCGCCGGCGTGTAGTTATGCGGGTAAAAGGTGTAACCCTGGCCGTCGAGAATGTTTGAACCGAGTGAGTTCCCATATGGCAAGGTGAAGCGCGTTCCATCGGAGCGCACCGGAAACGGATCGGTCATCGGATTCGCCGAAGCGGAGAGGCCGCTAGCCGCATTTACACTGCAGCAGAACGTCAATCCGTTGTCCGTGGAAACGGGAGTTGTCGTTGCCTGGCTATATCCATTCTGGCCGGGACGGCTGTTTAAGCCGTTGAAGGTGTCGGCGGACCAGCCATAACCGGCCCGCAGAACGGTGCTCTGATCGATCTGGTAAACCGCACTGACATTCGGCAGAAAGCGATTGGTGCCGGCCGTCCAGTTGTCGTACTTCGTCCCCAGGTAGTACGCTCCGCCGGCCACCTTGAACTGACTGGCGGGAAGCTGAGGCAGCGGTTTGGCGGCATAAGCCGCTTCCACCGCCTGCGCGTAAGGTGGAGTGAAGCCGAAATCGAAATCACCGGACAGGCCGCGATTGAACCGCTCACTGATACCGCCTTCGCGCTCGAACCGCAGCCCGAAACCAAAGTGTAGGCGGCTCGAAACACGATAGTCGTCCTGGATATACAGACTGTGATATCGCGTGGAGTAGTATCCGGTATCGTTCGTATCCAGGCTGATGGTTGCAGGAAGCCCCATCATAAACGCGGCCCACCCTAACCCCGTGTTCGACGCGGTGGTGGTGTTATCGGCCTGCTTCATGAAAGTGTTGTTGTAAGTGTAATTTCCCGTGGGATAACCCAGCCCGGCTGAAGCATACCAGTAGCGCCTGTCGTCCCACCCGTATTTCAAGGTATGGGACTTCAGCACACTCGTCATTTTGATGTCTACCTGGCCTGTCGTCCCGATCTGACTGATACTCGGATACTGCGTGAAGCCGGCGCTCGCGGGAGCGGCAACGCCTGTGATATTGAACGCGGGTAGGTCGTCGTAGCCGCCTGCCTTAGCGTCAATATACGACGGCAAGCCCGCATCCGCCGCGGAGTATTTCGTCTGTATGGTTTTTTCCGAGCCTTCGTAATACCGCGTTATGCTGAAGCCAATGTCTAATATATTGTTTGAGTTTAGAGTAACTAATAAGTCGCCGCTGCCTCCCTTGTTCTTGCGCACTAAGCCGTTAGACATGATGCCTGCCAGCGGTGTAGTGTGACCCCAGTCGTAATTATCCTGATGGCGGTGGTTCCAATACCATTTGCCGGTAAGCCGATAGCGCTCATTCAGGTTGTAGTCGTAGCGGTTCACGATGGAATTGAAGCGATCCTGCGCAAGCTGGGACGAGTCGTAATAGTTGTTTGTGCCATCCGGCTGGACGAATCCTGCCACGTTGTTCGGATCCGGATAGATCGGGGAATAGAATTTGTAGGCCGGGTTCAAAATGGGAATGCCCTTGTTCCCGGGGAATGGAGTGCGAGTGACGTGGCCATTCACTACGGCGGCGCTGCGCGGATCATAGATGGTATACGCGACTGGATTCACGCCAAGTAGAGCCGAAAAATCGCCCGATTTTTCCGCCGGCGTCGGAACCGTGTAGAGCACCGAATTCGGGTTGGGCTGAACTTGCGTGATGTTGTCGTATTGGAAAAAGAAGAAAAATTTGTCTTTGCCGTTATACAACTTGGGAATGCGCACAGGGCCGCCCAAGCTGAAGCCCGGCTGGTTTAGGCGGCCGGAAGCCTGTTTCGGCGTGCCTGATTTGATGCTGCCGCTGGCGATGCCGGCATTGTACGCCAAGCGGGTAAAGTGCGGAGTTGCATTCCAGCGGTTCTGCTGCATCTGATCAAAGACGGAGCCATGATAGGTGTTTGTACCGCTTTTCGTGGTTGCCGTGATGAACGCGCCCGAAGTATGGCCCATTGAAGCATCAAACGGCGCCGGCTCAATACGAATCTCGCCAACGGCTTCGGCAGAGGGAACAAAGCCGGCACGTCCGCCATTAGTGCCAGTCACTGGCGAACCGTCGAGTAGAAACTCGTTGCCTGTCCCGACCCCGCCATCCGTGTTATAACTGGCCGTCCCGGCGTTATCGAAGACGCGCTGCTGGCTGATTGTTCCGGTAAACTGCATCCCTGGCGCAATTGCCTGCAAGGCAAACGGATTCATCGCCGTGTACGGCAACTGGGTGACATCGCGGTTATCCAGCACACGGCCAGAGCCGGCGGTGGTGACATCGAGCAACGGCGCCTGCCCCGTAACTTCCACCGACTGGACTGCCTGGCCCACTTCCACGTGCATGGGGAGATCCAGCCGGCCGCCGGTTTGCAGGTCCAGACCGCTACGCACGAGCGTCTTGAATCCGGAGGCCTCGATCGTGACAGAGTAGCTGCCGGGATTCAACAAAGTGACTTCAAAATAGCCCGCCTGGTTGGTCTGCGTTTTATTGGAGACGTTCGTTCCTGTATTCGTAACGGTGACGGCGGCTCCTGGAACCACAGCGCCTTGTGGGTCGGTTACGGTCCCGCTAATGGTGCCACGAGATTCTTGCGCCACGCCCAGGGCAGCCAGCATTAGGACTGCGGTGCCAACGACGAAAAGTTGTCTGATCATGAATCACCCATTTCATAGTTGGCGCTTCTTCCCAGGCAGTGGATCAAGAGTCGGCCGCCTGTGGTCGGAACTGATGCGAAGCTTAGCTTTCGAAGCCGATTGAACTCCACGAAGCCGTGGGGTTAAAACAAGTTCGAAGCGAATCTTGGGCTCCCGCAGCCCTGATCAGTCCGGTAATTGTAATGGACTATATGAGATTACGGCGGGTTCTGTCAAGCATTATGCATAATATTTAGATGTTGTCGGCGGAGTGGTTGTGAGGTTTGATGTAACGTCCGTATGTAACGGTCGGAGATCAAGGTTTTCTCCGTATTGATGCTTCTTGATTGGCGAAGATCCGGTCGTGTCTCGGGCTCCATGCAGAACGCGAACGACCTCGTTCCCGCCCACACGCGGCAGGTAGAAGACAAGATACTGTTCAAAGCCCCCGCTCACCGGGAATCGGCGCAGGCCTTCTAATTGTCCAATCCCGGAGTCATAGCGCGCGCCACTTTGCGGATGCTTTGCCAACTGCCTGCAGGTCTTTTCTACGTCGGCGAAGTACCGCTCCGCCACCTCCACACCGGCGGTTCGCCCAAGTACACGTATTGCTCGATGTATTCGCTGGGCGTGCTGTAGCCGCGCTTCGTCTGGGCTTCAGCAAACTCCTTCAGCTCTTCCGGCAAAGAGACATTGATCGAGGTCATATCAAAAAGTAGAGCGAGGCTGATAATAACTGTCAAAAGCTGTCAGCACAGATGCCCGCCTATTGTGCGGCCCAGTCAATCGTCTTCGGCTCGAGGTCAACGTGAGTAACCGCACGAGGAGAAACCTCAACCTCCTCGGTTGTGATTCGCCGCTCCCAGATCTTATCGACGACCTCAGGTGTCCTGCTCATCTCTTCGGTTGCCGCAATTACCCTGTACTTACCGGGCGCGAGGGGAAGAGAACGGAATGACCCGTTCTGGTCACTCTGTCCATAGATCATGGCGTCGCCAAGTATGGCCTGAGACCCGGCACTGGAAGGCAGGATCGCAACCCATGTGAAGGGGACGATTTTGCCGTCACTGTCGGCTGTTCTGGCCTGGATCGAGCCTCCATCGCGTCCCACAACTACCGAAAGCGTTCCGCCACCTTCGCCTTGGATCTGTAGGGGTTTGTGCAGAACGCTCAGGCCGCCGTACAGAACGTCCTTTACGTACGCGTTGGCCGCTCGGACGCCAACGCGGAGACTATAGTCTCCTTCCGGCAAGCCCGCGACGCTAAACTGACCCGGCACCGAAACCTTCACCGATTTGGACGGGCCGAGTGGTGACGGCAGCGACAGCCGAAGAATATTCACGTACAACTCCCCTGGTGGCGTATTGTCACTACTGCTATCGCTCCACTTCACCTCGCCCGTAATTGTCACCGGCCGCGAAGCCGTCAGCCGGATCCCACGAACGTCATCGTCAGTGATCGTCACCGATGTAATGCCAAGGTATGGAAGCGGCTCGCGCCTATGCTCCGGACGGCGAAAAGCCACCAACTGGAACTCACCGGAAGGTAGGCCGCACACGCGTATTCTGCCATCCGGGCCGGACATGGCATCCGAGGTTGCATCGCTGGAACTGCCGACACCCGCCGGTCTGAACTTACTAAAGTCCTGCGTGTTCTGGATATCAAAACTCAGAGCGGCCGGCCTGCCGTCAGCGGTAAGCATAGCCTCAACACAATAGGAGGGAGAACTGGATACCAGAATATCCACGCCGTCGCGATGCTCGGCGGAACTGAGGAGCGCAACCGGTATGGCACCGGCAATTGACGTGGAGTTCGGAAAATATGTCGGTACCAGCACGGGTTTCCGGTGCGCGGGATCGCCGTCAGATATTGCGCCCGTACTCTGTTTTCCGCTTTCCGCGAGAACCAGGTAGGCATGTCGCGGTCTCACGTGATCCACGTGATATTCCCCGCGATCATTCGTGCGTGCCCTACCGTCGGTAGAGTAACGTAACACTCCGCCCACGTACTCTCTTCCAATGAGGAATACGGTCAAGCCTTTCAACGGTTCTTTGTTCTCATCGAGGACCCGGCCGGAGATGGAACCGTCCATCCGGACGCGGAAATCGATTTCCGCTGGCTGGCTTCCACTTTCGACGTTGACTTCACCCGTTGCGAGAAAGCTCCCCAGGAACTGGCTGAGCACTCGAACAGAATGCATGCCTGGAGACAAACCCGGCACAGTAAAGCGGCCCGCCGTATCGGTCTTGACACTTTCGGAGGAGCCCTCCACCGACACCGGGACGTTCGGCACCGGCGCGCCAGTGTCAGCGTCCAGCACATGGCCTTCGACTGAGCCCTTGGAAGAAGGAGAATTCGCAAGCGTCTGGGCCTGTGCAACTCCTGTCAGCAGTAACGTAATAAGGATGGTAGCCAACACCCTCACTTATGCCTCATCCTACCCAGCCCGGTGAGATCCCCGTCGACCTTAGTAGCCTGCCTTGCCGGTGACATTACACTAACACTGTTCGCGACTGTCTGCTGAAGATGAGCACCGTCGACCGTCACCTCATTCGGTCCGCGGATCGCTAGCTGGTCCCATAGCTCTTACACCGATTCAGCACGCCAGCTCGATATTCATGACGGACGGAAGCCGCCTTGTCGAGACCATCGCTCCCGCGCTCCCCTGATTCGCCACCAGAGCGCGCCAGCCCATTTAAGTCGACACGACTAACGCGAGGCACTGGACCAGCATGGAGACGACGAGCAGCGGAACACGGATGACTAAGGATCTATCCGACAAGGCCTGGAGTTCCCGGCCGTTGTCGAGACTCCGACCGGTTTTCGCCGCCGCGGCTTGAAGCCGATTGATCGGCTTCGACAGCCGGTTATAAACGATCACGAACGAGAGGAGCATGACGACCGATACGGCATAGAACCAGCGCTGCCCGGCCCTGCTGAACACGAGCAGCAGTGTGTTGGACAAGATTGCCGAAATGCCCCAGATCGGCATTCGCGCATCGGCGAAAAGGTGAAGAAAACCCATCACCTCGGTTGCGGCAGAGATTTTCGCCAATTTGAGAGCGGGACGGCCGACCGTTAGAAAGAACATGTCCGTGCCCCAGACTACTGCCGTGCTTAGAATGCCAACGAGAGATACCGCCCGCATCCAATGGTTCATTGTCCCTCCACCTTTCTATCCGTTGCCGCTCAAATCGCATGTATCAACAGGAGGCCGGCAAAGAGCATCACCGCGCAGGTCACGCCGTGAATGGAGAACGCTGTGAACTTTCGCCCGCCAGACACCAAAATATTGGACATGTCGCCAAAAGGGATGATGGCGAAGGCCAGAAGAATTATGCCTACCGTCCGGCTGTCGGTTGTCAGCATCAGTGTTAACACGGCCAAACCCGATGCGACATCCCGGATTCCTTTCAGACGCAGCCACGCACGAGTGTCGCGGTCGGGTGCCGGCGGCTTGAGACCAAACCCTCCTAGAATTCGCTGAGGCGATGTGAGGTAGAAACAACCGATCACAAGGATCCCAACAGAGACGAAAACGGCGAGTGAAAACGGTATAGCAGAATGCATTGTATTTTCCTTCCTGCGCTACTTAATCTAGCAACGCTACTATGGATGGATGAGAGGCAAGCAGGAAAAGTTTCGCCTTCTCTACCGATATTCTAGCGGTGCTATAATTTATAACAATGATAATGAAGCAGGCAGTGAACCGAATAGCGGAACGAAAGCTGCGTGACAGGCAGGCCCGCAGGGCACAAATCATCAGCGCCGCACGACGCATCGCGGAACGTGAAGGGTGGTCCAGCGTAACTGTTCGGCGGCTATCCGATGAAATCTCCTACAGCCAACCCGTCTTGTACGCTCATTTTGGCAGCCGAGAGGGAATTCTGGCCGCCATTGCCATCGACGGTTTCCAAGAGATTGGCTGGGCTTTGGAGAAAGCACGGAAACGAGCGGCGCGTGGGAATCCGGTCGAATCGGTAGCGGCCGCCTATCTGAAGTTCGCCGCGTCTTCACCCGCACTGTATGAAGTGATGTTTTCGCTCAGCCTCAGCGTACCGTTCGGTCACTCCGCTACTCCTCCGGAGCTGCGCTTCGCATTTTCTCAACTTCTGGCGTTGTTTGAGGGAGCGAGCGCAAAGGCAGAGATTCTAGCGGAACTGTTTTGGGCGAGCCTCCATGGCATCGCTGAGCTGTCAAGGACTAAGCGATTTCCGCCGAGCCGCCGGAAGGAGCGCGTGAGGACGATCGTCGAGCTCTTCACTTTCCCAAGAGAAGAATCGGCACGGGCGATAAGAGGAAGATAACCCGACAACGCGCTCTCGCCTTTTCGCAAGGGGCGCCATATGAGTTTTCGGAAGCGGGCGGACGTCCGGTTCGCCGGCCAACCGGAAACACGTCGGATGCACCACCTGGCTCCTGCGCTTTTCTCCTGCACGGTGGCATACTGTCTGTGAAACCGGACGGAAATGTGGCACACAGGGTGGGACGATGAAAGTGCCTTACGCGAAGAAGTGGCAGAACGAAACAGACAACCTGAGGAAGATTGTACTCGACTGCGACTTGGTCGAGGAGTTGAAATGGGGCAAGCCCTGCTTCACTTACCAGAATAAGAACGTGGCGATCATCATTTCACTGAAGGATGCGTGCGCGCTCTCGTTCTTCAAAGGCGCCTTGCTCAAGGACCCGAAGCACATTCTCCAAAAGATCGGTGAGGCGCAGGCGGGCCGCTGGATCAAATTCACCTCCTCCAAAGAAATTTCGGCACTCCGGGCGACCCTGAGGAGTTATATCTACGAAGCCATCGACGTCGAGGAGTCAGGAAAGAAGGTTCCCCTCAAGAAGGCTTCGGAGTATTTGGCTCCCGAGGAGTTGCAAGTGAAGCTGAATGCGGCTCCAGAGCTGAAGTCGGCGTTCGAAGCCCTAACGCCGGGACGGAGGAAGTCGTACATCTTTCATGTCTCGGGCGCGAAGCAGGCGAAAACACGGGCAGCGCGGGCGGAGAAGTGTGTGCCAATGATCCTAAGCGGCCGGGGGCTCAACGAGCGCACAGATTGAGCGATTGAGCCCTCTGCCACGTGGTTTGGCCACTGAAGCAATGATCCTTCAAACAGGAATGTACGTCAACCGAATCACGTCCTCATCCATCCGATCGCTGGCTTTAAGGCGCAGGCGCGGCCGAGGGCCGGCGAAAAACGGCTTGCCGGAACCAAGCACGACCGGGTGCAAGTAGATGCGGTACTCATCAATAAGGCCGAGGTCCGTCAGGCTTCGCGCCAGGTCTGGGCCTGCAACTTCGATCTCTCCATCAAGCTCAGCTTTGAGCCTACGTATCATTCCCTCGACGTCATTCTCGACGAGCGTGGCGTTGGGGCCAACCGATTTCAATGAACGCGACACGACCCACTTCGGCTGGCCTCGCCACGCGGCGGCAAATTTGCGTTCGTCCGCGCTCCACTCGGCACAGTCATCGTCCCAATACCGCATCACCTCGTACATCCGGCGGCCATATATGCTGCCGGCAAGGCCGCCAACCTCTTCGATGAAGTGACGAAAGAGCGTGGGGCTTGGCCCAAATGCCATGTGATCGACGTAGCCGTCCAACGACTGGTTCATGCCAAAGACGAGCTTCGCCATATAGAAGTCTCCTTCCACAAGAATCAGAAAGTTCCTAGTGTGACAAGAAGCTCGTCCAATTGCTTGAACTGCTCACCTGCCCCGGTCGTGCTTCCAGAGGCGATTGCATTGTCGAGAGCTTCCTTAGACGGATAGAGGTCGTGCATAACGACGAGTGTCTTGCCACCCTTTTCCTCGAAGGTCACGGTCGTGACGGCACCTTCGTCACTTTCCTCATTAGTCCAGACGAGGCGGCTGTTCGGCGTCACTTCGAGGTACTTACCGAAGAATGCCATAGGTTGCTCAGCGGCAGCGTGGCTGAACACGAAACGGTACGTGCCGCCCGTACGAACATCGGCCTCGCAGGAAAGGAAGGACACTCCGCACGACGGCGGCACCCACCACCGCTTGAGCAGCTCGGGCTTGGTCCAGGCCTCGAACACAATGTGCGCCGGGCCGTCGAAGACTCGCGTAACGACCAGCTCACGCTCAGACTTCCGTTCTACCGTCGTCCGGTTCTTCATGGAGTTGGGCTCACTATCTCTTCTTTCGTCCATCGGTTTTCTCCTTCCGTTTCAATTCCTCGACAATTTTGTCCAACTCGTCGAAGCGGGCGGCCCAGAGCTGGCAGTATCTCTCGATCCATGCCGCCTCTTCCTCCAACCGGCGTAGACCCAGCCTGCAGGTCCGCACGCGCCCGACCTTTTCCGTGGTGACGAGCCCTGCCTGCTCCAAGACGCCGACGTGCTTCTTCATGCCCGTGAGGGTCATTTGGAAATTCTCGGCGAGGTCCGTTATCGAAGCGTCCGCGCGCCCGAGCCGCTCCAGAATGCCCCGGCGGGTTGCGTCCGAGAGCGCAGTGAACGAGGCATCTAAACGGGCGCGGCGATACTGAACCATACGGTTCACTATATAACATGGATTGGCGGTATGCAAGGAGAGGCCGAGCGCGCGCTGCATTCCGCAAAGGACTGTTCCTGCGGCAGGCCATGCTGCCCGCAGACCCCACTTGGCCGCTCTCACGCCCGACGGTCAGACGGCGCCGGAGGAGTAGTAGTGAGCCATGATCGCGTTAATCAGTACTCTTTGGCGACTTCGCCGGAGTTATCTCTTCGAATGCGGTTTCGGCCCAGTCTCGGCATAGGCAACTACACAGCCAGATGTCAGCGCCGGGCTCTGGCGCAACCTCAGTCGCGCCACGAGGCTCGGCTCTTTAGAACGGGCCACTGCTATTGGATTGAGACCACGTCGCCCGCGGGCGATGACGAACCGTTGTACGTAATGGTGAAGGAATTGTCTCCGCTGATGAGCGCGCCGGGGACGACGACGTTCAACTGGTACAGGCCTGGGCTGATAAGTCCGGCAAATATCACCTGGGCAGTCTCACCCCCGATCAGGATTTTGGGGGCTGCTGGAAGGACGCCGGACTGGTTTGCCGCCCCGTTGGCTAGTGGTGTTGTTGGAAGTCCCAGTCCGAAAGCGTAGACAACGATGGTTTCGCCGGATTTGGCTGGCGTAAGCGGATATCCGGGCGACGACAGGGAGACGGGGCCCACCAGACTATTGTCCGCGTGTGTCGCCACGATATAATTCGTGGCCCCAACCAGAGGTACCGCGGGTGCGGCGCTGCTCAGATTGACGGTAAATGGCGGCGTCGAGATCCCGGAGTTAGACACCACTACTTGCACGGGTCCGAGCGTTTCGTCGAGCGGCGTCAATACGTTGACCTGATCGCTCGCGCACGACGGGCTTGTCGCCGCGCTGCAGTAGTAATAGATAAACGCCGGTTTGGCGTTAACAGTGACCGAGACGCCGCCAAGCTGCGTCGGCATGCGTCCCGAAGCGAACTCCGATGCCGTGTTCCAGATCACGCCGCTCGCGGGTGTGATCGCGGGCGCTAGGTTAGTTCCTTTGATCGCAATCCATCCGTTCTGGGCAATATCCGGCCCTCCGCTGGCCATCGATACAGACGTGATTGTCCCGGGGCGAGGCGTGTTGGTCAGATTGAAGACCGCCGGTGATGTTACGCCGGGAACTGTTGCCAGCACGCTAACCGCACCGGCCACGCTGTTCGCGGTGAAGATCGGCGCGATGGCGATGCCCGAACTGTCGGTAACCGCTGTGGCCGTGGTTGCTCCACCGGCAAACGTGCCTCCGGGTCCTGAACCGGGCGCGGTGAATGTGACGGCTACTCGAGGAACTGAATTTCCCAGGAAATCGCGAACGGCAACTTGCAATTCAGTTGCATACGCCGCACCCACGGTGGCGCTTTGACTGTCGCCCTTAATGACACTCACCGATGCCGCAGGACCGGCCACGTTCGGCGTGTCCAGACGAATCGTAATGTCGTTGAACTGGAGGCGCTGGACGCGAGTGAGCGTGTCCGTCCCGTCTGTGCCGACATTGTCTTTGATCGTCCAGCTCCCATCGGAGTTCGTGGATGCTGAGTAGTTCTGCGACCGGCCAGCGTATACCACGCTATTCGTGCCAAGCCCTCCATCTATCTTTGAGTAGCCACCGCTATGGCCCGAGTAGATCGTATCGTCGCCGGCGAACGTCCTAATCAAATGACTACCGTTGCGATCCTTTACTGTAATGGGCTTCGTGAACTGAGAAGTGATATCGAGCTGCAGAGGAACATTTACGAGAATATATTGATGTTGCCCCGCACGGCCAAGCGCGAAACCATCGACGACCGCGAGAAAATTCAGACGCCCATCGGGCGTCTGATATGCCTTCAGCCTGGGAAGTTCGCTATCGACGACTGTAGACCACTGCGGCGGATGATTGTCGCTGAGCCACTTCATAATCTGCCCGCCGTATAGGTTGAGCGTTTCGTGAAGTGCAATCTGAAGGTTCCCGGAACCGTCATTGACGATGACATAGTTCCCAGCGGGCTGAGCGATATTGTACGATAACGCGGCGGACAGGAAAGAGTTGATCCCGCTGGCATCGATGTCGCGCCACTGTGGGACGTAATCGGCCTCACCCGCACCCTTATCGAACTGCGGATTCAGCGAATCAGTCACATCTGTGAATCGATAATTTCCGTTGTTTTGAAAAATCTGGAGGATGGTGCGCTGTGTCCCGACCGTTGGATGCCAGATGGAGCCTTGCACTACGACGTCTAACATGCCATCGTGATTGAGATCCTCGGTGCGAACACGGTAATTGTGCTGTTTGCCATGGGGATCCTGAAAGGACTGATAGGAAGCGTACGCCGCCGTATTGAAGTAGGGATTGCCCACATTTACCGGATTTCCAGTCAGGATGAGGTCGGTGAACCGCCACAGATTTATCTCGTCGATGAAGTTAGGGACGAATGGATAGTTGGGGCCGTAAATGCTGTCGCCGAACACCGCGGAGTAGGTACCGTCTCCGTAAAAGTCCGCCACCGCCACGGAGGAGCCGCTGGTCCCGATATCTTGAACCACGGTAAAGCCTTTTACGCTGTCGAACTGGATGGCAGTGTCGGCATGACCGTTTGGTGGCTGGGTCACATAGTAGCTTCCGGTAAGCACTGTCGGCGTGCCGTTAATATAGGCGAGATTCCCATCGTGCGCTTCAACCAGATCCGCGACGGTGACCTTCGAATAGCTCCCATTCGCGTTTGACAGGTACGCAGTGCTCGAGGCCGGCAGTGCAGGACTCTCATTGTGGGCCGCCAAGAAAATGTCTTGAAGGCCGTCGCGGTTGAAATCGGCGATAACGACGCTTCCGCTCCCGTGGGTCTGCGGGTCGGATATGTACTTGGATGTGGCAAGTCTTAGTGTTCCATCCGGCAGTTGTTCCAGCAGGGCCATGTTCACTGGAGTGACTGAAGTTGCGGTGGTGGAGAACCCGTTGTAGTACCAACCATTGAGGACGAGGCCCTCACGGCCGTCCGCGAGCTTGATATTTCCGACGAATGTGTTCCCCAAAGTCCCCGGATTCTCTTCGGTGATGTACTGATCAGCGATTGGCTGCCAGACGCCGGCGATGGAGAGTAGCGGCGTCACATCGGCAGGCAGGCCGGTCACGCCTTCGGCACCGGCGGCGATAACCTCGTGTTGATCGAGAAAAACAATCAACCCAACCGCGCCAAGCATACCAAGTACAACCGGAATGATCCGGGTGGGAGAAAATCTGGAATTGTTCACTTGTGGTCCTCGCCCACTTTCAGAACAGTCGTTGGTCAGTGAGTATACCGCATCGCCCATGAGGAGTTACTAACGTGGCGCGCAGAATTTGAACGGAAGCGCTGAGGTGGTCCACTTGGCCGTAATATCCGGCGGTCAGAGGTGGTCGGCGTCGGAGGAGTAGTAGCGAACCATGATCGCGTTACGTCACTCGCTCTTTGGCAACTTCGCCGGAGTTATCTCTTCGAATATGTTTCGGACTAGTCCCTGCGTAGACGATAAATCATCAACTGACCCGCGTGACTGTTTCCCGCAATCGTTTATGCCGATCTTGTATCAAAAGACGCGGTTGACGTAAACTTGGAGTTGCTTTATGATCGTTTTACGATATATCGTAAAACGTCGATGCCCAAACGTAAACTCGACCCGCTTCCCTCAACAGCGTTTCACATCCTGCTCGCTCTGGCCGGCAACGATCTCCACGGGTACGGGATCATGCGCCGCGTAGCGGAACAGACAGCGGGCAAGGTCCGGCTGGGTCCTGGAACCCTGTATGGGTCAATCAAGACGCTCCTGGAAGAGCAGCTAATTGAAGAATTGGGAGAACATTCCGACCAAGAACTCGGGGGTGAGCGGAGGCGCTACTACCGGTTGACGACGGCGGGGCGGAAAGTGGCAATTGCGGAGTCAGAGCGTCTCGCCGGCCTTCTTCGCGTAGCGAGGGCCGAACGCATTTTCAGAGGGGCTCATGTTTGAGAAGATCTTCCTTTGGCTGCTGCGATTTTATCCGCGGCACTTCCGGAACGAACATGGCGATTCCATGCGTCAGTTATTCCGGGACCGTTTCCTTGCGGAACGAGGTCTCTTCGGCCGTACGCGATTGGCATTGGACATCCTCTTCGACCTTGTGACTTCCGTGCCGCGCGAGCACCTCAGACCCCACCCAAGCGCAACCTTCCAAGTTGAAGGTCATCGCCTATCTGAGCAGGCAATCTCGGAGATGCTCCGGCGCAGTCATGTCCGGCAAACTCCATTTCTTCTGCTGTCCTTGACGGGTGGCTTCCTGATCGCCTGGCTCGGCGGAGCGCCACGGTGGCTGGCGTGCATTGTGTATGGTGCGTTGACGTATCTGACAGCACCGCCGCTGAGGGGAATTGGCACATTCAAGGAAAACTGGCGGACTTTTGAACTCCTTCTGGACGAGGATCGCATCGAGCAGAGGCATGCGGGCCGCATCCTGACACTGCACCGCAGCGAAATCACAGCGTTTGTCGAAAGAAGGGGATTCGGGATGACGGTAAAAACGGCAGATCCCGACAGAGCGATTTGGATTCCATCAGTAGTGAACGGCTACGAAGACTTGCGTCTTCGACTTTCCACCTGGATGCAGATCCAACCGTGGGATCGACCGACGCCGGAGCTGAAACCGCTTCTCGACTCGCGCGCAGGGTTTCAGTGCTTCCTTGCAGTTTTTCTAGCCGCAATGATGGCGCGGTCCGTCACCGTCGTCGTCACTGTTATGGCGTTCTCCATTGCTTACCTGACAATCCTCGGAACGAACCTTTTTCGCTCACAGCGGGCGCCACGAGTTGCCTGGCTGGCGCTACTCACTTTGGTGGTGGTGCTGGTCCTGAAGCTCGCCGTTGTGCTTTGGTAGGTAGTGCCCACGGATTCAGACTTTGGGAAACCTGGCTACCTTACACTTGGCTCGATTACGCTCGATGCTGAGATATTGCTCCGGAGCGGGAAAGTAGCGCTCGTACGCGATGGTGGCGATCGCTGCGATTTCGCTGCTGGTGGGCGGCATCGGGATCATGAACGTCGTGCTGGCCCACAGTGCTGGAGCGGATGCGTGAGATCGGGATCCGCCGTTCGATCGGCGCGCGCGCTTCGACATCGTGTGGCAGTTTCTGACAGAGAGCATTCTCATCTCCGTGGCTTCTTCCTGGCCTGGCCGATCGCGTGCGGCGGAGTGGAAGACGAATCGTGACGACGTCGAGCGTGGTGATCGCGTTCGGTGTGTCGGTAGCGGTGGGTGTGTCGGTAGCGGTGGGTGTGATCTTCGGAATTTATTCGGCGGTGAAAGCCTCACGGATTAATCCGATCGACTCGCTGCGGTACGAGTGAGGCGCGTCGCAACTGGGAGTAGGCGGTCTGCCTGGAGTTGGACCTACTATGATTTCGCTCGATCGCTTGTACCTCGCGACAAATTGGCGTTGAATCCGTAGGATGCATGCGGGCGGCTTATTTCCCGGTACCAGTCCGGCCACACCCGGTCCGTTTGCCCGTACGAGCCGTTTGCCCATAAGTACAGCTTCGCGGGAATTTCGGAACCTTGGCTCTCCGATGTTTCGCTGGTCTCTAGAGAGGCACCCTTGCTGATTGGATGCGCGTTATCGTTCCTGATGTGCGAGAAAGGCTGTTCGCACCAACTTTGGACGAGTGGCGCGTCAGCCGACCAGAGCCGGGAGTACCTTCTCATAAAGTTAGTTTCCGGAGGTCAATGAGGGCTGAACTCCATAGAAGGCCGCTGTTTCAGTACGCCGTTGGAACCCGCTCTACGTGGTCGGCAAATGCCCACGCCGATTCGCAACACGACCGCGCGGGACAATAGTAGTGAGAGATACCCAATAAACTACATCGATACATTTGTGGTTCGGCGAGGTGTGACGTGACGACAGAGGCGAAGGCGCTGTACTCGGCTATTGTGCTGGGCGCGACGGGGAACGTGGGCGGACGCATCGTACAGCTTCTGATTAGGAACCCGCTATGCAAGAAGGTCGTAGTAGTGACGCGCCGCAAGATGGACGCCTTCGATCCCAAGGTCTCCGAAGTGGTTGTCAACATGGACCGGCTTGAGGAGGAGATTGCGCCGCACGCCCAGGGAGTCGACGTTGCGCTCGCCGCGTTCGGCGTCGGCAAGGGCACCGCGAAGATGCCGGAGGAGGAGGTGCGCAAGATCGAAGTCGCCTACCCGCAGGCCTTTTGCCGTGCCGCCAGGGCTGCCGGCGCTCGTGTGTGCGGGGTTATGACAGCAGTGGGCGCGGACCCCGCGGCCCGGATGAAGTACGTGAAGATTATCGGCGAGAAGGAGAAAGTTGTCGAGTCCGTCAAGTTCGACTTCCTGGGCGTGTACCGTCCCGCCGTCATTCTCGGCAACTCCAACACGCCGTGCGTCCTCGGGTACGTCATGCCACTGCTGCACTGGGCCATGCCGTCCAAATACCACTCGATCCACAAGAACGACCTCGCGCGTGCGATGGTGGCGCAGTCAGAGCAGGCGTACCTCGCGATCACGCAAGGCAACGGTCCCCAGAAGCCAACTGTGAAGATCCTGGAGTATAAGGATATGGCGCCGTTCTTCGTCAAGGGCGAGAGCGACGAGCCTTGAGCAGTACGGGCTATTCTGGAAATAGCATTTGCCCATACTCATTCCAGATTCCGAACTCACAATGACCTTTGTTCGCGCTTCGGGCCCTGGCGGCCAGAACGTAAACAAAGTTTCCACTGCCGTCCAACTACGCTTCGATGCCGCCCAATCTCGCTCGCTTCCCGCCGATGTACGGCAGCGCCTTCTCACATTAGCCGGCAGTCGCGCCACGCAAGACGGCGTGTTGGTCATCACCTCGCGCGCGCACCGGACGCAGGAGGCCAATCGAGCCGAAGCCCGAGCGCGACTGAATAAACTGATCGTCCGCGCGGAAGTTGTGCCGAAAACCCGGCGCCCCAGTCGACCCACGCTCGCCTCCAAGGTCCGTCGGCTTACTGAAAAATCGAAACGATCCGCCTCCAAGAAACTGCGCGGCCGGACAAAAGACGACTGACCGGGCTCGTCCGTTCCCCGTCATCACGATTCCCGGTGAAGCAGTTGGGCGGCTCGGGTGTGGCCTCTCCGAGGAGGCGAGACATGAACCTGAAACACAAATTTCGGTTGCAAGCGGCGGTAGAATCTCCCGTATGACGCGCTTTGCTCTTACATTGCTTTTTAGCGCCGCAGCAGTCTTCGGCGCCGACGAGTTTCCTACGGCGGCCGGTTCCGTCGCCTTTACGCCGATTCAGCACGCTAGCCTGATGTTTACGGCAGGTGGCAAGACGGTTTATGTCGACCCCGTGCAGGGGAACTATGACGGGCGTCCCAAAGCTGACTACATCCTGATCACCGATATTCACGGCGATCACATGTCGGCGCCAACGGTCGACCGGCTGAGGAAACCTTCGACGGAGATTCTGGCCCCTGCGGCCGTAGCGGAAAAGATCCAGGGCGCGACGGTCATTTCGAACGGCCAGACCAAGACCATGGGGCCGTTTGAAGTGCAGGCCATTCCTATGTACAACATGAAGCGCGGGCCGAGCGCCGGGCAATTGTATCATCCCAAAGGGCGCGGCAACGGCTACGTGGTGAGCTACGGAGGAAAGCGCTTCTACTTTTCCGGCGACACCGAGGCGACGCCGGAGATGAAGGCGCTGCGCAATATCGATGTGGCGTTTGTCTGTATGAACTTGCCGTTTACGATGACGCCCGAGGAAGCGGCCGAAGCCGTAAAAGCGTTCCATCCGGCAGTCGTCTACCCATATCATTACCGCGGGTCGGACGTGAACGCGTTCGCCAAGGCGCTGGCCGGCACTGGAATCGACGTGCGGCTGCGGGATTGGTATCCGAAATAGCGGCCGGCGAGCGGCTTACTTCAAAATGCCGTGGGCGCGCAGAAACGCGAAGATCTGGGCGTTCACGCCGGGCCACTGCTCACGCGAAAAACCGTGGCCGGCGTTGGGCACCACGATGATGTCGGCATCGTCACCGGCAGCTTTCAAAGCAGCAGTCAGGCGCTTTCCCTGGTCGAGCGGAACGGTATTGTCATTGGCGCCCTGTACGGTGAGCGTGGGCGGCAATCCAGCACGCACATAGGTCAGCGGCGAAACGCGTTTGGCTAATGCCAGGCGGTCCGGACCATCGGGAACCCACTGCGTCGCCCAGCCCTTTTCGTTAGGGCCGCTGAGCAGATCGGGGACATCGGTAATGCCGTAGCCATTGACGATGGCGGCGACATGCACGGCTGGCCCCAGGTCCGCGGACTGTGGCGTCATCCCGACCATCAGTGCAAGATGGCCTCCGGCGGATGCGCCGGTTACGACGATGCGCTTTGGATCCACGTTGTACTTATCGGCGTGATCGAAGAACCACTTTGCGGCATCGAGCGCATCGGTGACGGCGGCTGGGGCCACCGCCACGCGTGCGAGCCGGTATTCCACATTGGCGACCACGAAGCCCTGCTCCAGATAAGGGAGGCAGAGCGCGGTCATGGTGGTTTCTTTGGTGCTCTGAATCCAGCCGCCGCCGTGGAAGACAATCACGCCGGGCCGCTTCTCCGCTGACTCCGCCTTGGGACGCATCACGTCGAGGACGGTGTCCGCGTAGTGGTCGTAGGGAATGTTGGCTTCGAGAATGACCGAATCCGGCACGGTGACCGGAACGCGAGTAGTGGTCTGCGCAGAGACGATTCCGGCGAGCATCCCGAGAAGGATCACCAATCGCCGCGCGGTGGCAAATGGATGCTGGCGCGTAGCGGAAGTTCCGGCAAGCGGCTTCATCCGCGCCCCTGCCTTTGCCCTTGCCCCTGACGCTGTCCCTGGCCCTGGCGGCCTCGGCCGAAGCGCCCTTGGTTCGGGGACGGCGGTGGAGGAGTGGCTGGAATGTCGCCTTTGCACAACTCGAGAACTTCAATGTTCTCGAGCGAATTCTGCGCCGTGCTGTTGGTGGAAATGAACGGCGCTTCGTCGATGGGGTTCAGCACCTCGGGGCCAGTCACACGGCGCGTCCCATAAGGAGAGTTGCCATTGGCGAATTGCGTTCCCCGGCCAGCCAGTGATTCGACGGCGGGCTTCAGAAACGCCTTGTTCTTGGTCTTCTTGTATGCATACGCAGCCAGGCGGCCGGGCCCAACATAGGAGCCATCGGCGCCTTCCGTGCCGGTTTGCATATCTTTGGCGACCACGTCCTTCGGAGCGTTATAGAGGCGGCAGTATTGCAGCCAGGTTTTTTCCCACACCGGATGGTCGATGAACTCGTTCAGCTCAAAGAGCAGCTCCGCGCCGCCCATGATGACCTGCAGGTTATATTTGCCGAACGGGTCGTCGGCGAGCGTGTAGAGCTTGCTGGTCTTCGGATCGTAGCCGAACAGGTTATCGGGACCGGAAAGGAATCCGTAGGGCATTTTGGAAATGGAATCCATGCCGGCCAGGATCTTGTCGCGCCACTTGGTCTCGCCCGTGCGCTCCCACTCGGTCATCCAATTGCCAACGCACGCCAGCCAGTCGGGACCGCCGCGCATACGTCCAGGATAGGGAATCGGCTTGGTGAGCGGCGCGGCCTCGCGCATGGGATCGATCCGCATGATGGTGTCGTCCACATTGATGACCATGCGCATGATGTCGCCGGTGCGCTCATCGGTGGTGAGGTAGTAGTAGAAGCGCCGGAACGCAGCCTGGCTGATGCGCGCTTCCTTAGCACCGCAGCCCCAATGGCGTACGTTGTGGCGGGAACCAAGCGGCGCGAAGCGGCCCAAGTGATACGTGTCGCATTCACTGGTGTGGCGCGTCATCGCTTCGGCCATGCGGAAAATGTCGGCGCGGCCCGTGCGCAGGAAGCTGTACCAAAGCCACATGTCGCTGGCGAGTTCCGTATTGTCCCAGGCAAAGCCGCCGATGTCGTAGCGCCACATGTGGCGCGGGCCATCATAGGTGTGCATGACGTCGCCGAAATTCCAATAGCCATACCAATAGCGCTGGCCGACCTCCTTTTTGTAGAGTTCGAGCGCGGCGGTGAGGCGGTCTTCCACCTCGCGATGGAAAGCCGAGGAATGGTCCGGCAGGCTCCAGACGCCGAACGCGCCGGCCGAGTGCAGGTACTCAGGAGTGCAAGCGAGAACGGGCGGCTCCGCGGCAGTGTGTGCGTGCTTCACGGATTCTTCCTTAGCGGGCACTTCAGTGCTGGGGAAGAGCGTCATCTCACTGGTGCGGCCTACGCCGTGCGGCGTGCTGAAGCCAGGCTGAACATCTTCGTAGCTGGCATCCAGGCCGTGATTCCGAGTGTCGTAGTGCCGCAGGTCCATGGCGGGGGCATCGGGGGACCAGAGATACACGCGTAGTTCCGCAGTATCGGTGGTGGCGTTGTGAATCTCGAGAGCCGTCGGATAGGACTGCCAGAAATTGCGCAAGCCCACGGAAAGACCTCCGCTCACATCGCCGACGAATGCCAGGCCGGAAGCGCGCTTGCCGGCATTCGCGTCGAGCCAGCAGCTTTGCGGATTGGTGCGCTTCTGTACCGTGAAACCGTCCGGTGTGTACTGCACGAGCTTGTAGGAATCCCACACAGCCCAGTCGCTGAGGAATTGCTGGCCGCGCTGGTTGTATTGGTCCTTATTGGGGATGCGCTTTCCGTTAAGCTGATCGGCATACACGCTGCCACGACCGCCGGGCCCTTGCAGGCCGCCGCGGCCGGTGACCGGCTCGATCGGCTCCGACCATAAGCCATCACCTTCGCCCGAAAAACGGACGTGGCGGTTCTGCGTCTGCTCGCGCATAGGGACGGCGAAGGTCACGCCCAAGCCTCGAATGTAGTCCTTTTGATCGTCTCCATCAAAAACGATGGAGTGGATGAGCCGCACCTGCTCCTGGCCGGCATAAAAATAGAGGCGTACGGTGAATGGCAGCCATTCGCGGCTTCCCTTCTCCGCCTTGTGCATTCCTTCAATCTTGACTACGGCGCGCACCGGACCGGACTGTTCGAGAGTGACCTTTTTGATCTCGCTGACGAAATCTTCAAATGAGAGCGTGCGGTTGCTTTCGAGCTGCGAGCGATCTTCAAGGGTGCAAACGAGGCGGCACTGCCGCGCGACAGCGCGGCCATCCATCGTCATCGAATCAATGAGAGCCGAGCCGCTCTTAGGAATCCGGCATTGCAGCTTGCCGGTGTCGATCTCGATGGCGTCTGCGCCATCCTGCGCACGCAGCGCGGTTCCGCTCGCGGTAGCTGTTCCGGCGGAAAGGCTGAACGGGCCGGCCGCATTGGCAGCATTGACGGTGGCGAATCCGCTCCACTTCAGTGAGCCATCCGGCCAATACGCGAGCGCCCAGGATTGCAAGAGCATGGCTTTGCCATCAGAGCCCACCAACTGAAATTGCTGGTCTTTGCGCACCGTGCCGCGCGCCCACGGCACGCCCCAACTCACTCCGCCCGCGAGCGGCGGCGGACTTCCACCCAACCAACGTACGGAAACCGGCCCGTTGCCCGCCGCCCGGCCGCTTTGGGCCGCTGCCAATCCGTGAGTAGCAAGGCCAATTCCGGCCACGGCTGAAGAAGAGAGAAAAGTCCTGCGTCGCATGTCGCTCCTTTTCGAACTACTGTATCGCAGTTCAAGACCTGGCATCACATCCACGAAGATTCGCTCCCACCACGGCCAGAATAGCCGCAGTGAAGGCGCAGCGGAGTAAACCGATCCTGCTTTATGAAAAATGCTTTATACGGAGCGACGTCTTACAGATGGCGAATGTTACACCGCCAGACTTCCAGCCAGCACGATCAGCGCGGCAGTTCTCTCCATTGGCGGTGATCGCGAGCCATCAGTTCTTCGGCGTCCTTGGGACCCCAGGAACCCGCCCGATAATTGGGAAATGTGCGCGGCGGCAGGGCGCGCCAAACGTCGAGGATGGGCTGGACGACGTTCCAACCGGCTTCCACCATGTCGGCGCGCTGGAAGAGCGTCGCATCACCAATCATGCAGTCATAGAGCAAGCGCTCGTATCCGGTGCTGGGCTCACTGCCGAAGTAATCGACGTAGCGGAAGTCCATATTGACGGAGCCGAGATCGACGATCGGTCCAGGAATCTTCGCTCCGAACCGCAGTGAGATGCCTTCATCCGGCTGGATATGGAGAACCAGCAGGTTCGGCGTCAGGCGTTCCACAGGCGTGTCGCGGAACAGGACGAATGGCGCGCGGCGGAACTGGATAGCGACTTCCGTCATACGCCTGGCGAGACGCTTGCCGGTGCGAATGTAGAACGGCACGTCGGCCCAGCGCCAGTTATCGATCGAGAGTTTCAAGGCGACGAAAGTTTCCGTGGAAGAATCCCGCGCGACGTTTGGCTCTTCGCGATAGCCAGGTACAACCCCGCCATCCACGCTTCCTTCGCCGTACTGCCCGCGGACGGAGCGAGTCAACACGTCCTCAGGAGCCATGAGTTGAATGGCGCGAAGGATCTTTGACTGCTCATCGCGCACGGCGTCGGCGTGGAAAGAGATCGGCGGTTCCATTGCCGTGAGCGTGACGAGTTGCAGAATGTGGTTGGGAACCATGTCGCGCAGCGCGCCGGCATGATCGTAGTAACCGCCGCGCTGTTCGACTCCCAAAGTTTCAGCGACCGTGATCTGCACGTGGTCCACGTAGCGGCGATTCCAGATGGGCTCGAAGATGCCGTTGGAGAAACGGAAGACCAGGATGTTCTGGACCGTCTCTTTTCCCAGGTAATGATCGATGCGGTATATCTGACGTTCGGACAGAACCTTGCTGATTTCGTGATTCAGCGCACGAGCGGAATCGAGGTCGCGGCCGAAGGGCTTTTCGATCACTACGCGCCGCCAATGGCCGTCGGCTTCTTCCGCGAGCCCGGCCGCGCCCAACTGGCGAATGATTTCGCCGAATAACTCAGGAAGCGTCGCGAGGTAATAGAAGTAATTGCCGTGCGTCGCGTGCTTCTCATCGATCTCCTCGAGCAGCGGCTTGAGGCGCTGATAGAGAGAGGCTTCGCGGAAGTCGCCATAGATGAAGTAGAGCCGTTCGAGCAACCAGTCGCAGAAAGGACACTGCTCGGGCGCGCCGGCGAATTCCTCCAGGTCGCGCCGCACCAGTTCGCGGAAGGTATCCTCGTTGAACTCCTGATTGGCGCAGCCCACCAGGGCGAACTCTTTCGGCAGAAGGCCTTTCTTCGCCAGGTGATAGAGAGCTGGAACGAGCTTGCGCTTGGTCAGATCACCGGACGCGCCAAAAATGACCATGATGCATCGGTCGCCCATGCGGCCCTGCTGGATCGTGAATGGTTCCACTGCCTGTCTTTCCGCGACGTCGGCCATTACCATTTCTCCCCGGCTCCTATATATGGAAGCCGCCTACACTATTGTCAGCCATTTCCGGCGTGACCCACATCCGCACCATCCGCGCAGGCTTCCTCCTGCTGGTTCCAGTGAGCGATTACGTGATTTTCCCGCTCATTGCCGAGCCTGCTCACCGACGCTGTGCCCAACGCAAAAAGACGGCCGGCCTGCGGCGGAAGATCCAGCCAGCAGGCAGTGAGGATGCGCAGAATGTGTCCGTGAGCGAACAGTGCGACGTTGCCCGGAGCGGCCTGCGCGCGAGCGATCACCGCGCGGGCACGGTCAGCCACCTGGTCGATGGTTTCGCCGTTCGGCACGCCATCCACCCACAGGTTCCAGCTCGGCGATTGAGCGCGAATCTGATTTGTGGTGCGGCCTTCATAGTCGCCATAATTCCACTCACAGAGGTTTGCCTCGACTTGCGCGGCATCGCCGAACCCCGCCAGACGGCAGGTCTCGCGGGCGCGCGCCATCGGGCTGGTAAGCACCAGCGCAAACCGGCATCCGCTTAACACGCACCGCATTTTAGCGGCCCGGGTGCGGCCTCGGTCGGTGAGCGGTAAATCCGTCAGACCCGTGTGCGCTCCGGAAAGGCTCCACTCCGTTTCGCCGTGCCGGATCAACCAAAGTTCCTGTGCCATTCGGTTTCTATCCCTCCGTTCCGCGCCGCACGAAACGGCAGCACTGGCGCGCGATTTGCCATTCTTCCTGGGCGGCGATCACGAGAACGCGCACTGAGGAAGCCGCGGCGGCGATGTCCTGATCGGGCTGCGGCCGCGCATTGCGTTCGCTATCGAGCTTCAGACCCAAAAAGCCGAGCTGCGCGCAGACGCGCTCGCGCAGGGAAGCGCAATTTTCGCCCACTCCTCCGGTGAAGACCAGTGCATCGACGCCACCCAATACTGCCAGCATACCGCCCAGTTCGCGGCACAGACGATGCGCGTAGAGATCGAAGGCGAGTTTGGCCCTCTCATCATTCGATTGCATCGCCGCGAGAATTTCGCGCACGTCGCCGGAGCGTCCGGAAATCCCCTTTAAACCCGATTCGCGATTCAGAATGCGGTCGAGGTCATCGGCCGAATAATGGTGGCGGCGCAAGAGGTAGATCAGAATGCCGGGGTCGAGCGCGCCCGAGCGCGTTCCCATCATGAGGCCATCGAGCGGTGTGAAACCCATGGTGGTATCGATGCTACGGCCGGCGCGGACTGCGGCGAGGGAGCAGCCGTTCCCGAGATGGCATGTGATGAGCTGGAGCGATGCCGGTTCGCGGCTCAGCAGGTGCGCAGCGCGCTCGGAAACGTATTGGTGATTGATGCCGTGGAAACCGAAGCGCCGGATTCCCTGTTCGAGCCATTCGTAGGGACCGGGATAGACGTAAGCCGGCGGTTCCAGCGTGGCGTGGAAACCGGTATCGAATACAGCGATCTGCGGCGTGCGCGGTCCCAACAGTCGCTTGGCCGCGCGCACGGCTTCCAGTTCGACGCGATTGTGTTCGGGCGCGACGTCGGCCTCTTTCGCCAGCGCCGCGCAGACTTCACTGGTGAGCAGCATCGGCTGACGGTACTTCAAGCCGCCGTGCACGATACGGTGGCCGACGGCGTTAACCGCGGCAGGCCCATCAACCACCTTGGAAGCCCCGCTCCACAACGATTCAAGCACGGGTTCGAGCGCGGCCTCCAGGGATTCCACCTGCACCTGCTTTCGCGTTTCTCCGGCACGCGTGATGATGCGCAGCGCGGCCTGGCGAGTCTGCGGGTTCCATTCAACGCGCGCTTCCCATGCGGGCTGTGGCGCTTCGACCGGAACAGAATCGTCCCGAAACTCATCGAAGCGGCACTTCCAACTGCTGGAGCCGCCGTTGATCACCAGGACTTTCATGGACGCCTCGCCGCGCGAAGCAACCGTCGCGTCATGCGGGCCACGTCCAAGCGCGGATCTCCGGCATATCTTCACCGTAACGAGCGATGTAGAGCTTGTGCTCAATCAGCTTGTTGCGCAGCATCTGTTTCTGATGAGCCGCGATGGGCTGCATGCGGGGAACGCGGTCCAGCACGTCTCCGGCGAGATGGTAGCGGTCCAGATCGTTGCGCACGGTCATGTCGAACGGAGTGGTAGTGGTGCCTTCCTCCTTATAACCGCGGACGTGCAGGTTGGCATGATTGGTGCGGCGATAAGTCAGGCGATGGATGAGCCACGGATAGCCGTGGAAGGCGAAGACGATGGGCTTGTCCGCGGTGAAGATGGAATCGAACTCGCGGTCGGAAAGACCGTGCGGGTGCTCGGTCGAGGGCTGCAAGGTCATCAGGTCGACCACGTTCACCACACGAATCTTTAAGTCGGGCGCATGCTTGTGCAGCAGATCGACTGCCGCCAATGTTTCGAGCGTGGGGACATCGCCGCAGCAGGCCATCACGACATCCGGCTCGCCGCCCTGATCGTTGCTCGCCCAGGTCCAGATGCCGATGCCCGCGGTGCAGTGGCGAATCGCCG
>DASZPB010000016.1:0-69381 GCA_035550475.1 Bryobacteraceae bacterium | reverse complement strand
GATCCCGGCAGTGCAGTGGCGCACCGCCTCCTCCATGGTCAGCCATTGCAGCGCGGGCTGCTTGCCCGCGATGATCACGTTCACGTAATTGCGGCTGCGCAGGCAATGGTCGGCCACAGAGAGCAGACAGTTGGCGTCGGGTGGCAGATACACGCGCACAACGTCGGCTTTTTTGTTGACGACGTGATCGATGAACCCAGGGTCCTGGTGGCTGAAGCCGTTGTGATCCTGCCGCCAGACATGGGAGGTGAGCAGATAATTCAACGATGCGATGGGACGCCGCCATGGAATGGCGCGTGAGGACTTCAGCCATTTGGCGTGCTGGTTGAACATGGAATCCACGATGTGTACGAAAGCTTCATAGCACGAAAAGAAACCATGCCGCCCGGTGAGCAAATAGCCTTCGAGCCACCCCTGGCACATGTGCTCGCTCAGCACTTCCATCACGCGGCCATCCGGAGCGACGTGGTCGTCTGTGGACAAGATGCGCGCTGTGGAAGTACGGTTGGTCACTTCGAAAACGTCATTCAGCCGGTTCGACGAGGTTTCATCCGGACCGAAGATACGGAAATTTTTCGTCTGTGCATTGAGTTGCAGGACGTCACGCAGCATCTCGCCCAGCACGCGCGTGGATTCGGCGCGTGTAGTGCCCGGCTTGGGAACTGCGACGGCGTACTGGCGGAAATCCGGCACGCGGAGATCCTTTAGAAAATTGCCGCCGTTGGCATGCGGATTTGCGCCCATCCGCCGCTCCCCGCGCGGCGCCTGCTCGGTCAACTGCGGCATCGGCTGGCCGTCATCATCGAATAGTTCCTCGGGCCGGTAGCTCTTCATCCAGCTTTCCAGCATCTTGATGTGATCGGGGTGGGTATCGAATCCGGTGAGAGGCACTTGGTGCGCGCGGAATGTGCCCTCGATCTGAACGCCATCGACTTCCTTCGGACCGGTCCAGCCTTTGGGCGAGCACAGCACGATCATGGGCCAGCGCGGCCGCTGCGAAAAGCCATGATCACGGGCATCGCGCTGGATCGCGCGGATCTGGTCGAGCACCGTGTCCATAGTGGCGGCCATCAACTGATGCATGGCGGCGGGCTCGTCACCTTCAACGAAGTGCGGCTCGTACCCATAGCCTGTGAGCAACTCTGTTAATTCCTGCTTGGGAATGCGCGCCAGTACTGTTGGACCGGCGATTTTGTAGCCGTTCAGGTGAAGCACGGGAAGGACCGCGCCATCGCGCTCGGGATTCAGGAACTTGTTCGAGTGCCAACTGGTGGCAAGTGGTCCAGTCTCGGCTTCGCCGTCGCCAATGACGCAGCACACGAGTAAGTCGGGATTATCGAACACCGCGCCGTGCGCGTGAACCAGTGCATAACCGAGTTCGCCTCCTTCGTGAATGGAACCCGGCGTTTCCGGCGCGGCGTGGCTGGGAATCCCGCCGGGAAAAGAGAACTGAGTGAAGAGACGCTTCATGCCTTCGGCGTCGCGCGTGATGGTGGGGAAAAACTCGGTGTACGACCCTTCGAGCCATGTGTTCGCCACCATGCCGGGACCGCCGTGCCCGGGGCCGCAGACGTAGATCATGTTCAGATCGCGCATGCGGATCACGCGGTTGCAGTGCGCGTAGATGAAATTCAATCCGGGAGTCGTGCCCCAATGGCCGAGCAGGCGCGGCTTGATATGCTCGAGACGAAGCGGCTCGGTGAGCAGCGGGTTGTCATAGAGATAGATTTGGCCAACGGAGAGATAATTGGCCGCGCGCCAGTAGGCGTCAATCGTTTGGAGTTCCTGATCGGTAAGCGCGGGCGACGCGTTCGTAAGCATTCAGCCTCCTCTCTATGATTCATAGCGCAACTGCGCGGCCGATGTGTCTCTTTTCCGAACGCGGCTGTGATCTGGTCCGCGAAAGCGGCACCGAAGCAAACGCCTGTCTCCGGAAAATTCCCGGCGCGCGCGGCGCACGCAAAGTCCGGGATGACCTGTTCGCCCATGTTAGAATGGACCCTTCCGGTCAACATGGAACGCGCCAGCAAGCTCATCCGGGGATTGAGACTGCCCGGCGATACGATCAGCGCCGAGGAGCTTGTCTGCGCCGCATGGCCGCAAGCCGTCGGCAAGAAAATCGCCTCGCATACGCGTGCTGCGCGTATGGTGCGCAACCGCCTCATCGTGGAAGTGGAAGACGCCGTGTGGCAGCGCCAACTGTTCACGCTTACGCCGCAAATTCTCGCTTACCTGACACAGACGCTCGGTTCGGGGCTGGTGGATGACCTGGAATTCCGCGTAATTCCACCGCGCCGCGGCCCGGAGCGTGCGATTACATCCATTCCATCGCTCGCACCAGACGAAGCCGATGCCATTGCCGACCCGGTTCTGCGCGGCATCTACAAAGCGTCCCGAAAAAAGGCACAGGCGTGAAGATTACCGAAAAGGAAGTCCGCTACGTGGCCGACTTGGCCAACCTCAAACTCACCGACGCCGAAGTCACCAAGCTCCAAGCCGATCTGGACGGAATCCTGAAGAAGATGGATCAGTTGAACGAGATCGACACCAGCGGCGTCGAGCCGATGGCCCAGGTTCTATTCGATGCCGACGAGACGGCCACGCTGCGCGCCGATGTCCCGGTGCCGCCGCTAGGCAATGAGGCGGCTCTGGCGAACGCTCCGCTTTCCGGCGCCGGATATTTCAAAGTGCCGAAAGTGATCGAACGCTGACTCATGGATATTCCTTCCCTCCACATCGACCAAGTGCGGCACGGTTTGTGCGCGCGTGAATTCAGCGCGGTGGAATTGGCGCAGGAAGCGCTGCGTTTTGCCGAAGCTGGCAACAGCGCGACCAACGCTTATCTGCATTTTTCGCCGGAACGCGCTCTGGCCGCGGCCCGAAAAGTGGATGAGCGTATTGCGAAGGGCGAAGAATTGGGCGCGCTCGCAGGCGTGCCGGTAGCCGTCAAAGACGTGATTCTGGTGAAGGGCCTTAAGAACACTTGCGGATCGCGGCTGCTGGCCAATTACATTGCGCCATACGACGCTACCGCGATCGTTCGCATCGAGCAGGCGGGCGGCGTAATCATCGGTAAGACCAACTGCGATGAATTCGCTATGGGCTCGTCGAATGAGAACTCAGCCTTTGGGCCAGTGCGGAATCCGGTAGCGCCCGACCGCGTCTCCGGCGGATCGAGCGGCGGCTCGGCGGCGGTGGTAGCGCAGGGCACGGCGGTGGTTTCGCTTGGCTCTGACACGGGCGGCTCGATTCGCCAGCCGGCCTCATTCTGTGGCGTGGTGGGCGTCACGCCGACGTATGGGCGCGTTTCCCGCTATGGTCTGACGGCATTCGCGAGTTCGCTCGATCACATTGGTCCGTTTGCGCGCAGTGTGAAAGACGCGGCCACGGTGCTGGGCGTGATTGCCGGGCGCGACCCAGCCGATTCCACTTCGGCCGCGGCGCCCGTGCCGGACTATACCGCCACTTTGAATGGCGATGTCAAAGGCCTGAAGCTTGGACTTCCCCGCGAGTATCTAAAATCTCTGACGAGCGAAACCGGCGATCTGATTTTCCGCGGCATTGAAACTTTGAAGAAGTTGGGCTGTGAAGTGCGCGAGATTAGTCTGCCGGCCACCGATTACGCGGTGTCCTGCTATTACATCGTGTGCACCGCGGAGGCCAGCTCCAACCTGGCGCGGTACGATGGCGTACGCTACACCTTCCGTTCGAGCGATTCGGCCACGCTTTCCGATATGTATCGCAACACGCGCGGCGAAGGCTTCGGCGCCGAGTGCAAGCGGCGCATCATGCTGGGCACTTACGTGCTCAGCGCTGGTTATTACGATGCGTACTACATCAAGGCCCAGAAAGTACGCGCTTTGATCGCGCGCGATTTTACAAATGCGTTTCAGGAAGTAGATGCGATCGTCGCACCCGTCTCACCTTTCCCCGCCTTTAAGCTGGGTGAGAAAATGGACGACCCGCTGGCCATGTATTTATCGGACATTTACACCCTCACCGGCGACCTGGCGGGGATTCCGTGCATGAGCGTGCCGTGCGGAACCACAGCCGAGGGATTGCCGGTGGGTATGCAGATATTGACTAAACATTTCGACGAGACCACAATGTTCCGTCTCGCCGATGCCTTTGAGAATTTTGAGAGGAGATAAAGAGAGCTATGCCATTCGTACTTCCGCCGTTGCCGTATGCTCCGGATGCACTGGAGCCGCACATCGACAAGCTGACCATGGAGATCCATCACGGCAAACATCACGCCGCCTACGTGAACAATCTCAATAAGGCGCTCGAATCCGCGTCGGACCTCGCGAACAAGACCGTCGAGGAACTGCTGGCCAACAACTGCGCGATTGTTCCGGAGAATATCCGTACCGCGGTCCGGAACAACGGCGGCGGCCACATCAACCACACCATGTTCTGGAAAATCATGGGCCCGAACGGCGGCGGTGAGCCGAAGGGCAACGTGGCGCAAGCGATCACCGGCGCTTTCGGCAGCTTCGCCGCGTTCAAGGAAAAGTTCAATCAGGCGGCCGCCACGCGGTTCGGCTCCGGCTGGGCCTGGCTGGTGAAGTCGGGCAACCAGGTGGAAGTGATTTCCACGGCCAACCAGGATAGCCCGGTGATGGACGGCAAGTTCCCGGTGATGGGCGTGGACGTTTGGGAGCATGCGTACTACCTGAAGTATCAGAACCGCCGGCCGGATTATCTCGCCGCGTGGTGGAACGTAATAAACTGGCAGGAAGTGGAAAGCCGGTTCAACTCCGGGAAATAATCTTCCTCTTCCGTCCGCGGCCGGACCGCGCGACGCCAGACCGCGGACGGAAGAGGCACGGGGACCGGTCGCAGAGCAATGCAAAAATACGACCTTATCGTTATCGGTTCCGGCCCTGCAGGCCAGCGCGCTGCGATTCAGGGGGCCAAGTGCGGCCATCGCGTGGCCATCTTCGAGCAGCGTGAGATCGTGGGCGGCACGTGCATCAACACGGGCACGATTCCCAGTAAGACCATGCGGGAAGCGGTGCTGCACCTTTCCGGGTTCCACTACCAGGGCATTTACGGCATCAACTACCACGTGAAGGACAAGATCACGATGGCGGATCTGGGTTTCCGGATCAACCAGGTGATCCGCACTGAAGCCGACGTGACGCAGTCGCAACTGGCGCGTAACGGCATCGATGTCATAAACGGGCGGGCCAGCTTTATCGACGCCACGCACGTGCGCGTGGAGAACTCGCGTGGGCAATCGGATTTTGAAGCTCCGACCATCGTGATTGCCACGGGAACCAAGCCGGCGAGTTCGCCCACGGTTCCCATCAACGGCCGCAACATCATCAACAGTGACCAGATTCTGCAGATGCCGGAGATTCCGAGAACGCTGATTGTAGTGGGCGGCGGCGTGATCGGAGTGGAGTACACGTGCATGTTCGCCATCCTGGGCGTGCGCGTGATCCTGGTGGAAAAACGCCCGCGGCTTCTGGAGTTCGCGGACTCGGAAATGGTGGAGGCCTTGTCTTACCACCTGCGCGACCACCGCGTGACCATGCGGCTCAATGAAGAGGTCGCCAGCGTGGAGGAAACGCCCGATGGCGGCGTCGTGGCCAATCTCCAGAGCAATAAGCGCATCTCAGGCGACGCGCTGCTTTATGCGGTGGGGCGCCAGGGCAGCGTCGATGACCTGAATCTCGCTGCCGCGGGTTTAGAAGCCGACAACCGGGGCAGGATCAAAGTAGACTCCGATTACCGCACGAAAGTGCCCAACATCTTCGCCGCCGGCGACGTCATCGGATTCCCCAGCTTGGCCTCGGTATCGATGGAGCAGGGCCGCATTGCCGCGGCAACGTCATTCGGACTGAAGATTCACTCGAACCCGGCGACCTACCCTTACGGCATTTACACCATTCCCGAAATCTCATTCATCGGCAAAACTGAAGAGCAGTTGACTGATGAAGATGTGCCCTACGAAGTAGGCCTCGCGTATTACCGCGAGACGGCGCGCGGGCAGATCCGCGGCGATACCACGGGACGCCTCAAAATTATTTTTCACCGCGAAACGCGCGCACTGCTTGGCGTGCACATCATCGGAGAGGGCGCATCGGAACTGCTGCATATCGGGCAGGCCGTATTCATTCTCAACGGCACGGTGGATTATTTTGTTGAGACGGTGTTCAACTACCCGACCTTGGCCGAGTGCTACAAGCAAGCCGCGTTCAACGGCATCAACAAGCTATCGCGGCCCGGCGCTGCCGAAACGGCCACTGTTAAGTAAGCGGTCAAATAACCAGTAGCGCCCAGTTGCCCTTGCGGCGAATTTCACGCGCCGGTGGAAGTGCTGCCTGCGCGGCTGAAACGTCGGCCGATTCCAGGCCGCCTGCCAGCAAAACGCCTCCCGGCTTAAGTACACGCAGCAGATCCGAAGCGAGCGAAATAATGGCTTCGGGGCTGATATTCGCAACTAGCAGATCCGCTACACCGGAGGCTAGCGCGTTCACCGAGCCGACAAAGCCGCGTCGCGCAATCGCTACCGCCACGGGATCTATATCGCACGCGTAGACTTTGCCTGCGCCGAGCAGTTCCGCCGCTTGCGAGAGAATGCCCGAACCTGCGCCGATGTCGACGAACGTACTGCCCGTTCGCAGGTAGTCTTCCATTGCTTCGATGCAGAGCTGCGTACTTGCATGCACGCCGGTTCCGAATGCCATACCTGGATTGATGGTCACGCGAAAGCGTCCGGGAGGCGCCGGGTCGTCGCGCCATTCCGGAACAAGAAAGAAGCGCCGTCCCACTTCCATCGGCTGGAGCAAGTCGCGCGCGGACTGGACCCAATCGCGCTCCTCTTCCTCGCGGAGCCGTGCACCCTGGTAGCGGCGGGCCAATTCGGCGCGGTCAGCGAATTCGTCAAAAAAGGCACGCAGGTGGCGGTCATCGATTTCCACGATCCCGGCCGAACCCTGCTCCCAGAGGTCTGCCACAAGCAGGTCACGTTGTTCAGGATCACAATCGATTTCGAAAGAGAACATTGTTATCGTGGAATTCTAGCGAAGATGAAGCTACAAGGTATTTTCCCACCGATCACTACGCCATTCGACCACGCGGGTAATCTCTACGCCGCCAAAGTGCAGCACAACGTGGAAAAGTGGAATCACACCACGCTTTCCGGGTATGCGGTCTGCGGTTCGACCGGCGAAAGCGTGATGCTCACGGCTGAGGAAAAAGTGACGCTGTGGGAACTGGTGGCGAAATACGCCGCGTCCGGAAAAATGCTGATCGCGGGAACAGGCGTGGAGAGTGTGCGAGAAACGGTTTGCTTGTCGAGGCGCGCCGCAGAGTTGGGCTACAAGGCCGCTATGGTGCGCACACCGCACTACTACAAGAACCTGCTCAATCGTCCCGAAGCGCAGATGCTGTACTACCGCGCGGTGGCGGATCAATCGCCGATTCCGCTCATCATTTACAACTGGCCGCAAACGACGGGCATCGATATTCCGGCCGAGGCGGTGGCTACGCTTTCCGAGCATCCCAACATCATTGCCATCAAGGAGAGTTCGGGGAGCGTGGAAAAGGTGACGGACTTAGTTCGCGAAGTGAAGCATGGTTTCCAAGTGCTGGTGGGGTCGGCTCCCACACTGTGGCCTTCGCTGCAGGCGGGTGCGGGCGGCGCTATTTTGGCCTATGCTAACGCTGCGCCATATTCGACCATTGCCATTTGGGAAGCCTACCGGACACGTGAAGAAGCTGCGGGGCTGGATTGGCAGAACCGTATCACGCGCGCCGCTGAATTAGTCACGGTGAAGTACGGCATTCCCGGGCTGAAACATGCCATGGATCTGAATGGCTATTATGGCGGACCACCGCGCCTGCCTCTCAGCGTGCCGGCGGCGGAAGCACGCCGGGAAATCGAAGAAGCTTTCCGCGATCTGAAGGGATAAACTTGCTGGCTGACTTCCTTGTGTTTGCACGGATGCGCGGTTGGGCTGAGCACATCTGCTGACTAGCCTCGCCAGCGCACGCCCAGGTCCAACGCCTTCTTGGCGTATTCTACGCTGCGCTCCATGTGGTCGCGCTGCTGAAACTGTATGGCCTCCACGAAGGGCTCGGGCGTCGGGCGCCCCAGCAGGTCCTCCAGAACCATGTGACCTTCGTATGGATGCCCCTTCTTCGCCAGCGCCAGAAAACGCGCCAAGTCTGCTACACGGGCTTCGGGATAGAGCTTCCAAAAGGCTGGGTCCAGATACCGCAGTACTTGCGGCGGGCGGCCTGTAATGGGCTTGATGTAGACATAGACCGGCGGGCAGATCTCTTTCACGCGTGCCACGAAACGGCGGAAGTCAATGCCGCCTTCGCCCAGCGGTACCCACTGCACAGCGATGCCTTCCGACGTTTCGTACACAACCGAATCGCGCAGATGCACCGTGACTGCCACCGGACCCAGCGCTTCCAGTGTGGCCAGTGGATCTTCCAGCACGAAGACAGGGTTCCCGGTATCGAGGTACGAGCCCACGAAATCCTGACCCGCGCTTTCGATGAGTTGCCGCATTTCCCAGGCCAGCAGATCCTTGTGATTCTCGATGGCGAATTTCACGTTGGCATCGAGAGCCTCCTGCCGGACCGAGCGCAGCAGCCGGGTCATAGTCTCGATGTGACGAGCCACCGGACCTGGCGGCAGATGTTCGCGGTCAGACGCAAAGACGGCGCGGACCACGGGCGAGCCCATCCCGCTTGCCCGTCGAATGGCTTGCCGCAGCATCGCGGCCTTAGCCTCAAAATCCTCGGGCGACGTGGGCAGGACCGCGCCGGTTCCGGTCTCCAAGTGCAGGCCGAGTTTCCGCGCGTACTCGCGGACTTCCCGCCAATGTGCCGGGTCATCCGTACCCGGATCGACAGAATCCTGCAAGAACACGGCGTCCAACTGAAGATGCGCGGCGTAATCGAGCAGCGGCAGGTCATGCCACCGCATGGCGCGCAGGCAATAAGTGTTCAGTCCGATCGGAATTTGGTCCAAGCGCTCTCCTCTGCGGGAGATCGTAGCACAGCGTCACAATAAAGCTATGGGACTGGCGGGTTTGCTGATGGCCTTCTGGACCGCGAGCGCGGGCGTCACGTATTCCCACGACGTGGCGCCGATCCTGTACCAGCACTGCGCCGTTTGTCATCACCCCGGCGCGGTCGCGCCCTTCAGCCTGCTGACTTACAACGACGCCGCCAAGCGGGCGAAGCTCATCGCCACCGTCACCGGCAAACGGTACATGCCGCCGTGGCTGCCTTCGGAGCCGCAGTTTGCGAATGACCGCCGCCTCACCAAGGAGCAGATCGATATTCTGGCGCGGTGGGCTGCCGCCGGAGCGCCCGAGGGTAACCCACGCGAGACCCCGGCGCAGCCGCGGTTTCCGGAAGGATGGCAATTGGGCAAGCCGGACCTGGTAGCGCAGATGCGCACATCCTTTCGCGTTCCGGCGGACGGGCCGGATCTGTATCACTGCTTCGTGATTCCACTCGGCCTCAATAGCACTCGCTATGTACGCGCCATTGATATTCGCCCCGGCAACACAAAGGTGGTGCACCATGCGCTGCTCTTTCAGGACCCCAGTCATACGGCGCGCCGCCGCGATACGGGCGATGGATACTCCTGCTTCGGCACACCGGGATTTCTGCCGGCGCGAGGCCTGGGCGGCTGGACGCCGGGTGGCCTGCCCGTGCTAACGCCACCCGGGATCCCCGAAGTACTCTACGCCGGCGCGGATCTGGTGCTGCAGGTCCACTATCACCCAACGGGCAAAGCCGAGACGGATCGCACCAGCGTGGCTTTCTACTTCACCAATCAGAAGCCGCAGCGCCACATGGCCGACATTCCGCTCGACAATAACCGGATCGATATCCCGCCCGGCGACCGGCGCTACGTGGTTACCGACCACTTCACCATTCCCGTGGATGTGGATGCGATCGGCATCATTCCGCATGCCCACTACGTGTGCAAATCGATGTATGGCTATGCCCTGCTGCCCAACGGCACGCGCCGCGCGCTGATCCGCATCCCTGAATGGAATTTCAACTGGCAGCAGCAGTACCGCTACGTTCACCCGGTCCGCCTGCCGGCCGGGACCCGAGTGATGATGGAATACACGTACGACAACTCGTCCGATAATCCGCGCAACCCGAACCATCCGCCCAAACGCGTACGGTGGGGGCCTTCGAGCACCGATGAAATGGCGGGATTGCATATCCAGGTGGTTCCGGTGCGCGAAAGCGACTTCGAAGAACTGAGCGATGCGCTTTGGGGAAAGATGATGCGGTCCCTCGGGGGAGGAATCTACCGGCCGCCGCGATGAGCCTGCGGGCTCATTCGATGGTGGCTAAAACTTCCCCGGCCGTGACCGTCGCGCCTTCCTGAACCGCCACGCTTGCGACGCGGCCCCCGCGCGCCGCCTTCATTTCGTTCTGCATCTTCATGGCTTCCACCACGACAATGCCCTGCCCGGCTTCCACCGCATCACCAGGCGCCACGAGCACGCGCACGACCTTGCCCGGCATGAGCGCCGCGAGCGTTTCGACGCCTTCACGGCCGCGCGCGCTCGCCCGGCGTCCTCTCCGCCGCGGATCACGTACATCGATTTCGAAGTGGAATCCGCGCACCGTCACTACCAGGCCGCGGGGCGTCTCTTCGACGTGCGCTTCGTAGCTGCGGCCATCGATCAGGATGGAATATACGCCGGGCTCGGGGCGTTCCACCTGCGCTTGCTGCTCGGCCGCATCGCCGATGCGGAAGCGGCAGTCGGGCGCGGGCGCGAGGATCTCGATGCGGCCCTGGGCGCCATTGATCGTGAGGTCAACTGTCATCGCAGCAGGTCGCTCCGCCCGGCGGACAACCATGGACTCAGATCCGAAGAAGAGCGCTGCCCTGCCCCGTTCCCGTTGCCATTAGCTCCGGTGTGGAGCGCGGCGGCAAGCGCCGCTACAGCGGTCAGTTCCTCCGGTGGCGCGGGCTGGCGATGACGCGTGAAGAATTCCTCGATCAGGCTCGTGTGCAAACGGCCCGCGCGGACTTCTTCGTCGTCCACTATCTGGCGGAAGAACTCGATGTTGGTGCGGATTCCGCCCACGTCAAACTCACCCAGCGCGCGCTGGGTGCGCGCAATCGCGTCCTCGCGGGTGGCGGCCCAGACCGCGAGTTTGGCCAGCAGTGGGTCGTAATCCACCGGCACGGTCCAGCCATCGTAGATGCAGCCGTCCAGCCGAACGCCGGGGCCGAGAGGCCGCGTCAGGCGTGTCAATTTGCCTGGCGAGGGCATGAAATTGTTGTAAGGGTCCTCGGCGTAGATCCGGCATTCGATGGCGGAACCTTGCCACGAAATGTCTTCCTGCCGGAACGGCAGACGAGCGCCGCCGGCGATCTCGATTTGTAGGCGCACCAGGTCGAGACCGGTTACGAGCTCCGTCACCGGATGCTCCACTTGCAGGCGCGTGTTCATTTCCAGAAAGTAGAAACGGCGGTCCGCATCCACCAGGAATTCCACTGTGCCGGCGTTGTAATAGCCGGCCGAGCGCGCGGCAGCGATAGCCGCTTCGCCCATGGCGCGGCGCATTTCCGGATGGCTCGCTATCAGCGGTGACGGGCACTCTTCGATCACCTTCTGATGGCGGCGTTGCAGGGAGCACTCGCGCTCGCCCAGATGCACCATATTGCCGTGGCGATCGCCCAGGACTTGGATTTCGATGTGGCGCGGACGGGTGATGAGCCGTTCGATGTAGATCTGCGAATTGCCGAAGGCGCGTTCGGCTTCGCTTGCCGCATTGCGAAAAGCCGAATCGAGTTCCGCTTCGCGCTCCACCGCGCGCATGCCTTTCCCGCCGCCGCCGCCCACGGCTTTGAGCAGGATGGGGTAGCCATTCTCGCGTCCGAATGCGTGCGCTTCTTCCAGGCTGACGCCGCGCTCCGTGCCTGGCACTACGGGCACGCCCGCGGTTACCGCAATTCGCCGTGCGGCGGTCTTCGAGCCCATGCTCCGAATCGAATCGGCCGAGGGGCCGATGAACACAATGCCCGCCGCTCCGCACGCCGCGGCGAAATCCGCATTCTCGCTGAGGAAGCCGTAGCCGGGATGAATCGCATCCACACCGTGGCGCCGGGCCGCGTCGAGGATGCGGTCTACGCGAAGATAACTCTCCGAGGATGGTGCCGGCCCAATGTGCGCCGCCTCGTCCGCCATACGAACGTGCAGGGAGGTTCGGTCGGCGTCGGAATACACGGCCACGGCGCCGATCCCCATCTCGCGCAGCGTGCGCATCACACGCACGGCGATTTCGCCGCGATTCGCAATCAGGACCTTCCGCACCATGCACGAAAATTGTAGCAAGGCGAGGTTCCGCATCGCCGCAAACGCGATTCACAGAGAGACAACAACGATACACTGTAGGCTGCATGAAGATGGAAACCCGCGCCGTGCATGCCGGGCGGCGGATTGATCCCGCGACCGGCGCTGTGACTCCTCCCATTCATCTCTCCACTACATTCGAACGCTCCGCGGACGGAAGCTATCCGCGCGGCTTCAGTTATTCGCGCGAGGGCAATCCCAACCGGCTGGCGCTCGAAGAGTGCCTGGCGTCGCTCGAAGGCGGCAAAGAGGCGCTGGTCTTCGCCTCTGGGCTGGCCGTCACCACGGCGATCATTCAGGGATTGGAGCCAGGCGACCACATCATTGCTCCGAGCGATGTCTATTACGGCCTGCGCAAAGTCGTGGAAGAAGTTTTCCCGAAGGCCGGTCTTGAGACCAGCTACGTGGATCTCACGCAGGCTGAAGAGCTGCGCGCCGCCTTGCGGCCGCAGACGCGGCTCATCTGGATCGAGACGCCCTCCAATCCGCTGATGAAGATCACCGATCTGGAAGCCATTGCAGCGATTGCGCGTTCCACCAACGCGATCACCGTGTGCGACGCCACTTTCGCCACACCGGTCCTGTTGCAGCCGTTGTCGATGGGTATCGACATGGTGACGCATTCCACTACGAAATACATCAGCGGGCACAGCGACGTGGTGGGCGGCGTGCTCGTGACGAAGCAAGACAACTACCTGTTTGAACGCTGCCGCCGGTCCCAGTATTTCGGGGGCGCCGTGCCCTCGCCTTTCGATTGTTGGCTCACACTGCGAGGCATTCATACGCTGCCATATCGTGTGCGGGCGCATTCGGAAAACGCCCTTCGCGTGGCGCAATACCTGGCCGCGCATTCCGGCGTGGAAGCCGTTCACTATCCTGGACTACCGGACCATCCGGGCCACGCGACGGCCGCCCGCCAAATGTCGGCATTCGGCGGCATGCTCTCGTTCCAGATGCGAGGTGGCCGGGACGCAGCCATGGCAACCGTGGCACGATGCCAGCTCTTTACGCGCGCCACCAGCCTGGGCGGGCCGCACAGCCTGATTGAGCATCGCGCTTCCATTGAGGGCCCCCGAACGCAGACGCCGCAGAACCTACTTCGCGTCTCGGTGGGGCTGGAGCATCCCGATGACCTGATCGCCGACCTCGATCAGGCGCTTGCTGTCTGAGCGGTATTTCAGTGTACGGCGGCGTGATGCTTCCGGAAATCGTAGACGTACATCGAGTAGCCAATCTTCGCGATCGGTTTAGCGAGGCGCAAGGGCGCCAACTGCGCCAACGGCACGTAAACGCCCTGGAGCACGGTTACGTTGGCCACGGCATAGCCATCAATCTGCGCCCAGCCGTTGCGGTCAAGCGGCTCGGGAAAGTTGTTGTCTTCGACGCCGTAGTAGCGCATCGAAGTGTTGCCGAAGTAGCAGACCCAAGCCTTGTTCGTACCATGGGCGTGCAGCCAGCGCGCCAGTTTTTTGACGTCCTGCCCCCAGTCGATATTGGAATCCACCAGGTAGTGCGGGCCATTGCCCGGGCCGCCGGAGAGAGCGTTGAAGAATGCCAGGTAGTCCGGAAAAATACTGGCGCACTCGCCGATCTGCAACGCAGCCAGTCCGATCGCCGCAAACCAAAGGATGCGTCGCGCGCTCCACTGGACCAACAAGGCCGCCGCTGCCGCGTACAGAAAGGGATAGACCGGCAAAATATGGCGCACGCCGATGTTGATGGCGCTCGTCATGCTGAAGATGAAATAGAAGAGCGGAGGAAACAGCAGCGCGATCCATACGAACGGAACTGCGCGCGCCTGCTGGATCACGCGGCGCGAGACGCGGGTCGCCGCCAGCCAGATCCCCGCCGCCAGCAGCAGCGCCGTCGCCGCCAGCGTAGCCATGGTGCTCTTCACGGCGAATACCACTGGGAAGTAATACCACCAGCCCTGGTCCGAACGCATACCCAGCAGATAGCTGGCGTGACCGTCCTTGTTGTGCGAAGCTACCGCGCTCAAGCCGGTGAAGAATGTGTGGGCCGGCAGACCAAAGCACTTTCCCGCAATGTAAAGGATCTTTCCCACCGCCGTGCTGCGGTCCACCACGGCCGTTAGCGGTTCGACGTTGGTGGTGAGGCAGCGGAGCGTCTCCGGCCAGTAGACGACGTTCACTACCAGGAAGGTTGCTCCGGAAACCACCGCCAATGCGATGCCCAGGCGACGCCAGGAAAACTCGCGCGGCGTTTGGAACCAGCGCACGCCATAGAGGACGGCAAGCGTCGGAATCAGCAGGACCGCGGAAAACTTCGTAACCATCGCGATGGCGAATGCCGCCGCGGCGATGACCAGGTCGCGGAAGCGTCCGCTCTCGAGATAATCCGCCCATAGCACGCAGGCAAGAAAATAGAACACCGTGACCGGAACGTCCGTGGTGACGTAGTGGCCGTGCGCAATCAGGTTTGGATCAAACGCGTAGAGGCAGAGCGCCAGCACCGCTGCCGGCGCGCCGAAGCGCCGCCGCATCCACCATGCCAGCGCGATCCCGAACAGCATGGTCAAGAGAATCGTCATGCACCGGGCCGGAAACAGAATGCTGTCCGCCCGCACGCGATTCAGATACAGGAACTCGACTCCGAGTTGTACTTCGTCGCCTTTCTTCCATCCCGGCCCGTTGGTCGGCATGCTCAGGTGCAGCGCCAGCAGCGGCAGCGCGCACATGATCTTGGCAAGCGGCGGGTGTTCGATGTTCCAGCGATAGCTGCCCTGGGTCAGGTAGGCGTATCCGGCCGAGATGTGAATGCCTTCGTCCCACGCCTGAGTTTCTCCGAGCGCGGTCCACACTTCGATGGTCCCCATCACGGCAACCACCGCCAACACAATAATCCGGAAGTGGCGGTGCAGAAACATTCAGATTCGTGAACAGTTGCGGAACAAACCGCAAGGCAGGCCGTTACGAAACACCAATCAGCATAGCAGACCGGCCCATCGGCCCAAGAACTGCGGGGAAAATGGCGTACGTGCGTAGTGGCGGCGAGCGGCGGGATCCGGCTATGGTACGAGAAGCCCTTTCTCCGGGATGACCCTTTGACTTTTATCGCTCCTTTTGGTGTACACTGAAAGTGATAAAATTTTGCGCTTTTCCCAGTTTCGCCGAATTTCGATCTTGCACGACAAAGCCCTCTCGGGTACGTCACCCGAACCCCCACGCCAACGCCCGGCCGGCAATTCTAATTTACTCGCATAATTTCAATGTATCCAGGTAGAAACTACCCTCCTCGCAGGCAGAATCGCAGAGAGAACGTCAACGAATCGATCCGTGCACGTGAAGTGCGCGCGGTCTTTCCTGACGGCACAACGGAAGTGATGCCTACTTCCGCCGCGCTGCGCAAGGCCCAGGAATTGGGCCTTGATCTCGTGCTGGTGGCCCCTACGGCGGTTCCGCCGGTGGCCAAAGCAGTGGACTTCGGTCACTATCAGTACGAGCAGAAGAAGAAACAACACGACGCTAAGAAGAAGCAGCACGTGGTTCAGGTGAAGGAACTCAAGTTCCGGCCCAACACCGACGGCCATGACTACGATTTCAAGAAGAATCACGCCATCCGCTTCCTTCAGGAAGGAAACCGCGTGAAAGCGGTCGTGCAGTTTCGCGGGCGCGAGATCGCCCACGCCGACCTCGGCAAGAAGCTGCTCATGCGCTTCGCCGAAGATCTGACCGCCTATGGTAACGCCGAAGCCGTACCGCGCCTGGAAGGGCGCAACGCTCACATCTTGATCAGCCCGGTGAAGACTCCCGGCAAGGGCGGTTCTCCTCCGCCGGCCACAGCGCCTCAATCCTGAGGCCTTTCGCGTGAGAGCTTCCGCACGGTGGATGTGAACTGTGCGTGATAGAATGCAGGGAGCGTTCGGATCCGTCGGCTGATTATGTACAACGCCTTCTTTGGTTTAAAGCAAAGTCCGTTCAACATGAGCCCGGACCCGGCGTTTCTCTTCCGAAGTCCCCAGCACGAAGAAGCGCTCGCCAATCTGATCTATGGCGTACAAAGCCGTAAGGGATTCATCGTCCTCACAGGCGAAGTCGGCACCGGCAAGACCACGATGCTCGAATGTCTGCGCGACTTTCTGAAGGCGCAGCAGATTTCCTTCGCCTCGCTGTTCAATTCCAGGCTCACGGTCGAACAGTTCTTCGAGCTGCTCTCGCACGATTTCGATTTGCGCTGCAATCGCCTTTCTAAGACCGAAGTGCTGCTCAGCTTGAACAACATGCTGATCGAGCGCGCCAGCGTCAACCGCACCACTGTGCTGATTGTCGACGAGGCGCACAATCTGGAATGGGATGTCCTCGAAGAAATCCGGCTGCTGGGCAATCTGGAAACACGGCGCGGCAAATTGTTGCAGATTATTCTGGCTGGCCAGCAGGAATTGGACCGCAAGCTTGAAGGCCCGGAATACCGGCAATTGAAGCAGCGTATTGCTCTACGCTGCGCACTGCGCGGTTTTGAATCCGCCGAAACCGCGGCCTACGTAAATTCCCGAATGGCATACGCCGGACTGCCGGGACAGAAGATCATTCCACCTGAAATCCTTGAAGAGGTTCACTTCCGCGCTCAAGGCATTCCCCGCCTCATCAATGCGCTTTGCGATAACCTTCTGCTCACAGCGTTTGCACTCGAGAGCAAGACGGCCACGCTCGAAATGCTTGACGAGGTAACAGAGGACATGCGTTTGGACTATCCCGGACAAAGGCCTTTCCGTCCCGATAACCGCTTCCCCGAGCGCACGCTACGGGAACAACCTCCCTCCCGACGCCATAGGCTAGACAGTATCTAAGGTAAATACCTGATTCCCGCGTAAGCCGTATACACCCTAAAAGTACTAGGTATCCCCCTACTATCGATAGTCCGAATACGATAAACTTCGGGGAGACAGAAAGCATACCAAGCTGTGTCTCGTATTGGACACTACCCAATGAGACTAGCTCTATCTACACGATCGAATTTCAATTCACCAAAAAGGAGCCCCCCAAAATGTGCAAATTTCTTGAAAGCAAATTGACGCTGGCTTTGGTGCTCGTGATGTTCACGCTCGCCGCCGCCTGGAATACATACAACGGAACCGGTACTTCGATGTTCGGACTCTCGTCTATGGCGCCCGACGCGGCGCAAAGAGCGTCTGTGCTCACCCCGTCTGCTCCGCAGCAAGAGCTTCAACTGGCACTCGGTACCACCATGCCTCCGGCTCCCTGGGAAGAGATGCATCTGGCACTCGGCACCACCATGCCTCCAGCTCCCTGGGAAGAGATGCATCTGGCGCTCGGCACCACTATGCCTCCAGCTCCCTGGGAGGAGTTAAATCTGGCTGCCTGAGGGCTTCAAACGAGCTATCATTCCTTAGGCTCTTCCGGCTTCCTCCGGTCAGCGCCGCCTGTGAGTGCGCCTGTGGCCGTGTCTGCATTCGCGCCAAATTCCACTCAGAGCGTTGGGCGTTTGAGAACAGGCCTACAATTGGATTTCGATGCGCGAAGCACTTCAGTACGTCGGGTGGGTGGTCGGGCTGCCGCTCGAACTGCTGATCATCGCGGCGCTGTTGAAGGGCTCTTTCAAACGCTTCCCATTCGTCCTCGTTTATACCGTTGCGCTGTTTCTTTCCACTGTTGCTGAAATTCCTGCCTATACCGCCTACTTCTCAGGCATACAACTTTCCCATACCCGGGCTTTTTACTTCTGGCTAAGCGAAGCCATTCTGGAGCCGCTGATCTTCTGCGTCGTGGTGGGTTTGATCTATCAGGCCACAGCACGCGCCGAACGCCGCAGAATCGTGCGGGCCGCCTTCAGCGTGGGTCCCGTGATTTTCGCGGTAGTCTCTTTTTTAGTTCACTACGATAAACACGAGGTAGTCGGCAGGTGGATGACGCTGTGGGTACGCGACCTCAGCTTCTGCTCCACGATTTTAGATTTGGCATTGTGGACGCTGCTGATTGCCGCGAAGAAGAAAGATCACCAGCTTCTCATGCTGAGCGGCGCGTTGGGGATTCTATTTACCGGCGAAGCGATTGGGCATTCGCTTCGTCAGATCTCGCCGGCTACAGTGCTGCCCGGCGACATTCTCATTATGCTCGCCAATATCGTCTGCCTGTACACCTGGTGGCAGGCGCTTCGAGCGGCGCCGGTGAAGCGCGGCGCCGCTGTTGGGACTGGACCACAATAAAACCGTTCCTTTTCAATACTTCATCCAACCTCATTTCTGTGGAGAAGCGGCAGGCGCGCTTTCCGGAGCGGCCGGAGCAGTCGTCTGGGGAGACGTGGTCATCCGGTTCGCAGTTCCAGCGTCATCGCCGGTAGAAGCCGAACCGTTGGACGCGGCAAGCTGTGAGCCCACCTGATCCGCGCTGAACACCTTGACGTCCACGCGGCGGTTCTTCGCGCGGTCCTCGCGGGTGTGCCCTTCGGCGACCGGCTTGGCTTCACCCAGACCGATGGTGTGGATGCGGTAGATCGGAATGTCATGGTCCGCCACCAGATATTGCACCACTGCGTCGGCACGGCGCTTACTCAGAGCTTCGTTATACTGCGCCGTCCCAGTACTGTCGGTAAAGCCCTCCACAGCGATGAAGTACCGCTTGCTCGACTTTACACTGTCGGCCAACTTGTCCAAGTCTGCCTTGGATTCCGTGGTCAGCACATACTTGTTGAACTTGAATGGGACCACAGTCTCATTCTGCAATTTATAGTCATCGATGTTCGCGATGACGTTAGCCATACTTTGCCGCAGCCCGTTCAAGGCCTGCGAATTCTGTTCAGACGATTGAGCCGCCTGATTCGCGCGGTCCATCGCCGATTGGGCGTGCTGATCGGCTGTTGAAGCGCGCTCTTGAGCCGCGCTGATACCACTTTGCGCACGCTCATCCACCTGCTTCACCTGGTTCTTGGTATCTGCAATCTGCTGGGAGTTCTGCGTGGTCTGCTCACCCACTTGATCTACTTTCGCTTGAATCGGAGCGGCCGTGTTGCGGACGTATTTCTTTGTCGCACAACCGCCAAGAATCATCGCACCTGTCAGGATGCACGTCGTAGCAAGGAACGCTTTCATAGGTCAAACCTCGTATCGCTGTCATGCAATCCACGAGCCGTTTGCGCTAAGATTCTGGTTCTGTTGCGGATAATCGTCCAAGAGAGGCTGGACGCAGAACTGCGGGAATGTAAGGATTACGCGAGAGTGCGTTTTCTACCGCTGACCGGATCGATTCCTTGACCTGCGTGATCGCGCCCGCGTGGTGCTTCGAGGTGAAACGCCGGGCGCGGTCTTGTGTGTTGGTCTGAAACCCGGCAGGTCCCAGGCGACGTTTTCGTAAATCTCACCTTCCGGATCGAAGTCGAGAGGCCAATAGTTCCTTGAAGTCATAAATCACCTGATTCCGCTGGAGGGTTCTTATTTATTGTACCACCCCGGGCCATGCGGAGTTGTCCCAGTAATCTACTGTATTCAAATGACTTATGTACAAAAAATCCTGCGGACTGCACTCAGCAGCCCGCAGGAAGCTCAGACCTGCATATCCAAAGGATGCGTGCCGCGTTAGCGATAGCGCGCCGCCCAACCGCGATTGGCGCGAAAATCGCGAAGCGCGTACAGATCGTGAGACAGAACTTCCCGTTCGCGCGGATCGAGGCGCGGGGACTTCACCAAGTGATCCATATTGTCGATCGCGCTATCCAGACGGCCGCGATCAAAATGGCCCCGGTCCAAATTGGCGCGGAACCGGGTGAGATTGAAGCGGGCCTTTTCGGCGCGCTGCTGATCATGCCTGCCCGTATTGTCATGATGGCCAACGCGCGCCAGATCACTTTCGACGTGGTTGATCAGACTGGCGTCATGCGCATAAGGAGCATTTACGCCTGGGCTGTTCTCCCATTGATTCCCATGGTAGGCCCCATCCTGTGCTTGAGCTCCAATCGTCAGAGCCAAAGCTCCAATGCCGATTGCTGCGAACCTGATCAGTCGCTGCATAATAATTTCACCCCCATTGAACTCGACGCGCCCATGGGGGTCAGGGATACGCCTGCTTCGTCGATGGAAGGATTTTAATTCACGCGGACCCGCTTGGTGTTCTTGCCTGCGTGCGGGTGATATCCTCAGTGGAAAGAGGCAGCAATGAAGACCGCGAAGGTCTGGTGGAGAGTCGGGTGCGGTTTCCTTGCACTCGGCGCGCTGTTCGCTTTCCAACGTCCATTCCGGCAATTCCCGGGTGTAGAGTATTACAATTTTCCTCTGCCGCCGGATTGGCAGGTGCAAGGGGAATGGACCTACGCGCGCCTCATGTTTCCGCCCGGTGCCAATGACGGTTATCGCGGGCGGTTCGATGGCGATTTCCGTCTCGGCCTCTCTTTATGGACGCAGGATTACCCGCGCGCCGACCGGCACTTTTCGCAAGCCGTGCGGCGTCTGACGCGCATTCAGGTGCGTTCCGTCGAGCAGCCAGTGAGTCTGGAGGAAGGCGACGTTTTCGATTGGCCCTGGATATACGCCGTACAGGTGGGCGAATGGGGTTTGACGCCGGCTGAGGCCAAGGTGCTCCGCGAATATCTGCTGCGCGGCGGCTTCTTTATGGCCGACGATTTTCACGGCACACTCGAGTGGCAGGTCTTCGAGCAGAGCATGAAGCTGGTGTTCCCGGACCGCCCGATCGTCGAGATTCCGGACGACGACCCCATCTTTCACACGGTCTACGACATCACCGACCGCTTTCAGATTCCGGGCGCAGCGCACCTGCGGCTTGGCTACAAGAACGATGGCATCGGTGGACACTGGCGGGGCATCTACGACGACCACGGCCGCGTCATGATCGCCATCTCGTTTAATTCCGATATGGGCGACGCGTGGGAATTCGCCGACGATCCCCGGTATCCCGAGCGGTTCTCCGGCCTCGCCATCCGCATCGGCATCAACGACATTGTCTACGCCATGACCCACTGAGGCGCACCACCCGTAGCCGTAAGCGTCACCAGCCCGGGGCTTCCAGAGACTCCATGAGAGACTGATCAGTATGAGCAGGGCACGTGTCCCGCGCCGTAAAGGCGGCTTCCTGAAGCATCATGCACTCGGCGTTGCTTGCATCGGCATTCTTCTCTTGTGGATCTTGCTCTATATGCACTCCGATCCCAAGACTCACCTGGGCTCTTTCTTCGGCAATGCGATCGCTGATTGGACGGGCGTGGCCGTTACAGTGATTGCCACAAAGTATTTCTACGAAATCGGCTCGGCGGAGAGCAAACAACCGCGCCCGAGTTTCCGCGGCCGCCTCTTTAACCAGATACGGAACCACTCGTTGACAATCTTCCTGGTGATCACCGGCATCGGCTGGCTGCTGCTTTACTTGCGAATGGATTCCGAAGCGAAATGGGGACAGGTGGTGGGCAACGTCGTTTCCGAGTGGACTCAACTGTTGGGCCTGGTGCTCATGACCAAGCGGTTGATTGAGGTGAAGTCAAAAGAGAGCCGCTAAGGCGGTCTGCGCCCGCTATTGGCATAAATGGGGCGGATATTCGTTACCGGCGGCCGGCCCTTCGGCCGGCCGGACCCGCCGGAAAGCGGGTCCGTGGCTTAAAAAGCCGCCCCACAGTGATTCGGACGCCGACTATTCGTTCGGATGCAGATGGGTTTCCATGGCCTGCAGGAAATACTGCCAGTCGCCGGGCATTGTTCCGTGCCCGCCTTCATGCATGTAGTAGCTGATGTCATGGAAAATGGGCTGACCGGCCGCGGGCATCTGGTCGGTCTCCAGTCCATGCTTGCCGAATAGCCCGTACACCGGAGCGGCGGCGACGGCGGCAAGGAATTCGCCCTTGGGATCGGACCACAAGTCGGTGCTGCCGGTCTGCAACAGCAGAGGCCGCGGCGCGATTAGCGCAACGAGCATGTTCGCATCCACCGGAAGTTGGTCCACGTGCTGGGCATACTTCTGGTAGTTGATGCAGAACTGATACGGGTACCGCGACGGCGCGGTCAGGTGCGCGATCGTCTCGCCGAAATTACGCCGGCTCAGAGCCGCTCCGCCTTCGCCCGAGCAACTGGCGATCACCATGGCAACGCGCGTATCATGAGCCCCCTCCCACATCACGGTCTTTCCCAGCCGCGAGACGCCATAGATCGCAATGCGTTTGGCATCCACGGAATGATCAGTCTCCAGATAATCGATGGCGCGGCTCATTCCCCAAGCCCAGGCGCTGATAGCGCCCCAATCGTCAGGCGCGTATTCAGTCTGTCCGGGTTTGAGGTACGTCGCGCGCACGCCGAGTTTTTCGCCGCCGATGAAGTCCGGCTCAATGTCGCCGTAATAAATGCCGGCCACGCCGAACCCTTTGGCGAGAATGTCGTCAACCTTCATCCGGCCGATGCCTCTGCCGCGGACAGCGGGCACTTTCTTTTTCTCGCGCGGCGACCACATTTCGCCCAGCTTGATGCCGGGGTCGTCGAACGTGCTGGAGTTGGGCGAGAAATCGATGCACAACAGTAGCGGCACGGGCTTCTTGGCGCCGGCCGGAATGTAGACGACCATGTCTTCCTTGGGCCCATTCTTGTCTTTCGAGAAGTAGATGGTCACCTGCTTGCGGATGGCCTTGCCATCCATGGCGGGCGTGCCCTTATCGAATACATCGAAGCTCATGTCCTTCGGGCGAGCGGGCATGCGGCCATATTCGTTCTCTTCAAAGAGGTGGACAATCTCCGGGCGGCGCTTCTGAGTCCAGGTTTTCGCGTCACGCACAGTCTTTCCATTGGCCATTACCAACGGATCAGGCAGCGTGTAAGTTCCAACCAAAGCCTCGTTGTAGTTGACCGGAATACCCGCAATTTCCGTTCTGGGCGCGGTCTCGGCGCGCCGTGGTGGCGTAGCTGGGGCCGCGGCCGTAGAGCCGGCTGCGGCGCCGGAAGTGGCGGAAGAAGCGGCGCTTTGGCCCTTCGCCGGGCCGCAGGTCAGAAGGGCAGCGGCGGCGAGTGAAGCAATCGCGAAATTGGATCTCAAATGCATGAAGATATCTTACCCCTGTTCGACCATCCACGCTCGACCGGCGGCCACAACAGCCGTTGCTGTGCGAATTCAGCGGCGTCCGCCGCTCTCACGCTCGCTTCAACACAAAGTGCAGCGTGAAGGGCCCTGCCGGCGTCCGCATCAGGTCCGCTAGCGAATGCAGCAGCGTGGCGTCCCCCGGCGGTGTCCATTTTCCCAAGAGCGTGTTGCCATCGAGCAGACGGACTTCATTCTGGAATGTGCCCGGAGACAGGTCATGTTCAAACTGAATGGCTCCCGCCTGACATTGCGCCGCGGTAGTTCCGTTGGACGTGTGGAGCGATGCATGGAAAAGCACCGGGCTCACCTGGTTGAGCAGGCTGGTGTCCGGCGTGGCGAGCAGGATCAAATGACCGTCCCACTTGCCCTCAATCGCGGCCGCAGAAGGCACCGATGCACGCGGGTCCTGGAATAGCGCCTCGTGGTCCGGAATGGACATGTTCTCGAACGGATAATTCTGGCGCGCCATCACGAAGGCCGCCACGTCAATGCCGTTCGGGAACGTACCGAGGTGCATCACGCCCACGGCGTTCTGGTCATCGATCACCTTGATGGTGTCATAGACCAACTTGTAGGGCTCATTAGTATAGGTGAGCAGCAGGACCGGATCGCCCTTCTTAAAATAGGGGCAATTGTCGTCGGGATAGTTGACCATCCGAACTTCGGGCAGGCCGGCCAGGGCGGCGAGCTCATAATTCACTACGAAGCCTTTGGCGACACCGTCTTCCACGCGGTCGAAACGCTTCCAGAAGCTGCCCCCCGCGAAGGTCGCTCCCATCTGGTTGGCGCCGTTGCCAAGCGCGCTATCGCGCACCCGTTCTTCCCAACCCAGCAGCGAGTCTTTCGCGAACGAACCTTTCCAGAACGAATCGCGGAAGATGCGCTCCTGGTTGAAATCGATGCGTAGGCCGCCTTTGTTGATCAGACCCTCCAATCCGAGCGTGGGCGTGTCGCGCAGAATCGCTTTCAATTCCGCCGAAGGACGTGTGCTGAAATAATCCGGCGTTTCGGCGCCCCGCAGCACTTCCGCGCGGACGTCTGTAGCCAATTGCTCCGCTCCGAAAGCAAGCGGGTCGTACTCGCGTTCCACGAATTGCGCGGTAAAGGCTATGAAGCGCATCCGCGCCTGGAACTGAATCGCTGGGTCGGCGGTGCCAGTTACCTGGAATGATGCCAGGAAACCCGCCAGGTTGGCGGTGGCGGCCAGATCTTCAAATGTGCGGAACCGCATCAGCGCCGTGCCCCTTTCTTGCAGTCCGCCAGCCGTTTGCTCGTAGAGATGGCAGTAGAGCGTAGTGTAGTCCTGAAGGATCTCGGCAACGGTGGCGAATCCGGGCGAGCCATCCTTCTGCATGTACTTGGTGCCTTCGAAAGTGAAGCGGCGATTGTCAGTGGTGGCGAATTCGATGTGGTACACCATCTCGGCTTCGCCGGTAGCCGTGTTCACGCGTAAATAGTGGAAGCGGCTGGCGGACGCGTCGATGGGGAACGTCACGGGGCCGTGGCCTTCGAATTGGCCGAATGTCAGACTGCCCTGAATAGACGCCTCATGCTCGTAGCCATCGACGAATTCGTTCACGTCATCAATCACAATATGGCCCTTAAACACGCAGGAAACCGCTCCGGCGGGATCTCCGGTGGCCGGAATGCGCGCCGCGATCGTGAGATCCCCTTCGCGGCCCGGCGCCGGCGTAGGTTGGCCCGCAAAGTACCAGCCGACCATCTGTTCGTCAAATGTCATGCCGACGCCATCGGGGAGTTGCGCATCGAGGAATGGTTTGAAGAGCGTGTTGGTGGGCAATTCCTCCTGAGCGGCGCGAGTCAGAACATAGTAAAAGCCGAATTGGCCGCCTTCGGAATGGAACAGGCCGAGCGAAGAATTGCCAAACAGAGCGGCCGCGCCGGGTGGAAGTGGCGCGGTGTAACGGCCCACCAGCAGATCGTTGGTGACGGTGCGGATCGAATCGTGGAAAGGCGTGAAGTCATTCAACTGGAAGTGGTCTTTCAGGAACGAAGGCGTCACCAGTCCTTCCATCAAGCCCATCAATTGATATCGCGCTTCAAAACGTCCATCGGGCTTGTTGCTGAATTGCAGATAGGCGATGCCGGCAACCTCGTTTGCGTTCGAGATCACATCCATGCGCCACACGCCATCAAGAGCAGCCGGCGTGGGAACTCCCCCCGCCGCGTAAAGCGCCGCGTGGTCATCCACTGTCATTTGGGCGAAGCTATAGAGCCTCGACATCGGGAAGGTGAACACGCGCGCACCGTTGGGATACGTGCCCAGATAGACGCGGCCGATCAACAGGTCCTCATTGATGATTTTGAAAATGTCGTAGAAGCCCTGCCATGGCGGGTCCAGGTAGCGCAGTAGAATATAGCGGCCGGGTTCGAGCGTGCCGCCGGAATCGTGCCCGATTTCAATTTCTTCCAGGCTGTTGCGCGCGTGAATGCGGCCATCGGTATCGCTCGTGATGCCCGTATACTGATTGCCCACCTTGTGAAACTCTTTCTGGAAGCCTGTGAAAATCGCTGCGGACATCGCGTTCAGAACGTGGCCTTGTGGGAAGAAGCCCTTCCAGTAGCGGTCATTACGAATCGTGCCTTTGGCTGTATCGATGACCGGCGTACCGCCCTTGTTGACGAGCGTGTCGATGCCCATGGTCGCACAGCGGCGGAACAGCGCTTCCAGTTCCCCTTCGTTGTAATCAATGGCGTCGAGCGCATGGATTCCCGCCATGCTGACCGCGCGATTGGGCGCCGGGTATGCCTCTCCGCCGAGCGCGCGAATCTTGCGATCGATAAACCGCTCGGTGAGTGCCGAAATCGTCATCAGCGGATTCACACCCAACGGGCTCGGCACCACCGAACCATCGGTAACGGAAAGCCCGTCGTGGACGCTGCCATCACCCGCGAACACGCGCCCGAACGGGTCGGCCGCGCCTTGCAGGTAGTCATCGCCGAGCGGGCAGCCTCCTAACGGATGCGCCGTAATCAGGTGGCGGAGCTTGAAGACGCTCCATGTCGGGTTCTCAATGAAGCTGCCGCGCAATGCGCGCGCGTGGCGTCGCAGTTCTTCGTTCATGCGGGTGAAGATCTGCTGCTGTCCGGCCTTGTCCCAGGATATGCGGATACGGCCATCCGGCTCGACTGTCGGCGCTTCAAACAGAATTACGCCGCGCCCGTTGTCCTGTCCCATCACCAGATACAGCATGGAATGGTTCAGGGCGCTTTGCGGGTCGTGCTCGCGTCCCCCGGGTGTGAGGTCGCGTGAAAGGCGCGCGGCCTGCGCCGCTTCGTTGCCGGTGACGGTATCGACGCCACGAAGGAGGCCAAATACCGTCTTCGAGGCATCGGAGTACGCAATCGGGAACGAAAAGTCTTCCACCGAGATTCGCTGCGCCTCCGGAATTCCGCCGTCATAGCGGACGATTCCGACGATGTTCGGTCCGGGCGATGGAGAATCGCCCGGACCGGGGCCTTGCGCCGAAAGATAACCGAGAACGTCGGTTTCGAAATCGGTGTTGTAGGCGAGCGCGAAGAAATCGCCATTGCCGCTAAATTTGGTGCCCAGCGCGGGCGAGACGGAGAGGCCGTGCATCTCCGAACGCAGCAGAATCTCCGTGGAATTCAGCGAACCGGCTGAGAGAATCACCTCGCCCGCGTCCATCGTGAAGTTCTGGCTGCTGGTTAGTGATTCCACGTGCTTACCGTGTATCCGCCAACCGCCGCCGGAGAGCTTCTCGAGCCATTCCACCTTGGTCTGTGCGAAGACAGTGGCGCCCGCGTTCCGCGCCATTGGCAGGTAGTTCATGTAGAGCGTATTCTTAGCCCGCGCGTTGCAGCCGGTCACGCAATTGCCGCAATCGATACAAGGCCTCTGCTCCACGCCGTGGGGGTTCGCGCCGTTGATGGTGAAGTTGACGTTGATCTCCAGAGCTTGCACTGTAGTGCCCAACTGGCGCGCCCGCTGGTCCAGGGCTTTGACTTTGCCAAGCTGCAGCGCGCGCGGGTGCTGGCTGGGCACGAGCACGGAATGGGCGCGCTGATAAAAAGGTTTGAGTTCGTCGTAAGTAAGTGCCGTGGGCCAATTGAACTGCTCGAACACTTCGCGGTCGGGGATGATCGCCACATTGGCGTTGATCAGCGAGGTGCCACCGAGACCCGACCCCTTGATCACCGAGATATCCCGGTGGGTGAGGAGTTCATAGAGTCCCAGCGGATTCAGGTCTCCGCGCGTGGCTGCTACCACGCCGGCCGTGGTTTCAGGGAACTCCCCGGGCTGCCATTCCTTGCCGCGCTCCAGGATGCAGACGGATGGCTTTGGATTGAGGGCTGCCGACGCCAGGCGGGCGGCCGATATGGACCCGCCGTAGCCGGAACCGATGACGACAAAATCGTACTTGCTCTTGTGCTGCGCCCAAGGAGTGGATAGCATAAGTTCCCCTTTTTCAGCTTTCAATTAGACCACGCGGACCGAGCTGATACCACCGGAATATACCGGAATTCCCCCCATTGGCCCATCGCGGTACACTGGTCGGGAATTCGATCCAAGGAGCACTCACGATGACCTACTACGGAGCCAAAGAGCTGGCTGCGTCGTTCCGCACGGTCCGCGGGAACACGATCAAAATCGCCGAGGAGATCCCCGAGGAGCAGTACGGCTTCCGGGTGACGCCGGAAACGCGCTCGGTAGCTGAGATGCTGGCGCATCTTGCGCTGCTGCCGCGTATGCAGAAGCAGATCCATTTCGACCAGAAGCTACATACTTTTGTTGGTTACGATTTCTTCCCCAACATGGCCAAGCACACCGCCGAGCAAAAAAAGCCGCGCTCGAAGGCCGAAATTCTCGAACTGCTACGGACGGAAGGCGAAAGCTTTGCCCAGGCACTGGAAGGCGCCAGCGAAGCGGTGCTGAGCGAGCGTGTCGAGTACCCGGAGGGCATGATGCCTCCCAGCAAATCCCGTTTCGAAATGCTGATCGGCGTGAAGGAGCACGAAATGCATCATCGTGCTCAACTGATGGTGATGGAACGCCTGCTCGGCATCACGCCGCATCTGACTCGGCAGATGCAGGAGCGCATTGCCGCGGTAGAAGCCGCCAAGGCAGCGCACTGACGCCTAAGCGATATTTACCCAACCAGCGATCGTTACATTTTGCTTCCAAGTGTGATATTTTGACGCGGAAGTCAAACTTCAGAGGACAAGCCGCGATGAAACGAGCAGTTGCGTGGGCATTGGCTGTGGCCCTGAGCGGATGGGGAGGAAGCGCATTCGCTCAGGCCCGCCGGCCGAATCAGAATCAGAATCAAGGTCCGAACCCCGACCTGGCCTATCACCTGGGTCCCGATTCTCTCCCCCAGGAAGGCGTGCCGAAGGGAGAGGTGAAAGGGCCATTCACTATCCCGAGCCAGGTTTTTCCCGGCACGCAGCACACCTATTGGATCTACGTGCCGGCGCAGTACGACCCCGCCGTACCGGCCAACCTCATGATTTTCAATGACGGACAGGCGATGCTCGCTCCCGACGGCGACGTCCGGGCGAACACGGTGATGGATAACCTGATTTACCGGCGCGAGATCCCGGTGATGATCGGCGTGTTCATCGATCCCGGCCGCCGTCCCGATCAGCCGGAACCGTCACTGCATGACTGGGGTGATCACAACACGAACCGGCCCACCGAGTACAACACGATCGACGACAAGTATCCGCGCGTGATCTGCGATGAGCTGATGCCGGTGATTAAGAAGCAGTACAACATTTCGCCCGATCCCGATCAGCACGGCATTGGCGGCGCCAGTTCGGGCGCGATTGCGGCATTCGTGGTGGCGTGGGAGCGACCCGACCAGTTCCACAAGGTGCTCAGCATCGTAGGCAGTTTCGTCGACATTCGCGGCGGCTATGTGTTTCCTGAACTGATCGCCAAAAGCGAGAAGAAACCGATCCGCGTCTATCTGCAGGATGGGCGGAATGATAATCGCGGGCAGGGCTTCAACGGCACTTACAATCAGAACCGCGACTGGTTCTATCAGAATGTCCGGCTGATGAAGGCGCTCACGGCCAAAGGCTACGACGTCAATTACACCTGGGGCATGAACCGGCACGGCCAGAAAATGGGCGGCCCGATGGTGCCTGAGATGATGCGATGGCTGTGGCGCGACCACGCGGTATCGGTGGACCCGAAGGACATGGTGGAACGGTCGTTCAATGTGCCGAAGCAGCCTGCCGGAAAAGAAACAGCGGCCGATACAGGCGCGGCGAAGCCGTAAGCCCGGCACTCAACCGGGCGATTCGCCGTATTCAAGCACCAGCAGGGTAATGTCGTCGGATTGCGGCGCGCCTTCGGTGAACGCGGCGACGCCCGCATGAATCGCGGCATGAAGAGCGTCGCAGTTTGCGCCGGCATGGGCGGTCAGAATGTCGCGCAATCGTCCCTTACCGAAAAAGACCGCTTCGGCATTCTGCGCTTCGGTCACACCGTCGGTATAGATAATTACCTTGTCGCCCGGTAGTAGTTGGTGCTCAGCCACTGGGAATCCGCTTGAATCGAGCAGCCCGACCGGAGTGCCGGTGGCTTCCAGCGCAATCTGCTCGCCTGCCGCCCGCAGGACGATGGGCGGGCAGTGTCCGGCATTCACATAGCTGAGGCGGCCGGTATCGTCGAGCAGGCAATAGAAGGCAGTCGCGTACTTTTCGCCGGAGGTGCGGTCATGCAGGAAGCGGTTCAGGCGGTCGATGCGCCGCGATAAAGCCTGCGGCTGATCGGTAGCCGCGATCAGGGCGCCCTGAAGCAGCGACGCCAGCAGCGCCGAACTGACGCCCTTGCCGGAAACATCGGCTACCACGGCTGACCAGCAGTGGCCATGCACCGGCGCCACATCGAAATAATCGCCGCCTACTTCGCGCGAAGCCAGGCTGCTGCCGCAAGCGCGCAGCCAGCCGTTCGAAGGCAGCGACCGGGGCAGCAGATTCTGCTGGATGGTGCGGGCCAGTTGCAGTTCTTCCTCCAACTGGCGCTTCGCTCGTTCCTCTTCGAGCAGCCGCGCGTTTTCCAGCACGGTGGATGCCTCAATGGCGAGCGTCTGCAGCAACTCGCGATTGCCGCCCGCCAGGTTAGCCGCGGCTACGCGCGAATCCATGTAGAGCACACCTACGGTCTCACTGCCGGTGGAGAGCACACTTGTGGTATCGCCCTGCCCGGTTTGAATACGGACCAATGGCACGCAGATTACGCTGCGCAGTTCCAGATCAGCCACACTGTTTTGCGGCCGCGCCTCGCCGCTCGCCATCGGATCAAAATTCATGAACAACAATTCACGCCGATGGCTCAAGGCACGATGGATCACTTCGCGCGGCACGCGCAAGTCGCTTTCGTGAAGCCGGTGGCCGCGGCTGTGCCGTGCGACCCGGATTTCCAGGCCGCCGCCGGAGCGCAGCAGGAGAAAGCCGCGTTCGGCCCCGGTGATGGCAAGCGCCGTATCCACCACCGAGACCAGCACCTCGTCAATCGAAAGCGAGCTCTGCAGAGTGCGGGCCAGATCGAGAATGGCGCGCAGCTTGCCGAGATTGCCCCCTGCGCCCACGGTGGTGGCCAGAGAGTTACTTTCGGTGCTCGTGAGTTGCTCCATCAGGCGCTTCAGTTCCGCGCCCTCCGGCGCGAAGACAAGCTGGTAGGAATCCTGGATGCCGAATTCGATGCGGTCGGAAAGATGCAAGGCCTGCCGCTCCACGCGGTGGCCGTTCACGAAAGTGCCGTGGCGGCTGGCACAATCTTCGATCACGTATTCGCCGCCGTCCACGATGATGCGCGAATGGTTGCGTGATACGCGGCTGTCGCGGACGATGAGGTTGTTATCGGGCTGCCGGCCGATGCGAAACGGAAGCGGCGCGATTTCCACGCGGCCTCGATGACCGTTGGGCTCAACGACAATCAGCGAAGCCGGCTGAGCGGCAGGTTCCATTCAGGCATCGCGCCGTGCGCGGCGCAGCGGTTTTGACGGCTCCGCGGAGCGGTTCCGCAATTCCTCAACCTCGCGGGCTCGCAGCGTCTGGCAGTGCGCGCAATACCCGCCCACCTCGGTCCGCGCCAGCAGCACCTGAAAACCAAAGTGGCTTTCAATCTGCTTGCGCAGCCGTTGCAGCGGCTCGCCGAAAAACTCTTCGACTTTGCCGCAGCGAAGGCAAATGACGTGTGCGTGCTCCTGCTTCAGACGGGTTTCATAATAGTGCTGATCGCCACCGTAGTGCATCAGATCCAACTCATCCACCAAGCCCCCCGTCTTCAGCATCTTCAAGGTCCGATAGACGGTAACCCGATTGAGCTTCGGATCTTTCTCCTTCGCCATCTGGTAGAGGCGTTCGGCGTCCAGGTGTTCGCCGGTTTTATCGATCAACTCCAGGAGGATCTGCCGCTGGCGCGTCAGCCGGACCCCGCGCTCCTTCAGCGAACCCTCAATCGAGTCGATGGCCATAATCAGACACCCAATTCAATTTTAGTACGTTACACGCACTTACCCCAACAACGATTCGTCCAGCTGCAGTTCAGGTAGCAATCACAGTTCCCTTCCCTCCCCGAAGCGTGCTACGGCGTGAACCTTATAGCCGGCTGGTTATGAAGTGTACCGCAAGCGCGAAGTGAGAGGGGACGCCGCAGCGGCTAGCGCGCGGCGGCGCGAGCGGTGCGGCGGCGGAGCAGCAGGGCCAGCACGATCGAACCGGCGCCCAGCAGGAAAAACGAAGACTGCTCAGGAACCGTAGTCAGCACCTCTCCATAACGGAACTCCCCCATGCCGTATCCGACGGTTGGGCCGTCTACGGAGATGATTACGTTATCAATGGGAATCGTGCCCGTCAGCGCAAAAAGTTGAGCGCCGCCACGGCTATCGAGAGTACGGCTGATCGTGGCCAGGACACTCGTGCCCTGTTCAAACAGGACCGTCACATCCAGACTATGCGATTCAGCGTTGGCTATCTCCAGACCGAAGGTCAACTGCGGGAGGCTCAACGTAATCCCGGTGCTGGCCTGGGAAAAGGACTGCACGACCTCTCCCGGCGTGGGCGATTCCACGCCAAGAAATCCCCAACGTGCAAATGTGGTGGCAAAAGGTGCCGGGTCGAATGACAGAGTTTCCGTGCCGTCCGAAATCGATGACATCGTGCTGAGTTGTGCCGCCGTCACCGGGATCTTCGCGGTTCCGTTCAGGTAGAGCGTGTCTGGCGTCGCGATGACGATCTCGTTTGCACGGGCGGGCACACAATTGAGCAGAATCAGGCCAAGCAGTAATGCCAAAGCAGAGAAAAAGTAAGGAACATTACTTTTTCCTGGCCAGTAATGTTCATAAAAACTCATTAATATCGCCTGAATGTATGTGATTATACACCATCTTTGGCCTCCTCAATAGTACGAAAGTTCCAGTAAATCCACGGTCTGGTTTTGCTGCGATACTTCCCCCGCCGCGATATCCCTCGAGTACGAAATCGCTTAGACTTTGAGGTGCATGTTCCGTTTTTTCCAGAGCTTAGCGCTAGGACTTCTGGCGGGCGCAGCCTGCGCGAGCGGCGCGTCGTTCAACGTTCTCAACTTTGGTGCGCACAGCGACGGCTCCGCATTCTCTACGCAGGCGATTCAGGCGGCTATTCAGGCTGCCAAAGCGGCAGGCGGCGGGACGGTTTTCATTCCCGCAGGCCAGTATTTGACCGGTCCCATCCAATTGGTCAGTCACCTGACGCTCGACATCAGCGCAGGTGCGGTTTTGCGGTTTCCGGCTGCGCGGCTCCCCTACGCCAAAGGGCGGCAGCAAGGGATCGAATGCCTGGCGCCCATTCCGCTCGTAGGAGCGCAGGATGTGGAAGACGTCACCATTACCGGCCGCGGCGTCCTGACAACCGATAACGCGGATTGGGTCAAGCTCATGGGCGGACCGCAACCGCGCACGGCCGCCAGCACCGGTTCGGCTTTCGGACCGGACTGGAACCATTTGCTGGAACTGCTGCAAGTCCGGACGCCTCAGCCAGAAGCCGAATACCGGAAGGTGGCGCCTTTCCTGCGGCCGGCCTTCGTGCGCACCATGGACAGCAAGAATGTCCTCATCGAAGGCATCCACATTGTTGGATCACCGTTCTGGACCATCCATTTGCTGTATTCGCAAAACGTGATGGTTCGAGATGTCACGCTCGAGACATTTCCCGGAGCTTTTACCGGCGGCATCTACATCGATTCGAGCCGAGACGTCCGGGTCAGTGGCTGCTATTTCGATGACGGCGATGACGCCATCACGCTGAAAGCCGGCAAGGACGCCGATGGACTGCGCGTCAACCGGCCCACCGAGAATGTCTCCATCACCAATTGCGTAATCCATCGCGGATCTGGCGCGATTGTGATGGGGAGCGAGACCTCCGGCCGCATCCGAAACGTGGTCGTGAGCAATGTGGTGTGCCAGGGAACGCAAATGGGGATCAATATCAAAAGCGAACGCGGGCGCGGCGGAGGCGTTGAAAATGTTCGCATCGACAATCTGACGATGGACGATGTGGGCAAAGCCATCAGTGTCTCGCAGTATTACCAGATGCAAGGCGAAACAGCCGCGGGCGCGGAGCCCGTCTCGCCGCGTACGCCTGTTTTTCGCGACATTGCAATCAGCAACGTGACCATCAGCCACTCACGCGGCGCCACCAATTTCGGCTGGAACCCCGTCAGCATCAGCGGAAACAAACCCCAGCCGCCCGTGACGGTGGACATTGAAGGGCTTCCTGAGATGCCGATTGCCGGCCTGCGAATCAGCAACGTCTTTGCCATCGGCAAAGGCGGATTACGCGCTCATCACACATCCGGGCTGCAATTGCATCACATACAGATGGATGCCGAAAGCGGCCCCGCATTCCTGATCCGTGATTCCACGGACCTGGAACTCGACGGCGTCTCAACGCAGCACCCGCTGCCGGAAACCCCGGTGGTCCGTCTGGACCGCTGCCCGGGCGCGGTGGTGCGCGGCAGCCGCGCATTCGCAGGCACAGATACGTTCCTGTCCGTTGGTCCGGCTGAGAGCAAGACCGTGACGCTCGAGGGCAATGCGCTCGGCAAGGCGCGCCACGCGACGCGAGAATCGGCTGAAGACTTCTGGAAGGCGGTCAATGCTGCGTCGGGCGGCGGACGGTAAAGACACAAAAAAGCCGAGGCTTCTTTCTGAAAAGAAGCCTCGGTGACACGTGCTTACGATCGCGCGGTTCTAACTGCAGCCGCTAGTGCCGCCGCAATTGCCGCACTTGTAGCAACTCCCGTTGCGCGTCATGATGGAGCCGCATTCGGCGCAGAGCGGCGCGTCGGTGGCCGCAGCCGCGAAAGGCAAGTCCTGCTGCGGGTCTGCTTCAGTGGGCCGCAGAGTCGTAGTTTCTCCGGCTTCGGTGACGGCATACTCCGGTCCCAGGAACTTCGCGCCCAGCCACCGGAAGATGTAGTCCATGATCGACTTGGCGTAGGGAATCTGCTGATTTCCCGTCCAGCCGCTGGGTTCGAAGCGCACGTGAGCGAACTTATCCACCAGGAACTTCAGCGGCACACCATATTGCAGATTGAAGCTCACGGCCGTCGCGAAGGCGTCCACCAAGCCGGAAATAGTGGAACCCTCTTTCGCCATGGTGATGAAGATTTCGCCGGGCGCCCCATCGTCATACATGCCGACCGTGAGGTAACCCTCATGGCCGCCGATGGAGAACTTGTGTGTAATCGAGCGCCGTTCGTCGGGCAGTTTGCGGCGCACTGGCCGGTAGACCACCTGTTCGACCGGCGCTGGAGTGCTCCCCGCCGCTTTCTTCTCACCCTTGCCGGAGCCGGAGCTGAGCGGCTGCGTCTTTTTCGAATTATCGCGGTAGATGGCCACCGCCTTGAGCCCGAGCTTCCAACTCTCGGTATAGGCGCTCATGACGTCTTCCACCGTGGACTCTTCCGGCATATTGATGGTCTTCGAGATCGCGCCGGAAGTAAATGGCTGTACGGCGGCCATCATGCGAACGTGGCCCATGTAATGGATGGCCCGCGCGCCGTTCTGCGGGCGGAAGCTGCAGTCGAACACGGGCAGATGTTCAGGCTTCAACTCGGGCGCGCCCTCGATTGTGCCCGTAGAATCGATATGGCTGACGATCTTTTCCACCTGCGCCGGGGTGTAGCCCAGCTTGATCAGCGCCTGCGGCACCGTGTTGTTCACAATCTTGATCACGCCGCCGCCCACCAGTTTCTTGTACTTGACCAGCGCCAGGTCAGGCTCGATGCCGGTAGTGTCGCAATCCATCATGAAGCCGATGGTGCCGGTGGGCGCGATCACCGTGACCTGCGCGTTGCGGTAGCCGTGATGCCGCCCTGATTCGTAGGCTTCGTCCCAGCACTGCTGGGCGCCCTGATAGAGAGCCGTCGAAACATTCCGCCGGTTGATGTGGCTCACCGAATCGCGATGCATCCGGATCACTTCCAGGAACGGCTGCTCATTGACGGAATAGCCGGCAAACGGACCCACCGCCTCGGAAATCCGTGAACTGGTGAGGTACGCCTGACCACACATGATGGCGCTGATGGCGCCGGCATGATCGCGGCCCGCCTCGCTATCGTAGGGGATGCCCATCGACATCAGCAGCGCACCAAGGTTGGCAAAGCCCAGACCTAGCGGCCGGAAGTTGTGCGAATTCTCGGCGATCTTCTGCGTCGGGTAGCTGGCGTTGTCGACGATGATTTCCTGCGCCACGATCATCGTGTCCACGGCATGGCGGAAAGCCTCGACATCGAACTGGCCGTCCGGACCCACAAACTTCATGAGGTTGAGTGAAGAGAGGTTGCAGGCCGAATCGTCCAGGAACATGTACTCCGAGCAGGGGTTCGACGCGTTGATGCGCGCCGTATTCTTGCAAGGATGCCAGCGGTTCACGGTGGTATCGAACTGCATTCCGGGGTCGCCGCATTGGTGAGTCGCCTCGGCGATCTCGTGCATGAGCTCGCGCGCCTTATAGCGCTTTAGGGGCTGGCCTGTAGCAACGGACTTGGTCCACCAGTCGCCATCGGAAATCACCGCGTTCATGAAATCGTCCGTGGCGCGCACCGAATTGTTGGCGTTCTGGAAGAAGATGGAGCCGTAGGCTTCGCCATCGAGCGCGGAATCATAGCCGGCTTCCACCAGCGTGTGGGCCTTCTTCTCTTCCTTCGCCTTGCACCAGATGAATGACTCGACATCGGGATGGTCGGCATTGAGAATCACCATCTTGGCCGCGCGGCGGGTTTTGCCGCCGGATTTGATCACTCCGGCGAAGGCGTCGAACCCTTTCATGAAGGAGAGCGGCCCGGAAGCGCGGCCGCCGCCGGAAAGCACGGCATCTTCTTCACGCAGCGAGGATAGATTCGTGCCGGTGCCTGATCCCCACTTGAACAGCATGCCCTCGGTCTTCGCAAGGTCGAGGATGGATTCGAGCGAATCCTTCACTGAAACGATAAAGCACGCCGAGCACTGCGGCCGCATCACGCCCGATTCGAGTTTCGTGATGCGGGCCGCGACCTCATCATAGATCCAGCCGTAGCCGCGGGTCTCCTTCACGCCGACGTTGAACCAGACTGGCGAATTGAAGCAGGCCTTCTGGGTCAGCATCAGGTGAGCCAATTCGAGGCGGAAGTTCTCGCCATCGGCATCCGAATGAAAATAGCCGTCTTTCTTACCCCAGCCGGTGATAGTATCCACCACACGCTGCACGAGCTGCGCCACGCTGGTTTCCCGCTCGGGCGAGCCGAGTTTGCCGTAGAAATATTTGCTGGCCACGATATTAGTGGCCGTCTGCGACCAGTCGACAGGCGCCTCGACATCGCGCTGCTCAAAAATCACCGCGCCCTTGTCGTTACCGATTGACGCTGTTCGGGTCTCCCATTGGACCTCATCATAAGGGGTTTTGCCGGGTTCGAGCTTCGCCGTGAAATATCGCGGAAAGGCAATTCCGGGCTTGGCTTGGGTTGTAGTATCGATCTTCAACGATTCCATTTTCGCACTGGTCGGAGACATGCGCTCAATTCCTCCTGGGTTGCTGCTGAGAAACGCCTCCGTAATCTTGCCCCAACATATAGTGTCGCGTCAAGGATTTTATCTATTTGTAGGGTCTTATGCTTACAGACCTACCACAATCCCAGTACTTTCCACCACAACGAGCCTACGCCAAGCCAAATGGTCAAATTGACCAGGGAAATGAGGAACCCGGCCCTCCACCAAGTACCGAGACTGACGTACCCAGACCCGAAATAGACCGGCGCCGAGCCGGTGCTGTAGTGAGTCAAGCTGGCATTGAGGTTGGAGAAAAACGCCAGAGCGAGCGCGGCCAGCAGAGGCGGCACTCCACCTAATACCGCTGCGGCCAGAAAGGCCGGGTAGAGTGCCGTGATGTGGGCGGTCATGCTCGCGAACGCATAGTGCACGTAAAGGTAGCCGGCCACCAGGACCAGCAGCAGGAGACCCCAGTTCCAGCCGTGCATGTGCGCGATCATGCCATTCGAGACGATCTTGATCACGCCGGAAGCATTTAACTGGTCCGCAATCATGAGCAGTCCACCGAACCAGATGAGCGCGTCCCAAGCGCGGCCTTCACTCAGCAGGTCGGACCATTGCAAAACGCCGGTGACCAGGATGGCGGAGACTCCGGCCAGGGCGACAAACGTGTTCGAGGTGCCATGCCACGGCGAGGTAACCCATCCGGCCATTACGCACAGCATGATGATGAGCAGACGCCGTTCGCGTTTGGTCATTGGCCCGAGGCGCTTCAGTTCTTCGCCCGCCATGATGCGCGCCGACTGGGTATCGCGAACTTCCGGCGGGTAAACGCGGTAGATCAGGTAAGGCAGCAGCACCAGGGAAATTAGTCCGGGCACCGATGAACCCGCCGCCCACCAGCCCCAGGTGAGATTGACATGAGCGATCTGGCGCGCGAACTCGGCGATCAGCGGATTGGCGGCCATCCCGGTGAGAAACATGCCGGAAGCCGTGTAAGTGGTGTGGAATCCGACCAGCACCAGGAATGCGCCCAAGCGGCGGGCGGTGGGTCCGGGTTCGGAACCGAAGGCCGACCCCAAGCTGCGAACAATCGGATAGATGATGCCGCCACCCCGCGCCGTGTCAGATGGAACGAAGGGCGCCAGCACGAAATCCGAGGCCGCCACCGAATATCCCAGAGTGAGCGCGTTGTGCCCGAAGCGGCGAATAAACAGATAGGCGACGCGCTGCCCGATGCCGGTGGCAGTAATGGCCCGCGCGAAAAGGAATGCCGTGAAAATCAGCCATACCGTTGGATTGGAAAAGCCCGTCAGGACGCGATCCGCCGGCACGGTTTTCGTCAAGGCCAGCAGCGTCACGGCGAGCACCACGCTCACCGCCATCGGCACAGGCTGCGAGACCAATGCGATGATGGCAGCAAGAAAAATCGCCAGGAGGTGGCGTTGCACCGGATTGAACACGGGCAGGGGCGCAAAGTAGAGGATGATGCCGGGAATCAGGGTGACGGCCCAGCGACGCCAGTTTACAGAGCGCTCAAACGCGGATTGAGTTGCAGTCACGCGGATAGTCCAGCGCCTACTGTATCATGGCAGGCCGCAACTTCCGGTAAGATCCTTCGGCTTCTCGCAAAGAGCCGCCATCGCGCCTTTTCGGCACTGGGCCGCGCGGACAGGGAGCGTCGGATTACTGTGAGGACAGGCGTTATGCCGCGCCGGCGGCCAAGGCAGGCCGCCGCGTTTCGCGGAGACTTTGCAGATCGAAATGGCGGCGTGCGGAAGCGACTACGCGCTGCACTTCATCTCGCTCCAGAGGCTGCGGCAGAACGTCATAGCCTCCGAGATTGAGGACCTCCGCCCATAGCAGGTCGTCCGCCATGCGAGAAGTTACCACCAGTTCAGGAGGATGCACCAAGCTTCGAAGATCCAGGAGTATGGCTTTCCAGTCCCAACCAGGCAAATCGGATTCGGCGATCACAACTTGCACCTGGCTTTTTTCGAGAAGGCGTGTAGCCCAATGCCGGCCGCGGGCCTCGAACAACCGCCAGCCGGATTTTCGGAAGACCTCTTGTACAAGCAGCCGGTCGGAGGCGTAACCTCCAATCAGCAGTGCGGAGACGGACGGCTCATGAACATCATTCTTCATGACACAGTTCCAAATGAAACTCATCAGCAAAATCGCCGGATTTGAGGGGGCTTTTCCGGCGGATCGAGAACCGCTAGCTTTCAGGTTACATGCGCGCGGCGAGCCGGACAACAGGAATTCTCCGCGAATTCCGGACATACGTATCCATTTTCACCGACATTGCATTTGAATTGAAATTCTATTTTACGAATGGGTAAATTCGAGCGATCAATTCTGCAAAACCGATGGGCCTACCGGCCCTTCGAGCGGGTCTAAGCAGACACTCTGCTATGATGAAAAAACTCCCGCAATGATCGTTCAGTCCAACGCTGTGCGGTTCGAGGCGATTTCTCTCGATAGCGGCTCCACGCTCGCGCCGGTCGATGTCGCCTACGAGACTTACGGCGAATTGAACGCCGCCAAATCAAATGCCATCTTAGTCTTGCATGCCTTCTCCGGTGACGCGCACGCGGCCGGCATCAGCCCGGAGACCGGAAAGCCGGGCTGGTGGGACAACATGATCGGTCCGGGCAAGGCGTTCGACACAAATCATTACTTCGTCATCTGTACGAATGTGCTGGGCGGATGCCGCGGCACCACGGGTCCCTCTTCGATTAATCCGGCCACTGGCTGTCCCTACGGTATGTCGTTTCCCGTGATTACCATAGGCGACATGGTGCGGCTGCAGAAGATGCTGATCGAGTGGCTCGGCATCAAACGCCTGCTGACGGTAACCGGCGGATCGATGGGCGGCATGCAGGCGCTCGAATGGGCCGTCTCGTATCCCGATCGAGTGGTCTCCGCAATTCCCATCGCGTCCACGACGCGCCATAGCGCGCAGCAGATCGCATTCAATGAAGTGGGTCGCCAAGCCATCATGGCCGACCCGGACTGGAACGACGGCGACTATTACGGCAAACACCCGCCCGCTCGCGGTCTGGCGGTGGCTCGCATGGTAGGCCACATCACCTACATGAGCGACGATTCGATGCGCGAGAAATTTGGGCGCCGCCTTCGAGGCAAGGACAATTTCAGCTTCGCCTTTGAGGTGGATTTCGAAGTCGAGAGCTACTTGCGCTATCGCGGCAGCGAATTTGTAAACCGGTTCGACGCCAATTCCTACCTCTATATCACCAAGGCCATGGATTATTTCGACCTGTCGAACGGACACGGCTCCTTGGCCGCGGCCTTCGAACGCATACGGGCGCGGCTCCTGGTGATCAGCTTCAGTTCCGACTGGCTTTACCCGAGCTATCAATCGCAGGAAATCGTGCGCACGCTTCGCTCGCGAAACTGTGACGTCGCCTATGTCGAGCTGCAATCGAATTACGGCCACGATGCATTCCTGGTGGATGTGGCCGAGCAAACCGACCTGATCCGCGGGTTCCTCGCCAGCACCTACGAAAAGACGCGATGACGGCTCAAACACCCAAGAAAGAGGCATTTGTCCGAGAGTTGCTGGGCCGGAGCGATTACGCCATTATCGGCGACATCGTAGAGCCGGCCACCAAGGTGCTTGATCTCGGCTGCGGGGAAGGTGAACTGCTGCAATGGCTGGCGGAGAACAAGGGTGTGGATGCGCGCGGCGTCGAGATCTCAGGCGCGAAAGTGCAGCGCGCCATTGCCCGCGGCGTTTCGGTCTACCAGGGCGACGTGGATGAAGGCTTGGCCGACTACCCGGATCAGGCATTCGACTACGTGATCCTGAGCCAGACGCTGCAGGAGACGTATCATCCACGGCAGGTGCTGCGAGAAATGCTGCGCGTGGGCAGGCGCGGCATCGTGGCATTTCCCAACTTCGGCCACTGGCGCGTGCGCCTCTCGCTGATGCTCACCGGCCGCGCGCCGGTCACTCCCTTGTTCCCCTATGACTGGTTCGAATCTCCGAACATCCATATTCTGACTGTGGACGATTTCGAAAAACTGGCGGCCAAAGAAAGCTTCCTCATCGAGCGCCGGTATTTTCTCTCCGGCCGGGTCAAACGAACCGCGCGACCGAACCTTCTGGCAGAAGTCGCGGTCTATCTGATCAGCGCCGGCGACCGCAAGTAAGCAAGCAATACGCCCCTTCATCTACAATTGCTCCAGCCCGCCATGAGGGCGACCACTGCTGGCCGCAGGCCGTCTTCAGCCGGTCCCGGGTCAGCGGAGCCGAAGCCGCGGCGCCACGTACTCGCTCATCAAGCTCCTGCCACCGCCGTTTTCGAAATCCATCGTTTAATCCGATGATTTGCGTCCAAAGTATCTATTTGTCTATGAGCCGGCCGCCGCCTAAGATCGGAGCAGGAGAACAATTGATATGAAAAACAAGGTCCGACACACGATTGGTTTTCTGGGAGCCACAGTGATGGCTACTCAATTGATGGGCGCGCCCACAGCCTCGGTCGTTCCCTCCCACAGCTCCAGCGGCTCGTTCGAGCAGGCGATGCCGGTCACCGCCGCTCACAAGGAAATCGACAGATTGCTAAAACAGATCTCTTTCCAGGCAGTGGCGGCCTCGAACCACGCCGATAAGCTCCTGTCCTACGCTCGCGTGGGATCGCGGATCAACCACGAAGGCCATTCCGCCGAACTGATCGCGGTGAAGCACGCGATCAACGCGATGGGCGCGGATTTCGCGCGCCTCCAGGCGCTTCGTCCGAGCGCACTGCCCTGGCAGCAGACGGTGATCGACCGGATGCAGCCGGTGCTGGCCGGCTTGGCCGGCAATGCGACTGCTGCGATTGAACATCTCAATATGGACCGCCGCACCTTGCAGTCCGACGAGTATCGGGATACAGTCAGCAGCCTCTACGCCTATGCCGGAGAAGTCCGCACGCTGGTCTCGGTGAATCTCGACTATGCGCAGGCCCGGGAAAAGCTGAACCGCCTGGATGCCTCCGCCCTGGAGCCCGTTGCCAACCTGACGCCGGCACGGGAAGCCGCGGTTCCATCAAAAGCCGCCACCAGCCTGGAGCAGCGGGTTCGGACAGAACTATTGAAGCTGCCCTACTACGGCGTGTTCGACCATCTGGCGTTTCAGGTTGACGGCAGCCATGTGACGCTGAGTGGTGAAGTAAGCTGGCCCACGCTTCAGACGCAAGCCGAACGCGTAGTAAGTTCGGTCGAAGGTGTCAACAGCGTTACCAGCCATATCAAAGTACTGCCGGTATCCACCAATGACGACCAAATCCGCATCGCGACATACTGGGCGATTTACGGAAACTCGGCCCTGGCGCGCTATCGGATGAATCCTCATGCTCCGATCCGGATCATCGTCGAGAACGGCCATGTCACGTTGAAGGGAGTGGTTGGCAGTGAAATGGACCGGACGATCGCTCAAATGCAGGCCAACAGTGTGCCGGGAGCTTTCTCGGTAACGAATCACTTGCAACTCGGCAGTTAAGCCGCAATCACGGGAGGCGTCTTTCGGGGCGCCTCCCTTTTTTTATTTGGCGCTTCGAATCCAGTTCTAGCCCGCCGAACTTCCGATCTCCCTCGCTTTCGCTTACTGCCCCGGAATCCCAAACAACTTATTTTTCGCCACTTCTGCAATGACCGTCGCCGCGGGGTGCTTGATCTTGCGCTCGGCCGAGATGGCATAGTATTCCGTAACTCCTGCGCCCAATTCGCATAGCTTTGCGACCCGGTAGCGGCTTCGCACTTCCCGCTCGATCGCTACTGGCGCGGCGAAAATGCCCGCTCCTGATTGGCCGAACGCCGTGATCAGCGCCGTATCCTGGAACTCCCCCAGAACGCGGGGACGGATCGAATGCACTTCTAACCATTGGTCGATAATCTGGCGCAGCGGCGAGTTCTTCATCGGCAGAAGGAAAGGCGCACCGGTGAGGCTGCTCGGAAGGTGCTTCCGATAGAACCTGGCCAGCGGCGCCGTTGCGAACAGCGCCACGCCGGACGACCCCAATAGGTGATTGAACACTCGCACGCGGACTGCGGAATAGGCCGGGGCGTCCGTTAATACAAGATCGAGCTCGTGCGCGGAAAGCCTGAGAAGCAGCTTTTCGGGCGTATCTTCGTAGCACTCAATCTGAGCGCCGCCTTTTATTGCGAGAGCTGGTTCCAGAATGCGATAGGCGATGAGCTTCGGGATGAGGTCGGATACTCCGACAATCAGGCGCATGGGACGATTCCGCGGACGACCCTTCAGAATGTCGGAAAGCTCCTCGCCCAGAGCAAAGATTTCATCGGCATAGCGGTAAACCACCTGCCCCGCTTCGGTTAATACCAGGCGGCGGCCTTGGCGGGCGAACAGCTTTTCTCCAAGGTTTTCTTCCAGCGTCCGCAACTGGCCGCTAATGGTGGGCTGCGCCAGACGCAGTTCTTCGCAGGCACGGGCGATGCTTCCCCTTTTTGCAACCATCCAGAAATAGAGCAAGTGATGATAGTTCAGCCACTCCATGTCCAGACAGTATACATCGGAATAATCGAACTGTAGATTCGAAACTATCTATTGATCCTATGTCTTGGTTCCTACGTCTATAGGGGTAGGAAGACGAAAGGAAAGATCATGAAAACCCTGGACCTGAAGAATTTCGAATTCGCTTTGCAGACTCGCGCCGAGGAATTGGCTCGTGCGTTGGCAGAGCGGAACCAGATCGCGATCGAGAGATCGGCCGATACATTCGACGCAACGCTCCTCGCGGCCGAACGAGAGTCTTCGGCCCAGGTGCTGGCACACGATTCGCGGCTCCTGCGACAGATTGAGGCCGCGCGAGTCCGCTTGCGTGACGGCACGTTCGGCGTCTGCCTTCGCTGCGAAGAAGAGATCACACCGAAGCGGCTGGAGGCAATTCCGTGGGCAGCGTACTGCCTGTCCTGCCAAGCCATGGCGGAGTCTGAAGTGCTGCCTGCCGGCCGCGAATTCGCTCGCGCGGCCTGAGAGGGATTCCTCACAAGTTCATTACAAACGAACGAAAGAGAGGTAAATGATGCTGAGACAGATCACATCCGCTGTTTTTCATGCCGCCGTCGTGCTGATCGCAATACCAGCCGCGGTGTGGCTTACGATCACCGGCCATACCCTGCAGATCGAAGGGCTTCTGCTGGCGATGGGAGCAATCTTCGGCGCGGTCCTGTTTGGATTCCGCCTGACTGAAGGGTTTGGAACGGGCTGGAATTCCATTTGGGTAGGCCCGCTGGGTCTTCCGCGCCCGCCGGATCCCGCGCTGGAGCAGCGAGTGGAGCTTCCCAGGGCGGCATAAAGACGAGCCGTCGAGTGCGGCGGGGGCTATCTTTGCAGATGGCCCCCGTTGTCTTCGGCGGGAAAGACGCCTTGCTAAATTTCCAATCCGACCGACCGCATTAACTCCAGCGCGTTGCTCTTCCGAACGACACCGGGGCGCATTACGTAGTCGAAATAAATGTGACCGTCTTCGACGCGGTCCGCGAAATGGACGTTGGCGGCGCGCGGGCCGAGCGATTCGGCAATCTCAGCCAGCGCCAGGTCGTGCGTGGTGATGAATCCGATGGCGCCCCGCTCCACCAGGCCGCGCACCATAGCTTCGGCGCCGATCTTACGATCGTGCGAATTGGTGCCGTGCAGGAATTCGTCAATCAGAAACAGCACGGGTAACTGCCCGGCAGTCTGGTTCAGAATCTGCCGCAGACGCAGGATCTCTGCATAAAAGCGCGAAACGCCGCCTTGCAGCGAATCGACTACGCGTATGGAGGCGCCCACCGCAAGAGGCGACATGCGCAGCCGCTGCGCGCGCACTGGCGCTCCCGCCTGCGCGAGTACGGCATTAATGCCCACCGTACGCAGCAACGTGCTCTTGCCGGACATGTTTGATCCGCTCACCACGATGACGCGCAGCTCTCCGCCCACGCGGACGCTGTTACGCACCATTCGCTCTTCGACAATGAGCGGATGGCCGACTGCCTCTGCATCAAATAGCGCCGGACCATCCTGCAGGTCTGGAAACGGATCTGCCGGATGCTCGAAGGCATGGCTCGCCAGCGAGCACAGCGCTTCGATTTCCCCCGTGGCCGCAGTCCACCGGCGCACTCCTGGACCAGACCGGCGGCGCCATGCCTCCACACCGAAGGCCGTGTGCGCGCTCCAGAAGATGAACACTTCGGCTACTCGGACAAAGACGTTGTCGCGCGAATCCAGATTCTCCATCAGGCGGCGAAGACGGCGCATGCGGGCGGAGGGCGGCAGGCCTTCGGTTTCAAGCGACGCGCGCAATGCGGCCAACATAGGCGACCGAAACTGCTCCTGTTCCAACCGCACCAGGACGCCCGAAAGCAATCCTAAGCCGTGAGCCGCGTCTTCTACGGCCGCCGCCACCCGGGCCACGCGTTCCTGGATACGGTGCAGGAAGAATCCATTCACTAGCAACGTAAACAGAAAAAGATCGCGCAGCAGAACTCTCGTTGTTTCGGGCAGCGGTATCACGCCCCCCAACGCGAGCAGTACCGCGCACAGGCTGCATGCACCCGCGATGCCGAGCACGGTCAGAGCGATCACGGCCGCGTGCAGATGGCCTTGTCCCAACAGCGGAGGCGCTTCACCCCACGCCGCGAGCGAAGCCGAATCCACGCCGGTATGGGCTTCTTCGGCCAGCACGGCCAAGTGCTCGCGCAAGTCCACGCGCGGCCGCAGCTCGTCTATGGCCTCCTGTCGCGCGCGCACAGTCTGAGTGCCGGCCGGCTCGAGAAGCCAGCGCGCCAGCGTATCCTGCCCGATGTGCGTGCGGGCCGTGCAGAGAAGCTCAAACAGCGAACCTTTGCCGAACAAGTCGAGATCCTGCGCATAAGGATGGGCGGAATCGAGGTAGCGGTCGCCGGCTTCGCCGTGGCCGGCCCAACGTCCCTGCAGGCGCTCCAGGCCGCGCTCAAAGTAGCGCGCCGCTCGTTCACGCAATTCCATCGCGCGCAATAACCGCTCGTGCCGGATCATCAGCGCGGCGAACACGGCAACCGGCACAAGGACCCAGACAATGGAGACCGCTTGGCTCACGAGCGCCAGCCACACTACCGCCAGCGCGGCGGCCAACGCCAGGAGCTTGAAATAACCGAGCGAACGGTGCTTCCGTTGCCAGGCCGCGATCTCCACACGCCGTTCGTCGAGTAAGAGGGAGTAGACCTGCCGCGGGTCGTCCATGCCTCCCTCATTCTCTCTCGGAATGCGGCGTTTTTCGTGCACATGCTATGGTGAAAGTGTCGTGCCGAGCGGTTACATTCCGATATTTATCTTTCTGGTGCTGGCGATTCTGTTTCCGGTGGTGACGATCCTCGCCGCCAGACTGATTCGGCCCTCGACTCCGTTTTCCGCCAAGCTGGAAGCTTACGAATGCGGCATCAAAGCCGCATCGGATTCGCGGGGCCGCTACACGGTTCGGTTCTACATCATCGCTATTCTGTTTGTGATTTTCGAAGTGGAGACCATCTTCCTGTTCCCGTGGGCCGTGCGTTATCGCGTGCTCGGCTGGTTCGGCGTAGCGGAAGTAGCTGTCTTCCTGGCGATCCTGGTAGTGGGTTATATCTGGGCTTACAAAAAGGGCGCGCTCGACTGGGTTTAAGAGGTACGGGCAGAGCAATAGCCCTTTTTTTCAGTATTCCACGCGTACTAAGAACAATCCCTTCGCGGGTGCAGTGGGTCCCGACCGCTCTGGAATCCTTTGCACGTCAGCGATATTGCCCCGCCCTGCTTCGAGCAGCGTTCCTACCAGATTTCGCACCATGTGCTTAAGAAAACCGCTGCCGCGGACACGGTAGATCAACCGCCCTTCGGCTTCCTTCAACGTTGAGGAGTAGATTGTGCGAACTTTCGAGCGGCCTTCTGCATCGCGGTCGTCAGCGGCGGCAAAGGCGGTGAAATCGTGATCTCCTTCGAAGGCCGCAGCCAATCGCACCATGCGTTCCTCATCCAGCGGATACGGATGATGATGTACGTAAGGCCACTCGAAAGGGCTACAGACTTCCCCCCGTACGATGCGGTATTCGTAGATCTTGGCTTTTGCGTCAAAGCGGGGGTGGAAGCCGAGCGCGGCCTCTTCCACTGAAAGGACGCGAATGGCTGGAGGAAGAAGACGGTTTACGGCGCGGCGCAGATTGGGAAGCGGGATGGGGTTCTCCAATGTGAATGCCGCCACCTGTTCCAGCGCATGCACGCCGGCATCCGTCCGGCCGGAGCCCGCTACGTGAACGGGCTTTCCTTCCATTCCCGAAACAATTTGCTCCAGTGTGCCTTGAATCGTGGGCAGACCGGGTTGCACCTGCCAGCCATGGAACGAGCCGCCGTCATAGGCGACCTTAATCTTGATGCGGCGCATCAGGTTGGACGCGAGCCTGGCTTCACCAGCGGCAAGCCGCGCGCGCACATCGGGCAATCTTCGGGATAATGCGCGGCCACTTGCAGCGTGGCGAGCGCCACGCGAGGCACTCCAACATCGGCGTGGCCGCCGCTACGGTCCACAATCGATCCCGCAGCCAATACCCGCACACCCGCCGCTTGCATCACTTCGATGACGTCGTGGGTGCTGCCCCCTGTCGTGATCACATCTTCCACCACTACGGCAGTTTCGCCGGGAGTAACCGAGAATCCTCGTCGCAGCGTCATTTTGGAAGTTGTGGCATCGCGCTCCGTGAAAAGGAAGCGGGTTCCGAGCGCCCGGGCTACTTCATGTCCGATGATCAAGCCGCCCAGCGCCGGCGAGACCACCAACTGAATGGGATCGGCAGCCAGCGGACGGAGCGCATCGGCGAGCAGCACACCCAATCTGGCCGCGGCTTCCGGATGCTGCAGAACGAGGGCGCACTGGAGATACTCCGGGCTGTGCAAACCGCTCGTGAGGCGAAAATGACCCTGGAGATACGCGCCCTTGGAACGGAAAAGTTGGAGAATGGCTTCGGCTTGCGAGGTCACAAAGGGCTACTATACCATTGAACTTACAAGGGACAGACACCTCGCGCATAGCCGCCATAAGGAATCATTCATGGATCGAGTAAAACCATACGTTGCTTTGTTGTGTGTTCTGCTGATGCTGGTCGCGCCGGCCGCTCTGGATGCTCAGGGATCCGCGCCGGCGGGACAAATCGGCTCCTCCGTTTCACCAGCGCTTCAACACCGCGATGGATTCTGGTCAAGATTCATCGGCAGCTACCAGCCACGGACGATCGCGCCCGCCAATATGGGAAACTCCAATCGTCTGGACTCCCTGTTGCGGGGAGGCAACCTGTACCTTTCGCTACAGGATGCCATCGCGCTGGCGCTCGAGAATAATCTGGATATCGAAATCCAGCGGTATGGTCCTCAGATCGCCGACGCCGATGTGCTGGCGGCGCAGGCCGGCGGCTTCGCGCGGGGCGTCTCCACCACGGTGACACCGGGCCCGGCCAGCGCTTCGATCACCAGTTCCGGCACGACTCCTGGAACCAATCAGGTTGCCAGCTCCCAGGCCAGTGCGGGAACTGCGTCCGCGGTGGGCGGCAGCATTCTGCAGCAATCCGGCGCGCCGATTCCCAGCCTCGACCCAATGTTATTCGGCAGCGCGAACTGGGCGCACAATACAACGCCTCAGAGCAGCGCGTTCGTTACCGGCACGAATTCCTTAATCCAGCGGCAGGACTCCACGCAGGTCGGAATCCAGAAGGGATTCCTCACCGGAACACAAGTCAGCCTGGGGTTGAACAACAATGCGGTTACGAGCAACAATCCCCGATCGGACTTCAATCCATCCACCACTTCCTCTCTGAGCCTCACTCTGACGCAGCACCTGCTGCAAGGCTTCGGCACGGCTCTGAATTCGCGCCAGATTCACATCGCGAAAAATAACCGCGAAGTTTCCGACCTTACATTCAAGCTCCAGGTGGTGACTACCGTGGCAGCCGTTATGGAGCTCTATTGGGATCTGGTGGCGTTCAACGAGCAGGTGCGTGTGGCGCGCGACGCGCTGGCTGCTTCCGAGCGGTTGTACAACGATAATAAGCGGCAAGTGGAAGTAGGTACGCTGGCTCCCATCGAAGTGGTGCGCGCCGAAGCGGAAGTGGCTTCCGGTCAGCAGCAGTTAACCGTAGCGCAGACTCACGTGCTGCAACAGGAAACAATTCTGAAGAGCGCCCTGAGCAAGAATGGCGTGGCCAGCCCATCGGTTGCCGAGGCCCACATCATTCCGACCGATCGCATCCGCGTGCCGGATGTGGAGCCCATCTCTCCCATCCAGGATCTGATGGCTGAGGCACTGGCCACGCGTCCCGAACTGGCACAGAGCCGGATTCAGATCAACAACCAGGAACTCACCATTAGAGGCTCAAAGAACGGGCTGCTGCCGACCTTGGATGCGGTGGTCCAGCTCAATAACGGCGCTTTGGCCGGCCAGATCAATCCACTCCCTCCTGTGCCGGGAAGCACCCACAGCAACAACCCCTTCTTCCTCGGCGGATACGGAACGGTGCTGTCACAGCTTTTTTCGCGTAACTTCCCGAGTTATGCGGCCGGATTCAATCTGAACATTCCTCTTCGCAACCGGTCAGCTCAAGCCCAACTGATCAACGACGAGCTGACGTTGCGCCAGCAGCAGCTCGCATTGCAGCGGCTCGAGAATCAGGTGCGCGTGGACGTGCAGAACGCGCTCATTGGGCTGACCCAGGCGCGCGCTCAATACCAGGCCGCCACCAAGGCACGCGTCCTGCAGGAACAAACCCTCGACGCGGAGCGGAAAAAGCTGGATCTGGGTGCTTCCACAATCTATAACGTCATCCTCGACCAGCGCGACCTAGTGACTGCCGAATCCAATGAGGTCACCGCTATGAGCACTTATGCCAATGCCAAGGTGGAACTGGACCGCGCGACCGGAGAGTTGTTAAACCACAACAACGTCTCGCTTGATGAAGCCTATCGCGGAGTCGTTTCCCGACCGCCTAGTCCGATTCCCGCCGTGCCGCCGCAGGAAGTGCCGCCGCCTCCGGCTCAGCCTCAGCAGTAAGAGCGCCCGGAACCACGGTTGATTGGCAGTGCGTTCGTTTTGGAACGCAGTTTTGGCAGTCTTGTGCCAATTTTTCATATGTTGTTCCGCTGACGCGCGGTACCTTCAAGAATTTAAATGGGATGTGGTTTGGTGACGCGATTGCACATAAGTGCGGCGTGACAATGATTTCGCAGGCCCATGGAAAGACGGTTGAGCTTCTGCATCGTCTCCTGCCAATGAGTCACCCTTCTTGCAACCGTGTCTAGAAAACCTCGATACCCCCACAACCGTTCTTTCCTGGGCCTGTGGTTGCGCTACTGAGAAAATTAACGCAGCACGTCAGTGAATCAGGATCGCTTCGTCGCGGTCGGGATGCGCCGACTCGCCCTGGAAATCGGTGAGCTGTAGATGCGTAACATTCTCCGCTTCCAGAGCGTGTGTAAAATACTCCGGCCGATTGTCGCCCCACGCCGCGCGGCAGTGCTTCAGCGTGACGTTGTCAGCGTGTCGAATGCTGAAGGCCGGGTTGCCGTGCGACTCGATACCCGGCATAGCTGAGGTGGGCCGGTTATCCCACAGGTTACCTTTGTAAGAAGTCCAGCGATCCAGTGTGACAGAGACATTTTCCAGTCGTACGTTGTTCACGCGGCTCTGCGCGCTCCCGCTGACACGCGCACTGTTCTCGGCGCGGCCGGTGACGTTTCGCACCGTGACATCGTGAATCGTCCCGACCTTGGTTTGCGCGGATCGCGGAATCGCCGTGAGGGATATGGCCTCTCCCCTGCCCCACCACGGATCGGAAAAATAGCGCGACACGAAATGGATATCGCGGAAATCCACGTTGTAAACATTGCCTTCATCGCGGAGCTGGATGGTGAGCCCTCGGCAACTGGAGAGAATCTCGCAGCGCTCGAAAATGATGTCGTGGATATCCTGCGTGGTCTCGGTGCCGATCTTGACGCCCGAATCCTGCGTCTGGATGACGCAATCATGCACGTGGATATTCGAACAGGGGCCGTAATTCTGGCTCTGGCGGGTAGCTTTCACGACGATTGCATCGTCTCCGCACACGATGTTGCAATTGCGGATCTCAACGTCGCGGCAATGGTCGGGGTCGATGCCGTCGCAATTGGGCACGTCAAGCAGATTGCGAATCTTCAGGCCATCCACCAGCACGTTCTGGCAGCCCAGCATGTGGAGTCCCCAAAAAGGGGCTTCGCTGAAGCTGATGTCGTGGATTTCCAGATCCCGGCAGCCGCTGAGGACGAAAATTTTCGGGCGGAACTGGCCCGGCAGCCACCATTCGTTCGGCTTGTCGTAAGTCCGCATGAACTCCCGCGCGCGGCCGTTGATATTGCCGGTGCCGGAGATGCGCAGACCTTGGGCCCCCTCGGCGGCGATAACGGCCTCCCCCTGGTATTCGCGCGGGTTGAGGCTGACCAGCAATTCCGCGTCATCGGCGAGATGAAAATCGATGCCGCCCGGCAGCACCAGCGTGCCCACCAGATAGCGCCCACCGCCCCGAACCAGAACCTGAGCGCCTCCACCAACCGCCGCCGCCGCGTCGATGGCCTTCTGGATCGCAGCGGTGTCGGAAGTAACGCCATCACCGGTCGCGCCGTAGGTTTTTACGTCAAACACACGGAACGGCCGGCGTACATTCTGTGCCAGCAGGCGTCCGCTGGAGGCCAGAGACCCCAGCGCTGCCGCGCCGGCAAGCTTCGCTCCCAGCCCGAGCGTGTCCCGGCGGCTGACTTGGTTTTCTTTCATGCTGCGCTCTCCCTTCTTGCTTTGCAGGTAAACAAAATGGTAACTCGTTCCGAGTAACTGCCGCAAAATCTTTCGTTTCGCGCTGTGTGCGGGCACCGGCAGCGCAGCGCACGAGCCCCGGCAGCAACTTTTCGCGGGGCGGCTAAGCCGGGCCGCCGCTACAACATCTCCTGTAGTGACTTGTGGTCCCTTCGAATATACAGTCTGGACAATGTATTCACGCGCGATGTCGTATCGCGCATTGACGGGGGACTAGAGAATTTTCTGAAAAGTCAAAAACTGGAAAGGGAGGGGTCCGTCCATGCGCAGAAGCATGTATGGAGTGGCAGTACTGTTGTCTTTGGCAGCGGTCTGCATGGGGCAGGATTCACGCGGCAGTATTACGGGGACAATCACGGATCCGCAGAAGGCTTTGATTCCGGGCGCGGCGGTCACCGTCACGAACACCGAGACGAACGTTTCGAGTCACGTCACTACAAACGCAAACGGGTACTACGAAGTAGACCTGCTGAATCCCGGGACCTACAGCATCGCGGCCGAAGCCCAAGGTTTCAAGAAGACCGTACGGGCCGGTATCAAATTAAGTGTTTCAGACCGGCTGGGCGTGAATCTGGAATTGCAGGTCGGCGAAGCCACGCAGACGATCGAGGTCACGGCGGCAGCGCCTCTGCTCGATACCACGAGCGCGATGGGCGGCAAAGTGCTCGACAACCGCGAAATCACGCAGTTGCCGTTTTCGTCGATGAATCCGATGGCGCTGACCGCGATCTCGCCCGGTATGCAGTTTACCGGCACGATCGGTCTGACGCGCGTATTCGACAACGCAGGCGCGGGCAGCTACAGCAGCAACGGTGACGTCGGAACGAGCAACGAATATCTGCTCGATGGCGCGCCGGTCACCGGGACCAACGGAGCGCGCGTGGGCTTTACACCGTCTTCGGAAGCTGTCGATGAGGTCCGCGTAGAAACGTCGCCCTTTGACGCCTCCATGGGGCATACTTCTGGAACGTTCGTCAGCGCCACTACCAAGAGCGGCACCAACACCTACCATGGATCGCTGTTTGATCAGCACTGGCAGAACCGGTGGAACGCCACGCCGCATTTTACGCGGCTCGCCTATCAGGCAGGACTGGCGAACGGCACTGTGAAGCCGGGCTCGGAAGAACAGCCATCGGGGCGCTCGAACCAGTTCGGCTTCAGTATCGGCGGGCCCGTACGCATCCCCAAAGTGATCAATGGACGCAACAAGCTGTTCTTCTTTTTCCAATACGACGGCATCCGGCAGCTTCAGCCGAATCCCAACACACCGAACTACACCGTGCCGACCGATGCCGAACGGCAAGGAGATTTTTCGGCGCTATTGGGCGTGGATGCCACTAAGTACACCATCTACGATCCGCGCACGGCCTTCACCAAGAGCGGACACGTAACGCGTCTGCCGTTTCCAGGCAACAAGGGGATTCCAATTTTGAACCCGGCCTACAAGGCCTGGATGCAGGTCTATCCCGAGCCGAACAACGTGCCCGGCATCGTGCAGCCGGATGGCACCAATAATTACTACGACCCTTCGCAGCCGTATAACGACTATTTCAATTCGATTGTGAACCGCTACGACTACAACCTGAACGACAGGCAGCGGCTCAGCGGCAAGTGGTACTGGAACCACCGCCACCAGAATGCTTATGACTGGTCGCACACCACGCCGCTTTCCGGACTGATGTCGAACGGCTTGGTGCGGCTCAACAAAGGCGGCAGCGGCGACTATATCTACGCCATCAACTCCAACAACGTGCTCGATGTCAGTGTGAGCCTGACGCGCTATTCCGAAGGCAGCGAAAAACCGATCCAGACCAAATTCAACGCCGCCGATTTCGGGCTGCCGGCGTACGTCGATACGAAGGCCGGCGGCTTCGACGATATCCCTGCGTTTACGATCAGCGGCATTTCCGATGTGGCCTCCAGCGGAATCGCCCAGTATCCTTCCATCTCCCAGCGAGGCACCACGGGTCAGGTCAAGCTCCAGATGACGACGATTCACGGATCTCATTCGCTGAAGTATGGTCTGGACGAGCGGCGCTATTATTACGCCTCCAGCGGCGCCGGCTATCCCACGGGGCACTACACTTTCGATAAGACCTACACGCAGCAGGCCGACAACACGACGACTGCTTCCAACACCGGCCTGGGATTCGCCGCGTTCCTGATGGGATTGCCGTCGGGCATCACTCTGAATACGAACGATACTGGCTACTATTCCACCCGGTATCACGCCCTCTACGTTCAGGATGACTACCGCGTCACAAGCCGGCTGCGATTCGGATTTGGACTGCGGTTCGAGCGCGAAGGCGGTTCCACCGAGCGCTTCGATCGCGGCCTCTCCGGCGGTTTCGATTTTAGTTACAAACCAGCCTATGCGGATGCCGTGCAAGCTGCCTACGCGCAGAATCCGCTCGCCCAATTGCCGGCCAGCCAGTTCAATGTGCTGGGCGGCGTTTACTATCTGGGCCAACCCTACGGCAACTACACCGACGGCACGAATCGCTTTCTGCCGAATGTCAGCACGGTTTATCAGCTTACCGATAAGACCGTTCTGCGGGCCGGCTACGGTTGGTTCGCCGATACTTTCAATGCCGTAGCCACGAGCGGCGACCGCGGGTCGCAAGCCGGATACAGCCAGGCCACGAACACGACGCTTACGACCGATAACGGCCTCACCTTCTGCTGTGGTGTCGGTGCGGCGGCTAGTCTTTCCTCCGCCAATCCGATGCAGGACCCATTCCCCGTCCGGGGCAATGGAACGCGGTTTGATCTGCCCTACGGGAATAGCCTCGGCGCAGACATACAGGACGGCCGCAGCTTCACGCTTATTCCGCGCGATTACGCGCCTGCCCTGCAGCAGCGGTGGAGAATCGGCGTGCAGCGCGAGATCACGCGCAACCAGATGATCGATATCTCCTACAATGGGGCTTACGCCACTACGCCGGTCACGGAAAAGCTGAGTTATCTGCCGTCTCAATATTGGGCAACCGGGAATACACGGGACAATGCGGCGGATGCCGCCATGACCGCGAAGGTGGCCAATCCGTTCCTGTTGAAAAACTTTGCCGGATTGCAGGCCTCCAATCCGACTCTTTACGACTACCTCGCCACCAATTCCTGGTTTACCGGAACCACGCTGCAAACGCAGCAACTGCTGCGCGCCTATCCGAACATGGCGGGAGGGCTTAGTGAATCCGACCATTTCCGCGGGAAGAACTGGTACCACGACATGCAGGCCGTTTTCACGCGGCGCTTCTCCCATGGTTTCCAGACTTCGGTGATGTACACGCGTGCTTACGGCCAGACGCAGTTTGTGAGGAACGAGTTTGATCAGAGCCTCTCATGGGAGCCGAACAACAACGTGCGCCCTCACCGCTTTGTGTGGTCCGCCGTCTGGGAGTTGCCGTTTGGCAAGGGACGGGCTTTTCTCTCCAGCGGCGTGCTCCAGCACATCGTGGGCGGCTGGCAGGTGAGCTGGATCTACCAATATCAGGATGGCACCGCGCTCGGCTTCAGCAACCGGTTCTACTATGGCGATCTTGACCAGATCGCGAGCGTGCTCAATCACGATCAGGTGCACTCGAAGAACATCCACCAGTGGTTTGATCCGACGATCTCGTACAACCCGCTGCTGAACTCCAGCGCTTCCGCCACCGGCGCGATTCCCGACAACTTCGTGGGCTTCGAAGGCCGCTCGGCGTTCCAACCCGGCACCTATCAGGTGCGCGTCTTCCCGAACCTGCTCGACTCGGTGCGCGCCGATGGCATCCACAACTGGGACACCAAGCTCTACCGCAGATTCGTTATCCATGAGCGGTTGAACTTCAACTTCTCGGTGGACCTGTTGAACATGACGAATCACACTAACTTCGGTACTCCCAATCTGGACCCGACGAGCACCAACTTCGGCCGCGTCACAAGCCAAAGTGGATCGCCGCGCCAGATTCAATTGAACCTGCGTATCGATTTCTAAGCGATTGAAAACGCCTCCCGTGCTTGATTGCTGCAAATCAGGCACGGGAGTTCTTGTGGTGAACCGGCGTCAGTCCTTGCCGAGACTTCGCAGACGCTCGGCAGCGCTCTCCGGCGTAATATCTCTTTGCGGCATCCCTAGCATTTCATAACCCACCATAAACTTGCGCACGGTCGCCGACCGCAACAGCGGCGGATAAAAGTGCAAGTGCAAATGCCATTCCGGATGAGACTTTCCGTCCGTCGGCCGCTGGTGGAAGCCCATCGTGTAGGGAAACGATACCTGGAACAGACGGTCGTAACGGGAAGTCGTGCGCCTGAGAATGTCCGCCAACCCATCGCGCTCGGCGTCCGTCAGATCTTCGAGTGAAGAAAGATGGCGCCTGGAGAGAATCATCGTCTCAAACGGCCAGATCGCCCAAAACGGAACCACCGTGACAAAGCCGTTATTCTCTTCGACGATGCGGCTGCCGTCGGCCGCCTCAAGCTTGAGATATTCGCACAACAGGCACGCGTGATGTTCTTCCCTCCAGGCGAGCTGCGATGCCTGCTCCCTGGCTGGTTCATTCGGCACTGTCCAGTTCGACCAGATCTGGCAATGCGGATGTGGATTGCTGGCGCCCATCATGAGGCCGCGATTTTCGAAGATCTCGACATAGTTGATCTCCGGGCGGCTGCCCAAGTCGCGGTATTGATCCACCCAGGTATCGACCACGAGCCGCAGAGCCGCCGGCTCCATGTTGGCAATCGTGAGGTTGTGCCGCGGAGAGAAGCACACCACGCGGCAGACTCCCGGTTCGGATTCGGCGATGAGAAGCCCTTCGCGTTCGAAACGAGCAACGGGGGTTGCGGGCTTGAGCGCGGCGAAATCATTCTCGAAAACGAATGTCGAAGTGTAGTCGGGATTCCGCACGCCTCCGGCACGCGCATTGCCCGGACAAAGGTAGCATTGTGGATCGTAGGCGGGTTGGTTGTCGGGCGGGCCCGCCTCGACTTGTCCCTGCCAGGGACGATCGGTGCGGTGGGGCGACACGAGCACCCATTCGCGCGTGAGCGGATTGTAGCGGCGGTGAGGATCTTTCTTCCAATCGAACATGAATTCCTATCTTACGGAGGCGCGAGGAATGGCGCAGGCCGGGATGCCGCAAGAGTCACGCGGCCGGCCGCAGAGGGTCCAGCAAATGGGGAAACGCGGTGAAGTATTCTTCCATGCTCAACGCTTCCCTGCCGGTGAAGCGGCGCACGGCATCGCTCACGTGCTGCAATTCACCGGCCGCAATGGCTTCATACCACCCCAGATCCAGTTCGATGCGCCCGGGCTCCTGCCGTGTTCGGGTCATGCGCCGCTCGCCGGCTTCCACTGATTCATTTTCAAAGCGGAGTTCCCGGCCCGCGAGCACGCCCAGCCTCCCGGCCACATCGGCCACGCTCAACGCCTCAGGTCCGGTTACATCGTGCGTGCCGCCGGGCGGCGCAGCCAGTACCGCCGCGGCCACGCGCGCGCAATCCTCGCGGGAAACGAAGGCACCCCGGCCGCCGTTGGCTGGTCCGCGAGCGATCCCGTGGGCATCGAAACGCTCGAGGAACATATCGATGTAGAACGCGTTCCGCAACACGGTAAAGGGAATGCCGCTGGCCGCGAGGCACTGCTCGCTCAAATCGTGGTCGCGTGAGTAAGGGTATTTCGAACCAGGAGACGAACCTTGCAGCGAAATATAGATCACGTGCCCGACGCCGGCGCGGGCAGCCGCTTCGAAGGCATTGCGATGCAGCCGGGCCCGCTCGCCCGGCCGTGCGTGCCCGGAGACAACCAGAGCCGTGCCGATGCCGGCGAATGCCTGATCGAGCGTTGCAGGGTTCGCGAAATCGCCCCGAACCACTTCAGCGCCGGCCAGTTTCGGGGCGCGCTGTGGATTGCGCGACATCAGGCGTAGCTCAAGGCCGAGCAACGACGCCAGTTCGGCTGTGCGGCGGGCAACACGTCCGGAAGCGCCAGTGATCAGGATCATTTGCAGAGAGCTCCAGCTTCAGACCACAGAACAATCAGCCGACCAGAATGGCTCAGCCGCGGCCACAAAGTCAACAGACACTTCGGTGATGAATTGTTTCAGCCACTAACGACCACATGAACGGCTCGGCAAGCCGAGTGTCACCCATGTCTTAGGAACGTGTTACCTATGTGTCCGGTCCGGACAATTTGACTTTTGGTGAGCCGGGCGGGACTCGAACCCGCGACCCTATGCTTAAAAGGCATATGCTCTACCGACTGAGCTACCGGCCCTTACTTTCCAGGGAGTTGGCTGTCACCCCGTGCTTTGCGAGTCGAAAACCTACTACTTTGTCAGTTTACCAAACACGCCCCTCACTCTATAGATTTTCTGCCCAACATCCGATGGTTAGGCGATGGAAGAGAACAACCGTCGCCGGGAACGGCGCATTCGGTCGCGCGGTCCGGTGCAGTTGATGGTCGCGGGACAAAGCCCGATTTCAGGCAAAATATACGACATTTCGCAGGGGGGCATTTCTGTCGAAGCAGAGGGCGGGATTGCCGCCGGACTCGCCGTCGAAATCGAAGGTGAGGGATTCGTCATGGATGGCGTCGTGCGGCATTGCCGCCAGGAAGGGGAGACGTTCCGGATCGGAATCGTGCTCGAATCGCGGCCGGTCAGCGAAGGCCCCGGCGAGCAGTTGATTGGCTCTACCGCGCCTTCGCCTGGAACGGACAAGGCCGGCGGATAGCTCGAATGGAAAACGACAGGGTCCGGCCGGCGGATTCCGCCGGAAAAGGCATGATTCTTGTGTCCGCGCGGCGATTGCGCGCGCCAAATGGTTGTGTCGAGTTCTTGATTCCCTGAGGTCCGCTCTTCTCCCATCCGAGACTAGACCATCCAATCTGTGGACGGCTGCCAAGCGGTCCCATCCAGTCGAATTGTCCAACTGTGCCTTACGACGCCGTGGACGCTTGCACCATGAACAGGATTGTCAACGCTTTACAAAGCCAAATGCGGCTTTCAATCAGTGGTCGCCAACTGAAAACACGCGCTCTTCTAAAAGCCGTCAGAGACCGCACGCTATAATAAGCAGCGTTCCGGGGTTATGTTGAAACGGCTTCAGCGGTGGCTGGAATCCATAGTATTCGCGGGGCTGAAGCCCGATGCTCCCGCGGGACCACCCAAATCCCGAAAGTGGTTGGGACCGCTGCGTCTCCCCATCGAACGGTTGCTCTCCGGGGGCGGAGCGCCCAGCGACCCACTCTACCTGAGTAATCGCACGCTTGCGCAGAAATGGCGGCTCGCGCTTTTGGCCGGTGTGCCTTGCCTGACGCTGCTGGTCCTCTTCATTCTTGCGCTCACTAACGGCTTCCATGCCAACCACACCCAAGAACAGCGTATCGTCCAGCCGGCGGAGATGACCTCGCAAGCCGCACCGGCAGCGCCGAAGAATCCGCCGATTCCGAGCACCCGGGATGTGGAAGTGGTCGACGTGCACATCGATTTCGCAGGCGGTCCGAAGGTAGCGGGCACGATTCGCAACAATACGGCGCATCCGATTCGCGTGGTCGATCTCGCTTTCGCCATGACTGACTCGCATGGATCGCAAGTGGGCAACATCACGGGCCGCGTGGAGAATCTTCCTCCGCACGCCAGGGTGCCGTTCGCGTTTCCCGTCAAGCAGCGCGACGCCGTGCTGGCGCTCGTTCGCAGCGTGACCACCGAGCAGTAAGCGCGGCCTGCAACGCGACGCCGCGAATCCGCAGGTCCCCTTACGCCGGTTTTGGCGGAGCAAAGAAGCTCAAAGGATCTAACGCAACAATCTGCCAGCGCTTCCCTGATTTTTTCAGATGACAGGTAACGTGGCGCTCGCGCCGCTCCAGGCCCGCGGCATCCTGCTGCCGCACGAGCTGCAGGAACCAGTCGACTTCTACGACACGCGCCTGGTCGTCGCCGTCGTTCTTGACAAACTGGATAGACGATTGGACCGTGGCCTGCCGCAGCAGCGCGTTGACATCGGCACGAAGCTGTTCATAGCCCGGCATCCCGGTAGAAAAACCCTTGAGGAAGGCGACAGAGTTGCCTTCACTCAACGCAGAGGCCAGCGAGGTGAACAGGTCCCACACGTCCTGAGCCGTGTCGGCCCGTAGCAGCGAGGCGATGGGGGCGAACAGCAGCAGACGTCGCGTCATCTCAGGTCCGGTAACTGGCGTTGATGCGGATGTAGCCTTCGGTGAGGTCGCAGGTCCAGAACCGGGCGGCGCCCTTCCCTTTGCCGCGAATGGCCAGGCGGATCTCGCACTCGGGCGCGTCCAGTTTTTCCTTCAACTCGGCTTCGGAAAACGGCGCGGCCAAGCCGCCGCGGCACACCGGCACGCCCTGCATGTGAACGTCGGTTCGCGCGGGGTCGAAAGCCACGCCGGCATTGCCTGCGGCCGAAAGGATGCGTCCCCAGTTCGGGTCGGAACCGGCTATCGCGGTCTTCACTAGAGGAGAATTCGCGATGGCGCGTGCCATGCGCGCGGCGGCAGCATCGTTTGGAGCGCCGCTGATCAGAATAGTTACCAGCTTCCGCGCGCCTTCGCCGTCGCGGGCGATTGCCTGCGCCAGCGATTCCAACACCCGCGCAATTTCCGCTTCCACCAGCGGCAATTCCTTCGGATCGGGCCGCACGCCGGAAGCGCCGTTGGCCAATAGGACCAGCGTATCGTTAGTAGACGTGTCGCCATCCACGGAAATGCGGTTGTAGCTGCGCTCCACGCCACGCTTCAGTATCGTGCGCAGCGGCGTTATGGGGATTTGCGCGTCGGTCATGACGAAGCCGAGCGTCGTCGCCATCTGCGGATGGATCATGCCGGAGCCCTTGGTCATGCCGGCAATGCGGACCACGCCGCGCCGCAGTTTCACTTCACCGAATGCGGTCTTGGGCACCAAGTCCGTGGTGAGGATGGCCCGCGCGACATCGTCGAAGCGCTCCGCGGAAAGGTTCTGCACCAGCCGCGGCAGAGCTCCGGTGATTTTTCCGGCCTCGAGCTCCACGCCGATCACTCCGGTGGATGCCGGCAGCACCTGAACGGCAGGAAGTTTCAGCAGGCGTGCCGCTGCTTTCACCGTTGACTGTGCTACCGCGTCGCCGGTGCGCGTGGCGCAGTTGGCGTTGCCCGCGTTTACCAGAATCGCGCCCGCGCGGCCGCGGGAGAGCTGCAGGTTGCGGCGGCTCAGCCGGACCGGCGCCGCCTGCACCCGGTTCTGCGTGAACACCGCGGCGACGTTCGCCGGCATGCCCGATACGATCAGCGCGAGATCATCTTTTTCCACTTGACGGATGCCGGCGTAAGTCGCGGCGTATCGATATCCGAGGGGCAGATTCAAGTGCGTGGCTCTCCTAAAGTTTCATTGTCGGTCAGGCGTTGGCCGTTGGCGAAATCCGCGGCGGAAACCCGTTTCCTTCCTTCGAGCTGCACTTCCAGCAGCTCGAGTAGACCGGCGCCGCAGCTCACCAGCAGCGGCTTCGTACGCGCAAACCGGCCGGCCAATCCGGACTCCGACTCGCTGTACACGCGTGAACGCCAGAGGTGCAGCGTCTGCCCGCGAAAGCTGGTATAGGCTCCTGGCCACGGCTGCAAGCCGCGAATCCGGTTGTGAATCATCTGCGCTGGCTGGCTCCAATCGACAAGGCCATCTTCTTTTTTGAGCATGGGTGCGTACGTCGCGTGCGCGGAATCCTGCTTTTCGGGCACGATTTCGGGAAGGCGGCGCAGCGTCTCCACCAGAAGGTCTGCGCCCATCACCGCGAGGCGTCGACCGAGTTCGATGGCGTTTTCCTCGGGACCGATTCCGGTTTCCGCGCGCAGCAGCATGTCGCCCGTGTCGAGGCCCGCGTCAATCCGCATGATGGTGACGCCCGTCCGCAGTTCACCATTAATCACGGCCCATTGGATGGGCCCCGCGCCGCGATACTTCGGTAGCAGTGAGGCATGCACGTTGAAGATGCCGAGCGGCGCCAGATCAATCACACTCTGCGGGATGATCTGGCCATAGCCCACGACCACCATGGCCTCTGAAGCGAGTGCGCGCAGCATTTCCACGGATTCCGGACGCCGAATGCGTTCGGGCTGATGAACGGCTAGTCCGAGACGCAGGGCGGCTTCCTTGACGGGCGGCGGCGCAGCTTTCTGGCCCCGACCGCGCGGGCGGTCGGGCTGCGTGAAGACAGCCAATACGTGATGGCCCGCGTTCATCACCGCTTCGAGCGCCGGTACGGCAAACGCTGGCGTTCCCAGGAAGACGAGGCGCATCGGCGCCCTAACCCCACTCCCCGGCGCGCTGGAGTTTCTTGATCTTGCGCTTGAGCAGATCGCGCTTCAATGCGCTGATGTGGGTAATGTAGAGGCGTCCATAGAGATGATCGGTTTCATGCTGGAAGGCTCGCGCCAGCAGGTCTTCGCCGGTCATTTCGAATTCCTCGCCCTTCACGTTTTGAGCGCGCACGGTCGTCCGTTTCGCCCGGCGCACTTGCTCGCGAAAGCCCGGGATGCTGAGGCATCCCTCTTCGCCCTCCTGACGGCCGTCGGTGTGAAGAATCTTCGGATTGATGATCACGATCTTCTCGTCAGGGTTCTCGCCGTTTGAGCAGTCGATGACCGCGATCTTTTTCGAAACGCCGATTTGCGGCGCCGCCAGACCGACACCCTTGGCCGCATACATCGATTCGAACATGTCTTCCAGGAATTTGTGCAGCTCCGGAGTGTCGAATTCCGTTACGTTCTCAGCCTCGCGCTCCAACACCGGATCGCCGAATTTCACAATCGGATACACCATACGTCAAAAGTTTTTCACCTGCTCCACGTAGCCGTTGAAATTGCGCCGGGTTTCATCGAGCGAATCCCCGCCGAACTTTTCGAGAAATGCCTGCGCCAGCACGATCGCCACCATCGCTTCGCCGATGACTCCGGCCGCCGGCACCACACAAACGTCCGAACGCTCGTAGGCGGCAAGCGCGGGTTCGCGCGTCACCAGATCGACCGATTCGAGCGGCCGGCGGAGCGTGGAAATGGGCTTCAGCAAGCCGCGCACCAGCACGTCCTGGCCGTTGGTCATGCCGCCTTCCAATCCTCCGGCGCGATTGGCTCCCCGCGTGAACCGCTGCTGCGGGCGGCTGTAGTGAATCGTGTCCTGCACTTTGGAACCGAAGCTGGCCGCGCCCTCGGCCGCAAAACCGATCTCGACGCCCTTGACCGCCTGCATCGAAACAATGGCTTGCGCCAGGCGTCCATCGAGGCGCGAGTCCCAAGTGACGTGCGAACCCAAGCCGACTGGGACGCCGTGCGCCACCACTTCAAACACGCCGCCCACCGTGTCGCCGGTGCGGTAAGCTTCATCGACCACGGCTTTCATGCGCGCTTCCGCCGCCGCGTCCACGCAGCCGAGCAACACTTCATCTTTTTTACTGAGCGCGACAATTTCTTCCCATTCGGCGAGCCTCTCCAGCCGCTCCGAGCCGACCGCGATCACATGGCTCAGCACCTGGATGCCGAACTGGCCGAGTAGCGCTTTCGCCAGCGCGCCCACCGCCACGCGCGCCGTGGTTTCGCGGGCGCTGGCGCGCTCCAGCACATAGCGCGCGTCGTGAAAGTTGTACTTGATGGCGCCGGCGAGGTCGGCATGTCCGGGACGCGGGCGCGTGACGGGCTTGCGTTTGTCTTCCGCGCCATCGATATCCTCCACCGGAAGCGCTTCAGTCCAGTTCTGCCAATCCTTGTTGCGAATCACGATCGCCACCGGCGAACCGATTGTATGGGAGTGGCGCACACCAGAGACAATTTCGGCGCGGTCCGTTTCAATCTTCATCCGGCCGCCGCGGCCAAAGCCCTGCTGACGACGCCAAAGCTCGCGGTTTACGGATTCCAGGGATATAGGTATGCCGGCAGGAAGTCCCGTGAGCGTGGCCACAAGGCACTCGCCATGGGATTCCCCGGCGGTCTCAAATCGCAGCATCAGGCAAGAGTTTTTATCGTAGCAGACTTGGGCTTTTCTTCGCCTTCGTGCGCGCGACATGCACGAGCGTAGTGGTGCGCCTGGCTACGCGGTCGATACGGAGCCACACCAGCGAGGGAGTGGGGCTTGCGGTACTTCATGACGCTCGCTCTACATGGCGCCCGCCGGCACGGCGACCCATCAGGATCGGTAAGCCGGCAAGACAATCGGGATGCTAGCTGCGCGATCGCGGAACGCTGAGCCATGCACCAGGATTCCACAGCAGACGACGACGTCTCCACCCCTCGCGGTCATGGCTCGGAATCGCAGGCTCGGTATTGGATGATCCGCTTCCTTGCGGGACTATGAAAAATTCTAGCTTTTCGCCGGAACGCGGCACTGCGTTGCTTTCACAACCCCGCCAACCGAGAAGCGCCGCCACTTTTTCACCGCCTTCATCCACAGCTGCGGAAACTCCGCAATCCGACATCGGCTGCGGTACAGCTTCCGCACTTCCGCTCGCTTCATCCGCGCCAGATATTCCTGCATCCCCTCACTTTCCACTACCCGCTCAATCCGCCACGCTTCCCCGGACAAAATTGCGTTTTCCACTGGCATCTCGCACAGTCCTTCCCTTGCGACATAAAAATCTGGCGCTGCACTCCGTGGTGTACCTTCTGTCCGATCACCACCAACGTCTTGCCTGCCGGGCTCGTCAGTACGTTCCCACACCGCTGCATGCGAAACTGCGAGGGCACAAACTCGCCCCCCATCCGATTCCGCTTGCATGCTCCAGCCTCACGCGATTCATCGTCTTTCCATGGTGCGATCCACTCGATGTTCTGCGCACTGGTCTCCTCCCCATTGCTCCGCGTCGCGTATCCGTTGTCCGCAATCACCGGCTTCGGCAGTTCTCCGGTGTTCTTTCAAACCTGCTCGATCGAGGCCATTAACTCCTGCGTGTCATTAGCCGCCGTCGTCACTCGGATCCCCACCACCATTCCACACTTTCCTTCCGTGCTCACCTGCACGTTGTAGCTCGCTGGCCAACTTCCGTCCGCGTGCTTCATCTTCCGTGCGTCCGGCTCGCTGTCGCTCACTCGCACCTGCTCCCGCTGGTTGGGGGCCGCCGCTTCCTATTTCTTCAGCTTCTCCAGCGCCGCACTCACTCGCTTTACCGATTCCTCGGCCGCGCGCGCCTGCGCCGCTTCCCGTCGCCGGTCCACTCCTTCTTCTTCCCCCTCCGCGGCCCGACGATCCCGCGTCCGCACTACTCTCCGCGCCTGCTTCCGCTTCTTCTCCAACGTCCTCCGCCGGTGCAGCGACGCACTCCCCGCCACCGCCCTCACCTTCGTTCCGTCCTACAGCATTCTCCCGAAATCCACCACCCCAGCCGTTTCCAACAGGGCTAGAAACTGCGCAAACAGCTCCTCGACCGTCTCCGGATGCCCCACCCGGAACTCCGATAGCGTGTGGTGATTGATCACTTCCGCCCCCCTCAGCCACCGCAATCCCGGTTCGTGTTCCTGCATCCGCTCGATGGCTCGCGCCGACGCCACGCCCAACGAGTAGCTATAGATCCAGATGCTCGCCCACGCCTGCGCTCGGAATCACGCTTGCACTCGCAGTTCGAATCGGACTCACGTTGTTGCGACAGCTTACGGGGACTCGACCGAAAGTCGCGTTGCAGCGGCCGGCTTTTTCAATGAAATCCTAAGCGAATAGCGTCGGAATTTCGCCAACATCGACGAAGTCGGTGGAGCCGGCTACGTCGAGGTATGCGAAGGCGCGGCCGGAGGGCGTGTTGGTGATCTCTTTGTTCCAGTCGATGCCAAGTTGGGAGTAGATGGTGGCGAGAATGTCTTCGGTGTAGATGGAGCGCTTCTTTTCCCATTCCGGCTTGACTACTTTCCAGCCTTGATCGTCAGTGGCGCCGAAGGCCCGGCCGCCTTTTACTCCTGCGCCAGCGAAGAGGACGCTTTGCGCGCCGCGGTTGTGGTCGCGTCCCTTGTTCACGGTGAGATCGCCGCCGGTACGGCCGAATTCACCGGTGCACACCAGGAATGTGCGCTCGAAGAGCGACTTCCCGCTGGGGGTTTTGAGCTTCTTCAAATCTTCGATGAGCGCGGGGAAGGCCTGGTCGAGTTCCTTGCAGAGTGTAAAGTGATTCGACTTCTGCGATTTATCGAAGATATTGCTATGGAAGTCCCAGCCGTTGTGGCAGATGGTGATATAGCGCGTACCCGCATTGGCGTCCAACAGATTGCGCGCCAGCACGCAGGCATCACCGAGGGAAGAAGCGCCGTAGCGCTGATGGTCTTCCGGCCCGATTTTGAGCACTTTGGAAATTTCCGGCGAGGACATCACTTTGAATGCGGAATCGTAATACGAAGCCCACTGTTCGGCCGTCTTCGAGGCTTGCACGCCCTGTTGGCCGCTCAGCTCACGCAGCATTTTCCAACGGCGGTCGAAAGTCTCTTTCTCTTTCGGATCGACCACAAACGGCAAATCGGTCCCGGTGGCGAGCGATAACGGATGGGCCTGCTGCGGCAGACAGCCGCCTTCCACCAGGTAGCCGTTCGAGCCGTTGGAGAAATTCAATGCGACGTAGGGCGGAAGATAGTCGCTGGACTTGCGCTTATTCAGAAATTCGTAAGAGACCACGGCGCCCACCGAGGGCATTTCCTTTTCGCGCGCGGCGCTGAAGGCATGGCCAACCTGCATGTAGTAGACGGCGCGTGGATGCGCGCTCTCCCATGCCTCGACCGAGCGCGCAATCACGATGTCGTCAAGCTGATCGGAGATTTTCGGGAACAGGCCGTAAGGTATATTGATGCCTTTGATCTTGCGAGCGTCGAATTCAGGCGGCGTCCAATGACCTTCCTTGAGATCGAAGGTATCGAGCTGGCTCGCTCCGCCGCGGAGGAAAAGAAAAATACAGGCATCGGCCTCGCCGCGCAGTTTCCCGGGAGTTTCAGCATGCGCGTTGACCGGCATGAGCATCGGCGTGAGGCAGTATCCCGAGAAGGACGTAAGACCCACGCGCATGAATACACGACGGCTTAACGTCGGCTTATCCGTGAACAGTGACATCGAATCGCTCCCTTTAGTAATTCAGCAAGAACTGGGGCATGTTGATCAAGCTCCAGGCAAGGTCTTCCAAACCCTGGCCGTGTCTCTGCTCCAGCGCTTGGATGGCCAAGGTCTTTTCCTTTGGACTGGGATGGCGGCCAAGGAACGCCAGGAACACCTGGTCCACGATATCGTCATTCGATAGGGGCGGCGTGTGAGTCAGAAGATCGTGCAGCCGGCCTTTCTCGCTGATTTTGACACGATCGCGAACGAAGCGGCTGTTGAGCAGGGCCGAAGCTTCCACCATCGAGCCGCTATTATCTTTTTCCGGCGACACGCGGTAGCCCTGGCCCATCAGGTGGAGAAAACTGCCTAGTGGACCGACAGATTTGCCGCGAACGTCTTCCGGTCCATAAGTATCCATGACATAGCTGACTTTGCGGTCCGAGTACATGACATCCATTTCGTTGAAGACGCCGGTTGCCTGAGAGATAGCGTCGGCAATCATCTCCGGGTCGAGACGCCGCACATGGTGGCGGGCGAAGTAAGGCTCGTAGGCAACCTTCCATTCACCATCAAAGTGAGATGAAAGCTGATACGTGCTGGAGGTGACGATGGTACGGATGAGATAGCGCAAGTCGAAGTGATGATCGCGGAAATCCTTGGCGAGCGCGTCGAGCAATTCGGGATTTGCCGGCTGGATCGTCCAAGGCTTTGCCGGCGGATTGGCGGGATCCTGGCGGGCGAGATCGAAGGAGAACGGAGGATCGACGATGCCCACGCCCATCAGTTCGGTCCAGAAGAGGTTGACGGTGGCGCGGGCAAACTGCGGGCTCGCGGTGAGCATGCGCGCAAAGGCTGCCTGCCAATCTTCGCCGGGCCGCGGGCGTTCTCCGCTGAGGAAAAACTGCGGCGTGACGTCGGCCTTGTAGCGCGGCATACGCTGCACGCTGTGGGAGGTGACATCGTAACCGGCGCGGTCGGGCAGAATGGAAAACTCCTGGTTGATGCTATAGGGCTTCTTGAAATCCAGTTTGCTGAAGAATGCCGCCTGCCGCCAAAGCTGATCGCGGGTGATGTGGCTCAAACCAACGTTGATTTTTTCGAGGTGGCCTTTGCCATCGTGGCAGGAAACGCACTCCATGTTGACGCCGAGAAACAGCTTGCCCGTAGCAATCGCGATCGCGTCGTCGGTGTCTTCCTGGTTGGTCAGGCGATCGTTGAAGTCATCGACTTCCTGCGCGGTGAGGAAGTTCATCGGGCCATCCAACCAATTGGAGCGGCCTTTCGCGGTGAGCAATTCGGTAACCCACCGGTCATACGGGACGTTGTCCAGCAGGACGAGATGGATGTAATCAGCGAACGGTGTGCGGCCCCTTTCCATGTGGGGCACGGAAACTTCGAACAGGTCGCAGAAGAAATAGGTCCAGCGGCTCAGAAAGGGCGTTTCCAGCTTGGTACTACGACCGCTTTCGGGAGTGGCCATCAGTTCGTCAATGACCTTGGTGCGCTTGCCGGGCGTGTGGTCGGCGAGAAATTTTTGAATGACGTCGGGTTCCGGAAGCCGGCCGGTCAAATCGAGATAAATGCGGCGGAGAAATTCTTCGTCGGTGGAAAGACCCGCGTGGGGGATTTTGTCCTTCTCTATCCTGTCGAAGACGTAGCGATCGATGTAATTAATGAGCGGAACGGGGGTGGTGCCGGAGCGTGTAACCGATTGCGCGATGTCATTCAGTTCGGGATCGGCCGCCCTTCGCGAAGGGGGGACCACATTGGCGTGGGCTTTCGAAACTGGCGGGGCGGTCTGGCACAGGCCAGGAAAGGGTGCGGCGAGCAGACAGAATCCCAGAGCGAAAGCGCGAGGCCACCTGACGGCGAGCAGAGATTGCAAGATGAAGTGTCCCTCCCAAATAAGAACCAAGGGCACCGTATATAAAATATCAGATATCAATATATGGCGGCGGCAAGGCGGAGTCAAGTCCGTAATCCGTCCGTAAGGACATGGCGATGGGCGGGACTGGGGAGGGCAGTCGATTTTGGCATGGGAAGTGGGATCAACGAAGCCGGTTGCAAATGGATTTAGGTTATGAAAATTCGATGGAAGAAGAGTGCCCTCTACA
>DASZPB010000015.1:0-86327 GCA_035550475.1 Bryobacteraceae bacterium | reverse complement strand
CGGGCATATCGATCACGGCAAGACCACTCTGACGGCGGCGATCACGAAGGTGCTGGCCAAGCACAATCCGAAGGTAAAGTTCCGGAGCTTCGATTCGATCGATAACGCTCCGGAAGAAAAAGCCCGCGGCATCACGATCGCCGTGGCGCACGTCGAGTACGAAACCGCCAACCGGCACTATGCGCACGTGGACTGCCCGGGACACGCCGACTACATCAAGAACATGATCACCGGAGCGGCGCAGATGGATGGCGCGATTCTGGTGGTGGCGGCCACCGATGGTCCCATGCCGCAGACGCGGGAACACATTCTGCTGGCGCGGCAGGTGGGCGTGCCGTACATCGTGGTGGCGATGAACAAAGTGGACATGGTGGACGATCCGGAGCTGCTGGACCTGGTGGAGTTGGAAGTCCGTGAGCTGCTGAAGAGCTATCAGTTTCCGGGCGACGATCTGCCGGTGAAGCGGGTATCGGCACTGGGAGCGTTGAACGGCGAGGCGAAGTGGGAGCAGGCGGTCGAGGAGCTGATGGAAGCGGTGGATACATATGTGCCGCTGCCGCAGCGGGAAGTCGACAAGCCGTTCCTGATGCCGATTGAAGACATCTTCTCGATCCAGGGCCGCGGCACGGTGGTGACGGGGCGCGTGGAGCGGGGCAAATGCAAGGTCGGCGAGGAAATGGAGATTGTAGGCTTCAAGCCGACGCGCAAGACGGTGGTAACGGGCGTGGAAATGTTCAAGAAGCTGCTCGATGAAGGGCAGGCGGGGGACAACGTGGGATTGCTGCTGCGCGGGGTGGAAAAGAACGAAGTGGAGCGCGGGCAGGTGATCGCGAAGCCGGGGTCGATCACGCCGCACACGAACTTCAAGGGTGAAGTCTACGTGCTGAGCAAGGAAGAAGGAGGGCGGCACACGCCGTTCTTCAAGGGATACCGGCCGCAGTTCTACTTCCGGACGACGGACGTGACGGGAGTGGCGGAGTTGCCGGAGGGCACGGAGATGGTGATGCCCGGCGACAACGTGAGCCTGACGGTAGAGCTGATTACGCCGGTGGCTATGGACAAGGGGTTGCGCTTCGCGATTCGCGAAGGCGGCCGTACGGTCGGCGCCGGCACTGTGTCGGAAGTGATTAAGTAGGCAAACTCATGGCGCTCAGAGAACGCATTCGCATCCGTCTGAAGGCATACGATCACCGGGTGCTCGACCAGTCGACAACGGAGATTGTGGACACAGCGAAGAGGACCGGCGCGCAGGTGGCTGGTCCCATTCCCCTGCCGACGTCACGGAGCATCACGACGGTGCTGCGCTCCCCGCACGTCGATAAGAAGTCGCGAGAGCAGTTTGAAATCCGGACGCACAAACGATTGCTGGACATCCTGGAGCCGACGCAGCAGACGGTGGATGCTTTGATGAAGCTCGACCTGCCGGCCGGTGTGGATGTGGAGATCAAGGCGTTCGGCAAGTAGGAAAGGTAGTGGACCGGGGACGCGTGAGGCGGACCCGGGTGACTTGGGAAGGAGTGCGGAATTCGGGGTGGAGGCAGCAGCCGGTAAGCGGCTGATTGCGGCCCGGTTTCCCAAAGCTTTTTATGAGCCCAGGAATCCTTGGCAAGAAGATAGGAATGACGCAAATGTTCCGGCCGGACGGCCAAGCCGTGCCGGTGACGCTGCTCAAGGCGGGTCCGTGCATGGTGGTGCAGCGGAAGACGCCCACCGCAGACGGGTACGATGCCGTGCAGCTCGGCCTGGTGGAATTCGTCAAGCCGCAGCGGGTGAACAAGCCGGCGACGGGTCATTTGAAGAAGGCCGGTGCGGAGGGTGCGAAGTTCCTGCGGGAATTTCACATGCGCCCTGGCGACGACGATCTGAAGCCGGGCGATAAGGTGCTGGTGGACCAGTTCAAGCCGAAGGACAAGGTGGATGTGATCGGCGTCAGCAAGGGCCGGGGATTTGCCGGGCTGGTGAAGCGCCATCATTTCCGCGGCGGCGAAGGCTCGCACGGGTCGATGTTCCACCGCGCTCCGGGTTCGATTGGCGCGTCCAGTTTTCCGTCACGGGTGCTTCCGGGCATGCGCATGGCGGGGCACATGGGACACGCGCAGGTGACGGTGCGCAACCTCGAAATCATCGATGTGGACGCCGAGGACAACGTGCTCGTGGTCAAAGGCGCGGTTCCCGGTCCGAACGGCGGATACGTGGTGGTTCGGAGGTCGAAGAGGTAATTCGCCATGCCGACAGTTGATGTAGTGGATTTGAATAACCAGAAAGTCGGCGAGCTGGAGCTGGCCGACGAAGTATTCGGCGCCGAGATCAATGAGGCGCTGCTGTACGAAGCCGTCCGGCATTTCCAGGCGGGGCGGCGGGCGGGCACGCACAAGGTCAAAGTCCGGCGCGAAGTGGCCGGCTCCGGCAAGAAGCTCTGGAAGCAGAAGGGTACGGGCCGGGCGCGTGTAGGTTCGGTGCGGTCGCCGGTATGGCGGCACGGTGGTACAGTGCACGGGCCGGTGCCGCGCGACTACAGTTACAAGCTGCCGCGCAAGATGCTGCTCGGCGCGCTGCGTTCGGCGCTTTCGGCCAAGGTGCGGGACGGCGAACTGAAAGTCGTGCAGTCGTTCGCATTCGGCGATCACAAGACCAAAGCGGCGGCGGCAACGCTGGCGCGGCTGGAAGCTGGGCGTACGGTGCTGGTGGTGGAGAACGGCGATAACCGCAACCTGACGCTGGGCGTGCGCAATATCAAAGGCGTGACGGTGCTGCCCACGCGTGAAGTGAATCCTTATCATCTGCTGGGCCACCAGAGCGTGTTGATTTCCGAAGCCGCGGCCCGCAAGTTTTCGGAGGCGCTCGCAAAATGAATCAGTTTCTTCGCGTCATCCGCCGCCCGCTGGTCACCGAAAAGGGAGTGACTAAGAAAGAGGCGGAGCGTACGTTGTGCTTTGAGGTCTCAATCGACGCCACCAAGACGCAGGTCAAGACAGCGGTTGAGAAGCTGTTCAAGGTGAAGGTCGCCGGAGTCCGGACTGCTACGTTTGACGGCAAGATGCGCCGCCGCGGCCGTTTCGCGGGCTATCGCTCGGACTGGAAAAAGGCCTACGTCAAGTTGAAGGCCGGGGAGAAAGTCCCCGAGTTCGCGGACATCTAAGGGAGCTATCACATGCCGATCAAAACTTACCGCCCCGTAACCCCGACCCGGCGCTTCCAGACGGTGGTTTCGCGCGCGGACATTACGAAGGACCGGCCCGAGAAGTCGCTGGTGGAGTCGAAGAAGCGGACGGGCGGGCGGAATAGCCGGGGACGCGTCACGTCGCGGTTCATCGGCGGCGGCGCCAAGAAGGCGTACCGGGTGGTCGATTTCAAGCGCGACAAGTTCGGAGTGCCCGCCGTGGTGGCGGCAATCGAATATGATCCGAACCGCTCGGCGCGGATTGCGCTATTGAACTACGCCGATGGCGAGAAGCGCTACATCATTCACCCGGACGGCCTGCAGGTGGGAGCAAAGGTAAGCTCCGGGCCGGAAGCCGATATTCTGCTGGGCAACGCGCTGCCGCTCAAGAACATTCCGGCCGGCACGGTGGTTCACAACATCGAGCTGCGGCCGGGCAAGGGCGCGCAGATGGCCCGTTCGGCCGGTTCGCAGGCGCAATTGGTTTCGAAGGAAGGCGGCCTGGCGCTGCTGAAGCTGCCCTCGGGCGAAGTTCGGCGCGTGCCGGTGGAGTGCATGGCGACGGTCGGCCAGGTGGGCAACGTGGATCACGAGAACGTCTCGCTTGGCAAGGCGGGGCGGACGCGCTGGATGGGCAAACGCCCGCACAACCGCGGTGTTTCGATGAATCCGGTGGATCATCCGCACGGCGGCGGCGAAGGCAAGACGTCGGGCGGCCGTCATCCGGTCACGCCGTGGGGCCAGCCGACGCGCGGGTTCAAGACTCGCAACAACAAGCGCACCGATAAGTGGATCGTCACGCATAAGAGTAAGAAGAGGTAGGCGCACATGGGTCGATCAGTCAAGAAGGGACCGTTTACCGACTCCCACCTGGAAGAGAAGATGGCCGCGTTGACCGCAGCCAACGAGAGAAAAGTGGTGCGGACGTGGTCGCGGCGTTCGACGGTGCTCCCGGAATTCGTGGGGCAAACGATTGCGGTCCACAACGGCAGGAAGTTCATTCCGGTGTACATCACCGAGAACATGGTGGGACATAAGCTGGGCGAGTTTTCACCCACGCGGACGTTCAAAGGACACTCGGTGAAGGCGGCCACGGAAAAGACCGCCCGGCCGGCATAACGAGGAAGGCATGGAAGCCAAAGCGGAAGCCAGATATATCCGAATCTCGGCGCAGAAGGCGCGGCTGGTGGTGGACCTGATCCGCGGCAAGCAGGCCGGCGCGGCACTGTCGACGCTGCGTGCTACCAACAAGCGGATCGCGCCCACCGTCGAGAAGGTGTTGCAGTCAGCCATTGCCAACGCGCAGAACCGGAATGAAGACGTGGATGTGGACCGGCTGTTCGTTTCGGAAGCCTACGTCAACGAGGGGCCGCGGATGAAGCGCATCCGGCCGGCGCCCATGGGACGTGCCTACCGGTATCAGCGGCGCATGGCGCACATCGTCATCCGTGTGGCGGAGAAGGAAGAAGCATAGATGGGACAGAAAGTTCATCCTTACGGGTTCCGGCTGGGCTTCAATAAGCCGTGGCGTTCGCGATGGTTCGCCAAGCAGGGCTACTCGAAACTGCTGCAGGAAGATCTGGAGCTGAAAGAAACACTGCGCGCGCGCCTGAAATCAGCCGGTGTCAGCTCGATTGAAGTGGATCGTCCGGGCAACAAGCTACGGGTGACCATCCGCACGTCGCGGCCGGGAATCATCATCGGACGCAAAGGCGCCGAGATCGAGAAGCTCAAACAAGACCTGGCGCGCAAGACCAAGCGCGAAGTCTTCATTGATATTCAGGAAGTTCACAAGCCGGAGCTCGACGCGCAACTGGTGTCCGAATCAATCGCACTGCAACTGGAAAAGCGCGTGGCTTTCCGCCGCGCGATGCGCAAGGCGGTGGATTCGGCGTTGCGCTTCGGATGCAAGGGAATTAAGGTGCGCGTATCGGGCCGGCTAAATGGCGCGGAAATCGCCCGCAGTGAATGGTATCTGCAGGGGCAGCTTCCGCTGCATACGCTACGCGCAGACGTGGATTATGGTTTCGCCGAGTCGCACACGACGTATGGTGTGATCGGCGTGAAGACCTGGATTTATAAGGGCGAGATTCTGGATTTGACCAAGCGCCGCGGCGGTTTGCTGCCGGAACCCGAGCCGCGCCGCGAATCGCGCGACCGGAGGGATCGCGGGGACCGCCGCCGGGATCGTGGTGGTGAGCATCATGCTCCACCTCCACCGCCGCCAGCGCCGGTAGCGGAAGCCGGTGGCGTTACGCAACAGGCGCCGCCTTCGGATCTGCCGCGGCCTGCGGCGCGTCCGAACGCGCCCATCCTGCCGCCGCTGATGTCGCCACAGCAGCCGTCGTGGAAGCAGGAAGTGCGGCAGGAAACGTCGCAACCGGAACCGAAGCCGGACAACGGTGGACCGGAAGGCGAAAACCAGTAAGGGATTGAGGGCAAACCGCCATGATGATGCCAAAGAAGGTGAAGTACAGAAAGCAGCAGCGCGGGCGCATGGCCGGCAAGGCGTGGCGCGGTTCCACGATCGCCTTCGGCGATTACGGCCTGAAGTCGCTCGAGTGCGCATGGATCACGGACCGGCAGATCGAAGCCGCGCGCGTGGCTATGACGCGTTCGATCAAGCGCGGCGGCAAAGTCTGGATTCGCCTGTTCCCGGACAAACCGATCACCAAGAAGCCGGCTGAAACCCGTATGGGAAAAGGCAAGGGCGCGCCGGAGCAGTGGATTGCGGTGATTCGTCCCGGTAAGGTGCTGTTCGAGATGGAAGGCGTGGATCAGGAGACGGCGCGCAGTGCGATGCGCCTGGCCGCCCACAAGCTGCCCATCAAGACCAAGTTCATCACCCGGGAAGATGAGGTCTAAGAGCGAGATATGAAGGGGCAGAAAGTTCACGATATCGACGATGCCGAGCTGCGGCACCAGTTGGTCGAAACCGAGGAGCAGCTTTTCCGGCTGCAGTTCCAGATGTCCCTGGGGCAGATGGACGGCCTCAAGAAGGTTCGGGCGATGAAGAAAGAGCGCGCGCGGATCTACACCATCCTGCGCGAGCGGGAATTGAGAGCCAGGGAGAGCAAGTAAGATGGCCGCTGAGCAAGCCGCGCACGGATTGAAGAATGAGCAGGTCGGACATGTGGTTTCGACCAAGATGCAGAAGACCATCGTGGTGGAAGTGAGCCGCCGCGTGCCGCATCCGCTCTATAAGCGCATTGTCGGGAAGCGGAAGAAGTTCTACGCGCACGACGAAGAGGGCACGGCAAAGATGGGCGACATGGTGCGCATCATCGAGTGCCGGCCGCTGAGCAAGTTGAAGCACTGGCGTCTGGTGGAAGTAGTGCGCAGGGCGGCGCAGGTAGGTGCGCAGCCGTCGGATTTGGATGTGAAGGCGTAACGCGCTGCCGAGCGCGGCGAGCCGGACCCGGCGGGGCGGGGCGGTCCGGGTGGCGCGCTTAGTCAGGCTGGTTGGATTCTGGGAGTTATTTATGATTGGAATGAGAACGATTCTCGAGGTTGCCGATAACTCCGGCGCGCGCAAGCTTTCCTGCATCCTGCCGCGCGGCGGCGACCTGGGGCTGCGCGCCGGCTTAGGCGACGTGGTGACGGCCAGCGTCAAAGAGGCCGCGCCGGATTCGGCGATCAAGAAGGGCAAAGTGGTGCGCTGCGTGATTGTCCGCATGCGGAAAGAAACGCGCCGCCGCGACGGCACTTATATCCGCTTCGATTCGAACGCCGCTGTATTGATCAATGATGTAGGCGAGCCGGTGGGAACACGCGTGTTCGGTCCGGTGGCCAGAGAGCTGCGCGATAAGCGGTTCATGAAGATCGTTTCGCTCGCCCCGGAGGTAATCTGATGGCAGTTGGACGGAGAAAGCCGGCCGAGCCGGTGCGTATCGATATCAAGAAGGACGACACCGTGAAGGTGATCGCGGGCCGCGACAAAGGCAAGACCGGGCGCGTGCTGGGTGTGGAACCGAGGACCGGTCGGCTGGTGGTGGAGCACGTGATGATGGTGAAGCGCCACACGCGGCCGAATCCGTCCAAGCAGATCCAGGGCGGGATTGCCGAGCGGGAAGCGCCGATTGCGGTTTCGAACGTCATGATCGTCTGCCCGCAGTGCGGGCCGGTTCGCATCGCGCACCAGGTGGATGTGTTGCCGGGCGGCAAGCGCCGCCGCACCAGGGTTTGCCGCAAGTGTGGACAGACGCTCGACCGCAAGTGAGGATTTCATGGCTGCACGATTGAAAGAGCACTATCAGAAGAAAGTGATGGCGGCGCTGACCAAGGAGTTCGGCTATAAGAACCAGATGGCGGTGCCGAAGCTGGAGAAGATCGCGATCAACATCGGCATGGGGGAAGCGACGCAGAACGCCAAGCTGATGGATGGCGCGGTCAACGAGCTGGCGCAGATCGCCGGGCAAAAGCCGGTGGTCACCAAGGCGCGGAAATCCATCGCCGCTTTCAAGCTTCGCGAAGGCATGTCGATCGGCTGCATGGTCACGCTGCGAGGCGACCGCATGTATGAATTCTTCGATCGCCTGGTAAATGTAGCGCTGCCGCGTGTGCGCGATTTTCGCGGCGTTTCGACGAAATCATTCGACGGGCGCGGGAATTACACGCTGGGCGTTCGCGACCAGTTGATTTTCCCCGAAATTGATTACGCCAAGGTGGAGAAGACGAAGGGAATGAATATTTCGATCACCACCACGGCGCGCACTGACGCCGAAGGCTTGGCGTTGCTGCGCCAGATGGGGATGCCGTTTCGGCAGTAGAGGAGAGAAAGAAAGCCATGGCCACCACCGCCAAAATTGCGAGAGACCTGAAACTGGAGAAGGCCAGGAAGGCGAAAACGCCGAAACTGCAATGCCGGCACCGGAACCGCTGCTGGCGCTGCGGGCGTCCGCGCGCTTTTCTGCGCAAATTCGGCATTTGCCGTTTGTGCTTCCGCCAGCTTGCCCTCAATGGCGAGATTCCTGGCGTGACCAAGGCAAGCTGGTAGGACGTGGGTTAGGAGAATTATGACGAGCGATCCCATTGCCGACATGCTGACGCGCGTGCGCAACGCGATCCGGGCGCGCCATCCGAAGGTGGACGTGCCGGCCTCGAATCTGAAGACGGAAATTGCGCGCATCCTCAAGGAAGAAGGCTATATTGCCAATTTCAAAGTAGCCGAGGAAGGCGCCAAGAAGACGATCAAGATTTATTTAAAATACAGCCCCGATAATGCGCCGGTCATCTCGGCGATTGAACGCGTTTCGCGTCCGGGCTGCCGGGTGTATGTGGGCCAAACGGATATCCCGCGGGTGCTGGGCGGTCTCGGCATCAACATTCTGAGCACGGCCCGCGGTGTCATGACCGGGCGTGACGCCCACAAGGAGCACGTCGGCGGCGAGATTCTCTGCCGCGTGTGGTAAGCGTGCGGATCGAAGCCATAGAGCCATTGGCGAGTGCCCGCAGCCGGAGGCAGGGCCAGCAAGGTCCCGCTGGCTGGTGTGCGCCGCGGATGGAGAGGCTTCGGGTTTTTGATTTTTGCGGAGTTCATCATGTCGAGAATTGGTAAGAAGCCGATCCCACTGCCGTCGGGTGTGAAGGTGCAGGCCGGCGAACAACTCGAGGTCAGCGGTCCAAAGGGCAAGCTCCTGGTTCCGATCCCGCAGGGCATCTCGATCGAGCAGGGAAACGGCAAGCTCGAAGTGAAGCGTGCCTCGGATGAGTACGCGGCGGTTCACGGTTTGACGCGCGCGCTTGCGGCCAACGCGGTGCAGGGTGTTTCGGCGGGGTTCACCAAAGAATTGGATATCGTCGGAATCGGCTACCGCGCGGATGTGAAGGGCAAGATCGCCACGTTCACGCTGGGCTATTCGCATCCGATCGAGTTTCTGCTGCCGGAAGGCGTCGATCTTAAGATTGATAAGCAAACGCACTTGGTGTTGAGCGGGCATGATCGCCAGTTGCTCGGCCAGGTAGCGGCGAACATCCGGGCGCTTCGCAAACCGGATCCGTACAAAAACAAGGGAATCCGCTACACCGGCGAGGCGTTGCGCAAGAAGGTCGGTAAGACTGGTGCGGGGGCCAAATGATCCAGAAGATTAAAAAGAAGGAAATTCGCGAGCGAATCCACAGCCGCATTCGGCGGAAGTTGCGCGGCACCACGGAGCGGCCGCGGCTGGCGGTGTTCCGGAGTGTGGCCCATATTTACGCGCAGGTCATCGACGACGCGGAGGGCAAGACGCTGGTGTCGGCTTCTTCGGTGGATCAGGGCGGGAAGACCGGCGGCAATGTGGCTGCCGCCAAGACGATCGGCAAACTGATCGCCGAGCGTGCCAAGGAAAAGGGAATTACCAAGGTAGTATTCGATCGCGGCGGGTTCCAATATCACGGGCGCGTGAAGGCGCTGGCCGATGCCGCGCGCGAAGCAGGACTGGAGTTTTAATGCCGACGTTAGCGAAACGCATCGATCCGACGACGCTCAACCTGAAAGAGCAGGTAGTCTCGATCAACCGAGTCACGAAAGTAGTCAAGGGCGGCAAGAACCTGAGCTTCTCGGCCCTGATCGTGATCGGCGATCCTTCGGCAAAAGTGGTAGGCTACGGCGTAGGGAAGGCCAAGGAAGTGCCCTCGGCGATTCGTAAGGGGATTGAATCGGCCAAGAAGAATCTGCGCAAAGTGAATGTGCTCCAGTCGACCATTCCGCACCAGGTGCTGGGCGTATTTGCCAGCTCGGAAGTGCTGTTGAAGCCGGCTCCGGAAGGCACAGGCGTGATTGCCGGCGGAGCGGTGCGCGCGGTGATTACGGCCTGCGGTATTCCGAACGTGCTGACGAAATCGATTGGGCGCCGCAATCCGCATAACGTGGTGAAGGCAACGATCGTGGCTTTGGAATCGTTGCGCGACAAGGACGCCGTAGCGGACATGCGAGGTCTGGCGGTGGAGAAGCTTTAGAAAGAAGTCGGAAGCCGGCGGCCTGGATACCGGAAGGTGGACGGGCGGCGGGGTTTCCGGGTGCCGCTTTTTTATGGACGGAATGATCAGAATCAAACTCGTGCGCAGCCCGATCTGCGCTCCGGAAAGTCAGAAGCGGGTAGTGCGCGGGCTGGGTCTGCGGAAGCTGAACCAGGTGGTGGAGCGTCCCGATACGCGCGCGTTTCGCGGCATGGTCAAGAAGATCCCGCACCTGGTCGAGCTGGTGAAGTAAGGAGAGCGAATCGCGATGAACCTCAGTGGATTGCGGCCGCCGGCCGGACAGAAGCACGGCAGAAAACGCGTCGGGCGCGGTATGGGATCGGGCATGGGCAAGACCTCGACGCGCGGCCAGAAGGGCCAGCACTCGATCAGCGGTTTCAGCCAGAAGCGCGGTTTTGAAGGCGGCCAGATGCCGCTGCACCGCCGGCTGCCCAAGCGCGGCTTTACCAACATTTTTAAGAAGCAGTATTCCATCATCAACCTGGGACGGCTGGAGAAGCTCCCGGGCGATACCTTCAGTGCCGATCATCTGGTGGAGTTGGGGGTCATTAAGAAATTGGGTGACGGGTTGAAAGTGCTCGGCACGGGCCAGTTGACGCGCAAGATTACGGTGGAGGCGCATCAGTTTTCCAAGTCGGCTCTCGCCAAGATCCAGAAGGCGGGCGGCAAGGCGCAGGTAATAGGCGCCGCCTCCGAGTAGGAGCCGGGAATCGAAGGGAACCATGAGGCTTCTTGAAGCGTTCGCGAATATTTTTCGCGTCCCCGACCTCCGCAAGCGGTTGTTGTTCACGCTGGCGATGCTCGCCGTGTATCGTCTGGGCGGCCACATCCCGACACCCGGAATCAACCTACAGCGCTGGGAGCAGTTCTTCGCCAGCAACCAGGGCTCCATCTTCGGATTCTTTGATCTGTTTGCGGGCGGGAATATCCGCCGTCTGACGATCTTTGCACTGGGCATCATGCCGTACATCACGGCATCGATCATCCTGCAGTTGCTCACGGTAGTGATTCCCACTCTCGAAAAACTCCAGAAAGAAGGAGAGTTGGGCCGCCGCAAGATTACGCAGTGGACCCGCTATCTGACGATCATCCTTTCGGTGATCCAGTCATTCGGGATTTCGCAGGGTCTGGAAGCGATGCAGGGTGGTATCGTCATCCATCCGGGTGCTGGATTCGTGCTGTTGACGATTGTGTCGCTGACTACGGGCAGCGCCTACATCATGTGGCTGGGCGAGCAGATCAGCGAGCGCGGTGTGGGCAACGGCATGTCGCTCATCATTTTCGCGGGCATCGTGGTGGGCCTGCCGAGCGCCATTCAGAATCTCTACACCAACACCTTTGTGACGCATGAGTGGAGCGCGCTGATGCTGATCCTCATCCTGGTCATGATGGTGGTGGTGGTGGCCTTCATCGTTCTGGTGGAGCGCGGCGAGCGGCGGATTCCGGTGCAATATGCCAAGCGCGTGGTGGGGCGGCGGGTGATGGGGGGACAATCGACGCATATGCCGCTGAAGGTCAATGCGGGCGGCGTGATTCCGCCGATCTTCGCGTCTTCTATTTTGGCGTTTCCGTCAACCATCGCGGCGATGCCGTGGGCCAAGAATTCGCCCTGGATTTCGGCCATGCTGCGGCCGATTCAGCATGGCATGCCGCTTTATTATGTAGTCTTCGTCATCGGGATCATTTTCTTCTGCTTCTTTTACGTGTCGATCATTTTCAACCCCAACGAAGCGGCGGACAACATGCGGAAGTATGGCGGGTTCGTGCCGGGCATACGGCCGGGCCGCAATACGGCTGACTACATGAATACGATCCTCACCAAATTGACGGTGGTGGGCGGGTTGTATCTGGCGCTCCTGTGCGTGATTCCGGACATCATGATCGGCGGCATCAAGCTGCAGTATCTTCCGCTGATCGGGAACTGGATGGACCAGGTGGCGCCGCGGTTCTTACTAGAGGGTCTAAACGTCCAATTTTATTTTGGAGGAACGTCGCTGCTGATTGTGGTGGGCGTCGCAATGGATACGATCAACCAGATCGAAGCGCAGCTCATTATGCGACACTATGAGGGATTCACTCCCCGATCCGGCAGAATCAAAGGCCGGCGCAGCACATTCTAAAGGACGCAAGTCGACAAAAATGGCACAGCACAGACAACGAAACGCGGAGACGGCTGCGGTCCTACCGGGAAGCCGTTCCGCCGATCGCTTTCACCGAAGCGGCCCGGCTGGCCAGAATTTTGTTCTCGCTTGGACTTTGGCGATTTGCCTTGTGACTTTCTTTTTGTGAAAGCCATCGTTTTGTTCGGCTCGCCCGGCTCTGGTAAGGGCACGCAGGCGAAATTAATGAAGACCCGGCTGGAGATTCCCCATATCTCCACCGGAGACATGCTGCGTGACCGGATCCGGCGCGGCGTCGGCATCGGTTCGGCTGTTGTTGCCAGCATGCAGTCAGGGGCGCTGGTCCCCGATGAAGTCGTTAATCAGATGGTGGAGGAACGGCTCAACCTTCCGGACGCGAGGAAGGGGTTTATTTTGGACGGTTACCCCCGTACGATGGACCAGGCTGAGCACCTCAGCCGCTGGTTGGACGAGCGAGGTATGTGTGAGTTGGTGATTCACCTCGCGGTTGATTACAATGTAATTATTGCCCGTTTAACCGGACGGCGTCAGTGCCCTCGCTGCGGAACTCTGTATAACATCGTCTCCCAGCCACCCAAGCGGCCGGGCTTGTGCGATCTGGACGGGGAACAACTGGTGATTCGGGACGATGACCGCGAGTCGGTCATCCGGGAACGTCTGGACGCATACGAGCGGCAGACCCGGCCGATTCTGGACTACTACCGTAGTTCGAAACGCTGGATGTATGAAGTGGACGCGAGCAGCGATCCTCCGGACGTCGTGTTTCAGCGGATTTGCCAGGCAATGGAAGCCGATGATTGTTCGAAAAACCGCCGCTGAGCTGGAAAAGATGCGTCGCAGCGGGCTCCTGGTCTGGCAGGTACTGCAGAAGCTGAAGGAGTTAGCAGTAGAAGGGGCCAGCACGATGGATCTGGAATCGGCGGCCGGGCAGATGATTTCCGATGCCGGCGCGCGGCCCGCTTTCAAGGGCTATTACGTTCCGGCGGCGGGTGAAGCGTTCAAGTTTGTGTTGTGCACTTCGGTCAATAGCGAGATCGTTCACGGAATGCCGAACGCGAAACGGATTCTCAAGAAGGGCGACATCGTTTCGATCGATACCGGAGTGAAGCTGGACGGGTACTATGGCGATTCCGCCATTACCGTGCCGGTCGGTGAAGTCGGCGAACAGACGCAGGAACTTTTGCGAGTGACGCAGGAGGCACTGGAGCTGGCCATCGATCAGGTGCGGCCCGGGAACCGGCTGTTCGATATTTGCGCGGCGGTGGAGCAGCATGTCAAGACCAACGGTTTTTCCGTGGTGCGGGAATATGTGGGCCACGGCATTGGCACGCAGCTTCATGAAGAGCCGCAGGTCCCCAATTATGTGGACCGCAAGAATGAGAACCCGCGGCTGAAAGAAGGCATGGTGCTGGCCGTGGAGCCGATGGTGAACGCCGGCCGGCCGGAAGTCGTGGTATTGAAGGACCGGTGGACGGCAGTGACGAAAGACGGCTCCAATTCCGCCCACTTCGAGCACTGCATCGCGGTGACGGAGAACGGCCCGTGGGTTTTGACGAGGCCGTAGCGAGAGGGGCCGGAGACCGGAAGGTAGAGGCCACGGTGGTGGAAGAGCGGCCGAGCGCGATTTACGCGCTGGTATTGGAGGGCCGCCAGCCGGTGTTGGCGCATCTGGCGGGAGCAGGAGAACGGAATTTCGTCCGGCTGGTACCGGGCGACCGGGTCGAGGTGGAGTTGGCGCCGGATGATCCGACGCGTGGCAGGATCACGCGGAAGTTATGAAGGGGGCGAGTCTGCGGGCCGCTCAGAGGATTCGATGAAAGTACGAGCGTCGGTTAAGAAGATTTGTGACAAGTGCAAGGTGATCCACCGCGAAGGAGTCGTGCGGGTCATTTGCGTAAACCCGAAACACAAACAGAGACAGGGGTAACGAGAGAAGACATATGGCACGTATTGCCGGTGTGGATCTGCCGCCTGCGAAGAGGGCCGAGATCGGGCTCACCTATATCTACGGCATCGGCCGTACCCGGTCGCGCTCGCTCCTCCATCGGGCCGGCATCGAGTTCGACAAGAAAATTCGCGATCTGACGGAAGATGAAGTCAATCGGGTCCGCCAGATTCTGGAAGAAGAAGGCGCTGTAGAAGGCGATCTTCGCAAAGAAATCTCGATGAATATCAAGCGGCACATCGAGATCGGTTCATACCGCGGCCTGCGTCACCGCCGCAGCCTGCCGGTGCGTGGGCAGCGCACCCATACCAACGCCCGCACGCGTAAGGGTCCGCGCCGGGGCACGGTAGCAAACAAGAAGAAGTCTTCAGCCAAGACATAGTAGAGGCGTATGGCGAAAGCACCAGCAAAAACGGGCAAGAAGAAGAGCTTCAAGAAGAAAGAAAAGCGCATCGTGCATGCCGGCATCGTGCACATTCAGGCCACGTTCAATAACACGATCGTGACCATTGCCGATCAGGAAGGCAATACCCTGGCATGGTCGAGCGCCGGTTCTTTGGGATTTCGCGGATCGCGCAAGGGCACTCCGTTCGCCGCGCAGCAGGCGGCGCTGACGGCGGCCAATAAGGCAAGCGACAGCGGGCTGCGAACGGTGGAAGTTCGCGTGAGCGGTCCGGGGTCGGGCAGGGAATCCGCGGTGCGCGCTCTCTCGACGGCGGGTATCGAAGTCCGTTCCATCAAGGACGTGACACCGATTCCGCACAATGGCTGCCGGCCGCCGAAGAAGCGAAGAGTTTAACGGCGAGCCGGAGCAGCTCGACGAGCTGCGTGAGCCGGCGAGCCGATGTGGGTAAGCGGGAAGAAGGCCTGCCGTGGCTGTAAACCGCACCTGAACGAAAGGTAGGAGAGAAGAACTTGGCAAGATATATCGGCCCGGTTTGCCGGCAATGCCGGCGCGAGGGCATGAAGCTCTATTTGAAAGGCGAGCGATGCCACAGCGAGAAGTGCGCTATCGAAAAGCGCAACTTCGTTCCCGGCCAACATGGCAAGGACCGCAAGGCAAAGCTCGTGGGCTACGGCCTGCAGCTTCGCGAGAAGCAGAAGGTGCGCCGCATTTACGGCGTGCTGGAGACTCAGTTCCGTAACACGTTCGAGAAGGCTGCGCTGGCCAAAGGCATCACGGGCGAGAATCTGATGTCCGCTCTGGAGCGCCGTCTCGATAGTGTGATCTACCGCATGGGTTTCGGCACGAGCCGCGCCCAAGCTCGCCAGATTGTGCGTCACGGCCATGTTCAAGTGAACGGCCGCAAAGTTAACATACCGTCCTTCCAGGTGAAGATAGGCGATGAAGTGGCCATCCGCGAGACCAGCAGAAACAATCCGACCATTCTGGCTGCCCGCGACGCGACCGCACATGCTCCCGCGCCGAACTGGATTGATGTGGACCGGGAAGGTTTGAAAGGCCGGATTCAGAGCTTGCCGAAGCGCGATGAGCTCGTACAGATTCAGTTGAACGAGCAGCTCATCGTCGAGTTGTATTCAAAATAGAAGCCGGAGACGAGGACGTCAGAGCGGCCGGAAGAGCGCCTGTATCTCCTCTTCCGGCGTGACTGATTTTCCAGGTTTCCAGAGAGGTTTTCATTATGTTCAAGGGCTTCCAGAGACCCAAACGATTGGTTGCCAATACCGAGACGCTTACGGACCGGTACGGCATGTTCACGGCACAGCCTTTCCAACGTGGATTCGGGACCACGATCGGCAACAGCCTCCGCCGCGTATTACTCAGCTCGATCGAAGGCGCGGCAATTACCGCCGTTCGCATCGAAGGCGTGGAGCATGAATTCAGCCCGATTCCGGGCGTAGTGGAAGATGCCACCGACATCATCCTCAACCTCAAGCAGATTCCGTTCAAAATCATGGGCGACGGCATCAAGACCGTTCGCCTGACTGTGGAACAGCCCGGCGAAGTGCGCAGCGGCCAGATCGAGACCGATGCCGACGTCGAAGTGTTGGACCGCGACGTTCACATCGCTACGGTGAGCGAAGGCGGCAAACTCAATATCGAGATGCGGCTCAAGGGCGGGCGGGGGTATGTCAGCGCGGATAAGAACTTCGACGAGGATCTGGCGCTCGGCTATATTCCGATCGATTCGGTTCACTCGCCGGTGCGCAAGGTGAATTTCCAGGTAGAAGGCGCGCGTCTCGGCCAGATGACTGACTACGACAAACTCACGCTCGAAGTCTGGACCAACGGCGCGGTTTCCCCGCAGGACGCCATCGGTTTCGCGGCCAAGCTGCTCAAAGACCACATGGCCATCTTCATCAACTTCGAGGAAGTGCCGGAGCAGACCGAAGAGGTCTCCGAGCGCGGTCTCGACAAGATGAACGAGATGCTGAACCGCTCGGTCGAAGAACTGGAGTTGAGCGTTCGTTCCTATAACTGCCTGAAGAACGCCAATATTCAGACCATCGGCGAGCTGGTGCAGAAGACCGAAGCCGAGATGCTGAGGACCAAGAATTTCGGCCGCAAGTCCCTCAATGAGATCAAGGAAATCCTGGCGAACATGGGCCTGTCGCTCGGGATGCGCATCGATGCGCATGGCCGGCTGGTCGCGCCGCCGCAACAACCCGCCGGCATGATTCCGGAGCTCGGTCCGGAAGAAGATGGGCAGCAGGATTCAATCGCGGAGTAGCAGATGAGACACAAGGTAGCCGGATACAAACTCAAGCGGGACGTGGATTCGCGCAACGCGCTGTTGCGCAATCTGACGACCAGCGTCATCGAGCAGGAGCGCGTCATTACCACCGTTCCGAAAGCCAAAGCGGTGCGCCCGCTAGTGGAAAAGATGATCACGCTCGCCAAGGAAGACACGCTTCATTCCCGCCGGCAGGCCGCTGCGGTCCTGCGGACTCCCGCTTCGGTGAAGAAGCTGTTTGACACGCTGGGAACCCGTTTCGGCCAGCGCAACGGCGGCTATACCCGCATCACGCGGCTCGGGCCGCGAAAAGGGGACGGCGCCGAACAGGCCATGATCGAACTTGTTGGTTCCGAACTGGTCAAGCGCGCCGCGGATCGCGCCAAGCGCCGTGAGGAGCGCCTCAAGGCACAGCGCGAAGGCCGCGAGGGCGAAGAAGATACAGAGAATTCTTCAGAGTAGGCTACTCGGAGGCAGGTCCTGCGGCCTGCCTCCTTTTTCTCCCACCGCTTTTCCCTTTTCTGATTCCTTTCCCAGCAGTTACTAACCTCCGCTTGTTCCCCGTCCACCGAAGCGCTGCGCCCGCGGTACAATCCGCTTGATGCATCGCAGAAATTTTCTCACCTGCGCAGCCGCGGCGGCTGTGCGTCCCGGCTTGGCGTTTCAGAACCCGGAGCCGCGCGGAAAGCTTCCGATCGCCGGCGTGGAGGTTGTGAAACTCGAAGGGCATCGGGAAACCGTCGTGGGAGCCGACCATCAATTCCAGGTGAATCCGGAAGACATTTACGATGACTTACGCCGCAAGCCATACCACGATTCCCCGAATCCGACGCGGCGGATGGCTCCCATCTCGTCACTCTATCTGAAAATCAAGACGGCGCCCGGTCTCGAAGGGCTCTATGGTCCGATTGATCCCGAGCCCGCTGGGATTGTTCGTGACGAGATGGGTCCCTTTCTGATGAGGAAAGATGCGCTGGCTGGTGAAACACTCTGGGACCAGATGTACCGCTCTAACCGGCATTCGCGCGCCGGCTACTTCCTGATGGCGATCAGCGCCGTGGATAACACGCTATGGGATATCCGCGGGCGTTATTACAACGCGCCTGTTTACCGGCTGCTGGGCGGGCCTTCGCGACAGTCGGTGGAATGCTACGCGAGTTGTCTCGGGTACTCGCTCGAGCCGGATTCCGTCCGGAAACGGGCGCTGGCTTTCAAAGAGGAAGGCTACCGCTATCAGAAATGGTTTCTCGCGCACGGCCCCGGTGACGGCCCAGAGGGGCTTCGGCAGAACATCGAACTGGTTCGCCTGCTGCGCGAGGCCGTAGGCGACGATGTCGAACTGATGTTCGACGCTTACTCCGGCTGGGACCTGACTTATGCGCTCGAATGGGCGCGCCAGGTGGAGAAGTATCATCCGCACTGGATCGAAGAGGCCGTGCATCCCGAGAAGGTGGAAAGCTTCGCAACGCTGCGCCGCAGCATTTCGTTCCCGGTGGCGAGCGGCGAGCATTTCTACGGGCGATGGGAAGTGGCGCGTTACCTGAACGACGAGGCCATCAATATCGTGCAGGCAGATCCGGAGTGGTGCGGCGGCATTAGTGAGCTGGTGAAGATAATCGACATCGCCTCAGTGCACGATGCGCAGGTGATTCCGCACGGCCACAGTCTGCACGCGGCGTTGAACGTGGTTGCATCGCAATCGCCTATGACTTGTCCGCTGGCGGAGTATCTGGTGCTGAAGATGCAGAGCTACTATCATTTCGAGAAGGATGCTCCGCGGCCGGTGCGCGCGCACTTTACGCTGCCGGATCGCCCGGGCTTCGGCATCGAGCTCGACGCGTCGAAGATTGAGAAACAGTCGCGCTTCTAATGCTGCGCCCCGCCCGGTGGGCCCGTGAACGATCGTCTCTGACCTCACCAATGCCGGGCGGCGGCAGGATATCAGATAGTAACTCTGCTGTACAGCTTTTCTCGGACCGCGTGCTTATAATCAGCGCATCTGGGTTAAGGACTGATCCGAAGTGGATTAGTTCCAAACCACGGTCCGAGTGAGATTCGGTTCAATTGGGTACCGCACTGTGCGCGGGGTGACGCCCACGGGCGGAAACGAGGTTCGGCTGGCGTACCAGGCGAGCCCGCGAAAGAATTCGCGATCGCTGTTGTAACGGGTCCCGCTTCTCACTCGGCCTCGCGAGGCTTGCGGCGGGATGGTCATCCCGCCGCACGAGCGCACGCTCGAGATCCGCTACAAAAGGAATTTGAGCACGAACGAATTAACCGGTGTATGCGCCCCTGGAATCGGCTTTGGATGCTTCGTGACTGGCTCGAACCCGGTTCTGAAGTGTGCGGAGGCTGATTCCGAGAATCTCGGCGGCTTTGGTTTTGTTGTTGTGGGTGTGCTTCAAAACCAGATCGATGTATGCCTGCTCAATGTCACTGATCGGCGGGCCCACGCGGATGCGAATGGATTCTCCGTCATCCGCCGGAACGAGCGGCGCGGCGGCAGGAGCTGCATCGGCGATCACATGCCTGGGCTGAATCACTCCTTCGCGCGCGATGATGACGGCGCGTTCGAGCACGTTGCGCAATTGGCGGACGTTGCCCGGCCATGAATCCTTCTGAAATGCCTCAAGCACGGCTGGATGCATGCCCACGATACGGCAATCGTGCTTCTGATTCAGATTGGAAATAATCGCTTGGCAGAGCGCGGGAATGTCCTCCCTGCGGTCGCGAAGTGGAGGCAGAGCAATGTGGAAGACGTTGAGCCGATAGTACAGATCTTCTCGCAGATGGTTGTCCGAGACGGCCTGGGCGGGCGGACGGTTGGTTGCGGCGATCACGCGAACGTCAATCGGCAGTTCCGATTTGCCGCCCAAACGGTGCACTTTTCCGTCTTCCAGAACTCGCAGCAGCTTTGCTTGCGTCGTGACCGGCATTTCGGCGATTTCGTCTAGCAACACGGTCCCATTGTGCGCCTGTTCGAAGGAGCCGGGGCGCCGTTCGACCGCGCCAGAGAATGCGCCTTTTTCGTGGCCGAACAATTCGCTTTCAATCAGCGTCTCAGGCATCGCGGCACAGTTGATCGCGATGAAAGGACCGCCGGCGCGCGGGCTCAGGCGGTGTAGCGCGCGGGCTACCATTTCTTTTCCGGTGCCGCTCTCGCCGGTGATGAGGACAGATGCCGAAGTCGGCGCCACCTGGCTGATCAGGGAGTACAGTTCCCGCATCACCACCGAGCTGCCCACAATCTCTCCCAGGACGCCTTGCTGGTTGAGTTGACGGTTCAGGAGTTTGGTTTCATCGATGAGGTGCTTCTGAGCCGCGGCGCGTTCCACCAGCGCGCGAAGCATATCCGGCAGCACCGGTTTTTCAAGGAACCAAAAAGCCTTCAGATCGTGAATCACTGAGAGGCCTTGTTCAATACCCCCGACGCCGGTCAACACGATTGTCGGAGTGTGATCGCCCACCGAGTTCAGCTTCTTGAGGAACTCGAAGCCATCCATACGTGGCATCACCAGGTCCGTTACAATCACGTCCGCAGGAAGCGTGAGTTGTTGTTCCAAGGCTTCTTCGCCATCAGTAGCGGTAGCTGCCGCAAAGCCAAGGGCCGTCGCCATTTCCGCTAAAGAAGAACGCTGGAACTCGTCGTCGTCGACGATCAATACACGAATGGGGGCCGAAGGAACCACGAGCAGTATTCTAGCCGATTTCCATACGAAATGTCTCTAATTCGGAAGAAGACTTGCTCGCGCTCCTGCTAGGCCGAATGTACCGTCAGGTTCTGCGCACTGATGCAGAATTTGCTCTCTCTTTTGGAGAAAACAGCTATTTTGCAGTTCAGAGCTGGAGTCGCAACGAATGGATATTGATTTGCAGAGTGTGATATTGCGTCCGTACTGACTTCCGAACCGTGCCGAGCCTACAGCAATCCGGTCACTCTGTTTCCGCACAGGCCTATAGTAAAAGGAGCGCACGAGGGGATCGGGCCAAAGGAGGGCCAGGTGTCGCCGCAGGGGGCAACCAAAACGCTGGAGCGGCATAAGGTCCAGTTGTACGAGACTGACGATCAAGTCTTCACCCAGAATGTCGGTAGGTATCTGCGGGAAGGTCTCGACCAGGGAAAAGCTGTGCTCGTCATCGCGGCGCAAAGCCATGCCGCGGATTTTATGGACGAACTCCGCCGTTGCGGCGCCGATCCGGATCGAGCTGCCGCGGAGGGGCGACTGCTGTTTCTCGACGCCGAGCAGACCTTGGCTCAAATCATGATAGACGGTCAGCCGGACCGGCCGCGCTTTGAGGCGCTCGTGAATGCGGCCATGCGAAAGGTCCAAAGTCATGAGAATTGCCGCGGATTGCGGGCCTATGGGGAATTGGTCGGCTGTTTATGGAAAAACCGGCAGTTTGAAGCGGCGATACAACTGGAGGGTTATTGGAATGCTTTGCTTCAGGCCCGCCCGCTCGAACTGGTCTGCGGCTATCCGATTGATGTTTTCGGCAAAGGGTTCCGGACCAGCTCTATCGAATCGGTTCTCAGCGCGCATTCCCAGGTCGCCCCGATTGGTGTGGGAGACGATCTGAAGAACGCTGTCAACCGCGCAATCGACGAGGTGTTGAATTCTCAGGCGGAGGATGTGAGGCGGCGGATCAAAGCCGACACTCGCTCTTCGCGTTCGGTAATGCCGCCGGCCGAAGCGGCAATGCTTTGGATCAGAGACTATCTCGAAGACAAGGCTGACGAGGTCTCCGCGCGTGCCCGGGCCTATTATCACGAAGAGAAGCGCTTTCGGGCACTGATTGAAAATAATTCGGACGCGATTTCCCTGCTTGACGCCGATGGGAGGACTCTCTACGCAAGCGAATCCACTACCCGCGTGCTGGGATATGGGCCTCAGGAATTCGTGGGACGCCGCTGTGTGGAGCAGGTACACCCCGAGGATACCGGCGATTTTACGCGGAGCTTGCAGGAAGCGCTGGAAAAGCCACGGCATCCCGTATACTGGCAAGCCCGTCTGAGCCATAAGCTGAACGGCTGGTGCTGGGTGGAGGGAACGGCCACGAATTTCCTGCAGGAGCCCGACGTACGGGCCATCGTAGCGAATTACCGGGACATCACGTCTCGAAAGGCCTCGGAAGCGGATCGTGAAAAGAGGGAGCGAGCCCTTGCCCGATCCAGCGCCGAAATGGAGGCCTTTGCGTATGCGGCGGCGCACGATCTGCGGGAGCCGCTGCGTACGATTGCGGCTTTTTCCGAGCTTTTAAAGCTGCCTCAAAGCGAGGTGGAACGCGCGCAATGCGTGGATATCATCATAGGCGGCGTCAACCGAATATCTGCCCTGCTGGATGGTCTCTTGACGTTCACCCGCCTGGAGTTCACGGAAGCCGACCAAGAGATCGAGTTGCAGCACGTGGTCCAGCAGGCGATGGGCAACCTGGAACGAGCGATCCGGTCCAGCGATGCGGTGGTGGAGGTGGGTACGCTGCCGGCCGTGCAGGCGAATGAACCCTTGCTGGTTGAGGTTTTTCAAAACCTGATTGGCAATGCGATCCGCTATCGGGATTCGTCTCCTCCGCTGATTCGCATCACGAGTGAGGAATGGGACCACGCCTGGGTGGTCAAGGTGAGCGATAACGGCATCGGGATCGCACCACAGTATCACGAGAGGATTTTCGGGCTCTTCAAAAGGCTACACGGCAGAGATGTTCCAGGAACCGGTATTGGCCTGGCGGTTTGTAAGAAAATCGTCGAGGGGCTAGGCGGAAGAATCTGGGTGGACTCTGAGCCGGGGTTGGGAGCCACGTTCTGCTTCACGATCATCCGGAAAGCTTCTCCAGACATGGGCAGCGCGGTACGCTCTGCCGAACCGCCGGATTGAGCCCGAATCCTCATGAATGCAAACGTAGGGACCAAAGAAGCCAAGAGCCAGACATGGGCCGGCGCGGAGAACCGGACCCGTGTGAGGGCCGACGGCGGCGCGGCGCGATGAGAACGGACAGGCAGCGGTTCTCTGGCGTGGTTTCAGCGGCGCATAGCAGGACGGGCAGCGCCGCAATTTACTCCGCGTGGACCAGCTACCTACGAAGAACGACGAATGGATAGTCACGATACGCCTCGACAATTGCTGGTGGTAGAAGACAACCCGACAGACACGATCCTGCTGAAGCGGGCGCTGAGCGAGCATGGAGTCAACTACGAGATGATCGTACTGGAGGACGGGGAAGAAGCGGTCGAATATCTGGACAAAGACGAAGGGGCAAGGGAACCGGATTTGATCATCGTCGATCTCAACCTGCCGAAACTGGATGGTATCGAGGTGTTGAAGAGATACCGCAGCAGTTCGCGGTTCGCCGAAACACCGGTGGCCATTCTGACCTCTTCCGACTCCCCGAGCGAGCGCCGGCGGGCGGAGAATATAGGAATCAACGCGTATCTTCGTAAACCGATCGAGCTGGATGCTTTCCTGGCGCTGGGCGCCACACTCCGCTCTCTACTGGAGACGTCGGCGAAGTAGGCAACATGGGCGACAGAACCAAACCAGGACGAAAGCATACACCGGCAACCCGAAGCCACAGCGGGGAATCCGCAGCGGGCGCCGCTCCGGCAGTGGCGCGAGAGCACAACGCGACGGCGATGTTTCCCGGCAGTGGGGAAATGAGTTCCCGGATGCGTGCCTTCGACTGGTCGTCCACGACGCTGGGCGAGGTATCGGCGTGGCCTCAGAGTCTGCGCACGGCTGTGGATATTTGCCTGGCGTCGCGCGTTCCGATGGTCATGTACTGGGGACCGGATTACCGCGTGCTCTATAACGATGCATACAGCGAGATTCTGGCCCGCAAGCATCCCTCAGCCCTGGGGCGAAGCGCGCGCACGGTTTGGGCGGAGATCTGGGATGTGATCGGCCCCATGCTCGACAGCGTCGTCGCTACCGGTCAATCGACCTTGTCCGAAGACCTGCTGTTGTTCCTGGAGCGCTTCGGGTATGCCGAGGAATGCTATTTTTCGTTTTCGTTCAGCCCCGTGCGGGTCGAAGACGGCACCGTAGGAGGCGTGTTCTGTGCCGTCCGGGAGACCACGGAGCGGGTGATCGGCGGCCGGCGGCTGCGAACGCTGCGCGACTTGGCGGCTCGTACCGCCGAAACCAGAACGGTGGCGGAAGCCTGCGGCCGCTCCGCCGAGGTGCTTGCCGAAAATCTGGCCGACGTTCCGTTCGCGCTGATTTATCTGCTGGAGAAAGACTCCACGGCGACCTTGGCCGGCGCGGCAGGGCTGGAGCGAAGGGACCGTCTTCGGTGTCCGTCCATTGATCTCACCGGCAACGAAGTGGCGTGGGAGATTGATATCGTGGCGCGAACTGGCCGGGCGCATACTGTGCGCACCAGACCAAGGCGCGGTCCCCGGCTGCCGGCGGGAAAATGGTCTGCCACGCCGGACATCGTGCAGGTTCTTCCCCTGGGACAGGATCGGCCGGTCGGGGTTCTGGTCGCGGCGGTCAATCCTCACCGCAAGCTGGACGATCCGTATCAGACGTTCTTTACACTCATGGCGAGCCAGGTGAGCAGCGCCATCGCAGACGCCCGCGCGCACGAGGAGGAGCGGCAGCGCGCCGAAGCGCTTGCTGAACTCGATAAGGCCAAGACGGCGTTCTTCAGTAACGTAAGTCATGAATTTCGAACTCCGCTGACGTTGATGCTGGGCCCGATTGCGGATCTGCTCCGCCGGCCGGGTATCACTACAGAGGAATCGCGGAAAGATCTCGAACTGGTGCAGCGTAACGGCATGCGCCTGTTAAAGCTCGTGAATACTCTGCTCGATTTTTCACGGATCGAGGCGAAGAGGGCGCGGATCTATCGTGAGCCAACCGACCTGGCGGCGCTGACCGCCGACCTGGCCAGCGGATTTCGCTCCGTGATGGAGCGGGCCGGTTTGCGTCTGACCGTCGATTGCCCACCGCTCGGTGAACCGGTCCTCGTAGACCGCGAGTTGTGGGAAAAAATCGTGCTGAATCTCTTATCGAACGCTCTCAAGTTCACGCTGGAGGGCGAAGTCAAGGTCATCTTAAAAAAAGCAGGCGACTGGATTGATCTTTCAGTGGAAGATACCGGCATCGGCATCGAGCAATCCCAACTGGCTCATGTATTCGAGCGCTTTCACCGGATCGAAGGGGCGCAGGGACGATCGCAGGAGGGCTCTGGAATCGGGCTGGCGCTGGTTCAGGATCTCGCGCGGCTGCACGGTGGCAGCGTGAAGGTCGAAAGCGAAATCGGAAAGGGCAGTACGTTCACGGTCTCCATCCCGGTCGCCTGCGAAAACTTGCAGACGGCCACTGCGGGCCGGAGCGATAGGAACCGACTCCACGATTCGGGGACGCGGCCCTATGTGGAAGAAGCCCTGGGTTGGCTTTCCGATGCGGACGGGCCTTCTGATTCGTCTACGCCTGCTGGAGCCGGTGCCGCCCCACAGCAGCCGGCGCGAACGGAACAGGCGGCGGCCCGCATCCTATTGGCCGATGACAACGCCGATTTGCGGGAGTACCTGCGGCGGCTGCTCAGCCAGGAATATGAGGTAGAAGCCGTGCCGGACGGTGAAGCTGCGCTCGCTATCGTCAAAAAGAATCCGCCGGACTTGCTTCTCACTGATGTGATGATTCCTCGTCTGGACGGATGCTCCCTGCTGCATGCAATCCGCAGCGATCCGGAAATCAACAATCTGCCGGTGATTCTGCTTTCCGCCCGCGCCGGTGAGGAAGCCGGCGTGGAAGCGCTTCGGGCGGGCGCCAATGATTACCTCACCAAGCCTTTCAGCTCCAGTGAACTGCTGGCCCGTGTGGCGGCGCGTCTGGAAATCTCCCGCCTAAGAAAAGCCGCAAGCGCATCCGAACATCAGCTTCGGCTGGAAGCGGAAGCAGAACGGCAGCGGCTGCGGGAACTGATCGCGCAAGCGCCCACACTGATCGCGGTCACGCGCGGTCCCGATCATATTCTCGAACTGGTGAACCCGAAGTTTATCGAGGCCGTAGGACATACAGAGCAGGATTTGATCGGCCAGCCGTTCAGCCGTGCGCTGCCCGAGTTGGGAGGGCAGGAATACCAGCGAATCCTCGACGATGTGTATCGAATCGGCCAGCCGCACGCGGATTCGGAAGCCTTACTCCAGGTGAACAGCCGGCGCGGCGCAGACCGCCAGAACCGGTATTTCAGTTATGTCGCTCAGCCCTTACGCGGCGCCCGCGGCATCGCGGGGACGATCTTCCATGCCGTGGATGTGACGGAGCAGGTGCTTGCCCGCAAGCGCGTGGAGGAAAGCGAGCGTCAGATCCGGACGCTCGCCGACTCGATTCCGCAACTCGCCTGGATGACAGAGCCGAATGGAAATGTGCTGTGGAGCAATCAGCAGTGGTACCGGTTCACAGGGATGGAACCGGCGCAATCGGAGGGATGGGGCTGGCAAGCGGCTCACGATCCCGAAATCCTGCCGTTGGTGCTCCAGCGATGGAAAGAATCGCTCCGTAGCGGGTCTGACTTCGAGATGGAATACCCGCTTCGTGGCACCGACGGCGCGTTCCACTGGTTTCTCACGCGCATCATTCCGTTCCGGGATTCTGGTGGCAATATCCTGCGGTGGTTTGGGACCAGCACGGATGTTACCGAATTGAAGCGAATCCAGGACGAGCGGACGCTTCTTCTGGTACGGGAGCAGGAGGCACGCGCCACGGCCGAACTGCTGAATCAGGTGGGTCCCACACTCCTCGGCCAGTTGGAACTGAACAAGCTGGTGCAATCGGTTACCGATCTGGCTGCGGCGGCCATCGGAGCCGAGTTCGGGGCGTTCGTTCATGACAGTTCGAGTCCCGGTGGAGAATCCGCAAGCCGCTACATTTTATCCGGGCCGTCACCGGAGGTCTTCGAGAGCTTTCCGATGCCGCAGAGCGCGGAGCTCTTTGAGCCGGCGCTCCAGGCGGAGGGCATCATCCGCTCGGACGATGTACAGAACGATTCCCGATGTGCCGCGTTTCCGCAGGCGGCCGGTGCAGGATTTCGCAGCTACCTGGCGGCCTTAGTTGTGTCGCGGTCAGGTGAAGTCCTGGGAAGAATGTTGTTCGGCCATTCGGCTCCGGTCCGGTTCACCAGAAGGCATCTTGCGATTATTGCCGGCATTGCGGCCCAGGCGGCGATTGCCATTGATAACGCCCGCTTGTTCGAACGGGCGCAACAGGTTCAGAAGGATCTCCAACGTTCCAACGACGACCTGCGGCGCGCGAACAAAGACATGGAGACCTTCACTTACTCGGCCAGTCACGATCTGGAAGAGCCGCTGCGCAATATTTCGATTTACGCGCAATTATTGAAACGCGACTACGGCGGCGAACTTCCGGAACTGGCCGCGCAGCTTCTGGAAGGTGTTCGCTCGGGAGTCTCGCGAATGGAAACGCTGGTGAAGGATCTGTTGGCGTATAGCAGGGTAACCAAGCTCCTCGAAAGTCCAGCCCCCGCGGTAAATGCCGGGTCCGTTCTCAATGAGGTGCTCTACATCCTCAAGACCAGGATTGAGGAGAGCCAAGCTACGGTAACGGCAGATGAACTGCCGGTAGTGGCGATGCATCGCTCGCACCTTTCGCTGCTGCTTCAGAACCTGGTCGGCAATGCGCTCAAGTATCGAAAGCAGGAACCTCCGATAATCCATATCTCAGCGGCCAAAAGCGATGACTCCTGGGTTCTCACTGTAACTGACAATGGTATAGGCATCGACCCGAAGTACCGAACCCAGATATTCGGGCTCTTCCGGCGGCTGCATTCCCGCGATAAGTATCCTGGAAGTGGAGTAGGTCTCGCAATCTGCCAACGAATTGTCGAGCAATATGGCGGCAGGATTTGGGTGGAAGCAGCGCCCGGCGGCGGTTCGATTTTTCTCTTCAGCGTTCGAAACGCGGCCGCAACGTAGGAGCCACGTTCAGAGTCCTTTCTCCCGCCTGTTCAGAGGGTGGTACCTATCTAAATCACACTTATCCGATCTCCTCTAATGCTCCCCTTAGCACTTTTGCGGAGTTCTGAATGATTGGCAATTCAGATGCAAGTGCAATCAGAGGTACAAATGTGGAGGAAAAAGAGGGCAAAGACGTCAGCCGGAGGAAGCGCAAACATCGGCGTCGTTGGTTGGGGTGGCTGATTGCCGCAGCAATCATGATCGGCCTGTTAGCAACCCTGACGTTCGGGTTCGCGCTGGCTGGTCCGGTACTTCGTCCCCGGATCGTTCGCGCATTGGAGCGCCACTTTAATAGCGATGTCGAATTGCATGCCTTTCACGTCTCTCTGTTTCCTACCTTCGCCACTGGCGATGGGCTGGCCTTGCGTCTTCGAAGGCCAGGGAATCCAATGATGATTGCGGTGAGACACTTCACGATCGAAGGCGGTATGTTGGGTCTCGGCTTTTTGCGCGATCCGATTCATGTACGCCGGGTAGTGCTCGAAGGCCTGGAAATTCATGTCCCGTTGCATCAGCCGGCAAGTGACGCGACCGCGCAAGCTCCGCCAGGTAAACCAAGCATCGATTTCATAGTTGACGAGATTGATGCGGGGGGCACACGGCTCGAGATTCTGCCGGTCGAACCGGGAAAACACAGCCTTGTCTTTCAGATCAAGAACCTGCGGCTTCAATCGGCCGGGAGCCACACGGCGATGACGTTCCAGACGGTACTGATCAATGCCAAGCCTCCGGGAGAAATCGTCAGCCATGGGACATTCGGGCCTTGGCAGAAAGACGACCCGGGAAAGACGCCGGTGCAGGGCGCGTATACATTCCGCAACGCGAACCTGGCCGTGTTTCACGGGATCTCGGGTCATCTCTCTTCAGACGGCCGCTATAACGGCAAGCTGGAGCGAATCAATGTGGAAGGCACTACGGATACTCCGGACTTCATGGTGGACACGGGCGACCATCCGCTGGATCTCAAGACGCAATTCAAAGCGGTGGTGGACGGCACGAACGGAGACACCACGCTCGACCCAGTGAATGCCCGGTTTCTTCACTCTTCGGTAGTCGCGCGCGGAGGAATCATCGATCAACCGGGCCCGCTCGGGAAGCGGGTGACGCTCGATGTGACGGTGGACCACGGGCGTGTCGAAGACATATTGAACCTGGCCGTGAAATCGAAAAGTCCGGTGCTGCGAGGCGATATCGCGTTTCATGCGAAATTCGATCTGCCGCCCGGTGACGCGCCCATCCCGGACAAGCTGAGGCTTGACGGCGATTTCGGAATTCGGGCGTCGCGTTTCACAAACAAAGAAGTGGAGCGGAAGATTTCCTCGCTGAGCACGCACGCCAGCGGCAAACCGGACGCTCCGCTCGATCTGGGCACAGCTTCTCACTTCAGCGGTCACTTCCGCCTCAGAGATGCCGTAGTCAGTTTTTCGAAATTGACGTTTGATGTGCCCGGCGCCGCAGTGCTGCTGAAAGGGTCCTATGGATTGCGCACAGAGATTCTCGATTTCCGCGGGGAGCTGCGTATGCAGGCGACGCTCTCTCAAAGCACTACCGGCGTCAAATCATTTTTCCTGAGGGCGCTCGATCCATTTTTCAAAAAAAAGAATACCGGCACGGTACTGCCAATACGAATCACGGGCACACGAAGCAGCCCCTCTATCGGGTTAAATCTCTGGCATGGAAAAGATTGATCACTACAACCGCTCTTGCCGGCCGGCCAATCCATCGGAGACTGCCTCCAATTGCTTGGCCGGAAGGACACTTTAATGATGACGATCAGACGAGGAGCCCTTTCGCTTCTTTTCATGGCGGCGGTGGCCGCACCGGGCGCTGCTCAAATCGGCGCCTCCCCCGAAGCGGAGCAAGTGAAGACATCGGATGGTCTTATAGTGAAGAGCCTGCGTCTGTTAGAACCCGCTCAGCCGTCTACGCTCGATGAACATGAGCGCTTTGCCAACTACCTTCGAAGCACATTCGGCGCCGTTCCCGCGATCAGCGCGTGCGCGGGCGCCGGTATTCGCCAGCTCATGGATAGCCCCGTCGAATGGGGCACTGGCGGCGCCGGCTTCGGCAAGCGGCTGGCGAATAACATGGGCTACACGATAGTCCGAAACTCGATCAGTTACGGCGCTTCGATTCCTCTTCACGAGGACAATCGCTACACTGCTTCGGACCGGCAAGGGTTCTGGCCGCGCACGGCCTATGCAGTCAGCAGTGTCGTGATGGCGCGTCATCCGAACGGGAGGCGGTCGCTCTCCGTTTCAAGCCTCGCGGGAATTGTGGGCGCGAGTCTGATTTGTCAAGCCTGGTCGCCGCCGAGTTGGCGCGCCGGTAGCCGAGTGGCCACGGCAATCGGAATTACGATTGCTACTACCGCTGGGTTCAATGTGGCCCGGGAATTCGTGCCGGACCTGATCCACTACATTCAGAATCGATGAGTTTTGCTGCCCTGAAAACATGCGGAGAGCCCGTTGAAGATCCTCATTATTGATGACGACCCATTGGACCGCGTAGTTTTCAAAAGGTACCTGAACGACAGCCAACCTGGCGAATTCGTTTTCTCGGAGGAGAGTTCAGGACGGGCAGGTGTCGCCCGGGCTATGGATTTCCAACCCGATTGCATTCTGCTGGATTTCAACCTTCCCGATCTGGACGGCGCTTCCGTCCTTCGCCTGCTGCGCAATGGAGCTGAGGAACTTCCGTATCCCGTTGTCATGCTGACGGCGATTGGTAATGAGCGCATTGCAGTCGAAGCGATGAAGCTTGGCGTAATGGATTATCTGCCGAAGGGTCCCGCGGCTGCTGAAGCGCTTTCGAGGACTGTCCGGAACGCCGTCAGCACGTTTTCCATGCGCCGCGAGATTGCGTTGCAGAAGGAGGCCCTCCAGCAACGGAATCGCGATTTGGAGGCGATCCAGAAGACGCTCATCGAGGAGAAGGACCGGTATCGGACGCTTACGGAAGCCATCCCGCAACTCGTCTGGACGGCCACCAGCAGCGGAGAGGTGCAATACGCCAACCGGCGGATGCGCGAGTTTGCGGGCGATCCGCCCGACGAGAATTGGAATCTTGAGAGCCTCGTGCATGGGGAGGATCGGCCGCTGTTCGAGAGCGCCTGGGAGAGAGCGATTCGGGGCGGTTGGCCCGTCGAAATGGAGCTGCGTTTGTGCCGCAGTGCGGAGGGCGCATGCCGCCGTCACCTGCTGCGCGCCGTCCGGCTGAACGTGGAACCGGGCCGTCCACCGAGTTGGATCGGCACGTGCACGGACATTGAAGATCAAAAGCGAAACGAAGAAGCCATCCGGCAGCAGCAGAAGCTGGAGAGCATCGGTCTGCTGGCGGGGGGTATCGCGCACGACTTCAACAATCTTCTGGTGGGGATTATGGGCGGAATCAGTTTCGCTCTGGATCTTCTCGGTCCAAATCACGAAGTGAATGCGATGCTGAAGACCGCTTTGTCTTCGAGTGAGCGGGCGGCACAGCTTACACAGCAAATGCTTGCCTATGCCGGCAAGGGCGAAATGTTCGTCGAGCCGGTGAATGTGGCGCAGGTGATGAGTGATAGCTGCGATCTGGTGCGCGCTTCCGTGCCGTGGACAGTGCATCTCAACTGCACTGTGCAGAAGGGAATGCCGCTCATTCAGGCAAGTGCTACCCAGTTACAGCAACTGATCATGAACCTGGTCATCAACGGCGCAGAGGCTCTGGCGGGCAAGATTGGCATCGTCTCGGTAACAGCGAAACTGATCAGGCTGGGCAACTCCGAGAAATTTCCGAATCTGCTGGGTTATGAGATTCCCCCAGGCGATTACGTGGAGGTGAGGGTTTCCGACACCGGTTGTGGAATGGACGAGGCGACAGTTTCGAGAATCTTCGACCCATTCTTCACCACGAAGTTTACCGGCCGCGGACTGGGCCTCGCCGCGGTACAAGGCATCGTGCGCTCGCTGCAGGGAGGAATTACGGTAAGCAGCACGACTGGAAAAGGGAGCACCTTCCGGCTGGTATTTCCGGCGAAATCCGCAGAAAGGAAGCCTCAGGCGGACCAAGCCGAGGCAACAGTGGCTCCTGTCCGTATCCTGGTAATTGATGACGAGGAGATTGTCCGGCGAGCGGTGCGCGGTGCCCTCGAGAAGGCTGGCCATACGGTGCTGGAGGCGGAAGATGGCGCCTCCGGGCTGCAGCTATTCGCGCGCGAGGAGGACGTGTCGCTGATCCTGCTGGATCTCAGCATGCCGCGGATGTCGGGCCTGCAAGTGTTCCGGGAGCTCCGAAAACTGTCACCCGCCGTGCCGGTTGCGATCATGAGCGGGTATAGTGAACGTGAGATGGCGCTGCAATTCGCGGGCGCCTGCGTGCTCGGCTTCGTCCAGAAGCCCTTTACAGCGAGTTCTCTGGTGAAATCGGTATCCACGCTGATAGAAAAGATCCGTTTGCGTAACAACGAGGAACAGAGCGGCCATTCATGAAGACATCGCAAACCTCCAACACGGCGGAAATCCGCGCGGCCAAGCCCGAGTCTTTCCAAACCTTGGCGGTGGAGATCAGCAACGGCATCATCGTCTCTGCGCATCCGCTCATTGAAGTGCTGTTGGGCTTTCCGGAAGGCACGCTCGAAGGCAGGAATCTGGACGACCTGAACCCGCGCCCGAATATCTCGTCGACCGACCTGATTCGCTTCACCGCGGCCGCCGCACACGATCTGGTCAGCCCTCTCAACCAGGCCGCGGCACTGGCATCGCTGTTCACAAAACGCTACAGCAGCCGGTTGGATGCGGATGCGGATGAGATCCTGACTCATCTTCAGAATGCCGCGCAGCGAATGACACAATTAGTGGGCGGGCTCGGCAACTACCTTCATGCATTCACTACGGTCCACGATCTGCGGCCAATCGACGCCAACGCGGCATTGACGGCGGCGCTGGATTGCTTGAAAGAATCTCTCGAGGCCACAGTCGCCGTCGTCTCTGCCGGGCACTTGCCGGAAGTGCGCGGGAATTCCAATGGCCTCGCCAGCGTGTTCACAAACCTGATCGACAATGCGATCAAGTTCCGCAAGCCGTCCGTGCCGCCCGCCATTCAGGTAGCGGCCTGCCGTTCCGGGCGCACGTGGCAATTCTCGGTCCGCGATAACGGAATCGGAGTTTCCGCTGAGCAGATTCAAAGAATCTTTCTCCCGTTTGCGCGGATTCACGGGCACGAGTATCCCGGCTCCGGTCTGGGTCTCTCTACCTCGAAGATCATCGTGGAGGCCGCGGGCGGCGAGATCTGGATGGAATCCGAGGCAGGGCAGGGATCTGCCGTGCACTTCACTCTTCAGGATGGCGCATCAGCGTTCGGCGCTGGTCCCGACCGTCCGGACTAGCGGCTGTGGATCACACCTCCCTCTCGTCCGTCTCTCGTCTGAGTTCGCCGTGCCGCAGTTGGCGGCCTTTCAACATTACAAAGAAAACGGGCACCAGAATCAGCACGTGAATCGTAGAGGTAATCATGCCCCCTACAATCGGAGCGGCCATGGGTTTCATGACGTCGGAACCTACCCCTGTCTCCCAGAGAATGGGTACGAGACTCGCCAGCACTGCGGTAACCGTCATCAGTTTAGGACGCAATCGCTGAACGGCGCCTTCGATCGCAGCTCGTTCGATATCACGTTTCTGAAGCACTTCGCCCGCCGCGAGTCTGCGGCCGAGGGCCTCATCAAGGTAGACCACCATCACAACTCCAGTTTCCACGGCAATTCCGAACAAGGCGATATATCCCACCCATACCGCGACACTGAAGTTGTAGCCGAAATACCACTGGAGTAGAAGACCTCCAGTCATCGCATAGAGAGTCGGAAAAATCAGCACGAGCGCTTCGCTTATGGAGTGGAAGATCATGTACAACAGGAGGAAAATCACAAAGAACACGATCGGCACCACAACCTTGAGCCTGTCTCTGGCGCGTATCTGAAATTCGTATTCGCCCGACCACTTCAGGCTGTAGCCGGGCGGCAAGGATAGCTTCTCGCGGAGCAGCTTTCGTGCCCGCTCAACGAAGCCGCCATAGTCATGGGTGTTCAAATCCAGGTAGACATATCCGGTGAGTGCCGCATCTTCGTCACGGATCATAGATGGTCCTTTAGAAAAGGAGATCTTAGCGAGCCTCCCGAGCGGCACTTGCGGGCTGGATGGAGTTGCGACCAGGACGCGCCTGAGATTCTGGACGTTGTCGCGGAAATCGGGAGCATAGCGGACTGAAATAGGGTAGCGCTCGCGTCCCTGGATATTCTGTGCCATGTTCTCACCGCCGATTGCGAAGGTGATTGCGCGCTGTACATCACCGACAGTGAATCCGTAGCGCGCCGCTTCGGCGCGATTCACATCGATATTGACATAGAAACCCTGGGCGACGTGCTCGGCAAATACCGACCGGATCTCTGGCATCGCTCCCAGAATTCGCTGCACTTTGGCGCCCGCATCCTGGATTCCGGCGAGACTCGGGCCTTCGATTTTGATTCCGACTGGTGTCTTAATTCCCGTAAGTTCCATATCGAGGCGGTTCTGAATCGGCATGGTCCACGTATTTGTGATGCCGGGGAATTGAAGCTTAGAGTCCATTTCCGAGATCAGCTTCTCGTACGTCATTCCGTGGCGCCATTGATCACGGGGTTTGAGCATGATCGTGGTGTCATACATATCGAGTGGCGCATTATCGGTAGCGCTGTCGGAATGACCAAGCGTTCCAAAGACCGAGGCGACTTCCGGGAACGAACGGAGAATCCGGTCCTGCTGCTGCATGAGTTGTGCTGCCTGCCCTATAGCGATTCCAGGCAAAGCTGTTGGCATGTACAAGGTAGCATCCTCAAAGAAAGGGGGCATGAATTGGCTCCCCAGTTTGAATGCGAGAGGAAAAGTTACGGCAAGGAAGATGAGGTTCAACAGCACTGTGGTCTTGGGAAATCGAAGGCACAACCGCAATACGGGCAGATAGGCCGCCTGCGTGATACGAGAAACCGGGTTCTTCGACTCGGGCCGGAGCCGGCCTCGAATGAATACCAGCATCAGGGCCGGCACGACGGTGATGGAGAGCAATGATGAAAACGCTACGGACAGAGTCTTGGTCCACGCAAGCGGCCTGAACATTCTTCCCTCCTGTGCTTCGAGGAGAAACACCGGAAGGAATGAGACCATGATTATCAACAGTGAAAAGAAAAGTGCCGGCCCAACCTGCTTGCACGCCTCCAAGAGGATTCTTGTTCTCTCGCGTGGGCGGAGCGTCTGAGATTCCTGGCCATCCACTCTGCGGGCCTGTTCTGCTTCGGAAAGGTGGCGGTATCCATTCTCTACCATCACAATGGCCGCATCGACCAGCACTCCGATGGCCAGCGCCAGACCGCCGAGCGACATGATATTGGAACTGACTTTGAGGTAGTACATCGGAATGAAGGAGGCGACAACCGCAACCGGCAAGGCGACAATCGGAATTAAGGCGGAGCGGAAGTGAAACAGAAAGATCACGATTACCAGGCTGACGATGATCGCTTCCTCGATCAGGTCGCGTCGCAGCGTGTCGACGGACGCGTGGATCAGACCGGAACGGTCATAGGCAGAAACAATCTCCACGCCAGGCGGCAGCGAGGCTGAAACTTCAGCGAGTTTCTGCTTCACGCCGGCGATGACATTCAGAGCGTTCATGCCATATCGCATGACGACGATGCCTCCGACGGCTTCGCCTTCGCCATCCCATTCCGCCACACCGCGCCTGATATCCGGTCCGAACGAGACCGTACCTAGGTTCTTCACCAGTACAGGCGTCCCATTACTGCTTGCGACCGGCACATTTTCCAGATCGGAAAGTGACCGCAAGTAGCCCAATCCCTGGACCATGTATTCGGCGCCGCCCAATTCGATCAATCTCCCGCCAACCTCGTTCGTGCTGTCGCGGACTTGGTCAATGACCGTCGAGAGTGGAATGTCATAAGCTCGGAGCTTGTTAGGATCGAGGCGGACCTGGTACTGACGGACGAAACCGCCAATGCTCGCGACTTCGGCAACCCCTGTCACCGTCTCAATCTGGTAGCGAAGAAACCAATCCTGTAAGCTACGCAGGTCCGCCAAGCTGTAGCGGTGGTTGTGGTCCACAATTGTGTACTCGTAAACCCAACCCGCGCCGGTGGCATCTGGGCCAATCACGGGGTGGACGCCGGCAGGTAACCGGCCCTCGATCTGCTGGAGGTATTCGAGAACGCGGGAGCGGGCCCAGTAGAGGTCCGTGCCATCATCGAAAATCACAAACACGTAGGAATCGCCGAACATCGTTTGCGCACGCACACCCTTCACCCGGGCTGCTGCCAGTAGCGCAGTTACAATCGGATAGCTGACCTGATCCTCGATGATACTGGGAGGCTGGCCAGCCCACTCGGTATGAATGACCACCTCGACATCCGAAATGTCTGGCAGCGCATCGAGCGGAATGCGGCGCATCGTCCAGAGGCCTGCCAGAACCAGCAGCAGCGTTCCGCTGAAGACCAGAAAACGATTCCTTGCACACCAATCGATCCATCGGGAGATCATCACATGCCTCCCACGGCCGCAACGGAGATCTGCTTTTGCGCGATCGTTTGGCCATCCTTGGTTGCCAATACGGTGACCTGCCATGTGCCGCCCGTCTCAACCTGACCCGTTCCTTCGTAGAGGCCGCCGCCCTTTTCACTGAGCGTGGTTACCGTCCGCATTGCGGGCATACTCATTGCGGGCATTGCCGGCATGAAATAGGTCACGGTGACCTGCGCTCCGGAAACCGAGGCGCCATCCCGGTCCATCAGCTTGACGCGAAACGTATTGCTTCCTTTGTGGGGAATGGCGGGTATGGAGGAGTATTCCAGCGAAGCTCGCGAATGGGAGCCGTTCATGGCGGCAGCGGCTCCAGCGCCTGGAGGCGGCGGCACGAAGGACCCAAGCGCCGCCTGAAGCTGACTCTCGGAATCCATTAAGAAATTCGCGGATGTCACAATTCGCTCGCCAGCGGCGAGGCCTTTCAGAACGGCCACGTCATCGCCCGCCTGCGGCCCGATCTGGATTTCACGTGGTTCAAAGTGCCCACCACCACGATCCACAAACGCAATCTGACGCGTGCCAGTCTGATAGACGGCGGAAGCCGGGATCGACAAACGCCGGCCCACCGGCACAACGATTGTGACATTCACAAACATCCCCAGGGACAATCTCAGATCCAGATTGGGAATCTGCAATCGCACGCGAGCCGTTCTGGTCGTCTGATCCAATTCAGGCCAGATGAAACTCACGCGCCCGGTGAATACTCGTCCCGGATAGGCGTCCACGGTAATCGACGCAGGGTTACCGACTCTGACGCGGCCGAGATCTTCCTGAAACACTTGCGCATAAACCCAAACACTGGAAAGGTCCGCAACCGAGTACAAGTTTGTGCCAGGCTGCACGTACATGTTGGGCAAAGCCTTCCTCTCCGTGATGAAGCCTGACACGGGCGAGTCGATTTCCAATTCCCGGCGCACTTCTCCGGTCTTCTCGAGGTCTGAGATCTCCCGATCCGGAAGCCCCCACTGCTTTAGCCGGTCGGCCGCGGCGCTGAGCAGGGATGTCGCTCCAGACGCCACTCCAGGGACGGTGCTCTTCAGCAGAAGGCTCCTATTGTCCCTGGCCAGCAGGTATTCCTGCTCGGTTGTCACCAGATCGGGGCTATAAACGGTGAGCAGGGGCTGCCCCTTATGTACTTGCTGATAGGTGGCGTCTGCGTATACTTTCTGCACCCAGCCAGAAAAGCGGACTTGTACATCCGAAACGCGAGTCTCATCGACATCCACATTCCCGACGGTGCGGATCTCATCGCGCAAGTTTCGATATGCGACTAAGCCCGTCTTCACGCCGATGCTTTGCAGCCGCTGAGGTGTGAGGGCTACCGGAGAAAGAGTTGTCTCCGAAGGCGGCGATTCACCACTGGTATCTGTCGCAACCGCTGAGTTGGCTGTTCGTGGTGGAAGTGCGGATACGCGCCGCGGATGAAGCCAGAGAAACCCTACAGCCCCAGCCAGGAGGACTGCCGTAGCAACCGTAACGAGAAAAGCAGTTCGATAACTTTGCATCCTGACCTCTTCTAGCGAAGCGATGCTCCGGTGAGTTGTTCCATGCGGGCCAGCGCTGTTTCGTGATCTGCAAGCGTCTTCCAGTAGTCCTGGTCGAAATGAAGAACATCTAGAAAAGCGGACAGCAAAGTCTCGAAGTCCTGGCGGCCCGCTTCATACGCTGCGAGACCGGAACGATAGGTAGCCAAGGCCTGTGGAATCAGACCCTCACGATAAATCTTAAGCACCTGGCCAGAAGTCTCTGCCGCGATGTACTGGTCTTGGACACTAAAGTAAGCCGACTGCACCTGGCTCTCGTATTCACGACGGGATTGTTCCAACGCGTCCGCAGCTTCAGCGATTTCGGGGTCGAGCTTGCGTCGGCGGTGGATGGGTAGGCGCGCGCTAAACGTCAGCATGTAATAGTCGTGGAAGGGAGCGCCCGTGTGTTGCCACATGTACTGAATGCCGAAGTCTGGATAGCGGTCCTGGCGCGCCAGTTCTACTGCCACACTCTGCCGCTTGACCATCTCCTCTTGGCCGGTGACGTCTGGATTCCCGGTCCGCACCTTGGAAAGCAGTTCATCAGCGGTCCGCACCAGTGGGGTTTCGGTTAGCGGATCGACTGCTAGGTCGGCTGATCCGAGCGGCCGGTTCAGCAGTTTCTTAATCAGCGCTTGTTGCGCGTCGAAGAGCTGGTGGAATTGAGTGACATCGCGTAACAGCTTCGTTCGTTCCACCTGGGCTTTCAGCGCATCCTGCTGAGTGCCCTGTCCCACCCGGTAGCGCGCTTCGGCAATCTTAGCTATCTGGTCCAAAAGCTTTTCGTCATGGCTTAGGACATCAAGAGTCTGCTGTGCGTACGAAATCTGGAAATATGCTTCCTTCACCTGCACAAGCACCGAACGAACTGTTGCTTCGTACCGGTATCGGGTACTGCCGGCATCACGAGCCGCCGCCTCAGCCTTCAATTTGAGCTTTCCCGGATACGGCAGTTCCTGGGAAATGCCAAAGCCGACATAGGCAAAGTCGCTGTTTTGGTAACCGGCGAATGGCCGCGGGCTGCCGACTGAGAGTTGTTGGATGGTCACTTCGGGATCCGGGAGTGTCGAGACTTGCGAGGGTACCTGCTCGGCTGCCTGCCACGCTCGCCGTGCTGCAAGGATCTCGGGATTGTGGCCCCGTGCTTCCTGGAGTAAGACAGTAAGGGGTATTACCGCCGGACCAGCAGCCTCCAGCCCGGCCGCTCCCGCTACGAGTACGGTTGACATAAGCAGACGGTATATCATTGATCCGCTCCCTTCGTGCTCGAAAGGTTTAGGCCGTTTGCGTAGAGATGGTCCCACAGTCTTTCGAAAACCGTGCGAGGTAGCGGCTGCTTCAAATCGAATTCGAGGATGCCCCGGTACGCAGTTATCCGCAGGTGGAGAGCGTCGGGATTGGCTATAGTTTGAATATCTGTCCAGCGCCAAGATCGGCTGTCGCGACTATGCTCCGCCAAGTAGTCGATTCCAGTATCCTTTAGGCGTAACGCGCCATTGCTGCCGCCAAAGAAGCCGCCGAGATGTGCTGGAATGGTCAGGATCGCAGTATCGGTTGCAACGGGCACTCGACTACGGACGGGCTTTCTCACTCGCACAGTCAGTTGTGCCGCCACGGCTTCAGGAATCGGAGTAGTGAAGCTGAAGTGATAACGACGTTCTCCAGGCTCGTGCCAGGGACGGTTTTCGTAACTCATCAGCGTGATTTCGTGACGTGATAAATCGACGGTACGAATGTCGATATATGCCCAGCGCCTCTTGAACTTCTCTGAGCGAAACTCCACGGCATCCTGCTCGATCAGCAGCGTACCGGGAATGGCCTCCTTCAGGAATCGATGCCATCGTCCCGTCGTTCTCCACAGTTCGCCGGCTCCCAGGTCTGCGCTGCCGGACATCACGAACAGGCCGGCTAGAACACCGCTAAGAATAATCTCCAGATGATGCCTCATACTTACCTCCAGCCTTTTTCTCTGCTGCACTCGTGGGTGTGGTTCGACGGTGAAGAGGGCTACACCGGACACCAAATTTTGTAAATGAAAATTGGATACACGCGTGCCAAGGCACACGTCTGGAGAGGCCTAGATCAGAAGAGGAAGGGGACTGGTAGCTATCGTAAGTGGCGGTGGCAGACCATCCGTGACCGCACATAGGGAGCTGAATGGCTCGGTAAATCGGCCTAAATGCATGCCGTCACGTGACAGGAACACTGCTGTCAGAATTCCCGATTCTGTCGCAGTCTGCTTCTGTGCCTTCACAACTTGCTCGGGATGGGCCAGTGAACCCTTGCAACATAAGTCCGCAGCCGATGAGGAACAGTGTCCTCTCTGGCAGCAGTTACGAGCCTGACTGCTGATAATCCAGAGCCCCTTGCAATCGAGCGCATTCAGGAAGAGGGCACCTATGGCAAGAAGCAGAACTAGTCCATGGGCCTTCATAGCCTGAGCGTGACAGACCGCCGGAGCGCTGTCAAGGGGATGAGTGGGATGAGCGCGGTAGGCAGCCGTCAAATCTCGGTTAACTTGACGGCCGTCCCGCCAGCGGGTTCAGCGAATAGCGATGGTCACGCCCGTCTGCGCCGCAATGCCGCCGATGGTGACGGACAGCGGAATGGCGCTGCCGGTTGGCGCGTTGTCAGGCACGCACGCGTTGATCTGTGTGACTCCCGCATCGACTAATCCAATCCAGTTATAAGGGCAACTGGCCTGGGAGTCACCGAATTTTACGACAAGCGGAAGAACGGGTTGCAGGTCAGAACCCGCGGCGGGGCGCATGCCCACGATTTCCGCCGGCGTGATTTGGCCGACACCGGTGACATATATCGTCACGTAAGAACCACGCGGTACGGGATGATCGGCTGTGTTCAACGACGTAGTGCCGTCGGGCAGATCATTCACCACCACTGCCTGGCTCGAGCCGCCGTAGTAACAGAAAATTCCTGGGGACGCGGGCTGCACCGGTACCGTCACCGCGTTGGTGACGGTGCCTAAATACTGAACTTGAATCGTCGCATTGCCTGATGCGGCATACGGCACGATGGCTGTGACACGGCCCGGCAGCACACGCCCGACCGGCGCGGGCGAGCCATTGATGAGCACTCTCGTATCGCCAACGGATGTGGGAAGCTGTCCGCTGCTGTCGTAGTTTGAAAATGCCGGTGCAGCCGGTCCGAAGTTTGATCCCCAAATCTCGATGGTCTCGCCCGGCGCGATTGATCCCCCACGAAAGCTGGCCGCGTTCACTACGCCGGCTGCGGTGAGTGCGCCCGCGGATTGTTTTCCCATCAGGAGATAGTTGGGGCCGGGCGAGGTCACTGTGAGCGGCAGTGTTTGCATGGCGTTGTTGGTTGTGACATCGATATCGTAGTCCCCCAGAAATCCACGCGTGCGAAACGTGCCATCAGCGCCCGTTGTGCCGGTGACGTCTGTCCACCATTGCTTATAGACCAGGTTCATCCAGACGTCGTAGTTTGGCTTTGTTGTCCAATCCCCGCGAATCATTGCCGCCTCTGGAGACCACTCCGCGCCTTCGTAGAATCCCCACACCGTAAATCCCTTCACGGCCGGATGACTGAAAACAGCGGTCAGGAAATCGCGCGTGTAGTCGGCTTGTAACTGTTCATCGGTGGTAGTGACGTCAAATTCAGTGATTTTGATATCTTTTCCGAATTTCGCAAAGCGGTCCAGGATTTCGATTACGCGCTCTGGCGGGGTGAGACTCACATCGAAATGGGCCTGCATGCCGATTCCATCCAAATCCCCACTGGCAAGGATTGTGGGGATGATGTGGTTGTAGAGCGCATCCTGGTGCAGAATGTCATATCCGCCGCTTTCGAGAAAGCCGAAATCGTTCAGGTAGAGCTTAACGGAAAGATCGATGGCGCGCGCCTGTTTAAACCAAGCGGCCATTTCGTCGTCTCCCAGAACGCCTTGAACGTCCGTGTTGGTGTACGGTTCGTTCAGCACATCCCAATCTGTCAGCTTGCCGTGTGTGGCCCCCATGATATCGGCGAAGTGGCTCTGAATGCGCGCTCGTAACGCGTTTTGATCTACCACGGGCTGATTCAACATACTGACCACGTCCGGCGGCAGGTTCGGTTTGCTGGGCCAAATCAGGTTGTGGCCCCGAAGATTCGTGAGGCCGTTTTGACTGAGCCAATCGAGCGCAGGTAGCGCGACGCTGTTTCCGGTAGTCTCCCAAATGGGCCACTTCAGGTCGTTCTCGATCACTGCGGAATTGAACAGCGTGCGAACCGCATTCCGGTACTTTTCGGCGTCGTCGCTCTGTACGAGCAAGCCGATACTGCTGATCGAAGTTCCAAAAGGAAATGCGTGGCGCTTCATTTTGACGTGGACCGTCGCGCCTGGAAGGGGGTTGCCATTGGCATCATGAACGACAGCCACAATGTCGGCTTTTCGGATTTGTTCAATCCGCGCGGCCGCTGCTGCGCGCCAGGAAGCATTCGGGTCGTGGCCGTCATATGGCTGGAGGCTCAGGCCAAGATTGCTGAGCGGATAATTCGGACCGTAGTTGAGGACCGTCAGGCCCCCGATCTCAATGACCTGGGGTTCGAACGTGACCCAGAAATCGATGTTGTACCCATTTGCGGTCGCGCCATTGGAGGAAGGATAGGTTTCCGCCATTACGAAGGGAACCTGCTTCATTTCCCAGTCGGAGCCCGTCCTCGTAGGCCACAATATGGACTTCGAATAAGGGCTCTGTCCCTTTTCGACATCGAACATCGTATAGCCGGTGCCGCTCTGCGAAGAGACTGTGCGCATCCAGAATGTCGCGACCATCACATCGCCCTGGTTTGCGGTGCTGGTGCTGTAACATCGCGCGCGGATGTCGTATAGATTGCCCGAATAGACTGGTGTTTCAATGTGCAGCGCCTTCTGGAACGGCTCGCCCGTGACATCGACGACCGACAGCGTGCCGGGGCCATCCATCTGAAAGCAACTGAGTGGATCGCCTGTAATCGCGGACACCGGTTGCTGTGCGAGTGCGGTTGCCGCAGCGAGCAAGACTGGACAGACAATGATTCGAAGCCACATGAACGGGAATCTCTCCGGCATCACAACAACAGCGAACGGGCTTTCACGCTCGACCAAAACAGCGAACCGAATTGCACCGCGTCCCGCGGAAAGTAGATCGCGGAGCGCAACAGCCGAAGCGGCCCCTTGAGCGTCGCCGAAGGTTCAGAGCTGCGAAAGAGGATGTAGGGCAGGCAGAACAGCAGAAAAATCGGGTGTACCAGTGCCAGTCCCAGACCTAACAGGAACAAGCAAAACAGCGCCTGCGCGACATCATAGAAGTAGCGTGCGTACATGAAGCGCCGCAGTTCCGGTATCTGCTTGACCATCCCGGGAAACAGATTCTTTCGCTTGTCGTAAAACCATCGGGTCTTGGCCAGAGGCAGCACGGCGTGGCATACCAGGGCTTCGTTTGCGAATACCGATTTCCATCCCAAGCGTCTCACCCGCCACGCCAAATCGGTATCTTCGCCTCCGGTGGGTGTCAACGCGACGGGCGTGTCGTCGACGCCGCGAAATCCGCCTGCCTGTTCATAGGCTTCACGCAAGTAGAAAATGTTGCAGCTCTCGTAGAGAAAGGTCTCGCTGCGAACGATGATGAAATGTGTGAAAGTTCCGAGCCGCCCCGCTGGATCAGGTTCCGTGTGCCCTTGCACGAGACCGATTCCGGGGGAAAAGGCCGCCAACCCGGCGCGCAGCCAGCAAGGCGCGGCTTCACAATCGCTATCGAGAAACGCCAGCACTCGGCCTCGCGCGTTCTGCACTCCCAGGTGCCGCGAGAGAGCAGGGCCTTCCGGTTTTTTCGTGAACCAGCGGAGCGAGCACTCTGCCTGCGGCGCGATCTCAGCCAGCATGCGGACTACGGAATCATCCGGGGTGGAATCGACCACGATGATTTCGTAGTCACGCTTGTCGAGATCTTGCGCGAAGAGAGAAACAACGGCCTTCCGCAGCAAGTCGGCGCGCTTGTAGTTCGGGATGATGACGGAGATTGCCGGCATCGCGCTCATTGGCCCGCTCCGTTCAGAAGTCCGGCGTAGACATCGAGCAGCACGTCGATATAACGATCCCAAGTGAACGCTTCGGCCGTGCGGCGATTCTCTTCGCCCATGCGCCGCGTTGCCCGCGGATCGCTCCACAAGCGCGCAAGGGCAGACGTCAATTGCGCACGGTCTCCCACGGGAACGCGTGCTCCTTCATATTCAAACGGGAGCGTACAAACCACGGCGCATCCGGCTGCCATCGCTTCCATCAACGCTACGGGCAAACCTTCGGCGCGGGAAGGTAACACGAAGATCGATGCCGCCGCCAATGTCTGCCGGCGCAATTCGCCTTGGTCGAAGCCGAGGAATTCCACGTTGGTTGTGGCGGCAGCGCGCATCGCCTGTTCTTCGGGACCCCAGCCCAGTATTTTGAATTTGACCTGGGGCAGTTCCTTCGCCGCGGCCAAGAGATCGTACACTCCTTTGCGGATATCGAGCTTTCCGGCAAACAGGACGTACGGCTCTTTCTCCGGAGCGGGATGAAAGTAGGCCGTATCCAAACCATACGTATTGACCAGCGACCGGTCCGGCGGAGCGCCGAATTCGATTCCCATCTTGCGCGAATACTCGCTCAGGAACAGGAAGCGTGAAAATGAGCGCCGCATCAGAAACTTTTCCCACGCCAAAAAGGCTTTGCCGGCGACGGGTCCTTTCATTTCCTTCCAGGTTTCGCCAAACAGACCGAGCAGCAGCAAGACAACCGGCTTATGATGCCGTCTGCCCGCGATCAGCGAAGGAAGGCATGCGTGATAGTTGAATGTTTGAATGAGCTCCACGCCGCGGGCGAGTTCGGCGATGCGCCCTGTCGCCAGGTTCATCCGGTAGCGGCTGACCGGCATGCGAATAATCGGGATTCCACTATGCGAGTTCTGCGCGGGGTCTCCGGTTGTTACCACGGTGACGTCGACGCCACGCTGCGCGAGATAACGGGCGGTCCCTTCGACAATGTATTCGCCGCCGCCGCCGAAGTCCGGCGGAAACCGCTCATGGGTGAGGAGCACCTTCATGCGGTTTCGGGCCTCGCATCGGCGCCCATTTCTTCGCGAATGCGGCGCAGCGTATCCTTCCAACCGTACTGGCGGAACAGATAGCCGACGCGACTGATTTTGTAGATAGAGGAAATCAGAAACTTGGAAACGCCTCGTGCGGGCCGGTTCCAGTGCGTTGCCGCAGAAGCCGGCAGCGGCAGGTCCGCGACTTCCGCGGCAAATGCGGCATACGATTGCGCGGCTTGCGACAGTTGGAGATTGGCAACAAAGTATTCGCGGCTGGCATTGGCCATTCGAGAACGCAGATCGCAATCTTGAGCCAGACGCCGCACGGCTGGCGCCAACGAAACCTGCTCCTGGCCGACGGGTATCTTCCAAGAAAAAGCTTCGGGCATTTCCAGGAATGAGCCCTGCTCACTCAGAATGAGCGGCTTTCCGATGGCGATGGCGCGTGTCAGGCTAGCCGAAGTCTCCGCGCCGGAAGGATACCGCAGGTCGACAATCACGTCGGCCAAAGCGATCAACCCCCGGTAGTCTTCGTTGCTGATCCAACCGGTGAGGACCACGGTCTCTTCCAGTCCCAGATCGCGAATGAGGCGGCGCGCGTCGTCGCCGAGGTTGCCTCCTCCCGCGACGACATACTTGAGACGCGGAACTTCCCGCTTCAAATCGCGCAATGCGCGCAGGACCACATCGAGCCGCTTGGAGCGAGAGAGTGTGCTGATCGAAGCCAAGACGAAATCGTCCGCAGAAAGCTGGTAACGGGATCGCAGCGCAGCGGCGGGAGTCGCTGCATCGCCATCGGGAACTCCCATCGGAATCACGCGCACAGGCGTCTCCGGAACATCTTTGCGCACGAGCTCCCGCGCGAAATCGCTGTGAACAATGATCGCTTTGCTCTGCGAAAGGAACGGCCACGCGAAGGACAGACGATCGGGATCGGTGAGGTTCAGCAGTAGCTTAGCCGCGATCCATGCGGCGCGCCTTCCGTGCGCGAGGCGCAGCGTTTCCACCAGGGCGCGGAACTTGCCCTCTCGCAACGTGAGGCCCAACGTGAGATATTGCAGGCAATAATCGTGCAAAACCAGAATACCCGGTACGGCGCTCATGCACGCTGCCATGTATCCGTGATGGTGAAGATTGTTTCCGACCTGGTAGATCGCGGTGTCGTAGGCCGCGTGATCCTTGAGAAATTCGGCGACCGGACGAACACGGAACTGCCGCAGCGCGTCGTTCGAGATTCGATATGGGCCGGTGATCAAATCGATTTCGGCACGTTCCGCCAGGTGCGGCAGAAGCTCCTCGCTATAATCCGCGATCCCGCTTTTCTGCGGGCGGAAGGGGCTGAAGAACGCCAGGCGCAATCTTCGACTCATGCGCGCGGTGCTCCTTCGAATCCGTAAACCTGTTCGATGCGCGGCCCCAGCACGGGCCAGGAGAATCGTGCCGCCTGCGCGCGGCAGCGCTCGCGAATGCCGTTCTGCTCGGAGAGGGCGAGCCCCCGCAGAATCGCATCCGCCAACCCCGCAGCATTTTCCGTCTCTTCGCCGTTTGTCCGCGGATCAAACAGCACGCCTGTTTCCGGTGTGACAAACTCCGGATTGCCGGCGTGATTGGTGGTCACTACGGGAGTGCCCGACGACATCGCCTCAATCAAGACCGTTCCCGATGGCTCCCACATGGAGGGAAGCACCAGGATGGACGATTCACAATACAGCTTCACGATGACGCGCGAATCCTGCGGCCCCAGAATCTCGATGGCGGTTCGAACGTTCTCCGGCAAATCACGCAGTACTTCGGCGCGCACCGCGTCGGAGAGCGCGCCTGCGATGCGCAACAACACATCCGGAACCTGGCTCTTGACGAGGGTGAACGCACGGATCAGAACGCGGATGCCCTTGCGCCGGACGTTGAAATCGGCAACGGCCGCGATGGTGGGGCGGCCGTTTGGGGGGCCCGCGCCGAGTTCATAGCGATCCATATTCACCGGCGGCGGAATCACCGCGGCGTCAATCCCGTAGCGCTCTTGCGCGAGGTTGCGAATGAACTGACTGCAAGCAATCGCCGCGTCAGCGCGCCGTGCAGCCTCACGATTAGTCCAGGCATCGGGAGGAAACCAGCGGTAGCACGAGTAGCCGGGGACGGGAACTCCGTTGATCTGCAGGATCGCGCGATGTCTGGCGCGGCGGCGTGCGTATGTGGCAGCCAGGCCATCGGAGAAATACCAACTGTGGACCACGTCCGCCTGCACGGCGGTGAGGCTCCGGTAACTGCCCACGAAGAACGTCTGCCGCTCATCGAGGCGCAATCGTGCGAGCAGGGGACCAGCCAGCGCGCGATGCAGGATACGGTCGCCATATTCGGTGTGCTCGACGGCAGCCGCGCCGGTCTTTGTGGAAACGGTGGTCACTGTGTGTCCTCGGCTGGTGAGCCATCGCGCCAACTCCTCAATGTTGCGCTCGTTGCCGCGCCGCACGTAAGGCCAACAGTAGGGGTGAGTAATCGCGATTCTCATTCGACGCCTCACGCCACGGATGCGCGGCGGCTCTTCCGTTCTGCCAATCGCTCGAAAATCTCTTCAAACTTCGGACCAACCTCCGGCCAGCTATACGTCTCGGCCTCGGCACGGCAGCGATGCGCCGTCTCGGGCTTCCGGCTGAGGTCCAAACATTCTTCCATGGCGCGCGCAAGGCCATCGACGTTGGTTGGCTCGACTGCGCAATTCTCGCCCGCGTCAAATAAGCGCCCCAACGAAGGATCGTGAATCAATTCGGTGAGTGCGCCGTCCCGGGTCCCCACTACTGGTGTGCCGGCGGCCATCGACTCCACGACCACCATGCCGAAGCTCTCCCACAGCGAGGGCAGCACGGAAATGGCCGCTGAACCGAAGCGCCGCGGTAAGTCTTTCACATCACCGGCGCCCAGAAATTGCACGTCCGCACGGAATTCGGGCGAGACCAATTCCATCAATTCTGCGCGCTTGGCCGCTGAAACGGTGGCCGACACTTGCAGACGGGCGGCGGGCCGGCGGCGCTTGATCTGGTCGAAAGCCTGCACCAGCGCGCGGCCGCCTTTGCGCGCATCATCCAGCGCGGACGCGCAGAGAATCACCGGCCGTTCATGATCGCGGCTCGTAGATAGCGGAAACTGTTCGGTATCGACCGGAACCGGAAGCTGCACACACTCGCGCCCGTGCCGCTGCAGAAACCAACGCTGCATGTAGGCGCTGAGCACAATCATTTCGTCGGCTTCGCGAACGACTTTTCGGAAAAAACCTCCGCCCACGCTGATCTCGCGCACATAGCGGATTCTTGGCGGCAGGCTGTTCACCCAAAAGACGCACGGAACACGCGTAACCTGGCGTGCGAGAATCGCCGCGTAAGCATCCAAAAACGCGCAGCAGAGCACTACGTCAAAACGCCGCTTCAGCAAGTCGCGCAGCAGCACCGGAAAGAACGCGTGCGATTCACGAATGCCCGCCTTAGCGAACAGCGGATGCCAAAGCTGCCGATGGCAGATGGTGGTATAGCCCGAATCGTCGCGAATCTGTGTCCGTCCCGGTTTGCCGGAAATAACGGTGACTTCGTGACCTCGCTGCGAAAGATAGATGGCGAGTTCGTTGAGAAACCGTTCTGCGCCGCGCCTTACCCACGGCCACGTCGTCGGGTTAGTGAGTCCGATTCTCATAGCGGCGCCGCTGGGTCGCTACCTCAGACGCCCACCGATCTCGAGCGACGTCACCGAGTGCGCGGGGAATGTGTACTCAAATGACTCGCCGGCAGTCTTTAGCGCAGCCGAGGTCAATTTGATTTCATCAGGGCCGCCGCGGTCGAAGTGAGGATTCCGGCTGTCCTCGGCTTGCTTCCCCCACTTCACACCTGGAACCGCTACCGGCCGGCTGCCTGTATTTGCATCGATGCCGCTTCCGTTGAGAGTCCACGCTGTCGCTTTGCCTGCCGGTTGGAAACCATGGAGCTCGATTTTGGCGCGTACGGGGTGGTCGAAGTTCTTGTTGATCCCGAGAACGTAGAGCGTTCGTCCATTGTTGCTGCGGCTCGCAACCACATCCAGATACGGAACGCTCTGCACGGCATCCACCCAACCCACCGACACTGAACGATATGTAGGCGACTGTGCGCTCGAACTGACTGCGATTTTGCCGAAGTGGCGGGTGAACATTTCAAAAGCGTAGTAAGGACCTGTAGGCACGAACGTGCCGTTCCGTTGTCCGATCCAGCCGGCATATAACGGGTCCACCAATTTGAAAAAATTCGCGATACCGGTTTGCGGAGATTCGATGAACGTCTTCAGCGTGCTGGCTACAAACAAGCCGGAGCCCAGCGTTTGCACATGCTCGACAAAGCGATCTTTCGGCGTGCCCTGAAACAGCGGACCCCATTCCGTGACGGCAATCTTGATGTGCGAGCCTCGCCCCGGCGGCGCAAAGCGCTTAATCTTCGCGGCAACATCATCCAGGCTTTGGCGGATCAGCGCCGGCGCCGCAAGCATGGCGGAGTACACCGTACGCACATCGGAGCCCGTGTCTCCCGGGATGATCGGCGCATAGGCGTTGTGTACCGACAGAAAATCAATCTGCTGCCCGGCCTTGGAGAGAACGCGCTGGGCCCAGTCGGCGTGCGCGTGAGGAATCGTGCGGCCATAGTTGTCGTCAGCGATTGCGCCGAGCTGAATCGAGGGATCGGCCGCTCGCATGGCGCGTGCGAAATCCAGGAAGCGCGAGGCGTATTCGTCAGGCGTCATCCCTTTCTTGTTGCCGTTGCCCACATAAAGCTCGTTGCCGATCTCCCAGTAGTCAACACGGCGGTCCGGCTGATTCTTCCCGTTTACATAGCGGACCCATTCGGCGGCTTCTTGCGGCGTGCCCGTCAGTGCATTGACCGTAATCATGAGGTGCGATCCGGTCTGCTGAGCAAACGAGAGCGCTTCGTCTGTGCCGAAGACTTGAGCAGACCTCGGACCGCCGGGTGTATGTTCTGTCTCTTTGCGCGAAGACTCCGGCCCGATTCCGTCTTTCCAGTGATAGTAGTTCGCGAAAACGCCGCCGGGGAAGCGAAGCAGCGTGACGCCCAGGTCGCGAGAGAGGCGCACGGCTTGCGGATTGATCTCTTTCCGCTCCAGGTCCCAGAGTCCGTTTGCGTTCCAGATCCATTCCACGTTGGCGCCGTAGAGCGTCGGAGGAATAGGCCTGATTTCGCGGCTCGCATCCACTTCGACAGTTGCCGCGAGGGGGCCGCCGGCAGATGGCGACGCGGGATTGGCCTGCGGCACCGAAGCCTCTGCGCTGTCCTGCAGTGGCTTGGTTCCCACATACACATCGTCGAAATAAGCTGCGCCTGAATTTCCTTCGATGCTGCATCCCACCACCAGAATCTGAATGTCGCCCGCATCCGGAACGGCGAGTTCGTTCTGTTGATGTACGAATCCCGGCCTGGAGGAATCCTGGCGCATCTCCACCAGAATCGGCATGCCCTTGCTGCGCAGGACCAGCGCGCCGACAATGGCGGTGGCGCCGCCTTCGGCTGACATGTACGCGGAAAGATAGAGTCGCTTTCCACGCAGCGAGCCCGCGGGAAAACCCTCCGCAACACGCAGCGGACCGTCACCCGAACCATTGGGGCGGTTCTTGTTGTTGGGAACCAGTTCGAGAGCGCCCTGTCCGGAATGCACTTTGCCGGTAACAATCGAAATCTTGCCCTGACCCGCGATCTTGGGCTCGATCGTCCATCCCGGAACACCGCCGCCGCGCTGTTCGAAATCTCCGTTCTTGAGAATATTGCCTTCGGCATCGGCGTGTAACGGGGGTGCATCCGGAAACAGCAGGTGCAGCAATACTACGATGGCAATTGCGCCAACGGGCCAGCGCAGCCAGCGAAATCGCCGCCGGCGGGCCGCTGCGGCCTTACGCGTGGACACGCCGTCCTCCACCGATATGGCGCACCGGCAGCAGCGCACGTTCATTCGCCGGCTCGTTGCCGTCTCGCAGTACAACCGAAGTGTTGAGCATTCCCACCACCAGAGTATAGGTGTAGAGGAGCGGATCAACCCAATACGAGAAGTCTACCGCCTGCTGCAGCATGACACCGAGCAAACCAATGGTGAGTCCAAAGCAGGCTGCGCGCGCATAACCGCGCGATTCCTGAATCGCTCGGAGGCCCGTCACCAGCGTGCCCACTACATAGACGAGGAACGTGAGCACCCCAAGCGCGCCGAGTTCAATGAGCACGTGAAGAAAGCCGTTCTGCGGAGATACGATCGCGCGCAAATGGAGCAGTTGCGTTAACGGCGTATCGAGATCCAGGTTGTACTGAATCTCCGGCCGGTAGTGGACGATGTGCGCGCGGGCATTGTTCAGACCCGTACCAAGGAACGGCCGGTCGCCGAACATCTCAATGGCCGTGCCGTACTCATCGAAACGGCCTTCCTCGGAGACTTTGAAATCGCGCGTCATGCGCTGCACGATCAAGTGTCGGAAAGGAATGAGGCCGGAGACGAGCAGAATGATGCCGAGAAAAACCACGCCCAGCGCGCGCCGGACATCCCACAACCGCATTCCCACTAAGCCGGCGAACAACAGCAGCAATTGCAGGCTGGCCACTGCCCATGGCCATCGGGACAATGTGCAAGCCAGCCCAACCAGTCCTAGCAGACCTGTGCCAGCGCAAGCCAGTCGTTGCCAGACGCGCGGCATGACCGGAGCGAGCGCAAGAAACACGGGAATGGTCAGCAGCAGGTAGCAGGCCAGATTCGGCGGGTGCGACATGGTTGCCGTCGCGCGGTACATGCCATACCAGACCTCCTGCGAGAATTCTCCCGTAAAGCGCTCTGGCATGACGTTCGCGTTCTGGCCCAATCCGAAAACGCCGAGCACGCCGCTGCGTTTGGTTGCCACCTCCATGGTGCCTAACGCCGACTCAAAACACACCGCCGCACCCAGCGTCAGCGCGCACAGCCACCATTCGCGCTTCCGGAAATTGCGGCGAACGTAATAAAGGATGAAGCCGACTTTCGCCACCCGGATCAGTTCGTAGATTCCCCAGTCGGGGCGGTCGGAGACGAACAACGAAATCACACAAACCACGGCGAACGGCAGATACCACGGCCAGAGCGGCCTGCCGATGGGTTCGCGGCGCATTTTGAGGATGGAGTGCTCGTAATACCAGTAGGCAATGAGCAGAATCAGGAACAGGTCCGATGCAATGAGGTAAGGGCCTTCGGATCCCTGGTCTCCCACAAACGGCAGAAACACGAAGTATTGCCGGTTGTAGACCAGCGCGAAAACCCATCCTGCGAGAAAGATTTCCCGCGGCCGGCGCGTGATCAGCGCCGCTGCGAATAACAACAGCAACAGCAGTGCGCCGAACGCCATGCGGCGCGGCAACACCTGCACCACCTCGCCGCCGACTATCGCCGCGAGTCCCAGTAACACCAGGAACGTGAATGTCGCGATCCGGCCGCTTGCCTGTTCGATTTTGGAAATCAGAACGCTCATCCCGGTCCAACGATCGCTAGTATTGCGTCAACGAGCCCACATTCTTACCGATCCGCACTGCCCAGTTGAACCCCAGCAGGCCCACCACCATCAACACCGTAGCGAAGAGAGTCAGGCGAATGAGGATGTCGGACAGTTGATAGAAGCCATATCCCTGCAACAGCGCCAGGCGCATCCCTTCGAGCGCATCGGTCAGCGGGATTAGCCTACTGATCGGTTGCATCCAGGACGGAAACAGGCTGGGCGGGAAAAAGACTCCGCTCATGATTACCATCACAAATCCGCCGACTGTCCGAATCGCATCCCCTCGCTTAATCAGCAGGACAATTCCCGCCCACAAAATGCCCACTCCCATAAACGAGGTGATCGTGAGTACGAACAGCGCCACCGCCGCGAAGAAGTGAAACTGATGAAACTTGACACCGAACAGAAAGGCTCCTCCGAGCAGGTAAAAGACAAAGCCGACAGCCGTCATGAAGTAGTCCCAAAGCGACGAGTAGAGCAGAATCGTCGGCAGATGCACCGGCGACATCAACGTCGCTTCCAGTGTTCCGGTGGTCTGCGCATCACGGATTTGTGTGGCGAAGCTGGTCAAGCTGACGAGCACGCAATCGCTGAGCGAAATGCCAATCAGCATGAATGCCAGGAAATCGCCGCCATATCGGGCGAGCATCGGCAGCGGTTTGTCGCCCACCGTCTTCGAGAGGAAGTAAAACAACGCCAGCACCGCCAGCTTGCCGATGAATTGCACCACGAAAGAGACGCGATAACTCAGCGCAATAGTGGCGTCGCGTTTGAAGAACGCCCAGGCTAATCTCATGACTTTGCTCCCGCCGCCACCGCGTGCGATTCGTCGTACTGGCGCTGCACCAGGGCGCAGAACACTTCGTCGAAGGCGACCTCTTCGGTGTGGCATTCCACCACGACGCCACCGTTTCCGAGAATGGACGAAAGTGCCGCGGAAAGCCCTTCGCTTCCTTCCCGCGTGTAAGCGCGAATCGAAACGAAATCGCCGTCGCGTTCTTCTTCGCCAACTTCCACCAGTCCGTGCTCGAAGTCGGCCTGTGGCAAGGCGGCACGGGGCCCGCGAAACCGGATGCGATGCACCACGTGCTGCTCGGTTCGAAACCGCTGCCGGATTTCCCCAATCGTTCCGTGCGCGATCACGACGCCACGGTTGATGATCACTACGCGATCGCACAGGAGTTCCGCTTCCCGAAGCTGATTGGTGGCGATCAGATGGGCGGTGCGTGGCGAATCGGCGCGATTCGCCAGAATCCACTGATGAATATTTTGCGTGCTCAAAGGGTCGAGGCTGCGAGTAGGCTCATCGTAGAGCACCACGCGCGGGTCGCCCAACAAGCCGCGCGCAATGGCGAGCTTCTGCTTCATCCCCGAAGAGTAAGAATGGAAGGGCCGGTCGGCCGCATAGGTAAGGCCAAGTGTCTCCAGCAGGATTTCGATGCGGCCCGCCGCTTTCTTGCGTGGAATGCCGTAAAGCGTCGCGAAGAAATCCAGATTCTGCCGCCCGGTTATCCGCCAATAGAAGCTACGGTCCTCGCAAGTAATGAGACCCATCATGCTTCGCGCTTTCAGCGATTCCTTCACCAGGTCGAGACCATGGACGAGTACGCGCCCCGAACTCGGGTAAAGCAGGCTGCAGATGATCTTCAGCAGAGTAGTTTTTCCCGCGCCGTTGGGACCCAGCAAACCGACCGTTTCGCCTTCGCGAACCTGAAACGAGATTTCGCGAAGCGCCTGCGTTCCCACCTGATACGACCGGTCTCGCAGAAAGCTGAGCAGCGGCTGCCGCGGATAGACCTTCGACACGTTCTCGACGATGATCGCGGGAGCTGCGGAGTTTCTTGTTTCCATCGGCGGTTTCATAAGTTACAGAATGAGTGTCCGCGTGCGCAGGCTTCCATACAGCAGGGAAGCGCAGATCACGGCTTGCCGGGCGGCCAGAATGGCAGACCGGAATAACAGACGCGGCACGCGGACAATCGAAAATCTCGTTCCCGGAATGGTCATTCCGTGGACCACATACGGAGCGGCCAGCAGCGCCAGCCACGGATTCACCAGCACCGCCAGCACCAGCCCCAGCAGCGCAATGTAAAACAGCAGATGTTCGACGCGGAAAAAGGGTCCCCACCAGCAGAGCTTTTCGCGCAATTCCGGATGCAGACGGACTGCCAACGGCACCATTACGACGCGCGATTGCGACTTGAGCCAGACCCAGGGCGTCATGGGCGTGACTTCGTGATACACCACGGCTTCATTTACGTACACGTTGGGATAGCCCTTCTTCCGGATGCGCCATGCCAGGTCGGTATCGGCGCACTCGATGGGCTTGTCACCGATATCGCGGACATATTCGCCCTCATCGAAGCCTCCCATCTCCCAGAAGACCTGCTTCCGAAAAAGAATGTTGCACGCGGGGTAGCTAAAATTCTCCTCCCCCGGAACAGCGCCATTGCGGAAGGTAAAGAAGCGGACTGGCTGCTCCGGTTTATCGAGAACCACGCCGCTTACGAAAGCGACATTTGGATCGGCGAAAGGCGCCATCCCGCGCTCGAGCCAGTCCGGTGACACGCGGCAATCGCTGTCGGTGAAGGCGAGGATCTCCGCCTGAGCCATGCGTGCCGCAGTGTTGCGGGAATGAATCGGCCCCTTGTTCTCCTGCATCACGTGGAAGATCAGACGGCACGGCGAAGCCTTTTGCATCTCCGCCATCATCGCGGCGGTGCCATCGCCTGATTGATTGTCCACCACAATAATTTCGTAGCTCCGCGGATCGAGCGTCTGTTTCCAAAGAGATTCCACCAGTTCCCGCAGGAGTGCCGCGCGGTTGCGTGTGGGAATGATGACCGTGACAACGGGAGTTTCACTGGTTGCTGGCCCGGTCATAGCACGATCCTCCGCGCGCGGATACTGCCCCAAACCAGCGACCCGCACATCACGGCCTGGGCGCAACTCCAAAACACGAGTGCCGCGGCCAGCCGCAGCGGCGTCTTCCAAAGGCTATGACTGATACGGGCCATCAGCCATACTACGTAAGGCAGAGCCATAAGAAGAAACCAGAGCCGCACGGGGGCAAGCACGAGTCCTGCGATCAGCAGATAGAAGAGAGCGTTCTGCGGCGCCATCAGCGGACCGTGCCATAACATGTAGCGAGCCAGATGCGGATGCCGTTTCAGGAAAAGAGGCAGCGGCATCAACTGAGTTTGTTTATGCAGCCACTTCCAGGGGCTCACTTTCCAGACTTCGTGATAGACGATCATGTCCGCGGCATAGTAATTCGCGCGGCCGCTTTCCTTGATGCGCCAAGCCAGGTCCATATCGGCGCACTCGTAGTGCATGAAGCTGGTCTGCCCATAGTATGCAGTCTCGTCAAAACCGCCGATTTCCCAAAAGACACTCTTGCGATAAAAAATATTGCCGGCCCGGTAAGTATAATCTTCTCCCGGCGGTGCTTCGTAGCGAAGGGTAAAAAATCCGGTAGACTGCTCCGGCTTATCGCAGATCGGGCCGCTGACGAACGCTGCATCCGGATGCAATTCCAATGCCGCCAATCCGCGCTCCAACCATTGTTGCGTCGCACGGCAGTCGCTATCGGTGAAGGCCAGGACTTCTCCCCGCGCCATCTTGGCCGCCGTGTTCCGCGACCGTACAGGCCCGCCGTTTTCCGGCATGCGGTGGTAGATGAGCCTGTATCTGACTTGCGATTGCATTCCTGTGATTAACGCCGCCGTGTCATCGGTGGAACAATTGTCCACCACGATCACCTCATAACTTGAGGGCGCCAGGGTCTGGTTGTTCAAAGACTCGACGAGTTCCTTCAGCAGTGCCGCGCGATTAAAAGTCGGAATTACCACCGAGACCCGAATCGAGTTTTGGTTCTCCGTCATTGCCTTCAGAGCACCAGAGTCCGCATCCGTAGGCTTCCATAAATAAGTGAGCCGCAGATGACCGCCTGCCGCAGTTCGAGAAAAACAACTTGTCCGGCGATCTGCGGCAATCGCAAGGGTGAGAACCTGCGAGCCGTCACCTTCAGCGATGTCCACAGATGGGGAAGCACCAGCACCGCGGCCAGAGGGCGTCCCGTGCACGCGATCCCAAGTCCCAGCAGTCCCACATAGAAGAGAAGATTTTCTTTCGAGAGGAATGGCCCCCACCACAGGATTTGCGGGCGCAATTCGGGGTGCCGCTTCATCAGCGCCGGAATGTAGAACATGCGCAGAAATGCCTTCAGCCAGTCGAACGGCCGGACGCTCCACACTTCGTGATAGACCAGGGCATTGGCGGCAAAGCGGTAAGGATAGTGCAGGTCCTTCAGCTTGAGTGCAAAGTCGGAATCCGAGCAGTCAATTGGCCGGTCTTTGATATTGCCGAACCAGGCGGTCTCGTCAAAGCCGCCATTCTTCCAGAAGACCGCTTTGTTATAGAAAATATTCCATGTCGGGTAGACCGGGTTCTCGCCCGTCTTGGTGCCATTCGGCAGCGAGAAGAACCGGATCGGCTGCTCGGGCTTGTCGAGTACCGGCCCGCTCACGAACGCCAGGTCCGGTTTGGATGCAAACGCCGCCAGCCCTTCCTCCAGCCACTGTGGACTCACACGGCAATCGCTGTCGGTAAAAGCCAGGATTTCCGCAGCCGCCATTCGGGCAGCTATATTGCGCGAATAAATGGGTCCTTTGTTCTGCGGATTCCGCCGCCAGATAAAGCGGCAGGGAGACTTCGCTTCGAGTTCAGCGAGAACCTTGGCCGTATCGTCGGGAGAACAATCATCAACGACGATAATTTCGAAGCAATTCGCGGGCAGCGTCTGCTTCCATAGGGACTCGATGAGCTCGCGCAGAAGGGCGCTCCGATCGTAGGTTGGTACGATCACCGACACCCAAATCTGGTTCCCGCTCTCTGTCACGATTCCCCTATAACGCTACGGTTCGCGACCGGATGCTGCCGGCGACTAGCGCGCCGCAAATCAGACCCTGCCGCAGCGTAAGAAAAAACATTCGTCCCGCGACACGATGAATCTTCAACAAAGCCGCCGGGCGCCCCGGTGTATAAGCGGTGCGCCACAAATGGGGAAGAGCCAAAACCAGCGCCCAGTACAAAGCCGGAATTCCCATCGCAAAACCGGCTGCCGCGAGCGCTGCGCCAATCGCAGCCAGGTAGAAGAGCAGATTATCGCGAAACAGAAATGGTCCCCACCAAAGCAGCTTCGGTTTCAACTCCGGAGTCCGCTGCAACACGCCCGGAATCCGCCAAGCCAGGATCTGCGCCTTCAACCACTGTCTCAACGTCAGTGACCAGACCTGATGGTAGACAACCGCGTCGCTCATAAAAATGTTTTCGAAACCGAGGTTCTTCACCTTCCATGCCAATTCCGTGTCGGAATCGCCGAACGATTTGTCGCCCACGTCGCCTGGCCACGCGCTCTCATCAAATCCGCCGGCTTTCCAGAATGCCGACTTGCGGTACAGAATGTTGCACGCGGGGTAGGTGACGTTCTCCCCGTTATTGGCGAACGTCGGCAGGCTGAAGAAGGTGACCGGTTGTTCCGGCTTATCGCGCACCGGGCCCGAGACAAAGCCAATCTGCTCCGGGTCGATATGGCCGTGATCGGAAAAAGCCGCGAGCGACGTTTCAAGCCACTGAGGGCTCACCCGGCAATCGCTATCCGTGAACGCCAGGATTTCTGCTCGCGCGTGGCGCGCGCCTGCGTTCCGTGAGTAGATCTGCCCGAGGTTCTGCTCGTTCCGTACGTACCGCAACGGGCACGGCGATTGGTTCGCCATCTCCGCCATCACCTCCGCCGTCTGGTCGCTTGAGCAATTATCCACCACGATAATCTCGAAATGATGCGGGGCGAGTGTCTGTTTCCACAGCGACTCCACCAACTCCCGCAACAGCGTCATCCGATTCCGGGTTGGCACAATCACGGAGACCTGGAGTGTGTTTGGTTCCCCCGCGTTCATAATCCGCTATTTCAACAACCATTCCCGAATCCAACCCGGTATGTATTGCCGGTGCCGGTTCAGGATGGCTCCCACCAGAGTGAATTCCTCGACGCTCTGCGCGATTTCCTGCTTGAGTCTTTGCAACACTTCGAATGACAGGTGGGCCGCCCGCACCACCAGCACCAGGCGCGGAACCACGGTGCACACGGTGACGGCGTCCGGGTCCTCGAGAAACGCAGGGGCATCCACTAGAACGATGTCGAAGCGGTCCTCCTGCTGGCTCAAAATGTCATCGACAATGCGCCGCAAGACGGCCGCCACATCCGCGCCCATCTCGGGCTCTTTTTCCGACGTGCCGGCTGGAATGACCGCGACTCCATATGGCCCGCGCTGGATACATTGCAGGACGCACACTTCATTGGCCGCGATGGCAGCGAAGCCCCGCATTTCGTCCAGTTGAAACAACCTGGCATATCGCGGGCGCTCGCGGTTGACTTCAATCACCAGCGGACGAATGCCCTCGCGAGTCTGGAGCACGCGCGCCGTATTGAGCGCCATCGTAGTGGTTCCTTCGCGGCGCGAGGCGCTGGAGAAAACGACGGACCCGTATCGTTGCTCGCGGACGGCATTGGCCAGGACGGATGCCGTCTTGCGCAATTCATTGTCGATCCCGTTAAACATGGGCTCCCGTAATGCTCTGCACCGTGCGGTTCCTGCGGAGCGCGGCCAGCGGCCGCCAATGCCTTTGGGAGACTCCGATCACCGGCGCGCCGAGGTGCTTTTCCAGGCCTTCCGGCGTGTAGATCTTGTGATCGAAGAATTCCGCTACGGAAACCCACGCCAGCGCAAGGAAAATAGATACCAACAGGCATACGGCGAACAGACGAGTCTTGCGCAGCCCGGACGGAATCACCGGATCGGTCGCACGCTGGATGACGGTCACATTACCAATGCGATCGTTTTCGAGCGCCACCATCGTAGCCGTCTCTTCCAGCTTGCGGCGATAGTAATCGTAAATCTCTTCGTCGTCCTTTTTCTTCCGGTTCAACGCCTCCCAATCCATTTGGCGGTTGTGAAGATCGGTGAGCTGGGTCTTCAGCGCGCCAAGCGTGCTGGCGCGGGCGCGCTCATCGTTCTCGCAATCGGCCAGCACCGCGCGCAAATTGGCGGAGAGCATGTCCGTCAGCACGTGGAATTGGCTTCGATTATTCCGAATGCGATCACCGTTATCGAGTTCGGTCATGCGCAGCTTTTCCCGCTCGCGCTGCAGGTCGGCCAATTGCGTCAGAACGCCGGCAGGGAATGAATCTTTGTCGAACTCGCCCAGGCGGCCAAAATTCGGATCGTCCTTGCGCAACTCGGCATCGAGCCGCGTCACCTTGGATTGTGCATCGGCCAGCGCAAGATCGGAGTTGTGCAATGCCGTTTCGGCATTGGCGATCTGCTGGACAAGCTGCTCCTGCTGCTTCTCGAGTACACTGATGTCTCCGGCCGCCTCGTACTGCTGCAATTGAGTCGAAACTTTGTCGAGATCGGCCCGCGTCTCATTCGTGCGGCTTCGAAAGAATTCAGCCCCGCGCGTGCGGTAAATGCGCAGCCGGTAGTCCAGGTAATCATCTACCAGCCGGTTCAGAATGATGGGCGTCTCGAGGCGATAGGGCATGGTCAACTGCGCCACGAAAATGTTGGTGTCTTTTTCCGGCGCAACATTGAGAGCCTTCTGGAGCGTCAGGATGATGGCATCGCGCTTGGACATCTTCTCGCGCAGACCATACTTGATCATCAGGTTGTCCGCCCAGTCCTCGATGTCAGCCACGGTCTTCTTCACCCGGTATTTGAGGAGTGGAAAACCGCCAGGAGGCTTCGGGGGCGGCGGGCCGGGCTCATAGAGTTTGAACTGGTCGACTACTTTCGCGATCAAGTCATAGCTCTGGAAGATTTCGACTTCCGAGTTCACTTCCTGAAAGCGATAGCCCGTCACCATGGGCAGCCCGTTCACCACGGTTGGAGGAGGCGCCTGTTCCTGTCCCAATTTCACCAGCAGCTTGGTGGAAGCGGTGTACATGTTCTCGCGGATCACCCAAAGCCACACAGTGGAGCACAGGGCCGTAACCAGAATGATGGTGATGATGCTCCACTTGCGCTTGAACAGCACAAAAACCAGATCGCGCAGGGAAGTTTGGAGCGGAGAGTATTCCATTGGAATTCTTACTGGATTAAAGGTTGCTGCCCCAGCAGATAGCTGAAGCCCATGCCGACGGTGACCGGCAATACCTGTCTGACGTACTGCTCTACAAACTGATCGACCTTGCCGATCTTGCTCTTGGGCACGAAGACCACGTCGAACGGCTTCAACTCGATGTCCGGCTGTTTGCTTTCGAAGATCTTCTTCAAATCAACCTGCATGACCGCGGGCTTGCCTTCCGAATCCCTCAGGAGATAGATCGACTTCGACTTGGCGCTGATCTTCAGACCGCCCGCTGAAAAAATCGCGGCTGCGAGAGTGAGCCTGCCATTCAAAGGCAGCAGCTTGGGAGTCTGCACCTCGCCGCCGACGAAGACTTCCTGATTGCTGAAGCTGGTCACGCTAACTGTAATGCGGGGATTGCGAAAGAATTTGGCGTAATCGCGGCTAAGAATTGCCGATAAATCTTCGGCGGTCAGACCCGCTGCCTTGACGTCATTCAACAGCAGCAGCGAGATCTTGCCGTCGGGCCGGACTTTCACCTTCTGGCCGAGTTCCGCGTTGTTGAACGCAAGAATCTGGAGGTCGTCGCCGTTCTGAACCACGTAGTCGTGTTGAACCAGGGGCGCGGGCGGCGGTGTTGGCTGCGGGTTGATTACGGCCATGGCGGCATTGGGCGCCGCCAGCGCGGGCGCGCCCATCCAGAGGCAACCCGCCATGAGCCATAAAGCAAAGCAATAAAGCGGCTTAATTCGAGTTTTGATTCGGTAAAGCATTACCCTATATTCTTGACACAATTCTCCTCTGCGAGTTCAACTTTTTCTGGAAAATGCGTTGCTACGGGTGTGTTAGTCTCCGCTGACCGTAAGCACGGAACTCGCAGACGATGATGTGGAGAATCCGGTTGCGCCCGCCGCCATCGCGGCCGGTTCCTGGACCCGCCGGCATTCCCTGGCCAGCCAGCCCAAATTGACGCGCGTCACCAGCTTGGCCAGACCTTGCACCTTCATGGTCCAAACCCGAATGGCGGCTCGCAAACCGTCTTCTGCTTCCGGTGTAAGCCGGAATTCGAACTCCTCTGGGCGGCTCAGCCGGTACGGACTTGGATCGGTTGGGGACCCATCCGCCAGCCATGCCGAGATATCGTATTGCAACAACGCCCGCACCGGCGACAATACTTCCTCTTCCGTCGCTCCGCCGGCGTGATGTACTGCCATAAAGTGGCCAAAATCGGCCCAGAATTCTTCAAATTGTGGGATCTGCTCATGCGCGTTACGTTCCACTAACAATTGCCGCGTCACTTCCATTCCGCATTCGCAGATCGACTTCCATACATGGAACGTCGATAGGGCGTTGTTCTTGTTGATCAGGTTCTCGCCCAATTCGCCATTGCAAAGCTTCTTGAAATTTTCTTCCGCGCTGTAAAACGCCACGCAGGCCTCGCGGCTCGGGAACAATTCCTTCTTGGTTTCGTAGATGAAGCCATCGAGCAGCGCGCGCAGCGGGCCTTGTGACGATTCCATTACGCGCAGGCACCGTTCCAGCCAGTCTGAACGCTTCACGCCCAGCTTCTGAGCAAAATCGAGGGCCGGGTCCAACTGGTTGTTGTGCCAGAATGCCACGCTCACCAACGCAAACTTGCGTGCTTCCAGATAATCCTCAAACGGCAGCGTGTCGGTCGAGACCACGATCTCTTCCACATCAAAGACCTTCTCGCCGCCATAAATGCCGAAGTTTTTCGGCAGCACTCGGAAGCGCGTATCAAACTGGAATTGCTTTCGGGTTTCGAGCGTTTCCAGTTCGGAGCCCGGAAGCATCATCAACTGGAAATTCGTGACTTGGCTGACGCCGGTATCGAGCAGTTTCCGAATCGCCGCTACGTGGGTTTGCAGGCTCTCGCCGGGTAATCCCAAAATGAGGTCCGAATTGGACCGCAGGCCGCGCCCACGGATGTGCATCAGAATCTGCTCGTAGGCTTCGAGCTTGATCGTCGTTCTCTTGACGTTCTTGAGCACGTTTTCGTCGAGCGACTGTACCGCCTGATAGAGCACCAGAGCCCCGCTGGTCTTCTCCACGGATTGGATGATGCGGTCCGGCCGGTTCTTACCGGTCGTGGCGTCGATGTACTTCGGATAGCCGTACTTCTTCCGCATCTCACCCAGGAAGCCGGAAATCTCGATATCGCGCTCGAACATGCCATAGTTGGAATCGGCAATGCGGAAAGTACCCATTTCCGGGCACACATCGTGAATTCGCTTGCAGATGTAGGCGATTTCTTCGATCACGCGCTCTTTCGTAAAGTTGTGGACCTTGGTGTACCAGCCGGTGCCTTGTACGCAGAAGGTGCAGGTGAAGGGACATCCACGGTTGGTCTCCATCAGCGGAGCCAGTTTTCCGTCAAAGAATTCATCGAGCGCGCCGGATAGCCACGGAGAAGGAATCTCGTCTACTTCTTTGTGCCGCGCCCACATGCCCTGCCGCACCAGTTCGCCGTCGGGACGGCGATATACGCACGAGGGAATCTCGCGCGCACCCAGGCCGGAGATACTTTTGCCGGCGTCGAGGAAGTTCTTCACGACTTCGGCCGCCAGAAAATCGCCTTCGCCCAGGACATAGAGATCCACTTCCGGGTGCAGGCGGAGATAGTTCGTCTGTCGCTCGGCTTCGATCGAAATGTTCGGACCGCCGAAGACGACCAGTGTTTCTGGCCGGCGGCGCTTCGCCAGTCGTGCCAGATGCAGGCTGAGCGATTCGTTCCAGACGTAATTACTCAACATCAAAACATCCGGCGGATTCTCGTCGATGGCGTCCCAGAGCTTATCGGGATAAGCAAACAGCCGTGATTGGACCTCGGGAATATCGCGGTCCATGACCGCCTTCATGTACGCCACGCCCAGAGGCATGCAATCGTTGGCAAGAAAACCTGAGTAGTTGTACCGTAGATCAGCAAGATAAGCGCTAGTTGCCATCGTTCGTCCTCTCCTGTCGCACTCCGCCGCCCGCCACGGGCGAACATCTTCACCAATTCCGTTCGAGCCGCTGAAGTCGCGGCCAATGGCACTTGATCGACTGTGCGAGCACCGGACATCGAGCTACTCCCGCGGGCCCCCATAGCTCGGACCGTTGTGAAACTTCAATCAAATCCTGGCTCCCCATGGTTCTCGCAAGGATGCTGCGGCAATTCTGATCAGGATAAAAAGCTTTCCAATAGGCGACCCGCGTCGTCGCTTCCTGCCGTCACCTTAACGCTTACGATTTCCTGCAATCACTGGCTAAATTCAGTGTCAGCATTCTTTCGTATTGGGGGTGATGTTACCACCTTATTTGGACTAAATGCAATGTATTAGGTTCTATGCCTTTCCGGGCCTTAGATGTCTCGAACTTAGCCGCGAGGAAAATACGAAGCTCATTTATTCTTAAATGTTTGCGAGGAATTCTCAGGAATGCTCGGGCAATCGGTAAGTAGAGTAATACCTACCTTGGATGGGACCAAAATACCGATCAAACAAGTACTATTCGGAGAAAGTTTTCGAGCATCGCGGCCACATTCCCCATCGCCAGCGGCAGGGAGCGGTCAAAATCGGCCGGCGCGCTCTGATCAGCGGTATCCGTAATCCCCCGGATTTCCAGGAAGGCCACCTGGTTGAAGGCACAGGCGCGTGCTCCACCCGCCCCTTCCCACGCAACGGCCACGGCCCCGGTCGCCTCCTGGACCTGCCGGCGCCGCTCCGGTTCGACGATATCTTCATCCCCGCTGGCGATCGGTCCAAAGTGGATGCGGAAGCCGTTGCCGCGAATACCCTTTGCCAGGTTCAGGGCTTCTGCGTCTGCGTGGAAACGGGGCAGAGGCTTGGGAAAAAAGCGGCCCTTGCGGTCATGCTCCACGGTTTCCGAGCCGATCACCACATCACCGGCCGCCACTTCCTGCGAGAGACTTCCCGCCGCGCCGGCGCAGAGAACACGCGTACAGGGCTCCAGATGATCCAGCAAATACTGGGTTTGCAAGGCAAACTGTGCTTTGCCGGTGCCTCCTGCCGAGAGCACGATACCCCATTCCGGGACATGCCAAGTCTTGAGACGGCCACATGGCCGTTTTTCAATCCGGACTCCGGCAGAATGCCAGTATTCCAGCAGCAAATCGCACTCGCGATTCAATGGGCAGATCACCAGGATCGGCATATTTGCCAGAGACATCTTTGTCAGGCATGGGCTGCCCGAAGAACCAAACTCCGCGCTGATTATAACAATCGCTCGTCTATTTCATCAGATCGCAGGCCGATTTTCTCTTTGACCAGTAAAGTACTAGTAGTTCCATTATTAAAATGTAAATTAGACGTCGACATTCCCCTATAGTACTAGGAGCGTTGTAGCATCAATTGGAGTTTTATATAATTATTTTTCTTCGAAAGAAGCACCCGGTGCTCGCTCAATCATCCGATTCGGTTTATTTTTGGGGTCTCTTTTCTTTGGCGGCCATATGATGACGGGCATTTTCCGCGCTCGTCTGTGCACGTTATTTTTGGGCGGCTGCCTGCTTGCGGCGGCGCAATCTCCCGCCAATCTGCTTCAGAATCCCAGCTTTGAAAATGCCTTGCCGGGCGGCTGGTCCCAGGACCCGAGTTCGGCGGGCAAGGGCCTCATTTACCGGTCGGAAGCGATGGTGGAGCAGGGCAAGTACAGCCTTCGCATGTTCGCCACCCGTCTGAACTCCGGCACCGCCGGCGGCGATCTGGGAGTCACACAGACTCTGCCCGTCACTCCTTATCTCGGCAAGCCGCTCTATTTTTCCGCATGGATGAACGTGAAAGGGAACGGCCCCGCCACGGCTTTGGTGCGCCTCATCGGCTTGACTTCGAGCGGCAATGTCTATTTTCGCCAGTTGAAGCAGGATGTGCTGACCGATCGCCTGGTCTTTCATCAGGATCTGCTCGATGTGCCGAACGATCCGACGCTGATCGCGCTGTTTCTAGACTGCTCGGTCCAGGGTTCCGACGTGCTCGCGACTTTTGACAACCTCGTCGTGTCCGACGATCCGAGCGTCGCCAACTGGCCTATGGGACAGTTCAATCCCGGCCCGGACCTGGATGCCAACGTCGTGATTCACACCGACGAAGTGGTTCGCCGGATTCCGTCTACGCTCTATGGAATGAACCTGGAATGGGTGAATGCCGGCCAAGGTCTATGGGATGACACGACGGGCACGTTCAATCCGGACGCGCTCGATCTGGCGCAGAATCTGGGGAGTTCGCTCTGGCGGTTTCCGGGCGGCTTGTTTGCGGACTACTATCACTGGCGCGATGGCGTCGGCCCTCCGGATCAGCGGCCTGCCGACAGACCTGGGCCCGTCGATTATTCTTCTACCAACTCGTTTGGCACGGATGAAGCTTTGCAGTTAGCTCAATCCACCGGCGGCACTCTGATCATCACGGTGAATCCGCTGACCGGCACACCGCAGGAAGCAGCCGATTGGGTGGCCTATGTGAACAACGGCCAGCGGCGCGTCGACCGCTGGGAAGTCGGCAACGAGATGTATTTGCAATTTCCGGCCGATAGCAGCGGTCCCTATGTCCTCGGCGCGCCGACGATTGAGATCCCGCCCGCCGACTATGCGCAGCGATTGATCGCCTTCGCCCAAGCGATGAAGGCCGTCGATCCGACGATCAAGATCGGCGCGGACGTGGAGTTCAATGTAGCGGTCTCCGCATTCCGGCTTTTTCCCGATTGGGTCGATCAAGTGCTGAAACTGGCCGGCAACAACATCGATTTTCTTTCCGTACACAACGGTTTGCTTCCCGGTTTGACTGACGATGCGGGCTGGGATGTTCGCACCGTGTACTCGGCGATGCTTGCGTCCCCGATTCTGCTGAAGAACGCACTGGCGGAACTCTCGAACAAGATCGATACGGAAGCCGGCCCGAACGCCCCGAATATTTCGATCGGCATCACCGAATGGGGGCCATTGTTTCAGACGGACCCTCAAAGCCGCTTCATCGATCATGTCAAGACGCTCGGTTCCACGCTCTTCGCGGCCGATCTGTTGAAGACTCTGATTGAGAATACAAGGACCGATGTCGCGTGCGCGTTCAAATTCATCGACGGATCCACGCAAGGCTGGGTTGGACCGCGCGACGGCGTCTTCGTCGCCAAGGCCCCCTACTACGCGCTGCAAATGTTCACGCACCATTTCGGCCCCAACCTGGTGGAAACCGATACTCAGTCGCCGACTTATGACACGCGCTCCATTGGCTGGGCGGAAGCGGTGCAAGGCGTTCCGTACCTGGATGTGGTTTCGAGCGTGGACGATACTCGCAATACGCTCTACATCATCGCCATCAACAAACACTTTGATCGCGCCATCACGGCCAATATTGATCTAGGCGGATTTTCCGCCAGTGGGCAGGCAACCGCGTGGACGCTGGATGGAACCGCTATCGACGCCAACACCGGCACGTCCGTGCTCGGCGCTGGCGTCGCACCGCAGGCGGTGGCTGCGCCGGACGGGCAGTTTGAAAATGGAGGCGCCGACCAGATTTGGGTGAATTCGACGGATTTGAATGTGTCAGGGACTTACCTGCAATATGAGTTTCCCGCGCACTCGATTACAGCGATTGTGATCCAGGGCAACCCGGCTAGTGCGAGTGATTCGGATTCTTCTTCAGACTTTTCCACGCCATAGTTTCGGGTTGCCGTCCAGATATGATCGACCCAACAAATGGCTATGCCGGATTTTTTCAAATTTCGGCTGGCCTAGTACGGCAAAAATCGGTACCATCTTGATTTCTAATTCCCCTTCCATAAAACTATCAACCATAAGCATTCGCGCGTAGCAAAGCTAGGGATTCATCGGTGAAAATTGCGCTCTATTATCCTTGGGTTTATTTGCCCGGCGGGCCCGAACGCACCATTACCGAGGTGCTCGCGCTGAGCCGGCACCAATGGCATGTATTCACGAACCGGTATGAGCCCGAAGCCACTTTTCCTTCACTGCGGAATGCCGATATTACCGAATTCGATCGCGTTTCCGTGAAGCGTTCGTTTTTTCCGGTGGCCCAGGCAGCTTGGCGCATCGCGCGCCAGAAAGTGCCGCTGGAGGGCTACGACGCATTGGTGGTTTTCTGCGAAGGGCTGGGCGATTTCCTGATCTTCCGCAATACCTCTATCCCTTTGATTTGTCTGTGCTTTACGCCGCTACGGGCCGCCTTTGACGGACCTTATCAGGAGCGGTATCTCTCGGCTAACCGGGGCCGTTTCTGGCGGAAGCCCATACTGGCTGCCGGGTCGGCTTTCTACCGGGCGATCGACCGTTGGCTCTGGCGAAAATACCATGCCGTTTTCGCCATCAGCCGCGAGGTGCGTCGGCGGATTGTCGCCGGAAACCTCTATCCCGAAGAAAAGATTGACCTGCTTTATCCTGGCGTGGATACGCGGCGGCTGGCGCCAACCGGCGCTTCCTCACTGAACTTCCTGGTTCCCGGCCGCATCATGTGGACCAAGAACCTGGAGCTGGCGATCGACGCCTTCCGCCTGCTCCACGAGCGCCGCCCCGATTTCTCCGGCTTCACTCTCACCATTGCCGGCCATGTAGACCGCAAGAGCGAAAAGTATTACGAGATGCTCCAGGCGCGCGCCGCCGGATGCCCTCAAATCCTCTTTCGCACGGCGCTCTCGGACGAGAATCTGTTTCAGCTTCTCGATTCCGCCTACGCTCTGGTTTACCCGCCGTTCAACGAAGACTGGGGACTGATTCCTCTCGAAGGGATGTCTTTTGAAAAGCCTGTGATCGCCGTGAATCGCGGCGGGCCGAGCGAAACCGTAGTGGACGGCGAGTCCGGGCTGCTGGTGGACCCCGAGCCGGAGAAATTTGCCGCCGCGATGGAGATGTTCGCCGGCAATCCCGACTTGGTGCGCCGCATGGGCAAGAAGGCGCGAGTCCGCGCGCTGGAGTTCGATTGGACGTGTTTTTGCGGCCGTCTGGATGATGCGCTCGACCGCTTGCTGGTATCACGTGAGCGCCCGGCTGCCGCAACTGCTCTCGACGGCAGGCCGGCGGTGGGAAATCGCTGATTATGGCGCGGCGGATCAAGCGTTTCATCGATATCGTGCTGGCCAGCGGGATTCTGGTGACGCTGTCGCCGGTTCTCGTCCTGGTGGCGCTATTGATTCTGGTGCTCGAAGGGCGTCCCATCTTCTACGTCTCTCAACGCTGCGTCACGCCCGGCCGCACCATTCCCGTATTCAAGTTTCGTACGATGGTCCGTGACGCAAAGTCGCCCAAGTATCGCTTAAAAGAGCGATTCATGCATGACGGATACCTGGACATCCCGCGCACCTGTGAAGTCTATACGCCAATCGGGCGGATTCTCGAGCGGTTGCAGATTGTGGAAGTGCCGCAGATGCTGAACATCCTGTTTCACGGCATGAGTCTGATCGGGAATCGCCCGCTGCCGCGGGAAAATGTCGAACTTCTGAAGCAGTACCCGAAGTGGAGCCGGCGCTTCGACAGCCCTGCCGGGATTACGGGCATCGCGCAGGTAGTCGGCAAAATGTGGATCGCGCCCGAGCACCGCCTGGAACTGGAGGCAGCCTATTCACACGCCTACCGGAACGGCAATATCCTCAAATGCGATCTGCTGATTCTTGCTCACACGGTTCGTTTTATCCTGACGTCCCGCGGTTTGCCGCCGCTCAAAGCGTACGCGCTATTGGGAGTTCCCGCGCCCTCGCTGGAACAGGTACGCCAGAGCGCCGCGGCATCATCGAGATGAACGTTCTGGTGCTGGGAGCCACTTCCGTGATCGGCGCGCATGTGGCGGAGGCCTTCGCGCCCGGCAACGATCTGCTGTTGGCGGGACGCGATCGCGCGCGTCTGCATCAAGCGGCCGAACGATGCCGCGCCGCTCAAGCGGCCAGCGTCGTGGAAACAGCGATGGACCTTCGCGAAGGCGTCGCGAACTTTCTTGCAGAGATTTCGGGCCTTTTGCCGGACGTTATTATCAACGCTGCTTCCGCCACATCGCGCCTGCGGGATGATTCCATTCCGGCGGATGAGCTTGCCGGCGTGATTACCGTGGACCTGCTGGCGCCGCTCGAGCTGATCCGTTCGCTGATCGCCGAACGGAGCGGGGAGAAAACACGTATCGTCTTTATTTCCTCGGTGTTGGCGTCGGTTCCGAGCCCCCGGCGTGTCATTTACGGAAATTTGAAACGCATGCAGGAAGAGAGCCTGCTGGCTTTGGCCCGGTCCAATTCCGCAGTTCAGGTTTTGATCGCCCGATTGGCAAAGCCGATTCCGCCTGATCAGCCGTCCCGGGACGCCATCCGCTTCGCCGCAGCCGTGCGCCATGCCTTCGATAAAGGCGAAACAAAAATGTCTTTTGGCCTGAGCGGGCGATTAATGAACGGCCTTTTTTGGCTGCAACCCGCTGTATTTCACATTGCCGTAGAGTTTATCCGCCTGATTCGGAGCCAACGAAGACCCACCGGCTCGAGCATGGATGAAAGTACTATCAGTTCTAAAAACCCTGGGACTTTTCCGTACTCGGGGGAAAAGAATCCATGATTTCCACGGGAAATTCATGTTAGACTGATGCCCTGAAGTGTTATTCAGGGGGAGTTTCAATCAATTGGATTGGTCGCTCTCACGGCTTAAGTAACTGAACCTGGGACTGACCCGGATGAAAAGAATAATCCGGGCTAAGGATAAAATGATGAAGAGTCTGAGCCATTTTTTGCTGATCGCGATGGGATGCGCAGCTTTGATGCAGACGCCATTGTGCGCTGGTACCATCGTTTCCGGCGCGCTGACTGGCACTGCGATCTTTGACCTCGCTACGGATTCGTTTGTTGCCTTTGACGTGCGCGGCAATGCCGTTATGGATACCGGATCCGGTCTGGTGAAAATCGTGGACACGTTAGCGTCCCCGACCTTCGGGAACACCCAGTTGGTGGTTGTGGATCAGCCCGACGATGGATCGAGCCTTTTCCTCAACTTCGACCCTCTGACTCTGGCGTTGTCATTCCCGTACGTCACCGTAAACGCGAACAGCGCGATCGCGCTCGGAAGCCCGTCGCCGGCAGAGCTCGTGTTGCTGGGCGGCCCGCAGAGCTTCCAGTTTCTGACGATCGGCGTGTCGCAGTTTACGGAAACCCAGTTTGCGCTGACTCTTCTAGATGCTGCAGCCGTGCCGGAGCCGGTTGGCTTCTCTCTGGTCGGCTTAGGCCTGATTTCCCTCGTGGTGTTGGGCCGGCGGCGCACGTTTGTCAAGCGCTGATTGGAATTTCCAGCCCGGTCCGCGATATCCGCTGCAACGGCTGAGCCGTCAGTAGGAATGGCGGACCGTCAGCTATCCTCCCGATCCTCCCTCCTGATTCAACCCAACCTGTTAACCTCCGATAGTGCCGTACTGTTAGTCTTCGGCATGATTGTACTGTTCTTCACGCCTGACATACTAGTTCTAGGTTCCCAAGAGCTCTGAATCGGTCTTTCGCGTGGACGCAGGATCACGGATTGAGCCCGCGGCCGTAAGGCATCCTACTTGGATATTGCTTGTCGCGCTGCTCCACTTAGTGAGAATCCCAGGTCTGGATTAAGCGTCAAACAAGGCCCACCAACGGCAATTTCCCTATCGGAGGACTGCTGGGCGGGTCGATAAGGCAACTATGCATAGTTGTATTCCGGCAAGAGCTGCACCTGCGGCCTGTCCCTTCCTTATGGGGATATGTCTCGCTTTCGCGCCGTGGATTACCTATGCTCAGTCCGCGCAGAACCTTGTCGTCAACGGTAGTTTTGAAAGCTCCGTGTCCGGTTGGCAGGTGGATGCGAGCGTGGCACAGCTCGGTTCGATCGCGCTTCCTTCCCGGAACGTAAGCACCGGTGCTCACAGTCTTCAACTGATTCCCAATTCGCACAACACAACCACAGATCTGAACCCTGTGATCTACGCGGCCGGCCAGGGAATCTCAGCGCAGGGCTTGTGGGGGAAGCAGTTGTACGTGTCGGCATCGATGCAGGCCGATGCAGGCAGCGTGGCAATCCTGCGGATCTATGCGTTCTCGACGCTCGGTACTCCACCGGTTTATCACGAATTGCGCCAGTTGCCCTCGGCGTCGGGGCCAGTGCGGCGGCGCGACGTCTTCGAAGTACCCAATGACCCCCACTATGTCTTTCTACTGATTGGCTGCATGGTCGAAGGCACTTCGGGCTCTGCCTACTTTGATGACGTGAGTTTGACGGCGGGAGTGCCGGCTACATGGCTTGAGGCGAACGGCACGCCCGATACGGGCAGTCCTTATGCGGCCACGGTGACGGTGAACGCAAAGCAACGGATTCGCGCCATTCCTTCCACCTTGTATGGGACGAATCTGGAATGGCCCGACGACGGCGATGGGCTGTGGAATGAGCAGACCCAGGGCCTGGATGCCTCGATGGTTTCGCTGGCGAAGCAAATGGGTGTGACGCTGGAGCGTTTTCCGGGCGGAATCTTTTCCGATTACTATTCGTGGCGCGATGGCATCGGCCCGCAAGCCGGACGCCCGCAAACGCCATCGTATCCCGGAGGTCCGCTGCGCGCACACCATTTCGGCACGGATGAAGCCCTGTCGTTTGCAAAAGCAACCAACGGGCAATTGCTGATTACGGTCAACATCATCACAGGAACGCCTCAGCAGGCGGCCGATTGGGTGTCATACGTAAACGGCGCTGGGGAACGCGTGCAGTATTGGGAGATCGGCAACGAGTCTTACAATGCGGGCACCTCCGGGACCGCCACGATCTCGGCCTTGGACCCGCAGACGTATGGCCGGCGCTTCCTCGAATTCGCACAGGCCATGCGCGCGGCGGACCCGAAAATCAAGCTCGGCGCAATCGTGGATGAGAACTACTCGCACTCGCTGCCGCGTGCGTATCCCGAGTGGACGGATCAGGTGCTCGCTATTGCGGGAAGCCAGATCGACTTTCTCGCCGTCCACTGCGGCTATGCGCCGGTTGTGGCGGATGACCTCGGCTGGAGCCCCCGCACTGTGTATTCGGCAATGCTGGCAGCGCCCGTGCTCATCAAGCAACAGCTCGCAAGCCTCAGCAGCCGCATCGCCAGAGATCTGCCGAGCCGCGCGGCGCAGATTCCGGTTGCGATTACCGAGTGGGGCCCTCTGTTCCAGGGAGATGCTTCCGGACGATTTGTCGATCACACCAAGACGCTTGGCTCCGCGCTGTTCGTGGCCGATACGCTGAAGACATTCGTGGAATCGCCGCAAACGCAGATCGCCAATATGTTCAAATTGGTGGACGCCAACTTTTTAGGAGCGGTAGGCATGCGCAATGGCACCTTCGCTGCCAAAGCCACGGATCTGGCATTCCAGATGTTTACGACGCACTTCGGCGTGGAGCTGGTCAATTCCCAAACGCAATCGCCGGTGTACGACGCTCCTACCGTGGGCTGGGTTGACTCGACAGGGCAGGTGCCATATCTCGATGTGGTGTCGAGCACCAGCAGCGACGGAAAGACGCTTTACGTTCTCGGCATCAACAAACACTTTGACCGCGCGATCCGCGCTCACGTCGTCTTGAATGGCTTTTCCCCGTCCGGCAGCGCGACCGTGTACACGCTCGATGGCACCGGCGCCGATGCCAACACGGGCACCAGTCTATTTCAAATGCCCGGGTTGACCTGGGCGAAGCAGGCGCAGATCATGCCTGATCCGCGCTTCTATTCGGGTGGGCCGGACGAAGTGACGATTACCACTTCTTCGATTCCGAACCCGTTCGCCGCATTCGATTACACATTCCCCGCGCACTCGGTAACATCCATCGTTCTCAAAGGGAACTGAGCCCACTTCACGGCTCCGTTCAGGCGAGAGTCGGTTATACTACATCACTGTCACGATGGACGAAGATCCCACAGTGGTGCATGCACGCGCCGGCATTAATCTCGCGGAACTGGCTATTTTTGATGCGGAATACCGTGAGAATCCGCATGCGGTGCTGCGCCGGATCGCTCCGCCGGAACACCCCGTGCGCCAGGTCCGCCTGCCTTCCGGAGCGCTTGCCTGGGTGGTGACAGACGGAGCGCTTGCCCGCCAGATCCTCGCGGACCGGCGCTTCTCCAAGAAGCATCCCAACAAAACCGATGCGCTGGACGACGGTGGCTCGCATTTTCTGTTCGGTCACATGCTTTCGCTCGACCCTCCGGAGCACACGCGGCTGCGAGGCTTCGTCTCGGCTTTCTTTCTGCCGCGTCAGGTCGAGCAATACCGGCGCAGCATACAGATGGCCTGCGACGAGCTCATCACCAGTTTTGAGGAGCAGCACTCCATCGACCTGGTTTCCGAATTCGCCAAGCCACTAGCCTTGCGAACGATCTGCTCGATCACCGGCCTTCCGAAGGAAGCGGAACGTCTCGTTCAACAGTGGTCCGAACGGCTGGTGAAAGCGGACTTTGAAGATCCGTCGCTGTTTCCCCAAATCGCAGACGAGATGTGCCGGTATTTTGGAGAAGTGCTCGAACAGGCTCCGCCTCCAAGCGGTTCTGTCCTGGCTCGTCTGGCCGCGGCAGTGTCCGCGGGTCAGTTGAATAGACAGGAACTGTTTTCGATGACCTTTTTGCTGTTGAACGCGGGGTATGAGACCACGGCAAATCTGGTCAGCAGCGGTCTGCTCTCGCTTTTGCGGAACCGGCCGCAGTGGGCGGCGATTTGTTCCGATCCATCCCTGACAGTCAACTGTGTAGAAGAGTTGCTTCGGTTTGAAAGCCCGCTTCAAATGACCACGCCCCGGTTTGCCTCCGCCGACGTCGCGCTGGCCGGCCAGACGATCCGGGAAGGCGACATGGTGTTCGCCGCTCTGTGCGCGGTCAACCGTGATGCGGCGCAGTTTCCCCAGCCGGATGAACTGAACGTGGCGCGCGAGAACGCCGGCCAGCATATCAGCTTCGGTCATGGAGTTCACTATTGCATCGGTGCTCACCTGGCGAGGCTGGAGGCCGGTATTGCAATCTCGGCCCTCGCGCGGAGCTTTCCGAATCTGCAATATAACGAATCGCAAGGCGCGCCGTCGTGGGATCGAGGGTTCGTCATGCGCGGCCTCACTGCGCTGCCGCTGGTGTTACGAACGCGGCCGGATGCCGCCTCCCGCCGCTAGCTTTCCTGACGCTTGCCTGTCCACACCGGCTCAATCGTTTCGCTGCCGACGAGCACGACGCCGTGAGTGATTCGCTTTGCGCCCGCAATATCGAACGGCGTTACCTTGTGCATCGTCCAGCCGTTGTCCCACATGATGAGGTCATTCCGGCGCCACCGGTGGCGATAAAGGAATCGATCCTGCGCGGCCCATTCGGTGAGCTCCTGGACGAGCGCGAGACTCGCGGGCTGATCCCAGCCGGCGATTGTCTCCATATAAGGAGGGCTGAGGTAGAGAGATTTCCGCCCATCGCGATGCTGGCGCACTAGCGGATGAAGAACGGCCGGGATCGCCGCGGCCTCCTCTCCGGTCAATGCCGGAAGTCCGCAGGTGTTCACCATAAACTCGAAGCTATGGCGCGCGAAGAGGCCCTCGATGTGATTCCTTTCCGCGGTGGGAAGCATTTCGTATGCGGCGCGCAGGTTGGCGAAGATCGTATCGCCCGCGTCGTCAATCATTTCGAGTCCGTGCAGAATAGCGCCACGGGTCGGCACCGCACGGTAGGAACTATCGATGTGCCAGAGCCAGTTGATCTTCATCAGCTTGAGGCGCTCATCACCGGGAGCTAGAAGATTGCCGTTTTGGTCCGTATTGGCGCCGCGAAAGATTTCCGGGACCGCACTATCGCAACTGTCGCTGGCGCGGAACCTGGCCAGTTCACCGAATTGTTTGCCGAAACGGGCGTGCGCCTCATCGCTGATCGCCTGATCGGGAAATACCAGGATGCCGTAGAGAGCCAGGGCTTGGGCGACGTTCCGGACAGTTTCCGCATCGAGCGGGCAGGAGAGATCAATACCGGTAATCTCCGCACCGATCATCGGCGCGAGTCTGGTCACTCGATACGGCATAGTGAATGGCGCGATCAGGAGGCGACAGGCACCCAATCAATCGCCTATCTTCGCACAGGCGGGTACCGAATCGAAGGGGACGGCGGTTGTATTACGGCTATACCCATCCACAAACTTTTGACTCGATTCCGAGGCATTGTTCCAGGTTTTTCTCTATGTCCTCCAGAGGCTGATTTGTTAAACTGGACCAACCGTCGTCGACGGTCCCTTTAGAATATGACTTGTGGAGGAATTGATGGCACCGTCTGCAGAAGTGATCAGAGGCAAGGTCGATGCCTTGCGCCTGAATTTAGCGTCAGAAAGCGCAGCTCAAGAAAATGGCAAGGCTGGGCTCTTGAGCTTTTTGCAAGCTCGCGGCTTGTTAAGCGGCGAGATCCAGCCGTTGTTGCAGGAGTGCGAAGCTTTCCATGATTCCGGTACAGTGCACAGGTGCCCTTGGCACACATGCGCGAATACTAAGCACTAGCAACCGGTGAGCCGTACTGATGAACTCAGCGTGGCGGAGATCTTTTCTGCCACGCTGCAAAAGTTCGGCGATACTCTGCATGCGTCATGGGAGATTGTAGACTGGCTAGACGGCTCGGTAAGCTGGCGTCTCTTTCGTCTTCGTGATGCGGCTTTGCCTTCTCAAGGCTGGAAAGTCCATGTTTCCGCCGCCGCCACTGAAGCCTTCACTCTGTTCTCGTCGGTAGCTCCGTTACTGATTGAATTGGGCGCCTCCTTCAAGATCGCCCGTGCCCTCAAAGACATCGTTCACATTAACTCCGGAGATGGCGGAGCCATGCAGGCAGGCAAGGTCATCACGGTCTATCCGCTGGATGATCCCCATGCCGCGAGGATTGCCGGGGAGCTGGACCGCATCTGGCCGGTAAGCAGGGGGCCGGAAGTGCAGACGGATCTTCACGTCAGGCCGGGCTCGGCGGTCTCATTGCGGTATGGCCTGTTCGAGGGCGGCGCGACGGTGATCAGCAGCTCAGGGGTATATGAATCTGCTCTTTCGATGCCCGACGGCACTCTGGTGCCGGACACACGCCGGGCCGCTGGAAAACAAGCCGACATGGTTCCGCCTCCGCCCCTGCCGTGCTGTGCCCCGCGTTCACTGCCGCTTGAATTGAATCAGCCGCTGGAGGCTGACGGCAAGCATTATGTTCCACTCGCGCTGTTACGAGAGAGCCCGAGGGCTAAAACGTTTCTCGGTATTGACTCCAGCACCTGGAACACCGTGGTACTGAAAGTGGGTCTTCCCGGCATGGCGGGTGACTTAAGAGGCCTCGACATCGGAGACAAACTCCAAAAGGAATTCCAGATTCTCTCCAAGCTTGCGGAGTGCCATGGTCTCGCGCCAAAACCGGTCGGATGGATCGGCGGAGAATTCCCCATCTTGATCATGGAAGACTTTCGCGGCGACCCTGTTTCGGAATTGCCATTACGCGATCGACTGGCGTGCCTGCTGCCGCTCGCGCGCGCGGTGGAGCGCCTGCATCAAGCGGGGTTTGTTCACGGCGACATCAAGCTGGAAAACGCCATCCGCCGGAACGAAGCTGTCGGCCTGATCGATTTTGAACTCGCCGAGCGGGCGGGCGACATGGCGAGCACCGGCGGCACACCGGGATACATGGCGCCTGAAGTGGAGACAGGCTGCGCGGCGGCGTTCCCACGAGATATCTTTGCTCTGGGCGCATGCGTCGCGCAAGCGGTGCTCGGCGTTCCGCCGGCGCTGCTGCCGGAAGGGGCCGGCCGCCTCCGCGGTCTTCTTTCGATGGAAGGCGCGCCGGTTGCGTCACGTCTGGTGCGTTCGTTTGCTCGGGTTTCTGCCGCGAGCCGGCCGACCGCCACTGAAGCCGCGGCGATGATCGAGAAGGAACTGGATGATTTGCAAATCACCGGCCCGTCGAAAGGCGTTCCCAGTTCTGAGGCGGACCTCAATTGGTGCCGGCGTGCGAGCGCGGAGGCAGGGGCATTGACCGCGTCGTATTCCGTGAACGATGCGGCCGGCCTGTGCTGGCGAAACGAACACTTCATGAGGCCATTCCACTGCGAAGGCATCAACTTGGGTGCGGCCGGAATTCTGCTGGGGCTGATCACTATTGAGCAGGCGTTGGGCAGACGCGGGTTCACCAGCGATATCGACCGTGCGGCGCAATGGCTCGCCTCGCGTTCCCCCGAGTCCACGCCGGCGGGGCTCTTCACTGGCAATGCCGGCGTTGCACTCGCTCTGGTGGTGTCCGGGCGGCGGCTGAAGAAGGAAGAATACATTGCCGCCGGCCGAATGAGGCTGCGGTGCGCCGTCGCGGATGAGCGCGAAACGGATTTGTTTTCGGGGGCAGCCGGAGTGCTCTTCACGTGCTGCCTGTTGAGTGACGTTGTCGCCGAGCGGTGGCCGCTCGATATGGGCCGCGCGGCGGAAAGAGTTCTCTGTATACGTTCCGGCAGCGGGACGCCGTATCTGGGATGCGCGCACGGCGCCGCAGGCAGCGCGATGGCCCAGGCGTGCTGGGGGCGAAGGGCGGGTGACGAAAGATTCCTGGATGCCGCCGTCGAGACATTTCACCGGATCTTTGCGCAAGGCCGAACGGCGGATGGTTCCGCGCTGCGGATGACGCAAGAAGCTGATCGCGCGCATGCCGCCGGCAACTGGTGCCACGGCGTGGCAGGCTATTTGTGGTGCATCTTGCAGGCATTTGGCGACCATCCGGACCTGAGAGAGGAAATCGATTGGGCGGTGGGTGCGGTCCGGAACTCCATGACCGCAGGTACGCCGACATACTGCCACGGTCTTGCAGGCAGATTGGAACTGTGGCGCATGGTAGCGACCATCTCGCGTCACCGCGAGCTTGCTTTGGCGCAGGCAGGCAAGGCGGCGCGCGCGCTCCGTTTGCTGCACCACAAAAGGGAAGGCAAGATCGCCTGGTGTTCCGATGACCCGGCAATTACCACGCCCGATCTTTGGATCGGATTCCTGGGGCCCGCTTCTGCCTTGGCGATGCATGCGGCCCACGACAACGCTGCGCTGTTGTCCGGCAACTGGCTGCAGCGTTGTGCCGGCGCTTAAGTGGACAGAACCTGCGCCATCAAGCCTGCAAAAAGCTTGTCGTGGATGTCTTCCTGAAAATAGTCGCCAAGGGCCTGAAAGTATCGATAGATGCTGGATTCTGGATCTTGCGCTTGCAAAATGAATTCGGCTGTTTTGCGGAGTTGGGCCATGTACTCGCGCGGCTCGGCCGCGTTCGTGCGGCGCAGGTATGCTTCGTATTGCTGGTCTCGGAGTTGTGACGCCGCGGCATTGGCAGTGGACGCGATCGTCGAGAAGTCGTCACTGGCAACAGTCGCAGGGTACGGATTCCGAATGCCAGTGACCTCGCGCGGAATCTGGAGGAACGGCCTCCCCATGCTAATCGCGAGGCTCGATGTATGCTGGCCCTCGAAGACACCGGGCATGCTGGAGGTCGAGTAGAAGTAATTGTAAATCTCACCAGGGACCGGACCGATCAGTGCCACAATCAAGCTGTTCGGGCCTGCGCCGTTTACAGCCTCACTCAGCATTCCGGAAATATCGAGATAGCTGGCCGTTTGAGTGTCATATCCGCTGAGCAACGTCACGCTGGCCTTCGCTCGAACGCAGGGCTGAATTTGATTTGCAATTTGTGCGACAAAGACGTCCAAGTGCTCACGTGAGAAAGCTCCCTCGGCGCGCAATTGATCTTCATACCTGGCTGTGAGGGCCGCGGAGAAGGACTGGAGATCATTATTGGCTTCAGCCAAATCGCGCGCGAACGGAGCGAGCAGTTGGAGGAATTCCGGAATTTCCGACGGTGGCATCAGCACCAACACCGCGACCGGTCCCGGCGTCTCCCGCTGCACTTGAAGCCCGGTGAGTGCGAGATTCATCGCCATCTCAGCAGCATGTTCGCGGAACTGATGAAGCCCGTAGACCGGCCAGATACGCAATCCCGCCTGCTGCTGCGCTTGATAAAGCGTGCGCGCATTGTTCGTTCTTCGTTTGAGCTGAGGGTCGAAGTTCTGATCCCGCGCATACCAGTTCCAGGTCGCTTCGGACACGGCGCACACGGTCTTGGAGAATTTGCAAGGCAGGTTCCGAAATGGCGGGTAATCATCCACGGGATAGAAGAATCTGCCGGCGGGAGTTTCCAGGCGTGAGCTCTGATAGAAGCGATCCTGCTTCTTTGAAGAATCGTCATCCCAGAGATACGGCTGGATTCGCAAAAAGTAATTCACTTTCAGGTCTGCCGCGAAATTGATGGTCATGTCATCCGCGCCGCCGGTAAAGCCGAACTGAACGTGGCCGGCCAATGAATCGCGATTGTCGTAGTCCAGAAACCGAATGTCTTTGCACGTTTCGTATTCCAGAATGGACGTGTCAATTCGCGCCGGCACGAGTCCCGTGAAAAGAAGCGCGAGCTTGTCAGGAGTACGGCCGAGCGTTCCTTGGTGAATGTCCGCGTACACAATCGTCACCCGGCCGGCAAACCCCGTCATGGAAATGATCCGCTTCATGATGTGTATGGTCGCGGCCTGATGACCACAGTTGGGAGTTCCATCCACGAAAAAGCGAAGTTCCCGCTCGCGCCGGATCGCGCCGAGCAGATCATCGACGGACCGGCGGATCAACGGATCTTCGAGCTTCCGCGAAGCGGCGAAGACTTGCATCAATTGGCCGAAAGGCGTCATAGCGGGCGAGATCATAACGGGACGCAAATTCGCGGGCACGCACGCGCATCACCGTCCCTATCGAAGCTTTGCAAAAGCGGGATGACGAAACAGGGTTCCGGGAGCGGCATGGGCCATTTGCTCAATCGGATCGGCGGTGGCGCTGGATTTCTTCAGACGATCTCTTTCGGCCACGCCCGTTTCCGGCCGCTCCGCGCAGAAGGCGCGGTCTCCGAAAAAGCGCAGTGAGATCGAGCGCCGCCGCTGGCCTTCTCTGGTCGGCGCGCCGCCGTGAAGGATCGCCGGATGAAAAACCAAAACGTCGCCAGGCTTCATCGCCCAGGAGACAATGGGCCACTTATTCCGCTCTGACTCGATGTCGGGCAGGCGCGGCCACACGCCATCCGCGAACATGGATGCGGATGCGTCCCTGGCATCAAACGCTGTTGGGTTATAAAGCGGACCGCGATGCGAACCTTGGACAAACTCGAGCGAATCCTCTTTCGCCAGCGGATCGAAGCTCGTCCAGAAGACAGCGAGATCCTCACCCTCGAGCGGAATGTAAGGCAGATCCTGATGCCAAGGCGTGCGCCGCTTGTCGCCGCCTTCTTTCAACCAGATCTGCTCATAGAGGAGCCAGAGGTTCTGGGTGCCCAGAAGACTGGACACCAAATCGGCGATGCACGTTTCATACAGCAGGCTGCGATAGGCGGGAAGGCAATTGGGATTCGCGTGATCCTGGTAAAACGCGCCTGGCGCACCTGCGAGGACCTCTCGGGCCGCCGGTCCCGGATTTTCCAAACTCCAACGAAAGGCATCTTCGGCAATTCGGCTCGCCTCACCATCGAGGGCCCCCTCGACGCACACGACGCCATCCTGGCGGAATCTTGCTTGCAACCCGGTCATGGGAGTACAGTATACCGCTGCTTCCCGCACTCCTTTGAGGATGGCGCTGGCGATCGGCGCCTAGCGGCTAAGCCGTAGTGGGCGGCAGATCTTTGACCGCGCGGCCAACCGCTCGCAGATTCGGCAGGCGCATTTCGTCGTACTCACGCGAAACCAGAACGCCCGCCGCCCCTGCTTCGAAAGCCTTTCGCGTGGTTTCGTAGACGACCTCGGGATTGCTTGGGAATGTGGCGCCACTCCCCGGGATGTCGATGCCGATACCGGAATAAATCTTCGTCCGGCCGGCGACATCCTGAACGCACCGTCTGGTCTCCCGATAAACGTAGTCGGGACCAAGACCTTTTCGGTCCAGCTCGGCCAGCGTTGGCTCGACCTTCTCGTCATAACCTTTCAGCGTGTAGAAAAGATCCAGCGCCTGGCTGTCCGACAGTTCCTTGAAGATGGTACGGCGCACACGGCTCAAGTACATGGTGCGAGTACGCGGCCCAGCGATGTCCTGATAGAGAATCGGCTTGATGAAATCCATGTAAGGAGCCATCTCGCTATAAGTCATCACCGCGCGATAGAACGGGTCGAAGGTGGTGCCGGGGTGATCCACGTGCTCGCCGGTATCGGTTTCTTCGCGGATTGCTTTCACCGACGCGAACATGGCGCCGAAGAACTCCTCTTTGGATTCCCGCCACACGCGCTCCCATCCGAAAATCTCGGGATAGCGGAAGAGGTGATTCATGATGGTGGTAATCACGCCATCCGGCGGCACTGGGCCACCGGCCAGCAGATTTCCGCGGACGAAGACGTGGAGCTGCTTCATGCCCTCACGGGCCCGCTCAGGATCGATGCCCTTCTCGTGACCCCGGGCCACGCAATGTTCGCAGAAGCAATAAGGCGAGGTGCCGCCGAGCAGCAGGTTCGAGACCGGGCCGGAGCGCTCGGCTCCAAATTGAAAGCCATCCAGCTCGTAGTGGCGGAACATGTCTTCGGAAGTGCCCAGCCAGAAATTCTTGTAATCGGGATTGTTGAAGCAGGGCACGCGGCCGGGCCGTCCATAGGCATCGATAGTCTGCACCTTGACCCAGTTCGGAAGCACATCGGCCATTTCGATCGAGAACGGCTCAAGAATACGCGCATAGAGCTTCATCTTACGTTTGCGAATCGGCTCCAACATTTCGGCGAACAGATCGTGGTTAGCGTATTCGTCGCGCGGGTCCACAGGCTGGTGGCGCAGAATGGTGTCCCTGAAATACTCGTCATGATGCTTGACCCAGACATAGGGCAGGCGGCGTGTATTTAAATCGCGCGCCGGCACGCCATGATCCTGCGCCAGAACATTGGCTGTGCGCTTTCGGCGGATGCCGTCAGCCGTGTAGTAGGTGTGGCTGTAGACCAGCAGGGAATTGATCCCACACTCACCTTGCAGAAGATCGAGCACGTGTTCGATGCCTTCATCGAGCATGCTCCACGGAGTCATCTGAATTCCGACAAACGGTTTGGCCGCCGCGCTCGGCTGCCGCCTGATCTGCGCGGCGGCTACCGCGGTCAAAGGAACCGCTGCCAACCCTTGTAACAGGTCTCTGCGATTGATCGTAGATTGTGGCATCGTCTGGGTCTCCGGGCCTCAGAATTGAAACTTGGCTGCGAACTGAAGAATGCGCGGGTCTGCCGCGCTCTGGATTTTACCGAACGTCGATGAGCTTCTGGAACTCACAGGGGTCGAAAAGTTCGTGTGATTCAGAAGGTTGAAAAACTCAAAGCGCAGGTCAAACCGGTAGCGTTCGCGAACCGGAAACGATCTTGTCAGATTCGCATCCAGATCGAAGAACCGGGGTCCGATCAGACTGTTGTATCCCGCATTGCCAAACGTTCCAAGAGGATTGGCGACGAATGCGGTCGGGTCGATCCAGGTGAGCGTGCCGGTATCTCTCACGTATGGGCTGCCGACTACGTTGGGCCGGTCCTGACGGACGCCGGTAAGGGAGTTATCGACTCCGGTAGTCGGAGTAAACGGAAAGCCCGTGTGCATGGATAAGAGTCCGCCAAGCTGCCAGTGGCCAAGTAATTCGTTGACGGCACGGTTCCCGAACTTGGGCATTTCGTAGACCAGCGAGGTGGTTGAGTTCTGGCGCAGGTCAAAATCGCAGGGGCCGGTATCGGCATCGCGATCGTACGGGTTCTGATACTGGGACGATCCGATGCTGTTGCGATTCCCGTAAGTTTCGGCGTTCTGCATGCAGTGAGACCAGGTATAAACAGTGAGCACGGTGAAACTGTTCGCGAACCGATGCTGAGCTGAGAGGCGGAGCGCGTTGTAGTTGGTAGTGACGCCGTCATCGGCTAGCGTGAGATTCGAATAGAGGGGCCCCTGCGTGGGGTTCAGTTGCGTCAGCAACCGGCGCTGCTGAGTGTTGGCGACTGTCGAAGAACCGGGAATATAGACGGCCGGGTTTGACTCGATAGAGGTACGCAAGTGAGTCGCTTTATTTCCCAAGTAAGCCGCAGTCACCAGCCAGTTCGGTCCAAATTGCCGCTGATAACTCAGGTCCCATTGCTGGTGATACATGTGATGTAGATTGAGAGGGAACGTAATGTACTGTCCGGCGGTGGGGAAAGTCGAACTGGACGCGGGTGGAATGGGTGTTGGGAACGGATTGCCGCCCGGATAGCCCAGATACGGATCGGAAAGTCCGCCGGCCGGCGCGGTCAGCGAAACATTGTAGCCCCACGGCGCAGATGCCCCGAAATCGCGGGCTGTGAACGTCTCCGGCGTATCGAAGAAGATTCCGTAAGACGTGCGAATGCTCTGCACACCCTTGCCATCAGGATCCCACGCGATTCCTACACGGGGCGCAAAGCCGATCCAGTTGCCATTGGCGTAGGACTTCGGAATGTCCGGATCGCCATAAAAAAGCAACCCGGCCGGCGCATTCGGATATACCGTGGAGTGCTGGCCCGCAAGGAAGGCCGCCATCGAAAAATGGGAGCCACGCGCGAACTCGTCGTGCTCCGGCAAGGACGGCTCCCAACGCACACCGACATGTACGTCAAGGCCTTTCGCCACGCGAATGTCATCCTGGACATAGAGCCCGGCATACTTCTCGTGCAAACCGATCTGGAACGTATTTCCCTGCGTGAGCAGGCTCGCTCTGCCGATCATGTAGTCGGCCAATGCATCATTCGTCAGCGAACCATTGAACGTCCATTCCCCGTTGGCCACTGAGATGTTGACCTCTTCCATGCGCATATCCATGGCTTCGCCGCCGAAAATGATGTGATGCCGGCCGCGAATCAGGTCCACGTCATCGGAGATCTGATAGGTGTTCCGCGTAAAGGTAGCGGGCGCGTTCGATCCGCCGCCGACGGTGAACTTATTGGAGACAGTCAGGTCGATAAAGTGCGGGTAGGCGTTGAACATGCTGGACCCCAGCGAAACCAGGTTCGGCATCTGAGGTGACACGGCACGGTTATTGATCAAACGGTTGTAAGTGGCGTGGAACGCATTGACAAAACCAGGCGTACTGAACTGGTCTGCCGCAACGGCTGAGGTGGCGCGCTCTTCCAGGCCGGAACGCGTGGTGGTCAGGATATTATCCGTATACTGGACGGGGTTGTCATAATCAGCAATAAAGAAGCGAGCGTACACCGCGTTTCTGCCGCTCTGCAGCCAATCCACACGTCCCACATATTGGTTCTCATTGTTGGGATTGGGAACGGCATATACGATTCTGCCGCAGGGATCACTCGATAACGGAATCAACTTCGCCAACGCAACGGCTGAGGCGCTGAAGCGCGTAGGGCTGATAAAGTTGTTGGGGAAGGGCGTTCCATTAGATGGATCGACCAAGGTGACCGCCTTGCCGCTGGACTGGCACGCGGCCGATTCCATCGTGCTGAAGTCGCCGTTGAGCACCTGTTGAGTGGGCACAAAGCTGATGGTTTGGGGTGGCGCGGTGCGCGTCCGCGTCGATTGAAATCCGTTAAAGAGAAACAGTTTGTCCTTCCGAATGGGGCCGCCTATAGTTCCGCCGAACTGATTGCGGCGCAAGGAGTCCTGTGTTTTCGCAAAAAAATTACGGGCATTGAAGTCGCCATTCCGAACGAATTCGAAGAGGCTGCCATGAATCTGGTTCGTGCCGGACTTGGTGACGGCATTGACCACTGCGTACGGATGCAGTCCGTAGCGCGCTGAGACGCCGTTGGTCTGCACGCTGAATTCCTGGAGTGCGTCAGGGAAGGGAAACGGCAGGTTCACAGCCGAATGTGTATCGTTGTGATCGCCGCCATCGAGCAGGTAATTGTTGCCGTTCTCCTGACCACCCGAAATCGAGACGCCGACGGAACTAACATAGTCGTGAGTGGTAATGAAGCGGCTCGCGGCGCCCGGCGGCACGCTGGCGCCGCCGGAAAGCAGGATGAGGTCGGTTGCCTGCCGGCCGTTCAAAGGAAGATCAACGATGCGGCGCTGGTCGATGACTTCGGAAACCGAAGTGTCTTGCGTTTCCACCATCGCCGCGTTGGCGGCAACTTGAACTTCCTGGGTTACCGCCCCTACTTGCAGGGTGACGTTAATCTGCACGTTGTTGCCTACCTGCAGGACAATCCCAGACTGATGGTAGTTACTAAAGGAGGGAGACACCACCTCCAGCTTGTACGGACCGATTGGTAAGTTCGGGAGAACGTAGCCCCCGTCTGCACCAGTGACCGTATTCACTGTCTGTCCAGTGTTGGTCTGAGTTGCTTTGACCTGAGCATTGGCCACGGCTGCCCCGCTGGGGTCTGTAACGTCACCGTGAATCGTGGCGTTGGCGACAGCTTGACCGTAAGCCTGGGCGGTACACGAGAGAATAAATGCCGCGACGGCAAAGTATCTCATTGTCTTCTCCTATGATGTTTTGTCAACTACGATCTGGTTTTCGTCTTTTGTAAGACGAAGAAACTGCTCTGCATCTGGTTCCCGGCGGAGCCGTCCGTCGCGATCGATGCTCGCGCAGAACGGCGCGCAGGAGGCAAGGGCGCGGC
>DASZPB010000014.1:0-42609 GCA_035550475.1 Bryobacteraceae bacterium | reverse complement strand
GGCCTTCGGCATTCTGCATCCGTATCTGCACCCGGCCGTGCCACGCCTACCTCATTGTTCTCTCTTTCATGCTCATCTTGCATTGGAAACCACCCCAGCCAATGCCCCAGTTTCATGCTCATCTTGCATTGGATAATTCTGCCCGCTTCTCCCGAAGCACCCAGCGATACGCGGCACTGGTAAGCTGGAGTTTGTCACTCCATTTTTCCTTCTCTGCATCTTCCTCTCTTCCTGTTGAGGGCTCCGCTTCTAAGAATTCGCTTTCCCGGCAGACACCGAACACCGAGCTGGTGCGCTATATCAACCTCAAATTGGCCGCACTCGGGCAGCCCGTGAGCCAAAGCACTGCGGATCCACACTTCCTCGAAATTGCGGGGCCGCTGCTGCGAAACTATTACCAGAAGGATCGCCTGCTGGGCGATTGCCTGTGTCCGGCCGACACGCGCATTCAGGCGTATCTCGATTCCTGCCTGCGCGATGTTTGTCCGCAGGGGGCGGCGCGGCTGCCCTCGAACACGTTCGTTCTCGACCGGCCGGGACTGGCTCGGGCAATGTCGCTGCCCGCGAGCAGCAACCGGTTTTCTTCGCAGTACGTGGAATCGTACCGAGTGGCGCAGGGCGTGCTGCACAATCCGCGAAGCGACCGAAGGACGACGCGTGGCGTCTTCCACATCGTGGAGGGCGGCCTCGCGGTTCCCGCCGATAAACTCGCTGTTCCGAGGCAGGCATTCGCCGCGCTGTTGGCCGCGGCGTTGCGTCCGCCGAACGACCTGTTGACGCTCCCCTTCACAGCCGACCAGCCGGAGCAAGCGCGCTTGTTTCTTTCCCTGCTACTACGCCCGCTCGTCTGTCCGGCGACGGGACGAGATCCCGCGCGCAGCATGGAGATTCGCTTCTTCGCGCCGGCCAGCCTGGTGAGCAATCTGGATTTCGTCGAAAGCATTTTCGGCAACGGCGGCGATCCGTATCTGCCCGAAAACGACGCCGCGCTCGACGCGCTGCACTGGACCGGCCATAGCGGCTGCGTCATTCTGGCGCCGCATTTGGTGGGGATGAAGAAGAAGGCTCTCGGCCTGCCGCGGTTCGAAGAAGCCACCGAACGGCAGCGCGCCGACGGCATGTGCTGGCGCGAACCGGACGAGCCATACAATGAGGGCCGCGCGTTTAAAATTTCGTGTCGTGATGCGCGCGGCGTGATGGTCACCGTTATCGCCGACAATTATTTCGGCTACTGCAAGAAGGAAGTGAAAACGCAGATCAGTTTTGCCGCCAACCTCTTCGGCCTGTGTGAGGAGGAGCACGCGGGTGGTGCAATCGCATTCCCCAGCTATGTCATCGGCCAGGAGTTCTTCGCCGAGCGCGCCGGCACATTGAAGAAAGCCGTTTTCGAAGATGTCGAGCGCCTGCTCGGCGGCGCGGTGGAGATAAAGCCCGAGCGCTACGCAGTGGACCGCCGCTTTCCGAAAATCTTCTACGTGCCGGAAAACGCGGAGTTCAGCGTGCTCGGCGGCTTCGTGCGGTGGATGCATGAGGGCCGCGTGCGGAAGCTCACGTTGCGTGTCGGCGATGAATACGTTTTGCCATCGGGCTATCGCATCCGTCTGCAAAAACAGCTCGCCGGCTCGGCATGGCGCCTGGTGGGAACGCGGCCGGTCGGCACGCTCTGCCACAAACCGTGTACGGTCTCGGGCGGAGGCAAATCCGAGATCTCGAAATCGATTGCCGAAGTGCTGCTGAAGGGGCCGGTCTTCGTTCGTGATTACCATCGCGACATGGATCAGGTGGCAGAGATCCTGAGCCGCGATTTTTCGACTGCATACAGGCAGCCGGAACCGGAGCAGCGCGCCAATCGCCCTCTGCTCAGCCAGGAGCGCTCGCTCGGTTCCGTGATCCGTTTGCTGACGCCCTCGTCGCAGTATACGGATGAGTACAACGAGTGGCTTCGCAAGCTGCCACAGACTATCCGGCAGCTTGTGTTCACCGTGAAGCGCTACTACCGGCCCGATTGGGGAGACCACTGGCGCGAGCATCTGACGGTAGACCGCATCAACGGATACCTGGGCCATGAACTGAAATACGATAACCAGAAGCTGGTCAGCAACTATCTGCGTGTAGGCTACGATCCGGATGGCTCGTGGCGCATTTACAAGCTGCGGCCGGACTTTCATCCCGCCGCAAAGGTGCAGGTGGAAGACGACATTACGGTATCTGTCGTGCTGCCGCGCGAGCAGTTGAACGATCTCGACCCGGCTTTATCGAACGGCAGCGTCAAGCTGGTGCAGAATTGCGAATCGTTCTTGTTCCAGCGTCCGGACGATGCGATTCATCCAGGCGTCGATCATCAGGCCGAAGCCGATATCGCGTCGCCCGGAAACTTTCTTTCCAACTTCGAGCCGCTCAACGTGACGCAGGTAAAAACGCTGGTGGAAGAAATTGTCGAATTTGACCGCTACACCGCGCCCATGAAGCGCCTGCTCGGCGATTTTGCCCAGGGACTCGACGGAGAGTTCGCGGTGGCGTCCTCGCGTCCGCGAATCGTCGATGGCCAGCCTTCGAAGAATCCGCGCTACCTGCAGCGCCTGCCGGATACGGTGCGCCCGCGCGATCGCTATCTGGCCGAAGTGGCCGCGCGGCTCGACCGCGAGATTCCGCCCGAACGGCCCGTGCATTTTCCTGTGAATGCGGTGCTCGCTGGGCGGCGAAACAATCCGCCGGACCCGAAGATCGGGTTGCCTCCGCTGGCCGTCTATAGCCCGATTCACTATCAGGAACTGCCAGAGCTGTTCATGAGCTTCATTTGCAGCCTGACTGGAAAGTCGCCCTCCACCACCGGCTTCGGCAGTGAAGGCGCGCTCACCAAAGGGCCGTTCAACGCGCTCTGGCCTGTAGTGGATTTGAACAACGCCCTGGTGGCTTCGATTCTCACGGGCTACGCCGGCTTTACGACGGCGGCCGGCCACGTGGGACCGCGCTACCGCGTCGATCACGACATCAGCATGTTAGTGCCGGAGATCTGGTGCCGCATGCGCGCCAGTGAACGCGATCCGCGGTTTTTGATCGAGAACGGCTACCTGGAAAAGCTCGGCGACTTCATCCTGGATGGAAATACCGTGCAGGCGAGCCGGCTTGGATACCGCATTACGACTCGGTTTGCGGACCATTTCTTGGCGCGTCTGTTCGAAGTGCCGGACGCGGTCTTCCCTGCCGAGATCCTCCGCCCGGAGCAGCAGGATCTCTCGGTATTTGCGCAGGGCGTCAACAGCATCTGCGAAGCGCAAAAGCGCGTGGCGCTGTTGTACTTCGAGGACGGCAGTGTGGGAGCGGCGTGCCCGCCGTTGAAGGCGCTGCTGCACATCATGGCGCATGGCGCTTACGAGGGAAAGCGGCGCGAAGATCCGGAAATCCGCGCGATGTTCGAGCGGGAATCCGTGCTGAGCAGCGATTGGTACCGCGAGCGATTACGCACCAAACAGGCGCGTGATCGCGACCTGTGGAGCCGGCATGTGGCGGCGCTCGAAGAGTTTCTGGGTCAGTCTGCCGAGGGCGACAGTCTGGACCTGCAGAATCGGCTTCGCGAGGGGCGAGCGCAGCTGGCGCGTGTGTCGTCCCCCGCTTATCTCGATGAGTTGGTGGGCACCATCGGCGCCGATCCGTTTCACGGACAAACGTAGCGGATTTCGCGAGGCGAGGGGTATTCCCGCCCCGCATCGAAGACCTACTTCACAGTGAAGGGTACCGTTGCAATCACGTTCTCCCACTCCAGTTGCAGGGAGCCCTTGTTGCCGCCGGTTTTCGAAAGCGTCATCTTGTACTTCTCGATGGGCGACGGCGGCTTGCTCATGTGCATCGCGACGCGGCCCAGGTCGCGATCCTGATGATACTCGGTTCCCCATTGGCCGGTCTGTTTATTCACAATCAGCTTCCATCCGGCGGGGTCCAGAAAGACGTAGAGCGTGTAGTCTCCCTTGGGAACACTGAGGCCATTCATGTCGAGGTCGGCATCGGTGTGGAAGGCGGTAGCCTCATTCGCTCCAGCGCGCCACACGGTGTTGTCGGGCTGCAACGCGCCGGATGCGCCGAAAATTTTGCGCCCGCGCATCGAGGGAGCCGAATACTTGATGGTGAGCGTCTTGCCGTTGATAGTGACCGAAGTCTGTTCCGGCGGGCTGAGCGGCGGATTCTGCGCGAGCCCGAGAGTCGCGCCCACGGCGATCAGGAGCGACAACGTCAATATGCGGTTCATAGTCATCCTCTTCTTGTGAGTATAGGCCGGGATCTGGCGCGGTCTTCGATTGACGCTTCTGTGGCGCTTGCAACGGCAGGTTGCCTGGGGCATTGTTAAGGACATGGCGGTGCCGATCGAGTTCCTGCGCGGCGTTCTGGGCGTGCTGTGCATTCTGTTCGCACATATGGCCGGCCGCTCCGCCGTCGCGGTGCGAAAGAAATTACAAAAGAGCTCGAAGTTGTACGCCTGGATCATTCGGGCCGCCGTCTGCGCCGTGGCCATCGCCTTCCGCCACACGTTGGACGCCATCGACATCGCGGTCTGGGTGCTGGCGCTCGCGGCCTTCGCGGCAGGCTGGTGGGATGCCTCCCGCGCTAAACCGCCGGAGGATCTGACGCATCAGATTTTTCCCGATAACGAGTAGCGCGCGTGCGTTTTTTGAAAGTGAGAGCCGCGCGGCTGTTACAATTTGTTATTGCATGTCACTCGTCGTAGTTGGCTCTGTCGCGTATGATGGCGTGGGAACGCCGCACGGAAAAGTGGACCGCATGTTGGGAGGCGCCGCCACGTATATATCGCTGGTGGCGAGTTACTTCACTCCGGTGAAGATTGTCGCTGTTGTCGGTGACGATTTCGCGCAGGAAGACGTCGACCTGCTCGCGTCGCGCAACATCGATCTGGCCGGGCTGGAGCGCGTTCCCGGCGGCAAGACGTTTTTCTGGCAAGGCGTGTACTCGGATGATATGAACGACCGCACCACGCTGCGCACGGACCTGAACGTCTTCGCGAATTTTCAGCCGAAGCTGCCGCAGAGCTATCGCAGCGAACCTTATTTGCTGCTCGGCAATATTCAGCCCGCATTGCAAAAAAGCGTGCGTGCGCAGATGAACGGCGTAAAGCTTATCGGCGGCGACACGATGAACTACTGGATCAACGATTTCCGCGGTGAGCTGACCGAGACGCTCAAGGAGTGGGATTTCCTGTTGATCAATGATTCCGAAGCCCGCCTGCTCTCGGGCGAAAACAACCTCCGCCGCGCTGCCGCCGCGATCTTCGCCATGGGCCCCAGCACTCTCATCATCAAGCGTGGAGAATATGGCGCGATTCTGTTTCACCGCGACTATCACTTCATCGCGCCAGGCTACCTGCTGCAGGATGTGTTTGACCCCACGGGCGCGGGCGATTCTTTCGCCGGCGGATTCATTGGATACCTGGCCGGACGCGGAATCGGTCTGCGCGATGCCACGATCGACGCCGCCGAACTGCGCCGCGCCGTGATCTATGGCTCCGTGATGGGCAGCTTCTGCTGCGAAAAATTTGGCGTGGAGCGTTTCCGGACGCTCACCCGCGCTGAAATCGATGCGCGATACCAGGAATTCAAAGACTGCACCCACTTTTGACGGCAGCCCGGGCGTTCGCTGGCTCGTCGCGTGGGTTGCTCTGCTGTTGGCTGCCTGGAGCGTCGCCGCTATTTTCTTTTTCTATAGCCGCGGATGGCTGCTCTACTATGGCGATGCCGAAGCACATCTGAATATCGCCCGGCGCATCGTAGATTCACAGACCCCCGGCTACGATCAGATCGGCACGGTGTGGCTGCCGTTGCCGCACATTCTGCTGTTGCCCTTCGCGCGCGTGGATGCGTGGTGGCAGAGCGGCGTCGCGGCGGCGATTCCCTCGGCTGCGTGTTTTGTGGCGGCCGGCTGTTTCCTGTTTGAAGCGGTGAGGCGTCTGTTCGATTCCATAGCCTGCGCGGTTGTCGCGACGGTGTTGTTCGCGGCGAATCCCAACATCGTTTATCTGCAATCCACCGCCATGACGGAACCTGTGTTCTTTGCGACGCTCACGGGTCTTCTCTATTTCTGCGTGCGTTTTCGGCAGACGCAAGGTTGGGGTTCCGTGGTAGGCGCGGGCTTGATGGCCTGCGCGGGCACGCTGACGCGTTACGAAGGCTGGTTTCTGCTGCCGTTCACGGCCATTTATTTTTTGATTGCCGCCAGGCGGCGCAGGATCGAGGCCGCTATTGTTTTTTCTGTGCTGGCGGGGCTCGGACCGCTTTATTGGCTCGCGCACAACTGGTGGTTGACCGGCGATGCTCTGGCGTTCTACCGCGGACCCTATTCGGCACGCGCGATTCAAGGCAAGACGAGCTATCCCGGGAAGCACGACTGGGCCAAGGCCTGGCTCTATTTCCGCACTGCGGCCGGATTGTGTCTTGGCCCCGTGCTGTTGTGGACGAGTTTGGCCGGCGTGGTGGCCGCTATTGCGAAGAAGGCCATCTGGCTTGTGATTCTGCTCGCGCTGCCGGCCATTTTTTATGTGTGGAGCATTCATTCCTCAGGCACGCCGATCTTCGTTCCGACGCTTTGGCCCAATTCGTACTACAACACGCGCTACGGTCTGGCGGCGCTGCCGCTGCTGGCCGCGGCTTCAGCGGCGCTGGTAGCGCTGGCGCCGCGGCCGTTACGCGCAGCCGCCGCGGTGCTCCTCATCTGCGTTGCCATGTTTCCCTGGCTGATCGATCCACAGCCCGGAAGCTGGATCACCTGGCAGGAATCGCGCGTCAATTCCGACGCGCGGCGCCAGTGGACGCTGCAGGCCGCGGACTACCTGCGGCCGCGTTACGTTCGCGGCGCCGGCATACTGACTTCATTCGGCGATCTGACGGGAATCTACCGTCAGGCCGGGATTCCCCTTCGCGAAACCTTCACGGGCGATAACGGCATTCCCTGGCAGGCGACCGTAACCCGCCCGGAGCTGTTTCTGCGGCAGGAATGGGCGGTGGCGCGGCGCGGCGACGCGGTGGAGCAGGCCATCCGGCGCGCGGAGCGGCTCGGCATTCGTTATACCCTGGAGAAGACCATCGTCGTGCCAGGCGCGCCGGTGATCGAAATTTACCGCCGCTAAGGAGCCATTCATGGTGACGCACGAATTTGTGACAACGGCATTGGAACTCCCCGGCTTTCGCGTGAAGCGCAATCTCGGAATTGTTCGCGGAATCGTGGTGCGGTCGCGCTCGATTGTGGGGACGCTCGGCGCAAGCCTCCAAACGATTGTCGGCGGCAATATCTCGCTGTTCAGCAACCTTTGCGAAAAAACGCGCGAGGATGCCTTCGATCTCATGATGCAGCACGCGTCCGATCTCGGCGCGGATGCCATCATCTCGATGCGCTACGATGCCACCGAGATCATGAATGGAGTGACGGAAGTGCTGGCGTATGGTACGGCCGTTCAGATCGAGCCGGCGGCGAAATGAAGATCCCGTATACGAAAGCGCATGGCGCCAAGAATGATTTTCTGCTGACCTGGCGCCGCGATGTGCCGCAGGGCGATCTCCCCGCGATGGCACGCAACATTTGCGAGCGGCACACCGGCGTGGGCGCCGATGGGTGGCTGCTGGTGGAACCGTCTTCGGGTAACGATGCGGATGGATCAATCGAACTCTATAACTCCGATGGCAGTTCCGCGGAAATGTCCGGCAATGGAACGCGCTGCGCTGCGGCGTTCCTGGTGCGCCACGGCCACGCCGCTGCTACCGTGCGCGTTCGCACCGGCGCCGGAGTAAAGCAATTGCGGCTGCTCAAGCGCGGTGGGCTGCGCTTCGAGTTCGAAATGAACATGGGGCGCCCGCGTGTGGAGGCTGAGCGCTTTGAGTTGCCGCTCGCCTCGGGCGCGCGCGATGTGACGCTGCTGTGGGTAGGTAATCCGCAGTGCGCCGTGCCGGTAGAAAGCTTCGATTTCGATTGGCGCGCCGTGGGCGCTGAGATCGAATCACACGCGCACTTTCCGAACCGCTCGAATGTGTCCTTCATCAAGCCGGTCAATGGCCACACCATCGAAGTACGCTTTTACGAACGGGGAGCCGGCGAGACGATGAGCTCCGGCACCGGCTCCACGGGTGCTGCTGCTGCTGCTGTTTTGCGCGGGCTCGTGGAAAGCCCGGTGCGCGTTCTCACGCCGGCGGGCCCGCTCGATCTTCGTCTGGATGATGATATTTACCTCACAGGTCCTGCTGCGATTGTGGCAGAGGGTGAATTCTTCCTATGAGAAAATAGCAGTTCCATGTCTGAAGAAACATTGGCTGGCGCGCCCACTGCTCAGGTTCTGGCGGAGAAAATTCGCAATCACACCGCGCGCGTTGGAATCGTAGGGCTTGGTTATGTAGGCCTGCCGCTGGCCGTGGAATTCGCCAAAGCCGGTTTCCAGGTAACCGGCATCGACGTGAGCGCGGACAAAACCAAGCGCGTGAATGCCGGCGATTCCTATGTGGGCGATGTTCCGAGTGCTACGCTCGCTCCGCTCGCGAAATCCGGAACGCTGCGCGCTACCACTGACTTTTCGGCGGTGCTCGAGCTCGACACCATCAACATCTGCGTGCCCACCCCGCTGCGCAAAACCAAGGACCCGGACATGAGCTTTATCGTATCCTCATGCCAGGAAATCGCGCGGCACTTTCACGCCGGCCTGCTGGTGATTCTGGAATCCACCACTTATCCCGGAACTACGGACGAACTCGTTCTGCCCATGCTTTCCCGTTCCGGACTCGAAGTGGGCCGCGATTTCTTTCTCTGCTTTTCGCCGGAACGAGTGGACCCGGGCAATCCGGAGTTTCAGACCGTCAACATCCCCAAAGTGGTCGGTGGCTGCACGCCGGCGTGCACCGAAATCGGCCGCCTGTTTTATTCGCAAGCTCTTCAAACCGTGGTGCCGGTCAGTTCGACGCAAGTGGCCGAGATGGTGAAACTGCTCGAAAACACGTTCCGCATGATCAACATCGGGCTGGTGAACGAAATGGCGCTGATGTGTGACCGCATCGGAGTGAACGTGTGGGAGGTCATCGACGCCGCTGCGACGAAGCCGTTCGGGTTCATGCCTTTTTATCCTGGCCCGGGTCTGGGCGGGCACTGCATTCCCATCGACCCGTTTTATCTTTCCTGGAAAACGAGGCAGGCAGGCATTGAGGCGCGCTTCATCGAACTGGCCGGATACATCAACGGGCAGATGCCGCACTTCGTCGTCGATAAAGTGCAGAACGCGCTGAATGATGCCGGCAAGGCCGTAAAAGGCGCGCACATTCACGTCATGGGCGTAGCCTACAAGCGCGATATTGAAGACGTGCGCGAATCGCCGGCGCTCGATGTGCTTCTTCTCCTGAAGCGCCGCGGCGCAATCGTCAGCTACAGCGACCCGCACGTGGCTCATCTGCGCGCCGACGGGCTGGAAATGGATGCCGCTCCTGAGGATTCCGCCGCTGCGGCCGATTGCGTGGTGATCATCACGAATCACTCCGCGTTCAATTATCAGGCCCTGCTGGACCGCGCCAGCCTGATCGTGGATGCCCGCAACGCGCTGAAGGGTTTCGTCTCCGAAAAGATCGTGCGCCTGTAAGGCGAGCGGCGCGGCCGATTCGCTCAATCCTGTAAAATCAGGTCGGGAACTGTGACATATACCGCTTTCCGCCTTCTGGTGGTCGTTCTGTTGATCGCGGTGAATGGCTTCTTCGCCGCCGCGGAGGTGGCTCTGCTTTCCGTGCGGCATTCGCGCCTGCGGCAGATGGCTGAAGAAGGGCAGGCCGGCGCGCAGGCCGCTCTCAATCTGCTATCTAATCCCGGGCGGTTGCTTTCCGTGACGCAAGTGGGCGTCACGCTGGCCAGCTTGGGGCTGGGATGGGCCGGCGAAGAAACGGTCTACCAACTCCTGGTGACGGCGTTTCATCCAGTCACAACACTCCTGAGGGCCGACCTGCTGCACGGCCTGTGCTTCGTTCTCTCATTCCTCATCATCAGTTACTTCCATGTGGTGATGGGCGAAGTGGTGCCGAAAAATCTGGCAATCGCCAAGGCAGACCGTCTGGCTGCGCTGGTTGCACCGGCGCTGCTGGTCTTTTACCGGATTTCGCTGGCATTCGTGCTGGTCATTGAGCGTTCCGCCGCATTCATCACGCGGGCCGCGCGGATCAAAGCAGGCCCCTTGGGCGGCGGTCATTCTTCCGAAGAGCTGAAGCTGATTGTCAGTTCCAGCCGCGGTCTCGGATTCCTTCCGGAAGCCGAAGAGGACATGATTCACCATGTGCTCGACCTGGAAACCATTGCTGCCCGCGAAATCATGGTGTCTCGCAACGATATCGTCTCGATTTCGGTGGATGCCAACCTGGATGACGTGCTGCGTACCATGATCACCGAGCAGCATTCGCGCCTGCCGGTCTATGAGAAGACACCGGAGAAAATCATCGGCATTCTTCACTACAAAGATCTGCTTCCGGTATGGCAGGAGCGGCGCGAGGCCATTCGTTCAGGAAAACCGTCGCGCTCCTTTCGCATTCGCCGTTTGCTCCGCAAGCACCTGGTTGTTCCGGAAACGAAGCTCATCTCACAATTGTTGGAGGAGTTCCGCGAAGGCCGTTCTCATATGGCGATGGTGGTCGATGAATTCGGCACGATTGTTGGAATGCTTACAGTGGAAGACGTTCTGGAGCAGGTGGTGGGCCGCATCGAAGATGAGTACGACGAAAAGGCGGATCGCCCGGCAATCGAGGCCGACGAAGTGGAACTGGACGGAACTACGCGAATTCGCGATCTCGAAACCGAATATGGCATTGAGATTCCTACCGACGCCGGCTTTGAAACGCTGGCGGGCTTTCTCCTCTACCGGCTGGGCGAAATTCCGCGCCCGGGTGAAGCCGTAGAGCATGACGGGCGCCGCTATACCGTATTGGAGATGGACCGCAACCGGATTTCCCGCGTACGAATTGAGAAGCTGCCGGAACAGACCGTACCGCGCCAGAGTTAGCAGAGGGCCGAAAATGGGAGCGGCGTGCAGGCCTGCGTTAGAATTGGCTCAGGCGATCGGCCTTACACATGCTCGGGATTGACCGCAAAGCTGCACGCTATGTCTGGACCGCCGCCTTGGTACTCCTGCTGTTGTACTTGGTGTTTCTTGCCCGAAAGACACTTTTCGTCTTCATCCTGGCTCTGCTGTTTGCTTATCTGCTCTCGCCGCTTGTCAACCTCCTCGATCACTGCCTGCCCACCAACCGGACGCGCACCCTCGCGCTGTCACTGGCATACGTGATTTTCGTGGGAGCCGTAGTGCTGATTGGAATACAGATCGGGAGCCGCGTGGTACAGCAGGCGGATGCGCTGGTCAAAGGATTTCCCGACATGATGCTGCATTGGGAGCAGCCGATCCAGGGTGCGCCCGACGAGGTCAACTCGGTGAAAGACCGGATTGTGGAAGGAATCCGGCAGGAAGTGGTTTCCCGGTCGGGCGAAATCCTCTCCGCGCTGCCGCAGGCCGGAGCCAAATTCCTGACCGTGGCGAGCGATCTCATCTACCTGGTGATCATCCCCATCCTCGCGTTCTTCTTTCTCAAGGATGGACACATCATCCGTGAGCACATTCTCGGGCTGGTGGAGAGCGCTCCGCAGCGTTTGCTGGTTGACGACCTGATGGCGGATATTCACCTGCTGTTGGCTCACTATATGCGCGCGTTGGTCCTGCTCTCGCTTGCCACATTGACGTCCTACAGTATCTTCTTTTCCGTAGTGGGCGTGCCCTACGGAATTCTGCTCGCGGCGATGGCGTGTTTGTTGGAATTCATTCCGATGATCGGGCCGCTTTCGGCGGGAGTCATGATCGTGCTGGTGGCCGCCATGTCCGGGTCGCACGTGCTGCTGGTTCTGATTTTCCTGCTGGCTTACCGTCTATTTCAGGACTATGTGCTCTCGCCGAACCTGATGGGCCAAGGTGTGGAACTGCATCCTTTAGTGGTGCTGTTCGGCGCTTTCGCAGGCGCCGAAGTGGCGGGTATTCCGGGCACATTTCTGTCAGTGCCGGTGCTGGCCCTGGTGCGCGTTCTATACCTGCGTATGCGTAAATCGCGAGTAGTCGGACGGCCTTCGCCACCCGACGTCTCGATATAGCCGGTCCCGCATCGAGCGCGCTGTTTCCGGCATCATGGAAGAGTGCGCATGCCCGCCGCGATTTTACGATGCATCGAAGAGCGTGCTGAGAGCGTGCGCTTTCCTGCGTTGAAGCGCGCGGCCGCGGCTCTCTCGGAAGCCTATCGGAACGGGCGCGTCGCGTCGCGGCTCGATGTGCCGCAGGAAGATCTGGTCACGGCCTACCTGGTGACCCGCATGCCCGCTACCTATGCCGCCGCATCCGTTGTGTTGCGCGAGTTGCGACTCCGGCTGGGCGCGACACGTGTTACGAGCCTGCTCGATATCGGCGCGGGAACTGGCGCGGCCACGCTGGCGGCGCGGGAATCTTTTCCGGGTGTGGACCAGATCACGCTGATTGAGCGCGATCCCTCTTTCATCGAAGCGGCCAGAGTGTGGTTGCCTGAGGCAGCGGTGCGCGTGGAAGATTTCTCGGGTGTTCGCGAGTTTCCGGAGCATGACCTAGTGGTAGCGGCTTATGCGTTGGGGGAACTTGCGGAGGAAGCCGCGATCACAACGGCGTTGCGGCTGTGGACGGCGGCACGAGTGGCTCTGGTGATCATTGAGCCTGGAACGCCGCGCGGATTTGCGTTCGTGAAGAACCTGCGGAGCCGTCTGCTTGATGCGGGCGCACGTATGGTGGCGCCGTGTCCCGCGGAAACTCCCTGCCCGATGGCCGACCCCGATTGGTGCCACTTCGCCGCGCGCGTCGAGCGTTCGAGCTTGCACCGCCGTCTGAAGGACGCGGAACTGGGATACGAAGACGAAAAGTTCAGTTATCTCGCCGTGGCGAAAGCCGTCGTGGAATTGCCGCCTGCGCGGATTCTCCGAAGGCCGCAGCACCATCCCGGATGGATCACGCTCGAAACCTGCCAGGGCGAAGCGTTGACCTCTGTTCGTGTCACCCGGCGCGACCGCGAGTTATTCCGTGCGGCGCGTCACGTGGCCTGGGGCGACGAGTGGAAATCATGAGGCGCGAGATGTACAAGAACCACGAATACCGAATGACCACACGTTGGACCGGAAACCTGGGCGCGGGAACCGCCGCCTACAATGCTTACAACCGCGATCATGAAATATCAGCCGCGGGAAAATCCGCGGCCATCGCTGGTTCTTCCGACCCGGCATTTCGCGGAGATCCGGCGCGGTACAGCCCCGAGGAACTGCTGGTTGGGGCGCTGTCGGCTTGCCACATGCTGTGGGCCCTTCACCTTTGTGCGGTGGCCGGCATTGTCGTCACGAACTATTCCGACGACGCCCTCGGCGAGATGCGGGAGGAACCGGACGGCTCCGGCCGATTCACGCGCGTGCTGCTGCGCCCCAGCGTCACCATTACCGATCTCAGCCGGACTGAGGAAGCACTGCGGATTCACGAACAGGCCCACCGCATGTGCTTCCTGGCGCAATCCATGAATTTTCCCGTGGAGCACGAAGCGGTCATCCACACCGGGTGAAGATATTTGCGCCGTGCCGCTCGACGGGCGACTCAACAAAATATAGGTCCAGCCAACGTGCTGCGAGTTCGGGCAGCCTGGTCCTGCACGATGGCCAAACGAATCGCCGTCGAAAGCGCGGACTGACTTTTCGGCGGTTCTGGAGAATTCCGCGGAGGGTGCAATAGGATTAGGCCGTACCAATCCACATGTGGACAGTACTATTAGTTCTTTCACGGGTTTTTGGTTCTTCCCTCCACGACATCGTTCATGGCATTGTCGGCTATAGGTGGTGCGTCGCAGCGAGTCGCTGATTCCGTTTGGCGGCTCCGCCGCCGGTTGGCCCGACATTCGGCGAATTGGAGAGCGCCGGCGCTCCATCCGCGTTGTTCTTCGGGCGAACCCGCGTATTGCCGCCGCGGCCTGGCTTACTTCCGCGTCCCGGGCCGCGGCCGGCTTGCGCCGGCGGGTTCGAGTTTTACCCGATAAGCCGTGTGAAGCTCCACCGGTCCCAGCAGTCCGGAAGGCATGAGCGGCGAATCGGCGGTGAACTTCGTAATATTCGTGCGCGTGAACCGCTTCTCCGGAGGCAGGCGCTGATCTCCAATCAGACGGTTCGGCCAGAGGTTCGTGACTTCCACTTGCAGTTCGTTTGTTCCGGGTTTGGCGGCGGTGCCCAACTCGACGCGAAACGGCTTCTTCCACAAGACCCCGAGATCCTGGCCGTTGAGCCGCACGCGGGCGATTTCGCGGACATCGCCCAAATCGAGCGACAGCACTTCGTTCCCGGCCAGCAGGGCGGCAGGAATGAAAATACGCTTGGAATATGTGGCGGTGCCGGAGTAATAGCGGATGCCCGGGTCCTGATTCTCGGTCCATGAGAGTAGTGTCCGGAAGCGCGCGCTGGCGGGAGCGCCCCAGCCGGGTGTGAAGCGAACGCCCCAAGCGCCAGCGAAGACATCGGGCGGATCGGCTGCGCTCACCTCCGCCAGCAGCGTGCGCCCGGTTGAAGTTCTCGCTTCGTAACGTCCATCCGCTTGCGTCTCCAGTTCGAAACCGCCGTCTGTGGCGTGCACTTGCACGTCCGGGACATCGGCAACCGGTGCGCTCGCCGGAAAAATCACGTTTCCGTTTCTGGAAAGCTGCGTGACGTGTTCGGAGGCCGGCCGGCGGAACACAACGAATACCGAGCCGTTCGGCTCCAGCCACAGCGGCATGCGGGTCCGTCCGTTCGCCGTGAAGTCATAGACCGGCTGCTGTTCGATCCGGCCGCTATCCGGATGCCAGAGTTCCGGCAGCCGCCCCCGCGAGCGAAAGGTCACCTCGGCATAGAGCGGCTTCGGCGCAGTATTGCGCACAAAGTAGATGTCCGCATTGCCGGAGCGGCGATGCACGTAATCCATCGAGCCCGGTCCGGCCGCGGCGCGGAATTCGAAATCCGGCGAAATCCCCATCGCGACGAGCGCCTCGCGGCCGGTCTGGCCGCAGTAGACCACGCCTTTTCCGAAATGTTGTTGCTTGAGAGACGCCCCATCGCAGCCACCCCATACCTGTTCCGCGATGGCGCGTACTTCCCCGTCATCGCGGGCGTATCCGGCAAGGCCGGTAGTTCGCTGCGGCTTGGGACCAACTACGGCCGCGCCATCGGATACTAAGTCCCGTACGGCGCGCAGCGCATCGAGCGAGATGTTCTCCCGCGCCGGCAGCACGAGTACACGGTAACTCACGCCGCCAGGCAATCGGATGCGGCCATCGGAAAAGTGCATCCCGTGAATCAGCACATCTTCATCCACGACATCGTAGTCATAGCCGGGGAGAACTTTTGCCGGGTCCGCGCTCTTGACCTGAACGAAATTCGGCACGTGATCGCCATAGTAATAGGCAACGTCGCTCACGGGTTGCCCTTGTTGCAGCAGGAACTGGCTGCGGTTGATGTATCGGACAAACGCTCCGGCCTCATTCCACCAGGTGACGTTCGGATTCAAATGCGTTCCCGCGAAGTACTCCTGGCCCGGCAGCCCCTCTTCTTTCGGAGATGACGTGAACGTGTGCCAGATGAGCCGGTTCAGTCCCGCGCAGAAGGCCTGATCGAGGGTAGGTTTCAGATCATTCCAGATCGATTCCTCCCACTGCGGGCCGATGCTGGTCATGCCCTCCGCCGCTACTAGCGTCTTTCCATAGATGTGCGCCGCGCTCGAAGCCTCCTTGACGAAGAAGCGCTCCTCATCGCGTGTGCGATGCGTGGCCGAGCGCGCCCAGAATTCGGTTTGCGGAAACGAATTCACACCGAGAGTTTCGAGCGCATCGAGGGGAGCGCCGTGCGGTCCGCCGGATTCGGGATGAATCCCGAGCCCCCACTTCCCGGCCAGTTTGACGAACACCGCATAATGCTGGCTCACAACAAGGTCTCCGATGGTGCGGCGAAAATCATTGAGGAACCGATTGCTGGCCGCGCGGCTCTCGATGATGCGGCCCATCACTACCGGAAGATAGGGCAGCAGATCGTATCCTCGCAGGCGACGAAACTGCTCGCGGAAATCGCCGGTCCAGTTGACGCCGCCGAGTTCCCAGCTATCGGTTACCAGGTAGCGAAGCGTTTGGCCCAGGTACGGATGCGCATCAGCCAGAAGCGGATCGACTACGTTGTGCCAGTAGGATTCGAGAGCCGTATGGTCCAGGTAGTCGATCGCCAGTCCCTGCCATGCGCCGCTGGATGTGGAAACGCGCGCGTCGGAACTGGTGTAGCCGATACGAAGGATTTCCCAATCACCCGCGGGCGCTTCCCACGTCAGCACGCCTCCGTGGGACTCCGCGCTCAAATCCAGAACTTCGCTGGCGCGGGCATCTTCTTCGTTGGGCGCCGGCGGGTAATCTTCAAGTACCGGTTCGGTCCGGGGAGCGGAAAGGCCGAATTCCAGGAAGGCCGCTTTGATTTGCAGAAGCCGGATTGGATGCCGCGGATGTTGCGCGCCCGGTGTTCCGGGCAGTGCCGCGCCGTGATGCAGCGGATAGGCCAGCACGGCGATCTCGCGATAAAATCCGTTGCGCTCCGGTGGACGTTCGAGCGCTTGATGGAACGCCGCGGGTCCATGCACAAGCGTGCGGGACCATGTCAGCAGCTTCGCCCCCTCCTCCGGTTTCACCGTGGGCCCGCCGAGATTCCAGCCGCTCTGGATATTCAGGCTGATTTCGAGGCCAAGCCTCGCAGCTTCTTCGAGCGCGTGCCGGTAAAGCCTGCGCCACGCCTCGGAACCGAACGTGGGGCCAGCCGGGACCGCGCGATTCCCGCCCTGCTCGGCGCCGCCCGCATCGACGAGAATCGCGCCGCCGTAGCCTTTGGCCTTCATCTGCTCCAGATCTCTGCTGATGGTAGCTTCATTCGTGTTCCCGTTAAGCCACCACCAATAGCAGCGCAGACGCGCTTCGGGCGGCGGATTGGAAAAGCCTGCTTCGAGCGCGTCTGAATTTTGTACTGCCAGCGCCGGGAAGACTGCTGCCGTAAGAACCACCAGCAGGAGCATCAATTTCGGGCGAAAAAAAGGCAACCGTAAGAAGGGCATGCTTCGAAGAAAAATTCCCGGCCGCAATAGGGGTGAATCCGCGGCCGGGATCGAGGCTAAAACGACACCTTGAGAGCGAGTTCCACAATTCGCGGATCGTTGGCTTGCTGGAGCGTGATGACTCCGAAGTTGGCAGACCCGAAAGACGTGTTCGGTCCATTGAACTGCGGCGTGTTGCCGATGTTATAGGCATTCGCGCGCAGTTGTACATTAAGTGATTCGCGAATGGCGAAGCTCTTGAAGAGCGAGAAATCGCAGATCGGCGGAAGCTCGGTACGAATCCCGGTCAGCACCGGGCCGAGGCTGGCAAGCGTATAGGGCGGCAGTTGAATGAACGCCACCGGTTGGCTCGCGCTGGCGCAGTTCTGCCGTACGCCGGAAGTGTTCAGCGAGCAAGTGTTGAACCATTGGGAGTAGGATTGCTCGCTGCCCGAGAGCTTCGGATCGACGCCGCTCGAGTACGCGCCGCCGGGAGCCCCCACCAGATAGCCGGCGGAGACGCGGAAAATTGCGTTCGCCGACCAGCCGCCCAAAAGCGCTTTAGCCAAACCCTTCGTGCGCGAGAACAATGGCAGCGCATAAGTCGTGCTGAAGGTGAAGATCTTGTTTGGCTCATTGCTCTGCGTGCGCGCCAGGTCTGTCCAGGCATCCTGGTTGTTGAGATAGCTCGTTTCCTGCATGATCTTCGACCAGGTGAAGCTCGCGCGGAACTGGAGTCCGGCGGAGAGCCGCTTCTGCACATTCACTTGCATGGAGTTGTACAAGCTGCTTCCCAAAGGCCGCGAGGATTCATTGATGCTGCCGAACTCCGGATAAGGAACCAACAGGTTCTGAAGGGGGATCGTGGCATTATTGAGGCTCGAACCGGGCAACAGGCCGGCCATCGGATTGGGCACTTGCTGCAGCAGCGCTGTGTTGCCAAGCGAAAAGTCGGAGAACGGCAGCGCGTTGATGTTCCGCGAAACCGGCAGCCCCGTCGCATAGTTGCCGCCGAAGGCGATTTCGGCGAGAATCTGCCCGGGCAACTGCTGCTCGATGCCCAAGGAATACTGGTAAACCGTGGGAACCGTGCGACTGGGATCGGCAAATCCGATATTCTGACCCACCTGCGTGGAGAGCCCCAGCGACCGTCCCGGCGGGACAATGATTCCGCTCGGGAACGGATTGCTCAGCGAATTGGCCGGTGTCAAATTGCCGTCGGTGGAAGCAACGTATCCGGTGGAAACGCTGAAGCCCGTGCTGCCGCCCGTGTTGAATGTTGGCGGATGCATGATGCCGAAGCCGCCGCGAATGACGGTTCGCGAAAATGCGCGATACGCCACACCGATGCGCGGCTGCCAGTTATTCGAGTCGCGCACGAACGGCAGCGGCTGCGAGGAATCCGTGAAAAGTAATCCGCCCTGCAGCGTGAGGCCGGAAACTTGCGCTTGCAGCGGATTGGTCGCAGTGAAATCGAAGCCGCGGTTCTGGCGGTTGTAGCGCTCGCTCATAGGACCTTCATAATCCCAGCGCAGGCCCAGATTCAGGGTCAGGCGGGAGTTGACGCGCCAATCGTCCTGTACGAAAGCGCCATAGTAAAGCTGCTGGTAGGCCGAAGCGATATTGTAGTTGACGCTGCCGCCGGTCGGGTATCCGAGCAGCATAGACGCCAGCGGATTGCCTGCGCTTGCGCTGCCCGATTGCGCATTTTGCTGCGTGAAGCCGGAAGAGAAGCTGAACGCGCCTACGTTCGACTCCGGTACGTCATTGTTGGCGCGCATGGCGAAGAACTCCGCGCCGAACTTGATGGTATGCCGGTTGAGACTCTTGCTAATGGTGCCGGCGAGCGAGTGCGTAAGAGTGGTGCTGAACTGGCTGGCGGCGTTTTGCAAGCCGGAGTATCCGTTGGAGAGGCTGACTCCTGGAAACGTCTGGTGCGGCAACTGGGCGATGAACGATGCCGGAAATCCCAGCTTGCTCAAGTCGAAACCATCACCGAAGTAGGCGACCTGGAAGGGATGGTAGATCACTCCGTAGCGAACGTCCGCTACCAGCGTGGGCGAGATCGTATCCGTCCAATCGAGGCTGCCTCCATGGTTGTTACGGAAATGCAGGTAACCGGGACTGGCCACCGGATCGAAGCCGGCCGTTCCGAAATTCTGATGGCGGACGTTGTTGACTACCGTGCCCGAGAGCCGGTTACGGTCATTGATCTGGTGATCGACGCGGATGGAGAGCGAGTTGTATTTGTCGGTCTGAGAATTGGGGCTGTTGACGTAGTTGTTGAAGCCAGCCGCGTTTCCCGCCACGTTCGGCCCTGGATAATAGCCGATCAGCGCCTGGCCCACAGGGCTGATCCGATCGGGCGGAATCACATTGCCGGGAAATGTCTGGCGGACGTATTGTCCATTCACCAACTGCGTGGTCAAAGGATCATAGATCAGGATCGGCTGGCCATTGGACTGAACGAGGTGCGAGAAATCTCCGTTGCGCTCCTCCGCGGTCGGCACTGTGCCGACAAACGGCGTGGGGTTGCTGTTGCGGATCAATTCCCAGGAGACCATGAAGAACGTCTTGTTCTTGCCGTTGTAGACTTTCGGGATGTAAACCGGCCCATCGAGTTCAAAGCCCGGCTGATTCCAGCGCATGATGGCCTTCGGCGTATGGGCGTAGTTCGATTCGAACGTGTTGGCGTTAAGGACGTCATTGCGGAAGAATTCATACGCGGTGCCATGCAGCCGGTTGGTGCCGCCCTTCAGCACGGTGTTGATCACCGCGCCTGAAGTGTGGCCGTACTGCGCGTCATATAAGTTCGTCTGAACGTTCACTTCTTCCACTGCTTCCGGGGAAGGAACAAAGCCGACATAGATGGCGCCCGAGGCGCGCTCCGGCGGAGCGTCGGGGATGCCGTTCAGCAGAATCTGGTACTGTCCGCCGAGCCCGCCCATCGACATCTGCGCCGCGGCGCCGTCAAACGGGCGGCCGAACTGGCTCACCTTCTGGCTGTACAATCCGGAGTTCACGCCGGTGGCAAGAGTCGCGAGCATAAAGGGGTTGCGGCCAAGCAAAGGCAGATCTTTCACCTGCTCGGAGTTGATTACCTGCCCCAGCGTTGCCGTTGCGGTTTGCAGCAGTTCCGAATTGGCGGAAACCGTGACGGTCTCCGTGGCGCCGCCTACCTCGAGCTTGGCATCCACCTGCAGTTTGTCACCGGCGTGCAGTTCCACACCTTCCCGCACGGATTGCTTGAAGCCTTTGGCCGTGATTGTCACCTTGTATGTGCCGGGCAGAAGGAACGGAACGGTGTAGGCTCCTGCTTCATTCGTCTGCGCCATAGTAACAAAGGATGTGCCGGCATTGCGCACTTCCACCTGCGCCCCGGCGATGGCCGCGCCCGAGTCATCGATAACGGTGCCGGTAATCGTAGCGCGAAATTCCTGCGCCATTAAAGGAGCAGTAATCGCAAGGCTTGCGGCCAGCGCGAAGCCGAAGACAGTCAGAAAATTCTTTCGCATATTGAAGATACATTCCCCCTAACGACTCGTAAGTTGAATGCCACCAAAGCGAGCTACCCATTCTTATGCCTCTCAGCGCCAGAGCTACAAGTTTTCGAACGTTCGTTCACCGCTTGCAAACTGTTTGGAACGCAATATAATGAGCAGTTGGCACGATGATCACGGCACCATCACCGATCTCAGAGAGCGAGAAACGTGATGCGTTGGACGCTGTGCTGAATAGCGCCACCTTTGCGCGTTCGGCCCAATTGCGAGCGTTTCTCCGTTACGTTTGTGAAGCAGAACTCGCGGGCCGCGGCAGTGAACTCAGCGAATATCTGATTGCCGTAGAGGTGCTCGGACGCCCCAAGGATTTCTCTCTCGCTGACGATTCATCGGTGCGAAACCGCGCTTATGAATTGCGGCAGCGTCTGGAGAAATACTATTTGACCGAGTCGCCGGGCGCGGCCGTGCGGATCGATATCCCGCGCGGCGGGTATGTTCCCAGTTACACACGCCACCCGGAAAACAGTGAAGTTGAGCCGCCTTCCCGAACCATTCCCGTGCTGCTGGAACCGGCCCGCTCCGGGCCGCGAACTCTGGGCCTGTGGGTTCTTGCGGCAGTACTGAGCGGCCTCTTGCTGGGTGCGGGCGTGCTTTTGGGCATCTGGATGGAGCGGCCCGCACATCCCGCCATTCTCGCCGAAGCCTGGGGACCTTTGGCAAAAGCCGACAATGACGTTCTGATCTGCGTCGCAACCAATCTGCACATGCTCATCCGGCCGCACATCGCGCCGCACTCCTTGCGCTATCCCGTGCCGGCCGATGTGTATCCGCTGTATCGCGTGGGCCGCCCACCGCTCAGCGAGGGGTCGCTTCTGTATATGGAACCTGCGCAGCTTTCAGTGCCGTTGGGCGATATCGCGGGCGCATTCCGGTTTACCAACCTCGTCACGGAGTTTGGAAACACGTATCAGATTCTGCCGGAGGCGGAAGCGCCCATCACGGCCCTGCGCGACCGCAACGCGCTGCTGATCGGCACACCGGTCGATAGCGCAGCAGCCACCGTGTTGCTGCGGACGGTTCCGCTGACCATCGGCTTCAACGCGGCGAATCAGTTCACCTTGATCGATCAGCGCAAGTCGCCCGGCGCGAATGACTTGTTTGTGGCGCAGCCGGTAGGCTCGCCGGTTTCTTCTGTGCTGTACGGTCTGTTGACGGTGATGCCTGCGTCTGGCCCGATGGGCATGTCGAAGCGCACCATCATTGTGTCGGGCACCGGGTCCGCCGGCGTACAGGCGGCGCTGGAATTCTTCTGCTCGCCGGACCGCATGAGCGATTTAAAGAAGCTCTTTCAGAAGGAAGGCATCCAAGGCTTTCCGGAATCCTACCAGGTGGTTGTGCGCTGCAAAGCATCGGGCATACGGCTGGTGTCCTACGACTATGCGACGCACGTGGTTGTCCGGAAGTAGGCTGCGGAATCGGACTTGACACCTGAGGAAGCAGTGCCGCACGATTTTAGACGCATGCCTATCCTTCGGAAATCTGTTCTCTCGGTTCTGGTCGCCTTCAGCCCGGCGCTTCTTGCCCCCGCGCTGGCGCAATCGGCTCCCAGCTATCCACACCTCGAAAAACGCGGCCGTGTGACGCAATTGATCGTTGATGGGAAACCATTCCTCGCGCTGGCGGGAGAGTTGCATAATTCGAGCGCCTCCAGCATGGCTTATATGCAGCCCATCTGGCCCAAGCTGGTGAAGATGAATCTGAATACGGTGCTGGCGACGGTTTCCTGGGACAGCATTGAACCGCAGGAGGGTAAATTCGATTTCTCTCTGGTGGATGGCTTATTGCAGGATGCCAGCGCTCATCATTTGCATCTCGTGCTGCTGTGGTTCGGGAGTTGGAAGAACGGCATTTCGAGCTATGATCCCGCCTGGGTGAAAAGCAACCAGCAGCGATTCCCGCTGGTGCGGATCGCGAGCGGCAAGAGCGAGCAAGTGCTTTCCACGTTGGCTCCGGCGAACTGGGAAGCCGATGCGCGCGCGTTCCGGGCGCTCATGCGGCATGTGCGCGCAGTGGATTCGACCACGCACACCGTCGTCATGATCCAGGTGGAAAACGAAGTCGGCCTGCTCGGCGATTCCCGCGATCGCTCGGCGGCCGCCAACGAAGCGTTCGCCAAGCCGGTTCCCAAGGAACTGATGGACTACATGCAGAAGAACAAGGAGCATCTGCTGCCTGAGTTGCGCAAGGTATGGGATGCGGCGGGCGGCAAAACTTCCGGAACCTGGGAAGATGTTTTCGGCAAAGGCACAGCCGCGGACGAAGCGTTCATGGCCTGGCACTATGCGCGCTATATCGACCACGTGGCGGAGGCAGGCAAAGCAGAGTATGCGCTGCCGATGTACGTGAACACATGGATCGTGCAGCCGCAGGATAAGAAGCCCGGCGACTATCCGAGCGGCGGCGCCGAAGATCACGTGCACGACATCTGGCAGGCGGGCGCGCCGCATATCGACATCCTCTGCCCGGATATCTATCTGCCGAATTTTCAGGAACTGGTGACTCGCTACAGCCGGAATAACAATCCATTGTTCATCCCCGAGTCCTTCGCTGGCGAGCGCGGCGCGGCGAATGCCTTTTATGCCTTCGGAGAAGCAGGCGCGATCGGCTATTCTCCCTTCGGTATCGAGCAGGGCGGCGATTCGGGCGGCGGCGCAATTCCCAAAGCGTACGACGTGCTTTCGCAACTGGCGCCGCTGATTGCCGCGCATCAGCAGGAAGGCACCGTGGCGGCGGTTGTTCTCGACCGCGAGCATTCGTCGCGGAAGATCCGCATGGGCGATTACACGTTGAATGTCGAGCTGCGCGGCAATCGCAGGAGCCCACAGCAATTGTCCGCCTCGGGATACGGTCTGTTTCTGCCTCTGGGACCAGCCGAATATCTGGCCGCGGGAAGCAACGTGCAGGTTACGTTCACACCGAATACTCCCGGGCCACCGGTCGCCGGGCTTTCTCTCGTCGAAGAAGGCAATTACGTCAACGGCCGCTGGATTCCCGGACGCATGTTGAACGGCGATGAGATTCAATTGCGGTACGATCTGGACACTGCGGCTGGCGAAGACCAATCCGGCCAAGGCTTGCGATTCGGTCCCGATGGGCCAACCATCCAGCGCGTGACGCTTTACCGATACTAATGCGTCAAGCGGAGTGAAACGTTGTTCAGGGACGGAAGCCCGTTTCAAAGTGCAGCTATGTTTCGTGTAAGTCGGAGCCGAAACGCGTTCGTGACTCTGGAGATGGACCAGTAAACGAGCCGGGTTTTGTCAATGGGCTCTGTGTTGTCCCTCCCCCGCCTTTGGCGTAGAGCCTTTTAATACAATTGGTAGCGCTAACGGGAATCGAACCCGTATTTAAGCCTTGAGAGGGCTCCGTCCTAACCGTTAGACGATAGCGCCGTTGCGGAGTCTTTATTTTACCAAAACAGTCCCGTCGTTTGTCCCCTTGCTACGACGCTTTGCCACGACACGAGTCGCCCGTACAGCCAATCATTGCCTCGCCCATTTCACGCCGGCCTCCTCCCCCGCCCTTCCCGGCGCGGGATAATGAAACTAACGCGATGCGTCGGTTGTTGCCCCTGATTTTTATTCCGTGGCTCCTCGCGGCGAGTGGGCACTGGGCCCTCTATACCTCTGGACCGTTTGTGGTCCTCACAGATGCCGGCGCTCATGCCGGTCAGGGAACTCTGCTTCGCTTCGAAGAGTTCCGTCACGCGCTCGGCCAGATCATCGGCGAACCCGACCTCGAGACCCCGGTGCCCATCCGAGTCCTCGTCTTCAAAGACGCCCGCGGTTGGATCTCGTCCACCTCGCTGGCCGAAGGCCGCGATTGTTACGCGATCGCGCTTGCCGCCAATGCGCCCATACCCTCGGCTGTTTACACCGGGCTCACGCGTCTATTTCTCGAATCCAACACCAAGCGGATGCCCGCTCACTTCGAGCACGGATTGATCGAGCTGTTTTCTACCTTCCAGATCACCGGCATCCACATCACAGTCGGCGAGCCGCCACCGAACCCCGATCTCGATTGGGCCCGAGTCCATCTGCTCGCTTCCGACCCGCAATATTATGGCCGCTTGCGCGTCCTCTTATATAACCTGCGGCAGGGCGTCGACCAGAGCGCCGCTTATCAGAACGCCTTCGGCAAATCGCCAGCTGAAATCGAGGCCCAGGCGAAGACTCATCTCGCGGCCGGGAACTTCCAACTCGCCGTCATTTCGAGCCGTCCGCTCACCGAACGCGATTTCCGGGAGAAAGCGGTCTCTGACTCCGATGTTCGTCTCTCGCGCGCCGACCTCCTCGCGGGTGCACAATCTGCCGCCGAATACAAGGCTCTGATCCACGATCAGGTGAAGGTCGCCGAGTCTTGGGAAGGTCTCGGCTTGCTGGCCCTCCGCGACCATAACCAGTCCGAGGCACACCGCGACTTTTCCGCCGCCATCGACGCCGGCAGTAAGAGCGCGCGCTGCTATATCGAATACGCCAAACTGGAGCCGGATCACGCCAAGGCCACGCAGGCGTTGCTGCGCGCCGCCGGAATCAATTCGAAGCTCGATGAACCTTTCGCATTACTCGCGCAGCATGAGACCGATCCGCAAAAGCGTCTCATGTATTGGAAGGACGCGGCTCAGCGCAACCCGCGCAACGCCGCGTATTGGAAAGCTCTCGCCGAAGGTTATCTTGCGGAGCACAATTTTACTGAAGCCGCTAAAGCGTGGACGGCAGGCGAACAAGCCGCCTCTGATCCGGCCGAGCGCGAACGCATGCACCAAGCCCGCATGGCCATTGAAAAGCAGCGCCTCGATTATGAGGACACCGCGCGAAAGCAGCAGGCCGATGCGGACGCGCGCGAGCTCGATACGTTGAAGCAGGAGGCGCGCGCGCACGTGCACCAGCTTGAATCGGAGTACAGCGACAGTAAGCCGGTGAACGAAGACAAAGTCGTGCCGTGGTGGAGCGGATCCAAGGCTCCGGCCCATGTGACCGGCAGCCTGTCAAAGGTGGATTGTCTCCGCACTGGCACCCGCCTCGTCATCGCCGGCGATGACCACAAGACGATTCGCCTGCTGATTCCCGATCCTTCCAAGATCGTGATGACAGGCACGGGGGATATGTCGCTCGGCTGCGGTGTGCAGCAGCCGCGGCGCGTTTCCATTCAGTATTTTCCCAAGTCCAATCCCAAATTGGCAACCACCGGCGAGGTGGCAACGATCGAGTTCCAGTGATCGAATCTCCGCGCCTTCCAGTGAAGCAGCGGCTCAAGCGGTGGATCTTCGGCCTGCTCGGTAAGGAGCCGGAAGCCGTTGTCGTCACCTTCTGCACGGGCGATGCCGAATCATGCCGGCGAATGGCGGAAGAAGTCGGCAGGCTCGTTCCCGATCGCCCGCACTTCGTAGCTACAGCGGAAAACTGGCCCGAACTTCGGAAGGAGCTCAAGCATCGGCGCATCGGTTTGGCGCCCGTGATGCTCACGCGCAAGTCGAATGCATTGCGTCGCGCGGCCTATCGCATGGCGCCCCGCAAGATACTGGCGTACAATTCGCGGTTGGAGCGCCACCATCTGCGCCTCAACCTGGCTTCGTTTCTGTTCTGGCGCGGCGTGCCGCTCGATCGCATCTATCTGCGTCCGCGCTGGTGGCCCTGGCGGCGCGAGCGCTCCTCCGCGCCGGGTGGCTATCGCGTTCTCGAGGGCCGCCCGTGCTCACCCGCGCGCCGCCGCGTTGCCGTGCTCTCGCCGTACTTTCCCTATCCGCTCGCTCACGGCGGGGCCGTGCGCATCTATCACCTGCTCCGCGAAATCGCGCGTGAGTTCGATGTCGAACTGTTCGCTTTCACGGATGGCGGCGTCGAACCGGAGGCCGCACCTGTGCTTGAATTCTGCGCGCGTGTCGTGCTCGTACAAAAGCCGCGTTACCGTGAGCCGCGCTGGTCGTCACTGGCGCCGCCCGAAGACCGCGAGTTCCGTTCCGCTGCCATGCGTCAGGCCATCATTGAAGAGCGTCGCGCGTTCGGCTTCGAATTGCTGCAAGTGGAATACACCCAGCTCGCCGGCTATGGTGGCGACATCCTGGTGGAGCATGACGTCACCTTTGATCTGTTCGGCCAGATTGTCCGCCGTGAGCGCACGCTCGCCGCTCGCTGGGATTACCTTCGCTGGCGCAGGCTGGAGGAGCAAAGCGTCCGCCAGTATCGCCGCGTCGTCGTGATGTCGGAAAAAGATGCGAAGCTGCTGGGCCCGTCCGTCCGCGCAACCGTCATCGGCAACGGCGTGGATCTCGACCGCTTTCATTCCGGCCCGGAACCGCGGGGCCAGAAGCTGCTCTTCATCGGTTCTTTTCGCCATTTCCCGAACGTCGCCGCCTACCGCTTCTTCACGGAGCAGGTATGGCCATTACTGCGCGGCCAGTTTCCGCGCATGAGGTTGACCGTCGTATGCGGTGCGGATCATCTCGCCTACTGGCGTGACTTCGCCGGCACTCCTGAGCCGCTCCCTGATGAGCGCATCGAACTGCTGGGGTTCGTTGCCGACGTTCGCCCACTCTATCTCGAAACCAACCTCGTAATTGTGCCAACCACGGTGTCCGCCGGAACCAACGTGAAAGTGCTTGAGGCCATGGCGATGCAGCGCGCAGTCATTTCGACCTCTTCGGGATGCGCGGGCCTGAGCCTCGTGCATGGCCACAGCGTGTGGGTGGCCGATACGCGTGAAGCCTTCGCCGCCGGCATCGCGACTCTGGTCAACGACGCAACGCGCCGCCGCGATATGGCAGAGGCCGCCTATCAACACGCCGTCCGTAATTTCGATTGGAAAGCGCTAGGCGAGAAGCAGCGAGCACTTTTCCATTCGATGCTGGAGCCGCAGGCAAACACGGCTGCCGCGTCGAACCTTTGAAGCGAGCGCTTTGGTCGAAAGTCCGGGATCACCGGATAGGAATCAGAGGATTGTGTGCGTATCGACCGTGACACCCGGCATCAGATATCTTTTCCAGAAAAGTTGCTGCGCCCGGTAAACGATCCCTCTGGCGTTCCACTGCTCTGAAATGCCGCTCCCTACTTCGTCCCTCAATCGCTCCTAATCTATCCCCAATGCCCCGCGAGTCTGCGGCCCCACCACGCCATCCGCCACCAGCCCGCAAGAGCGTTGAAACTCGCGGACACGCGCGTCGGTGGCGGCGCTGAAAATGCCATTCACCGTAACCGGAAATCCGCGAGCACCAAGCGCCTGTTGCAGCGCTGTGACGTCACCGCCCGTCAGATTCGGTGTCTCCAAATCGAGGATGCGCGCATGGTTCCCATCCACCGAAGCGCGCACCGCCACGGAAGCTCCCGGCGCCAGCGCCGCTTCCGTAATCGCGACGCCGTGCACGCTGAGCGGCAATTCCAGTTGCCACTTGTTCTGTGTAATAAGACCGCTGAAGGAATCCATGCGGTAGACGGTCGAGGGCAATGGCGGCCGCAGCGAGAGCAGCCATGAGCGCCGCGCATTCACGTAGCGCGTCACCCAATCCTGTTCGCCCGTGCCGTTGCCGATCGCTCCGGCCTGGCCAGTCACCATCTGCTGCACCGTGCGCCAGCCGCCCTGAATGAAACTGTCGTACACAACCGCTTGTCCGAGCCCGCTTGTGATTTGCGCAGCCGCGGCGGCATTGCACGAGGGAACGAAATACGCGCGCTCGAAGAAGGCATCCTGCGTCGCTTCCATCACCGCGTCAGACCCGGCTTCGCGAAGCACAGCGCGCAGTGTCAGATCGGTGTCAAGCGACATATCGCGATTTCGCAGGCGGTCCAGGAATGGCGCGAACTGCGCCGCAAACTGCGCGTTCGGCGCGTCGCAGTAGGCTTTGATGAGCAGATAAAGATTTCCACTCGCCAGTGTGGTCTGGCTGCGGCCGTATGTCAGGTGGCCAGGGTCTCCCACCAACAGCGTGATCGCGTCATAACGGCCCTGAATCCGGCCGGTTTCAAACACGTTCACTATGGCTTGGATCGTGCGTCTTTGGAGATCGGTCATTTGTGGAGACTACCAGAATCGGCGGCCGAATTCCTCGGTCACCAGGTGCGCCGGGCATCGTGAGCCGAACGCGGCGCGACTTCGCCTTCCTTATAGATCACCTGCCCGCGCCGCATCGTCAAGTGGACCAGGTTCACGCCCAAATGGCCCGCAATTTCCCGATAGTCCGGAATATTCAGAATCACCAAGTCGGCCGACTTGCCGAACTCGAGCGAGGCGGTCTTCGCGGCGTGGCCTAGCGCATAAGCACCGTTGATCGTCGCCGCTGAAATCGCTTCCGCCGCCGTCAGCCCCATCCGCAGGCAAGCCAGCGACACCGCGGTTTGCATATTCAACATCGGATTCAGAAATGGGTTGAAGTTGGTCGCCAAGGCCGGCGCGGCTCCGGCATCCACGAAAGCGCGCGCCGGCGCGTCCGGCCCGCCGCTGAGCAGAGTTGTGCCCGGCAGCAGCGTGGTCACGGCCGGGGCCTGGGCCAGCATGGCGGCGCTGGCGAGCGGAGCATGTTCGAGGTGATCGATGCTGATCGCTCCATAATGGATCGCCGCCTCGATGGCCGAATGGGTGGACGTTCCCGCCGCATGGATCTTGCACGAGAACCCCAGGCTGCGAGCCGCCGCCAGACATCGGCAGAGCGCTTCGCCGCGCCCTTCGCTGTCGTCGTCCCATGCCAGATCGACAATGCGCGCCAGCCGCCGTTTCCGCACCTTCGGCAGAAACTCGCCGCAAAACCACTGCACCGCTTCCCGCAGGAATTCTCCACCCCGCAGATCCGGCGCCGGGAGCCGGAAGAACACCGTCGCGTGCAAATCGAGGGAATCGCGCTTGAGCTCTCCCAGCACGCGCAGCAGCTTCGTTTCGGCAGCTTCGTCCGGGCCGCAGCCCGTCTTCACTTCCACCGTGGTCGTGCCGTGCCGCGCCATCGCCTCCAGATGAGGCCGCGCCCGGCTCTCCAGCCGTTTGCCCGTGCTCGCGCGCACCGCCGAGGCGCCGCCTGTCTCCGGATCTTCCGGCGAACCCGGCAGCGGAAATACCAAGTGCGTGTGGCTGTCCACAAAGCCGGGCATGACCACCCGGCCCGCGGCATTGATCTCGACGGCGTCCCGCGCCTCGGCGAGATTCTCGACCCGGCGCGTGGGCCCCACTTCCTGCAGCACGCCTCCCCGAATCAGCAGCGAGCCATCGTGGATGATGCCGAGTTCCTGAAGCGCAGCGCCGCGCCGGGGTTCCTTAGGACCACGCAGTGTTAGCAACTGGCGCGCGCCACGAATCAGAATGGTCTCCGGTGCCAGATCGACCCCACTGATACTGTAACATCGGAACTGGTGAAGCTTGCGTAAACCCACCTCATCGCGCCCACCTTCCGCGCGCCCCCTCAAAACGCTCGAACGTCTGATTTCAAAGGCTGGTTTTGCATCCCGCACCGATGCGCGCGCCTGGATTTCCGGCGGCCGAGTGCGCGTGAACGGTAAGATCATTCGCGACCCCGACCACTGGGCGGACCCGGCTCGCGACCGTATCCAGGTGGATGATCAGCCGCTGCGCGCGGCCTCCCGAACTTACATTCTGCTTTACAAACCGAGAGGATATCTCACTACTTACCGCGATCCGCAAAAGCGCCCCACCGTTTACGATTTGATCCGCGGCGTTGGCACGTGGGTTTCTCCTGTGGGCCGGCTGGATCTCGATACCAGCGGCCTGCTTCTACTAACGAATGACACGGATCTTGCCGAGCATGTGACCAACCCCGATCACCACGTGCCGAAGACTTACCAGGTGAAGACCTCCACACGCCTGAGTGACGAACAGATCGAGCAACTGCGGACGGGAATCCAGTTAGCCGACGGGCCAACTCGGCCGGCCGAAGTGAAGCGGCTCCGGGAAAGCGAGAAGTACACGTTCCTGGAAATGGTCATCACGGAAGGTCGAAACCGGCAGGTGCGCCGCATGATCGAGGCCGTCGGCAGCAAAGTACTGAAGCTCGTTCGAATAGCCATCGGCCCAATCCGGATCGGCGATCTGCCGATCGGCAAATGGAGACCGCTGAGCGAAGAAGAGCAGCGTGCCCTCGGCGTTCGCCGAACGAAGGCCCGGCACAGAAAGTAACTCCCGGCTATCTTACGGAATTCGGCAGTATGAGTCTGGGCACACTACGGCTGTGAAGAGGGATAGAGGAACAGAAAGAACGTCGCGGCGGCCGGGGCTACGCGGACTTTTCGCCGTGCGGTTCCGGCCGCCAATGGTTTGAGCTGCGTCTTCGAAGTCAGAGGAATCGCTGGATGGCGTTACTTTTATACTCTCGATTTGACGGTTCAGCTCTCTGGAACGCAGTGGGGGAACAATCAGCGCTATTTCCTCACCACCGCAGGATTTGGAAACCAGTTTCCAAGGTCCCCTGTCGACGCCATACCTATAGTTGACTGCCGCGAGCCGTTCACGGACTCCAGGGGTCCAGCACCACCACAAATGCGACGCATGTTGGCCAACATGAAAATCGTCGAAGGCGGCCGGGGTGTGCGACCGCCTTCTGATTAGAAGATAGCAGGGTATGGGAAAGAGACTGCGGGAGCCGCTGGCCCAATGCATTGAGGGTAAAGGTTGAACTACTTTGGTGGATTGGTGAACGCGGTGCTGCGGATCTTCGTGCTTGGTGAGATTGCTGACTAAGGTGACGACTCTTGGCTTGGTCACCTGGGCTGGCCGGAAAGCCGGCCTGCGGCCTAAAACACCGTGCGGCGAGCGTTGCGGCGCCGGGTGATGTGATGCGGCATATCCGTCGCCATCTCGCGGCAAACGAGTCATAATCGAGAGGCCTATGAAGGATGGGGAAACTCTCGAAACGTTTCGTCTATCCCGGGGCGTCCTCAACTGCGTCGAGAGGTCCTTTCCGTTAACGAAAGGCTCCCAAAAGATAAGCCAGCAGAAGGATGATCACTATTGTGCCGAGACCGACGCCAGCCCCGCCACCGTATCCCCAGCGGCCGTAGCCATAGTAACCGCCTCCAGAACCCAGTATCAGAATGATGATAATGATTAGAAGTAACATAAGTCATTGCCAGAAGCCCTTTGGCGACCTTACTTCTCCACAACCTTTCAATATCGCCGACGTTCTTCTGAACCTTGCCAGCGAATCGTTCGGCCTGGCCTTCCTCTTTCAATTCAGGATTTTTTGCGGCACGCCCAAGCTTCTTCTTTGCCGTGCCCTTCACTTCGTGGGCTTTGCCTTTGACGTTGTCTTTTGTGCTGTCCTTCATTGCGTGATGGTTCCTCCTTGGCAGATAAAATCCTGCAAACGTAGTTAGCACTTTCAGCGCCAAAGCCAAGTCGAACGATCAACGGTAAGACAGTTCCGCTTCAGATGGAAAGAGACAGGACGCTTTCTCAGTAAGGCGATGGAGAGAACGTACGAAGAATCAACGGAAGCACCACGCGCCAGCCTGACCCTCTGGACCCACGTGCGTCATAGCAGACGTCTGTCGCGGAGGCCGCCACTTGGGGCCATTCCTCCGATGGTCAAAAATATTGTGCGCCAGGAATAACAGGTCTCAAATTGCCGGTCCCCACAGACTCTGCACGGCTCTCCGTTTCTTGCGGATCTATTGGTATGGCATCCTTCACTAAGACTTCCCCTTGACAAGTAAAACGACGCCGCCCAGGGCAAGTACGGCACCGGCAACGATGCCGTAAGGAACCGTATGCGTTTCGTCTTTGTAGGCGTGAACGGGACCGACATCGAGAACCTTTTCGCGCGTCTTGAATCCAAACGCACCCCAAATTACGATTCCAATGCCAATCACGATGAGAATCGTGGCCGCAATCTTCATACGAGGCTACCTCCGCACTACAGTATTCATAAGCCGTCCATGAGCCGGGAGCAATCAGAAGGAAACTCCGGAGGACCACTCTTCGTGCGTTCCACCATAGTCTGCGGATGTTATATGAGTCCCCATGTGTCCTCCTTGGCCGATGAGCTAGCACACGAACAACCATTCACTCGACAATCGACGGCTCCGAAGGCTTCGAAGTGGATTACCTGTGAACATAAAGACAACCCAGGGCTCTCCCGCGAGAGATTTAGTGCAAAGGGTTAGAGAGGCTGAAGGAGGAAGCCCGAGGGTGACGCGAAAGCATCTACACCCAGATCCGAAGAATGATGCAACTTTGTCTTCCGTATCGATTCCTTTTCGACTCGATACGGCGCGCGTTGTGGAGCAGCCCGTCGAGGATTCCGCCGGCCACGGTCGCGTCTCCGATCTGTCACCTGGGACGTGAGAATCGGGCGGCCGTCTCCAGTGTGCGTGCTAGCGCGCGTCGGCATCCGATTTCCAACTCGATGGGCCGCAGATAGTCACGCCACAAGAGCGCATTCCAGGTCGTGCCCCATAACTCGGTGTCGGCATGCCGGCAGAAGCCGAGCGCGAAGAGTTAGTGCAGCCGCGAGTAAGCGTGCAGAAGTTCGAGATAGACTAAGCGGTTGGTATGATTTTCGAACACCGCGCGGCGAGCGTTGCCGCGCTGGGTGACGGGATGCGGCACATTCGCCGCCACCACGCGGGCCAAGAGCCATAGTCGAGAGGTGTATGAGGGATGGAGAAACTTTCGAAAACATTCCGCCAGGTTTCCCCCACACGGTAGATAATTAAGCTTGTCTCTGTTTTACGTGCCACCTTTTCGAAAGAAGGAACATCCGTGCGACCAGAGCTGATTCTCGTCGTGATTAGCGGTCTGGCCTTTGCTCAGGCCCCGCAGTCTGCTGCACCAAATGAAGTGTCAAGAGGCTGCCGCGTCGTTTCCCCAGCGGCTTCCAGTCTCGAATTTGATGCCGCCTCAGTTAAGCCGTCCGGGCCGCTTGGCCCGAATCCCCGAATGGGGATCAGTGGAGGGCCAGGCAGCGGAGATCCAGGCCGGGTCTGGATTCAGCGGTTTTCGCTTACACATTTGTTTGCGACGGCCTACGGTGTCAGCCGTATTGTTGCTCCAGGTTGGATGGACGATTACATGGCTCACGGGTTTGACGTGATCGCGATCATGCCTGCCGCTACAACCAGGGAGCAGTATTGCGGCATGCTTCGAAACCTTCTTGTAGAGCGCTTCCGCATTTCGTTCCATTCTGTGAGTAAGGCTCACACAGCCTACGAACTCGTGACCCTGCCAGGAGGGCCCAAGTTCCCTCGTCACGCGACAACTAAAAACAGTTCCCGTACAGCAGACAATCCCAATACAATGCCTGCGCCGGAAAAACTGACTGCTGCCATTTTTGACGAAGCTGGCTTTATCCGCCTTCCACCAAGCCAGAAGGCAGGCGAGAAGCTCTTCCTGACTTCCTCTGGGTCTCTTAAACTCACGTTCAGGGGGGATATGCGCTCGTTTGCGAGCTCGATCAGTAGCTATATCGGTTATCCTATTGTTACCGATGCAACGGGTCTAGCGGGACTATGGGATATACATGTGGAGTTCTCCATGCCGCCGCATCACCTGATCACAGGAGGTTCGGGCTTACCAGAGGCCAGCGCCGCACGCGATGCTGAGCAAGGCTCAGCGCCGTCTTTATTTTCAGCAGTAGAGCGGCAGCTCGGTCTTAGACTGAAGAAAGTGAAGGATGTGCCAGTGGATATATTCGTTATAGATCACGCTGATAAGGTGCCGACAGAAAATTGAGTAGTCCCTCCGCACACGAGCGGAGGGCGCAAGATAAATGGGAGACTTCGCCAACAAATCGTCCATCTCCAACTCGCCGTCTTCCTGGACGCGTATCAGCGCCTCCTACTGATTTGGCGTATAGCGCACCGCAACGCCAGTAGTCGCGGTGCCGTGGACCCATCACTGAGCCATCCACGACACGGGTACTATCGTCGTCTGGGCCTTGCGCTTTGCCGGTGGCCGAAAATCAAAAAGCGAAAATTTCGGCGGCTCTGCCGCTCGGCCCACCGCACACACCGTCCACGGCGTAGTCATTGGAAGACCGTTGGGCAACCTTAAAAGCTGAAAAGGAGGATGCGCTACGACTCCGCCGGTTTTCCGGTGTGCCTCAAGCTGGTTCTGACGAGAAACGAGATCGAAAATCATAATACGCCCCTTCTTCACAGCCCGAGATTGTTGCTCAGCAGGCTCTTGATAACGGTTGATTGGGCCAGTTTGGGAGCGCCGTTCGCGCTGGCGACATTCGCAGCTTCGCGGACCGTGGAAATGATCGGCTTGACCCTCTCGACCTGCGACCCCATGTTCACACCACGGGCGGTGTCATAGAGTAGTCCTCCCGGCATGCCATTCGCGGCGGCCATGGAAATCGTTACGCCACTTCCGCCTGCCGAACCGCCGACCTTGTGTTGCCCCGCGTCGGCCCATGTTTTGAAGATGCCGCCCGCGCCGCCCTTGTGGTACTCCAGCTCATAAACCTGAGTTCCAGTAGCGGCCCGCATCTTAACTTCGGCGTGCTTATCATCGGTGAAGGTCACGGTTCGTCCGTCCGACAGCGTGACCGTTTTTGTCGCCGCATCGAAGCCGGTTGACGGAGCAGCGCTCCGAGGGTCCGCTTTATCCGTACTGGCAATCTCTCCCGCCGCCGCACCGCCGCCGTTTGCATGGCCGTCAAACGCTGCTTCGATTTTTGACTTATCAAAGCCGGGATAAGACATCGTGGTCTTGGTACCGTCGGCGCGAACCATCAGTTGGCCCGCTGGGTTCGACGAGGCGATATCGACGACCTGGTAGACGGCTGGGCCTCCGTACTGCCCGGTTCCGGGCACCTTGTGAAACTTCATGCCGCCTGCCGTGAAATCGTCAGTGGCGGCAGCAGTAGCGGGAGCGGCGGAACTTGACATGCCTCGCGCCTGTTGAGCGTAGGCGGAAACAGAAAAAGCGGCCACGGTCAGGGCAGCCGCCCGGACAAACAACGCAATAGATCTCATGGATTTTAATGATACTTCGGGCCGCGCTGGAATTTCACGCCGGTCAGGGCAATCGCGGTGCAAACTATTGTTTGTGTGAACATCCGCAAGTGAGTACTATCCATACACACACCATCTAGCAACGCATTTAAGTCATTCATTTGCAACCGGTTAAAGGAGAAACGGCACCATCGAGCAGGGCCGCAGAAGACTGGCTTATCCTCGAAGACGCCGCGCGAAAGCTCCATGTTGCGCTCGACACGATGAGAAGAGGGGTGCGCCTCGGCTACTTCCCGCGCACCAAAGTCGGCAAGCGTTACCTGATCCCCTTCAGGCTCACGACGATTTTCTGCAAAGCCGTTTGGAGTACGGAGCGCGGCCCGTGACGCCGCGCAAAAAGCACTGCCCGCCAAGAAGCGCAAACCCGCCGGAAAGCGAAAGCCTGAATACCGCCTATGCATGTATGCGCCGTGCAAGCTCCGCAAGAACCTTATGACCATCACCTAGTCTCGATAACTTCAGTTGTCCGTCGGAACGCGCTCGATATGGTCCACGACTAGCCGATCTACCGCAACTTTGCGCTTCTCCAGCTTTAAACCAAGCCTTCGGACAGACGAGATAATTGAGGCATTGTCGGGATCTGACGCATCTCCTGATGAGGTTGACAGAGGACCATCTCCAGATATCCCGCGTAGTCCTCGCATTGTGGCGTTGGGAAGGCCAGGCACATCCAGCGTCACCTGAAAGTAACCTTTCAAACCCGTTATGTCGATCACGGGACGTCCTAGATATAGCATGAGATCCGACGCCAGCTCGGACATAGATATCTTTTCGGCTTCAAGGGTCATATGGCCATTCAGAACGGAGTAGGTCCGGAGGCCGTCTGGGCTTTTTATTACTTCCACAACTGAGCGGTGGCCGCCCCCACCCGAAAGCGGATTCGCTGTCATACCGCCATCAGGCGAGGACTCCTTCAGCTTGGGCCCGTCTGGTCCAATCAGTAACGCGTATCCGGATTCCATCTTAGATTCCTGATGGGCCTGGAGTTTAAAGCGCTCCGCTAGCAAGCTCTGGAGCATCTGGGAAATCTGTTCCTTTGACGTGCCATCTGGTAATTTGGCCACGATGTCGTATCGCTCGGAAGCCATCCAGGCGGGGCCGGAGATTTCGCTGGGATCAGCCTTGTACGCCAATTCGAGGAACAAGAGCATCGTACCCAGCCCGATCTCCAAGCGGCCGCCATCGACATGAAGCCCCAAATGTTGGGGAGAGACCTGGCTAGGGCGCATCTGGGAGGCTCGAACCGAGGCCACTTCGAACCGGTACACTGGCGATTGCTGGGCCAAGACTACACCGAGTGCGAGCATGTGTACAGCAGCCATTTTCCACACGGCGAAGCGCCTCCATAGCGGCGTGTTACTACACCTGTGCATTGTGGTCCCGAATCTACACTGTAATAATATAGAATTCTCCAGATAGTCACGCCACGAGAGCCGCATCCCAGGTTGTACCAGGGCTTCCCCCTGTCCCTGGGCTTCACTGTTCCCAAGCTCACACGCGGGCTCAAGGGCCGCTCCATTCCGTCTTGACAGCGCTTTCACCCGAGCATATGCTCTGTCCCTAAGGAGGCGCCATGATGCGTACCAGTGCGCTTTTTGCGGCTTCATTTCTCGCTGCGGCTTGCGGAACTGCATGGGCCCAGTTCAACAGCGCGATCCAGGGCGTGGTTATCGATGCTTCGCAAGCCGTTGTGCCCGATGCAATCGTCCGGGTTGTCAACGTCACTACCGGCGTCGTCCGGCAAGCGTCTACATCCACCGACGGCCTCTACCGCGTTCTCAGCCTTGCCCCCGGCGAATACCGCGTCACAGTCGAGAAGGTCGGCTTCGAAACCGCCGAGGGAACCTCCATTACGCTCGCCACCAACCAGACTGCGCGCATGGATTTCGCTCTCAAACTGGGCGCTGTCTCTGAAAAGGTCACGGTGGCCGCGGCCGCTCCGGTGGTGGAGACCGAGCAGGGCCGCGTCTCTGGGCAGATCGATAGCCGCCAGTTGCGCGAAATGCCGCTCAATACCCGCAACCTGCTCAACCTCCTCGCGCTCGAACCCGGAATGACCGGCCGCGGCCTCTCGGCAGGCTACGGCACGGGAAGCCCCGGCGACTCCTTTGCCGGCGAAACCGCGCCCAGCATATACGCCAGCGGCCAGCGCTACGAAGGCAACAACTTCACCCTCGACGACACCAGCGTCAACAGCGAAGCTCGCCCCGGCGTCACCAACATCGTGCCCAACCCCGACGCCATCGAAGAGGTCCGCGTCGTCTCCAATAATTTCTCAGCCGTGGATGGCCGCGACACCGGTGCGCAGATCCAGATGATCTCCAAATCCGGCACCAACGATTTCCACGGCACCGCTCACTTTTACAACCAAAACAACCGCCTCGCCGCGCACAACGAGTTTGAGGCGAAAACGCCCGGCTTCCGCCGCAATCTCTTCGGCGGAACCTTCGGCGGCCCGCTGATCCGCAACCGAACTTTCTTCTTCGCCAGCTATGAAGGATTGCGCCAATCTGGCGGACGCTCCCAAACCGTGGTCGTGGAAACGCCCCAACTACGCGACTACGTTGTCCAGACGCGTCCCAATTCGATTGCCGCCCAATTCTTCCAGCAGTTCGAGCCGATCGTGTACCCCACTTCCAACATTCGCGATCTCGGCAGCCCCGCCAGCGGCCCCAATACCATTGGTCCGCCCGACGGCATTCCCGATGTCGGCAGCGCCACTTTCATTCCCCAATACCTTCGCAACGGCAACCAGTTCAGCACGCGAATCGATCATGAGCTGCGGCCCGGCAAGGATCGGCTCTATGGCAATGTCCTGCGCACCTGGAACTACACCATCAACGGCACCATCCGTCCCGCTTTTAACCTGCCCCTCACCGAGCTCACGGAGTTCCTCAACCTGAATCACACTCACATCTTCGGCCCCACCAAGCTCAACGAGCTGCGGGCCGGAGTGAGCCGGCTCCTGGGCACCCCGGATACTCCTCAGTTCCTCGGCATTCCCCAAATCGTCATATCCGGCATCAGCATGCGCCAGCTTGGTAACTGGCCGCGCGGATGGTCGCAGACCAGTTACAACTTCAAGGACGTCTTCTCCTGGATCAAATCCAATCACGCCATCAAGCTCGGGGGTGAGCTGCGCCGCGAGTATGGCGCGGCCCGCAACACGCCCAACTACATCCCCGAATACGATTTCGCGAATATCCTGACCTTCGTCACCGATTCGCCGCTGCAAATGGTTCGCATGGTGGATCCGCGCACGGGCACGCCAGGCACCGTGTACAGCCAGCTACGCTTCACCGAATGGGCCCTGTTCGTCAACGATGACTGGAAAGTAAAGCGCAACCTCACCGTGAACCTCGGCCTCCGCTATGAAAATTACGGCACGATGCACGATAAGGAAGACACGCTACGCAACCTCATCTTCGGCAGCGGCGACAATTTCGGGTCGCGCCTCGCTTCGGCCAAAGTGGATTTCGTCGACCAGTTCTATCCCCCGGATAATAAGAACTTCGGTCCACGCTTGGGCCTGGCATGGGACGTCCGCGGAAATGCCAAGACGGTGGTCCGTGCCGGCTACGGCATCTCTTACGACCGCATCCCCACGCTGCCCGCCGAAACCTACCGCACGAATCCGCCGCTGCGCGCCACGGCCACCGTGGGTTACTTACTCGGCACGCCGTCGTTCACTTACTCGCTCGGCGATCCGTCGCAGCCCTTCTTCGGCTATCCGGTCGATCCGTCTTTGCAAGTCGGTCTGAATGCGCAGAACGGCATCAAAGGCGCGCGCGTCTCACTTACTGCCGTCGATCCCAACCTGGTCAGCCCGATGGTCCACAACTGGTTTTTCGGCATTCAAAGAGACCTCGGCCATGGCATCCTGCTCGACGCCAACTACATCGGCACGGCGGGCCATCATCTGCTCAACGCCGTCAATGTGAACCGGTTCGCGGGCGATCTCTTGAGCGGTCAGTTTCACGGATTCAATCCCGCCTTCTCGGCCATCAACCTGGTTCAATCCACTTCCAATTCCTTCTATGAAGGCGGCACCATCCAGATCAAGCGCCAGTTCCGCCAGGGCTTCACGCTGCAGGGCGCGTACACCTTCAGTAAGGCGATCGATGACACCGACGTCGGCGTGTCCGTCACCGCCTGGCAGGATGCGTCCAACCGCAGCGCTGAACGCGCCGTCGCGGGTTTCGATGTACCGCAGCGCCTGAGCCTGGTGGGCGTCTGGGAACTTCCGGTCTTCCGCAACTCGGAACTGAGCGGGAAACTCCTCGGCGGCTGGACGATCTCTGGATTCGCCATCCTGGAAAAGGGCGATGCACTGAGCGTAGTGAACACCGCCGCCTACCCCACCGGCGATTTCAATGCCGATGGCACCAATAATGATCGGCCCAATGCTCCGGCAGCCGGCCTCGTTACCAGCGGTTTTACCCGGTCGAATTACCTGACCGGCCTCTTTCCGGCTTCGGCCTTTCCCAAGCCCGCTCCCGGCACGAATGGCAATCTGGGCCGCAACACGTTCCGCGGCCCGGGCTTCGCGCAAACGGACCTTTCGCTGGCCAAAAACTTCAAAGCTACCGAGCGCATCGGCGTCCGCATCCAAGCCGACGCTTTCAACGCTTTTAACCGCGTGAACCTGGCCGATCCCATCATGGACTTGGCTAACATTAATTTTGGGAAGTCGGTTTCCACTAACACGCCCCGGCTGATCCAACTCGGCCTTCGCGTGCAGTTCTGATAAGGAGTGCTCAGGCTACCGACCTTTTGTAGTCTGTGAAGCCTATCTCAGGAGTCATGATGAACCGTCGAACATTCGTAACCGCCCTGGCCGCATCCACCGCCGCTGCGCAAACCCTACCCAATCGAGCCGCACCCGGCAGCTTCCGCCGCCCGCTGGTGCCCGACACGCCGCCCTTCGAAGGCCCCATCGAATTTCGCCGCCACGATGCCGCACTCCAAGCCGAGCCCTTCCCCATGTCCCAGGTGCGGCTGCTGCCCGGAAGCGTCTATCACGACGCCCAGGAATGGAATCGCGGCTACATGGCGCGCCTCGCCGCCGACCGGCTGCTCTACACCTTCCGCGTGAATGCCGGCCTGCCCACCGGCTCCGCCAAACCGCTTGGCGGATGGGAGCAGCCCGAGAACGGCCAGCGCTCGAGCGAGCTTCGCGGCCACTTCATGGGCCACTACCTCTCCGCCAGCGCCCAGCTCGCCGCCAATGGCGACACGGAAGCCAAGTCCAAGGCCGACTACCTGGTCGCCGAACTTGCCAAGTGCCAGCAGAAACTCGGCGGCCAATATCTCAGCGCTTTCCCGACCACCTGGTGGGACCGGCTGGATAAAGGCGAGCGCGTCTGGGCGCCCTTCTATACCATCCACAAAATCATGGCGGGCATGTTCGACATGTACCGTCTCACCGGCAACCGCCAGGCATTGCAGGTGCTCGAAGGCATGGCCGCCTGGGCCGACGGATGGACCGCGCCGAAACCCGAAGCTCACATGCAGGAGATCCTCACCATCGAATTCGGCGGCATCGCCGAGACGCTCTACAATCTCTCCGCCGCCACCAATGACGACCGTTGGGCCAAAGTGGGCGATCGTTACCAGAAGAAGAGTTTCATCAACCCACTGGCGGTGCACCTCGACGAGCTCCGCGGCCTCCACATGAATACGCACGTTCCGCAGGCCATCGCCGCGGCGCGCCGCTACGAAATTTCACGCGATTATCGTTTCCACGACGTCGCCGATTATTTCTTCTACGAGGTGACTACCGCGCGCACCTACGTCACCGGGGGAAGCAGCAACGCTGAAGCCTGGCTCGCGCCGCCGCACCGGCTGGCCGCCGAGCTCAAGCTCAGCACCAATACCTGCGAGTGCTGCTGCGCCTATAACATGTTGAAGCTCGCGCGCCACCGCTATAGCTGGAATCCCGATCCAACTTACTTCGATTACTACGAGCGCACCCTGCTCAACCATCGCATCGGCACCATCCGGCCGCACTCCGGCCTGACGCAGTATTACCTTTCGCTCACGCCCGGCGTTTGGAAAACCTTCGGCACCGAGGACCAGACCTTCTGGTGCTGCACCGGTACGGCCACCGAGGAGTTCTCCAAGCTCAACGACAGCATCTACTGGCGCGACAACGCCGGTCTGTTCGTGAACCTGTTCATCCCCTCCGAGTTGCACTGGCAGGAAAAAGGCTTCCAGCTTCGTCAGGAGACGAAATATCCCGAATCCCCCGATGTCACGCTAACGGTGACGGCCGCGCGCTCGGAACCAATGTCCATTCGCCTACGCATCCCCGGTTGGCTCCGCACCGCGCCATCGGTCAAAGTAAACGGCAAACCGCTCGACGCCTCGGCCGCGCCCGGCAGCTATCTGACGCTCCATCGAGCCTGGAAGGCCGGCGACAAAATTGAAATGGTGCTCCCCAGCCATTTGCGCGTAGAAACCATGCCGGACGATCCCACGATGCAGGCCTTCCTCTACGGCCCGCTCGTGCTGGCCGGCGATCTCGGCAACAATGGACTGACCGAAGCCCACATTATCGGCCCGAATTTCCGCGTAGGCGCGCCCAATGTCGAGCAGAACGGCTCCCCGCTAGCCGCCCAGAACATGGTGCCGCCCATACCGCCGGTAGAAATCCCCACGTTTCGGACCACGTCCGCTGATCCCAGTAGCTGGATCAAGCCCGCTGATGGTCCGATGACGTTCCGCACGACGGGGCAGAAAGAGGATGTCACGCTGATTCCGCTTAACGGGCTGTTTGATCGGCGCTATGCGGTTTATTGGCAGGTGGGGCAGGCTTGAGAGGGTAATGCCACTTAGTTTTGCTTCGGCTCGACCCAGCTAAAACATTCTATTGGAGTTATGTTTTGGCTATGGCTCACGTTGACTCGTCTGCTTTGTTCGGCCTCTACCGGCAGTTGGCGCCTGCCGAGTTGTTTCGATTGTT
>DASZPB010000013.1:0-8781 GCA_035550475.1 Bryobacteraceae bacterium | reverse complement strand
CAATGCCGCTGTCGCCAAGCGTCTCCACATTACGGGCGCGACTGTCTGCAAATGGCGCGAACGGTTTCGCGTGGACCGCCTCGAAGGATTACTGGACGAACCACGACCGGGAGCGCCCCGCACCATCACCGACGCGCGGGTCGAAGACGTCGTGATCCGGACGCTGGAATCCATGCCGGCCAACAGCACGCACTGGAGCAGTCGGTTAATGGCGGAGAAAACCGGTCTATCGCAAACCGCGATTGTGCGGATCTGGCATGCGTTTGGACTGCAGCCGCACCGAGTGGAGAACTTCAAGCTCTCTAAAGACCCGCAGTTCGTAGAGAAGGTGCGCGACATTGTAGGGCTGTACATGAACCCACCCGACCATGCGATGGTGCTGTGCGTCGACGAAAAGAGCCAAGTGCAGGCCCTGAACCGTACGCAACCGATTATGCCATTGGGCCCTGGGGTGCCTGCCCGGCAGTCCCACGATTACGAGCGTCACGGAGTGACCTCTCTGTTCGCGGCTCTTGATGTGGCCACCGGCGCTGCCATCGCGAAGTGCCATCGTCGCCATCGCCATCAGGATTTCCTGAAATTCTTAGGCGAGATTGACGCGGCCATTCCGGGCGAAACGGACGTTCATCTCGTGATGGACAACTATGGCACGCATAAAGTCAGTCGCGTGCGGAATTGGTTTGCGCGGCACCCCCGGTATCACGTGCACTTCACGCCAACGAGCGGCAGTTGGCTGAATCTCGTCGAGCGCTTGTTCGCTGAACTGACGGAGCGTTGCGTTCGGCGCGGTAGTCACACGAGTGTCCGCCAACTCGAACAGGCGATGCTCGCCTATCTCCAGCAACGCAATCTTGATCCGAAGCCGTTCGTATGGACTGCCGACGCCGATCTCATCCTCGGTAAGGTCGAGAGACTTTGCAAACGAATCTCTGACTCAGGACACTAGCACGTGGGACCGGGCTGCGGAGTGCGGGTCATCGGTGGGTCGCTTGGCGAATGGATTGCCGGCTTTCGTGCTTGCGGACGAGAGGCTGTCTGAAGAAGGCCTGCGGCCAAGATTAGCCGCCCCACAGCTTGGGGCAGCTCGATCTTGGCGGCTAATTTTTGGTGGGGGGCGCTGGTTATCGCTCGCCCATAAAATTCAGAACAATCTGCGTTTCCTGGTCGACCGGAGATCCGTTGAGTAGCGCTGGGCGATAGACCCACTGCTTTACGGCGTCGATGGCGGCCTTCTGCAGCAGCGGATGGCCGCGCAAGATCTTTACGTCTTTCACTCTGCCATCAGCCCCTACGGTCGCCTGCAACGTCACGGTGCCGGTGATGCGGGCCTGCCGCGCCAGCGCCGGGTACTCGGGGGGCTTGCTGTAAATCACTTCGGCCTGGCGAATCTGGCCGCCCGCTCTCACGGCGGAAGGAGACGGCGTCACCGCGCGCGGCGCGGGCGGAGGAGCCGGCAGCGACGGCGTTACTCCACCGAAGCTGATTCCGGACGCAGCGGCAATTTGCGTCGGCGCCTGCCCGATGTTCGGAGCCTCGGGTAGATCGCTCTGACGCGCCGGACGCAGACGTTCGGAAAGCGATTCCATGCTGAACTGCTTGGGCTGCGGCTTCGGAGCGACCGGTTCCTGCGTCTCGGCCGCCTCATCGGGCGGCATCGCCGCGGACGGATGCAATTTATCGATACTGTTGGCCGCGGCGGCTGATGTGGCGGCAGGCGGCATCTTCGTGGCATCGGCTGGTGGCTGCGTATTATCGGGCATCGGAGAGGGACGCGTCCGCAGCACGCGGACCGATTCACTCGTGGTGGTGCCCAGTTTCGAGCCCGTCACTTCCAGACGGAAACTCACATCGGAGCTCGAAGGCGAATAGACTACGCTGCCGTTGCGCAACTGCGTGAGGTCGAGATCGACATTCTCATGCTGATCGCCATCGGAAATGGAGAGGACCGCTTTGCTCGCCGTGCGGATCGCATCGGAATCGCGGTTCCAGGTGAGCAACAATTCGCCCGCGGTCCGCTCGACTCGTAGCGCGAGGGGCGAGGAATCCTGGGGCGCGATTATTCCAGGGCGGGCGCCGTGGTGCAGAAGCCCGGGATAGACCAGGACACCGGCGGTGAGAAATGCGCCGACCGCGGCGACGGCGATCCACAATAGCTTTCCGGAGCGCTTCCGGCTGACGGGTTCTTCGAGATCCACACGCGCTGCCGCGGCCGGCTTCACTTCCTCGCGCTTTTCAGCTTTTCCCGCATCCGGCTTGGCCGCAGGCTTGATTTCCGATGTCTTCTCCAACTCGGACTTTGCGGCAGGCTTTTGGAGTTCGGACTTCGCCGCAGGTTTGACCGGCTCGGGCTTTGCCGCCTCAGACTTTGTTGAGTCTGATTTCGCCGGATCGGACTTGATGGGCTCCGGCTTTGCCGCGAGCTTTTCCGTTCCCACTTTCACGGACAGCTTGAGCGTCGCAGTTTTGTCGAGGTCGGTTTTCGCGGACACCGGCTTTTCCGGCTCGGCTTTCAATACGGGCCGGGCCGCGGTCCGTTCCGCTTCGGATTTCAATTCCGGTTTCAAGTCCTGCTTCACCGGCGCGCGAAAAGAGCTGGTTTTTTCGGGCTCGGCTTTGACCGGCGATTTGAAGGAACTCGTTCTTTCCGCTTCGGTCTTCGGCGGAATTTTCGGCGCGGGCGAGCGCTCTGCTTCCTGTTTGATTATGGGGCGAAACGGATTCGGCCTTTCGGATTCCGGCTTGAAAACAGGCTTCTCGGCCTCAGCGCTCACCGGTTTCGGCGGCTCAGCGACCGGCGGCTTCTCGATCTCTGCGGCCGGAGCAGGAGCGACGGAAGAAGGAGCGGGAGGCGCTTCACGGCGCGGCGCGATGGGGACAATCTGCGCTCGCGGCTGCAACTTCGCGACGGCGCTCGCCGCATCTTCTTTGATCGGCGCGGGGCTCTCGATGGGTGTCACCGGCTCAGAAGGCCGGCTTTTCGGCGCCAGTTCCGCGCGCACGAACGGAAATTCCAGGTAGCTCGATTCGCTGTGTAGCGTGCCATTTTCCCAGATGAAAATTCCGCCGGTGCTGGCCTTCGTTGCGAAGGGGCGGACGAGCAACAGCACGTTGCGGGCTTCGCGAAATCGGGCCGTAAAGAAGGAAACATCGTCGGTATCGAGCGACAAGCCCTTGCGCGTGTGACTGCGGAAATAGCCGAGCACGGCCAGACCGCCGCCGCTTGCGGCGCGCTGCGCGATGGAGCGGTCAAAGCGGGCCATATCGTCATCCGACAGCCGGTAGAGCGGCCCGCGGGCATAGTCGCACAAGACCAATTCATACTCTTCCACCACCACGGTAGAGGGAGAGCCGGCGGAAACATTTCCTAACAAAATGCCGCCAATTTCCGAACCTCGTGAATTAATTGAACGAAAGTTTTCGACGACTTCTTTTTCGAGCCGCTCAACGACGTCCAAATTGATTCGCACCGAAACCGGTTTTTGCGGCACTTCCCACACGTAATAGGAAGAGCCGGCGGCTTGCGCCTGGAAGCGTTCTGCCCGTGCGGCCGACTCGATCATTTCAAATACCCCCAATTTCACCGGGTCGGTCTAAACCGGCCTGGCTCACCGATGATTTTACCCGAAAAATGTGCACGTTTAGGAAGATTTTTTGATTTAATTCATCAAAAATGTCCGTGCGTTAACAGGGTTAACAGGAGTACTGCTATCTTTTGACGACAGTACTCTCACTTTAGATAACGATTGAATACTTTCCCCTTTTGTATGGTATTTGGCTTGGTGTTTCCCTATAATTACACAGGCGCATGAATACAAAGGCGTGCCAATTTTGCGGAAAGCCGCTGAGCCGCATCCGCGTGGGCGGCGATGTCGACTTTTGTTCGCGCGAACATCGGAACCAATATCGCCTCCGTCAGGGCATGGACCGGCTGCTTGAAGCAAACAAAGTCGCGAGCCTGATGCGCCGCCGCGAGAATTTGAAATCGATTTCAGCGGATTTGCTTTTGAGCGGATCGGAAACAGCGACGCGCGGATTTTATAGCGCCAAGCTAATCACGCCGTCACAGCGCGGGGGAAAAATGGCGGCTATTCCGATGCACATCGGCCGCGGAGCCCCGCCGACCAACGGCCACATGCTCGCGCCTGGCCCCAGGCGCAGTGCGGCCGAGCCCTCGCGACGTATCGCGGAAGGCGGCCCGGCGGGTTTTGCGTCTTCCCTGCACCGCTTAAGGCCGGTTCCCCCACCCGTAGGACGGCCGGATTTGCAGGTGCGGCTGCTGCCGGCCGAGACTGTCGATCTGCAGGGACGCGCGTCGCGAACGCGCGTGGTGCGCCGCGAACTACGCGCTCCGCGCAGGGATTCCGAACCGCTGCTGAATTTCCCACGCATTGAAAAGCGTCTGCTCGAATCTTTTCGGACGGCGGCAATTGACCGAAAGCGAAGCGCGCGCGGATTTCATCTTCTGCCGCGGTCCGGCAAGGCCGAGCGCATCTGGAGTAGCACCGGCTTTTCGGAACCGCCGCGGGCGATCCGGCCACTGCGGACATCACATGCGTTCAGCGGCGCGCTGACCTCGGCGCAGCGCATGCGCACGCTTTCGCCGCGCAAACGAACGATTGCCGGCATTCCCATTCTCTACAGTCTGGAACTGGGAACGCCTGCCCTCTGGTATCCGGAATCGCGGGGCAAGAAGAAACTCTCGGGGCTTTCGACTTGCGGAGCCATCGGGCGGCCTCCGGTTTCCTTCGGCCCCGCGACTCGCGTTCCGCGCGGATGGGATTCGCAGCCCATGGATCATACGGGCGTCTTTCTGCCGGCGCACGGCACGCCGCCGGGGCTGGTCAACGGGTTCACGCAGCGATCACCGGTACTGGAGATAAACCTCCCGCTGAAAATTCAGAGCGCTTCGCGCCACGCGCTGGCGCCGTTTGCGCCGCAGGATTCGCTGATCGGCTATACACAGATTGCGCTGCGCGGCACGGTCTCCGGCTCCATCACCGACAGCCGACGCTCTTCCACGCGGTCCGGTATTTCCGAAATTGCAGGCATGCCGATGCTCCGGCTGGAAGAGAATTTCGACGGCGGCCTGGGGCGCTGGGCGGGCAACACGGAGAGTTGGAAGCTGGACGCGGCCGGAGTGCGCACGGGCGCGCTGGCGCTGTTCGGCCCGTCGCTCGAAATGGACGACTACGAACTGGAGTTTCTTGCCAAGATCGAAAGCCGCAGCGTGAGCTGGGTTTTCCGCGCGCTCAACTTCAGCAATTACTACATGGCGACGCTGGCGGCGCTCGAGGGCGGTGGACACGAACTGCGGCGGCGCGCGGTTGTGGGCGGGGCCGAGGAAGCGGAACAGCACATACCGGTGCAGGCGAAGATCCGCAGCAAGGCGGCGATTACAGTGCGCATGCAGGTGTCCGGCAGCCGGTTCGTGACGTCAGTGGATGGGGAAGTAGTGGATGAATGGACCGACGAGCGGATGGAAACGGGCGGCATCGGGTTCGTGGCCGAGCCGAACAATCCGGCGCGGCTGTATTGGGTACGGCTGTCCTCTCCGGGACAGGATGACGTGGTGGCGGCGGCAGGCCGGGTGATCCCAGGCCGGACGGCCGGAATGGAGCAGCAGTGACAATGAGTAGCTCAGCAATCAGAACCAGCGCGAAGGTGCAGAGTCTTCGGACACCCGATCTGGAGGGTAGCGATAAGACTATGGGAGCCGCAGGATACCTGGCCAAAGCAGTGGCTCTGCATTTGGCGGGAAAACGGGAAGAAGCCCTGAAAATATTGCAGCGCGCCGTAGCCGCTAACCAGACGTCCGCGGAGATCTATCGGGCGATGGGTCATATCCAATTCGAGATCGGCGATTTCGAACAAGCGGAAAAAAGCTACCGGATGCTGGTGCAGATGAAGCCGCAGTACGGTATGGGCTGGTTCAACCTTGCTGTCTGCCTGGAGCGAACCGGCTCGTGGGAAAAGGCGGCCGAGTGTTTCAACAAGGCGAGCACGCTCGAACCTTCGCATTTGGATGCACACCTGGGTCTCGGCGTGTGCTATTTAAGGCTCGAAGATCCGAAATCGGCGCTGATCGCTTTTGAAAAATGCCTGGAGCTTTCAGCCGACCATGAGGACGCGCTGTTCGGCAAGGGCGTGGCGCTGCAAACCTTCGGCAAAGGCGAGGAAGCGGCGCGGCTCTATCAGCGCATTCTCGATCACAATCCGGAATCGGAGGAATCACTTTCCAACCTGATTCTGATCGGCATGTCGAAGCAGGATTACGACATGGTGCGGGAATATTCGGAGCGGCTGCTCGAGCTGCGCGCGGAATCGACGGTCGCGCTCGAAGGGCTGGCGTCATGGGCATCGGCCACGGGCGAGCACCAACTCACGGCGAAGTTCTGCACGCTGCTGGTCTCGGCTATGCCGGGGCACTTCGAGGGCTGGTTCAATCTGGGGCTGGCCCATCAGAAATCGGGGCGATGGGAGCAGGCTGCCGAAGCGTATGGGGAAGCGTTGAAGCTGCGGCCTCAATCCTGCGAGGCACACACGAACATCGGCATCGTTCGGGAGCAACTCGGCGATCTGCCGGGTGCGCGCGCGGCTTACGAGCGTGCTATCAAGGCAGACAGCGAGTCGCTGGCTCCTCTGTGGAACATGGCGCTGCTGCTGGAGCATTCGGGGCAGGCTGAGGAATCCGAGCGCTGGTATAAACAGGTGCTGGAGAAAGCGCCAAAGGAAGAGGAAGCGCGCTTCCGGCTGGGTTATCTCCGATTGCAGCGCAGCGATCATCGCGGCGCAATCGAAGCTTTTGAAGGCTGCTTGAAACACCGGCCGCAGTGGCCGGAAGCGCAGGCAAACCTGGCGCTGGCTTACAGCGCGATGGGCGAGCGCGAGCGCGCGGAAAGGCTCTATGAAAAAATCCTGGAAGCCGACCCGAAGTCACTCGATGCGCTACGCGGACTGGCAGCCATGGCCGTCCACTCGCAGGATTTCGACGCGGCACTCGAATACCACGTGCGGCTGATTGATCTGGGCGACAAATCGGCTGAGGTGATGTACAACACGGGCCTGATGTATGAGAAAGCCGGGCAGCTCGATAAGGCCGTGCGGCTTTACAATGACGCGCTGGCACAGCAGCCGGAGATGCCGGAAGCGCTGCTGAACCTGGGGCGCATTCTGGAATCCACCGGCAAGGCGGAAGAAGCACGGCATTGCTGGAGCAAGGCGCTCGACGCCGAGCCCGCTCTGGCGCAAGGGTACTTCGGACCGGCTATTGATTAGGGAGATGGGCGCTTCGCGGCTCGGGCGGATTCTCTCCGAGCCGCGATTTGCCCAGGCTCACTTCTTGAAAGCGGCTTCGACGCGGGCGACAATTTTTTCGAAATCGGAGTTCGTAAACCCGCGTAACCTCTTCGTATCGCGAATTACAGTCCCGTCTTTGATACTCTGCTTGTCTTCCCTGCCCACGATACTTGCCTTGGCGAAACTGCGAGCCGCTTTGTCGCCGGTGCTGCCGAACGTCACCGTTCCCGATCTTCGGTCGTAACTTCCGTAGGATTTCTGGAAGGGCACGAATTTCTTAATGCTGCTCGAGCCTTTCTCCACTTTGTCCTGATAGACGGAGAGCGAGGGCGCGGGGATTCCGCTTTCGATGGTCTGCTGGGCAGCCAGACCAGTGAGCCCGGGCGGCTCATCGATCTGGATTCGGGAGTAAGGAATCCCGCTTCGTGAGAAAGCGAGCATGCGGTCGCCTGAAGGTGAAGGCGCGGGCTCCATGTAGAACACAGGCATTCCGAGCAGGGCCATGGTTTCCAGCATGCCGCTGCGCATTCCCAGGTGAACGACGTTGTAGTCCTCAGCAAGAAACTTGAAGAAGGCCAACTGCGCGAGAACATTGACGCCGGCGAAGTGCTTTTTCCAGAAATCGTCCTTCCACATCTCTGCGACATTCACGACTTGCGTGTAACCGGAGGCGATTTCGGCGAGTTTGCCCTTGCTCTCATCGCCGGCGAGCACGACGGTCGCTTTATCGACAGCGAAGTAATTCACGAGTTGGCGGATTCCGGCATAGCTCGTATCGAGTTCGAGATGGGCGCCACCTCGCTTGCCGCTTTGGCGGCTCCACAGCACGAGTATGTTTTTGCGAATATCAAAGCCGGTTTTGCGGAATTTATTACCGGCATATTCCCAAAGAGCGAATTTTGTGGCGGTATCGAATTTTCCGATCTTCCATAATTCCGCCACCTTTCGCGAACTGCTGACAGGAGCGCTTTCAAACTTATTCGCCAGCAGGCCGGTGACGGAGACGATGGAGCGGGGCCAGGCGCTGAGGGGCTGGAACTTGTAATAGAGCGCGGAGATCGTCTGTTCCACCGTGGCGGGCACGCCGGTGAACTCCACCTTCTTGGGAGCGGTATCCGGTGCGTCGTTGAATGCCCGCCAGACTTCCTTCACCTTCACCGTGGAAGTGCTTAGATTGAGCAGCTTAACCCGCCCGCCGAGGCCACACTCTTGATAGAACTTGTAGACTACGTTATCGGTCTTATCTTGGGGTTCTTTGGTGTCCTTGATGAGAAGGATCTGAGCTTCCGGCTCCACCGCTAAATACGCAGATGCAGAATACGTGTCGCCTGACATGTAACCCGCCTGAAAGACTTTGACCGCCATTATTTCCTCCCATAATAAAAATAGATTGCTTTTGGAGTTTATAACAAATGGGACCAACTCGGAGGGAGGAAAATACCGGGTAACGCTGGGGGAATAATTGTATTGCCGTAGAGGAATCGG
>DASZPB010000012.1:0-42787 GCA_035550475.1 Bryobacteraceae bacterium | reverse complement strand
CTAGGTCGCTGACCGCTTGAAAGGTTTGCGATTATAGGCAAACTTCTTGCGCGCAGCCTTGCGGTCAAATTTCCAAGCGATCTTGACGCGATTCCGGTTCATGCGGCGGTTCCAAGCTCTGGACTCAGCCTTTAGCGTCTTCAGGCTGGCGAGTCGGCGTTTTCCCAAGCACTGTCGGGAAAACAGCCCGATCTCTATCTCGGCTTGGTTCAGCCAACTGCCATGGGTCGGCGTGTAGTGGACCGTGAAGCGGTCCCAGACTTCACCCGCCATTTTCGCTCCAAAGACATCCGTCAGGGATTTCCGACGATGAATATTCAGGTTATCCATCACCAAATGGATGGTCTTCGCATCCGGGTATGCCAACGCCAAGGTAACTGCCACCTGGGCGAACTCGAAGCCTGAACGATCGGGCGTGGCGAAGGTGAAGTGCCGCCCTGCCTTTGGCTCTACGGCGCAGAAAACATTGGCGGTCCCACACCGTTTGTATTCGTTATCTTGGCGTGCTTCCCGTCCTGGCGCCGCAGGCGAACTGGGCCGCACATCAGCGTGCAGGGTGATCGGTTTCTCATCCAGACAGATTACCGGTTGTTGCGGGTCATAGGGCCGCTCGTACACTTCCAGGACGTCTTCCATCTTGCGGAGGTAGTCATCGTCCAGGTCGGCCACCACCCACATTTTTTTCCCGCCACGGCTTGAGATCGTGGCTTAGCAGGAGGATGCGAATGGTCTCCCTTCCGATGCGCGGAACCAATTTGCGTTTGACGGCTTCTTCCGCTACCAGGCGGACGGTCCAACGAGCGCAGCCTTCCGGCGGGCTACTGCACACCATTGCAATCAAACGCTGTTTCTGACTATCGTCGAGCACTTCGGCGGCTCCAGGCCTCTGCTTTTCGTACAGCGCCCGCTCCAGCCCGCCTTGCTGGTAACGACGGCCAATATTGCGTATGGCCTCGGCCGTGAGCGGAACTACGTGAGCGATTTGAGGTGCGCTGGCGCCCTTTGCCAGTTGCAACAAAGCCAAGGCGCGAAGGACAACTCGAACCTGCTGGACACCGCCGCTCAAGAGCTTGGCAAGCTCACTTTGATGCTTCGGCGCGATGTCAAAGCTCAGAGGTGGACGACCCATACCTCAAGTATGCGCCAAAACAATTCTATATAATAATGGTTTTTACCAGATCTTCAAGCGGTCAGAGACCTAGCGCTTAGCTCTGGAGGAGCAGCCTCCATCTTTGGACCACCCTTATCAACTGTTAGCTCGAATCCAGATAGCTCTTTCGTGTCGGCGTGCGATACCAAGCCAAACCGTTCCGCCAGCAAAGACCGCAACATTTCCGGAATCTGTTTCTGATTGGATCCTTGCGGCAGTGTAGCCTGGATGTCGAAACGGAGCGAGCTCATCCAGTCGGGCCCGCCAACGAGCTGGTACGGCTCAATTCTGTATGCCTTGATGATCAGTTGACGAATAGACCATTGCCCAATATCTATTCTTGCGCTGTTGCTGGTGATTCCGATGTGCGATGATGGCTCGCCGCCCTGGGACACAGGCTTGATGGATGCAACCTCGAATTTTGACGTGCCGGGGTCGGGAGCCTGGGCTGATTGAGCGAGCAATCCAGGTCCGGGAAGTGCCTGCGCCAATACAAAGACGGATCCGCTGGTCACAAGTGCTGCCAATAACGGCGCCTTATTCGTCTGAGATGATTCACTTGTCTTCCACATGGTGTTCTCCCCAGAATCTGCGGACATGTTCGTTTTTACGTAGGCCCGATCATATAGTCAGGATGAGTACTGCCATTACACGGTGACATCCGACCACAAAGTTGTAGACGCCAGACTGCGCTTTTTAGTGCCCATATTCTTGACCCAACGGGGAAAGACTACTGCGATTTGGACATGCAGTTGGTCGAAGGATGTACGCCAGGCCCGGATTGCTCTATTGATTCATAGTATCCGGGTTGCTAATATGGGGAAACTCTTGGCCCAGACTTGCCACTTCCGGTTCCGACTTGTGATCCGCCTAGCGAAGTCCTAAGCTTGGCAAATGTTCTTGGCCCGGGGAGAGCGCAGCCTGTGTCTTCGGAGGCCTCAATGTCAGATATGTATATAGCACTAGTTTAGACACATGGAACTAGCTTGTAGCAGGATCGAGCCTACTGCCACAATTAGGGGAGCAGCGGGTTCTGGAACTATCGTTATTGGTGGGCAGACCGTCAGGTGAGAGGTCGCGATTGCTGCCATAGGAGCTCCTGAAGTCGTCTTAACTATTGCCGGCGTCGCGGCCGCCGCGCTCCTCTATGAGACGCTAAAGCAGCAGATCGATCACAGGGGAGCGCATTACGGGCAGTATGAAAAAGACGCGCAGGTATGCGGAAGCCTTCCGAATCCAAGTGTACGCAACAGCTGCTGGAGGCGGGCTGCCGCAAGTCTAGCAAATCGCTTAATGCAACGAGACGTGCCTCCGCACTACTAGTCATGAAAATCGATTCTCTCGGCGATGTTATTGCTGAACGCCTACTACGCTGCGGCAAGGCGGAAGGGCGAGTCCAAAGAGTGGTTATTTCCTTAGGACGTCCTCTACAGTTTCCGGACTCCCAGGATTTCTTCTGTCCGTACCAAATCGTCGGCATTGGTGACGAAAAGGTAAGGTATGCTGGGGGAGTAGACTCTTTACAGGCTATTCAACTTGCCATTGACCTAATTGCTGCTGAGCTGTCCTCCGCTGAAGAGGACCTCTCTTGGGAAGCAGGAGAAGTAGTGGGTGATCTTGGCTTCTCCAAATTATGAAGAGGGTCCCGGGGGGCTAAATGGGTCGGCTGGCTGGCAAAATGGGCAAAATGGGTCGGGCAAAATGGGTCGGCCTGCAACATCGATGTAACTCAATATTCCGACGACGTTTCGGCGATGTGGACGACGTATCTGCTGGGATATGGCGGATACTATACTCTTGAAATCGACGACGCACAAGAAGATAGCGGGGGCGGTGTCAGCTTTGCCGTGCAATGACGACTTTTCGGTGCTCGGAACAACCGCGGCCGCTGTTCAAGCGGACGCATCAAATGTGGACATTGAAAACGGGACGGATAGCGCTGTTCTTCACGCGAGTCTCTGCGCCAATACGTCATCAGCCGCAGTCGCGGCAGCACAGTTTGGGAATTTGACTGTTGGCCAGTACCAAGCTCAGAATCCCGGCACCGTGGCCCAGGAGCAACTGAATGGGAGCGCAATCTATATAAACGCAGCTCTGATCGACCCAAACGCCTATTTCCAGAATCTCGGCGTAGTACTGCATGAGATCCTCCATAACATCACCGGCTTGACGGATGATGCTATTCAGAGTGCATTCGGCCTTCCAACGAATCAGCCCTCAAACAATATCACTCAGAAGCTTATTAAGGATTGTTTCTAGAAAGGGCGCGGATGAAAAGGCTTCTATTCGTGGGAATCTTGGTTTCGGCAATTCTGCAACCCCAGACCAGACGCCAGCAGGCCAAACTACGCACTCTAGCGGTCCCCACCGCCACCGTGCGGGTGGTAGCGTATGAGGCCAATGGAAGATATCTTGGCGCTCCAGATGTGAGTCTGTTTGTCGAAGTCGGCGACCATGAGAATCTCGCGTCGAAGTTCCACAACGGAGTCGCAGAAGGAGTCCTTTATTCGGTCTATCGCATCGAAGGCCGTCAACAAGGCTACTATAGCGATGCGAAGTACGTTCGGGTTTACCAGCCCTCCGTCACAGTGGTTCTGGTCCTGAGATTTGCGGATGAGTGGACGCCCTCCGTGTTAGCCGGTCGGGTTGTCGGGCTCCAGGGCTCGGCAAACAAGGCATTTGCGAAGCTCGTCGGTGTTTACGAAAACATTTCCATCGACTCGGAAATTGGAAGCGATGGAAGCTTTACCCTGGGCGGCCTCTCGCCCGGCGCCTTCCTACTCTTCGTCGTCGACGATCACGGAATCCTAGCCAGCCGGGAGCTCACCATTCCGTACACTGGACCGCCGTTAGAAATCCAAATCAAACGCAGTCAGCCGCTACCGCGAAAATAGACAAGCCGCCTTTTAATTTACGGCTCTTTGTGTTCCGCTAGCTGGTGTGGCCAAATGAGTAAACCGCCTGAACTGCGCGATTTTCGTTAAGCAAGTCTGATTCGGCGAAGACCTTCAACTACCCGGTGAGCCTTCTCTTTTCGGAAGACTCAGGGGGAAGACTCGGAGACGGAAGACTCGGAGACAGAAGACTCGGAGACAGGAGACAGAAGACTCGGAGACAGACGGAACGTTGACCCGCGCTAGAACGGCAGCACCGACTGCGCGGATTCCCTCGCGCTACACTGAATACATCCCCATGCGAGGCACGCGGTGGCTCTTGCTGGTGGCCATTGCGGCGATCCTCGGCGGCGTGGCCTTCACGTATCGAGCCCAACGGAAAACCTTACAAGACCAGGCGCCTCCCAAACCGAAGGCGCTGCCGACCAACCTCGACGCCTCCGCCAAAGACTGGGATTACAAGACCTATCGCGATGGCCTCGTCGCAAGTGATATGTCCGCCAAGGACTATCAGTTGGTCAAAGATCCTCCGCGCGTCGATCTGCAGCAGGTCAAGCTCAAAATCTATTCCAAGGACCACACCACCTACGATCTGGTCACCAGCGCGGCCGCTAGTTTTTTCCCCTCCGAGCAGCGACTCTATTCCGATGGCGCAGTGCAGATCACACTAGGTGTACCGGTCACAGGGCAGCCTAAGCACACGCTGGTTTCAATTCAATCCTCAGGCGTCAGCGTCGATCGGAATACCGGCAAGGCCGAGACCGATCGTCCCGCTAGCTTCGTCTTCGAAAACGGCGACGGCAATGCGGTCGGCGCATTTTACGACCCCACCACGCACGAACTGCAGATGAAGAGCCAGGTGCAGTTGAATTGGAAAACGCAAGGACCTAACTCCAAGCCGATGAAGATCGAGGCGGCCAACCTCTCTTATCACGAAGACATTCAGGAGATCTGGCTGAAGCCATGGGGCAAGCTGACGCGAGAGAACACAGTGGTCGAGGGGCAAAATGACGTCGTTCATCTGCAGGATGGCGTGATCCAGCGCATCGAAGCCAATCAGGCCACTGGAACCGACACCTACCCGGACCGCAAACTGCAGTACTCCGCCAATGAGCTCTACGTAGAGTTCTCCGACGAGGGGGAGGTGGAGAAGATCACCGGGCAGACGAACGCGCGCCTGGTTTCGACGTCCACCACTTCCGAGACCACGGTCACGGCCGATCACGTGGAAATGTACTTCCAGGCGAAGGACAACGAGAGCCTCTTAACTCAAGTGGTCGCGAATGGTCACGGTACGGTCGATTCGAAGCCGCTCGCGGCGCCTGGCCGTCCGCTGCCGGATACGCACGTGCTGCGCGGCGACGCGCTCGAATTGAAGATGCAGCCGGGAGGGCGCGATCTGGCGAGCGTGGTTACTCACGGTCCGGGCACGCTCGAATTCCTGCCCAATGTGCCGGCCTCGCATCATCGCATCCTCGACGGCAAGGACTTGCAGATTGCTTACGGGCCGCAGAACCGAATGCAGTCGTTCCATGCCACGGACGCCAAGACACACACGTTTCCAACCGTTGAGGAACGCAAGCGCAACCGCGTCGAATCCATCACCACCGGCCAGGAGATGAACGCGACATTCGAGCCAGGCAGCAGCCGCATCGCTTCCATCGAGCAGAATGGAAACTTCACTTATGACGAGGGCCCGCGCAAAGCCCGCTCGGCCAAGGCCACGATGGATGCCGTTCACAACGTGATGGTGCTCGATACCGGGGCGCGCATGTGGGATGAAACCGGGTCGACCACGGCCGATCGCATCCGCATGGATCAGCGTACCGGCGACTTCACGGCCGAAGGGAATGTAAACTCCAGCCGGCTGCCTGATTCCGGTCCGCGCCGAAGTTCGGAGATGCTTTCCGGGGATGAGCCGCTGCAGGCACAGGCACAGAAAATGGAATCTTCGGACCGCAATCGGCAAATCCATTATGAGGGCAATGTAGTCATGTGGCAGGGCGCCGATCGCATTCAGGCTGATGACGTGGAGATCAATCGCGCGAAACACACCCTGGTGGCATCCGGCAATGTGGTGACGCAGTTGTGGGACGATAGCGCCGCTAACCAGAAGCCTGGCGCCGCGGCATCGAAAACCGGGACGCCGAACGCTGCCAAACCGAAAGCCGCTGAACTGAAAGCTGCCGCCGTGCCTGCCAAACCGGTGCTCACCGTGGTGCACGCGCCGCATCTTGTTTACACGGAAGCGGATCGGCTGGCCATTTATACGGGCGGCGTCCACCTGGAGCGCCCGGGAATGGATGTGAAGTCGCAGCAACTGCGTGCGTACCTGTCGCAACCGGGCGGCGATTCGCGCGTCGAGAAAGCTTTTGCCGATGGCGGCGTCGTGATCGTGCAGACGGCGCCGGACCGGACGCGCACCGGGACGTCGGAACACGCCGAATACTACGTGAGAGATCAAAAAGTAGTGCTGACCGGTGGCGTTCCGCGGTTGATCGATAGCGTGGAGGGAACGACGCAGGGTGCAAATGGTTTGACCTACTTTGCCAACGATGATAGGCTGCTCGTGAATGGCGCACCGGGCCAACCGGCGACCAGTCGAATCCGCCGAAAATGAACGCCTCTTCTCCGAATTTGCAAAATGCGCAGCAAATTTCAACTCGCATGTCTGCGATTCGCGGCGGGGTAATGAGAAGATAGAGATTGTGAACGGCGCGGTCGGTTCCCCTTTGTCCGACGCGCTGCGATCGTGCACCAGCCTGGCCGTTAATGGCCGAATTCTTGCAGGAAGACCGGCGGGGGAGCAGTAAAAGATAGATGGCGATCAGCAAGCTCGAGACGAGAGAGATTTCGAAAGCCTATCGCGGCCGGCGCGTAGTGGATGACGTCTCGGTGTTTGTGCAGCAGGGCGAAGTTGTCGGGTTGCTGGGGCCGAACGGCGCCGGCAAGACGACTTCTTTTTACATGATCGTCGGATTGATCAGTCCCGATTCCGGCCGGATTCTGGTGGACGATCATGACATCACGGAACTGCCCATGTATCAGCGCGCACGGCGCGGCATCAGCTACCTTCCGCAGGAGGCCTCCGTTTTCCGCAAGCTCACGGTGGAAGAAAACCTGATGGCCGTGCTCGAGACCCTGCCTATGCGGGCGCGCGAGCGGCGCGAAACGATGGAGCGGCTGCTCGATCAGCTTGGTCTGGATAAAGTACGGCGAAGTCAGGGGTACATGCTCTCCGGCGGCGAACGGCGAAGGGTCGAAATCGCCCGCTCGCTGGTAATTAATCCGAGCTTTCTGCTGCTCGACGAGCCCTTTTCAGGAATCGATCCCATTCAGGTACTGGAATTGCAACGGATTATTTTCGAACTGAAACGTTCGGGTATCGGTATTTTAGTTACAGATCACAATGTGCGCGAGACTCTGGTTGTGACCGATCGCGCATACATCATCAATAATGGCCGCATATTTCGCGCAGGCAGTCCCGAAGCTTTGGGTCGTGACCCGGAAGTCAAGCGCGTATACCTCGGCGAATCTTTTACGCTGCAGGTGTGAATTTCCGCACGCGAAACCTGGCGTGCATTTCATTCGTAGGATTCAACATGAAACTATTCGTTCTATTCCTGTTCGGAGTTGCTTCAGCGTTCTCACAGCCATTTACGTTTGGAATTAAAGCGGGAGTTCCACTTACAGATTTCGTGAGCACGGTGCAAAGCCCTAATTTTGGTTTTAATTCCACTACGAATCGATATATTATCGGCCCCACGGCGGAACTCCGGCTGCCGTTTGGGTTGGGCGTCGAAGTCGATGCGCTCTACCGGCATATGAGTTTTGAAGGCAGCGGCACCATTCAGAATGCGATCCAGAATATTTCCACAAGCACCGGCGTGTGGGAGTTTCCACTGCTCGTCAAGTATCGGTTTCCTATGCCCATCGCGCGGCCTTTTGTCAATGCCGGAGTTGCCTGGGATTCGTTGAGCGGTGTCAAACATTCGTTTTCGGAACTCGGCGGCAGCAATACGACCACAACCAGTTCGAACCCGCAGCTCCATCACAGCACGACCATTGGATATGTGGTCGGCGCGGGCCTGGATGTTCATGCCATATTCCTGCACGTTTCGCCGGAAATCCGGTACACGCGATGGACTTCTGAGCATTTCCTCGATCCCAATGGACTTCTGCACAGCAATAGGAATCAGGCGGAATTTCTACTGGGAATCACTTTCTAGTCAACTCAAATCAGCAACTCAATTCACGAGTATTTGCTCTTCTTGTTCGAAGTAAGTGAGGCAGTTTATACTTAGGCTCACGATCCTATTTACCTGAGTCGTAAGACTGACACACCAGATGGCCTGACGGCGTCGCCAATGATGCGCGGCGCCGGTGTCTTCAGATTCGCTAACATGCAAGCGGAGGTGTGAGGCGATGAAGGCAACCCCGGAGGAGATCCGCGAGCGGTTTGACCACGATGTGGAGCGCTTTTCTAATCTGGAGACGGGACAGACGGCGACCATGGATGCACCGCTTTCGCTCGAACTGATCGCGCGCGCGGCGGCTGCTGTCAATCCGCAAGCCTCCGCGCTGCTCGATATCGGTTGCGGCGCCGGTAACTACACCGTCAAGCTGGGCTGCGAACTGCCGCTGCGAAAGGTGATGTTGATTGATTTGAGCCGTCCCATGCTCGACCGCGCGGTCGAGAGAATTCGGGCCGAAGGAGCAATCGAGATCGAAGCGGTGCAATTGGACATTCGCGCAGCCGCTTTGCCTGAATCGTCGTTCGACGTTGCGGTAGCCGCTGCCACACTGCATCATCTGCGCGGAGATGAAGAGTGGGAAGCGGTTTTCACGAACGTCTATCGCGCGCTAAAGCCAGGAGGGTCGTTTTGGATTTCCGACCTGCTGCGGCATGAGCCTGCGCCGCTGCAGGACCTGATGTGGAGCCGCTATGGAGAGTACCTGGCTTCGTTGAAAGGACCGGAATATCGCGACCACGTTTTTCAGTACGTCACGTATGAAGACACACCGCGCCCACTGGCCTGGCAACTCGCCCTGCTGGCGCGGGTCGGCTTTCGCGTGGTCGAAGTGCTGCACAAGAATACGTGCTTCGCGGCTTTTGGCGCGGTCAAATAAAGCGCGTCTCGGCTTCGCGCCGCAACGTGGAAAGGAGACGGCGCACTCCGCGCTGCCGGTCGGGGAACAGGTCGATGTATTGAAACTCGCGCTGGATGGTGCGCGGAAGGGAACAGGCATCGAGCCGGATCGGCACCACGTAGATTTGATCGAGCGGCATCAGCCGCGCGCAATCAAGCGCGTACCGGATCTCGGATTGGAAGCCGCCTTTCTTGCGCACAGAGTGTCCGGAAAAGCAGGCCACGAAAAAGTCCGCTGTCTCGATGGCGTGTTCGATGGCGCGCGGCCAGTTCTGGCCCGGCAGAAGTTTGCGGACGTCCATCCAGGGGCGGAAGCCGGCGGCCTCCAAATCATCGTAGAGCCGTTCCGCGCGCGGCTGGTCTTCCTTCGCGTAGGCGATGAAGACCGAGGGCTGGCCCATGGGCTCGAAGCGGAAGCCGCAATCGGCATCCGGCAGAAAGACGCCCAGCCCGTCGATTTCTACCTCTTTGCCCTGCGCGAGTCCCTGGATCACGATTCGCGCCAGTTGTTCGGAGGCTGTGTCAGCCATTTCGACCCTTTCCCTCGCGGCGGAAGGAAGCTTGGCCGTGAGGGCCGGGCTTGAATTTGCCGAGCCCGGGAAGGGCTGACTCTTTTCCGTGGCGCAAGTCCGAAAGGATGCGGTGTACGATGTCATCCAAACGGTCGGCTGCCTCGGCGTTGCTGACACCGGACTGTTGGGCGAGTTTTCTGGCGAGATCCGGCTTTTTCATTCCGCTTTTTACTTTAACAACGCAGGCGAATGTAAGGCCTCTTCGCGCCAATTGCTGGCATTCTAACTATCTATTAATTGAGCCGGTTATAAGCTGTAGGAGCGTTCACGAACAGGTGTGACCGCGACATGAAACGATTTTAATTGCGGCTTAAGAGATCGTTCATGTCGCCTCCGCTATGATAGGCGCAGACGAAGACGAGTTCGTCGCAACTCCAAAGGAGAAAACAGCATGAAAAGACTGATGACCATGATGTTGGCGCTGTCCTTCGCAATCGGCGTCGTTGGCGTGAGCTTTGCCCAGGATCAGCCCCAGCAGCAGCCCGAGCAGCAGAACGGTAAGAAGAAGAAGAGCAAGAAGAAGGGCAAGAAGAAGGGTTCCGAGCAGAAGCAAGAAGGCGGAACGCGCTAGTCGCTTCCTCCAGGTAAATTTCTGGGAAGCCGCGTAGCGCGACCTCACTCCTACGCGGCACTCCAGTCTCCCCTTCGATTTATCCTCAGTTTCCGTAGCATCCCCCAAACAGTCGGCCTTATTAGTTTCGGACTGTTCCATGCCCATCCAATATGTTATGGTATGGAAGAATGGCCTGGACTCCTCATTTGGACGCAGCTTCGGAAGTGCCGCTTTATCGCCAGCTTTATCAGCAGATTGGCAGTCAGATCCGGTCTGGCGATCTGCCTCACGGCGAACGGCTGCCAGCCACTCGGGAATTGGCTGGTCTTCTTGGACTGAACCGAACCACAGTCTCGGCCGCTTATGAAATGCTCGAGGCAGAAGGACTGATTTCCGGCCAAGTCGGGCGCGGCAGTTTCGTTACGGCAGCTCCGGCGGAAGGTGGCGGCGTGAATTGGATGGCCCTTCTCGAACGCAGCGGTGCGCCGCCGGCTGGGCACTCGGCGGCGTTCGGAAAGGAAGTCATCAGCTTCGTAATGTCGCGGCCATCGCGTGCGCTGTTCCCGCTCGATGCATTCCGCGAGAGTTGTGAAGCGGTGGTGGCGCGCTCTGATCTTGCCGACATTTTGCAACTCGGTTCGCCCAGCGGATATGAGCCGCTGCGCCGCTATCTTCTCGACGAGGCCCGGCAGCAGCATGTCGCAGGTTCTGGTGACGACCTTCTCATTACGAACGGCTGCCAACAGGCGCTCGATCTGATTGGCCGCGTTCTTCTGCGGCCCGGCGACGCTGTGGCGGTCGAAGACCCGATTTATACCGGACTCAGGAATTTGTTGACGGGCATAGGTGCGCGGCTCATCGGTATTCCCGTCGGCATGGAAGGCATGGAGGTAGCATCCCTCAGGCGGATCTTCGAACGGGAACGTCCGCGGCTGCTCGTGGTCACTTCGAATTTTCAGAACCCTACAGGCACCACGCTTCCACTCGCCGCGCGCCAAACACTGCTCCAAGCGGCGCATGCCGCCGGAGTCCCGGTGGTTGAGAATGACGCTTACGGCGAGTTGCGGTACCAGGGCGAGGCGGTGCCTGCTATCAAGCAACTAGATGATCGCGGCGGCACGGTGTTGTTGCGCAGTTTTTCAAAAGTGAGTTTTCCGGGTTTGCGCGTGGGATGGGTGGTCGGCCCCAAACCACTGCTCGATCGCCTGCGCCACGCCAAGGAAGCCGCGGATCTGCACACGGATCAGCTTTCGCAGGCGGTGCTGCTCGAATTCGCCGAATCCGGATGCCTTGAAGCGCATCGCGCGCGTGTGCTCGAAGCCGGCGCCGAACGCCTGGCCGCCACGCTCGAAGGGTGCCGCGACTCCCTGCCGGGCGCTCGCTGGACGCGTCCGGAAGGCGGCATGAATGTCTGGGTCCGGCTGCCCGAACCGCTCGATGCGGGAGAGTTGTTGCCGCGCGCGCAGGAAGCCGGTGTGGCGTATCTGCCGGGCCGGTATTTTGCTGTATCGCGTTTAGATCCGAGGGCATTGCGCCTGTGTTTTGCGGGAACGCCGCCGGAGCAAATCCGGAAGGGGCTGGCTATCTTGGGGAAGATCGTGGCGGAGACGATCGAAAGCACTGCCAGGGCAGGAGACACCGCGCCGGCCATTGTTTAAGGACAAGAGAAGCTCAGGACCGAGGATCTTAAAAAATAGAGGAGCGCTGCCTGCGAGGCAGCAGTGGAAAGGGAGGCAAGCGTGTTTGAATTTCAGAGTGAACAGTTCCGCGTGAAGGTCGGCTTGGCGGAGATGTTGAAGGGCGGCGTCATCATGGACGTCACCAATGCCGAACAGGCCAAGATCGCCGAGGATGCCGGAGCGTCGGCTGTGATGGCGCTGGAGCGTGTGCCAGCCGATATCCGCAAAGAGGGCGGCGTGGCGCGTATGGCCAGCATTTCCAAGATTGAAGAGATCATGAAGATCTCGACGATTCCGGTGATGGCCAAAGCGCGAATCGGGCATTTCATGGAGGCCCGCGTCCTCGAAGCGCTTGGCGTCGACTACATTGACGAAAGCGAAGTGCTCACCCCGGCCGACGAGGAACATCACATCGCGAAGAAGGATTTCAAGATTCCTTTCGTGTGCGGTGCGCGCAACCTGGGCGAGGCCCTGCGCCGGATTGCTGAAGGCGCGGCCATGATCCGCACCAAGGGCGAAGCCGGTTCCGGCAATATCGTGGAGGCGGTGCGCCACATCCGCACCATTGTGAAGGAAATGAAGCAGCTCACGGTTCTCGGCAAAGAAGAACTGGTGCATGAGGCCAAGAACCTGCAAGCGCCGCTGGAACTGGTGGAATGGGTGGCGCAGCACGGCAAACTGCCGGTGCCCAATTTCTCGGCGGGCGGCATTGCCACTCCGGCCGACGCGGCGCTGGTGATGCAGCTTGGGGCCGAAGCCGTGTTTGTCGGTTCGGGCATTTTCAAATCCTCAGACCCGGCCTCGCGCGCGAAAGCAATTGTGCAGGCGGCTAAGAATTACAACAATCCCGAGAAGCTGCTCGAAGCCAGCCGCGCGCTCGGCGAAGCCATGCCCGGGCTCGACGTTTCCAAACTCCAGGATTCCGAGCTGCTTCAAACGCGAGGCTGGTAGTGAAAAAAATCGGTGTGCTGGCGTTGCAAGGTGACTTTGCGGCGCACAGCGAGGCCCTGGACCGCGCTGGTGCTGAGCCGGTGCTGGTCCGCGACCGCGAACAATTCGCGGATATTGATGCCTTGGTAATTCCCGGCGGTGAGAGCACAACCATGCTCAAGCTGCTGGGCTATGACGGGCTGCTCGAAGCGGTCGCCGAATTCGGCAAGCGGAAACCCATATTCGGTACGTGCGCCGGCGCTATCCTGCTGGCCCGGGAAGTCTCCAATCCGAGCCAGGTGAGCCTCGGACTGATGGATATCGCGGTCGAACGCAACGCTTACGGCCGCCAACTCGATAGCCGCGTGGCCGAACTGGAACCCGATCCGGATTTTGAAAAGCGCGCGGGTCCGGGCAAAATGGAGGCCGTATTTATTCGCGCGCCGATCATCCGGAGTGCGGGCCCCGGCGTCAATGTGCTGGCCCGATACAACGGCGACCCGGTACTGGTGGAACAAGGCCGTCACCTCGCCGCCACCTTCCATCCCGAACTGACAACGGACCCCCGCGTGCATGCGCTATTTTTAGGGAAGGTATGAGTGTTCACCGGAAGCGGGTTCTGTTCGTCTGTATTGGAAATTCGTGCCGGAGCCAGATGGCAGAGGGCTTTGCGCGCCTGTACGGTTCCGACGTGCTGGTCCCCGCCAGCGCAGGCCTCAGTCCGGCCTCCGGCGTGGCGCCGGATACCATCCGGGCCATGGAAGAAAAAAACGTAGACCTGCGCGACCACTTTCCAAAGAGCGTTCACCGGCTGGGGCGCATCCGGTTCGATCTCGTGATCAACATGAGCGGTTTTGATCTTCCTGATACCGTGGCGGCGCCGGTTCAGGATTGGGACGTGCCGGACCCGGTGATCATGAAATTCGACGATCACTGCAAGGTCCGCGACCAGATCGAACGCCTGGTGATGAATCTGGTGATGGACCTTCGCCGCCAGGAGAAGGCCGGCGCCTGAAAACGGTCAACGTCACGCGCTTTAACGCGCAGTATAACTTTTGCTATAGCCGTTGCGGCTGTTGGTGATGGTGTACTTTCCATCGCGCGCAACGGAAGCCTTCAGATAGTTCCCTTTACATTCAGCCGAGGCCTCGAGATTAGCGATCATCTGTTCGCTCGTGTTGTGGCTCTTATCCGACGCCAGCGAAAGATGCACCTGCCAGATTCCTTCCACGTCCGGTATCTTGCTGATGGTCTCCCAGGCCGAAGGCTGCAAGCCCTTCCGTGGTCCGTTGTTTACCACAACCGTCTGCGGCTTGATGGCCCACACCAGCGCCGGCGCTCCCGAAAAGTCATGGAAGAATCCGTGGTGCGTGGTCTGGAAAAGCGTCACGGCGCCGATCCGGTTCACCGGACAGGCGATCGCCATTTCTCGGTCCCAGGTGAGATCGCCCATATCGAGAAACTTGAACTTTCCGTAGGTCACCAGAAGGCTGACACTGCGCTGATTCTCGGTATGGTCGGCCGGTTTATCCTGCGCGCTGCTGCATAGCGGATTCGGCCCGCCGCCTTTTAGCGGCTTATCAATCTGTTTGGCATCGGCGGTCAAAACCTCAACAGGGACACCTCGCAGTGGAATCCGGTCGCCCGGTTTCACGATCGTCCGCTTTCCTTTGGATGCCGCTAAATAGTTTTCCCAGTCCTGTTTGTCGCGCGGATTCCGCGTTTCGATGGAATCGCCGTGGTCGTAGAATCGTTCGATAGGAATCAGTTTCGAAAGCGCGGCCACACCGCCAACGTGATCCATGTGAAAGTGTGTAATCACCAGATTGTCGATTTGTTTCAACCCTGCCTGCTGTGCGACGGAAAAGATGCGCTTGGCGTCGCGATCGTCCGGCGTGGGGTTTCCGGTGTCGACGAGTAGGGATTGTCCAGAGGGACTGACGATCAAAGTCGCCGCGCCACCCTCTACATCCACCCAATAAATGGTCAGATCGCGGGTCTGAGCACTCAATAGCGCCGGTATGGCGCACAATAGAAACATCCAGATCAGCCGCATGGCATCTCCTCGGGCGCCGATTATATCATCAGCGCGCCCACTGGTTTCCGCTGTGATACCCTTGCGGCATGCGAATGCTGACGACGAGCATGCTCCTGCTCGTTTTTGCGGCGGTATTGCCTGCCGCGAAGGATCTGCGCGTCTATTTCATCGATGTCGAAGGCGGAGAATCTACATTGTTTGTCGCACCCTCTGGAGAGTCGCTGCTGGTCGACACGGGATACACCGGCCATCAGAATCGAGACGCGCTGCGTATCGCTGCCGCGGCCAAATCGGCGGGCGTGAAGAAGATCGATTATCTGCTGATTACGCATTATCATGCCGACCACGCCGGTGGCGTCTATCAACTCTCGCAGAAGATGCCCATTTTGCACTTCATCGACCATGGCCCGAGTGTCGATACGTCTCCCGACGCCAAGGTATTGTTCAACGAGTACAGCTCCATTCGTGACAAGGCGAGCCACACTCAGGCGAAGCCGGGAGACGCCATCCCCATCAAGGATCTGGATGTGCGAGTGCTCTCGTCGGCCGGAAACGTGATCGCGTCCGCGCTCCCTGGCGCCAGGCAGCCTAATGCCGAATGCTCCAGTTTCCAGCGCCGGGCTGACGATCATTCGGAGAATGCGCAATCGGCGGGCATCCTCGTGACGTATGGTAATTTCCGCCTGATTTACCTGGGCGATCTCACCTGGAACAAGGAATACGACCTCGTCTGTCCGAATAACAAGATTGGCACAGTCGATGCGTATCTCATTTCAGGGCATGGAAACGCTAACGCGAGTTCGCCACAGTTCGTGCACGCCATTCACCCGCGCGTGGCAGTGATGGGAAATGGCGCCCGCAAAGGTGGCTCTGCCCAAACCTGGCAAACGGTTCACGATTCACCGGGCCTGCTCGATTTGTGGCAATTGCACTATGCCATTGCAGCCGAAAAGGACCACAACTCGCCCGATACCTTCATAGCCAACGTCTATGAGCAATGCCAGGGGAACTGGCTTCGGCTCACAGCGCAGAAAGACGGCTCCTTCACGCTCTATAATAAGCGCAATAAGTTCGAAAAAACCTATACCGCCCGCTGAGGCTACTTCTGTGGCTGCGGTGGTTGTGGCTGAGACGGTTGCGGCTGTGCCGGCTGCTCCTTCGTCTGGCTGTCGGGCAGCGGCGGCGGCGTATTATCGAATTGAATTTGGCTTTCGGTTGAGAACTTTCGGTAGAGCCGGAATTCTTCGTCGTTGCGGGTCAGGACGCCGTCGGCTTTCATGCGCGTTTCGGCCTTCAACGGTAGCAGGAACTTGTTGCCGCTGATCTCCTGGAAATCGTAATCAAGCACGGTCTCCGCCTCGCGGATCGGAAAGGCGGCGGGAATGTCGTCCGCTTTGAGCGTAACGCGCATCACCTTGTGTGTTTCTTTATCCACCTCGACCAGGCCGCTGTAACCCGGCACAAGATCGAGCCGGTGCTCGTAGTCGATGCGCCAGTCCGAGTTCTGCTTGGCGACGCGGTAGGCAAACGCCAGAACGCGGCGGCCGCGCAGCGTGCCCCAATGGTCCCATTCAAAATGCGCCTGCGTCTTGCGTTCGAAGATATCGCGCAGCATGCTGCCGAATTCGCCCGAAGACACGGCGCCGCCCAGGGCTTGGTATTCCTGGTTGGTCACGCGGTTGTTCACCAGCACTAGTTTGTAGTCTTCCTTCTGCTGGAAATAACTCAGGCGGATGGTGAGCGTGTCCTGCAATTGCCAATATGGGTCGCTGCCCGCGCTGCCGCCGTACTTGGTTCCTGGTTCGGCGGCGGCGTAACGGCGCGTGACCTGGGTGCAGATGAAGTCGGGAAGATTCCGGCTGTAATTGAGCGCGTATTCGCGCACTTCATCGATGATCGCGGCCTGTTCTTCGGAGCTGGGCGGTGGAATCGGCACCACTTTCTTTTCCGGAGTGATTCTGGCGGCGGAGAGCGCCTTCGATTCGTCTCGCAGGTCGTCGAGCGCGTGTAGGGTGCGCGGGCCGATGCCCAAGCCCTGAAGTTCTTCGATGGTGCGGTCGTCGAGCCGGTCACTGAGTTTGACTTTGGAGAGGAACCCGGCGACCTCCTTATCCGATTGTTTGAGTTCGATCGAAGACTTGATGAAGGAGATCAACTGATTTACGGACAATGTCTGGGCCGTCGCGGCGAGGCATCCCGCGAACAAGGCAGCCAGCAGGCGGTAACGCATATATGTTCTATTTTCGCATGAGGAAACGGCCACAGCGTGGAACTCGATGACTTGGCCGAAAGCTAATTTCGGCCGACGAGCCCGGAGGGTTAGCCTCGCCCAGCCGGGTTACGGTCTGCCCAAAATCGTGCTCCATGGTTCACTTTTAGAGTTTCAGTTCCGCCTCTTAGCCCAGCCGGGTTGCGACGCTTGGATCTTTGCCGCTGGTTGGTCCCACGATCATGTTTCAGTTCCGCCTCTTAGCCCAGCCGGGTTGCGACTATCCACGCGCATAAGTCCGACGTAGGCAAATTGGTGTTTCAGTTCCGCCTCTTAGCCCAGCCGGGTTGCGACACCCAGCCGATACTGCTGGCGGATTGCCACGGACCAGTTTCAGTTCCGCCTCTTAGCCCAGCCGGGTTGCGACCTCAACGTTGCGGCGCGGGTCCCGTTTCCTCCCTGTGTTTCAGTTCCGCCTCTTAGCCCAGCCGGGTTGCGACCGTGTCCGGCAATGCGGTTGTAGGCACGGTGCTCCAGTTTCAGTTCCGCCTCTTAGCCCAGCCGGGTTGCGACGCCTCACGTCAATACCGGGAGCGATTTATGAGTACGAGTTTCAGTTCCGCCTCTTAGCCCAGCCGGGTTGCGACGAGCGCGTGATCGCTGACGCCTACGCGGACGAGACAGTTTCAGTTCCGCCTCTTAGCCCAGCCGGGTTGCGACGCCTGCACTCAGGCCCAGTGAAATCGCCTGTGAGAGTTTCAGTTCCGCCTCTTAGCCCAGCCGGGTTGCGACGCCTCCGGAAACTTCTGAAACCGAACGTTTTCCAACGTCGCAGCCCTATTCAATTTCCAAAGATCACACTTCTGCGTGGAAACGCCCGCAATCTGCGAGAAAGCTGGATGCAGTGGGCGAAGCCCGACCTTCTGGCACCGGCCAGCGAGGTTGCACATCCAGGCGGATTCGGACCAGGGAAAAGGTCGGATACGCAGCCGTCATGGCCGACAGCCGCCATTCGCCAGGTCCCCAGTACCGCGCCAGTGAAACTACATGACTAACTACTCGTATCAGCAGCTAAGCCGACCTGGCGCCGATTCTCGATTAGCCATTGCTGGAAAATCGAGAACTTCTGAAATTTTCCACCATTCTGTAGCTGGTGTAAAGCCCGAAGTGCGATGATCTCGCTTGCGTTCTCATCGGCATTCGCGCGGTTACCGCAACTAATGCAAAGAAACATGTTTTGGATAGCTCTCCCCGCGGCGTCCTGTTTTGGTCTGTTTTTAGAGTCCCGATATCCGCAGTGGGCACAGGTTTGCGAAGTAAACGCGGCGGGCACTTCGATAGGCTTCGGTAAGCCCGCCCGCTCGGCTTTGTAACTGATCAGGTCATGGAGTTTGCGGAACTGGCTGCGTCGCAGAAATCGCACCATTGACCGAGCGTCTATCTTTTCAAGTGCGATAAGGGCCTTATGATCTAAGGCGACTTTCACCAAATGGTTAGCATATTCCCCCAGGACAATTGTTTCCCATCTTCTCCTCAGACGAAACAGGCGGGAATGGCGGATGCCCCTGCGTTGAGCTTCCGCAATGCGCTGCTCAAACGAAGTCAACTCGCGGTGGAAAGCTGTACCCTCAAGCTCCAACCCCCGAATGAGGGCAACACCATTAGCATCAACCACGGAGGCCGTTCCGATTTTGGCAAAGCCACGGTCGATTCCCAGCACAGCGTTCGTGATCACGGCTTCAGGAGTAAATTCGAAGGCGACGTGTAGGAAGAATTCTTCCTCACGCAACTCACTGCGTTTAACCAGAAGCTTCGCGCTCTGTGGTCGACCGTACCTGAGGTACTCTTCTTCGTGATACTCTCGACCTAACTCAAGCGGTAAGATGAGGCCTGGGTATTTCCGACCGGCGATCAGTTCGCCGGTCCGGCAGTCAATGAAACCTTCATCTAAAATGGCCTGCTTCCAATATGATGAGCTCTTGTTGAAAAGGCGCACGAGGATATACAAATTGCTACCTTTTCGGGCAAGCAGGAAACCACGGGCAAACTCGGGACGAGTAAATTCGATCGGTCTGGGGACCGGTGTCTCAAGGCTCCGCAGAAGATTGCGGACGGACTCGCGCTCCGCTCGCGAAGAATAAAGATTACTCAGTTTCTTCGCGCGGCGCGGCTGGCCGCCAAGTCGGGCTCGCTCGATCTCCTCAGTCTCTTCCGCTGCTAAACTCGGAATCAGTGCTAAATTGTCTGCTGCTGCGAGATAGGCTGCTTCTTCCGGCCGATCTAAACCACCGAGCGTCGGCGGGTTCGACTCGTTTTTGCCCTTGAGCAGCTTCTCAAAATGGCTGCTAAGCATTGCCTTGGCATCGCCGACTAGATAGTCTCGCAGGGGCGCAAGGGCCCAGTTCTTGGGCGCGAGTGTATATAGGAGTCGGCTGAGGGCCGCGACGTCGAGGCGCTTGCGCCCCTTGCGTTCCACAATAATTCTGGATTCTAAGTCATCGAGGGAGAGGGCGGCTTCCAGTACCTTCTTCAATGTCAAGTGGTATTGGAAAAGTGCGTATCGCAGCATAGACTGCTTGTGGCGGGAGGGGTTGTGGACCTTGAAGCGCGCCGTTTTGAACATCTTATTCAGTCGTTTCCGTTGCTCACCCCTGTGGTTGAATGCAAGCTACCCACCTATTACCTTTGCAAATTGTCAATAATTATACGCCTTACTTGCCTATCCGCTCAAAGAAAAGGTGCTAGCACCTGTCCCGCGCGGTAGAGTACGCTATTAATTGCCATTTTCAACATTGCCATGTTCTTCCAAAAGCCTGTAGTTCTTCTATTAGCCGCCATGGGCGCTACCTGGGTTGCCGGGCAGGCCCGCGCGCAGCCGATCAAGATTGTCCTCGTTGGTGATTCCACGGTGAATGATGATGGCGGTTGGGGACCCGGGTTTGCCGCCTCATTCGGTCCGGCCGTGGAATGTATCAACCTCGCTCGGAATGGCCGCAGCTCCAAGAGCTTTCGCGACGAAGGGCTGTGGGCGCCCGCGCTGGCCGCCAAGCCGAACTTCGTCCTGATTCAATTTGGGCATAACGACGGACCCGGCAAAGGCCCGGCCCGCGAAACCGATCCGCAGACCACTTTCCATGCCAACATGGTGCGTTACGTCGAGGAAGTTCGCGCGGCGGGCGGAACTCCGGTGCTGGTCACTTCCATCGTGCGGCGGAACTTCGATGCCAATGGCAAGATCAAGCGCGATTCGCTGGTGCCCTATGTCGAAGAGGTTCGGAAAATCGCCGCCGAAAACAAAGTGCCGCTCATCGATCTCTATGCGTTGACGCTGGCACAGGCCGAGCGTCTGGGACCCGCGGGATGTGCGGCCATTGGCGGAAGAACGCCCGACGGCAAGCTCGATACCACGCATCTCGGACCGCTCGGACAGAAGGAGATCGGCGTGATGGCCGCGCAGGAACTCGTGCGGCTCGAACCGTCACTGGCTGCCGATGTTCATCCACTGGTGAGTTGGCGCGACGCCATGCGCCAGCCGGCCGCGTGGTACAGCAGCGCGGAAGCGGTTCGCATCGCACGCGATCTGCTGCTCTATCAGCACGAGAACGGCGGATGGGAAAAGAACATCGATATGTCGCTGCCTTTAGGCGGGAAGCATCGGACCGAAGTTGAAAAACAGAAGCCGGAAGCGCACACGACCATCGACAACGGAGCGACCTATACCCAGATGCGGTACCTGGCGCTGGTCTATTCGGCCACGCACCAGGCGGCATTTGAAGAAGCGTTCCTGAAAGGGCTGCACTATCTGCTTGAAGCACAATATGCCAATGGCGGCTGGCCGCAATTCTATCCGCTGCGACATGGTTATTGGGACCACATCACTTACAACGACGATGCCATGATCGGCGTGATGGATACTCTGCGCGCCATCGTGAGAAAAGAACCGCAGTACGCGTTTGTCAGCGACAGTGATCGCACACAGGCTCAGAAGGCCATTGACAAAGGCATCGAATGCATCCTGAAGACGCAAGTAGTCGTAAATGGAAAGCCGGCGGTCTGGTGCGCGCAGCACGATGAGCACACGCTCGCTCCGGCCAAGGCCCGCAGTTATGAACTGCCGTCGTTCAGCGGCAGTGAGAGCGTAGGAATCGTGCGGTTTCTAATGGGAATCGACCATCCGTCGCCGGACGTGGTCCGCTCCATCCAGGGCGCGGTTGCCTGGTTTAACACAAATAAGATCACCGGCATCCGATTGGAGCAAAAGACCGAACCCGGCACTCCGAAAGGATACGATACGGTGGTGGTGTCCGACGCTTCCGCACCGCCGCTATGGGCGCGCTTCTACGATCTCAAAACCGTTCAGCCGATGTTTTGCGGCCGCGATGGCATCGTGAAGCATCAGTTATCCGAGATCGAGTACGAGCGGCGCAACGGTTATCGCTGGTATGTCGATGGTCCGGCGCGCCTGCTCGCAGAGGACTATCCGCGCTGGATGGAGAAATGGGCTCCCGGACAGGCCGCCCGAATCACTTCGGCGCATCGCGGCAATTGAGGGTGGCGCTCGCGAGCGCTTTCGCATCTGTAATTTATACCGGGAAACAATTTATACCGGGAACTGTTACGGGTTTTCCCGGATCTCTCAGGCAATTGGCGTACGCGGTGTGTATGGAATCACGGTTTGCCCGCCGATTGCGGAAATCTTGACGAAACAGCCCGGCAACAGGCGATAAACTGAAATTCCTGTGCCGTAGCCATGGTGCCTCCCACAGACGATCCGGTAGTCGCACTTCAGCAAGAGATCGAAGCCTTGCGCCGCCGTTTATGGGAACGCGAATGCGGCCACCTCAACGAAAGCCACCTGCGCATGATTCCAGACGCCGCTCCGGTCATGATCTGGACCGCCGGAATGAACCGCCACCGGGACTGGTTCAATCAGCGCTGGCTGGCGTTCACGGGCCGCACGATGGAAGAAGAATTGGGCGACGGCTGGACGCAGAGAATTCACTGGGCCGATCTGCAGAAGTTTCGCGACACCTATAGCACGGCTGTCCGCGCGCGGCGGCCGTTTGAACTGGAATTCCGCCTGTTGCGCCATGATGGCGAATACAGATGGCTGCTCGATCACGGCGTGCCGTGGACGGTTCGAGGAGAATTCGCGGGCTACATCGGCTGCTGCATCGACATCACGGAGCGGAACCGCATGGAGAAAGCCACGGCGCAACTGGCGGCGGTGGTGGAGTCTTCTGAGGATGCGATCGTCAGCAAGAATCTGGATGGCACTATCTTCACGTGGAATGCCGGCGCAGAGCGGATCTACGGATATTTTCCGGAAGAGGTTTTCGGAAAGAGCATCGCCATCCTGCTGCCGCCAGGTCGTGCCGGCGAAGAAGACCGAATTCAGGAACGGCTCAAGCGCGGCGAACGCGTGGAGTTCTTCGAGACGGTCCGCCTCCACAAATCCGGCACGCCCATTGATGTCTCGCTCACGATTTCGCCCATCCGCGACCGCAACGGGCACGTTATCGGCGCATCCCATGTGGCGCGCGACATTACCGGGAAGAAGAAGCTCGAGCGGCAATTGGAACAGCGGCAGAAGATGGAAAGCCTCGGCGTGCTGGCCGGCGGCGTGGCGCATGATTACCGCAATTACCTGACGGGCATTTTGGGCAATGCCAGCATGGTGCTCGATTCGCTGCCCGAATCGAGTCCCAATCGGGCGCTGCTCGAAGATGTGGTGATGGCGGCGGAGAGGGCCTCGGAGTTAACCAACCAACTGCTCGCGTACGCAGGCAAGGGCCAGTGCCGGATTCGCCCGGTGAACCTTTCAGAGATAGTGCGCGAGACCAGCCGCCTGATTCGCACTTCGATTCCTCAAAGCGTCCAACTCCAGTGGCAATTGGCGGAAGCCCTTCCCTCGATCGATGCCGATTCCGGCCAGATCCAGCAGGTGATCATGAACCTGGTGATCAATGCCGCGGAAGCCATCGGTGAGGCTCCGGGAACTGTCGCGGTAACGACCACGGTTCAACAGGAAGGGAATGAACCTTCCGGCGCGGCGCGGGATGCAGATGCCTCGCCTCAGGAGAAAATGGTCTGTATTGAAGTGCGGGATACGGGCTGCGGCATGGATGAACAAACCGCCGCGCGCATCTTTGATCCATTCTTCACCACCAAGAAACTGGGCCGTGGGCTGGGGCTTTCGGCCGTACTCGGAATCGTACGCGCACACAATGGTGCGCTGAAAGTTGCCAGCAGTCCGGGCAAGGGCACGACGTTCACATTGCTCTTTCCGGCAGGTGCAGCCGAACCGGCGAAGGAGAAGCCCGCTCCCCTCGGTAGCCGCTGGAGAGGTCACGGACGGATTCTGGTGGTGGACGACGAAGAGATTGTACGCAGCACCGCGCAACACGGCCTGGAGGGTTGGGGCTTCGAAGTCGCGGCCGCCGAGAATGGCGCTCGCGCGGTAGAGATCTTTCGCCGCGAGCCGGCACGCTTCGACATGGTCCTTCTGGATTTGACCATGCCGATCAAAAGCGGAGTAGAGACTTTGCGCGAACTGCGCGCGATTCGCCCGGACATCCCGGTTCTGCTGACCAGCGGCTTCAGCGAGATGGAGGCCATGAGGCGCTTCGCCGGTCTTGGCCTGTCGGGCTTCCTGCAAAAACCGTGGACATGGACGCAAATGGCCGAAAAAGTTCGTGCAGCCATCGCGAAAGATAAGTAAACAAAGGGTCAGCCGATACACATGTCTGAGGCTGCCGCATGATATCCTGAGTCCGGATGTTCAGCCGACAGCGTAAGGCCCGTGTTTTGTTTGGACTATCCGACATAGTCCTGACAGCGCTGGCTTTTGAACTGGCTTACCAGACACGCACTCTGCTGCACCTGGAGCACACATTTTTTCTCACCGTAGAGCGCAAAGCTCTGGTGCTCGGGTTTGCTTTGCTCGCCTGGGTGTTGGTGGGGCTGTGGCTGGAAGTCTACGAGAAGCTGGATTCCGGACATCCACGGATCATTCTGCGCGATTCGGCCCGGCAGTGCGCGTATGGCGCGCTGTTTCTGGTGGTGCTGCAATACGGCCTGCGGCTCGACTTGAGCCGCTTCTTTCTTTTCTCGTTCGCCGCATATGCCTTTGTCCTACTGCTGCTCTTCCGCCTGACGGCAGGGCGCGTGGTGGGCGTGATTCGCAGGGAGTTCGCCGCGCCGTATTACGTGATGGTGGTGGGAACCGGGGAGCGCGCGCTGAGCTTGGCGCGAGAGCTGGAAAAATCCGGCGAGTACGGTATCCGTCTGCGCGGATTCTTTAGCGAGGATTCAAATGAAGGGCCGCGGGAAATCCGGCTGGGCGGAGTCTATCCGGTGTGGCCGGTGGCGGAGATGCCCGCGTTTCTGCGGCAGCAGGTGTTGGATGAAATGATCTTCGCCGTGGGCAGCGAGAGCCTCGCGGAACTGGAAGAATTCTTTCTGTTGTGCGATGAAGAAGGCGTCCGCACGCGCGTGGCGGTGGACTTCTTTCCCCACGTCAACAGCACGGTGTCACTCGATCGCTTCGGAGCCACGCCGCTGCTGACTTTTTCCGCCGCGCCCTATGACGAAATCCGTCTTCTGGTGAAGCGCATCATCGATATTGCAATTGCGGCCGCGGGCCTGATTGTGCTGGCCCCGTTTATGGCAGTGATTGCCATTCTCATCCGCCTCACTTCGCCCGGCGCTGCGATTTTCAGCCAGGTGCGCTGTGGGTTGAACGGCCGGCGGTTCGTCTTCTACAAATTTCGCTCCATGTGCGAGAACGCCGAGGACCTCAAGCCTACGGTCGCGCACCTGAGCACGCGCGAGACCGCCTTCAAGATTCCCGATGATCCGCGTCTTACCCGCGTCGGCCGCTATCTGCGCAAGTTTTCCGTCGATGAGTGGCCGCAGTTGTGGAATGTGCTGCGCGGCGACATGTCCATGGTAGGGCCGCGGCCGGCGATTCCGAGCGAGGTCGATCAATACAAGAGGTGGCAGCGCCGCCGGCTCCGCATGCGCCCGGGCCTCACGTGCCTGTGGGCCGTCTGCGGCCGCGACAACGTCGATTTCGAGACGTGGATGAAGATGGACATGCAGTACATTGATAATTGGTCTCTGGCGCTCGATTGGAAGATCCTGCTGCGCACCATCCCGCGGGTACTGACCGGTCGCGGAGCCAATTGAAGGTGGCTGAGGCATGGAATTCATTCCGACGGCGGAGGAAGTAATTGGTGTGCTGCGCGAAACCGGCGCGCTGCGGGAGGGCCACTTCCGGTATCCGAACGGTCTTCACTCCAACGAATATCTGCAAGTGCCGCTTGCCATGCGCTATTTCCAATACCAGCGCATGTTGAGCGTGGCGCTGAGCCGGCTATTGCGAGCCAATCCGGAGATTCGCGCCATCGTGCCCGAGCTTTCCGTTGTCGCTCCGGCCACGGGCGGCCTGCCGGTGGCATATGGCGTTTGCGAAGCCTTGCGCGCCAGGCAGGTCTATTGGGCGGAGCGGGAAAATGATTCCGAGCCGCTGCGCTTCCGCCAAGGCTTGGTGCAGCACCCGGGCGAGCAGGTAGTGCTTGTGGACGACATTCTGCGGACCGGCACCAAACTGGCAGAGATGAAGCAGCTTCTCGAATCGGGCGGCGCGACCGTAGTCGGCTTGGCCGTGGTGATTTACCAGCCTACGCCGAACACGCATGATTTCGGATCGCTCCCGCTGTACTATCTCACGAGGCTGGAAGCCCGCTACTACGCCGACGAAGCCCATTGCGAGCTCTGCAAGCGGGGCGTGCCGATGGAACAGATCCGCGTGTAGCCGCTCGCCGCCGAATGGCGCGGGCGCGGTTTCTCTGCCTGAGTTGAAAGAGCCAGAGTTGAATCAGTTAGAATCGTCCATCGGGCGGTTGCTGAAACACTGTGCAGAGCGCAACAAATCAGTTACGAATCGGGCGCTTAGGCGCGTATCAACCGGGATATCCACAGGATTTTGACCACTTCGGTGGAAAAAGCGGGGAGGCATGAAGCTTACTACCGTCGATTGGATGGTCGTTGCAGCGTACTTTCTGTTCAACCTGGCGATCGGGTTGTACTACAAGTCGCGCGCGGGAAAGAATATCCTCGAGTTCTTTCTTTCCGGCCGGAACGTGCCTTGGTGGCTGGCGGGCACGTCGATGGTCGCGACCACGTTTGCCGCCGACACGCCGCTGGCGGTTACCGGCATGGTGGCGCACAACGGAATCGCCGGCAACTGGCTCTGGTGGAATTTCGTTGCGAGCGGCATGTTGACCGTCTTCTTCTACGCGCGCCTGTGGCGTCGCTCGGGCGTAATGACGGATGTGGAGTTTGCCGAGATCCGTTACGCCGGCAAGCCCGCCGCGTTCCTGCGCGGCTTCCGCGCGCTCTATCTGGGAATTCCCATCAACTGCATCATCCTGGGATGGGTGAATCTGGCGATGGTGAAGATCCTCATGCTGATCCTAGGCGTCAACAAGGAAGTCGCCTTGCTGATCGTGCTGGGAATCATTGCGCTCACCTCATTCATCTCCACGCTTTCCGGTCTCTGGGGTGTGCTGGTGACGGACCTGTTTCAATTCGTGGTGAAGATGACGATGGTGACGGTGTTGGCCGTGGCCGCGGTGAACGCGGTAGGAGGCATCGATGCCTTGAAGCTTAAACTGGAGGTCATCGATCGCGCCAAGGGGCTCGCCACGGGTGGCGCGGGTTCCACGCTCAGCTTCGTGCCGGATCTGCACTCGGCCTGGATGCCCATGATCACCTTCCTCGTCTACATTTCGGTGAACTGGTGGGCCACCTGGTATCCGGGCGCCGAACCGGGCGGCGGCGGCTACATCGCACAGCGGATGTTCTCGGCCAAAGACGAAAAGAATTCCTTGCTCTCGACCCTGTGGTTCAACATTGCTCAGTACGCGGTGCGTCCCTGGCCCTGGGTGCTGGCGGCTCTGGCCGCCATGGTGCTCTACCAGCACGATCCCGGATTCCTCAAAGATCCCGAAACCGGCTACATCCGCGTGATGATCGACCATCTACCCGCGTGGCTGCGCGGCACCATGGTGGCGGCGTTCGCAGCGGCCTATATGTCCACCATCGGGACGCAACTCAACTGGGGAGCCAGCTACCTGATCAACGATTTTTACCGCCGGTTTGTCCGCAAAGACGCGCCTGACCGGCACTACGTCGTGGCATCGCAGGTCGCAACCATTTTGCTCACCATCGTCTCGGCCGTCATCACGCTCTACATGGATTCCATCGCGGCTGCGTGGAAGCTGCTGATCGTTACCGGCGCCGGCACCGGAACGGTGTTGATCCTGCGCTGGTTCTGGTGGCGCATCAACGCGTGGAGCGAGGTTTCGGCCATGATTACGGCATTCGTGGTCTCAGTATCGCTGCAAACCGTCTTCGGGATGTCGAGCGACGACCCGCACGGCTTCGCTTACATCATGCTGATTACGGTCGGCATCACGACGGCGGTCTGGCTGGCCGTCACTTACCTGACGCCGCCCGAACCTACCGAGAAGCTGCTGGCGTTTTACCGGCGAGTGCGGCCTTCAGCCGCATTGTGGATGCCGGTGGCACGCCTGGCGCCCGAAATCAAGGCCACGCACGATTTCAAGTACAACTTCTTCGACTGGCTCGCCGGCTGCATCATGATCTATGGCTTTCTGTTCGGAACGGGCAAAATCATCCTGAAGGATTACACGTTGGGCGCCATCTTCCTGATTGTGGCGCTCGCTGCGGGCGCTTATATCTACTGGGATTTGAACCGGCGCGGTTGGAAGACCGTAATCGAGTGAGGGTAAAATTGTAGGAGTCTCTCCGGGGAACGGATATGCGACGAATCGGCCTACTGTTTTTTCTATGTTGCGCCGGGCTTCTGGCCCAGGATGGCGAAATTCTAGCGCCCTATTATCCCACTCCCGAGAAAGTCGTCGAAAGGATGTTGCAACTCGGCGAACTGAAGGCTGGGGAAAAGATGTTCGATCTCGGCTCGGGTGACGGCCGTATTGTCATCATGGCAGCTCAAAAGTTCCATGCCAATGCGGTTGGGATTGAACTTGACAAGGACCTGTTTAACAAAAGCATGGACCGGATCCGCAAGCTCGGTTTGCAGGGCACCGCCCGCATTATCAATGGAGACTTGCTGCAACAGGATTACAGTTCGGCCGATCTGCTGACGGTCTACCTGATGCCGGACGCTAACGAAAAGCTGCGGCCGCTGCTCGACAAACAACTCAAGAAGGGCGCGCGCGTGGTCGCGCACGATTTCGCATTCGCTGATTGGACTCCCGCAAAGGTCGTGACGATTGAAAACGATGGCGAAGGCCGCAGCCAGACCTTGTATCTGTACCGGAAATAATACGTGCTTTCGATAAGGCAAATTGACTGGCCGCGGTGCTTCTGCTGGCTGCGGACCGTACTTGCCGCGGCCGCGCTGGCCGGCGTCTACTTCTACATTCCCCATCCGCCGCTGCTGTTGTTCGCATTGCTGGTGCTGTTTCTGGTCTTCAGCGTGGTGCTGGCGGTGCGCGGCAAGTGGCAGACGGGAACGCTTGCGCTGCTGGCGCTGTTCGGCGACACGGTTTTCTTTTTAGTGGTGGCCAGCTATGGCACGGAGCGTTTGCTGTGGGTCGCTTCGGCTTTTTTGCTTTATCTGCTGACGGAGGCAGTGGCATTTCACGAGCCGGTGGAAGTAGTGGTCGTGACCGCCGTAAGCGTCCTGTTTTGCATTCTGCTTCCCTATGGCGCGATCAGCATGCTGCAGCGGCCCGTGCTGGTGGCCGGTCTGCTGGCGTGTGGATTTACCGTTACCAAACGCCGCCTGGTCACGCAAACTCGAGACCTCACTGTGAAGTTGGCGGAAGCCCGAAAAACAGCCGAAAAGGCGCAGGAAGTCGAACGGCAGCGCATTGCTTCCGATTTTCATGATGGCCCGCTGCAGAGCTTCATTAGCCTGCAAATGCGTCTGGAGATTCTGCGCAAGCTGCTGGAACGCGATGTCAACGCCGGAATGAATGACCTGCAGCAATTGCAGGCTCTGGCGCAATCGCAGATCCGCGATCTGCGCGTGTTCCTTCACAGCATGCGGCCGGTGGACGTGGATGGCGCGAATCTGGTAGCCTCGGCCCGCCGCACCGCCGACATGTTCCAGAAGGAAAGCGGCATTCCGGTGACGTTCGTGGGCGCGAACACCCCCGTAGGCCTTCCGCCGGAGATGAGCGGAGACGTGCTGCAGATGCTCCGCGAAGCGCTGCACAACGTGCAGAAACACGCGGGAGCCACCCGCGTGGCCGTAGCGATGGAAAAGACCGATCGGGGTATTGAAATTTCGATTGACGACAACGGCCACGGTTTCAATTTCGCGGGCACGTATTCCCTGGAGGAATTGGAGTTGCTGCGGCTGGGACCTGCCAGCCTGAAGCGGCGCGCGCGGTCGCTCAATGCGGACCTGCTGCTCGAATCGCGGCCCGGCCGCGGAGCAGGACTGAAGTTCCGGATTCCTCTGCAATGACGCGCCGGCAAGCGCGTCCCGCGATGGGGCTCGCGGCGCTCTTTTGGCTCGCCGCTTGCTGCGGCTGCGGCAAGTACGCGGATTTCCGGCTGCCTCCCGTTTGGAACGGAAACTCGCTGGCTTCATTTTCATTCGAGCCGGAAGCAGCGCCCGTGCTTTCGCCCGGCGATGGCTGGGATTCGAGCGACGTGCTGAATCCTTCCGTGATCGCGAAGAACACAGGCCCGGATCGCTTCCTGAATCTCTATTCGGGTTACGACGGCCGCACGTGGCGTACGGGCCTCGCCACTTCCGAAGACGGCATTCACTGGCGCAAGGCCGGCATGGTGCTCCAGCCCGACCCGCGAACCTGGGAAGGTCCTTACATTGCGGCAAACGGATCGGCGCTCTTTGATGGCGATCAGTTCTGGTATTGGTATCAGGCCGGGCCCGATGGAAGGCCGCGTATCGGCCTCGCGCGTTCACGAGATGCCCGCGTGTGGCATAAGGAGCCGGCGCCGGTTTTGGAAACCGGACCGCGCGGCGCATGGGACGAAATCGCCGTCGCCGATCCCGATGTGCTTCACATCGGGACCTGGTTTTATCTCTACTATCTGGGCCAGGATCGCGCGGCGCGGCAGCAAATTGGTGTGGCGCGGTCGAAAGACGGAGTTCATTGGGAGAAGCTGCGGTCGAATCCCATTCTCGAACTGGGACCCTACGGCGCGTTCGATGAACGCGGGTTAGGCGAGCCCGCGGTTTGGGCCGCGCGCGGTTTCTACTGGATGCTCTACACCGGGCGTGACGTCTCCGAACAGCGCAGGCTCGGTCTGGCGCGCTCCACCGACGGCGTGCACTGGCGCAAGCAGGCGCCGGTCTTCAACGGCTCCGCGGCTTGGGATTCCAAAGTGATCTGCGACCCGAGCGTGCTGGTGGATGGCGGCACGATTCGCGCATGGTTCGGGGGCGGCGATGTGGCGTCTCCGGATCAGAACCTGCACGGGCAAATCGGCGTAGCGAACCTACGTGCTACGCTGGCCAAGTGAACGTCGGTATCACCTGTTATCCCACCTACGGCGGCAGCGGAATCGTTGCCACAGAACTGGGTCTCGAACTTGCCAATCGCGGCCACAACGTCCACTTCATCACCTATTCCAACCCGATCCGGCTGGACCCGGATATTCCGCGCATTCACTACCACGAAGTCGAAGTTTCGAACTATCCGCTGTTTCAGTATCCGCCGTATTGTCTGGCGCTGGCTTCCCGCATGGCCGAGGTTGCCGAGTCGTACTCGCTCGATTTGCTGCACGTGCATTACGCGATTCCGCATTCCATCGCCGCGCTGCTTGCTCAGCAGATGCTTTCGAAGACGCGGCGGCTGCCGTTCATTACCACGCTGCACGGCACCGATATTACGCTGGTCGGGGCCGACCCTTCCTACTTCGGCATCACGAAGTTTTCAATCGAGCAATCCGACGGCATCACTTCCATCAGCGACTACCTGCGCGGGCAGACGGTCGAGGTCTTCGGCGTCTCCAATGAGATCCGGGTGATTAAGAATTTCGTCAATTGCGATCTGTATCATCCCGATGACGCTAAGACCGGCGCGGCGCAATTCGCGCCGAAGGGCGAAAAGCTGCTGATCCACCTCTCGAATTTCCGGCCGGTCAAGCGCGTGCTCGATTGCATTCGCATTCTCGCCGAAGTTCGCAAGAGCGTTCCGGCGCGCCTGCTCATGGTCGGCGATGGCCCGGACCGCGGACCGGCCGAACATCTGGCGCGCGAGCTCCGGGTAGACCGGGACGTTCTGTTTTTGGGCAAGCAGAATCACGTGGAGCGGCTGATTCCGCTGGCGCACGTGCTGCTGATGCCGAGTGAACTGGAATCGTTCGGCCTGGCGGCGCTGGAGGCAATGGCCTGCGGCGTGGTGCCGGTCGCCACACGCGTCGGAGGCGTGCCGGAACTCATCACGGAAGGAGAAGACGGCTTTCTGGAAGTGGTGGGCGACATTCCGGCCCAGGCGTCGCGCGTGGTGGCTCTGCTCTCCGATGACCAGTTGCACTATCGCATGGCGAAGGCCGGCCGCTGGAATGCCAACGAGCGCTTTTGCAGCGAAAAAATCATTCCGCAATACGAGCGGCTGTACGCGGAAGTGATGGCGCGGCGCTGAAGCCGGGCGTGCGCTGTCTCGCTTTTACTTCCCGACTACCAGAACGTGGAAGCTATCGGCAACCACCGGCGGACGGCCGCGCCGCTTCTCACCAGGGGCAGATGCCGGCATGGGTCCATACTCCGCCGCCGAAAGGTACACGCGATGCGTCTTCGGATCCACTGTCATGGTGCGCGCGCTGCGCTCGGTGTTCACTGTATCGACCGCCTCATACTTTCCGTTGACATCCCTGACCAGCGTCAGAGTGCCTTCGCTATTGGAGCTGAACGCAATGCCGGCGCCGGGGTCGAATGCCGCTGCATCCGGGCCCGAACCGATAGGCGCAGTGGCCACCACCTTGCCGCTTTCGTAGTCGGTCACTGCCATCATCTTGTTCTCGCAAACCGAGAACAGCTTGTGGTGCGCGGTGTCGATCGCCAAGCCTGACGGCGACTCACACGGCGCAAGCGGGAAGCGGCGCAGGACGGCCATCTTTTGCGCATCGATCTCAACGATCTCGCTCTTGTCTTCCAGGTTGTCGTATATTTTTCCGGTGCCATCTACGACAGCGAACTCTGGTTTACCGCCGAGCGCGAATGTGCCCACCACTGTCCCAGTCTTGGCGTCGATCGCGGTCGAATCGCCCGAGCGCCCGTTGAAGGTGAACACGCGCTGCGTCTTCGGCTCATAGGCAATCGCATCGGGATTGGTGCCGGCCTTCGCCTCGCCGATCTTTTGCAGCGTTTTCAAATCGAAGATGGTGACCGTATTGGCGCGGCCGTTGCTGGTGAACCCGCGATTCAGTGAAGGCGCGAATGCGATCCCGTGGACGCCTTGAGTGTCCGGGATTTCGCCCACTACTTTACCGGCATCCACATCCACCACCACCACGCGAGTTGAATTCGAAACGAACAAGCGGTGGCTGGAAGTGTCCATCGCCAGGTAGTCCCAGCCTCCCGGACCACCGATGTGAATCTTTCCGACGACGTGGTAGCCTTCAGCCGCCAGCGCCGCCGTTGCGAGCAGTACAAGCCCCAATGCCTTCTTCACGATTGCACTCCTTCTTTCTTCGTTCAGTTGAATACCTCATTTGGCGCCGGGGTTCCGGGGTCGAGGTAATAGTGAACCGCCGGCGTCACTACCAGGGAAATCACCATGGAAGCCAGAATTCCGCCGATCACCGCGACCGCCAGCGGCTGTAGCATCTCTGAACCCGCGCCCCACGCCAGCGCCAGCGGGATCATGCCGGCGACCGTGGCGAGCGCCGTCATCACGATGGGGCGCAGGCGGCGCTCGCCGGCGCTCAGCATGCTTTGCTCGGCCGGCATGCCGGTGCGGCGAAACTTCTGATCGGCATCGAGCAGCAGAATGCCGTTCTTAGCCACAATGCCGATCACCATAATCAGCCCCATAAAGGACGAGAGGTTGAACGTGATTCCGGTGAGGAGCAGCGCCACGAACACGCCGGAGGTTGAGAGCAGCGCCGAGCAAAGCACAGCCACGGGCGCTGCAAAGCTGCCGAATTCAAACAGCAGTACGATGAAGACCAGAACTACGGCCAGCACCAGCACAAAGGCCATGTCACGGAACGAGCGCTTCTGTTCCGCAAATTGGCCGCCGTATTCCACGCGGACCGATGCCGGCAAATGGAGACCGGCCACGGCGTCTTGTACCTTGGCCATGCCGTCGCCCAGATTGATTCCTTCGAACCGGCCGGTTACCTTCACGGCGCGCTGCAGGTTCTCGCGATAAATTTCCGTCTGGCCCGGCTCTTCGGTCACCTGTGCCAACGAGCCGAGCGTGGCGGTTTTGCCGGTGCTGCCCACCAGCAGCGTGTTCTGGATCGCATCGAGCGACGACCGCGCCTGCTCAGGAAAACGCAAGCGGATCGTATAGGCGCGGTCGTTGACCACTACGGGCGTGGGTGCAGGTTCACCCTGCATGATCGCACTGGCATTCAGTTGCACTTCCTGCGGCGTGAAGCCGCCGCGGGCGGCCACGGCCTGGTTCACCTGGAACACGATGGCCGGGCCGCTGATGGTATTCTCGATCCCGTTCAGCACATCTACCACTCCGGGAATCTTTTTGATTCGGTCGGCGACTTGCGGACCCCACTGACTCAACTCCGCGGCGTCTTCCGAAAACAGTTTGATGACTACCGGCTCGGGTGAGCTGGTGAGATCGCCGATCATATCCTGCAGCGTCTGGACAAATTCCACGTCGAGGGTGGGTAGTTGTTTGTTGATTCGTTCGCGCGCGTCGGCAATTACTTCCTGCACGCTGCGGTCGCGTTTGCGTTTCAGCTTGACGGAAATATCGCCGGTGTTGGCTTCCGTCACGGCCGCCAGGCCGAGTTGCAGGCCCGTGCGCCGCGAGGTATTCTCCACCTCCGGAATCTGGCTGAGAATCCGCTCGACCTGTGAAATCACGCGGTTGGTTTCCTGAAGCGAAGCGCCGGCCGGCGTCAGATAATCCACTACAAAAGCGCCTTCATCCAGTGCCGGCAGCAGGTCAGAGCCGATGCTGCGGTAACAGAGGTACGATACACCGATGAGCCCGAGTGCGAACGCCGCGAGCACGATGCGGTGTTTCAGGCAAAGGCGCAGCACGCGCTCGTAGCGGCGCATGATGCGCGGGGAAACGGTGCTTTGCCGCGTACGTTCGTGTGCGGGCTGGTCGCGGATGAAGAAGTGGCTCAAGGTGGGCGTCCAGGTCAGAGCCAGAGCCAGCGAGGCCAGCAGGGCTGAGCCCACCGTAATCGCCAGAGCCCGGAAGAACGTTCCGGTTACGCCTGTAATGGAGATCAGCGGGAGGAATACGACAATCGGCGTGATGGTGGAGCCGATCAGCGGCACACGCACTTCGCGGATCGCGCTGCGGATGGCCTCCGCGCGCGATTGGCCGGAGTCGCGATGGACCACGATATTCTCCACTACCACGATGGCGTCATCGATCACCAGACCCACCGCCGCCGCCAAACCGCCCAGCGTCATCAGGTCGAAGCCTTCGCCAAGGGTCCAGATCACAATGAAGGTCACCGCCACCGTGGCGGGAATGACCAGACCAGCAACCAGCGATGTCCCCCAATCACGCAAAAAAATCACCATGATGAGCGAAGCGAGCACCAGCCCGACCAGCACCGCGTCCCGCACACTCTTGATCGAATCGATGACCACTTCGGACTGGTCGTAGAACGGCCGCAGCGACACTCCCTTCGGCAGCTCCTTCTGGATCGCCTGGATCTCCGCGTGCACGGCATGAGCCACATCCACCGTGTTGCTGTCCGGCTGGCGGTAGATGTTCAGCAGCACGGAAGGTTTTCCATTGGCCGTCACAATGGTATAGACCGGCATCACCGAAGGCGCGACTGAGGCCACATCACCGATGCGAACGGGTGTGCCGGCGGGCGTATTCTTCACGACGATGTCGGAAATCTGAGCCGGCGTACGCGCCTGCCCGCTCACGAGGCCAAGGACGAGTTGATGCTTCATCTCGATCAAGCCCGGCGAGTCGATCAGGTTGCTGCGGCCGATGGCGTCGAGAATATTGGGGATGGTTGTGCTGGTCTGTACCAGGCGTCCCGGATCCGGCTGCACCTGGAACTCCGGTTCCTCGCCGCCCTGCACCACGACCGTGGATACGCCGGTCATCCGGTTGAGCCGCGGCTTGAGGTCGTATGTGGCCATCTCCCATAGGCGCGTTTGCGGCATAGTGTTCGACGTCAGGCTGTAGCCCATGATGGGGAACGCGGCAAACGTCAATCGATTGGCCGTGATCTTCGCCGTAGGGGGAAGACTCGATTGAACACGCGCCAGAGCCGCATTGACCAGCTCCAGCGTGCGAAACATGTTGACCTTCCAGGAAAAGAAGAGATCAATTTCGGCCGAGCCGCGGCTGGTGATCGACCATACGCGGTCAAGTCCCTGCACGGTATTGACGGCTTCTTCAATCGGGCGCGTCACCGTGACCATCATCTGGTCGATTGGCGCGACACCGTTATCCACGCCGATTACGACGCGCGGAAAGTTCGTCTCCGGAAAAACCGATACCGGTACGGTGAAGGCCAGAATCACGCCAAGCGCCGCCAGCGTCACGATGAGGAACACGATCGACTTGGCGTGGCGCGCGGTCCAGTGAAGGTCGCTCGTATCGGTGGCAGGCGGCGGAGGTATGGAAAGCTCGCTCATTCTTCCTTCCCGCCCCGTTTTTCGCCTTCGTCCGCTGCGCCGTTTTCGTCTTCACCCGGCTTCTGGATTTGGACTTTGGCTTTGTCCTCCAGGCCGACACCGCCTACTACGACCACCCGGTCTCCCGGCGAGACGCCGCTCAGAATCTGCGCGCGATCCTGTTCCCGCGCTCCCACTTCCACTTTGTGTTCGTGCGCCACGGAATCGGCCGTCACCACCATCACGGCCGTTCCACCTTCCGAGCCGGGGAGCAGCGCGGCAAGGGGAACCACAACCGCATTCGGGATCGTCGCTGCGACAATCACCGCGCGCACACTGGCGCCGGGCTTCAACCGCCCGCCCGGATTATTCGCCTCCACCCAAACCTGTATGGTGGTGGCGTTGGGATCAGTTGCTGGGCTTACGACCGTAACTTTGCCCGGGAATTGCTGCGAGCTGTCGCTCGATGTGAGCGTGGCGGCGTCACCCACCTTAAGCTGGCCCGCCTGGTCGTGCGGTACGTTGATCCGCGCCACAACGCGCGTGATGTTCATGACCGTCACCAGCGGCGACCCCGCGCTCGCCATCTCGCCCGTGTACAGAGGCCGGTCGGAGATCACGCCGCTGATGGGGCTGCGGATCTCCGAGTAGGCAAGCTGCGCTTGCGCAGACTCGAACTGGCCGCGCGCCGCCTCCACCTGCGCCTCTGCTCCCCGAACCTGCTCCTGCCTGCCGACACTCTGCAACGCTCTCAAATGCTCCTGCGCGGATTGATATTGGCTTTTCGCCTGCGCGTACCCGACCTGCGCTTCGTCCACCAGTTTGCGCGCCAGGGCGCCTTCCTGGAACAGCTTCTGCCGGCTCTCCAGCAGCTTTTGTGCTGCGTCGAGCGATTGCTTGGCCGCATCCACATCGGTCTGCGCCTTGGTCACCTGCTCGGGGACTGTTGCCGATGCCGTGGCGCGGTAGTTCGCCTCGGCCTGGTCGAGTTGCCCCTTAGCCTGTGTGACCGCGGCTGAGAGATCGCGATTGTCGAGCACGGCGAGAAGTTGCCCCTGGCGCACGTGGTCGCCGCGATTCACCAGGAATCGCTGCACGGGCGCGCTGATCTTCGGCACTACGTTTGCCTGATCCAGCGGGTAGAGCACGCCATCCGCCGTTACGAGGCGGTGAATCGATTCCTGGCGCACCGGAGCGACTTGTACGATAGCCACCGGCTCGGCTTCGGACTCTTCTTCTTTCTTCGAGCACGCGCAGGTGGCGAGCCAACACGCCGCAATCAGCAGGAGAATTTTTTTCGGCATGAATTAGAAAGCTCCCGTTAGCGTTTGAAGATTAGCGATCGCCACCCGGTAGCGCACCATGCCGTCGTCATACGCATTGCGCGCCTGCCGCAGCGTGGATTGCGCATCCACTACTTCAAGCGCCGTGGCTTCCCCAGCCTGGTATTGCAGCAGCGTTAGCCGGACGCTTTCCTGAGCCAGATCGAGCGAATGGCGCAGCGAGGCAAGCTGCGCGCTGGCGGAGCCCGCTTCGAGATAGAACGAATTTAAATTGGCTAGCAACTCGCGCTGCGTAAAGCCGAGATCTACCTGAGCCTGCCGGCGGCGTAGCTCCGCTTGACGAATCCTGCTGCGCACCGCGCCCCAGTTCCACAGCGGGATCGTCAGTTGCGCCTGGGCCGCAGAACCGAGATTCCGCATATGATCGGCATTATTGATGGCAAACTCATTGGCGTTGATTCCGAAGAAATAGTCGAACGAGAGCGAGGGTAGCAGGGCGCTGCGCGCCGAAGCGACGTCGAAGTTCTCCTGCCGTACCAGTGCTTCGGCGGCGCGGATGTCCGGATTGTTTCTCGCGGCCAGCGTTTGTACTTCGGGAAATGCCGGCAGCGGTACGGTCTGTTCGAGATCGTCCACCACGGAGTAGTCCTGCCGGAAATTCGGAAACAGCAGAACAGCGAAACTGATCCGTGCTTTTTCGAGCGCCAGTTCGGCGTCCTGCTCGTCGCGGCGGCGCTGTTCGAGTTGGATCTGCGCTTTGACTACGTCGGCGTGCGCCACTTCGCCGCCCTGCTCCTGCTTTTGTGTCAGATCGGCGAATTGCGTGGCTTCTTGCAGGCTTTGCTGCGCGTTGACGTACTTTCGCTGCGCAACCACCATAGCGTAGTAAAGCTGCACCACGGTCGCGTTCAATCCGCGTGCGGCCACTTCGGCCTTGGCCTGCGCCACGGCCTCCGCGGCAATGGAGAGCTGATAATCGGCGCGCTTGGACGGCGCGAAAATATCGCCATGCACCAGCAGTTGGTCGTTGTAGACGTGAGGGCCGTCATTGGAAACGAAAACGCCGGAGGGCGTGCCATTGGGTTCGGTGTAGATGAACTGGCTCAGGCCGCTGAGGCTCGGCAGCAGCGCCGCCCGCGCCTGCACGCGGTCTTCATGCGCGAGCAGGGCCGCTGTGTTCGCGGCCAGCAGCGTCTGGCTGTTGGCGCGCGCGCGTGCCAGCGCGTCCGAAAGTGTCAGCCGGAGCGGCGCTGCGGCGCCGGACACGTTCTGCCCGGGCGAAGAAGTGGCCGGCGCTTGCCCGTAAACACTGAAACATCCGGTCAGGGCCACTCCCAGGATCACTACGGCACGCGGCATGGAGACACCTCAAGTATCGGAATTGGGAGATGAATGCACGATGAATCAACGATGCAGAACGACGGTGAATGTGCTTCCGGCACCCGGCTGACTGGTCACCTCCACGGCACCGTGGTGTGATTCAGCAACCCATTTCACGATGGCAAGGCCTAGCCCAAAACCGCCTTCCTGCCGCGAACGTGCTTTATCAACCCGATAGAAACGTTCGAAAACATGCGTCGCGGCTTCGGGTGCGATTCCTAATCCCGTATCGCTTATGCGGAGGCGCAACTCGGACCGTTGCGTTTCGAGTGAGGCGGAAACGCGTCCGCCGGCCGGCGTATACCGGATGGCGTTATCGAGAAGATTGATGACCATGCGGCGCACCAGTTCTTCATCGCCACGGAAGGTGACATCTTCGCTGCACGAGCATTCGAGGGTAATGGTGCGGGCCAACGCCAACGCCTGCACCGAGCGGCAACAGTCCGAGAGCAGGTCGTTCAAATAGAAATCCTGAACTTGCAAGCGGACGTGGCCTGCGTCGGCGCGCGCCAGGTTGAGCAGATCGTCCACCAGGCGCGTGAGGCGGCGCGTCTCGTCCTGAATGAGCGCCAACGCTTCCTGGTATTCGGCGGGACTTCGATCGCGGGAGAGCGCCACATCGGCTTCGCCGCGAATGATGGAAAGCGGCGTACGCAGTTCGTGAGAGGCATCGGCCACAAAGCGGCGCATGGTCTCAAACGATTGGTCGAGGCGCGAAAGCAGCTCGTTGAAAGAAACCGCCAGCACATTCAACTCTTCGGCGGCGTCGCCGATGTTGAGGCGGTCGTGCAGATTGCTGCTGGTAATGGTTCGTGCCTGCGCGGCCATGTAATTCAGCGGCATCAAGGCGCGCCGGGTCAGCCAGAATCCGCCAATGCCTGCCAGCGCAAGCACCAGCGGTAGCGCGAGATAGAGCACGCCGCGCAGTACGCGAAGGTCGGAAACAATGGGGCCCAGTGACGCGACGGCCAAAACCAGAAATTCATGGCTGCGGACACGCAGGCGGCGCGCCGCCGCGCGCGCCCCGTACCGGCCATATTCCGGAACGGCGCGTACGGAATCGGTCGCCGCCGCCGTTCCCGCGGCCAGCGAAGTCCAATCGGCGCTTTCGTCGGTGGCGCTCGAAGCCAGCAGTTTCCCTGAATCGAAGACGGCGATCACCACGCCGCGAATTTGCATCTCCGAGACTGCCTCGGCTGCGGCGCGCGGTGCGTCGCCGTTCATTTCCCCCATTTCATCTTCCAGCAGTCCGGCCGCGGTGACTGCGTCGGAAGTGAGCGTCTGGTCCAGGCGGCTCTCGAGCGCCCTGGAGAGTACTCCGTAGAGAAACACGCTGAACAGCACCAACAGCAGCGCGCAGAATCCGAGATACCACGCGGTGAGGCGGAAGCGGAGGCTTCTAATCATCGGCAACCCCCGCCTGCGCGGTGAGCATGTAGCCTTCGCCGCGCCGCGTATGAATCAGGCGCGCGCCGAAGCCGTTATCCACCTTCATCCGCAGCCGCATGATGTAGACGTCGATGATATTGGAAAGGGGATCGAAATTCTCATCCCACACATGTTGTGCGATCTGCCCGCGCCCCACGATGCGGTCGCGATTGAGCACCAGGAATTCGAGTAACGCGTACTCCTTGGCGGTGAGTTGGATCGCGCGGCCCGAACGCACTACGGAGTGGCTGGCGGTGTTCAGACTGAGATCGGCCACTTTGACGGTGCCGGGTCGGAACTGTGCTGAGCGCCGCAGCAGCGCCCGCAGCCGCGCCAGCAGTTCCTTGAAGTCGAAAGGCTTCGTCAGGTAGTCGTCGGCGCCGCAATCCAGGCCGGCCACGCGGTCATCCACGGCATCGCGAGCCGTCAGCATGAGAATGGGCACGTGCAAACCGCCGCCGCGCAGTTCGCGGCACACGGCATATCCGTCCTTCACCGGGAGCATGACGTCCAGAATCACCAGGTCGTATTCATTGATCGCGGCCTGGTATAGCGCTGCTTCTCCATCGCTCGCCACATCCACGGCATAGGTCTGCTCGCGAAGGCCCTTGGCGATGAAACCGGCTACCCGCGGCTCGTCTTCTACCAGCAAGATGCGCACGGCTGCTTCACCTTAACATTGTGCCGCGAAGAGATGAACCGGCGATGAACGGCTGCCGGCGGCTAGGGCGTGTGGCGGTTGGCGAAATTCCAGGCGTGCTCCACAATGGTACGCAGGTCGGCGTACCGCGGCTCCCAGCCGAGCTTCCCGCGCAGCTTGTCAGACGATGCGACCAGGCTGGGTGGATCGCCCTCGCGCCGTGCGCCCATCACATAAGGCACTTTCCTGCCGGTGACCTGCTCCACCACACGAATCATCTCGAGTACGGTATGCCCCTGGCCCGTCCCGACGTTGAACTGATCGGAGGCTCCGCCGTTCCATAAGTATTCGGTTGCTAGAATATGGGCCTGCGCCAAGTCGTTCACATGAATGTAATCCCGCACACAGGTGCCGTCGGGCGTATTGTAATCATCTCCGAAGACCGTCACCGGCTGCCCGGTGAGCACGGCCCGCAGCAGCAGCGGAATCAGGTGTGTTTCCGGGTCGTGCTGCTCGCCCAGGCATCCGGCGGGGTCTGCGCCGGATGCGTTGAAGTATCGTAGGCACACGCTGCGCAGGCTGTGGATCTGGTCGAACCAGCGGAGCATCGTTTCCACCATGACTTTCGACTCGCCATAGGGATTTACCGGCTGAATCGGAAAGGTCTCCTGAATGGGAACTGTGTGCGGATTGCCATAGACTGCGGCGGTGGAGGAAAACACCAGGTGCCGGACGCCCGCTTCCACCATCGCCGTGAGGAGCGAAAGCGATCCGCCCACATTATTGGCGAAGTATCGCTCCGGCTGCCGCATCGATTCGCCAACCGCGATGAAGGCCGCGAAGTGAATTACCGCCTCACACCGCGTCTGCCGCATCAACTCGGCGAGAGCACTGGTGCCGGACAGATTCAGTTCATGCAGCAGACCCGCGGGCACATTCTCGCGATGGCCTTTACTGAGATTATCGACGACGGTGACCTCATATCCCTGTTCGATGAGCAATCGAACCGTATGCGAACCGATGTAGCCGGCGCCGCCTGTGACTAGAATTTTTCGTGGATTCACAAGACTCCCAGACCGATTGTAGTAGCATGACGATGCTATGCCAAATGGCGCGGCACTTTTTGTGCGGGAGGCCGCACGACTGGGGATCGACACTATCTTTACGCTGGTCGGCGACCATCTGAACGAGGTTCTGCTGGCGGCAGGACGCGGAGGCATCCGCATCCTGGATATGCGGCACGAGTCGGGCGTGACGCACGCTGCCGACGCGTGGGCCCGCATTCACCGCCGGCCGGCACTCTCACTGGTCACCGGCGGTCCGGGCCACACCAATTCGCTGACCGGTGTGGCGACGGCGCAACTGGCTGCGAGTCCGCTGATTGCGGTAAGCGGAAGCCGCTCTACTGCCTTGGCCGGCCGGCACGGGTTTCAGGACATTCCGCAAGTGGCCATGGCCGCGCCTGTCACGAAGTGGGCCGCTGAGCCGCGTGAGGCGTCGGAGATCCCGCACTTCCTCGCGCGCGCCTATGGCGAAGCTAACGCCGGACGGCGCGGCGCTGTACACCTCACGATTCCGGTCAATCTGTTTACAGCGGACGCCGCCGAATCTTCGTCCAGTCCGGCGAAACCGGCTGCGCCAGCCGAGACAGATGTCTCTCATGCGGATGTGGGCCGCGCTGTGGAGATGCTGCGCCAGGCGGAGCGGCCGGTGGTGATCGCCGGCAGTGGAGTCTGGTGGGCGGGCGCGGAAGAAGCGCTGCGGCGGTTCATCGAGCGCACGTCGCTTCCGCTCTACACGATCACGATGGGCCGCGGGGCGGTCTCGGACGAGCATCCGCTCTGTATGGGTTTTGCCGATCCAGCGCTGAACCCGGCGGTGCGCACGGCGTTCCATGAGGCCGATGTCGTTCTGGTGCTAGTGTTCTGAGTCAGAGATTCGTTTGCAAAGTCTCTCGACCTTACCGAGGATGAGATCGGCGTCGGCAGTCCATACGAACGGCTTCGGATCAAGATTGCGTTGCTGGAGATAGGCGAGCATCGCCTGTTCGAGTTGGCG
>DASZPB010000011.1:0-50701 GCA_035550475.1 Bryobacteraceae bacterium | reverse complement strand
GGGCCCGATCCAGGTCGATCGTTTTGACCGACGCTTTTGGGACTTCTCTGGTAGTCTCCACATCCTGAGCTTAAAACAAACGGAAACATTTTCTGCTCCAAATGTCTTAAACTCGCGAGATTTTTTCACAGACCCGCAAGGAAGCGGACGCCGTCGCCGCGCAAAGCCCCTTAGGCCAACAATCAAATCGCTAGCACCCACGCCCCCATGCATTGCTTGACCTCCCGATCTTTCCAGCGCCTCATCGATTGTCCGCGCAACCGTCCGGTATATAATCGAAATCCGCTGCATGGGCCCGTCCGCCCACGCTAACGCGAATCACCCGTGAGGCGAATGGAGACAACATGAAACACCGCCGAGTCTCGATTTCTCCTTTTACCGTGTGGATGCTCCTCTCATGCCTGGCCGCCGCTCCGGGCGTGGGAAACGCGCAATTCGGGAATCGCACGCCGGTTCCGGTGGGCGAAAAAATCGCCGACGGCCAAGCGTACGTCACGCTGGTCCATCTTCAGCATCAGCCCGACGTCTCCGCGAATGGGCGCATCCTGATCGCATTCGAAGAGAACGGAATGGCGGGCATTCCAATCTACGAGAGCAAAGACAGCGGAGCGAGTTGGCAACTCGTAACGCACGCGACGGGCACAGTTCCTGGCGCCAACGGCCCCTGCAACTTGCACTGGCAGCCAAACCTGACCGAAACGCCGCGCGCGCTCGGCTCGCTCGCGGCGGGCACGATCCTGTTATCCGCAAGCACGGTCTGCAATAGCGCTCAGGGCCGCATGTCGGGCATGCATCTGCAACTCTATACTTCGACCGATATCGGCCGAACCTGGCAGTACCGGGGCACGGTCGCCGAAGGTACCACGGCGCTGCCGGTCTGGGAGCCGAATCTGCAAATTCTCAACGATGGAAAACTCGTTACGTTCTACTCCAGCGAGACGCACAAATCGGACGGATACAATCAGATCCTCTGTCACAAGGTATCGTCCGATGAAGGAAAAACCTGGGGACCCGAAGTGTACGATGTCGCTTCCCCCGGCGGCGTCGAGCGCCCCGGCATGGCCGTGGTAGACCGCTTGCCGGACGGCCGCTATGTGATGAGTTATGAAGATGTGGATGGCCCGGTTCAGGATCAGGTCTACATCAAATTCAGTCGCGATGGTCTGAATTGGGGCAATCCCGCCGACCACGGAACTCCCATTCAGACGGAAGGCGGCGAGTACCCCATCAATTGCCCGGTAATCAACTGGTTTCCCACTGGAGGACGCGATGGCGTGTTGATCGTCAGCGCGAGATCCGCGCGGGGAGGCGGAGATCCGTCAGGCCGTTCGCTCTTCTGGAATACGAACAACGGCGTGGGGCCGTGGTGGGAGGCCGCCGCTCCGGTGCAAAAGCTGATGAATACGCGATCCGGGTGGACGCAGGAGCTGATGTGGAAACCCGACGGCACTTTTCTTCATATCACCTCATCGGCCTCACTGGATGCCATCAATGACCCGCGGAAAAACCAGATTTTGTTTGCATCGAAAAAGATTGATTTCAACCGGTACGAAGCGGAAGATGCAGAACGGCGTGGCTCAGCGCTGCTCCGCGACGCGTCGAGGTCAAACGGCGCGAAGGTCCGCTTGGGCGCAAAAGATGTCGGACGTCTTACTTTTCATATTCACGTGGCGAAGGCCGGAACTTACCGGATCGCGGTGCGATATGAGGACATCGGCTTCTCCGCCGTGCCGCGCCTGATCGCGAATGGCGCAGCTCTCCAGGGACAAAGCATCGAGGTTCCGCGCGATCCCGCAACGGCCGGCCGCCGCAATCGCGATTTGGGCACCAGAGGCAGGGGTAATCAATCGGACTTTGCAGGTGTCTCGGATTTAAAGTCAGGCAATAATACCATTGAGATCGCAGGCGGTCCTTATGCGGTGGATGTCGACTATCTGGAGATCACCACACCCGGCCGTTAACTTGTAGGCGGAGGTGTTACGGTAGCCTATGGATTTGGGGATTCTCTTCCAGGACTTATGCTACGGGGCGCGATCTCTCATTCGCACCCGCGCATTCACCGCAACCGTAGTTGCAGTGCTGGCTCTTGCGATCGGAGCTAACACCGCCCTGTTCAGCGTGATTGAAGCGGTCCTCTTACGCCCCCTTCCTTACCGGGATTACCAACGCCTGGCCGTGGTTTGGAAAACCGTCCCATCCAAACACATTGAGTGGGATTGGGCCTCGGGTCCCATTGTTCGGGACTGGCGCGATCGGAATCATACCTTCGAAGATGTCGCCATCTTTCTGCGGCCCGAGGCCTCACTCGTCACGTATTCCACAAAGGAAGGCCCGGAAAAAATACAGGCCAGCAAGACGTCGGGAGACTTTTTCGGAGTGCTGGCGGTCCAGCCGCTGTTCGGCCGCGTGTTTTCTAGGGGCGAAGCACACAAAGGGGACCGGCTGGCCGTCCTTAGCTATCGATTTTGGGAGAGCAGATTGGGAGCGGACCGGGGTGTGCTCGGCAAGACTCTCCGGCTGGATGATGACAGCTTCACGATCGTTGGCGTCATGCCGCCGGACTTCCAGGTTCCGGACCAAAACACGGCAATGTGGCTGCCACTGGCGAGCGATCCGCGATGGGAACTATGGCAGCAGGAGAGGTTCCGAATCGCCGATGCTTTCGGCGTCTTGGTGCGGCTGAAACCAGGTCGCTCCGTGGCCGATGCACAGATGGATATGAACCGGATCTCCCAGGGCCTAGCGCAGGAGCACCCGAAAACCGATGCCGATCTAGGCGTCCGTGTAGTCCCTCTATTGGAACAGGTTGTGGGCTCGGGAGTGCGCCGCGCAATGTTCCTCCTGGAGGGGGCGCTGTTGTGCGTTCTGCTGATTGCCTGCTCGAATATCGCGAGTTTGTTGGCAGTCCGCGGCCGAGGGCGACGCAGGGAATTGGCGATCCGCATGGCACTGGGAGCGAGTCGCCGACAGATCTTGCTCGGGCTCGCCATGGAGAATCTCATCCTATTCCTCTTCGGCGGTTTGCTCGGACTCGCCGTTGCCGAATGGGCTCTGCGACTGTTCCTGTCATTGGTTCCCCAGGGCGTGCCCCGCCTGGCAGGAGCCGGCCTCAACCTTACTGTTTTCGCTTTTACGGTCGTTCTCAGTCTGCTTGCCGGCGGAATTTTCGGGATGCTGCCTGCGCTGCAAGCGGCCGGCAAAGACCCCGAGCCTTACTTGCACGATGCAGGTCGTACGGAATCCGCTGGTCCAGCGACACATCGGCTGCGGAGAATGCTTGTGACCACTCAGTTCGCGCTGGCGGTTATTTTGCTGGGCGCGGCTGGATTACTGGTTCGTAGTTTCCGGCTGCTTCTGGATGTCAACCCGGGCTTCGATACGAGCCATTTGTTGACTGTTTTGGTAGAACTTCCATCATCGCGCTACAACAGCGAAGAGAGCATCCGGGCATTCATGCAGCGGTCCCTTGACAAACTCAACGCGTTGCCTGGAGTTCGCAAGGCCGTGGCCGGCTCCGCCAACATCGCTATTGTCAGTGGGCAAATGCCTGACGAGAGTATCGTGACCGCCGACCAGCCTCTCACGCCCGACTTTCAGCGCCACCGCCGCGATCTGGTGAGCGACGATTACTTCCGGGTGATGGGAATTCCACTTCTCGCAGGCCGGTTGTTCTCCGCGGAAGATGTATACGGAGGGCCGGCAAGCGCAGTGATCAATCAAACGATGGCGCGTCGTTTCTGGCCGGGCAAGAATCCGTTGGGGCAACGCTTCAAGGAGGTCCTGCAGGGCACCGGTGGTACTTGGATGACAGTAGTGGGTGTCGTGAGAGATATATCGTCAAACCGGGACGGTAGTGTCGATCCGACGTTCTACCGGTCCATACGGCAGTGGGCGCTAACCAGGATGGAAATCGTGATTCGCACCGCTTCCCCACCGGGTTTTCTTGTTCCGGCCGTCCGCAAGGCGCTGCGATCTGTTGATCCCTCACTGCCACCATTCGACGTGACGCCTGTTGAGCAGCACCTGCGGGAACTGGATGCTCCACGACGTTTCGAAACCTCGCTGCTCGGAATTTTCGCGGCGTGCGCGCTGTTGTTGGCTATGGTTGGCTTACATGGCTTGCTGATGTCCTCGGTCCAACAGCGCACGCGCGAAATCGGTATCCGAGTTGCATTGGGCGCGACGGCCGCGAGCGTGATTCGCCTGGTCCTTCGGGAAGGTCTAATTTGTGTGCTGGCCGGAACGGCAGTCGGGATGGCAGGTGAGATCGTAGCGGGACACGCTCTTTCCGCCTGGCTCTTCCGCATCACTCCGACGGACACTCCGACCTTGCTTGTTGTAATCGCGCTGCTCGGATTCGTCACCCTCGGAGTCAGTTCTGCGACAGCGTTACGCAGTACCCGCATTGACCCGGTGATCGCGCTGCGGCAGGATTAGTCGTAGCCGGATTGCACCTTGGATTTCGACCAAATCTGCGCGCCCAAAAGCGGGAGCCTTGGCAATTCAAGTCAACGGTTTGCCCGGCAACGACATCCGCTGATCGCAGCGGAACCAGGATGCCGCTAGCGCGAAGAGGGTTTCCTCACGAAGAGGGTTTCCTCAAATGTGAGAGATGTCAGTACTCAACCGCTACCCTTGCTATCGGCCCCACTTGATCGATTGTGCGATTCCAGCAGATCCGCATTGATGTCTTGCTTGTAGTATCTCGCCCAGTCGGCGGGCGTGGCGTGGTGCTCCTGGTCGCGGATCGACGGATCTGCTCCGCAGGCTAACAAAAACCGGATCACACGCTCCGCGCCTGTGTCCATTGTGGCGATGCGGTGCAGAACTGTCGCCCGGGTATCCAGCCCGGGAACCATCGCATTCATTTCGGCTCCTTGGGACAGCAGAAATTCGGCGACGTCGAGCTTGCTATTGACGCAGGCGAAATAAAACGCTTGGCTGAGGATATTCGGCCGCGTCCGGTCACAACGAAAAGGCGACTGCCTGCTGAGCTTACTCTCAAAGCCGTACGGGTCCGCCAGCGCGCCCGCGCCCGGTTTCAATGAGCCATCCGGGTCAAACCAATTCTTGACGGCATCAAGCTGGCCTAAGCCAGCCGCGAAGCGCAGGTCGATCTGCGCACCGCGTGCAGCGAGCAACTCGGCGACAATCCCGAAGCCGAAGTGGATTGGGTAAGCCATGGGCACGTCATCGCCATCGACGCCGTTGACAGCCGCGCCGCCGTCAAGAAGCGCTTCGACGGTGCCGACAGCGTTGAAGCTGACGGCTGCCACGAGCGGCAGGCCGCCCTCTGCGTCAACCTCGGCTCCCGCGGCGATAAGTTCGCGTGCGAGTTCGTAATCGTTCCCTGCTCGATTTGTTTTCCGCCAGACCACTTCGGATATGCAAAAGAGAGGAATGGAATCATTCGGAACCGGGTCCTTTGCGGACGCGTACCCAGGAACCCATTTCGGATTTGCCGCTCCGGCATCGGAACGCAGAATTTCACGAAGCTTTGCCAAATCGCCAATTCGAACCGCAGCGATGGCGGCTTGCACGGCAGGCTCCAAGTGGAGAAAGCTATCGTACTTGCTCCAGTACGCATAGCCCTCCTCGTTCGCAACGAGTAACCGCGCATCCGCCTCAGAGAGCGACGGAGCGTCGGGATCGTAGTTCTCGAATCGCATTTTCGAGTGTGCCGGACGGAGCAGACGCAACCTCGCTTCGCGGTCGCCGGTGGCAAATTCGGCCCGGAGCTTCTGAATGCGGCTGTCCACACTCGCAAGAAGCTCTATATGCTGCTTCATCTTCGGCCAACTCGCAAATCCGTACTCGCGTGCGAGGACTAATTGCGCGTCGCTCAGCGTCGCAGCGCTGCGCTCGGCCGCGCGACCATGATGCTCACGAAAGCGTGCCATCACTTCCTGGCCTCCCACGCGAAACTCCTTCAGGAGGTCTTTTGCCTGATGCTTCAGTTGGATAAAACTGACTTGAGGCGGGAGAGATTTCTTCATGGACGAACATCCTTTCATAGCGCCTGACGTCCGCTTTGCAGGCTGAAAGAAAGTTCGTAAGCAATTACTGATTCACGCGAGTGGACTCGGTCTTTTCCGCGGACAGGAGGCGCCCCGGACGCCATGTCCACACGATAGCACTGATCGGTCCGCAGTGGTAAAGCGGTCCGGCGTTGCCACCAGTTCGCAGGTGATCGCGATTGAATTGCCGGCGATCGTCCTAGCGAAATCAGGTGACCACGGTGCAACAGGAGCCCACGGAACAGTACCACATGCAAGGCCCGGGCCCACACACCTACAGTCCGTGCCCGGTGCCGCAAATCGATACGTCGAGACCCATCTCGCGGAACATGGCCGCCTTCGTCGCCAGCGCCAGATTCGCCGCCGCGGCATTCGGCGCGTAAGCCACCTGCACGTGATTGGATTTGTGACGTGCCATCATCTGATCGCGCGAGATGCCGTTCAGCACCGCGTGCATGATGGGCCATTGCGGAGTCGTGATGCGCCAGCGGCGCTCCGTCTCTGCTTGTGGCAGCTCGATAGCGCGCGCGCGCCCCAGGTCCACTCTTAAGACTCCGTTATCGACGAACACGCGGCTCCACACGATCTCGCCCGGCTTGCTGACGCCTTTCACGCTTCCGCCGCCCAGGCGGAAATACATCGGCGGCTGGCGCTCGCTTACCGCGCCGGCATATCCACCCGCCAAATGCTCCGGCGGAACCGCTCCCGAAATCTCGAATACCCAGACGAACTCCGCGCGCCCGTTCCGTTCGTAGTTCTCGCCGTATCGCACGTCGTGCAGTGTAGTCTCGGGAGCGAGGCCCAATTCGTTCCAGATGCGGTTGGTCACCAGCGCATCCAGGCCGGCGCATTCATCTACTTCATTGAAATGCGGCAGCGGCTGTCCGTCGTACAACACACGGCCATTATTCCGTGCTTTCACGGGCGGCCGGTCCGAATTGTTCAGCAAGCCTTCGGCCAAGTCGGATGCCGGAGCCAGATCCTTCAACCCTTGCTGATACTGAATGCCGATCGCGTCACATCCGAAATCGTCGGCAATTCGCATCGCCGCCACGTACATCTTGCATTGCTCCAGGATCTGATCGTCGGTCAGGTCGGTCTCCGGATTCGGGCCGGTCGCGAAGCGCATGCCCTTGTGGTCGAGCCAACTGCGAACTGCGCGCGCTTCCTCATCGCCCACCTGCAGCATCTCTGCGTAAAGCGCTGATTGGCTCAATCGCTCCTTGAACACGCCCGTAGGATGCAGCAATTCATCGGGGATGATGGCGTTATACATCCCCATGCAGCCTTCATCGAACACGCCCATCACCGCCTTGCTGCGGCGCAACTCGCGCGCCAGCCGCATGCCGGTTTCTTCCGCTTGCCTCGGCAGTTGAAATTCCTGGAGCGCATGCACGTGACTCGCATCGTGCGTGACCGTTTCTCCCGCCAGCCATCGGCGAAGCCCGCTTAGAAAAAAGTCGTCCGTGAAATCTTCACTCCACAGCGTGCTGTAGGGCACGCCCGCCTTCGTCAACGACGCGTTCAGGTTGAGCATTCCCACCAACCCCGGCCATTCCCCGCTGAAATTGGCCACCGTCAAAATCGGTCCGCGATGCGTATACAAGCCGTGCAGCACGTGATGACTGTATTGCCATACCGCTTCCACCACCACCAGAGGCGCATCCGGCGGCAGATTCCGGAACACTTCCATTCCATATTTCTGGCTGTCGATGAATCCGTGTCCCTTCACCGCATCGCAGGCGTGGCCGCGCTGCACTTCCCGCCCTTCGCGCCGGATGGCGTCCATGACGGCGGCTTCCACGCGGGCCTGGGCAGGCCAGCATTTCTGGTTGGCGGACAGGCGCAAGTCTCCGCTCGCGATGATAATGACGGTGTTCGGCATGTCCCCATTCTGCCATTCCCCGAACTACAGGTCCAGGCCGATTTTAACGATACAGTTCACGTAAACGCTGTCATCAGAAAATCATCACACCGGCGCTGTCTTCGAAGCCGCTCGATCCGCGATAGGATAAAGCACATGACGCGCAGATCGTTCTGGCCGGCGGCGGGTTCCCTGCTTGCCGGCGCCGCCGCTTTGAACGCCCAAACCGCTGCACCGCGCAAGGGCCGCCTCAAACAATCCGTCACCCGCGGTTGCTTCGGACGCGGCATGTCTTTCGAACAAATGTGCCAGCACGCCGCTCGTCTTGGCATTCGAGGCTTCGACCTGATCGGCCCGCAGGGCTTCGATACGCTCAAGGAGAACGGTCTGGTACCCAGCATGGTGCCGAGCGCGTCTACTATTCCAAATGGCATCAATCGAATCGAAAACCATGCCGCGTTTGAAGCCGACCTGCGCGATCTGATTCCGAAAGCCGTGGCCGCTGGAGCACCCAACATCATCGTGCTCACCGGCAGCAGCAAAGGGCTGACCGATGAAGAAGGCATCGCCAACTGCGTCACCTTCCTGAACCGCGTCAAAGGACTCGCCGAAGATCACGGCATTACGCTATGCATGGAACTGCTCAATACGAAGGTGAATCACCCCGGCTACCAATGCAATCACACGGCTTGGGGAGTGGAAGTATGCAAACGCGTCAATTCGCCGCGCGTCAAACTGCTGTACGATATCTATCACATGCAAATCATGGAAGGCGATGTGATTGCCACTATCCGGGCCAATGCTCAGTGGATCGCGCACTTCCATACCGCCGGCGTGCCGGGCCGCCACGAGCTCGATGGACGCCAGGAACTCAATTACGGAGCGATCGCACAGGCGATCGTCGATACCGGATTTACCGGCTACCTTGCACATGAGTACAACCCAACCCGAGACCCTCTCACGTCGCTCGAAGAAGCGATCCGGACCTGCGATGTTTAAGAGCCTTTCGCTCGTCCTCATTCTGTCTGCCCTACCCGCGACGTTACCGGCCCAGCGCAATCAGGGCGGCCGGCCCGTTCACAACGAGGCCGAACGACTGGCCCGTTGGAAATCGGTCGAGATGCCTTTCCACACGCAGGGGCTTTCCGCCCGCGAGCGGCAGATGGTCGAAAAGCTGGTGGACGCTTCACGCCTGCTGAACGACATTTACTGGCGGCAGAGTGACTACGGCGGGCTGGTGCTCTCTGAAAAGACGCAGAATGCGGATTTGAAAAGTCTTTTCTCGATTATGGGCGGCCGATGGGACATCCTCGACGATCTCTCGTTCGTCGGTGAAGACTACATCACTCCCGGCCGCGATCTGTATCCGCACGACTTGACGCGCGCCAGCCTGGAAGCGTACCTCAAGCAGCACCCGGAAGACCGCGCCGCGATTTATAACCCTTATACCGTTGTGAAATGGCAGAACGGCCGCTTGATTGGCGTGCCCTACCATGAGGAATACAAGCGCTTCCTCGAACCCATGGCCAAGGATTTGCGCGACGCCGCGGCGCTCAGCAATGACCCCGCGTTCGCCAAGTTCCTTCGGCTGCGCGCCGACGCGCTGCTCACCGACAACTACTACGAGAGCGACCTCGCCTGGCTCGATCTGAAAGATCCTAAAATCGACGTCATCTTCGCTCCGTATGAGACCTATCTCGATCGCCTTCTCAGCGTGAAGACTTCATATGGTGCAGCAGTGCTCATTCGCAACGATGAAGAGAGCCGCAAACTCGCGCTCTACCAGCGCTACGTGCCTGAGATTCAGGAAGCCCTGCCCATCGATGCGGCCGACCGCCCTTCCAAGCGCGGCCATCTCACGCCGATGGAAGTCATGGACGCGCCGTATCGCGGCGGCGACCTTCGATATGGCTACCAGGCGGTGGCTGACAATCTGCCGAATGATCCGCGCATTCATCAGGAAAAGGGAACGAAGAAAATCTTCTTCAAGAACTTTATGGATGCCCGCGTCAATAACGTGGTGCTGCCGCTCGCCAAGAAGCTGATGGAGCCGGCGCAGGCAGCCAAGGCGACGGGCGATGGCCTGATGGCGTGGACCGTCCTGCATGAGATTTCGCATGGGCTCGGCCCGGCATTCGCGCGGCAGAACGGCAAGCAGGTGGACATTAATGAAGCTATCGGACCGGCGTATGGAGGATTGGAAGAGGCGAAGGCCGACGTCACCGGCATGTTCGGAATCAAGTGGCTGGTGGATCACAACGCACTGCCGAAGGATCGCCTCGACGAGTTCTACTCTTCTTATGTGGCCGGTATCTTCCGCACGCTGCGCTACGGCACGGGTGAAGCCCATGGCCGCGCGATGATGATGGAATTCAATTACCTGGCCGAAAATCACGCGCTGACGCACTCCGGCGGACGCTACACCATCGATTACGCACAGATGCCCACAGCGCTGGAGCAGCTTACTAAGGAATTGCTCGAAATCGAAGCCACCGGCGACCGCGCACGCGCCGACGCGTGGTTTACGAAGTACGACCGGATGCCCGCGGATTTGAAAGCCGCGCTTGACAACACGACCGATATTCCAGTAGACATCGCGCCGGTATTTTCTTTTCCGGATAACGCGGAATAAGCGCTCTACTCGATTACGGTCACGCGGCTGAAGCCTTCTTCGAGGCGAGGGGGCTTCAGCTTGGCGGCCATTTTTTCCATCGCTTCTTCCGGCACCACGCGATGGCGCTGCGCATTCCTCTGCCGGCAAACCGATAGCGGCGCCGCGAAGTACGCCGCTTCCACTTCGCAGCCGTAGGACTGGCCGATGGCGATGTACGGCCGGCGTTCTTCCGGTGTCAAGTTCGTCGCATCGATGTAAGTGACTTCGCGTCTCAGTGCCAGGCGCTGCCGTAGCAGGTAGCGCAAGGTCTGAAATACGCGGTCGTGGATGGTCTGATCAGTTTCGTCGTCGGCCAGCAGTTTGCGGATTGTGTCGGAAGAAAGTCCCGTCACGCCCAACCGTTCGAGGTAAGTCGATTTCCCAGAGCCTGGCAGTCCGATCAGCACCACGATTCGCATCAGCGAACATAATACCCTGGAGACGTGCCGCTCGATTGGGATGAACACTACCGGATAAACCCTGACGTACATGGTGGACCGACACCCCTGCTGATGGAAGTCACGGAGATGGTGCCACCGGGACGCGCGCTCGATCTGGCGTGTGGTCCCGGGCGTCATGCGCTTTACCTGGCAAAACTCGGTTGGCAGGTCACCGCTATCGATTCCTCGCACGAGGCGATTCGCCAGCTTCGCGAACAGGCGCGCGCGGCCGGTGTAACGGTGGATGCGCACGTAGCGAATCTGGAAGACGGAGAGTTCGTTCCGGAAGCCGGCGCATACGATCTGATTTGCAATTTTTTCTACCTGCAGCGCGATCTGTTTCCGAAGATTCGCGAATCGCTGCGGCCCGGCGGTGTGTTCGCAGGCGCCATTCACTTGATTGACGAAGTGCCGTGCGCGCGGCCGCACAACCCGTCATTCGTGCTGCAGCCGGGGGAACTGCGCCGCGAATTCGACGGTTGGAAGATCCTCTATTATTCGGAAGGTATTGAGCCTGGGCACAAGCGCCCTGCCGCCCGGATCATCGCGCGCCGGGCCTAAGGGCGGCGCGCTCGGAATCGGCGGTCTTGTCTACGAAGCGCGACGCTCAGTTCAGGGTGCGCTCACAAGGAGCATCAAGGATGAACTGGTTCTCGAGCTGTCCGCCATGATTTGGATCGATTTCGGTCCCGGTGACAAATCCGCAGGAATTACTACGCGGACCAGGTAGAGTCCGGGTGATGTCAGCCCGGCGAACAGCACCTGGGCTGGTTCGCCGCCGACACTGGCCGTGACGCCGGCGCTGACAGGATACGCCCCAGCGAAGACTCGATCCGTGATGAATCCGGTTGGGTCTGTCGTGGCACCCAATCCGATCATGTACAGATCGAGAACATCCCCAGGTTGCGCTGCTCGCGCTACGCGCGCATCTACTGCCCGATCGCCGATCAGCGTTCCGGTTCCGGCTAAGGCCGCCGTCACAAAGAAAGCACCGCCACCCGACGCCGGCAGTGCATAGACCGATGGCAGTGTGCCAGTGGCGGTGATTGTAAAAGGAGCACCGTCGACTCCGTTCACCTGAACGACAACCTGGACCGCCCCGGGCCTGACCGAAGCCGGCACAAGCGCGTTGATCTGTGTGGAGCTCACGTACGCGAGAGCGGCCGGTGCTTCGTTAAACAGGACACTCACCCCTCCGATCATGGTGGGTAATTGTTGCAAGCCAGCGAGGTTCCATGTCTGGGGCGGCCCGCTCACAAGATTCGTGCCGGCAATGGTCACCCAGGCTCCCGGCGCTAACCCGGCTGTGTAGTCCCACGAATCGGCGATTGCCTGAATTGCCGGCAACTGCACGGCCGGCACGATTGCCGTGGGGTCTGAGACTGAAGCCGAAGCACTCCCTGCACCAGATACCGACGCCTGATTCGTTACTTGTGCCGAAGCCGCCAAAGCGACGTTGACCGTAACTGTAATTGGCGGATAGCTCGCGCCGCTCGCTAAAGATTCGCTGCGCGAGCATATGGTGGCGCTGCAATTCCAACCGTTGCCTGCCATCGAGACCAGCGTCAGACCTTGCGGAATTGTTTCAGTCACTGTGACCTGACCGCTAGTGGGGGCCGCTCCGGCCTGATTCGAAACCGTCACAACATAGGTTGCGCCATCCTGGCCCAGGGTAAAGTTTCCGGTATGTGTTTTTGTAATGCGCAGAATGGGACCTGTCAGAGTAGTTTGCGTTACCGTAAAGACCTCGCCGGCGATCGTGATGTGCGCGGTGCGTGCCGCGCCCGAAAGATTCGCTGCGGCTGTGTATTGCACAGTCCCCGTACCAGCGCCCGTTATTCCAGCAGCGACAGTGAGCCATGCGGAATCGCTGAAGGCTCTCCAGGCAAACCCGGGCACCGCGGTCTGTAACCCGAAAGTTCCGGCGGTGGCAGCAGCGGAGATCGTGGCGCTCGCGGGACTCATCGTGACCGGCGCGGTAATATCCGATGCGGCGCTGACGACGTCGGCTGTTTCCGCGACTAAGGCACTATAGCGGATCACCACCGGCGTCAGTGCATCCTGCCTGACCTGGTTTTGAAATGGTGGTGGAATGCCGAAGACTCCTCCCAGAGCCGGATTCTGATTAGACCGGATTACCAGATTGTTCTGGAGCACGCCACCGTTCAACTCGCCGACCCAGATGCCGGAGCGGCCCGAATCGGCGATGTAGTTGTTCTGGATTGTCACTGCGCTATTGGAGGACGCGTCGGCGAAGCCGAAATTCTGGTTGTTCGTCGAAACCACCTGAATCGCGCCCAAGGAATCCTGCACGCCCGTCCCTTCACCGTAGACACCCTCACCGGCTTCCAACACATTGTCGGTCACCGTGATGTTATGGACCGGAGGGGCGGGAAACGCTTCTGTATCCTGGGAAATCGAAATTCCACTTTCGCTCATTCGCCGGATCACATTCCTTTGCGCGGTGACATTCATGACGCCATTGATCCACAGACCCTTGCCCGAGATGATGTCCTCCACAAGGTTGTCTTCGAACGTTCCGCCTGAGCCACGCAGCGCCGCCGACCCGTAGACCATGAACGCCCCCGCCGGCAGAGCGGGCAATGGGCGGTCAAAGGTCAGGACTACGTTCTCCCCGAAACCAGGCGATTCCGAATCCGGCGGCGATTGAGACACAATCGTCGCACCCGTAAGCTCGGTGGTGGAAGCCGGATCAACAAAGTTCACCGGAGTTCCGTTAGGGAACCGGTTGAACGCCGTTCTCTGTACCGTTAATTGCTGCGGCCCGCTTGCCACCATGACGACGGCTTGAATCTGCGAGTCCATGATCAGAGCATCGTCCTCGGTACGGGTAACATAGCAATTGCGGATGTGATTGTTCTGATAAGTCGAGCTGAAGTGAATGCCGTCAGCATTTGATCCTACCAGCCCGGTGCCCGGGCGCGGCATCACGCTGACATGATCGGCCAACGTGTTACTGGACTCATACACATCCACGGCGAATCCGTTGGACCCATAGATCTTCACGTTGGAAAGCGTAACTGAATCGCCCTGCCAGATGTCCACTATCGAGCCACCTGCCCGAGCCGACACTACGGCGGTGTCCCCCGGCTGGAGCGTGGAGAGGGTAGCGGCTTGAGTCCACGGAGTAAAGTCTTGTTGCAAGACGAGGGTGGAATTCGTGAAAGGTGGAACCAGCGCCGTCCGGCTGGTCCCCTGGATTAGTTGCCCTTTTCGAAACAAGGCCGCCCAGAACTGAACAGCCCCGCCATACGGATCGACGAGATTGTTGAACGTCGAAGGATCGGGCCAGCCAGGCAGGCTTTGATAATGGATGATCCGGCCGGCTGTATCGACGGATGTGATTTGGACATGAGTATAGGGCGGCGTAATGTAGTCGGTCTGGAAATTACGAAAGGTGAGGTTGGAACAGAAGTAGAGCAAAAACCCAGTGGATAGCAGGGGAGTATTGAAGTAGAACGTCGAGCCGGCAAGATCAATAGTCAAATTCGAAAGCTTCGGGAAGACGAGCACAGCATTGGACTGTTGCGGTGTCAGGAGGTAGTAAGATCCGGGATCCAACGTAAGCGTCTGCACCGGATGGTTCTGAACATATTGAAGCGCCGCTTGAAATAGCGGCCGTGCATCGAGTGAAGGATTATTGGGCGCCAGATTCTGATCGGCGATGCCCAGAATCTGCAAATCGTGGCTCATGTTCAGGACTTGAGCCATCGAGAGCGTCGAGCCCAGGACCAGCGCCACAGCCAGATAGATCGGCTGCTTGCCGATCCATCGGCAGCAGAACATGAGGAACCCGCAGAGCCAGCTTGACATGTGGAAGGCTACCCCGGTCTGAAAACAAAGTCAATACGTGCGAGAGGACGGCGCGGCCTATTACTGCTGGTCAGGTATCGCAGATTTGGATCAAGCCAGCAGAGCGGTAACGGCGATGAGGACACCGGCGATTCCCGCTGTGAGACCGAGAGTGGGAAACAGCATCTTGTGCGAGATGAAGTAAAGCGAAGTGAGCACCAGCGCGATCTCCAGCAATCCTTCGCCCAGGTCGTAGCGCAGGCCACGGCGTTCATCGCGTTCCGCGGCTTTGGTTTCTCCTTGAGCCTGGGTCTGAATCTCATTGCCCTGCTTTTCATACTTCTTCATTTGTATAGCGTAATCGGCCAGCATCTTGTCCGAAGATTGGTTCCGGATGCCGAGCCCGACCATCAGGTCTTCGCCGAGTTCCAGGTTGTGGTATTTGGCGCGCGTGGATTGATAGTGCGCCCAATCGTCATTGGCGGTCGATTGGTGCATGATAGCGGCGGTGTGTGTGCGGTGTGACGCAATCGTCACCACCGCCAGACACACGGCGAGAACCGCGGCCAGGATGCCGATCTTTTGCCCGATCGGATCAATGGCGTGTTCGGTCTCGTGATGAATTTCCAGTTCTGCCATGGCGCAGGATGTCCGTATTATAGGCGAGACGGAAGCGGCACGGGGCCCGGCGAATAGGGGCAATTTCACAAGCCCAAAGCGTTCCCCCGCGTAGCTTTGCTATCCTCAAAAGTACAGCTATCAACCCACGCAATTCTCGTCCATGAAAAAGCTTCTTGCACTAAATCGCAGCGAAATCGCTATCCGCATTCTGCGCGCGGCCAATGAACTGGGCCTGCGCACGGTGGCCATTTACTCCCAGGAAGACTACCTCAGTCTGCACCGTTTCAAGGCCGATGAAGCCTACTTGATCGGCGAAGGCAAAGGGCCGGTGGAGGCGTATCTGGACGTGGACGGGATTGTGGCGCTGGCGAAAGAAAAAGACGTCGACGCCATCCATCCCGGCTATGGTTTTCTCTCGGAGAATCCCGCTCTGCCGCGCGCCTGCGAGCGAGCGGGAATCACGTTCATCGGGCCAAGCGCGGAGTTGCTCGAACTATTGGGCGATAAAACGGCAGCCAGGCGACTGGCGCAGAAGGCGGGGATTCCCGTAGTGCCCGGCACGGAAGAGCCGGTGACGAGCGTGCGGCAGGGGGGGAAGATTGCGGCCGGAATCGGCTTTCCGCTGATCATCAAAGCGGCTTTCGGCGGCGGCGGGCGCGGTATGCGCGTGGTGGATCGCGCAGCCGATTTTCCGGGCAAGCTGGAAGAAGCGCGGCGAGAAGCGGGCGCGGCGTTCGGCAATGACGCCGTCTTTCTGGAGCGCTTTGTGCGGCGGGCGCGCCACATCGAAGTGCAGATTTTGGGCGATCGCCAGGGCAACATCCTGCATCTTTATGAGCGCGATTGCTCGGTGCAGCGGCGGCATCAAAAAGTGGTGGAAGTGGCGCCGGCAGTTTCGCTCGATCCGAAGATTCGCCGCGGACTGGCGGATGCGGCGGTGGCGCTAGCGCGGGCAGCCGGATACTACAACGCCGGGACGGTGGAATTTCTGGTGGATGCGGATTCGGGCGAGTGGTACTTCATTGAAGTCAACCCGCGCATTCAGGTAGAGCACACGGTTACGGAAGCCGTGACGGGAGTTGACCTGGTTCGCTGCCAGATTCAGGTGGCGCAGGGACTCCCGCTGCACGGTGAAGAAATGAATCTGCCGCGGCAGAACGAAGTTCCTCTGTTCGGCTACGCGCTGCAATGCCGCATCACCACGGAAGACCCGGGCAACCACTTCATTCCGGACTATGGCAAGATCCATACGTATCGTTCGCCCGCGGGATTCGGCATCCGGCTGGATGGCGGCTCGGCGTATAGCGGCGCGGTGATCACGCCTTATTACGATTCGCTGCTGGTGAAGATGACGGCCTGGGGGCGCGAATTCCGGCATGCCTGCGAGCGTATGGACCGCGCGCTGCGCGAGTTCCGTGTGCGCGGCGTGAAGACGAACATCGCCTTCCTGGAAAACGTGGTGAAGCATCCGGAGTTTCAGGCGGGCAAAGCCACCACGCGATGGCTCGAAGAGACGCCGGAATTATTCCGCTTCGTGCCTCGGCGCGACCGCGCGACGAAGCTGCTCACGTATCTGGCTGAGGTGATTGTCAACGGCAATCCGACTGTCGCCGGAAAGACCAGGCCGGCGCGTTTCCGCACGCCGCCGATGCCGCCGCGCGATCCGGCTGCGCCGCCCGACGGCACGCGGCAACTGCTGCTGAAACTGGGGCCCGAAGGATTCGCCGAATGGATTCGATCGCAGAAGCGGCTGCTGATCACGGATACGACGTTTCGCGACGCGCACCAATCATTGCTTGCAACGCGCGTGCGCACGCACGACATGCTCGGCGTGGCGAACTTCGTGGCGCACCGGTTGAACAACCTGTTCAGCATGGAGATGTGGGGCGGCGCGACGTTCGACGTAACGATGCGGTTCCTCCACGAAGATCCATTCGGGCGGCTGCGGCGGCTGCGGGAGGCAATTCCGAACATCTGTTTCCAGATGCTGCTGCGCGCTTCGAACGCGGTGGGATACACGGCATATCCGGACAACGTAGTGGCGGCGTTCGTCGCCGAAGCGTCCGCGCAGGGCATCGACATTTTCCGCATTTTTGATTCGCTTAACTGGCTTCCCAACATGAAGGTTTCGATGGAGGCCGTCCGCAAGACGAAGTCGATTTGCGAAGCGAGCATCTGTTACACGGGCGACATTCTCGACCCGAAGCGCGATAAGTATTCGCTCGAATATTACGTCCGCATGGCGAAGGAACTGGAGCGCATGGGCGCGCACATTTTGGCCATCAAAGATATGGCGGGTTTGTGCAAACCGTACGCGGCGGAAAAACTGGTGAAGACACTGCGGCAGGAAGTGGGCTTACCAATTCACTTCCACACGCACGACACGAGCGGCATCAACGCGGCATCGATCTTGAAGGCAGCGGACGCCGGTGTGCACGTGGCCGATGCTGCGATCGCTGCGATGAGCGGAATGACGAGCCAGCCGAATTTGAACTCGATTGTGGCGGCGCTCAACCATACGCGGCGCGCAACGGGGCTCGACCAGGATGCGTTGAATCAGTGCGCCGACTATTGGGAAACCGTGCGCGAGTGGTACGCACCGTTCGACACCGGTCCGAAATCGGGCACGGCGGAAGTCTATGTCCACGAAATGCCGGGCGGGCAGTATACGAATTTGAAAGCGCAGGCGGAGGCGATGGGACTGGGCGCGCGGTGGCACGAGATTGCGCGCGCGTACGCGAACGTGAACATGGCGTTCGGCGACATCGTGAAGGTGACGCCATCGAGCAAGGTGGTGGGCGACATGGCGATCTTTTTGGTCAACCACAACATGACCATGGAGGAGTTCGAACGGCTCAAGCCGGATCACAACCTGACGCTGCCGGCATCGGTGATCGATATGTTCATGGGATCGCTGGGCGAGCCGGATGGCGGATGGCCGAAGAAGCTGCAGAAGATTATTCTGCGCGGGGAGAAGCCGCATCGCGGGCGGCCGAGCGCCAATCTGCCGGCAGCGGATTTCGACGAGACGGCCGCGCTCATCGAGAAAAAAATCGGACGGCGGCCGCAGCACGATGAAGTACTCAGCTACCTGATGTATCCCGATGTGTTTTTGAAATTCGCGCGGGCGCGGCAGGATTATGGCGACGTGGCGGTGTTGCCAACTCCGGAATTTTATTTCGGCATGGAGCGTGGCGGCGATACCACGGCGGAACTGGAGCCGGGCAAAAGTCTCGCGATTAAATTCCTGACGGTGGGCGAACCGCATCCGGACGGCACGCGCACGGTGTTCTTCGAATTGAATGGACAGCCGCGTGAAGTATCGATTCGCGACCGCACGCTGCAGGTAAGCGAACGGGCGAAGCCGAAGGCCGATCCGAATGTCGCGGGGCAGATCGGCGCGCCGATTCCCGGCGTGGTTTCGACGGTGGCGGTGAGCCTGAATCAGGCGATCAAGAGCGGCGACCGGCTGCTGGTGATGGAAGCGATGAAAATGCAGAGCACGGTTTACGCGCCGGTGAGCGGCACGGTGAAGCAGGTGCTGGTGCAGCCGGGGCAGCACGTGGACGCGAAGGATCTGCTGCTGGTAATTGAGTAGGCGCGCGCTGACGAGGCGTTGTCAGATACACTACGGCTGCAAGATCGAGTGGTAAATAGGTTAGAAATCCGGCATCGCGCGAGACGCGTCCTCCGCCGCAGCGGTACACGGTCTCACGCGGGGTAGCCCCGAACCGGGCTTTCGCTTCGGTTCTCTGCAGAAGATCTTCCTCTGCTCCGGACCTCACGGCCGGGAGGCAGTGCACCCATCAGGCACGGCGTCTCACCGTGCAAGCATGCCAGACAAATTCGTGGCCACGAAATCACTGCTGGCGGCTGCCGGAGTGAGCGGCAACCTTCTGATCCGAGTGTAAGACGGAGCGCGGGAGTGCGCGGGCGGTACGGCCACGATTCAATTGAAAGCAAAGGCGGAAATATTCGACGAACGTTTGTGATTGAGGCGGATGAGAATGTCTGCAATCCGGCTGGTCTGAGATCAACTGACACCTACGCTTTCGCTCGCTCGGCCGCGGCCGTGATGCAGGCCGATATCAGCTCTACCGGTGTGCTTCGGCATCGGATGACATCAGAGACATTCCCACTCCTTCGCGGCTCGGTATCACAACCGTGACTGGCACACGACTACGATTGCGGCCAGCTTGGTATTAGGATCGTGCGAGCCATGTTGGCTACAGTCCAAGCTGGACGGAAGATGCGGACTTCTTCGGAACGGGCATTGCGACCTGGACAACCGATCGCGTCGAGCTCTTGCCGGTTGAAGCGGGGACAGAGGCGTCTGATTCAAGTGAAGCTTGAGGCCGGCGTTTCCTAAATTCCTGGAAATCGCAATCCACCTTCTTATCTCCCCGGGCATGGCACAACATCAGCGAAACTATTGAATACAATGTCAAGAGACAAGTAGCTGGCTGTCGCGGCCGGGAAAGTATGTGGACGCGAAGGATCTGCTGCTGGATAAGGACACAGCAACCATGATGCGGAGGATTGGTTTTGCTTTGGCGTTCGCTGCTGTCTGCGCGGGATCGGCGTGGAGTCAGAGTGCGCAGGCCGGCTCGACTAAGTTGGAATTCGAAGTAGCTACGGTCAGAATAAGTAACGGATTCCACCAGGGGTCAGCGGTGTTCGGCAGACGCGGTCAACGCTCGCTGAATAACATGCCGCTGAAAGAGTGCATCAAGTTGGCCTTTGGCGTGGAAGACTACTCCCTCGAAGGGCCGAGTTGGATGGATTCGGTGCCGCTCGATATCGTAGCGAAGCCGCCGGCTGGATCGCTGCCGAGCCAGTTCAACCAGATGCTGCAAACGCTGCTGATCGAGCGCTTCCAGATGAAGCTTCACCATGAGCAGAAAACGGTGGAAGGTTATGCGCTGGTTCAGGGGAAGGGCGGAATCCGGATTCGGCCGGTAGTGGAGCATGAGGCAGGAGGGCAGGGCGCTTCTGGATCGAGCGACGGTCTGCTCTGGGGCAACGGGCTAACTGCCGGGCAACTCGCGCAGATGATCGCACGCCAGTTGAAGCGTCCTGTTGAGGATCACACCGGCGTCACATCGTCCTTTGACTTCCGGCTCCAGTGGACACCCGACCGCGCTGCCGCGCCGGCTCCGCAATCAGGCACGGCGTGGCCGGCGGGCGCCGCGCAGGTTCCGACGTTCGGGCCATCCTCGCTGTTTACGGCGCTCGAGGAGCAGCTTGGCTTGGAACTCAAGAAGGATAAGGTGCAGGTGGACATCCTGGTGATTGATCACGTGGAGCGAGTGCCTCTCGAGAATTGACCCGTTGACAATAATATTCAACTGAGACATACTAGGTCATAATTTGATCTATTATGCCGAAGAAGCAACAGAATGCGTTGGACCGGCTGCTGCCGTTATCGCTGCCCATTTTTCATATGCTGCTGGAGCTGGCGGAGGGCGAGCGGCATGGCTATGCTTTGAAACGGGCGATCCTGCTGCGGACGAACGGGAAGCTGAATCTGGGCTCCGGCGCGCTCTATGGTTCGATCAACAAGATGCTGGAAGAAGGTCTAATTGAGGAATCGGATGAGCGGCCCGATCCGCACCTGGATGACGAGCGGCGCCGCTATTACCGGATCACTGCGCTCGGGCGGCGCGCCGCGCAGGCGGAAGCGGTCCGGCTGCGCGACCTGGTGAAGCTGGCCGAAGCACGATTCGACCTGCCGGAACCTGCTTGAGGTGCGGCGCGAGGTGACGTATGCCCGACACGCCGAAGTTCTATCGATGGCTGATGCGGCTCTATCCGGCGCGTTTCCGCGAAGAGTATCAGCCGCCGATGGAGCGCCAGTTTCAGGATGAATACCGCGAGACGGATGGACGCAGCGGGGTCGCGGGATTGTGGCTTCGCACCCTGTGCGATGTTTCGGGTTCGGCTCCGCGGGAAATGGCGCACGAACTCATTCAGGATTTGCGGTACTCGGCGCGCGTGTATCGCGGGCGATGGTTGAGCGCCACGCTCGCCGTCGCGGCGTTAGGACTCGCAATCGGCATGAGCACCGCGGTGTTCAGCGTGATGAATGCGCTGCTGCTGCGCGGGCTGCCGTTCTCGGAACCGTCGCAACTGGTGGAGCTGTGGAAGGCGTCAGTGGGCGTGCCGGCGGGACACGAGGCGTTCCAGGAATGGGCGCGAAAGAGCGCTTACCTGCAGGAGGCGGCGGCGTTTTCCGCCTCCGAGATGAACCTGACGGGGACGCGCGGGGCTTGGCGTGTGAAGGTGGCCGAAACTTCGGCGAACTTCTTCCGATTGCTCGGGACGAAGGCGGTGGTGGGGCGGACGTTCGCGCGCAACGAAGACGCGTTCGGAAAGAGCGGCGTGGCCGTGATCAGTTACCGGTTGTGGCAGCAATGGTTCGGCGGCGCGCCTGACGTGCTGGGCGCATCGCTCGAACTGAACGGCAGAGTCGTGACGGTGATTGGAGTCGCGCCGCCGCGGTTCGACTATCCGGGCAATGCGAGCGTGTGGACGCCGACGGCATTCGACTTCGAGCAGTTGCCGAAGCTGGGCGCGTTTCTATTCGAGACGATCGGGCGTTTGAAGCCGGGCGTGAGTCTGCGGCAGGCGCAAGAGCTGTTCGATGCCGAAGTGCAACAGCGGGATCCGCAGAGTCTGCGCGCGGATGAATTGAATCGTGCGCGGCTGGTTTCGCTGCGGGATCAACTGGCAGGATCGGTGCGCGCGGCAAGCTGGGTGCTGGCCGGTCTCATCCTGCTGGTGTTTTTGGCGGCGTGCGCTAACGTGGCGCAGCTATTGCTTTCGCGGACCACAGAGCGGCGGCAGGAACTGGCCGTGCGCGCGGCGTTGGGCGCGAGCCGTGGGCGGCTGATTCAACAATTGACGACGGAGGCGATGACGCTGACCGCGGCGGCCGCGGTGCTCGGCCTGTTCGTGGCACGCTGGGCGGTGCAGGCCGCGGCGGCGGTGGCGCCCGCACAACTGGCGGCACAGGCGTACACGATTCTGGACTGGCGGGTGCTCGGTTTCGCGGCGGCGCTGGCGCTGTTGACGGGGATCGTGTTCGGCGTGCTGCCAGCGTGGCTGATCGGTCGGTTGCAGCCATCCGAGCGCACGATGCGCATCGGCGCGGGGCGGGCGGATCACGGAACGCGGCGCGTGCGGGCGGCGCTGCTCGCCTTGCAGGCCGGGCTCACGTTGATCCTGGTGACGGGATCGATCACCATGGGGCGTGCATTCCTCAAGCTGCTCGATACGGACCTGGGACTGCATCCGCGGAACGTGGTGACGATGAGCGTGTCGCTGCAGGGGACGCGGTATCGCGGCGGCGCGGCGCAGTGGCAATACTACAGCGAGGTGCTGGACCGGCTGCGCGCGGTGCCCGGAGTGACAGCAGCGGGGGCGGTGAGCTATCTGCCGCTAGCGAGCAACATTTATATGGCGAATGCGTTTCAGCTCGATTCCGGGCAGACGGTGCCGCGGATCGTGATGAATGCCGCGACGCCCGGTTACTTCCGCGCGATCGGGACCGCGCTGCTGGCCGGCCTCGATTTCGAAGCCGCCGAGCGCGGGCGTTTGGAACCGGCGGTGATTGTGAATGACGCGTTCGCGCGGGCGGCGGGAATGGGGACGGAGATTGTGGGCCGGAGCGTCAAGGCTTCGTGGAGCAAAACGCCCTACCGGATTGTGGGCGTGGTAGCGACGACGAAACTGGGTGGTCCGGTGGACCCGGGCAGTCCGCAGATTTACTGGCCGGTGGAGGAGGAGCCGCCGGAGACGTTGACGTTTGTCGCGAGGGTCGCGGGGAAGGCGGAGGCGATGCTGACGCCGTGCGGGGATGCGATTCGCGCGGTAGATCCGAACGTGCCGGTGTATGACGTGAAGACGATCAACCAGCGGCTGGCCGACGTGCTGGCGCGTCCGAGATTCTACACGACGGCGATCGCGTTCCTGGCGGCGCTGGCGATCTCGCTAGCGGGCGTGGGGAGTTATGGGGCGGCCGCATACTCGGTGGCGCAGCGACAGCACGAGATGGGTGTGCGGATAGCGCTGGGCGCGTCGCACGGGCGCATCCGGCGGATGGCGGTGCGGGAGATACTGGCGCCGATGGTGTGCGGGATGGCGGCGGGGATTGTGGGAGCGGGGGCGATGAGCCGATATCTGGAGCACTTAGTCGTGGGTGCGCGGGCGGCCGACTTATGGACGTGCGGCGCGGCGGGGGTGTGCTTGTTAGTGGGTGGGTTTGTGGCGGTGTGGCGTGCTACGGGGAAGGTGTTGGGGATTGAGGCGGGGGAGGCGTTGCGGGCAGAATAGATTCGGCTCGTCCGAATCTGACGATCACGTACTTAAGATCGCGTGTGATCCGAGGTACAAGTCCGGCGCCGATTCCATAAACATTGGCCGACCCTGTCTCCCAGGTTAAAATACGATTTTGAAATTGATCAAGTAGTTTCCCTTCGTATACGGCTATCCCTGCTAGGCTGGTTGTGGGCTCGCTTAGTCAGTAGCAAGCTTGCGCACGGTAAGGGACTTCTCGTACCACTCAAATCGGGTTGCCTGTCCCCGTCTGCCAACAAGGAATCGTCCTACCCCCACAGTACCCATAAGTCGCAACGCGCGGATCAGGTCCTGCTTTCCTACTGGAGTACTGCTGCGCGCGAGCTTATCGTGAAGCGCGTTGACTTCTATGCTACTCCGGTTGCGTTGTCTGCTCGCAAAATGGTCGATGATGGCTCGTACCGCGGGGTCCTCGGCATAGGCTGCTTTCAACTTGGCGATGTTCGTCCCTAGGGGCAACTGCTTCGCACTCTGTTCGCTCGCCTCTGAAGTCCGAAAAGGCGCCAGAGTTGGTGGACTTTCTTTCAGCGTAATAGCGGTAGCAATCTGCTTTGTGGGGGCTGGTGTGCAAACGTCAACACGAACACGAGCGCCGCGCACGAACTCGATGAGGTCGCTCCTAATTTCTTTGTCTCGGCTCTCGATGGCTTCGGCTAATGTCATTGCTGTCAGCCTGACTGGGCTCGATCATCGGCTGTGGGATACTAAGAGTGGCACACCACTCATCTATGCTGACCTTGTTGTTCTTCACTTCGTGTATCTGAGTGAGGAAAGATTTGAGATCTCGGTGGCTCTTGGAAATGTTGAAATTCTTCTCCAGAAGGGCGCAGTTCCCCAAGCGGTTAACTGGCTCAATGGCATCCTCCTCGCTCTTTGCAGCCTTGCGTTGCCAGTCGGCGTAGCTGACAATATGGTCAACCTCGACGTTCGGCTTTTTCTTTCAGATGCGGAGGTGTATTTGCGATGTGCTCCATCGGTCCTGGTCGAGCCGATGCCATATCCAGAGTACGCTTCGGTATGTGGAGACGCGCTCTCTGCTCGGTGCACTTATGGTGTTGACATAACTGATCGCGTCCACAGAGAGTTCGTCAACGAGTTTTGCGAAACATTCCTTCCATTCGCGGTGCGCAATATCCGGATCGTTGACAGCGTTGATGTGCCTGTACAGATCGCTAAGTCTTTTCGAGTATACTTCAATACTGGTAATTGATGACCCCGACCAGACACCTGCCCACTGAGAGCACATTAGCCATCGGTCAAGGTAGTCATTGATGGTGGCAACGCATTGTTGTTCAAAGTGGTCGCAGGTAAGTTCACGAAGTTCGTGACCTCTCTTCCAGCTCTCTGCGATGTATATCCAAGCCCAGAGGACAGCGAGGGCATAGAGAGACGTGACTTGCCCTCTACTCCCATACTCGATAGTCCGCTCTTTGAGATGTTCTGCGCCGCGACTTAAGCTGTCCACGATCAGGCCCCATTCGGTGCTTAGTGCTGATGCCATTGTACGAATAATATTGCCCTTAAGCAGATCACTGTTCGCGAGAAGTCTGCCATCGTTGTACGCGACTGCCCAGAGGAATGACGCCGCGCTGACCAATTCATCCGTCTCCAGCTTGAGGCCCTGGTCACTCACGACATTAGCCAACTCTGCAAAGCACTTCCCGGCTGTTTTCCCTTCCGTGTGCTCTGTTTCCCAACCAACCTTGAGCCAAGCTAGCGTTATTTCTTCCCGGGTGAGGGTCCGTCCGGCAGTGTTGAGTCTCGTAAAAATGCTGACGATTGCGTCGTTGTACGAATCTTGGCTCCAGGTTTGTTCGTCGTGAGGCTGGAGCTCAAGGAAGGTCACTTCGGAGTCTTTTACATCGCGTAACGTCGTCATCAGCTCGCCAAGAGGATGAAGCAATCCCTGAACCTGTTCCTCATCGAGCCCTTGTTGCTCTAGGAGTGGCTTGATGATGTTGCGGAACTGCGCTTCCTTAAGACTGGAGTTGGCCTGCGCTTCCCTCCAAAGGCGGCTGACGCGCACGTAGCGTTGCCGTTTCTCTGCCTCGTAGGCTTTTGGCAGCGGGTCCTCATAATTTTCGGGCTTTGGATGGGCCGATTGGCCGCCCTGCGGATCGGTGATGGCCCACGCAAGTATCTTGCGGAAATCCACCGCTAGAAGGTTGCAGCCCTGCTTCTCGTACTCTGATTTGAACATCTCAAGGTCAAAACACAGGCTCGCTTTCGACCAATGACGATACTTTGCTTGTCGGCCGCGCGGTCGTCGCTCCTTGGTCTCTTCCATCCATTCCCGATCCTCCAGCTTGAAACCCCAGTCGTCGCCTCCAAAAGCCAGGAGTAGGCTCTGGACGCGCTGCTGGCCGTCGAGGACCATGTGGTAGGACGTTGGAGGATTCATCTGGGTCACGTGCGTTCCGTTCCCGTCGTCGACACGGGTGACGATGGTCCAGAACGGGCGGAATGGAATGCCCTCGAGCTCTTGGTGGTTCACCTTCCAAAGGAGGAGCGTACCAAATGGCCAGCCTCGAATCAGTGAATCGACGAGTAGGGTAACTTGGTTCGGAGTCCACACGTATGGCCGCTGTAGGTCAGGAATGAGCATCGTGGCACCGGCGTGCGCACTTGCTGTCTCAAGCAGTCTGTACAACGTTTGTGAATCTTGTCGATAGATGTTTCCCATAACGAGTAGCAGCCACGGCAGGCGACAGGGGCCGCGAGAACTCGAGTCACGAGCCAGTAGAGTGCGCCACCAAGTGTATCACCAAGATTGGCTTGGCGATACCAGCGCGGTGCAATTAGTCCACTGGCGTTACCAGGGATTAGCGGGGCTGGGCCTTTGCGGGCGGAGTAACTGGTGGCCAGGGTCCGAACCTCGTGGAGTTATCGTTGCCTGTGTCCAAGTACGACTGGTTTCAATTCTCAATAACATGACTCCATCGTATGTCGGCGGGGCAACTTGTGATATCTTTAATGGGATCGTCGGACGGTCACCGCCGACGGCGCGATTCCGGCCTTCTACTCATCCTCTTGCTTGCGTATGCAGGCGAATAGGCGGTCGGGGCCTGATGGAAATCTTGATCTCGGGGGCGGTGGTTCGTTGGTAACAGGCACTGGCGAGCGGAGAGAGCGCTCTGCCGCTCACCGCATATCCGTGAATTTCGGATCGATTGCTTTTTGCATTGCCGCGCGGAAGGACGGCCAGGTACATCCGCCGTCCGGACGGGGAGCGGTGCAGGACGGGACGGTCACCGGCACGCGGGCGGGTGGCGATGCCAGCGTCAGAGGGTCCAGGTGACGCATCTGGTCTAGCGACGGGGTTACGAATTCTAGCTTCACAAACCAGTTGCCCTCGGCTCCATCGCGCCATAGGGAAAAGATCAATGCCGATTCCGGCGGTGTATCGTCGGGAGCGTGTCCGGGAATCCGCCAGGAGAGGTCCAGCATGCCGGACAGGTTGGAGAGATTCGTGTCGTGTCCGGCAAGAATCGCGAGGGCGTCGTCCGGTTGCCCTAACGCTCCGGTGACAGGCTTGCCCGACATGGCCTGCTCCAGGGAAGCGAGTATGTGCGCCAGCAGATTCGATCCACGGGCGCGGGCAAGATAAGGGGTCCGGCGCGCCACGTCGGCGTAGGCCGTGTGTAGTTCGAGTATCTGGAGAAGTTTCTCTTTGGTTAGCCGTCCCCAGCCGAGAGCGGAGGGCGGCAGACCTTCGGCATATTCGAGCAGGAATACTTCACTGAGTGTGGAAGCGGTGGCGAGCGGACGGGGAATGCCGGCTGCGCCGCTGTCTCCGCCTTCGTCGGGCGCGGCGCTCATTACAGTCCGGTGAGCGCTCTTGCCGCCGGTGAGGATCCATGTCAACGCGTCGAACTCCGGCTGGTACTTCGCCAGCACCGCCGCCGCGGGACCTAGGCGTTCGCGCACGGCCTTTGCGGCGAGTTCGGGATCGGGCTTGCCCACTCCACTGAAGAGCGGATCCTTGCCGGACTGTTGAGTCGCCACCGGAATCTGACAGCCCGGCAGCAGCGATCCGGCGAATGCGCGGCCGGTCTCGCGTGTGCGCTGGCCGGAATCGGCACGAATGTAGATGCGCGCCACGTCGCGGCAGCCGTCGGTATGCAGGAGTCCCGCTTTGGAGAAAGAGTCGCGATAGTAAGCGCCCATAAGTTTCACGCCCGCGCGGCCGCGCGCGGTGATTTCACCGGGAGCGACGCCCCACTCGGGCCAGGGCTGGGCGGAGTATTCGTTGAGCCGCGCGGCATCCCAGGTGGGCGAACGCACGCCGTGCCGGCTTACAATGAGCGCATACTTGAGTTCCGCGTGGGAGCCGCCGGCCGCGCTTACCGGCCAAGCGGCGAGCAGCGCGGCCAATGCCAGGATCGCGCCCGCGTTCGCGGTGGGACGGATCATGCCGACGAGCCGCGCCAGTCTAAAAGCAGATCTACCGTTCATGGAGGAAATCGTACCTGAATCCGACGGCGATGGTGGGCCGGAAGAAGCTCATCTGCTTCACATAAATCGGTTGGCCCGTGTAATACCAATCCACAGCATTATTCAGATTCAGGCCATATGCCACGGCCGTGAAGCCGCGATAGAGCCGGACGCTGCCTTGCGCATCGACCTGGAAGTGGGAATGAAGATACACGTCACCGGCAGGCCCCGTGGGTCCGGCGCCGGTCGGGTCCGAAGCGGCCGTATAGGCGTAGGAGAAAATGCTGGCGCCGTTATAAGTCATCCCGACGCGAATCGAGACGCGCTTGTTGTCGTAGGTCGGACTGATGTTCCAGGTATGCGGCACCTGCCATTGCAAGGCCGGGCTGTCCGGTCTGCCGGGCAGGCTCTTTACGTGGGACGCGGTGTAGCTGTAATTCGTCATTGCTCCGAGAGCCTTCAGAGGGCCGGGAAGAAACGTGAAGTGCTGCTGGTAAGAAACTTCGAATCCGGCGATGTGCGAATTGGTTCCATTGACTTCCTGAGTCACCGGCACGCCGGCAAATTCACCAGTCGCCGGCGTATAGAGCATCGAAACCAGAGGCGAGCTGAGTTGCTTATAGAACACTCCAGCCTGGATCATTCCGATCGGGCGAAGGAAACGTTCATAGAGCAAGTCGTAGTTGTTGGCGTGCGTGGGCCGCAGGTCCGGATTGCCGATTGCATATTGGAACGGGTTGGTGGAATCGTCTTCGGTGACGTAGGGGATTAGTTGATAAGGGTCCGGGCGCGAGATGCCCCGGCCGTAGACGCCACGGATATCGGAATCGGGCGACAGCGCGTATCGCAAGGTGACGCTCGGCAGAGGATCGATATAAGACCGGCTGGTGGTGACCGGAACCGGCGTGCCGCAGCCAGTGCTCGTGGGACAGTTCTTACTTCCCGCTGGGTACAAAGTGACGTCGTAACCGGCAGTGTCCATGAGCGTGCGCTCCAAACGGAGGCCGGCCATGACTCGCCACTTACCGATATCCACCGTGTTCATGACGTAGCCGGCGGTGATCCGCTCGATCAGGTTGAATTGGTTGGGGTAGTTGTTTTGGGCTGTTTTGTAGCCGTCCACGAAGCCTGCCAGATTCCCGAGAGTGTAGTTCTTGAGCAGATTGAAATCCGAGACCGGTGCGTAATGGCCGCCGAAGTAGGCACCCTCGTAGTAGTTGTCGTTGGTGAAGGTGCTCTCGAACTGATTCATTGGAAACTTGGAGGCGGTCCAGCCGTCATATACGGTCTCGGTGCCTTCGGAGAACTTATGCCCGTTTCGAACTTTTGCCCCGACTTCGAATGTCGCGCGGTGGCCACCGAGCGAGTACTCTTTGGTGTACGAACCGAGGGCCGTGAGATTGAGGTCGGCGGTGAGTCCGCTCGAAGTGGTGATGTCCTGGAAACCCCAATTGTTTGCATTCAGGAGCGGCGAGTTGGCGCCTTCGCAGTTGCTGCCGAAGGTGGGAATGCTCGGGTTGGTCTGCGCCGTGGGATCGTAGCCGCAGGTGAGCTTCGGGCCAATCCAGGCGAAGTCGGCCTTAGGGTTCCCCGCGGAAGCTGTCTGAAAGGACCTGCCGGCCGCCAATTCCCAGGAGAACCAGGACGAGTTCATATAGTGATGCCCGCCCGCGTTGATGCTGCCGATTGAATACTCCGGGCTCTTTTGCGAAGTATAGAATTTGGCGGCACCGGTTGCGGAGGGCGAATAATACCACTTCTCGCCGTAGTCTTTGATCTCTGAGTAAATGCCTCGGACGTAAATATCCGTGAAGTTATTAAACTTATAATCGACTGAGCCGGAGATGCCCCAGCGGGTCCGGTAGTATTTATACTCGCGGTCGGTGTCGTTCTTGTACAGGATGCGAGAGGGCGTTGAGGTGGGGTCGATGGCGGGATCTATTTCGTCGATTCCGCGGCCGTTCCAATCATAGGATGCACCGATCAGAGCGCCGAGACGGTGGTCCGCCAAAAACCGCTTGCCGAGCGTGGCATCCAACTGGTCGTTATATCTTCCTCCGAGAATGCTATTGCGGCCGCCGAGAGCGCTCAATGTCGCGACGGGCGAGTCGCCGGCGGTTTTCGTTTTGAGATTGACCGAGCCCCCAATTCCATCCCCATCGATGTTCGGCGCCAGGGTTTTGTTGATTTCCACCGACTCCACCAAGCCCGCCGGCAGAGCATCCAGACGGACCTGCCGCGCGGTGGCTTCCGGCGAGGGGATGGTGACGCCATTGATCATCATGTTGGTCAATCGCGGTTCGGTTCCGCGCACCAGCACGTAGGCGCCTTCGCCCTCGTCGCGGAATAGCGTGACGGAGGGCAGGCGGCCAAGGGCATCGGCCACATTCGCGTTCGGCAGTGAGCGAATGACCTCGCCCGACAATACCTGAACCACGTTGTCGGTATTCCGGGTTCGTTCGATGCCTTCCGCTTCGCCGTGCGGCCGATCGGCAGTGACCACAATGGACTCGGCCGCGCTGGCGACGTCCATCTGAACGTTGACCTGCTTCACGGCGGCAGCTTCGACGTGAACTTCCGTTTGAGAGGTCTTGAAGCCCACATAGTTCACGACGAGTTTGTAGTCTCCCGGGGCGAGGTCCGCGACGCGGAATTCGCCCTTTGCGTCGGAGACGACGGTTACGCCGGCGGGCAGAACCTGCACCTGGGCTCCCTGCAAATAAGCATTGGTCGCGTCGATTACGCGCCCTGTGATGGTCGCCCGGTTACTTTGCGCAAGAAGGGCGCCGGCCAGCGTGAGAGCGATCGCAGATGTCAGAACGAGTCCGATCTTGTTTCGTAATGCAGTAGTCATAACCATCCTCCTGTGGTGTGCCTTCCCAAAGCACAGGGATGAAGGCGTTTCGGACCGTATTGGAACAAGCGAGTCTGAGCACAATCTGAGGAATTGCGAGGCAGCAGCGAAATTCACGGTTTCGTCATTAGAAATTAACGGAACCGCCGCAAAATTAAGACATTCGTATCCTTGTTACAGAAGACAGACCGAAGACAGCCGACGTGCTGCGCCGGGCTTTGGAATCCGAGGGGCACTCGGTCCTGTTGGCCTACGATGGAGAACGCGCGCTCAAGCTCGCACTGACAGCCGAATTCGACGTCATGCTGCTGGACGTCATGCTGCCGCGCATGGATGGCCTCACCGTTTTAAAGAAACTGCGCGATGCGAGATTGAACACGCCGGTGATTATCGTCTCCGCCCGGGACGCCGGGCCGGACATCGTACAGGGGCTGGACAGCGGCGCGGACGATTACCTCACCAAGCCCTTCGAATTGGATATTCTGCTGGCCAGGGTGCGCGCGGTTTCGCGCCGGGCGCCGGGACCGCAGCCGACGGACCTTGTGTTCCGCGATCTGAAGCTCAAGCCCGCGACATACCAGATGCAGCGCGGCGGCCGCATGGTGGCGCTGACTCGCACAGAGTACGTCCTGCTGGAGACGCTGATCCGGCGCGCCGGGACGGTAGTCCCCAGGGACGTCTTGATCCAGGAAGGATGGGGCCTCGGAGCCGACGTCAGCGACGCGAACCTGTATTTTTTTGTGCGCGCGCTGCGTTCGAAGATCACGGGACCCGGTGAAGAGGAACTGCTGCACACGGTTCGCGGCGTGGGCTATTCCATTCGGAGCCAGGATTGTTAGCCCAACGTTCCATCTCGCTACGCTTGACGATCTGGTTCTCGGGCGTCTCCTTCGCAGCACTGGTTCTGTTCGGCTGCGGGATGTGGTTCGTCCTTCAGAGCACGCTTACCAGCGGCCGGTCGCACACCCTGGAGCGGCGCGCCGACCGTCTCAGCGATCTGTTGAGGGACACGCGTGGATTGGCCGCGGACCAGCGCGCGCGCAAATTCCAGGCATTTGCGGATGCCACTGGAGGCGGACTGATCGAGATCTTCCGCGCGAGCGGCGAACGCGCACTACCGTCGCCCAAGCCGGATTCGTTGGTCTTCCCTTGGCCGCGGGTGGCACAGATGGATCACGACGGGTTCAGCGAAGTCACCTTTCGGGGACAGCCGTATCGTGTGCTGGCACGGCCCTTCTCTTCCGATCTGGGTGAGGTGGTTCTGTGCATGGCTGCGCCGCTCGAAAACAACCTACAGGTGCTTCGCACGTTCACCTTAGGCTTGCTGTGGACCGTCCCCGTGCTGTTGGCCATTTCGGCGCTGGGCGGCTATTCGCTCAGCCGGCGGGCACTGCGGCCGGTGGACCAGATCATGGCGGCCGCGCGTTCGATCAGCGTGTCGAACCTCTCCGCGAGGCTGCCCGTGCCGAAGTCCGGTGATGAATTGCAGCGGCTCTCGGAAACCTGTAACGAGATGCTGGCGCGCCTGGAATCGGCCGTCAATGAGATCAAACGGTTCACCGCCGACGCATCCCACGAACTTCGCAATCCCGTCTCCTTCGTGCGCACAACTGCGGAACTGGCATTGCGCAACCGGCAAGCGGATCCCGGCAGCCGGCGCGCTTTCGAGGAGATCGTCGCCGAGTGCGGCAAAGCCAACCGCCTGCTGAAAGACATGCTGACGCTCGCGCGTGCCGATACCGGCCATTCGCGGCTCGCGTTCGAACCAGTGGACCTGGTGGAGGTGTTGCGCGCCTTCAGCCAGAAGGGCGCGCTGCTCGCCGAGGAACGCGGCCACAAATTTACGATCGAGTGCGATGCCGACCGCGGCGCCACGGTGCTTGGCGATTACGCGAGTCTGCACCGCCTACTGTGGATCCTGCTGGACAATGCCGCGAAGTATACGCCGGCGCCAGGTTCGATCCGGCTGAAATTGGCGATGTACGGTGATGAGGCCATCGTGAGCGTTGAGGACAATGGCATCGGCATTCCGGCAGCCGACCTGCCCCATATCTTCGGCCGCTTTTTCCGCGCCGATAAATCGCGGAGCCAGGTGGAGGGCGCGGGACTCGGGCTTTCGATTGCGCTTTGGATCGCCGACGTGCACGGGGCTTCCATTTCGGCGGAAAGCAGAGAGGAGCAGGGTTCCGTTTTCCGGATCACTTTTGGCTTGCTAGCAAGAGAGACCGGGCACGCGGAAGTTCCCGAGATGTTGGAAAGCTTGCCCGCCAGGGCATGAGACGGGAACAATAAAAAACCTGCCGGGTCATCCTGCAACCGCCGGCTTGTGAGGAGACGTTCCGCGCACGGCCCATACGCGCGCCGGGAGAACGAAAGGCACGTCTTCCGCGGAGAGTGGCAGCCGCCGTTTCACTTCGTCCCGCAAGACATTCCGCTTTTCGGAGCCCAAGCCGCGAACGTATGCACCGGCGGGTCCTTGCCCGAGGAGAAACGGGTCCCAATAGTCTGAAAGGGATGCGAAGTTCATCGCGACATCGATGGATTGTTCGCGGATTCGCTCTAAACCGGCTTCTTTCCACAGTGCGGATAATTCTCCGGCGCGGCACAGCGGCATGTGCTTTTCATCGAGCGTTTCGGCTTGCGGATCGATGTGGATTGCGGCATCCCAGAACGCTCGCAGCATCGTCATGCCGCCGGCATAGTCCCAAATGGCCGCGGCGAGTTTACCGCCGGGCCGAATGACGCGGCACAGTTCACGGAGGGCCTTGTACGGATCGGGAATGAAATTGAACGCCAGCAGAGAAAGGGCGGCATCGAACGTGGCATCGGGATAACGCAACTGTTGTGCATCGCTCAATTCAAAGGTGACGCGATCGGGGAACGGATTGCGGCTGGCGGCATAGGCGACGGATTGCCGGGATGGATCGATGCCCACCACGTGCGCGTGGACTCGCCGTTCCGCGATGGCGAAGGTCAGCGATCCCGCGCCTGCGCCCGCATCGAGGATGCGGCACTGGTTGGGCAAATCAGTGAAATCGATAAGGGCCGGCGCTACGAGGCGGCTCCAACGGCCCATGAATCGCTCGTATGCCGCGGCGTTTTCAAACATGTTGGCTCGTAAGTGCCGGCTTGAAACAGGAGGCGTGACAGGAACATCCGGCGTTGTGACCTCTATCGATTCTAGTTCCTCAGGGAGATCGCTGAGTCTGCCTGCGCCGGCAGGGGGACTTCGTGCAGACGGAAAGGCAAAGGAGCGATTGATTGCGAGGAGACGCTGGTCAAAGCGCTGTCTTCTCTTGGCAAATCCAGTGCCGATAAAAGATTCTGCACATGTATCTTTTTTGCCAGTGCGAGCTATATCAAGCGAGATGAATGAGGCGTTCTCGAATCTGGATGCCGATCCGCGCATCCCAGTTGGGAGAGCGGTCGCGTGCCGGCTTTACCGGAAGCGTCCTGGCTGATGGCTCATCTCCGTGTCACAAGTGATGGGCTGGTCGATGTAGCAACAGCGGGCAATCTGGAATTGCCCTGTGAAACACGAAAGGACAATCATGAAAATCGTAGTAGTTGGCGGTACCGGACTCATTGGATCGAAGCTGGTCCAAAAGCTTCGTGAGCAGGGACAGGAAGTGGTAGCAGCGTCGCCCGCTTCCGGCGTCAACAGCATTACGGGCGAGGGGCTGGCAGATGCCCTGAAGGGCGCTTCCGTGGTGGTTGATGTGACGAATTCTCCATCCTGGGAGGATGCGGCCGTGCTGAAGTTCTTCGAGACGTCCACGCGCAACCTGCTCGACTCTGAAGCGGCTGCCGGGATTCGACATCACATTGCGCTGTCGGTGGTAGGAACGGACCGGCTGCTCGAAAGCGGCTTCTTCCGCGCAAAACTCGCTCAGGAGAAGCTGATCAAAGCGTCTTCGGTTCCTTACACCATCATTCGTGCGACGCAGTTCTTTGAATTCGTAAAGAGCATTGCCGATCTTTCCACGGAGGGCAACACGGTGCGCTTGCCTCCGGTGCTCTTCCAGCCGATGGCGGCCGATGATGTGGCCAGCGCACTCGCCAAGGTTGCAATGGGCTCACCTGCGAATACGACCGTGGAAATCGGCGGGCCCGAACGGTCTCATCTGGACGAAATTGCCCGGCGGGATTTGGCCGCACGCAAGGATCCACGCGAGGTCATCTCTGATCCGCATGCGCGCTACTACGGTATCGCGGTGAGCGAAAAGTCGCTGGTCCCTAAAGACGACGCGCGGCTGGGCGAGACGCGGTTTGAAGATTGGCTGAAGCAGTCGACGAAACAAGCCTCCAAGACGGGCCGGCCGGGGGTATAGATGAAGCAACGACGGACGATCATGAAGATCTCGAGATCGATGCCGGTGGTGGCGTTGCTATTCGCCGGCACTCTGATCGCGCAGGACGCGCAGGTCACAACGCTCATGTCGAAAGATCTTGCGGAATGTCCCGGCAAGGAAGGTCTGATGATCACGGTGGTGTATCCGCCTGGCGCGTCAGATCCGATTCATCGGCACAATGCGCACGCGTTTGTTTATGTGCTGGAAGGCTCCGTGGTAATGCAGGTGAACGGCGGAAAAGAGGTCACGCTCACGCCCGGCCAGACGTTTTATGAAGGTCCGAACGACATTCATACGATTGGACGGAACGCCAGCAGCACCAAACCGGCGAAGTTCGTCGTGTTTTTAGTGAAGGATCAGGGGGCGCCGGTGCTGGTGCCGGTAACCTCGAAGCCGGCGGGCGGCTCTACCACGGCAGGAGCGGATTCAGAGCGAAAGTAAGGGCGCGGAAGACGCGCGCCAGTCGCGGTGGTTCAGGTATGAACCGATCGTCGCTCAAGCTGCGTTTCGAGGAAGCACTTCCCTCTCGATTGCAACTCGATCGGCAATCTCCAGATCGTACGCATTTGAAGGTTGAGCCAATATTGTGGTGAAGTGCCGAAGTAGCGCGCCAGTCGCATGGCCGTATCCACTGTGATGGTCCGCTCGCCATGAACAATGGCGCTGATCCGGTTCGTCGGAACACGCAAGACACGCGCTAACTCGTTCAGGCTGACATTGATTTCCTGGAGCTCGTCTTTGGGCAATTCGCCAGGATGAATAGGCGGCAATTTTCGCCGCTGTGGCATGCTTCAATGAGGCCGCGAGCAACTCTCGCGTAGCGGCGGCTCCCCGAATCTCCCAGTTCCTATTTACAACAGAGTACTTTTTATTGTAAAGTACATCTATGCAAGGGTCAGTCGAGAATTCACAGCGGCCGTCCGAACCACGCATGCCATGCCGTGTGCCATGTAGAAAGCCGTTCTGCGTTGAAATCGTAGTTGTTTACATGGCCCGCTACCGGTTTGGGCATGAAGCGGACTTCGTTCCGCCGATCACCGGGATTCATCTGGCAGCCTTGACGCCGCCGGATTACCGGGTCCGCGTGATTCATCAGCAGGTGCAGGCGATTGATTTCGATACCGATGCGGACCTGATCGCACTCTCCTTCTTCACCGGATTCGCGCCGGAGGCCTATCGCTTGGCTCACGAATTCAGAAAACGTGGAAAACCTGTGGTTGCGGGCGGTCCGCATGTCACTTTCAATGCCGAGGAGGCGCTGCGGCATGTGGATAGCGTGGTGATTGGCGAAGCGGAATCGGTCTGGGCTCAAGTTCTGGATGACGCTTCGACGGGCATGCTGAGCACCCGGTACATCGGGATAGCGCAGCCGCTCGCCGGACTGCCGACGCCGCGGTATGACCTGCTTCGGAGCAATTTCTTCATCCAACGGGTGGTGCAGGCCACGCGCGGATGCCCGTTCACCTGCTCGTTCTGCACGGTTCCCACGATCAATCCGGGCTTTCGCACGCGACCCGTCGCGGAGGTAATCGAAGACATCCGCTATAGCCGCTTCCGGCACTGGTGGCAGCGCAAGGTGGTGTGGTTCTGGGATGACAATCTCACCGCAAAGCGCTCGTATATCCGTGAACTGCTTGCCGCCATGGCGCCCTTGAAGAAATGGTGGCTGACGCAGGCGAGCCTGGATATCGGCAATGACAAAAACCTTCTCGACCTTATGAAGAGGTCAGGCTGCATCGGCATTTTCTTCGGCATTGAATCGTTTGGCGCTGAGTCCTTGCGCGACGCACATAAACCGCAGAATAAGATCAACACTTACCGGGAACGAATTCGAGAGCTACACGATCGCGGGATCTGCGTGATGGCGGGGTTTATCGCCGGTTTCGATGGCGACACGCCGGAGAGCATTCGGGCGATGGCCCGGCAACTCTACGAGACGGGCGTGGATGTTCCCTTTCTAAGCGTACTGACGCCGTATCGGGGCACGCCCGCCTACAGCAAGCTGGCGGAAGAAGGAAGAATTCTCGGCGGGCGAGGGTGGGAGTTCTATAACGGGTACAACGTGGCATTTCAACCTCGGGATATGTCTCCGGCAGAACTACTCGATGCGCACCGGGCCCTGTGGCGTGAAGCCTTTTCACTGAAGTACTCGGTGCTGCGGGTAGCGAGATCGCTGGGGCGGCTTCGCCTGGGAGCATTCCTGATGTGTGCCGTGATGAATGGTTTCTATTGCCTGAAGCGCCTCCGAGGCAATGAACCGATCGCGTGTGATCCGTCCCCATCTGACTCGGAGCGCCGCGACTTGACTTCCGGCCTTGCGGAGGAGAAATTGACTCACATCCGCCTGGGAAATCCGAACGACGGTGCTGCACCTGCACCGATGCCTGTGCAGCATTGATCCATTCGGGAGAAGTTTGCCGCCGTCTTGGACTTTGGCGTAACCAATCATACATATCCAGATTCACGCTCGAATTGGCTACAGCAGCCTCAGTGCCGAACTGGCGGCTGCCGCAGGAATCAACTGGCTTGCAGCAAGAAGGTGGTCGTGAGAGGAAAAAAGCTGACGTGTATACTAGACTGTGTCTTGTAAACCTGTCTTCCACTCGACCCGTTCTGCCAGAACCAACCGATAGTAACTGGCTCGGTGTGGAAGGCCGAAAATGAGGAGAGTTGCCTATGTCCCGTTTCCGCGCGCGGCGGCTTGCCGCTTGCGCCACATTATGGATGGGCCTTGCGCAAGCCGCATTTGCCGCTGACATTCTGATCCACGACGCGAAGTCCCAGCCGGAGAGTCTGACGGTCGCCCCGGACGGGACCCTGATTGCCGGTAGCGCGAGCACTCCGTTCGTCTACAAAGTACGCCCGGGTTCGACCACTGCCGAGAAGTTCATTGATGCCAGCGCTGAAGGTGCGGGCACTTTTTTCTTCGGCATGCTCGCGGATGCCGCTACCAACACTTTGTGGACTTGCCAACTCACCCCGGTGCCGGGCACAACGCCGGTGAAGCGCCACACAGCGCTCCGGGGCTTTGATCTTTCGACCGGCGCCCCAAAGCTTCGTTGGAACCTACCTGGCGACAACAGTACCTGCAACGATTTCTCGGTGGGACCGGACAAGGCGCTTTACATCAGCGACACCTCCAACAGCAGAATCTACAAGCTGCCGGCCGGCGCTTCCACGGCCGAACTCTTCCTGGACGATCGCGCGCTTTATGGCATCGACGGGATCACTTTTTTGGACGGCACGCTGTATGTGAACAATGTGTTCTCGAACAATCTCTACCGAATTCCGGTGGACGCCGCGGGCAAGGCCGGGCGGCCTGTTGATATCTGGATGGATCAGCCCGTGAAAGGGCCGGATGGTATGCGCGCGGCCAACGGTAAGCTACTTCTTGCGGAGAATGGCAGCGGTAAGATTTCCGTGATTACTGTGAACGGCGATAAGGCCAGTGTTAGGGTAATTAAGGAAGGACTCACGACGCCAACCGCGGTGGAGCCTGCGGGCGAGACGATCTGGGTCGCCGAACGCGGCGCCGGCAAAGCAGTGTCTATTCCGATGCCGAAATGATGGAGAGAGACTGGGGAACGAATTCCGGTCGGATGTTTGAGCAGCAAGGAGAAATAATGACGATGAAATTGGCGAAAGCGGCGCTGCTTTTCGCGCTGACGTCCGTGGCGGTGTGGGCGCAGGTCAATATCGGCGAACAGAAGCCCGAAGCCACCCTGCCGTTCACGATGACTACGGTGACCGACACGTTTAAACTGCCTTGGCGGCTGGCCTTCCTGCCGGATGGCCGTATGCTGATCACCGAGAAGGTTGGTGCGCTTTGGCTGGTGACGCAGCAGGGAGAAAAGATCCAGGTGGAGAATACGCCCGCCGTTTACTGGCAGGGCCAGAGCGGCATGCACGGCGTGTTCCTCTCGCCCCATTACTCCACCGACCACAGTATCTATCTCACCTATGCCGCACCGGGCGACTATGGGGGAGGGCTCACGCTTGCGCGCGCCAAGCTGGATGCTACCGCGACGTCGGCGAAACTGGAGAACTTCGAAGTACTGTGGCGGCAGATGCCCACGGGCAAGGGCGGGCAGGAAGGCGCGCAGGTCGCGTTTTCACCCGACGGGCAGTATCTATTCCTCTCGGTGGGCGATCGCCAGCGCATGACGCCCGCGCAGGATCCAAACCAGCCCGAAGGTAAGATTCTGCGTCTGACGCTGGATGGCAAACCGGCTCCAGGCAATCCGAATTTCGGCAAGACCGGCGCGGCCACTATACCGCTGATCGATCCGCCGCGTGACACCGAAACCGCTAAGACCGCGAAGGTGGTCAGCACCTATACGTTTCCCGGCCCGAATCTGACTCCGGCGGAAACGTGGGCCAGCGGCGTCCGTACGCCTTACGGCTTGGCATTTTCGCCGAGCGGCGAACTGTGGGAGGTGGAGCATGGCCCACGCGGCGGCGATGAGCTGAACCTGATCGAGAAGGGCAAGAATTATGGCTGGCCGCTGGTTTCCTACGGCAAGAACTATGATGGCGTGCCGATCCCCAATCCCGACACGCGGCCTGATCTGGCAAAGCCGGTGCTTTATTGGGCGCCGGTGATTGCGCCGGGCAATCTGATGTTCTATCACGGCACCAAAGATTTCCCGCAATGGAACGGCAACGGATTCGTGAGTGGGCTGGCGACCAGGACGCTCAACCGCATCATATTTGACGGCCATGGCGGCGCGAAGAGCGCCGAGCGCTGGGACGTGGGACACCGCATCCGCGACGTGGAAGAGGGGCCGGATGGATCGCTGTGGATGCTGGAAGATGCCAATCCCGGCGCTTTGATCCATGTGACACCCAAATAACTTTCGCGTCTCTGACGAACGAGAACAGAAGGGCCGGAGCGATCCGGCCCTTTTTGTTTTTCGGAAGAAGATCTTCGGCTACTCTCCGGTACTGCAATTCTTGTGCCTCGAATCGTGCCTAAGCGTGGCAGCAGAGTGCAATGATAAAAAATATGTGAGCGTTCGAGTTTCATTCTGTAGCGGTTTGTGGTGCCGATGGGTCTTTGAAGAAGAGGTGTATGCGACCGGCGCGCACGCCCCGGATCCTTTGGGTCGAGCTGACCTCGAAATGCCCGTTTGATTGCGTTTTCTGCTCGCGGAAGAGCCGGCGCGGCGCCGGAGAGCATATGTCATTTGAGCTCTTCGAGTGCCTGGTCGGGCAGGTGGAAGACCCGCGTAAGTTTCTGCTGAATTACTCAGGCGAGTCCACTGTATACCCAAAGTTGATTGCCGCCATTCGCCTGGCGCGGAGCACCGGCGCTGCGGTCGAACTTGTGACGGCACTCGGCTCAGCGGCAGATGGGCTCATTGATCAATTGAGCTGCAGCGGCCTCACACGGCTGACGGTCTCGATCCATGCTGCGGACGAGAGGGATTTCGCGCAAATCTACCACTATAGTTCGCTCGCGGCCGTGCGCAGGAAACTGGTCCGGTTCCTAGCGCTGGCTCGCGGCATAGGCGATCCTCCTGCCGTGGACCTGGCGTTTGTAGCCATGCGTCGAAACCTGGACCAATTGAGCGGAGTGGCTGAGATGGCGTCCGAAATGGGGCTGCGGTCGATTTCGATTTCTCCTGTGATCCAACGCGATGAGCTTCCCGTAGATTTTCCAGAACTGGACTCCTCCGGCAGCGCTACGCGCGACTTCCGGGAGGCCGTCACGCGCACCATCGAGCGCGTGAGCGCTGAGCAGCCAGAAGTCGATTTAATCATATGCAATCCGCAGTTCACCATGGAAAACATCCCACTCGGCGAGGCGCCGGCGCGGTGCCCCGGTGTGCTGCCGACAGGAGCCTTCATCCACAGCTGCGAGCAGAACCCGTGGGAGACAGCGCACGTGTTGTCGAACGGCGACGTGGTGGCGTGCGAGGTGCACAACCGCCGGCCGCTGGGGAACATAGCGCGCCAACCGCTTACAGAGATCTGGTTCGGTGAGGCGTACGGGCGGTTTCGCACCGCTTACCACGACGGCAGCCTAGCCGAATGCCGGGCCTGCCCGTGGAAGACAGCATGGGTGCCTGGGCCGCTCCGCAGCGAGATCCTGGCGGCGCGTGGGCGCAGCGCGCAGATGGTGCACGGCTGGCACGAGCCCGATGGCGAGCCACACGTCTGGGCCAGTCAGCAGGCGATGGCAACGCTCCAGCCTCGCCCGGGGTCTTCGGTGCTGCACATCCATGGTCTGCTGCCGCCGGGAACGAATGGGGCCAACCGCCTCAACGTACGGTGCGGCGGCACGACGGCGGGAGAAGTGATCAACGAGGGGCGGGAGATGCTGGAATTTGGTGTCGATATGACATTGCCCGCCCGCATTCCGTCGCCATGGGAAGTCGAGTTCCGCACCGCCGACGTGTACCGCGCACCTGGCGACCAACGGGACCTGGGCTTTGCGCTTGTGATGGCAGCATCGCAACCGGTGGTCGACCATCCGCGGATACGGCGGCAGCGCGCCTCCCTCAATCCGCTGATGGCGGCGATTGCAGCGGCCGATGCCATTGCCCAGTCGTTGATCACCGGAACATCGATGCGGCTGACTCGAGTCATGAGACTACGCAACTTCCGTCCGCCCGCGCCATCGCAAGATCGCGGAACAACGACTGAGCGCGAGTGTAGAGTGCCGAATAACCATCGCGGCATGCCTCCCCGGTGAGGGCGCACGCCACAAAGCTCTTGCCGACGCCGGTCGGACCGAGGACGAAAATGTTCTCATGAGTCCAGACCCAGACAGACTGTTGCATCAAAAAGCGGATCACGCTCTTGTCGAGACCGCGCGGTTCGATAATCGATCTCTTCAACGCAAGCGCTTGACTTGCGCAGCTTGGCATTCTTGAGGCGCCGGGCGAGTGGTGGTTCTCGCGCCAGTTCCACCGTTGATCCGCCAAGAGCTTGAGGCGCTCCAGGAAGCTCAGTTCGTGAGCGCGTCCCGGAACCCTGTTCGGGATCATCCCGGCATGCCGTTCGGCATCATCGCGGAATCGCGTCATCTAGATCCGGATTTGCCAGGAAGGAGTACGTTGCAGAATTTTGACTTGTTTCCACTATGCTCAAACCATGAGAGAGCATGAGGAAATGAGCGCAGCAATCAGCATGACGGCTCCGGTGCTTATGGCCACTTGGGATGCCGGCGTGTTCGTCGTTTCTGGCGACGCACCGCAGCAGGAACTCGCCGATCATTCGGTGAGAGCGCTCGCAACCGACGGGCATGGAGGCGTGCTCGCGATCGTCGATGGCCGCTCGCTTTGCCATCGCGCAAACGACGGCGCTTGGAGCACGATCGCGATTGCTGAGAAAGATCTCACTTGTTGCGTGGCGGCCGGCGAGATCATCTACGCCGGCACCGATGATGCCTTGGCCCTGCGCATTGACGCGGCCGGAGAAATCGAGCCGCTACGAAGCTTCGAGGAAGTCGCCGGGCGCGACCGGTGGTACGCGGGCACAGCGGTCATAGACGGTAAGGTCGTGGGACCGCCGCTCGGGGTACGTTCCATCACCGCGACTTGCGATAGCGCGGTGCTTCTGGCGAATGTTCATGTCGGCGGTATTCCGCGATCAGCAGATGGGGGAGCATCCTGGCAGCCGACGATCGATATCAGAAGCGACGTTCATGAGGTCCGTGCGCACCCTCGCCGTCCGGACATTGTAGCGGCGGCCGCGGCGATCGGGCTTTGCACCAGCAGCGACGGCGGAGTGACGTGGGAAGTGGAACAGAGGGGCCTTCACGCGTTGCACTGTTCCGCGGTCGCATTCGTGGGCGACGATATTCTCGTGTCTGCGTCGGAAGGTCCCTTCGCCGCACAGGGCGCGATCTATCGACGCGGAGTGGACGAACGGGGTCCGCTCGTTCCGGTGACGGGCGGCCTGCCCACATGGCTCGAAGGCAAAACCGATACGCGCTGCATCGCAGCGAGTGGCGCGGCCGTGGCCATCGCCGATTGGAATGGCAACCTCTACGTATCCGCCGACTATGGCCGCACGTGGTCGTGCCGGGCGCGAGGCATTCCCACTCCGAGCAGCGTCCTGATCGTTTGAGCGCTGAATTGCCGGGGATCGCGCGCGGCTATTTCCCGCGCTTGCCCAACTCGATCGCTTCCACGCCAGCAACCTTGCCGGCGGCGACCGTGAACCGGAGGGCGGTTCGCATCAGATGCCATCCGGCGTGCCCACAAGCGCCGGGGTTCATGTGGAGAAGATTCAGCTTGGAATCCCGCATGACTTTCAGAATGTGGGAGTGGCCGCAAATGAAGAGACTGGGATGTGTCTCATGGATGATCTTGCTCGCCCGCGGGTCGTAGCGGCCCGGATAACCGCCAATGTGAGTCATATAGATACGAAGGCCTTCACACGTCCAATGAAGATCTTCGGTGAGTTGGCTGCGAATCTCAGGCCCGTCAATGTTTCCGTATACACCGCGAATTGGCTGGAATTGGCGCAATCGCTCTCGCGCAGGAAAGCGTGCATGAGATGAACGTCCTTGTGCCGCTCGAGACCATCGCCCACTGCTGGCGCTCGCGCTTGCTCTGTTCACGGGAATCCTTTTCGGATTGCTGCTCGCGTTTTACTCCACCGGCCGCGAACTGAGCAGTTCTCTCGGCCAGGGCGGCCGTACTCTCACCGCACGGCGCGAACGGTTGCGCGGTGCGCTGGTGGTCCCCGAAATCGCCCTTGCCCTGGTGTAGCGCCAATGCCTGCCGATAGACCGGGGCACGATGATCAATGATCGAAAAGGTTGCCCGCGTCTCCATAAGTCACGTTCGAGCTCTAGAGTTTCTTCAGGTACTCGAGCAGAGCCGCTTTCTGATCTTCCGGCAGCGTGGTGCCGAACACTTCGCCGCTGTGCCCGATGTTGCTGTTGCCGGGTTGGCTCGTATCGAAGACCCATACGTTCGCACCGCTAACGGTGGAATCGCTCCGGTAGCCGACCTTCACCGGATCGAACTCGAGGCCGCCCGTATTGAATTTCGCCGGGCGCTGGTCGGGATGGAGTAAGTCGTACAAGGTCGGCACGGAGCCATTGTGCAGATAGGGTCCAGTCGCCCAGATCCCGTTTAGAGGCCGCGCGAGGTACTGTCCGGTGGACCGCCAGACCACGGGATCGGCGTCCATCTTCGCCTGTTCCGCGGGAGTGATCCCGTCATCGGCATACGCCCTCTGCTTCAGCTTATCCAGGATGGGCGCGACGGCCTTAGGGAACGGCGTCTTCCCGACGGGTTGTCCGAAACTGTTGGCGCGATTCGGATCGGTTCCGATCTGCATTTGCGGAAAGAACCGGTTCTGATGACAGCTCGCGCATTTTTCCTGGAAAATCTGGCGGCCCTGCTCCGCCTTGCTCTGGTCGATGTTGCCCAGCACCTCGGCGGGCCATTGGGGCGGCTGCAGCTTGTGCGTCAGCATTTCCAGTTGATGAAGATTGGCGAGCCGCAGCGTCGATTCGTAAGTGACCGGATCGAAAACGGAGCCCATCCCCAAAGACTGCCCGATGTTCCGCTCGAGAATCGAATTCGTGTTGCCGTCGTAGTGAATCCACTCGAAGTCGGCGGGCTTGCGGCCGATGTTATCCGGGATGCTCCAAATGAACGGGTAACTGACCGGCGATTGCATCTTCATGGCATACTGCGGGAACAGCAGGTTGCGCGCTGCGCCGAACGCGTCGACACGGCCGGGCCCCGGCTCCGTTCCATCGATCAGCAGGCTTCCTTTCTTGAGATACGCGAGGCGTGCTTTGAGAAAGGCGATGTCGGTTTTGAGGCGATCCTGGAAGTTTCCGCGCGACGCCGGCTGAGCCTTATCCGCCGCGGCAGACGAGATCGAATGGAACGATGGGTCCGCGGATGAGACCGCCTGCACGTCGCCGGCGCTCCGAACTTCGGGCTCGGCGGCGTACTGACCAGCGGCGCCTCCCGACGGTGTATCGGATGCGTGCTGCTCCTGATCCATCGCAAGAATCAACGCTACCAGCTTTTGCGGACTGTGCAGCGTGGTGTCGAGAGAATTCTTGAACTCGATCTGGTATTGCTGCAAGTTCACCATACCGGGCGCGCCATCCACGCGCACTCGCTTACCCTGATACGTCAATTCGGCGACGTGACAGGCCGCGCAGTTGAATCCGATGATTTCGATCCCCGCCGTGCCGGCATTCCGCGAACGGGAGACCGTCACGCCCACCGGCAGGCCGTGCGGGTTCATGGGCCCGGTGTGATCCGGCAGAAAGCCGAAGCGCTCCATGTCTTCGAGGAACGGTTTGCCGGTAGTGGAGCTCTTCACGTTCGCGATCAGCGCGTAAGGCATCAGTTCGCTGCCTTCGGCGAGATGGTAGTACTCATCGCGTTCGGCTTGGGTCCAACCATTCGCCGAGTAAGTGAGCGCCACTTCCGCGCCACCAGGCCGTTGCTCCGCGGCTTTTCGGGAACAGCCCGCGATCAGGATACATGCTGCGCAGAGCACGATCCATCGTTCGATTCGCATTTCGAGATTATACTTTGGGGCGTTGGTGGGGTGGTTCGAGGACCGCCGGTGAGATTGCGTTCGGCAAGATCACGATGATGGCTCGGGCGCGATCGGGTATGGATTGAGGAGATCAAGAGAAGAATAGTGGTCAGATTGTCGGGAGTAATATTGGCAGCCAATCTCGGCAGACCACTTCGACGCTGACGCGCCGTACGCTTCGCGTCGAGTAGACACCCGGTCTAGATTAGAGACCAGTGCTGGGCGCCTCCAAGATTGGAAAATGGAACAGTGGTGGGAGAGAGCACAATAGTCATGAATGAAACGCTAGGTTAGTTGGCTCAAGAGACTTGTGATATGCCGAACCGGAATACAGAAGAAGCCTTACTTCCGTCTCGCGGCTTGCTTATCCCGTTTGCGCAGGCGGCAAATGACGTCGCCGGCGTTTTGACCTGGGTAAACCGCCAACGTGGCGCGGGCGCCAAATTGAATTTCAAACGTCCACGGGGCCGAAGCTTTCGGACGCGGATTTATCCTCGCCGGCAGCAGGTCAGTGAACTTATCCGCCGATGGCCACAAGGGGTCAACGAGGTCATATGGGCTCCATCCCAGACCCGCATCGCAGAGTTGCCACAGAAGACCATCATCCGTCTGGAATACGAGAACCGCATTGCCGGAACCCGCCGGTACATTGAACACTTTCACGACAGTTTCCTGCTTTCGGGGCATGCGTTGCGAATGCAAGGGATCAACGACTTCTCCTCTTTTTACCTCGTTAAAAGCCGTTACAGACAGTTCCGGTGTTAGACCGATGCGCACATGAAAGGGCTCCGTGATTCTTTCGACCTCTCTATCCAGGTCCTGGAACAACTCCGTATCGTGCGCCAGTTCGGTCACCATGGCCTCAATACCGCTAAGCGTCGCGAATAGGTGGATCCGCTCGAACCAGAAACGGTGCGCGATGAAGTTCCTGCGCTCCAGCGCTTCCGCCAATCGCTCCAACAATGACGCCGGCAATACCGTTTCGAGCCGGGGCAACAGTTGACCGAGCGTCATTTCAGAAGCGGTACGCAGGTGCTCTTCCATTCGGTACCTGGTCACAGGCCCCATTGGCGGCACCTGGGAAGCACAATAAAGATTGCAGAGGCCACGATAAAGCACTTCAGCGTGATAGTAGGCCAGCCCGAACCGGGCATAGACTTCTTTCACATCATCCGAAGTCGCCTCTGAAGAATCAAGTGCTTCGTCTATTTCCGCACGCAGCGGGTGAAAAAGGGATTCGGGCTCTTGATCCATTGACTGTTCACCTTTTCAATTTCTCCGAGCGGGCCACTATAGCTGCCTTTCAATCCACCTGCGCTTCGCCGACACGGCTAGCTTTGGCAGATTGCCCAGGGCTGCAACTCTTAGCCTCTACCACTTTCCACCCTCCAAACTCTTTCACACTGGCGCAGTTCGGCCCACCGTCCCGGCCCGTGCCGGGAACGCGAGCTTCGAGCACACCGCCTGTCCGGATCATCTTGGCCGGAATACCTTCGAGAGGGATCTTCAGCCTTCGGCTCCAGCAGGAGTCGGCTTGGCCTGCGTATGTCCCGATATCCACGTAAACGAATCGCTGTCGCGGCGGACCCTGGACAAATGGTCCACCGAGAGCGGCCACGCTATTTGCAGCGGTGCCTTTGACCGTCGGTTGGAATTCAAAGGCGATGTCCTTTCCTGTGGATCGTTGCTTTTGAACCGGCTCGTACGAGCTACCACGGCCGCGCTGCAATGCGAAGTCTACGCCTGCCGGTGGCTTATCGAGAACGATTCGAAGAGTAACTGGAGGCGGCATATCAGGAAGCTTAGCAAAGCGCGGCTTCTGTCTGCGTATTTCTGCGTCATCGCTGCGTCACCCGCCGGTGCTTACCTTGCGAGCGGATTCCGCTCCGAAAACCGGCAGGCCCGGGTCTGGGAGCAATCCAATCTGCTTCAGCACGGAAGCTTGATCCCAGTAAATGTGTTCACGGGCAAGTTTGCCATGGCGAAACCGCACGATGGCGACCAGCGCCACTTCCACGTAGCGATTCGTAGGAGCAACGCCTGGCAGCATCCACGGCATTTCCTGCGTGTGTGTGAACGAGAAGATCATCTCATCCACCAGTTGCTCGGCCCCTACTGTGCGTGAGATGGGCGTGAGTTTTGTATCCGGCGGCATCCTCGGGATAAAGTCCTGCGAATAGAACGAGCGCAAGGCGGCTCGACCGTTGCCGCCCGTCATCACGGGTACATGGTTGACGTAGGCGTCATCGACCATCGTGGCCAGTGTTGCCTCCGTGTCGCGCGTAGAGAACTCGTGTTGGGTGTGTTCTTCCCATAGCCGGGTCAGCTCTTCTGGCAGCATGACGCAATTCTAGCTGAGGCAATCGCCCGGGGATAGCCGCTAAGAATGTAGCGGTGGTCTGCTTCAGCGCAGGGGACGGATTGATAGCAACCCCGCAGTCATCTCTCTTGGACTTATGGCACGTTTCGCATGGAGTCAGTCCATAACTAACACCCTTTTGACCTGACTTATTCGGGGCGTGCCCGTAAAAGTGCCTTTAGTATTCGCGGGTCTGCACAATTTTCACCGCCGCGAAGAATAGAGCCGCGGCCAAGCTGAGAGAGAGCGCGACCGCCCCCCAGGGAACGCTGTGCGCCATCAACGGCGAGCCTACACCCATCGCTCTGAAGATATTCAGAGAACGGGGAAACGGAGTCTTACTGAATAGCGCCCAGAGTAAGCCGATCGCGATGCCGCTGCCATAGAGGCGCCATATGTCGTCGAGAACCGTCGCCAGCAGTACAGTAATGCAATAGATGGGCGTCATACATGCAAGGAGCACACCCACATATTCGATGAACTCTGCCTGACGCAACTGCGGGAACAAAGTCCACAGGCACGCGCACACCAGGACTATGAGACTGGCTGATTCGATCCACCCAAGACCCGCCCTTACGGCAAGGAGTTTCAATCGGCTCACCGGAAGCGAGAGCGTGAATAGCATCGATCCGTGCAGCCCCTTGACTGCCCGGAATGCCGGTTGCGTATGGATTCCCGCTCCCGCCAACATTATGGGAACCAGCAGCCATATCACGAACGGCGCCAAGAGAAATTCTTTGGGCCCCGCATGTCCGGCCACACCGCGAGAGATCGCGGAAATCAGAACATAAGCCCACACCACTAACGCGAACAGGACACGGAATCGCGTTTCGAGCCACCCTTTGTACCACAGCATTTCAGTTGTCCCTCACATGCTCCAGAAAGATTTCTTTCAACGTCACCGGGAAGCGCTCAACTGAGGCGCCGGGCAGCGCCCGCGCCTGTTCCACGATCGCATCCACATTGCGGCTCGCCAGAATAGAGACCGTGCGGCCCTCCCGCCGTACATTTTCGACGCCCTCCACCCAGTGCGCCGGCGTTCTGGTTTCACCCGCGAACACGATTTGCAGCCGCTGGTAGCGCGCCTTCATATCGTCCAACTCTCCGCTGACGATCATGCGGCCGTGGTCGATGATGCCGATATGATCCGCGATCAACTCTACTTCCGAGAGTTGATGCGAGGAAAAGAATATCGTGGTCTGCTGCGATGCCGCGATTGCGACCAACTCGCGCAGCACGTCTTCCGTCGCGGCTGGGTCGAGGCCATCGGTAGGCTCGTCGAGAATCAGCAGGTCCGCGCCGCGCGCGATGGCGAGCAGGAGCATCAGCTTCGATCGCATGCCCTTCGAGAGATCCGGGATTTTGCGTTTCAATGGAAGCTCAAAGGTTTTGAGATAGCGCTGCTCCAGATCGTCGCGCCACTTTGGAAAGAAAGGCCGGGTAAAACGGATGATCTGCTCCACGGTCATATATGGATACAGTTCCTTATCTTCGGTTACGAAACCAATCCGGCGGCGGAGTTCGGCGGAACGGTCCGCGTCGGCGACCGGTATTCCAAATACGCGGGCGCTGCCGCTATCCGGCCGCAACAGCCCCATAAGGGCTTTGAGCGTGGTCGTTTTCCCCGCACCATTGCGGCCTAAGAAGCCGAAGATACTTCCGGCGGGTACTTTCAAATTCAACCCGCGCAGTGCAGGCTGGCTCTTAAAAGACTTCGTGAGCTCACTTACTTCAATGATGAAATCCGTCATGGTTTGCCCTCTGTTGCACTTATCAGGCGTCCCTCTGCGCGTGATTGAGCGAGTTCATTCTCAAAGACTCTTCTCAGTTCCTCTTCGGTCAGGCCCAATGCTCCCAGCCGTTCGACCGCTGATTGCATCACGCCTCGGGCCTTGCGCATTAACTGCGCGCGCCCTCCGGCCGCTTCCTTGATATACGCTCCGGAGCCATGCTTCAGTTCGATGACTCCTTCATGCTCCAATTCCCGATAGGCCCGAACGACGGTGTTGGGGTTCATGACCAAGTCGACCGCGAGTTTGCGGATGGTCGGAAGCTGGTCGCCTTCCCGGAGCGCGCCCGTCTCTACAGCATGTTTGACCTGCTCCATGAGCTGGATGTAGAGCGGGATTCCCGACGATTGATTGACCCGAAACACCAAAGTGTACTAGTATGATGGTACACTATACACATTCTGTCAAGGGCCGATTGCGAAAAAAGGTGATCGCGGGACTCGAGATTGGGGCGAACCGGACTTTTAAGCTTGTTGGCTGCCATGCGAGGTGCTGGGCCGGAGGTTGTTCGGCTTAGGGCTGCCATTTTTGAGGACGGGACCACGTTCGGTGACCCCGAATGGGTGCAAATCCTTTTACGGCGGCGCCGTAGCTTCTTGCAGGGCCTGAACGCAGG
>DASZPB010000010.1:0-218587 GCA_035550475.1 Bryobacteraceae bacterium | reverse complement strand
AGGGTCAAAAGGAGAAGTGAGAAAGGGCTTCGCGTCTTCACAGTTTCCCCCTCGAAAGAATCATACAACGAGAGAAAGCTGAAGCGGACCCAGGGATGCCCTGTAAGCGAGATTCTGGTCAAACCCCACCAGTTGTGATCTTTTTTACGGAAGTACTCTATGCAAAGAGTGCCCGGCATTGCGGACACGGGCAGATGCGACGGAAGTGATCGTAGGAATAGATGCCGGCGCTATGGCCGTCGCTCCAATTGATGCGAACGGCGTAATTGCCCACCGGTTCGGCACTCAGCATTGTAAGCTTCGGCTTGAACATAGGGAATGGGTTGTCCGCTTCTGGTTGCCGAGGCGGTGTGCCATGAGCACCGGTGCATTGCGCGCAAGGGCATTTGTCGCGCAGGTAAACCAGATCGTACTCGCTATGATGGCCATCTTTCCAATCGATCTTGATCCCCTTGGATTTGGAAATGGCGATGTGTTCAGGGTCGGTGGAAACAGGCATTTTTACTTGAAGACACGTTCGACGTCGCGCACGCCGGAGAGGCGGCGCATGGCTGCGATGAGTTTCTCCAGATGCTTCTTGTCGCGAACATCCACCGTCATTTCGACAACACCGCCATCCTGGCCCAGGCCGGTCTTGGCTTCGAGACTCCGGATGTTGGTGTTCTCGTCGGAAAGGATGGATGTGATCTGATTTAGCATGCCAGGCCGGTCGTCGGTCTGCACGACGATGCGAACCGGAAACGCATCGGAGGCAGATCGCGCCCATTCCACATCAATCTTGCGCTCCACGTCGTACATGAGGCTTTGCACGTTGGAGCATTGCTTGGAATGAACGGCCACGCCTTTCCCGCGCGTTACATAGCCGACAATCGCTTCTCCGCGAATGGGGTTGCAGCACTTGGCGCGGTAAACCAGCAACTCATCCACGCCGCGAACCTTGATGACGGCTTCGGAATCTTCGCGCCGCGTCGCGGGCGCCGCGGGAGCGAGCGCCTCGGGCACGGGTGCGGGTTTTCCCTCCACCGGCTCTTCTTTCAGGGTGCCGGGCGACATCTTGCCTAAAACCTGACGCGCCGAAAATTTTCCGTAGCCAAGCGCGGCGTGCAGGTCTTCCATCTTGCTATAGCCGTACTCGCCGGCGACTCGTTCGAGATCGCCTCTACTGATGCGGCTGAGCTGCACGCCCAGGCGGCGCGCTTCCTTCTCCAGATACTTCTGCCCGATCTCAATCGCCTTGGTGCGCTCATTGGCGTTGATGATGTGCTTGATCTTGTTCCGCGCGCGGGAAGTCTTGACGATCGCCAGCCAGTCCTTGCTGGGCTGATGGCCGGGCTGCGTCATGATCTCCACAATGTCGCCGTTGCGCAGCGTGGAGCGCAGCGGAACAATTCGGCCATTCACCTTTGCGCCGACGCAGGTCTGGCCCACATCGGAGTGAATGGCGTACGCGAAATCAATCGGCGTAGCGTCGCGCGGCAGCACGATCACTTTGCCGCGCGGAGTGAACGTATAAACTTCTTCCGGGTAGAGATCGACTTTCAGCGTGGACAGGAATTCGCCCGCATCCTGCACATCGCGCTGCCACTCCACCAGGTGCCGCAGCCAGGCGATGCGCTGGTCGTCACTACCCGGTCCCTTCTTGCCCTCTTTGTATTTCCAGTGCGCCGCGATGCCCTCTTCGGCGATGCGGTGCATCTCTTCGGTGCGGATTTGGACTTCGAAAGTTTGCCCATGCGGACCGACGACCGAGGTATGCAGCGATTGGTAAAGGTTAGGCCGCGGGATGGCGATGAAGTCCTTGATGCGACCCGGAATTGGCCGCCACTTGTTGTGGATCACGCCGAGCGCGGCATAGCAGTTCTTCACCGAATCGGTAATGATGCGCAGCGCCATCAGGTCGTAGACCTGATCGATCCCGATCTTTTGCCGGCGAAGCTTCTGGAAGACTGAATAGGGCCGCTTCAGGCGCCCGTCAATACGCGCCGGAATGCCCTCGCGGCGCAGTTCCGATTCCACCGTCTGACGAATTTCCTGCAGGAACTCCTCGTTGGAGTGGCGCTTACTCTCGATCGTGCGTACCAACTCCTGGTAAGCGTCAGGCTCCAGGTATTGAAACGCGAGGTCCTCCAATTCGCTGCGCACCTTGCCCATGCCGAGGCGGTGGGCAATGGGCGCGTAGATTTCGATGGTCTCGCGCGCGATGCGCTCGCGCCGCTCCGGGCTGAGATACCCGAGCGTCCGCATGTTGTGGATGCGGTCGGCCAGCTTGACCAGAATCACGCGAATGTCGTTGACCATGGCGAGCAGCATCTTGCGGAAGCTTTCCGCCTGGCGCTCCTCGGCCGAAAAAAAATCGAGCTTGGTGAGCTTGGTGACACCGTCCACGCAGCGAGCCACTTCTTCGCCGAACTCTTTGCGAACCTGCTCCGGCGTGAGGCCGGTATCTTCCACGACGTCATGCAGGAGGCCCGTTTGCATGGCGACCAGATCCATCCGCATGTCGGCCAGAATGTGGGCCACCATCAGCGGATGAGTCATGTAGGGCTCGCCGGAATCGCGTGTCTGGCCTTCGTGATATTGCCGGGCGATGCGATATGCCTTCGTAAGCGGCGCAAGATCCTCGTTGGGACGGTACTCGCGGATCTTCGCTTCGAGCTCGCGATAGAGCTGATCTACCGGGTCCGGCGGCGGCAAAACACTCGCAGGTTCCGGCAGACTGGGTGATTCGGCAGGCACTCTACATTGATTGTAACAGGGGAGACAATTGGGGACTAAACATGAAAAGGCCGGGATAACCGAAACAGCCAATTACGCTGCTCCAGTAACCCGGCCTCCTGAAAAGAGACTCCGCCAGAATAAAGCGTTATTTTTCGCCGGCAACGATGCCACCGGCATTGCTTTCCTTGGCCTTCTTTTCGGCCTTTGCCTTCTTGGTGGCTAATGCTTTCTGTACCCAGTTGTCCGCAACTTTGATCTGCGCTTCGTACTCGTCTTTGGTATCGGCGAGATCAGCCCGCTCACGGACGAGCAGGTTCTCGTATGCCATGGCATCATCGTATTCCGGATCGATCTGCAAGGCCTTGTCAAGCGACTGCAAGCCGCCATTGATGACCGGAAGGTACTTGGCCTTCAGTTCTTCCTTGACCTTCTTGTCCTTGATGGGGCCCGGATCTTCCTGCTTCATCCCGAGCGCGGCACGGGCGGAGCCATAAGCCGGATACCACTGCGACCATGCAATGAATCCAAGGCTATAGTAAGCCGTCGCATCATTCGGATTGAGCGCGATCAGTTTCTCATACCACTGCTGGGCATCGTTCCACTTCTTCTGGTTCAGGTAGAGTGACGCAATGTAAGACATGGCAGTAGTATTCTTCGGGTCCTGTTCCAGAACCTTCTGATACTGCTCCATGGCGGCAGAAGCCATCCGCACGTTTTCCGGGGACTCGGCGCCAGGAATGTACTGCTGCATGTAAGCGACAGCCAGATAGAGACGCGCGGGCGGAAAGTTGGGGTCGAGTTCGACTGCGGTCTTAAAGTGCTCTACGGCTTCCGGATACTGAGCATTCTTGAAGGCCTGAACACCCTTATTGAGCTGATCGCGGGATTTAAGCTTGTTGCAACTCGATCCCAGGATCGTCAATGCGGCCAGCGCCAGGAGGGGAAGTACTTTCCGCATCATTATTGTTCTCCAGCCTCCACTTTCGGCGTCATGAGTCCCACTTTATCGATGCCCGCCCCGTGGGCAATATCGATCACCTGAGCCACCCAAGTGTAATCCAGGTTGGGATCACCCTTCACAAACACCACGCGTTCGGCGCGCGTCTTGAAGATTTCTTCCAGACGATTGCCCAGGCGCGAATAATCCGTCGGCTCGGAATTGATTTCCAAGTTGTGGTTCTTGTCGATCACGACCACGACGGTGCGCTGGTCGGCCAGATTGGGCGGCTGATTGGGTGGGGGAGGCTGAGGTACGAGTGCGTCCAACCCTCTCGGCGTCAAGGGGGTGATCACCATAAAGATAATGATCAGCACGAGCAGCACGTCAATCATAGGCGTCATGTTGATGTCATGCAGGGCACCACCGTGACCGCCAACTGCCATTGCCATAGAATCGCTCCTTCTAACTACTAAGAATCTTTTTTGTTACTCGCCGGCGGGCGCCGTCGCAGGCGGCGCATTTGCCGGCTTTTTCGTGCTTTCCTGTACCTGCTCGGTGAGAAGGCCCAACTGGTCTACGCCGGCCGCGCGCAGATTATCCACCACGTCTTCCACTCTTCCGAACCGGGACCGGGAATCGGCCTTGATGAATACGGTTTTATCGAGCTTGTTGGTCTGGAGGTCTTTCACTTTGGGAGCCAAGGCATCCGGCTCCAACTGGGTCGTATTGAGATAAACCTTTCCGTCACGCGTTATGGCAACGATGATCGCGTCGGTCTTATCGGCTGCCTGCATCGGAATGGGGTTTTTGGTTTTGACGAGGTCCACGCTGACGCCCTTTGACAACATGGGGGTGATGACCATGAAGATGATGAGCAGCACCAGCATGACGTCCACCATCGGAGTAACGTTAATGTCCGCTACAGGTGGTGGTACTTTTTGTTTTTTCTGTTCGTCTTCCATCGTCTGGACTCCACAGATCTCGGCAGGAGGGGGAGCCCGCCACCGGGCTCCCCGAAAGTCAACTCGCCGGATCTACCGTTTAAACTTCGACTACGAGCGGGCGCCGGCGCCGCGCTGGGAACGCTTCAGGAAGTAGTCGATCAGCTCGGAACTGGAGTTCCCCATCTCCACGTCAAAGGCTTCAATCTTATTGGTGAAGTAGTTGAACATCCAGACCGCCGGGATGGCCACGAACAGACCGATAGCTGTGGTCACGAGAGCTTCCGAAATACCGCCGGCCACAGCACCGAGACCGGTGGACTTTTCCGTAGAAATTCCCTTGAACGCGTTGATGATGCCGAGCACCGTTCCGAACAGTCCCACGAACGGGGCAGTGGAACCAATCGTAGCCAGACCGCTGATGCCGCGTTTCAATTCGGCATGCACAATGGCTTCGGAGCGCTCGAGAGCGCGTTTGGACGCCGCAATTTCTTCGCCCGGAATTTCCGTGCTGATCTGATGCGCCTGGAACTCCTGCAGACCGGCCACAACGACCTTGGCCAAGTGGCTCTTCTTGTAACGGTCCGCAATCTTGACTGCCTCTTCCAGCTTGCCTTCGCGCAGGGCGCCGGCAACCGCCGGAGCAAACTGCCGGGACTGTTTGCGAGCGGCGCTATAGGCCATCAACCGGTCGATCATGACGCCGATTGAATAGGCCGACATAAGGAACAGCACGATAACCACAAGCCGGGCCGGAGTTCCCATCTGAGCCCAGAGGGAACGCGGATCCCAACCCACCGCGCCGCTGTCCTGGAGCAAATAAAGCGACAACATTTGCAAATGCAAAAGCATTTTCTTCGTCTCTCCTGCGAGTTGATTTGTACTTCAGCCCGTGATCCACTCTCGGATTCCGGGACTATTGGCTCAACGTGAAATTCACGTCAATCTGAGTTACGACTTCTACCGGCTCTCCATTGAGCAGTGTAGGCGCGTATACCCACTGTTTCACCGCTTCCAGAGCGGCCGGAATCAGCAGCGGATGACCGCTGATCACCGTAAGATTCTGAATAGTGCCGTCCTTGGCGATGATGGCGTTCAGCCTCACCGTACCTTGGATGCGGGCCTGCTTCGCCAGCGGTGGATACTGCGGATGCGGCTGGCGGATCAATTTCGCCTGTTGGACGTTGCCGCCCACGCGAATGCGCTGAGGAGCGGCGGGTTTAGGCGGAGGAGGCGGAGGAGGCGCCGCCGAAGGCACCGATCCGATAATCCCGCCCAGTACACCGCCGGCTGCGCCACCGGCCACACCGCCGGCTACGCCGCCCACGACCCCGCCGCCGGCCGAAGGTGGCGGCATTTCATCTTCCTTAATCTGCGCGATTTCTTTGGGGATCTTTTTCGGCGCCATCAACTGGTTGGCGTTGAACTGGCGCGGAATGATCTTCACTACTTTGGGAGCTGCCGGAGGAGGAGGTGGCGGTGGAGGGGGTGGTGGGGGTGGGGCCACCAGGAAACTGCTCAACGTTGCGGTCGGCAGCGCGTCAAACCAGATCATCGGAATGAGGATCAGGACACCAATCAAGACAAGCTGGCCAAAGAAGGAAACCAGCACCGTCCAGGTCTTCTTGGTTTGCCCGCCCTCAACAAATGTTTGCTCAAACATAAGCTTCCTTTCCCTTACAGCCGCGCGCTCCTGCCCCGCGCGGTCTCTGTTATTTGGCCGCCCTACTCGGGTTCTTCCGAGCCCCTTCCACGCGCGGAGCCGCCGCCAGTGCTGGAGCTCTCTTCCGGCGCTGATCGGTGTAATTATGCCAGAACAGCACAATCGGACTGGCAATGAACACGGAAGAATAAGTCCCCACGATAATTCCACACACCAGAGCGAACGCGAAACCATGCAGCACCGGACCGCCCCAGATGAACAACGCGATCACAGTGAGAAACGTCAATCCGGAAGTCATCACCGTCCGGCTCAGTGTCTGGTTGATGCTGATGTTCATCAACGAATCCAGAGGTTCGCGCCGCATGAGCTTCAGGTTCTCCCGAATGCGGTCGAAGATCACGATGGTGTCGTTCATCGAGTAGCCAACCAGCGTCAGCAACGCCGCGATGACCGTCATCGAGATTTCTTTATTGAAAATCGAAAACAATCCAATGGTGATGATCGTGTCATGAAAGACCGCGATCACAGCACCCAGGCCGTAAATCCATTCGAAGCGAAAAGCGATGTATACCAGCATGCCGCCCAGCGCATACAGCGTCGCCAGCACGGCCTTGTTCCTCAATTCCGCGCCAACCTTGGGCCCGACCATTTCCGCGCTGCGAATGTTAAACGGCGCCAAATAACACACCTGTTGGAGTGTGTTGATGATACCAGCATTCACGCCTGGAACGGAGGACAATTGGTGAAAATCCGTGAGCAGTCCGGAATGTACGTTATCCCGGTACCGGAGCATCGCGGCCGCCAAGTCCTGTAACTGCTGGTCACTCAGTGCCACATTGTTGTTCGCCAGCGGATCGCGCAACTGGTTCACCAACGCCGAGGTGCTGGCATTGTTGAAGTCCAGCTTTCCGCTTTGCGGCTGGCCGAAGGTGTTCTCCAGAACTTCCTGCATCGCGTTCCGGTTGACGTTCAGTTGCGCCTCTTCCCTCATCTCGGTCCCGATCACCACTTCATTGGCTTCCTTGCCGGAGACATCGGTGGTGTTCTGAACGCTGATATCGCCCTTGATCTTCTCCGACAACGCGGCACGGAGTTTGTTGATCGGCGGAGGGTAGGCAAATCGGACGGTCATGAGCGCGCCGCCCTTGAAGTCAATGCCGTACTTGAGCCCGCCTTTCATGACGATACTTGTTAAACCTGCGACCGTTAACACCAGCGAAGCGATGATGAAAGGCCACTTCTTGCCCAGGAAATCGAAATTTGTGTTCTTGAAGAATTCCATCGAATCCTACCGGTGCTGGTGTTCACCAATACATTCGACACCAGCTCTACTCACTTTGTTCCCAGCTACCAGCGAACGAAATAGAGGGCCGCTTGCCCCCGCTGTCAAATACTTAGCGCTTCCATCCGCCGCCGGCCGGACAATTCATAGCCGAAAATCGTCCTGGAAACAAACACTGCGGTAAACACATTCGCAATCAAACCGATGGTCAGGGTTACCGCGAACCCGCGCACCGGCCCTTCCCCGAACAGAAACAGGAAGGCGCACGAAACCACCGTGGTGACGTGGGTATCCACAATCGTCCACCACGCTTTATTGAACCCTGCATCTACGGCCGCCACGACTGATTTTCCAGCCCGCAACTCCTCGCGAATCCTCTCAAAAATCAGTACGTTTGAATCCACTGCCATACCGATAGTCAGGATGACCCCGGCGATGCCGGGCAGCGTCAACACAGCATGGAAATAGGAAATTGCCGCCAATAGAATGATCGTATTCAGGAACAGCGCCAACACCGCGTTCACACCGCTGCGCTTGTAATAGATCAGCATAGCCACCACCACCGCGAGGAAACCTCCGATGGCCGCGACAATTCCTTCATGAATCGAATCGGCGCCGAGCGACGGCCCAATAGACCGCTCCTGCAGATACTGAACGCCGGCAGGAAGAGAGCCCGAACGAAGATAGCGCGAGAGGTCAGTCGCCTCATCCTCGCTGCCCAGTCCGGTGATCCGCCCGGAATCTTCGATTCGCGATTGGATGGTCGCCACGCTCACGATGTTGTTGTCCATCACCACCGCCAGGCGGTTTCCGATGTTGGCCTCAGTATACTGGCCAAAACGGCGGCCGCCATCGGGGGAAAGCGTGAAGCTGGTTTCCCAATGATGGAATTCGTCCTGACCGGCCCGGGCGTTCCGCATCTGCTGGCCCCTGATTACCGGAGTACGGGCCAATAAGTACCATTGCTCACCACTGCTGCCACCACGCGGCAGAGCCCGCACCAGTTTCGTGTTCAGCGGAAGCACGCCGCCGAACTGGCCAAGCGCCGCTTCACGGCTGGGATACGGCCCGCCGTTTTTGGCATCGACCGAATCGATTTCGAGCACAGCCGTGGTTCCGATCAATTCCTTCACTCGCGCCGGATCGTCCACGCCCGGCAATTGCACCAGTACTTCGTAGTCGGAACCCGCACTGCCGTACTGCTGCACGGATTTTTCCGCCAAGCCGAGCTGATCGATGCGGTTGCCGATGGTTTGGATCGAACGCTCGACCGTGTCGCGCTTCAGCGCAACCAGCGCCGAAGGTTTCATGCGCATGACGTAGTCGGTCGAGTTGACGGGAGTGAGCACCCAATCCGTTTCCTGTTCATTGACCAGGCTGCGGAACGCGCTCGATTGCGTCGAGGGGATGCCTTTCGCGGTGATCTGAATGCTATCGGTATCTTCCACGCGCTGCGGGTCATTGGCTTCCAGGCTGGCATACGTGATACCCTGCTTCGACAGGCCGTCTTTCAGCCGCTCGATGGCCTGCTGAGCTTCCGCTTTGGCCGCGTCCTGCACCTGAACCTGGAGAACGAGGTAGGTCCCGCCGCGAAGATCCAGACCGAGCCGGATATTGTTCCTCAGATTATCGACCAGTTGCGCAGTCGACTTCGGGAGACCGATCACACCGAATACGCAGACCACGATCGTCACAATAATCGTCACGGTCCGCGCCGTCAGATTCTTTTTCATGGGAGTTTAGAGCCTGTCAAATAGGTTACTACTTCTACTTCTTACCGTCGCCCGAAATCAAACTCGACACCGCAGTCCGCGCCACCTGAAGCTTCACATTATCGGGCTTCACGCGCAAAACCAGAGTGTCATCGCTTTCCATAGCGACGATCGTACCGACAATGCCTCCACTCGTCAGGACCACATTTCCGTTCTGGAGACTTGCCAGCATTTGTTTCTGGTTCTTGCGCTGGCGCTGCATCGGAAGGAACAACAGAAAATAGAAAATCGCGAAGATGAGAATGATGGGGAGGAACCCCACCATTGTATTGGACGGCGTCGCTTGCAAAAACAGATTTAGGACCACGTTCTGACCAAAGAGGGATCACTCCGCGTCACTCAAGGCCGAATGCACAGTCCTCGAGTATTCCGGTAGCGAACCCGATAGTATAGCGTGCCTGATCTCACGCATGATGTCAAGATACCGGTGGATGTTGTGCCGGGTCGCCAACATCGCGTATAAAATCTCCCCGGACAAGAACAGATGACGCAGGTAGGAACGGGAGTATCTGGTACAAGTATAACACTGGCAGGCCTCATCCACAGGCCGCTCATCGTCTTTGTAGCGGGCGTGCTTGATGATCACGCGGCCGCGCGATGTGAACAGATATCCATTGCGGGCGTTGCGTGAAGGCAGCACGCAATCCATCATGTCGATGCCCCGCGCCACGTACTCCGGTAATTCCTCGGGCATGCCGACGCCCATGGCATAACGCGGCCGGTCGCGCGGCAAAATGCCTTCGGTTGCCTCCACCATTTCCAGACTCAGAGGACGCGGTTCCCCGACCGAAAGACCGCCGATGGCGTAGCCCGCCGTATCGAGTTCGATGAGAGCGCCGGCGCACTCGCGCCGCAGGTCCGGATACATCGATCCCTGCACGATGGGAAACAACGCGTGCGCTTCCGGCTTCCCCGCCATCCGCTGCCGGAAGTGCTGATTCGCCTGCCGCGCCCAGCCAACGGTACGGTGCATCGCTTGGCGCGCGTATTCATGACTCACGGGATACTCGAGGCATTCGTCGAGCGCCATGAGAATGTCGCTTCCGAAGGCAAGCTGCACATCGACGGTCGATTCGGGGGTGAAAATATGAAGATCGCCGTTGAGATGCGAGCGGAACTCCACGCCATGTTCGGTGATCTTGCGCAGTCCGCTGAGGCTGAACACCTGGAAGCCGCCGGAATCGGTGAGGATGGCATTGGGCCAGGACATGAAATGGTGCAGCCCGCCCATCCGGCGGATCAACTCGTGTCCCGGACGCAGGTAGAGATGATAAGTGTTCGCCAGCAGGATCTTCACGCCGAGGTCTTCGGCCAGATCGCGCTGCGTCAGTCCCTTTACGCTCGCTTGTGTCCCGACGGGCATAAACACCGGCGTTTCGATATCGCCATGCGGCGTATGTAAGACGCCGGCGCGGGCGCATGTGTGGGGACACTCGGCAACTACTTCAAATGAAATCGGAGGCAAATCCGATTGTATGCCAGGATGTTTTTTCGACTTGTGAAACGAGCACGCGTTCGAAACAGTCCATGGTATTCAGCGTGCTGCCAGCAGACCGATGCCGCAGACCGCTATCATTGTAAGTCTTCGTAAGTCTTCGCTGACATGAGCCATCCCATTCGCGCGCGCATCCTGCTTTTTGTGAACCTCGGAATCGCGATCGCGCTGGTTTTCACCCTTTCCGTCATTTACTGGTACGCCTGGCGCCCACTGCCGCAGACCTCGGGAACAGCGACCGCGCCCGTTTCCCAACCGGTTTCCGTGGCTTATGACGCGCTCGGAGTGCCGCACATCCACGCCGCAAGCGTGCAGGATGCGCTGTTCGTCCAAGGATACGTCACCGCGCAGGACCGGCTGTTCCAAATGGATGGCCTGCGCCGGCTTGCCGGCGGCAACCTGGCAGAGATCCTGGGACCGGCGGGCGTGAATACCGACCGCGAAGCCCGCGCGCTGCGCATGCGCCGGATCGCCGAACAGGCCTACACGACGCTACCCGAAGCGGACCGCGCCGCTTTCGCCGCCTACACTCGCGGCGTGAACTGGTACATCGCCACTCACCTTCACAAACTGCCGCTCGAATTCACGCTGCTCGCCTATCAGCCCAGACCCTGGAGCGTGGTCGATTCCATTCTGGTGTGCCTGCAGATGTTTCGCACGCTCACGACCACGTGGCCCGAAGAGATTCTGAAGCGCAATATGATGGCGCATAACGACGCGGCCAAAGTGAATTTCCTGTTTCCCGTTCGAGCGGGAAGCGAGGTGCAGCCAGGTTCGAATGCCTGGGCGCTAGCCGGCAGTCATACCGCCTCCGGAAAGCCTCTCCTCTCCAATGACATGCACCTCGAATATGCGCTGCCTGACATTTGGTACATGACGCAGATTGAGGCTCCCGGACTCGACGTATCGGGCGTGGCGCTGCCGGGAACGCCCGGTATCATCGTGGGCCATAACCAGCACATCGCCTGGGGCATCACCAACCTGCAGTTCGATGTGCAGGATATCTACCTCGAGAAATTTGATGACACTACCGGCCGCTATCTCTACCACGGCCAGACGCTGCAGGCGCGTGCCGAGCATGAACTGATTCGCGTCAAGGGCCGCGCGCCCGTCGAGATGACGCTTTGGGTAACGCGCGACGGGCCCATGCTTTTCGTTCAGGGACAAGACCGCGGTGCTTTGCGATGGTCAGCAGCCGAGCCGGGCGTTTTCCAATACCCTATGCTCGATATCGATCGCGCGCAGGACTGGCAGCAGTTCACCGCCGCTCTTTCGCGCTACCCCGGACCGGGCGCGAACTTCGTCTATGCCGATACCGGCGGCAACATCGGCTACCATGCCGCGGGCAAATTGCCCAAGCGCCGCGGCTACGTCGGCGATCTGCCGGTGGACGGCTCCTCCGGCAACTACGATTGGGATGGCTTTATTCCCTTCGATCAGCTTCCTTCCACTTACAATCCTCCGCGCGGCATCATTGTGAGCGCCAACCAGAATCCGTTCCCGCCCGATTACCCATATCCGGTGAATGGGAATTTCGGATATCCCGGCCGCGCGCGACAGATCCTCGATCTGCTTTCGGCGCACGGAGGATGGCACGCGAGCGATTTGCTGGCGGTGCAGAAGGATGTGTATTCGGGCTTCAACCGGTTCCTGGCCTCGCAGGTAGTGGCGGCCTACGAGAAACGGCACGTTCCAAACCCGGGGCTCGACGACGCCGTGAACCTGTTGCGAACCTGGAAGGGCCAGATGGATAAAGACGAGGCCGCGCCGTTCCTCATCACGCTGATCTATCAACACGTGCGCAATGCCATTGTCGAAAGCGCCGCGCCGGGCCAGAGCCAGGCCTATGAGTTCCACATGGCGCCCGGTGTTGTCGAAAAGCTCTTACGGACGCGCCCGGCCGGCTGGTTCCACGACTATGATTCCATGCTGCTGCGGGCGCTGGCGGATGCCGTCGAGGAGGGCAAGCGAATCGAGGGACCGGAAGTGAAGCACTGGCGCTATGGCCAGTACTTCAAGATCGGGATCAATAACCCGGTGGTTCATCATGTAAAGGCTCTCGGTCCGTATTTCGACATCCCGCCCACGCCGATGAGCGGATCGAGTACTACGGTCAAACAGACCACACGGGAACTCGCGCCCTCGATGCGAATGGACGCCGACCTGAGCGACTGGGACCATTCGCTGCTCAACGTCCGGATCGGGCAATCGGGCCAGGTCCTATCCAGTCACTATCGAGACGAATGGGAGCACTGGTATTACGGACAGAGCTACCCCATGCAATTCCGGAAGGTGCAAGCCAAGAGTACGCTGGTGTTCCACCCCGGACGCTGAAGCAGCGGTTACGGCTGCGCAGTGTTAGAAGCGGCCGGTGACGTGGAATCGAACAGCGAATCCGGGTCCACCGTGGTCTGGGAATTCTGTCCGCTGAATAGCAGACTCAGCACGTCCGTACTCTGATCCGTTGAAGACGCATAGGCATTGTGATGATGATGCCCATGACCGCCATGCATATGGTGTCCGGCACTTCCGCTTCCTGAAGCGCCGCCGGTAGCGGCCACCCGTTGTACATCGGAAGCGGTAGGCAAGCTGCCTCCTGTGCTGGCGCTTTGGAATTGACCGGCCAATTGGTTGAGGGCATCGGCGCGCGCGGTATTGCCGCTCTCGTCCGCGGTATTGGCGGCGTTCTTCAGATTCGTCGAGATCTGTCCGGTGATCTGCGCGAATTCCTGCGGATCCTGCGTTTGAAGCTGCTGCAACCAGTTCAGGAAGGTGGCCGTTGGCGAAAGCTGCGGGTTGGGGTCCTGTACAGAAGCGCTCGAGTTGCTTTGATTGGTATTGTTGGTCGTCGATTGATGGTTGACGCTGCTCAGCATGGTGAGCTGGCTTTGCGAAAGAGGCGAAATCGTCATGCTACCAGCCGTGCAATTCATCAACCAGCAGCATTTTCTATTGGAATGCGCGTCAGCGGCTGAGTTTCCCGGCCGGCGCGGCAATCTTCCGCCACTTACGGCGAAAATCCGCCGCGCCTCCGCCGGCTGGTGGTGGTAGGATGATTGACCGAGATGCTACAGGTCGTCGGAACTCCTCAGAAGTTCGACGTGGTGGTCATCGGATCGGGCGCGGGCGGCGGTACCGCAGTCAAAGTCCTCACCGACCAAGGCATCAACGTGGCCCTGCTGGAAGCTGGGCCCATGCTCCATCCGGAGACCGATTTCAAAGAACACGTCCTCCCTTACCAGGTAGATCACCGTGGCGCCGGCGCGCATGCGGAATACTACTTTGGCCGCCAGCAGTGGAATTACTTCAGCGCGCCGAACGGGTATTGGAACGTGCCCGGCGAACCCTATTCGGTGGCGACAGGCGACAAATTCCGCTGGTTTCGCTCGCGCATTATCGGCGGACGCACGAATCACTACGGTCGTATTTCGCTGCGTTTTTCCGACTATGATTTTCAGCCGGAGGATGGCCTCAGCGATCCGTGGCCGGTCACCTACAGCGAGATGTCGCCCTACTATGACAAAGCCGAGGGCTTCATCGGCGTCACCGGCACTAAAGAAGGATTGCGCACAGCTCCGGACGGCAATTTTCTTCCGGCGATTCCGCCGCGCGTCCACGAAATCCTGATTCAGAAGGCATGCGCGAAGCTCAACATCCCGTGCATTCCCTCGCGCATGGCGGTGCTGACGAAATCGATCCACGGGCGCGCCGCCTGTCACTACTGCGGGCAATGCGGGCGCGGCTGCCGGACGGCTTCGGCATTTTCCTCCAGCCAGGCGATGATCTTCCCCGCTATGAAGACGGGCAAGCTGAAGGTGATCACCGGCGCGATGGCGCGCGAGTTAATCACGGACGCTTCGGGAAAGGTGACCGCCGTCTCGTATGTGGACAAGGCGACGCGCTCGGAGCAGCAGATTCACTGCCGCGCGGTGATGGTGGCGGCGAGCGCCTGCGAATCGGCGCGCCTGCTGCTGAATTCCCGCTCGACGCGTTTTCCCAATGGTCTCGGCAATTCGTCGGGCCAGGTGGGCCGCAACCTCACGGATTCGGTAGGTTTCTCGCTTTCGGGCTACGTCCCGGCGCTCTCCGGCCTGCCGCGGCACAATGCCGACGGCATCGGCGGCATGCATGTCTACGTGCCCTGGTGGCTGTACAACGACCGGAAGAAGGACTTTCCGCGCGGCTACCACATCGAGATCGGCGGCGGGTTCGGGATGCCGCAACTCGGCTCGTTCCACGGCGAGTGTACGCGTGCCGAGGGCTACGGCAAGGCGCTCAAGGACACGATTCGCGAGCATTACGGTGCGTATGTTTCCTTCTCCGGCCGCGGCGAAATGATCCCCAACCGAAACTGCTATTGCGAGATCGATCCGGACCGCATTGACGATTACGGGATCCCGGTGCTGCGTTTCCATTTCCAGTGGAGCGAGCACGAACGCGCGCAGGCGCGGCATATGGCAGAGACGTTCACGGACATTATCGGAACCCTGGGCGGCAAAGTGACGGGGCTGACGAATCCCGGACGGGAAAGTTCGGGGATCTCGGTCGGCGGCTCGATCATTCATGAAGCCGGAACGGTGCGCATGGGCAGTGATCCAAAGACATCGGTTCTCAACAAGTATTGCCAGTCGCACGAAGTATCGAACCTGTTCGTGTGCGACGCCGCGCCCTTTGTCAGCCAGCCGGATAAGAACGTAACATTGAGCATCGTGGCGTTCTGCTGGCGCGCATCCGAATACCTTGCCGAGGAGATGAGGAAAGGGAATGTCTGACACGCCGGAATACTCACGCCGCGAGTTGCTGCGGCAGATCGGTGCTTCGACCACACTGATGGCCGCCGGTGCAGGCGCGCTTTCCGCGCAAGACATGCAGCACGTCCATCAGGCGGTGGCGCAGGAAACCGCCACGGGACCGTATCGTCCCAAGGCGCTCATGCGGCACGAGTATGCCACGCTGGAACGCCTCTCCGACCTCATTATTCCCGCCGATTCGCATTCCGAGGGAGCGCTCGCCGCAAACTCGGCGGCCTTCATCGACTTCCTGTGCGGCGCGAGCGAAGAAATGAAGGGGATTTACACCGGCGGGCTGGCCTGGATTGACGAACGTATGCGGAAGCAATACGATTCCGATTTTTTGAGCGCGCAACCCGGCCAGCAGACTGCTCTGCTTGACCAGATCGCCTACCGCAAGAACGACCAGCCGGACTTGAGCCCGGGTGTCCAGTTTTTCGATTGGGCGCGCCGCATGGTGGTAGATGCCTACTACACCAGCGCCATCGGCATGAAGGAACTCGGCTACATGGGCAACGGCGCCATGGACCATTTCAGCGTGCCGGAAAACGCCGTCGAATATGCCCTCAAACGCAGTCCATTCGCATGACCTTGCGCTGCCCGTTCGCTTCCAGTAGCATAAGCCGCGTGATCACGAAACTGGGATTGTGCATGCTCATTGCGCTGGCTCCGCTGAACGCGGCCGGCTCGGGCTGGACTTCACTGTTCAACGGCAAGGACCTGAGTGGGTGGAAAGCCAGCGAAAATGCTCCCACCTTTTCTGTGGAGAATGGCGCGATTGTCACGCATGGCGCGCGCAGCCATTGCTTTTACGTGGGCGATTTTCATAATCACAGCTTCCGCAATTTCGAACTGCAGGTGGACGTGATGACTCGCCCGAAGGCTAATGGCGGCATCTATATTCTCACCGGATACCAGCAGACGAACTGGCCCGGGAAGGGCTTCGAAGTGCAGGTCAACAACAGCTACCCCACCGACCCGCGCAAGACCGGCAGTCTCTACGAAGTGCAGGACGTGAAGCAGCAGCTCGTTGGTGACAACCAGTGGTTCACCGAAGACATCACGGTCCGCGGCGACACCATCACGGTAAAGGTGAACGGCAAGCAGGTGGTCCATTGGACGCAGCCGGCCGGTTGGGCGGGCGTGAAAGAGTTTCCCGGACGGCGCATTGAACCTGGCACGATCGCGCTGCAGGCGCACGATCCGAATAGCACCGTCTACTACAAAAACATCCGCATCCGGCTGCTGGAGTAAGCGAGTGGCCGTTCCTGCCGTGTCAGAATAAAGCAAGCCGTGTCTATGGGTCGCCTGGGGTCTGTCACGCTGGCGTTATTCTTTGTGCTGGCGCCCGCGTTCGCGCGGCATGAGCTCTCGTTGTGTGGAACCAGCCGCGAGACATCCAAAGAGGTTCTGTTCCTGCATCGTCAGGCCGTGCGCCGGAGGGCCCTGCGCAGCCCGCGAGCGCTCGCCCCAGCCGTGCCGTCGCTCAACCGCGACATGGGCGATATCGCGATCATCGAAGATACGGATGGCGTGGTCGAGCGGCTGAATCAGTTCGACCTGGGCAACAAGACCCTCACATTCACTCCAGCCGCGAACGCTTCGCAATATACGTACTCCGCCGCTACCCAGGGATACGATGCGGCTGCTGCCACAATGGGCGCACCTCTCGCCGCGCTTGACGATGATGACACGCGCGCTGTGAGCCTGCCGTTTGCCTTTCCCTTTTTCGGTGCAACCTACAACCAGGTCTTTGTCAATTCCGACGGCAACCTGACTTTTATGACGGGCGATAACGCCAGCACCGATCGTTCGCTCGGCCGCTTCTCTGCCGGACCGCCGCGCATCGCGCCGCTATTTGATGACCTGAACCCCGCGCAGACGGCGGGCGGTGTGCGCGTAGTCTCCGAAGCCGCGCGCCTCGTAGTGAGCTGGGTCGCCGTACCCGAATACCAGGATGCGGGAAACGGCACGCCCGAAACGTTCCAGGTGAAGCTCTATCCCGATGGCCGCATCGAGTTTTCCTATTCCGCCGTAAGCGTCTCGAGCGCCGTAGTGGGTATCGCTCCCGGTAATCTGGTGGGAACGACCTCGCTGGTCTCTTACAGTAGCGACGCGAGTGGAAGTTACCAGGCTGGCATCGCGGAGCGCTTCGGCAACACCCTCGCCGTGGACACCGTCACCGTGGCTCAGAAGTTTTATCAGACGCACGACGATTCTTACGACTACCTGGTGATCTACAACAACATGGGCATTGCGGCGCAAGCACAGGCGGTCGCATATGAGAGCACCGTGCGCAACGTCAATCGCAGCGGCTACGGCGACGTACCCACCGATACGGGCCAGCAATATGGCTCGGCCTCCCGTCTTCAGGCGGTGCTGAATATGGGAGACCTGACGCAGTATCCCGTCAACCCCAATGGCATTGTGCCTGCGCGTGCCGCCGCCGGCGATACTCCTCTCACGGTAATCGGCCACGAGGCCGGGCACCTGTTTCTGGCCTATGCCAGCATCCGCGATCCGAATGACCCTTCGGCACGTCCCATGTTGGGCGCGCAGCTCTCGCACTGGAATTTCGTGTTCAACTCGGAGGCTTCGCTCCTCGAAGGCGAGCGCATTATGGACCAGGGCTCGGCCGCGTCGCCGCGCTTTCTCACGACTGATACGGTGCAGGACTACGCACCGCTCGATCAATACCTGATGGGGTTCCGGCCGCCTTCGCAGGTACCTGATACCTTCCTTGTCACGAACCCCGTGCCTTCTTACGTTACACTGCTGCATCCTTTGCGCGGATTCGGATTTGATGGCGTGCGCAAGGACGTTGCCGTGCAGGATATCATCCAGGCCGAAGGCCGCCGCACGCCCGATGATACGGTGGCTCAGCGCCACTTCCGCTTCGCTTTCATTCTGGTGGTTGCCGCCGGGTCCCAGCCCTCTGCCGATGACATTGCCCAGATCGACACTTACCGCCGCCAGTTCGAAACTTTTTACGCGCAGGCATCTTCGAACAATGCGACCGCCGGCACATCGCTCAAGCGCAGCCTGAAGTTGTCGCTCGAGCCCGCGGGCGGCGTGGTTGCTGGTGGAACGGGCCCTGCGACGGTGACGATCCAAACCCCTTCCGCTGCCGACCTCACGGTGCAGTTTCAAACACCCAACGGTGACGCGCAGTTCCCCGCCGCGATCACGATTCCTGCCGGATCGACAAGCGCAAACCTGGCCTTCACTGGGCTTCGGCCTGGCGTGGAAGATGTGACAGCCACTCCATTGGACAACCTCTATGAAACGGCGTTTGCTCGCGTTCAAGTAGCCGGCGCTTCGGTGCTCACGCTTCTCCCGGTATCGGGCGATCAACAGGTATCGACCGGCAATGCTCCCCTTCCCGATCCCGTAGTGGTCCAGTTGACGGACGTCAATCGCCTCGCGTATCCTGGCGCGCGCGTGAATGCTACCGTCTCCGCGGGGGGGAGCGTGACGCCGGCTTCCGTGCTCACGGACGCGCAAGGGCGTGCTTCCTTCCGGTGGACGCCCGGTACCGGCAGCAGCAACCAGTTGCTTCTGTCGCTCGAATCGGCGCCCTCGGTTACGCTCGCTCTGCACGCGGGCAGCGCCGTTCCGACAATCACGGGCCTCTGGAATGCCGCCTCGTTCGATGCGGGCGTCGCGCCGGGCTCGCTGGCAACGATCACCGGCGTCAATCTGGCGGGCGGGCAAACGGCCACCGCACCGTATCCCTGGCCTGCGAAATTGGCGGGTGTGCATGTGGTTTTCAACGGCGAGGACCTGCCGCTGCTCTATGTGAGTGACAGCCAGATCAATTTGTATATTCCAGCCGATGTGCCTGTTGGAACTGGCACGCTCACGGTAACCACGCCTTCGGGCGCGCAGAGCACCACCAGCACGGCCATTTCCGCCGTTGCGCCGGGCATCTTCAGCGGCGCAGTGCTGGTGGCGGGAACCGGTAAGAGCGCGGCCATCACACCCGTTCACGCGGGCGATTACGTTGAAATCTACTGTACCGGCCTCGGACCCACGCGTGCCGCAGGCAGTTTCGAAGAGATGATCTTGCCGCCAACCGTGTTCATCGGCGGTGCTCCTGCCGTGGTGACCTATAGCGGACTTGCGCCGGGCTTTGCCGGCTTGTATCAAGTGAATGCGCAGGTACCTCCGGGCCTCGCGCCCGGCCCGCAAACCGTGCTGCTTTCAGTGGCACTATCGCACAGCAACAACGCAGCAATTACGGTGCAATGATGCTTTCCCGGCTATTCTCCGATCCGCTTCCCGCTGGAACACCGGCGCCGGACTTCTCTCTTGCCGATGAATCCGGGCGCACGGTAACGCTTTCCGCACTGCGCGGCCGGAATGTCATTCTGGTCTTCTACCCCGGCGACGATACTCCCGGCTGCACAAAGCAGCTCTGTCAGTTTCGCGACGGCTGGGATGCGGCCCGTGACCGCCGCGTGGAATTATTCGGTGTAAATCCGCAGAATCCTCAGAGCCACCGCAAATTTCAAGACAAGTATGGCTTTCCGTTTTCACTGCTGGTCGATCGAGGCCGCAAAGTGGCTACGCTGTACCATGCCAATGGATTGATCATCAAGCGTACCGTTTACCTGATCGGGCCCGATGGCATTATCCGCTTTTCGCGGCGCGGCATGCCCGCGCCCGAAGAGGTACTCTCCTTCGTAGCGTGACGGTGCTTCGAGAAAATGAAAATGCCGGCTCCCGAATTTTCATCCGAGAGCCGGCCCGAACCATCGATCCCTTTTTCAGAGACGCGTGGCGCCTTCTTTTTCAAAATGTCAGTCGGAGTGCGAGTTGAATGGCACGCGGCGAGTTCGTATCGCTCGTAATGTATCCGAACGTCGAACTCGTCGGCGTGAGGTTCGGCGAGGAGAACAAGGGACGATTCAAAAGGTTGAACGACTCCGCACGGAACTGCACCTTTACGTTTTCGTGGACCACGAAACTCTTGGTCAGGTTGACATTGATATTGTTGCCGCCATCCAGACGCAGATTGTTGAAGTGCGAGGGGAACGTCCGGAAATTACTCGAAAGCTGATCGCTTGACACGGTGTCGAACGCCGACGTATTAAACGCCGGACCATTCGCGTCATGGGGATTATAGTTCAGATCCCCTCCGTTGTAGATTACATTACCCCAACTGAGCGGAGCGCCTTCATAGTAGGTATACTCGCCTGCCATTTGCCAGTTGCCGAGTACAAATGTGATCACGCGATTCGCACTGGAAAGAAAGTGCTTTCCTCTTCCCACCGGCAGATCATAGATGGCGCTGACCACCAGATAGTCGGGCCGGTCGTCGCTCGAGACGCGCTTTTCCAGCGCCAGCGATCCGCTATTGAGGTAATTGACACGGTCCATCAGACGGGAGTGTGAGTAGTTCACGAAGAACTGCAAGCCGTTGGACAGGCGCTTCTGGAGCTTGACCGCCAATTGATGGAAATAGGAGCCTCCGTTGTTCATCGTCGATTCCGTGACTCCCGAGAATTCAGGTATTGGTTTCAGCAGATTGGAGACGGAAGTCGTCGAACTATTCAGGCTCTGGCCGGGGAGCAGTCCGGCGAACGGATTCGGCACGATTGCGCCCAACTCGGAGATCGTAGCGGTATCGCGGTAAGGAAGAGTGCTGAGATACTGGGCGGGCAGCGCATCAAAGTTATAGCTCGTCGGCAGGTGCACTGCGTGGTTGCCGATATAAGCAACTTCTAGAGTGGTGTCCTTCGTGAGCTGCTGCTGGATATCGAAGTTCCAGCGCAGACTATATTGATTCTCAAATTCGGGATTGTAGTAAGTGATGGATTGGCCTAGGTAGGTATTGACACCGAGGGCGGAGCCCACCGGCTGAAGAATCCCACTGGGAAACGGGTTACTCAACGTTGTGGCTGGCGTCAAATAGCTATCGGAGGTCGCGACGTATGGAGTCGATTGACTGAAGCCTTGTTGCTGGGGAGTCACCGTTCCGTAGTTGAAGTAGAAGATCCCGATCCCGGAACGGAATACAGTATGTCCATGCAACGCTTCCGGAGCCCAACTGACACCGAAGCGGGGAGCAAACGACTTGTACGAGGTGGTATACGGATATCGATTATTCGAGCTGGCAAAGAGCAATCCTCCGGTGGGAACAAAGGCGCTCACGGGAAGCTCTGGAATCGGATTCTTTGCGTAGGCCGCCTCGGCCGGTTGCGTGACCTGGTTGACAGCCGAAGGATCGAACCCGATCGTCTGCCGGTTGTGGCTCTCCGTGGTGGGCGAATCGTGTTCCCAGCGCAATCCCAGGTTTAGTGTGACGTTGGGCCGGACGTGCCAATCGTCCTGTATGAAGAGCGCGCTGTAGTACGCATCCCCTTTGGACGCGGAGTTGATCGCGTAGCTTCCGCTGGTGGGAAGGCCCAGGAGAAACTCCGCCATGGAACCGCCTTGTGTCGGGGCCGTAGCGGTGCTGGTCTTTTTCACCCAGGTACCGGTATCGAATGAGAACGTGCCGGTGGAATTTGCCCAGTTGATGTTCGTGAAATCCTGTAAGCGGACTTCGCCGCCGAACTTGATGGTGTGGTTCTGATAGATCTTCGTAAAGCTGTTGAAGAGCTGATACGTATTGTATGGCTGGTTGATGTAGTGGCCACCATTGTTCCCGTTCCCCGTGTACCCATCAGAGAAGGTAAACTGCGGCATCTGCAAAACGTTCGCGCTGGTCGCCATGTAGGACGGAAATCCAAGCTGCGCCGGATCGAAGCCGCCTTGCGGTACCTGCAGGTCTGGCCAGAATCCCTTACTGGCCTGGTAGTAGAAAGCGTCGTACCGGGTAAATCCAAGGCGCAAGTCGCCGACCATGGAAGGCGAGAATGTGTTTACATCGTCCACCATGCCTCCCCAGATATCGCGTCCCAATCCGTGGTTCAGATAGGCAAGGTTATGGAAGATATCGTTGTCGTACTGTAGGTAGAGACTCTGCCTGCCCACGACAGTGAGCTTGTTGCGCTCGCTGATATTCACGTCAGCTCTGCCGGAAAAGAAGTGATACGGATTCTGAACATTCTGGTTGATAGCAAAGTTGTTGGTGTCGTCGTAGGTGCCCGCCTGATTCGGCAGCGGCACATAGTCACTCAGAAATTTCTCGGCAATCGGATTCAATCGGTTTTGCGGAATGATGTTGTTGGGGAACGGCTGGCGCGTGATGGTTTTGCCGGAGAGCACGCCCGTAGTCGGATCGTAGAGCGTGTAATTCTTCTTGTCATTGTTCAGCGAAAGCAGGTGAGAAAAATCACCGTTGCGTTCATCGGCGGTGGGCACTGTGCCGAAATACGGCGTCGGTCCACCGGAGTGTTCTCCTTCGTAGGAAAAGAAAAAGAAGAGCCGGTTCTTTCCGTTGATCACTTTCGGAATCCAGACCGGCCCGCCCACGGTAACGGCCCACTGGTTGGTCTTGGATTCGGGCTTGTCGCCTCCGACTCGTTTAACGAAGAAGTCAGTGGCCTGGAGCGCGGAGCTGTTGTTGTAAATCGAAAGAGCTCCATGCAATCCGTTCGTCCCGCCCTTGGTGACCATCTCGACCGTGCCGCCGCCCGCTCCGCCAGATGCGGCATCCATACTGAACGCTTCGGTCTTCACTTCGGCCACCGAATCGGGGGGCGGCAGAAATGCGGGACGCCGTGAGGTGGTGCCTTGCGTGCCGACATTGGGAACACCATCAAGCAGCATTTCATTCGAGCCTGAGGGAGCACCACCCATGGAAAGAGCTCCCAGCCCGCCGTTTGCCGCAGGGCCATTAGCATCGCGGTTCCCCTGCGTAATCACGCCGAATCCGTAAAATTCCGCATCGAGCGCGGTATGGCCATCGAGTGGCAGATTGGCCAACTCATGCGTCGTGATGACCTGTCCAGCCGATGCCTTTACCGTTTCCAAAGCCGACGCGTCCGCGGTGACCGTGACCGATTCGTTCGTGCTCCCTACGGCCAATATGATGTTTTGAGCGACACGCGTGTTCGTGCCAATCTGGATGCCGGTTTGCGAATACTTCTTGAAGCCTCTGGCTTCCGCAGTAAGTTGGTAACTACCGGGTAACAGCAGCGGAAAGGTGAATTGGCCTTCGCTGTTGGTCACAGTCTGATAAGTGCTGTTCGTGTCTGTTTGAATGGCCCGAATAGCAGCGCCGGGAACTATTGCGCCGCTTGGATCGGTGACTCTGCCGGTCAGCGTGGAACGAAACTCCTGGGCCGGGAGCAAACACACTACGCCCAGAAAGAGTGCTAAATAACGCAACATGGATAATCCCCCTCCGCTGGCGAAGAGAATATCGTGATCCGGCCGGGATACCAATACAGTGGAAGTCTTATTCAGAGAAACTTTGAGCAGAAAGTCGCTCTCGTCACAGGTTGTTAGAATAGGAGCGCGGAATTCGGCGAACGAGTCCGCGGCGTCTTGCCGCCACTCATCACCGGAGTACCGTGCAAACTCAAGGTCCTTCCATGCAACGACGATCATTCCTTAAAAGCTGCGCTGCGGCTCTGGCGCTAACTGCCCCGGATTCGCAAGCCGCCGATACCGCAGGCGCCGTCAGTCTTGAAGAAGCCTTCCGGAATCCACCGCAGTGGGCGCGTCCCAAGACGTGGTGGCACTGGATGAATGGGAACATCACGGCGGAAGGAATCACGCTCGATCTGGAAGCCATGAAGCAGATCGGTCTGGCCGGCTTTCAATGCTTCAACGTGGGCTCACGAACTCCGAAGGGCCCCGTCGAGTACTTCAGTCCTGAGTGGTTTCGCCTGACCGAGCACGCCATCCGGGAAACCGACCGCCTGGGCCTGGATTTCGGCATGCACAATTGCCCCGGTTGGTCATCGAGTGCCGGACCGTGGATCACACCAGAACTCTCGATGCAGCAACTGGTGTGGAGCGAAGCCTTCGTCAGCGGGGGAAAAACCATCGATCTCACGCTGCCCCAGCCATACAGCAAGCTCGATTACTACCGCGACGCAATGGTGGTGGCGTTTCCCTCTCTCGAAGGCGAAACGCACTCGCTCGCCAGCCGGATCCGCGCCGTGACGTCGAACAGCGGCTCGATCGATCCGAACGTGCTGACTGACGGCGATCTATCCAAGGGCGTGGAACTTCGCTCGTCCGTTCCCGGGCAGCCCATCGTTGTGCAGATGGAATTCGCCGAGCCGTTCGAAGCGCGCGCCATTGCAGTTTATGGAATTGGTCTGGCGCGCATCATGATAGATGGTTCCGAAGACGGTGCGCAGTTTCACCAAATCGCAGTTCTCACTGCGCCCAGCACGGCCAACATGCCGGACATTCCAGGTACAGCGACGTTCTCCGCCGTGCGCGTGAAGTATCTTCGCCTGAGCTTGCGGCAGCCGGGCCGCCTTTGCCACGTGCGCGTTTCTTCCGCCGGCCGCATTCCCGAGTGGCAGCGCAAGAACAATTCGGCCACCTACGCGGGGCACGAGCCCTCGGCGGAACACGCGATAGAGTCCTCGACCGGTTCCATCATCAACCGTGCGTCCGTGATCGACCTCAGCCGGCACATGGACGCGCACGGCCGCTTGCAGTGGGATGCGCCCGCCGGCAACTGGACGATTCTCCGCCTGGGGCACACGCCCACGGGCCGCCACAACAGCTCGCCGCCCGATGGGGGCCAGGGGCTCGATTGCGACAAGTACACTCGCGCGGGAATCGATTTTCACTTCAACTACGTTTTTAGCCGCCTGCTTCCCTCGCTACGCCCGCTGGTGGCCAAGCATATGGCCGGAACGTTGATCGATAGCTATGAAGTGGGAATGCAGAACTGGACGAGAGACTTTCCGCAGGAATTCGAGCGGCGCCGCGGTTACAGCTTATTGCCATACATGCCAGCCATGACCGGACGCGTCACCAGCAGCCCTGAAGAATCCGAGCGCTTCCTGTGGGACGTGCGCCGCGTGCAGGCCGACCTGATGGCCGAAAACTACTACGGCCGTTTTACCGAATTGTGCCGCGAGCATGGGCTGCTCTCTTCGGCTGAGCCGTATAGCGGCGGGCCGTTCGATGAAATGCAGTCCGGCTCCGTTGTCGATGTGCCGATGGGCGAGTTCTGGCAAGCCAGCGGCACGCACCGCAGCGTCAAGCTTGCTGCATCAGTCGGACATATCTATGGCAGGCGCGAGATCGCGGCGGAATCTTTCACCGGCAATCCGCAATACGCCAAGTGGCAGGGACACCCTTACGGCTTCAAAGCGCAAGGCGATTGGATGTACACGCAGGGCCTGAACCGGTTCATCTTTCATCGCTATGCGATGCAGCCGCACCCCACTGCCGTGCCCGGCATGACCATGGGCTGTTACGGCATCCATTTCGACCGGACCAATACCTGGTTCCCGCTTGCCGGACCGTGGATCGAATACCTCTCCCGCTGCCAATACCTGCTGCAGCAGGGAGTTTTCATGGGCGACCTGCTGTACTTCGAAGGCGAAGACGCACCCGTGGAAGCACCCGTGCGCCGCGCGCTTCAACCCGCGCCGCCTCTCGGCTACGATTGGGACACGGTGGATGCCGGCGCTATCCTCAACCGGATACGCGTGGAGAACGGCCGCATCGTGCTGCCCGATGGTTTGAGTTATCGAGTGATGATCCTCAGAGACGATGCGCGGCTCAGCTTGGATCTGCTGCGCAAGATTCGCGACTTGGTCCATGAAGGAATGTGCCTGGTGGGCGCGAAACCCGCGGGTTCCGCGGGGCTCGCGGGTTATCCGCGAACTGAAACCGAAGCGCAGGACATTCTGAGCGAGCTTTGGAGTGGCCTGGATGGGAAAACCGTCACCGAACATGCCGCCGGCAAGGGACGCGTGTTCTGGGGCGCGCCGCTGAACGTTGTCCTGAATCAGCAGGGGATTGAGCCGGATTTTGAAGCCACGTCCCGTTCAGGCGATGCACAGATTCATTACATTCACCGCCGCGTGCCCGATGGCGAAGTGTATTTTGTTGCGAATCGTAAGAGGCGTGCGGAGGATCTGGTCTGCACATTCCGCGTGACAGGGAAGCAGCCGGAGTTCTGGGACCCTGCTACCGGCGCGATCACGCCTGTGCATTTCCATGAACCAGCCGGCAAGCGAACGCGCGTACCGGTGCACCTTGACCCGGCGGGCTCGGTGTTCGTTGTCTTCCGCTTCGCGGCTGAGCCACGGCGCGTCACGGAAGTAACGAAGGATGGCGCGAGCATCGTGCAAACCAAACCGTTTCCGATCCCGGCCGCTGCTCCGCACCGCGGAGTAACGAACAACTTCACGATCTGTGTTTGGGTAAAGCCGGAACTGGACACGCCGCTTGAGGCGCTGGGGCGTGGCCCGATTGCGAGCCCGGCCAGCTATGTTTTCTTTCCGCCGGAAGGTGACGCAGTTTACGGCGAGGGCCACGCTTCGTGCGGATTGATCGCGGGCCGTAATGGCATCGGTATATATGAGCGATCCCGTGCAGGCGTGCGACCGGCGCTTGTGGCAGAGATGCCGATTGCGGGCTGGACGCATCTGGCGGTGGTCTACAAAGATGGGATGCCATCAGTCTACGTGAACGGCAAGTTTGTACGCCAGGGCCGCAGAAGCGCCAACGTAGTGCATCCCGGCACCGGCGAGCCGAACCTGGGCTACGAAGTCCCGAACTTCAATGGAGACCTGACCGATCCCGAACTGTTTCCCGAGGCGTTGGACCCAGAGCGAATTCAGCGCGCGGCATCAGCCGGAGTGCCGAAGCCCGCGGAACCGCCCGCCGTCGAGCCGGCTGTTGACGGTTCTGGCGATTGGTTGATCTGGCAGAATGGCCGCTACCGCCTGCACGGCGCGGGCGATCACAATTCAGAGATGCCGGTCACCGGAATCGGACAGCCGATCGACGTCGCGGGGCCATGGCAAGTCACGTTTCCTCCGAAGCGCGGCGCACCCGAATCCGTGACGCTTCCCGAGTTGATTTCCCTTCACAAACACACTGACCCCGGTGTTCGCTATTTCTCAGGCACCGCGACTTATTCGAAGGCCCTGTCAATTCCAGCGCTCGCGAAGGGCCAGCAGCGGCTCTACCTGGACCTGGGCAGAGTCGAGGTAATTGCCGAAGTCCACCTGAATGGCCGCGATCTCGGCATCTTGTGGAAGCCGCCTCACCGCGTGGACGTCACCGGAGCCGTACGCGCCGGCCGGAACCAGCTCGAAATCCGCGTAACGAATCTGTGGCCGAACCGGCTGATCGGTGACGAATTCCTACCGCCTGAGAACGAATACAGAGAGACGGGGACCAACATCAAAGACATTGGCGAAATCAAGCAAATCCCCGAGTGGTTTCTGGAGGGCAAACCAAAACCGGGCAAGCGCATCACGTTTTCCACGTGGAGGCACTACTACAAAGATTCGCCGCTGCTCGAATCCGGATTACTCGGTCCCGTGCAGTTGCGGAGTGCGGTGCGGCGGCCGATCAGTGTTTGATCAGACCGCTAGTTTTGCGCCACCTGGAAATGGCTCAGGGTTTCCGCATAATGCTCAAGGCCGCGGTAGAGAGCTTCGGCGAGTTTCTGCCGATAGTCAGGCCGCTTGAGCAAGGCTTCTTCCTTGGGATTGCTGAGGAAGCCGATCTCGGCCAGCACGGAAGGCATCGTGGCGCCGATTAACACCACAAACGGCGCTTTCTTCACGCCGCGGTTCTTGGCCGAAGGCGCGTTGCGCGCAGAAAATGCGGCCAGTGATGCCTGAACGCGGGAGGCGAATTCCCTCGATTCCTCGGCCTTATCGTGCAGCGTGATCTTTTGGATGATGTCGCGCAGTTCGAAGATCGATTTCTGCGAACTGGCGTTTTCACGAGCCGCCACGTCGAGCGCGTCCTGCGAATCGGTGAAGTTCAGGTAGTAGGTCTCGACGCCATTGATCCGCGGAATCGAAGAAGAGTTGGCGTGAATGGAAATGAACAGGTCCGCCTTCTTATCATTGGCCAGAGCCGTGCGGGCTTCGAGCGGAATGAACGTATCGTCCGTGCGTGTATAGATCACTTCAGCGCCCATGCGGCTTTCAATCAGTTTGCCGAGACGCTGTGAGACGTCGAGCACGACGTCCTTTTCGAGCAATCCCTTGGGCCCTTCCGTTCCTTGGTCATGCCCACCATGGCCAGGGTCAATGACCACGCGGTTCACTTTCAACCCGAGTGCGCGAATTAGAGAACTCTCGCCGGTGCTGGTTCGCCGCGCGGCCTTGGGAGGACCAGTGATCGGTGCCGCCGGCGCGGTGGAAGAAGCGGCAGCCGGAGTGCGCGGAATCTCGGGCACGATGGCATTACTCGTGAGCGGCTCAGGTGAAATCGTCTTGGCCGTCTGGACGGCTGGCGGCGCAACCGGGTCGGCAGCGACTCGCGTCATATCAGAAACAGGCCGCGCCGAAGCGCTCGTACTCAAGGCCGGCTTCACAGCCGGAGGCAAATCAGATTTCGGTATCTCGGCACGCGCAACCGCCGGCGTCAACGCCGGCTTCGCGCTGGTTTGTACGGTGGGCGCTGCATCGGGCGAGGATGGCGGCCCCGCCCATGCCCGCAGCTCGACCATGAGCCGGTGCGGGTTGGTGATCTTCGAAGTGGTAACTTCGACTGAAGCGCCCAAGTCGAGTACGACGCGAGTCACGCCAGGTTCGGTCTGCGCGACGCGCACGCGCTGCACCAGCGGATCCTGAAACTCGCGGGTGTAGATTCGCTGCGTGCCGAGACGCGGGCGCGAATCCTCAATGTCGAAGTAAACGCGCTCGGGATTGTGCAAGCGATCAGTGCGAAACTCAAATGGCCCGGTCACTTCGATCGCTACGCGAGTCACATCGCCAAGCGACCAGTGCCGCACCGCAGTCACGGAATGGAGATCGGCGTGTTCAGCTTGCCCCGCCAGCAGGGGTATCGACAACGCGAACAACGCAATCAGCTTCATAGCAACCTTCAAGGCGTAACGTAACGCACGCTGCCGTCCGCTTCCACAACCTGCTCGATGTGGCGAGGCGCGGCGGTTTCCTTGTCCGCGGACTTGCTTTCGTTCTGTTTAGCCGCTTGCTGCGATTCTTCGTATCGCTTCCGCACCAGCACCAGATAATTCTGCGTCTCGGCATACGGCGGAACGCCGCCGTAGCGCGCGACTGCGCCCTCACCGGCGTTGTAGGCGGCCAGTGCCAAGCGATAGTTTTCGTTGTAGAGATCCAACAGGTACCGCAGATATCTGGCGCCGCCCTCAATGTTCTCAGCAGGGTCGAATACGTCCGCCACACCGAAGCGCTCGGCAGTGGCGGGAATCAACTGCATCAATCCGAGCGCGCCTTTGGGCGAGACCGCATTCGGATTGTAGTTGCTTTCGACCTTGATCACGGAGTGCAACAACTGCGGAGGCAGCGCCTGCTGTGCCGCAGCCTTCTGCACAGCCTGATCGATCTGCGCGGCGGGCTGCTTGGCTGAGGTCTGCTGCGCTGCCGGACTCACCACGGTCGCCGTAGCATGCTTCACAACCGGTTTCCGGCTGGCAGGCTTGGGTACGACCGCGACGGTCCGCACCAGTTTCCCGGTGCGCGCATCCGTCCGGACGACGCTGACCACGCGCCCGGCCGGGTCCGTCAGCCCGGCGGCAGACACGACGAAGGCCGTCAGAACACCCATCCACGCGAGCTTAAAACAAAACCGCATTAAATTGTTTGACTCCCTTTTATTATAGAGTCCAACCTTACAGAAGCAAGCGGTCTTTTCCCGGCTGTGCGGGAAGCCAGGCCGGGCCAGACACTGCCCGGAGAGTCATTAAATCCTAATGTTATCATTTCTATGTGAACCGGGCGGGCTACGTGCTGGTGGGCGGCCGAAGCGCCCGGATGGGGCGCGACAAGGCCCTCCTTCCCTACCGCGGCGGCGCGCTTGCGGAATCGGTGGCGCAAGCCGTGGCGCAAGCCTGCGGAAGCGCTGTGCTGGTAGGCGCTCCGGAACGTTACACCAAGCTTCATTTCCCCACAATTGCCGATCTCTATCCCGGCGAAGGTCCGCTGGGAGGAATTCTTACCGCTCTTCATCACACTTCTGCGAATTGGAACCTGGTTGTGGCTTGCGATATGCCCGAAATTACGGCTGAATTTCTGGATTATCTTATGAATGCCGCCGAGCGACTGGCCAGCGGTATTCTGTTGCCGGCGAGTCCTTCGGGGCTTCCTCAACCCCTGTGCGCGGCCTATCATCGCAATGTACAGGCCGCTCTTGCGGCAGCCTATGCCCGCGGCATCCGCAAAGTGACCGCCGCGTTCGAAGGCATTCCGGTAACCCGAATGACCGTGCCGGAAATGACACCGCTTCAAAACGTCAATACCCCCGAGGATTGGGCCGGCTATGGCACAAACTGACCCGTACCCGCATTACATCGAATTCCGGCACGTTTATAAGACGTTCGATAAGCCCGTTTTGGTCGATGTGAACTTTTATGTGGATGCTGGAGAGACCGTGGCCATCATCGGCCGCAGCGGCGTCGGCAAGTCCGTCACGTTAGCCCATATCATGGGCTTTCTGAAGCCGGATAGCGGCCGCATCATCGTCGCCAATGAAGACATCACGGACTTTGCCGAAGACGATTTGCGCCGCATCCATCGGAAAGTCACCATGGTGTTCCAGTCCGGGGCGTTGTTTGACTCGCTCACGGTGTGGGAGAACGTGCTTTTTTCCCTGGAATTGCGCGAAGATTACGACGAAAAGAACAAGGAAGATGTGGTGAACGGCCTGCTCAACCTGGTGGATATCGCCAGCGCGCGCGATGCCTATCCCGCTGACTTGTCAACAGGTTACAAGCGATCGGTAGCCATTGCCCGGGCGCTCGCCGCGCAGCCGCAGTGCATTCTCTACGATGAGCCCACCACCATGGTGGACCCCATCATGTCCAATCACACCGGAGACCTGATGCTCCGCCTCAAAAAGCAATTGGGGCTGACCTCCGTTGTGGTGACGCATGACTTGGATTTGATGTACAAGGTGGCGGACCGCGTGGTCGTCCTCTACGAAGGCGGCGTCATCTTTTTCGGGCCTACGGCGGACTTGGAGAAATCCGAGCATCCGCACATCAGGGAATTCCTGGATATGGATCGCGTTGTCTGACGGTAATTACTGGCTGCCCAAGCCGACGAAGAACACGCCGAGCAGAATCAATCCCAATCCCACGAATTTCTGGCGCGTCAACGCTTCTCCGAACATGAGGCGCGACCAGAATAGCGTCCACATATACCCGAGCGAGACCATCGGATACAGGACCGAAAGCTCACCGTGCCGGATGCCGAGCACGAAAAACCACGAAGAAACCAGGAACAGCGCCACGCCCGCGGCCACGTGTACATTGATGATGTGCCAGAAGCCTTTGTGCAGCTTCGCCGACCCCATCTTCAGCATCACCGCGCCGAACGAGCCGATGAAGGAAGACACCAGCACCCACAGCATGGAGCTGATCGGAGTACTGGTCATTTCTTGGGCTCCTTGCCCAGGATGCCGACGCCGATGACGATGGTGGCAATTCCGGCCAGCTTAAACGGGTTCACACGGTCGTGAAAAATCAGAAATGAAAGTACCGTTACCCACACATAAGTCAGCGCAATCACCGGGTAGAGCAATGAAAGTTCAGCATCACGCAGAGCCATCACCAGCAGAGCGGTGCTCAGTCCATATAGTGCGTATCCCACCATCAGCGGCAGACTGGTGATCATGGCGATCAATCCCGCGTGCGGTAAGTGGTTGGCTCCCGATTTCAGGAAAATTTGAGCCGCCGCGCCTAAAACGGTGCAGCAGAACACTAACAACAAAGGACGTTGCCGGGCCGTAGTAGAGCCAACGTCCTGATCTTGGGTAGTGGTAACGGTGCTCAAGGCGTGCTCTCTGGGGTCTCAGAACAGAATAGCAAGCTTTTCGTTAGAATGAAGGCCTGTGGGCTCCGCGAGCGAGCGTTCCCGGCGGCTGCCCACCCGGAAATACGGCCAACAATCTCTCCGTCGATTCAAATCCATGCCGAACTCACACTACTACGGACTCATTCTCGCTGGTGGCCGTGGCACGCGCTTTTGGCCGCGAAGCCGGCGCACTTCCGCCAAGCAGGTACTCAACGTGATCGGCGAGCGATCGCTGATCCAGGCTACCGTGGACCGGCTCGCGCCGATCATCGCCCCGGAGCGCTTGTGGATTCTGACGAACGATTACCTGCGCGACGCCATCATTCGTCAATTGCCCGTGGTGCCGAAGCGCCAGATCCTGGCCGAGCCAATGCAGCGCAACACCGCGCCCGCTATCGGTCTCGCGGCCCGCATTCTCTCCTCCTTTGACCCCGATGCCGTGATGGGCGTGTTTCCTTCCGATCATGTAATTGGCAAGCCGGCAGCCTACCGCGCCGTTGTACGTTCGGCATTGAAGGGCGCGGCGGAAGGGAACCTGATGGTAGTAGGTATTCAGCCGCGCTGGCCCGAAACCGGTTATGGCTACGTGGAATTCCCGCGCGGCACCAAGCCGGGCTCGGCCAAGCCGGTGCCTGTGCGGCGATTTCATGAGAAGCCGCTGCTGCCGAAGGCCCGGCGCTACGTGTCCGCAGGCAATTACTACTGGAATTCCGGCATGTTCTTCTGGCGCGCGGACGTGCTGCTCGACCAGTTGCGTCGCCATCTTCCGAAGACCGCCACCGTCCTCGCCGCGCTGCCATCCTTCGGCAGCCGCAATTTCATGGACGGGCTCAAGCAGGCCTTCCCGCTGTGCGACAACATTTCGATTGACTACGCCGTGCTCGAGAAAGCAGACGCGGTGAGCGGCATCCCCGCCGGCCCGTTCGGCTGGAGCGACGTGGGGAGTTGGAACGCGGTCTACGAATTGCTGCCTCGTGATGCGTGCGGCAACGCGATAGCGCCGGATTCGATCTGTCTCGATGCCCACAACAATTTCGTAGACGCGCGCGGCAAACTGGTGGCGCTGCTGGGTGTAGAGAATTTGATGGTGGTCGATACGCCTGATGCCCTGCTGGTGGCGGATCGCAGCCGCGCTCAACAGGTGGGCGACATCGTCAAAACACTCGAAAAGCGCAAACGCGACGATCTGTTGTAGTCAACGCGAAGGAAGAAAGGCCGCAGCCGCCTACAGAATGTCTTCCAATTTCTTGCGCAATTCGGCGGAAAGCCGCGGGCTTTCCCCGCCGGTCGAAACAGCGATCTGTACGCCGCTGCGCTGCAGACGGGCTGGAACCACGAAGTCACATTCCTCGGCGGAATCCGCGATATTAGCGAAAACACCGCGGCCTTTGGCGGCGATGCCGATGCGGTGATTGGTCAGACGGTCATCGGTGGCGGCGAATACGAGCATCGCGCCGCCCAGGTCGGAAGCGCGAAAAGGCCGCTGCACCATCCGCACGGGTAGCGATTCGAACTCGGGCTCCCACTCCGGCGCAACCACAGTGACTCGCGCTCCTGCTTCGAGTAATCCTCGGGCTTTCCGTAGGGCAATTTTACCTGCGCCCACCACCAGCACAGGGCGGTCCTTGAGGTCGAGAAAGATTGGGTAATGTCTCAATTCCAAAATGTATCACGCGTCCGCCGCCGCATAGGAAACACGACGAAAAATTTCCACCTGCTATCATGAAGAAGCATGTCTCATGCCATACCCACGGTGGTCATTGTGGGCAGGCCCAACGTCGGAAAATCCACTCTTTTCAATCGGATCACAGGCGAGCGGCGTGCCATTGTCGGCGATGAGCCCGGCATCACTCGCGATCGCATTCATGGATTCGCGGAACATGACGGCCGCCGCTTCGAAGTGATCGACACCGGCGGCATTGTCGTCAACGATCAGGAGTACATTCCCAGCCAGATTCTCCAGCAAGCCGAAGAGGGCCTGCGCCGCGCGGCACATATCATATTCCTGGTTGATGGCCGCAGCGAGATCACAGCCTCCGACCGCGACTTGGCGCAAATGCTACGCCGTCTCGGTAAGCCGGTGACACTCGCCGTGAACAAAGCCGACACAGGCGCGCGTGAAGACCTCGCCGCGCAGTTCTATGAACTGGGGATTGCGGACGTGTGCCCCGTTTCCGCCGAGCACGGCACTGGCGTCGATGCGCTGCTCGATCGTGTAACAGCAGGCTGGTCCGGCGAACCGGACGCAGACCCCGCGCGCGAATCCGGCATCAAGGTCGCGATCATCGGGCGGCCGAATGTCGGCAAATCGACACTGTTGAATGCCCTCACCGGCCAGGAGCGCGCCATCGTTTCGCCGATTGCCGGGACTACACGCGATGCGGTGGATGAGCGTGTCGAGCACGACGGCACGGAGTACATTTTCATCGACACCGCCGGCATTCGCCGCAAAGGCAAAACAAAGCTTATGGCGGAGAAGTTGAGCGTGGTCATGGCCCGGCGGCACATTCGCATGGCGCACGTGGTGCTGCTGGTGGTGGATGCAACCGAAGGCTTAGTTGGCCTCGATTCCACGATTGCCGGCTACGCGCATGAAGGCGGACGCGCGCTCATCATCTGCGTCAATAAGTGGGACGAAATCAAGAACCAGCGCAAACAGGAATTCGAAACCCGCGTGCGCGATCAATTCAAATTCCTCGATTACGCGCCGGTGGTGTTTCTTTCCGCAAAAACCGGCGTGGGCGTCGCCCGGCTCTTCCCCTTGATTCGCGAAGTTTACGAATCGGCATCGAAGCGTATTTCCACCGGCGAGTTGAATCGCTTCGTCGAGCAACTACGCTTTGAAGAGCGGAAGATTTTTTACGTCACGCAGGCATCGATTCGCCCGCCGGAGTTCGTCCTGTTCACGGACCGCGGCGGCCCGCTGCATTTCTCGCACGAGCGGTATCTCATCAACCAGATCCGCCGAAAGTTCGGATTCCGTGGAACACCGATCAGCGTCAAGACGCGGGCGAAGGGCTCGACACGCGCCCGCTGAAGCGCTACTTCGCATACAGACGCCGGTACATATCGGCATTCCGCAGCACGGCTTGCACGTAGTCGCGGGTTTCGGTGAAGGGAATCGACTCCACAAATTCGGCGGGCTCGCGATAGGTTCGCCACGTTGCCCACTCGGCGACGCGGTTGGGGCCTGCATTGTAAGCCGCCAGCGTCTCTTCCAGATTGCCACCCTGGCTATCCAGCATGGAGCGGAAAATCGAGCTGCCGATCTTGAGATTCGCGGCCGGATTAAACAGCAGCCGCGGGCTGAAGCTTCGCACGCCTGCCTGGCGCGCATACCGGCGGCCGGTCGCTGGCAACACCTGCGTGAGTCCGTAAGCTCGCGCGCGCGAGAGCGCCTGCGGATCGAACTCGGATTCCTGCCGGATCAGGCCCGCCAGAAGGAATGGATCAATGTTGCGCTCGCGCGCGGCCCGCGTCAACTCGTCGCGGAAGGGCAGGGGGAATAACAATTCCCAGAAAGAACGCGGCGCATCATGGAGCGGAAGGTCCAGATAATCCGCCGAGAGTGATTTCATCGCGCGGAGACCTTGCGACGGCGTTTCGGCCTCCCGCGCCATTTCCATTGCGAGCAATCGCGGTTGGCCGCCGTTGCGCGCGCCGAAGCGCAGTTCGGAATCGGCCAGATCACTGAGACCCGCCCTGCGCAACAAGCGTGAACGGCTGATGCGAATCTCCGTCGCAGGCGTTGCCTGCGAATCCACCGGCTTTACTGCTGGATGCGGCAGGCTATCCAAAAATTGCACTACCTCGGCGTCAGGCGCAGCCGTGCGAACCCCGGGCTCACGCAGTCGCTCACGCGCCGGCATGGCGTAGTAGTGATTCGGAAACACTTCGCCAATCCGGGTATAGCAGGCCCGCGCCGCTCCGAATTCATTCGCTGCCTGATAATTCCTTCCCAAAAAATAGAGCGCCGCCGCGGTATATGGAGCATCCGGATACAGACGAATCTGCTCGCGCAGCAACTCCCGCGCGTCACTTTGTCCGCCGAGGTACGCCTGGAACGTGACTTTCCAATGGCAGGACGCCGCCATCGGCTCGCCTGGAAAATCCTGGTACGCGGCGCGGTAAAGCGGAACGTACTGACCGGGCTGGTTCACCAGCAGAAAACGATTGCCGGAAGACACCAGTGCCTTAAACCGCCACGGCGAGTGCGGGTATTGCTTTTCCAGCCGGTCCACCGCAGCCAGCATTCCCGCATCGTCGCTCAAACGGCGAGCGCATTCCGAGACGTAATACAAGCGCTCAGCATCAGCTTCAGAAGCGGGCAGATCGAGCCCGCGCAGATATTGATACGCCGTGCTGGTATCGCCGTTGGCATAATTCGCTTCGCCCACGCGAACGCGCGCCAGATCTCGCTCCAGGCCGGCCACCTGACCGATCACAAGCTGGTATTCGGAGCGCGCCCTGGGATAGTCGTGTTGCGCCATCATTCGATCGGCGCGATTCAGCATCTGCTGCGCCAGCGGCGGCGGATAGCTCGCTCCCAAAATACTCCGCAGACTGACGAGCGCCGCAGCCGCGCGCGCCGAGGCATCGCCGGTCGGATACTGATAGTACACGCGCTGGTAAAAGTCCACGGCCTTGGGCAACTCATTCGCAGCCTGGTAGCAATCGGCGAGTGTGATGTCGCCGTCAGGCTGCGGCAGAGCGGCGTAGTGATCACGTAGCAATTGCGCGGCGCCCGAGGGGTCGCTTGCTTTCAACGCTCTGGCTTGCAGAATCCATGCCTTGCCATCGAGTGGGGAAAGCGGTGTGCCGCGATGCGTAGGGTCGAACTCGAGCGGCGTACCGGCCAGTTCATTCGCTTCGACTCGCGATGCGCCCAGATAGAAAGCCGTGTAGTCGGCAAGCTGAGGCAATCGCGAGGAAAGGGATTGCAGCGAGGCAATGGCCGACGCGTAATCGCGCTGTTCGTATGCCACCACGCCCAGCGCCAGCCGGGCGAGCGCACCATCGGTGTCCCGAGCGTGCGCCCTGGCATAAGCTTCCACCGGCGCTTTGCGCGCCGGCGAAGGCGATTCGCGATAGGCCCGCACGATTTCCGCCAGGCTGGACGGTTTGGGACTGGTCCGGGTCCTTGTCCGATGCGGCGCTCCCGATGACGCAGTCCACGTCACCGCCGCGATCACCAGCAGACTAAACCATCGGGCCGGGATAACTCTCACCCAGGAATTCCGGTTCATCGTGAGCCAAAGTCCGAACGAGCTCCAGATGCAAGTAATCGACCATACTGGGGCAGCCGATAAAAAACGATCGGCGAAACGTTTCGCGCGCCGTGTCGATCGGTTCCTGCAACGCGCTGTAGAGCCTGTGCCCGGCGCGACCGGCGCGCACTGCTTCCGCTTCTTCCAGACGAATGCGCGCCACCGTCACGCGCGCGAAGCGTTGAGCGCGCAGGTGAATCTGTTGTTCCTCCTCGGGAAGCGCATCCCACTCCGAAGCCGAAGGGGCTTCCGTGACACTCTCAATCTGTGTGAGCGGCTCTGGCGCCGGCTGCGCTTCCGGCATAACGCCCCATGCGGCCGCCGCCACTTGCGCCAGAAGTTCGATTGGCGTCGGCTGCACTGACGCACCCCAGACGTAGAGCAGCGCGTGAGCCCGTTCGCGCACCACTAGCGGGAAGACCCAGGCACGCACATCGCTTGCGTCGCCCGCCAGTTCCGCCAGTTCTGCCGAGACTTCCTTTGCCGATGCCATGGCGCTCACCGGGTCGCGGCTCTCCACCGCCGCCGCCAGCGCCGGCGCTGAGGAGAGAGACAATTCCATGCCGCGAAAAGATCCCGCCGCGGCATCCGATACACCGCGGATGTTCACCGCCTCGACAACACCTTCCATCACGCGAAAGAATGCGGCGCCACTCGAAAAAGCACCCGTCGTATCCACCAGCGTGGCACCCAACTCTTCCCATGTCACCGCCTGACGCAGCCGCCGCACGGCCTGATTCAACTGTTCCGCGAATTCCCGCCGCGCCCGCTCCCGCGCCTCCAGCGAAATCTGCGCCGAAGCCGCGCTGATGTGGGCTTCGATTTCCGCACCGACTCGGGCCGTAAGTTGGGCATCAAACAGTCTTTCCACCTCCAGCAATAACTGCGTGAGGCGTTGTTCCAGGATTTGCCGTAACGAAGACGACGGCGCGGTTGGAGTCATTCCTGAAACTATTTTAACAAGCGCGCTCCAGCTAAAATTCTCGTATGGAACCAATTTCGGGCAAGCTTGCTATTGTGACCGGCGGAACGCGCGGCATTGGACGCGCCATCGCCGAGCGTCTGCTGCGCGAAGGAGCCTCCGTTGCGATCTGCGGCCGCACGCAGGAATCCGTCGAGCGCGCAGCCGGCGAAATGCAGTCTCTGGGGGGCAAAATTTTCGCTCGCGCAGCCGATGTGACCGACATCACGCAAGTGCGCTCTTTTTTTGATGCCGTAGACAGCCAATTCGGGGGTCTGGATATTCTGGTCAACAACGCCGGCGCCGGTGTGTTTCGCAAGGTGGCTGAAATGACCACCGAGGAATGGCACCGCAACATCGATCTGAACCTGAACGGACCGTTTTACTGCTCTCACGAAGCGCTGGCGCGTTTCCAGAAGCGCGGCGGCGGCGTCATCATCAACATTTCGAGCCTTGCCGGCAAGAACGCTTTTAGCGGCGGAGCTGGGTACAATGCGTCAAAATTTGGTCTAAATGGATTCAGTGAAGCATTGATGCTGGATCATCGGTACGACCACGTCCGAGTCTGCTATATCATGCCGGGGAGCGTCGAAACAGGTTTTTCCCGCGATGCTACCAGGCCTTCCGGTGATGCCTCGTGGAAGATCGCTCCGGAAGACGTTGCCGAAGTGGTTTCAATGGTTTTGCGCATGCCGGCGCGAACGATGGTTAGCCGTGTGGAGATGCGTCCTTCGCGCCCGCGAAAGTGACAGTTCTGTGCTGCGACACCCGCCTTTACACGAATTTACGGACCGTTCCAGACCAATGGCACGGTACTTGCTCTACTTCCAGTGCATCGCCCAGTAGGAAATGGGCATCGATGGAGGTAGAGGGCATATGGGGCGGCTAAGCAAACAACTGGATCCGACGCAAACCGGTAGCGAAGCGGAAAAACTGGAATCGGATCTGCGCAAGCGCATTGTGGGCCAGGATGAAGCAATCGAACAGGTCACGCACATCTACCAGACGTATCTCGCCGGCATGTCCAGCCCCGGAAGGCCGATCGGCAACTTTCTTTTTCTCGGACCAACCGGTTCGGGCAAGACCCGCCTTGTAGAAGCGACCGCTGAGAGCCTTTTCGGCGACGCGCGGGCAGTGATCAAGATCGACTGCGCCGAGTTTCAACACAGCCATGAAATTGCCAAGCTGATCGGGTCACCTCCTGGATACCTGGGACATCGTGAGACACATCCTTTACTCAGCCAGGAAGTGCTGAATCAGTTTCACACCGATAAGATCAAACTGAGTTTTGTCTTATTCGACGAGATTGAAAAAGCCAGCGACGCACTTTGGAATTTGCTGCTGGGGATTCTGGATAAGGCCACATTGACGCTGGGTGATAATCGGCGGGTGGACTTCTCGCACGCCATGATTTTTATGACGAGCAACCTTGGCGCTGCGGAAATGAGTTCGATTTTGCGGCCGAACCTCGGATTTGCGGCCGGCGATGCGATACGGCAACAGGCCGCCGGCATTGTGGATGAGAAGCTCGGTGAAAAGGTCTCGCGCGCCGGAGTCGAAGCGGCGCGGCGCAAATTCACACCGGAGTTCATGAACCGCATTGATAAGACGGTGGTCTTCCATCCGCTCGGCGAATCGGAACTGCGCAAGATTTTGACTCTGGAATTGAATCTGGTGCAGCAGCGCATTTTCAGCGCCGCTAACGGAGCGCCCTTCGTCTTTTCGCTGACGGATGCGGCACGAAGCTATCTGCTGCGCGAAGGCACAGATTTGAAATACGGCGCGAGGCATTTGAAACGCGCGATCGATCGCACCCTGGTGCATTCGCTTTCCAACCTGATTGCGACCGAGCAGGTTCGCGGCGGTGACTTGCTTCGTGTGGACTACGATGAGGCAACGTCGGGCTTGACCTTCTTCAAGGAAGCTGAAGGCATGCCGGCTTACGCTATGGTGCAAATGGTAGACACTTCGATTGCGCCGCCTGTGGGTACGATGGTGGCCGGCGCCGCCGCCGAACCGCCGCGGGCCGCCAATGCGCGCTCCTCACGCAGATAAGGAAGACCGCTCTCCGGCGCGGCGCTGCCGAAGGAACGGAAATTTTTCGGATGAGCGCCGTGGCTGGATCGTGAGGATACAGGTCGGCCCCACCGGCCAGGAGCTTTCCCACGATCCAGCCTTTCTTTTTGCCTCCACGGATTTCTAATCGATTAGAGAGCGCAAGCGCGCGTCTGGTACAATTCGGCTGCAAGTGCAAGTTCCGGCTGAAAAACAAAACCCTTCTCTGATGCGCGCGATGTTCCATACCGTCGCGCCGCGATATGACTTCGTGACTCGCGTCTTTTCCTATGGAATGGACCGGCGCTGGAAACAGGCCGGCGTGGAAAAGGCGCCGCTTCCCGAGCGGCCTAGAGTACTGGATTTGGCCTCCGGCACGGGTGACTTTTCTTTCCTGGTGCGCAGCCGCTATCCCCGCTCGCAGACCATCGCGGTGGATCTGACCGAGCGTATGCTCTCTTTGGCGCGCGAGCGCGGGATTTCTCATGCAGTCTGCGCCGATGCCGGCAAGCTTCCATTCCCGGATAACTTCTTCGATGGTGTTTTTATCGGCTATGGTCTGCGTAATTTCCCGAACCTGGCGACCGCAATTGGCGAGATCGAACGCGTAACGCGCACAGGCGGTTGGCTAGTGAGCCTGGATTTCTTTCTACCCGCGAATGCGCTGTTGCGCCGCATTTACCTGGGTTACCTATACGCGCAAGGTGCATTTTGGGGGCTACTTCTTCACGGGCGTCCGCGCGTTTACATGTATATTCCCGATTCACTGCGCAGCTTCGTCTCGATCGATGGTCTTTCCACGCTTTTGCGCCGCACCGGTTACCGTCAGGTAAACGCCCGTAGCTTCATCCTCGGCGGAATCGGACTGCACTGGGCCGCGAAGGGATAACCCGATGGTGCTTTCAAATCACGTGGTGGCTGAAAGCAGCCACCGCGCGGAAGGCAACGTATTTCGCCGCGAGAGAGTCAGGGGATCACACGATGACTCGGTCGTGAGCGCGCTTTTTCCGAGTTTCTACTGACCCATGGGCGGGCAGTACGGTGTTGCACGGACTTGATCTCCATGAGTTCGGCGCGTGTAAAATTCGTGCCGTAAAGATTGAACTGCCACTTTCCGTCGCGTCCGGTCTTCGCGGCGGGCTCTCCATTTTCAAACCGCATCCAGTGAGCGTGCAATAGCCCGCGGCCACGCTCGGCACGCCTACCGCCAAATGATGTATCACGCCCGGCTGTTTCGGTGATAGCCCCAATCTCAGATAACCGAAGCTTCAAATTCTGGAAGAAAATCTATCGATGGGCCGTCTGATGAATGGGTGGTCAATCTGAGTAATCGAGAGGCCGGCGCGGAGATCGTCGAAGCATGCCGAGGAGGGGATCGTGTTGCTTTTCGGGAACTCTACGACGTCTACAAGGATCGCGTGTATTCGATTGCCCTTTATTTTTTTCATGGCGACAGCGTCACAGCCAGCGAAGTCACCCAGCAGGTGTTTCTGAAATTGCTAGCGAATATCAGCCAGTTCAGGGGCCGATCGGAATTCTCGACATGGCTCTACCGCCTTGTAGTCAACGCCTGCCTCGATGAAGCGCGCAGCCGGAGGTCGCTCGTCAGATTGAACGAGCAATCGCAGTTGGAGGCAGTCGCGGGCACGGATACGCCGGAAATACGATACGCACGCGCACAGGTAGGCTCTTCGGTGCGTGCCGCCGTGGCATCGCTTCCACCGAAATTCCGGATTGCGGTCTTGCTGCGCTATTTCGACGATCTCTCCTACGAGGATATGGCCAAAGCCCTACGGTGTTCGATGGGCACAGTAGCGTCGCGTCTAAGCCGCGGACATAAGATGCTCGCCGAGCGGCTGAAAGGGGTGCTCGAATGAATATCCGCGAGCACCTTCCACTAGTGGAAGCACCGGAATCGGTCTGGAACGCGATCGAGGCCGCCATGCGGGAAGGCCGGCAACATCCTGCCCGGCCAGTTTTGCGGTGGCGGATCATCTCTGCGGCAGCGGCAGCGATTTTCTTCGCAGCAGCAGGAGCCTATTGGTTCGGCATACATCCGGCGCAATGGGTCGAAACGGGCCCTTCAGCGCACGCCCTACTGAAGATCGGCAACATCGGGTTGGTGGACCTGGGTCCCAATACGCGCCTTAGAGTTGTGACGGATCGCGCTGACCAGCACCGGCTCATGCTGGAGCATGGAGCGATTTACGCAAAGATTACGGCGCCACCGCGGTTATTCTTTGTCGATACGAAATCCGGGACGGCAATCGACCTCGGATGCGAATACGCGCTGAATATGGATGAGAGCGGTTGGGGTTGGCTGCGGGTTTCCAAAGGGTGGGTTTCCTTTCAGTGGAAGGGGCTTGAATCGCTGGTGCCCGCCGGTGCAGTGTGTCACATCAGGCCGACAGAGGGGCCGGAGGTCCCTTATTTCGAGGATGCGACACCGGAATTCGCGCAGGCCGTGGAGCGCGATTCACTCGATTCCATACTTGGCGCGGCACGTCCCCGCGATACGCTCACGCTCTGGCATCTGCTCTGGAGGGTTGCACCCGGCGACCGTGTGCGCGTCTACGACCGGATCGCGGCACTAACTCCAATACCGGCAGAGATTTCAAGGGAACGAGTTCTGGCGCTCGATCGCCAAACTCTCGAACAGTTGAAGGAGGAACTGGCATGGAAATGGTAAACGGGAAGAAATTCGGACGAACCTCGTCTAATAGAGTCATGAGAACGACGAGATGCTGCGTACTACTTGCGGCGGCTCTCGCTTGCGTGGCGGCGTTCGCTCAGGCCCAGACGTTCACGTTCGAGATCGCCGGCCCGGTGGCTGCCCACGACTTTCGGGTCAAGTCGGCCGTTTTCGTGTTCCGCACAATTGGATGCCCCGAGCCGGCGAAATCCGAAATCGCCGCAACGGGTGAAGGCCTTGTCGATGGCAATCGCCGTTCCATGGTGCTGCGAGCCGTGGCTACATCGAAACCCGGCGTGTACGGGATCTTGCGGCAATGGGGGGAGGGGAAGTGGGCCGTGATTTTGAACGGATCGTGTGGCGATGCGCACGCGAGCGCCATTGTCCCCATAGGCCACTCCGGATTTGTCCGTGAAGCCTCCAGGTTCTATACGCACGCGCCAACGGCAGCCGAGATCGAGGCCGTTATGAAGGCGTTTCCGGAGAAAGGATACAAATGAAAGCTCACTGCTCTTGCGTCGCGTTTTGTCTTGGCATGGCGACCATATGCACGGGTATGGCATATGCCAGTGGACCGATCGCAGTTTACGCACTGGTGGATAAAGTGGCATTTGAACCCGGTTCCGGAAAACCGGAACGCATCCGGATTTCGGGTGTCTTCATCACCGCCGAGAGAACGCCTGACAATTCGATTGCTTATTCGGCGCCGCAACGCGGGTATTTCTATTTCGAGTTGCCAAAAAGCCACGAGGAACTCGCCCTGCGCGAATGGGCGGATCTGAAATCCGTCGCCGGGACGCGTCAGGTGGTGGGATTTGGATCGGCTTGGTACAGCCAACTCCATGTCAAGAAACCAGATGAGGAAGCAAAGGCTCCGGTCGCCTATCCCCTGGGAAACGGCATGATCAAGGTAAACCCCGATCAACCCAGAGCCAGCGCGCTGCTGAACTATAAAGGGCGCTGAGCTGGAATGGCATCCGCCGCATGGCATCATCAGCGAGCGGGGGTGTGGCGCTTCTCTCCCAGCGACGCCATGTTGGTTGTATTGGCTGGGCTGCACGCCGCCATCCTGGCACTGTGGCCAGTGACGCCTCTGATCGCGGCGGGTGTGTGGTGGAACTCGAACACGATCGCGCACAATTTCATACACAGGCCGTTCTTTCGGTCGCGGGCAACCAACACGATCTTTGCCTGCTTCTTGAGCGTTCTGCTGGGAATTCCGCAGGCTCTTTGGCGCGACCGTCATCTGGCGCATCACGCAGGCGTCGAATGGCGACTGCATCTCTCTCGCCGGCTTATTGTCGAGGGCGCCCTGGTGTTTAGTTTTTGGGCGGTGCTCGTGTCGGTGCAACCTCGCTTTTTCCTGACGGTGTATATTCCGGGATATCTCGCCGGCCTGGGATTGTGCGCGATACAGGGGCATTGGGAACACGCCGGCGGCCGGCCCATCTCCCATTACGGGCACACATACAATTTGCTGTGCTTCAATGATGGATACCACGCCGAGCACCACGCCGCTCCCGCGACCCATTGGACAATACTGCCCTACCTCAAAGAGACGGGCGCGGCGCATAGCCACTTTCCGCCGATCATACGCTGGCTGGATGTCCGGCCGCTGCTGGCTCTCGAGCGCCTTGTTCTACGGTCACCCCGCTTGCAGCGCTTTGTCCTCCGTGTTCACAGGCAGGCCGTTGAGGCTCTAGTAGCGCACTTGCCAACGATTCGCAGCGTCACCATTGTTGGCGGGGGGCTTTACCCGAGAACTGCGCTGATCCTGAGAGAACTTCTTCCCGCGGCACACCTTACGATCGTCGAATCCGACCCGATCAATCTGGAGACCGCGCGCTCTCTTCTCGGAGGAGATATCGAATACCGGAACGAGCGCTTTGTGGCCGGTGAATCGTGCAATTGCGACTTAACCGTGATTCCATTGTGTTTCGATGGCCTGCGCGCGGCAATTTATCGCTGCCCACCCTCGCCGTCGGTTCTGGTTCATGACTGGATCTGGCGTCGGCGCGGAACCGGTGCGGTAGTTTCTGCGGCTATGCTCAAACGCCTGAATTTGGTCCGGCGATGAGAGCCGTAAGCCTGTTCCTGATCTTTATTCTGGCCAAGCTGATCATAGTGTGGGGTAACGCCGCGCCCGTCACGGGTTGGTCGCTGGTTGCCTACGTGTGGCAGGATGCCATGGTAGCGCTGGTGTTTGGCATATCCGACATGGCGCTGCGGCGAATCGGAACGCCAGCTCGGATGACTTGGACGATTTACTGGGTCGTCGCCATTTACACGGCGATCAATATTCCCGTCGGCCGTGCGGTTTTCACACCGCTGACGTGGCCCATGCTGCGGGCCGCGCGTGGGCCGCTGGCAGACTCCATGTTCGAATACCTGACGGCGACCAACATTCTGCTCGTCGCTTTTGTTCTGACGGCTGCGGCGGTCTTTCCGCGGTTGATACGCCTGACGCCCCGTTCCTTCGCAAAGTTCGCTGTGATATGCGGCGTAACCTTGGTTCTGCTCGGACCGATAGTGAGCCATCGGACAGACACATATGGAATGGACCGCAACGTCGTAACAGCTCTAATCGGGAATCGGTTTCCGCGCGTAAAAGCCAGCGCCCGAGCAGGTGACTGGCGTAAGTCGCGCTTCGACGTAGACCGGGGCGAGGATCTTCGGCAATTTATGGCCGCTGCCCGCGGATTCAACCTCGTGATGATCAGCTTGGAATCGACCGCGGCTCAGTATCTCTCGCTCTACGGGGGTGAGAAAAAAGTGATGCCTAATCTCAATGCGCTGGCTCAGAGCTCGCTGGTCTTCGAGAATGCCTATGCGGTGTACCCAGAGAGCATTAAGGGGCTGTACTCCGTCTTATGTTCCACTTTCCCCGCTTTCAATAGCCAGCCAGAAGACTACGAAAACTCAGGATGCCGCTCAGTGGCTTCAGTGCTCAGAGAGTTCGGCTATCGCACTGCTCTGTTCCATTCCGGGCGATTCGGATATCTGGGGATGGAATCGGTCGTACGTCACCGCGGTTATGAGACGCTGGAAGACGCCGGAGATATTGGAGGCAAATACAATTCGAGCTTCGGGGTGGATGAACCCGCAACCGTGGCACGGATGCTGGCCTGGATTGACGCGCTGCCTCATGGACAGCACTTTTTCATTACGTACCTTCCGATTGCAGGACATCACCCCTATGCAACTCCAGAGCGCGGACCATTCTCCGGGAGCGATGAAATAGACCAATACCGCAATGCGCTGCACTATGGGGATGTTTCATTAGGTGTGCTCGCAGAAGGATTGCGCACCCGCGGCCTGGCGGGGAATACGGTCTGGATAATTTATGGGGACCACGGCGAGGCCTTTCACCAACACGTGGGGAACTACGGTCATACCTTCTTCCTCTATGAAGAAAACATTCATGTGCCGTTCCTAATTGCTGCACCAGGCATCATGCGTAAGCAAGAACGGATACACAAAGTAGTCAGCCTGGTGGACATCGCGCCGACGATCCTCGACCTGATGGGCCTCGCGCTCCCGGAGCAATACCAGGGCCGTTCGGTCTTGAATCCAGTTTCGCGAATGGCGCTGTTCTTTACAGATTACTCTTTAGGACTTCTGGGCCTGCGCGACGGACGCTGGAAGTTCATTTATGAAATCGGATCGGGTAAGACGCAGCTTTTCGATCTGCAGCGCGATCCCAGCGAGATATCGAACAGGTCGAAAGATGAAGCCGCGCGGGTCTCGTGGTATACGCAGGTTGTGCGTGGTTGGTCAAACGCCCAGAAGAACTATATCGCTAGAGCGGCGACTCCCTAGGCTCCCGGCGCGGTTTGACGGTTTCCCGGACGCTCACACCCTTGGCCGCGAGGTTCTACACTGGTCGCATGCGCACTCTGATTCTCTTGCTCGGCCTGACGGGGGGCCTGTGGGCCGGATCGGCGGCGGGTTTGCAGTGGACCGCGCCCCCAGGTTGGAAAGATCGGGGCTCGCGTCCGATGCGCGCATCCACGTACATCGTTTCCAATGCCGCGGGAGATCACGAAGCTGTTGAGTGCGTGGTGTACTTCTTCGGCGCGGGCGAGGGCGGCAGCATCGAAGCGAATCTGGCGCGCTGGAAAGGCCAGTTCCGCAACCCGAAGGGCGGACAGCCCGAAGCGCAGGTCCGCCGGCGATCGGTTCACGGTTTGCCCGTAACGACTATTGACATCTCGGGTCTCTATTCCGGAATGGGCGGCCCCATGGCCGCGCCTGCGCCGGCGAAGCCGGATTACCGGCTTCTGGGAGCGATTATTCAAGGCCCAGGCGGCAATCTCTTTGTCAAATTTGCGGGCCCCGCGCATATCATCGCCGCGAATCAGCAGAAATTCGAGCAACTGCTCGGGTCATTTGAAAAAAGCGGGAATGGTCACCGGTAGCACTCTTTCGCCAGTGTGGAAGGCTCGGATTTGACGTTTTCCTGCAATCGCTTCCTTTACTTTAAGGGTCTTGGGATGATAGGCTAAGTGTCTCATAATGCGTACAGTTGACTTGATTCAGCGGAAGCGAGACGGAGAAGAACTGGCTCCCGAAGAGATTGAATTCCTAGTGGACGGGTACACCAACGGCGACATTCCCGATTACCAGATGTCCGCCTTTCTCATGGCTGTTTACTTCTCCGGCATGTCCGATCGGGAAGTCAGCCGCTTGACGGAATGCATGCTCCGTTCCGGCGACGCGATCGATCTTTCATCGATTTCCGGCGTCACCGTGGACAAGCATTCCACCGGCGGAGTCGGCGACAAGACCAGCCTCATCGTAGCTCCACTGGCTGCCGCGGCAGGCGTGACGGTTCCGATGATGTCAGGCCGCGCACTGGGCCACACCGGCGGCACACTGGATAAGCTCGAATCGATTCCCGGCTTTCGCACGGATCTCTCGGCGGACGAATTCCGCAAGCAGCTTGGCGATATCGGTCTCTGCTTCATCGGCCAGACCGACCACCTGGTGCCCGCGGACCGTAAGCTCTACGCATTGCGAGACGTCACAGGCACGGTGGAATCGATTCCGCTGATTGCCTCCTCGATCATGTCAAAGAAACTGGCCGAGGGTGTGGACGCTCTGGTGCTGGATGTAAAGGTGGGCAGCGGCGCGTTCATCAAGAAACAAGTAGATGCGCGCCGGCTGGCTCAGATGATGGTGGGCATTGGACGCCGGATGGATAAACGCGTCCAGGCGCTGATCACCGATATGAATCAGCCGCTGGGTTACGCGATCGGCAACGCGCTCGAAGTGATGGAGGCGTCTCAGACTCTGCAGAATGCCGGGCCGGCGGATTTGACAAAGCTTTCGATCGAGCTGGCCGCGCGGATGATCTACCTGGGCAAGAAAGCCGCTTCTCTCGACGAAGCGCGCCGGATGGCCGAGCAGCGCCTGGTCGATGGCTCCGGCTACAAAAAGTTCAAGGAAGCCGTGCAGGCGCAGGGCGGAAATCCGCAGGCGCTCGACAAGTTCGAACTGCTGCCCAACGCTACCGGCATGCGCGAAATCACCTCTCCGCGAGCGGGCTACGTCAGCCTGATTGACGCCGAGGATATCGGCGTCGCCTCCAACATGATCGGCGCGGGCCGCGACAAGAAAGAAGACTCGATTGACCCGGCCGTGGGCATCATCCTCGAAGTGAAGGTGGGCGAGAAAGTGGACGCAGGCTCCGTGCTGTGCCGCGTCTACTACACCAAAGAAGATCATGTGGAAGAGGCCGCTGACGTGGTCGAAGATGCGTTCCGCATCTCCGCCCAAAAGCCCGATGAGCGGGAACTGATTCTGGAAGTAGTTGGCTAGATGGGCCGGTTCACGGGACTCTTGGGCCTCGTGGTCATTCTGGCAATTGCGTACTTGTGTTCCACGCATAAGCGCGCAATCAAGCTTCCGCTGATCGCCTGGGGAGTCGGCCTTCAGTTCGCCTTTGCCGTGCTGGTGCTGAAAACCGGTTTCGGCAGGGTGTTTCAGACCATCGGCGTAGGCGTGAATGCCATGCTCGATTACGCCGAAGCGGGCAGTTCCTTTGTCTTCGGTCCGTTGGGTTCCAAGAGCGGCTCCTTCGGAGTCGTCTTTGCCTTCCAGGTGCTCCCGATCGTCATCTTTATTGCCTCATTCTTCGCTATTCTCTATTACCTGGGCGTCATGCAGTGGGTGGTGCGCCTGATGGCGGTAGCGATGCAAAAGGTGATGGGGGTGAGCGGAGCCGAATCGCTCAATGTGGCAGCCAGCATTTTCATGGGCCAGACGGAAGCGCCGCTGACCATTAAGCCGTTCATCGCGGGCATGACGGAATCCGAGTTATTCACCATCATGACCAGCGGCATGGCACATGTATCTGGGGCGGTGATGGCGGCCTATGTCAAAGTGGCCGGCGTGCGGATTGAACACCTGCTGACGGCCGTCATTATGACTGCTCCCGCTACGATCATGCTCGCCAAGATCTTCATCCCCGAGACCGAAAAACCGGCCACTGCCGGGCGCGTCGATATCAAGGTCGAAAAGACCGCCGTCAACGTGATCGATGCCGCGGCCCAGGGCGCCGGTGACGGGCTGCACCTCGCGCTGAATATCGCCGGGATGTTGATCGCGTTTCTGGCGCTGATTGCCATGATCAACGGCATTCTCGGCTATGCCCACGGATTCTCGTTCCTGCACTGGCTGCCGAAATCGCTGGAAGGGTTCTTCGGCACCATCTTCTCACCGCTGGCATGGATCATGGGGGTGCCGTGGAAAGATGCCTCCGCGATTGGCAACCTGCTCGGCACACGTCTGGTGACTAACGAATTCGTGGCGTTTCTCCAATTGGGGCCGATGAAGGCGCAGCTTGACCCGCGCTCCTTCACCATCGCCACCTATGCGTTGTGCGGCTTTGCCAACTTCAGTTCGATTGCGATTCAGATCGGCGGCATCGGCGTGCTGGCGCCGAACCGCAAGTCGGACCTGGCGCGTCTGGGATTGCGCGCCGTGGCCGCCGGATCGATGGCGAACTTCATGTCCGCCTGCATTGCGGGAATGCTGCTGTGATCGCAGAAGCCCGCCGCCACATTGAAGCGCGCACGGCTCTGCGGCCGCATGTGGCTGTGGTGCTGGGAAGCGGGTTGGGCGCCTTCGCCGAAACGCTGACCGGCCGCACGGAGATCCCATACGAGGAGATTCCCGGCTGGCCGGTTTCCACCGCGGTGGGCCACGCGGGATGTCTGATTATGGGCAGCCTGCGCGGTGTCACGATCGCCGTCATGGCGGGCCGCGCGCATTTGTACGAAGGCTATTCTCCCGCCCAGGTGACATTCGGCGTGCGTGTGCTGGGTGCTCTGGGCGTCCGGTCAATGGTATTCACCAATGCCGCCGGCGGCATTCGCATGGGGCTCAAGCGAGGCGGGCTGGTGCTGATCTCCGATCACATCAATTTGCAAGGTTCGAATCCGCTGGTGGGGCCGAATGATGAGACTCTGGGGCCGCGTTTTCCCGATATGAGCGAGGCATATTCGCGCCGCTATCGTGAGATCGCCAAACACACGGCTATCGAGCAGGGAATTGCCCTGGCTGAAGGCGTGTACGCCGCGGTGATGGGACCGAATTATGAGACGCCGGCCGAGATCCGATATCTGCGCACCATCGGCGCCGATGTAGTTGGTATGTCCACCGTGCCGGAAGTGATCGTGGCAAATCACATGAGCATGAAGGTGGTGGGCATTTCGTGTGTCACGAACATGGCGGCGGGAATTCTGCCGCAGAAGATCAGTCACGAGGAGGTGCTCGAGACCGGCGCGCAGGTGCGCGATACCCTGGTACGCCTCCTGCAGGCCCTGCTGCCGCGCCTGGAAACGGAGCCATGAGCGATCCGCTGCTCGCCGCGGCGCTGGCCGCTCGTGAAAACGCGTTCGCGCCTTATTCCCGGTTCAAAGTGGGCGCGGCTCTCGAAGATGCCGCGGGCCGCATTCACACCGGCTGCAACGTGGAGAATGTAACCTACGGCCTCACACTCTGCGCCGAACGCGTCGCGGTGGTTAAGGCCATCTCGGAGGGCGCACGCGCCTTCCGCCGCGTTGCGGTAGCTGCCGATTCCGATGCGCTCACGCCGCCCTGCGGCGCCTGCCGCCAGATTCTTTGGGAATTCTGCGGAGATATTGAAATTATTCTGGTGAACCTGCACGGCAAAACGGAAACGCACCGACTCAAGGACCTATTCCCCAAACCCTTCGATGTTTCGTATCTGTAGCTTCTTCTTCTTCGCGTGCGCGTTGTTCGCCGAACCGGCGGATTGGATTTGGAGCGCGCGCTACGTCATCACCATGGACGCGCAGCGGCGCGTCATCGAAAACGGCGCCGTCGCAATTCGCGGCGGCAACATTCTCGCGGTGGGCCGCAAAGTGGACATCGATGCGCGCTTCCAGCCGAAGCAGCGTTTGGATCGTCCCGCGGCCATTCTGGCGCCAGGGCTCATCGATACCCACACGCATGCCGCCATGTCGCTGTTTCGCGGCATCGCCGATGACCGCAAACTGCAGGATTGGCTCGAGCACTACATCTTTCCCGCCGAAGCCCGAAACGTCTCGCCTGATTTCGTCCGATGGGGCACACGTCTGGCATGTCTGGAAATGCTGCTTAGCGGCACCACTACATTTACCGACATGTATTACTTCGAGGACGTGGTCGCCGAAGTTGCCAGACAAGCCGGCATGCGCGGCGTCCTCGGGGAAACGATCATCGGTTTTCCCGTACCCGATGCCAAAACGCCCGCCGCCGCGTTGGCGTTTACGGAACGCTATCTGACACGTTTCCGCAATGACCCGCTGGTGACGCCGGCGGTGGCGCCGCACGCGCTCTATACGAATTCCGACCAGACTCTGCGTGCCGCACGCGCTTTGGCCAACAAATACCACGTACCGCTTTTAATCCATTTGGCCGAGACGAAAAAAGAGAACGACGACGCGTTAGCGCAGCGTCACATGACGGCCACGCAGGTACTCGATTCGCTCGGCGTCTTCAACGGCCGGACATTGGCGGCGCACTGCGTTTGGGTGAATGAAGCCGATATGGCCATCCTGAAAAAGCGCGGCGTGGGCGTGGCGCATTGCCCGTCGAGCAATATGAAACTGGCGAGTGGCGTGGCGCCCGTGGTTCGCATGCTGGCGCTCGGTCTGGCGGTAGGACTTGGCCCGGACGGTCCGGCCGGCAGCAACAATGACTTCAACATGTTCGAAGAAATGGATCTCGCCGCCAAGCTGCAAAAAGTAACAACGATGAATCCGCAGGCGCTGCCCGCTTCGGAAGCGCTCGCCATGGCTACCATCGGCGGAGCGCGGGCGCTCGGCATGGAGAAAGAAATCGGCTCGCTCGAAGCCGGCAAGCGCGCCGACCTGATCATGGTCCGGCTCGACCGGCCGAACGCCGTGCCGCTTTATGATCCGATTTCGCAGATGATCTACGCCCTCAAGGGCAGTGATGTGCGCGACGTGATGGTGAACGGTAGGCCGGTAGTGAGCGACGGGCGATGCCTTACGCTCAACGAGGCGGCCATCCTGCAAAAAGCCACTGAATATCGCGCCAAAGTGAGTGCGACGCTGAAGTAGCCTATTCCACGCCGGCCGCGATGCGGAAACCGTAATCTTCGTATTGGAACTCAGGCGGAATGCTGCTGCGCGCGGCGCAGCGCGCAATCTTGATGTGATGCCGCCAGGCCCCGCCGCGCGAGGCGCGCCGAAAACCTTCAGGCGGTCCCGTCGGATTCCGCGAAGGCGAGACCAGGTAATAACTCGGGTCGTACCAATCGCTGCACCATTCATGCACGTTCTCGCACATGTCGAACAGTCCGTACGCGTTTGGCTCGGAGGTGGCAACAGGCTCGGGGCCGTTGCGCCAGCGCGTTTCGTAATCGGGGCGCGCGTTCACTGGTGAATCTCCCCATGGGTAGAGCTTCTGTTCAAGACCGCCGCGCGCAGCAAACTCCCACTCCGCTTCCGTGGGCAGGCGTACCGGCATTCCCCACTCCGCGGCAAGCCATTGGCAGAACGCCGTGGCTTCGAACCAATTCACCGACGTCACCGGAAGCGCGGGTTCCTGAAAAGCGAAAGCGCGGAAGCGCGCGTACTCCGCATTGGTGACCTGGTAGCGGCAGAGGCGAAACGGAGCGAGCGAAACGCGGTGCACCGGGCGCTCTTCATCGCGGCCGTTTTCCTGGCCCATCAGGAATTCGCCCCCGGCGATGAGAACCAGATCGGCGGGATCGAGATGTGTTGCGCTCATTTTCGAGAATGGAAAACTGAAGCTTGCGTTCGTTGTCATCCACACGATTGAGAATCACGCGCACTCCATCGCCGATGGAAAACTCGCGGCGCGTGCGTTTGCCTACGATCTTGCGGACATTCTCCTGATAAGTGTACTGGTCTCCCGGCAGAGTGTCGATAGGCACAAGGCCCTCGATGAACAACTCCGCCAGTTCCACAAACAGGCCGTACTTGGTGATGCTCACGATCAGCGCGTCGAACTCGTCGCCCACACGCTCAGCCATGAACTTCACCTTTTTCCACTCCACGAGTTCGCGCTCTGCATCGGCCGCACGCCGCTCGGCCTGTGAAGACTCCTCGGCGATCTCGCTCATTTCATTTTCGAGCGCCGGCGGCGCGGAAGTAAGCAACGCACGCAGCAGGCGGTGAACCACCAGGTCCGGATAGCGGCGGATGGGCGACGTGAAATGCGTGTAGGTGTCTGCCGCGAGTGCAAAGTGTCCCACGTTTTCCGCGCTGTAGCGCGCCTGCTTGAGCGAGCGCAGCATCAGGTAGCTCAGAATGCGCTCTTCCGGCTTACCCTCGATCTTGGCCACCAATTGCTGATACTGCCGTGAAGTGACGGGAGAATTGGAATCGGGCATAACGAACTCGCGGCGGCGCTTAGTGCCATCGCGATGGCGGTCCGTCATGCCGAACCTGCGGACGGGAATGGCGCCCACGCCCAGCGAATGGCCGAAATGCGCCGCCATTTCTTCAAACTCCATCACGCGCTTGGGATCCGGCTTTTCGTGAATGCGGTAGATGGCGGGGCGTCCGGAGGCTTCCATGTGCGCGGCCACGGCTTCATTGGCAGCCAGCATGAACTCTTCGATGAGGCGATGCGCGATGTTGCGCGGAGCCCGCGTCACACCTGTCATGGCGCCGAACTGGTCAAACTCGATGAGCGGCTCAGGCAGGTCGAAATCGATGGAGCCGCGGCGCACGCGTTTGCGGTTGAGCACGAGCGCCAGTTCCCGCATCAGCTCGAAGCGCTCCACCAGCGGCGCATAGCGCGCGCGCAGACCGGCATCGCCTTCGAGCAGCAGGTGAACGTCGGTGTAGGTCATGCGCTCGGCGCTGCGAATCACTCCGGGTGTAAACCGCTGCGCCACAACTTCGCCGCGATGATCAATTTCGAGCAGCGCCGAAAGCACCAGGCGGTCCACATGCGGATTCAGCGAGCACAGATTGGTGGAAAGCTGAAACGGCAGCATGGGTACTGCGCGATCGGGGAAATACACGCTGGTGCCGCGCAGGCGGGCTTCATTATCGATGGGTGATCCGGGCCACACGTAGTGGCTCACATCGGCGATATGCACGTGCAACGCGTAGTGGCCGTTCGCCAGACGGTCCACCCAGACGGCATCGTCGAAATCACGAGCCGTCTCGCCGTCGATGGTCACTACCGCCAGCCCGCGGAAATCTTCGCGCCCTTGCAGTTCTTTGAGAGTGATGACGCCAGGAATCGATTCGGCCTGTTCGAGCACGTCCGCGGGAAAACGGTGCGGCAAGTAGTGCTTGCGAATGATGATCTCGACGTCCACGCCGAAATCGTCCGGATTTCCCAAGATTTCGATCACGCGCCCTACAGCGTTCGACCCCGGCTTCGGGAATTCGAGAAGCTCGACCTGGACCGCCATGCCGTCCAGCTCTTCGGCAGAAGAAACCTTCGGGGGCTCGACGCCGATGCGATCGACTACAGCTCCGGCCGGCGGCAGTTCAAGTCCTTCGGGGACTTCGATCCATTGCTGGATGCGTTCATCGTGCGGAACCACGAAGTAGCCGTGCCGGCCGATGCGGAACTCGCCGACCACTGCCGGATGAGCGCGCTTCAGCACCTTGACGATCTCGCCGTCGGCGCGGCCATCGCGCTCAATGCGCGCGATGTGCACCACTACGCGATCGCCATGCATCGCCTGCCGTGCGGATTCGGGCGGAATAAAAACGTCCCCATTGATGCCTTCAATAGGATGATCGGAGATCAGGAAGCCATAGCCGTCGCGGTGCATGTTCAGACGGCCCACCGCATATTCGCGGCTGTGGGAAGCGGCGGCGTAATGGCCGGGACGGAGTTCAATCAGGTCGCCGCGCGCCCCCAGGCGCGTGAGCGCCGTCTCCAAATCCACCCTTTTCGCGCCTTTTGTGCCGAATTCCCGCACCAGTTGTTTGAAATTGGCGCGGGCGTGGGGCAACCGGGTGATGTAGGCCAGCAGCGCGGCGTCCGTCATACATCGATTCTATTGCAACGATTAGAGCGATCCATCCGTCATCATTGCGGTGGAAGGGGAGGAACGATGAGGCACCTGCTGTGGATGTTGGTGCCCGCCGCGATGTTTGCGGGGCAAGCGCGGTATGCACGGTTGGGTGACTTTGACGGCAAGGTGGAAGTTCAGCTCCAGGCGGCCGACCCTTGGATGGCCGCGGAACGTAATCTGCCGCTTCCCGAGCTGGCGTGGCTGCGCACGGGACCGGACTCGCGCGTCGAAATCGAGCTGGATGAAGGCAGCGCATGGCGGCTGGGCGCGGATTCGCAAGGCGAGATTTCCGACGACTCGCAGCTTTCCACCGGTCAGCGCGTGACGCTGCTCTCGCTCGATCACGGCGTGGCTTACTTCACCGGCCGGGCGGCTGGTAATGATTCGCTCTCCCTGGCCGTTCCCGGCGGCCAAGTGATCTTTCACCAGGGCGCGCGCGTGCGCCTCGAAGCCGGCGATCAATGGAGCCAGGTCTCTGTCATCGAAGGCACGGTTCGCTTCTCCTCCCCGGCTGCCGAGATGGATTTGCACGATGGGCAAGTGATTCGCGTGGAGCCCGCACGCACCGAGCGGTTCTTTCTGTATCGCCAGATCGCGCCGCTTCCGTTGGACCGTTGGAGCGAGGCGCGCGACAAAGCGCTGGAGGCGCCTGTTTCGTCGTCCCACGTGCCGGAGCACTATGGTTTGGCGGATCTGGACGCCAATGGCGAGTGGGTGCAAACTCAGGATCTTGGCGCGGTGTGGAAACCAAAAACCGCGGATGGCTGGGTTCCTTATCGCAGCGGCCGTTGGCGCTGGTATGAACCGCTGGGCTACACCTGGGTCAGCGACGAAACGTGGGGTTGGCTGCCCTATCACTACGGCCGCTGGACGCGCGAAGACAGCATCGGATGGGTGTGGGCGCCGTCAAAAAGCGAAGTCTTCATGCCCGGCGAAGTGTACTGGCTACGCGGAGCAAAGCTGGCCGGATGGGGACCGCTCGCTCCGAATGAGCAGTGGACGCCGGCTGCGCTCCCGCAGCAGTTCCTGAACGCCAACACTACCTACGCCACCTTTCAACAGGATGCACGCGTCATCGATCCCGCAGGCTTCACCGGCCGGCCGAAGGAGCCGTTGGGCGTCGCGGTGTTCACGCAGGCATTGCCGTCGCCTGCCTTCGCCGCGGCGCGACTCGACGCGACACGTCCTGTGCTGCGCGCGGGAAGCACACGCGTGACGCCGGTGCTGGCGGGCGTCACCTTTCAGGAAGAGACGGACGTGGAGCAACCGCCGCCGCAGAATGTCAATGGACCCGCGATACCCGTAGCGGCCGTTGCTAATCCGGGAACCGATGGCTCGCCGGTGATCATCCTTTCCACACCACCCCCTCCCGAAGAGCCACCGGTCCCGGAGGAGACGTTCTATCCCGTGCCGGTGTACACAGGCGTAATCGTGGTGAATCCACCGGAGGCCGGAACAGCTCCACCGCGACGCCCGCACCGGCGGCCGCCTCCACAAACACCGCCGCCCCAAACTCCACCCGCCATGACGCCTCCGCCTCCGCCAGCGGCTGCGCCCGGGCCCCCCTCACGGCCTCAGCCGCCCATACGCAATGCCTTCCGCCCAATCCAGCGTGGACCCGAGGTGCGTCAGGAACGGCCGCTGGCGACGCCCAGAAATCCGCAGGCCGCTCCTCCGGCCAAAAGTAGTGACGCGCCCAGTGGCAAAGCCGCTGCTCCCGCTGCCGAAAGCCGGCCGGTGCCGCGCGGCGCAAGTCAACATCAGGACCAATCAAACTCACGCAAACAGTAGCGGACAGCCTGCGAGTATTCGCTAACTTGCGTCTGCGCAACGCTAAGATTAAGAAAGTGGAGATTTGATTGAAGAACTTTCTGTTGCTGGTGGCGATTGGTGTGCTCGCGGTGCTCGCATGGGGAATCCTTCGGAAGAGCCGGCCTCCCAAAGTGGATTTCGTGCGCGTCAAGCGGCAGACCCTGGTGAGTACGCTGCCAACGAATGGGAAGGTCGAACCGTACGAATGGCAGGCCGTGCGCGTGGAATCCGCGGGGCTGGTCGGCAAGGTGCCCGTTCACGAAGGGCAAACGGTATCGAAGGGAGATGTTCTCGCTACGTTGTCGAATCCGGAGATCCAGGCATCCATTCAGCAGGCCGAGGCACAGGTTGCGGAGGCACGCGCCAATCTGACGCTGCTCGAATCCGGGGGAAATCAGTCGCAGCAGACCGAGATCACGAATAATCTCGCCAGTGCGCGCCTGCGGTTGCAGGAGGAGCAGAAGGACTATGCCGCGCTGCAGCGGCTGGCACAAAAGCAGGCGGCCACCCGGGCGGATGTCGATGCGGCAGAGCGCAAAGTACAAGCCACGACTCTCGAAATTCAAGGGCTCGAACGGCGGCGCTCGGCATTGGTAAACAAGAATGAAGTGGCCGCCGCGCAGGCGCGCCTGCAGGATGCGCAAGCCGCACTCAATCTGGCGCGCCAGAGGGAAGGTCAAAGTGTCTTGCGGGCGCCGTTGGCAGGCGTAGTTTACGGGCTTACGGCCCGGCCCGGAATGTATTTGAACACAGGCGATCTGGTGGCCAACGTGGGACGCCTCGACCGATTGCGCGTACGTGTCTATGTCGATGAGCCGGAGCTCGGGCGTGTAAGCAAAGGCCAGCCGGTGACGATTACCTGGGATGGGCTGCCGGGCCATGAATGGCACGGCACGGTAGAGACTAAGCCGGCCTCGATTCAAACCCTCGGGACACGCCAAGTGGGCGAAGTCGTTTGTACTATCGAGAATCCGGGCGGCGACCTGATTCCGGGAACAAACGTTTTCGCCGATATCCGCACCGCAGTCGTCCAGAATGCCCTTGTAATTCCCAAGGAAGTTCTGCGCCACGATAGTCAGGGGACGTACGTTTTGGCGCTGCGCGGCGATACAGTCGAGCGGCAGCCCGTGCAAACGGCCGTTTCGAGCGTCACGCTGGTACAAGTTTCGGGCGGCCTGGTGGAGGGAGATGCAGTGGCTTTGCCGGCAGACACGCCTCTGAAGCCGGGAGACCGCGTGACACCCGCAATCAGCTAAAAGTATCGGTTTCGAGTTGCACCAGCGCGGCATTTCCGAAACAATGTCAGTTCATGTCTAATAACGGGGCTTCAGCCATGGGATCAAAGGGTGAAAAATACACCTGGTACAAGGAACTGAACCGGTATCACTGGTTCGTGTTAGCGGTCGCGAGCCTGGGGTGGCTGTTCGACACCATGGCGCAACAGCTTTTCAACCTGGCGCGCAAACCGGCCATTCGCGAACTGCTGGGGGGAAGAGCAACCGACGCTTCGATCGCCGAACAAGCCGGCTACGCCACCATGATCTTCATGATCGGCTGGGCCATCGGCGGGGTTCTGTTCGGAATTCTCGGAGATCGCCTGGGACGCGTCAAGACCATGATCCTGACGATCCTGTTCTACTCGATCTTCACCGGCTTGAGCGTATTCGCCGTCGGCCTCTGGGACTTCAACCTCTACCGTTTCCTCTGCGGCCTGGGCGTTGGTGGGCAATTTGCCGTAGGCGTGGCCCTGGTAGCGGAAGTGATGCCGGAACGCGCGCGGCCCTTCGCGCTGGGGCTGGTGCAGGCGTTGTCGGCCGTTGGCAACATGATGGCGGCGCTGACCGGAATTTTCCTGGGCGAGTTGGAGCAATCCGGCGCCATCGCCAGCGCCTGGAGGCTCATGTTCCTGGCGGGTGCGCTGCCGGCTCCGCTGGCGCTCGTGGTGTTCAAAAAGCTCAAAGAGCCGGAACAGTGGCTGAAGGCGCGTGCGGCCAAGCAAAAACTGGGATCGTTCACCGATCTTTTGTCGCATCCGCGCTGGAGACACAATTCCATCGTCGGGCTGCTCCTGGCATTTGCCGGCGTGGTGGGGCTCTGGGGTATTGGATTCTTCAGCTACGATCTGCTGCGGCCTGTCCTGGAGAACACCTTCCGGGCCCAAGGCTATACGGGTACCGAATTGGCCGGCAAAGTCACCACGTGGATCGGCATCACGTCACTGCTCCAAAATCTGGGGTGCTTCTTCGGCGTCTACGCCTTTACGTACCTGACGCAGTACACCAATCGCCGAAAGGCATTCGCGGTCAGCTTTATCGCGGCCATGGTGATCACCGCCTATACATTCTGGCAGTTGCGGGAGACCAGCCAGATCTTCTGGATGATTCCCCTGATGGGTTTTGCCCAACTCTCGCTGTTTGGCGGCTACGCCATCTACCTGCCGGAATTGTTCCCGACTCGCTTGCGCAGCACCGGCACCAGCTTCTGCTATAACGTAGGCCGGCTGGTAGCGGCGGTAGGTCCGCTCTCGCTCGGGCTGCTCACCAGCCGCGTATTCCACGGTCCCGATGCCATGCGGTTCGCGGGCGTGACCATGTGCCTGGTGTTCCTGGTCGGGCTGGCCGCGTTGCCGTTTGCGCCCGAAACCAAAGACCAACCACTGCCCGAATAAGGGGTTCTGCCCTAGTCGATACTCCGCACGGACGCTACCATGTCCCTGGCACTCGCCAGTACAGCGGGAAGTTGTCCGGGCGCGGCACAAGTGGTCCCAATAACGGACACCTCTCCGGGGTGCCTCACGTTCTTGCGGTATAACAGTCATAATGTTAGACCAGACGGGAATTGGCAGGATCCGTGCGGTTTCCCGGTCCGGCAATTGGTTTCATGGATATACCACGTAAAGATGCGGGCAGGAAACGGCTGATTCGCCGGATCATTATAGGGACGATTGTTGTGGTGGCGGTTCCCGCCATCACCATCGGATTCACCAAGCTCAAGCCGGCGGCGCCCACGATGGACGCTTCGACTCCCTGGATCGACACCGTAAAGCGCGGCTCGATGCGGCGGGAGGTGCATGGTCTGGGCACGCTGGTTCCGGAGGAAACGCTGCTGATTCCCGCGTCGACGGACGGGAGGGTGGAGCGCATTCTGGTTGAGCCAGGAACACCTGTAAAGCCCAACACGGTGGTGATGATTCTGACGAATCCGGAGCTGGAAACGGCGCTGCTCGATGCCCAATACGCTCTGAAGGTGGCCGAAGCCGACTACAGCAACCTCAAAGTGACCCTGGAGAAACAGAATCTTGATCTGCAATCCACGGCCGCTCAAGTAGGGTCGGATTACAATACCGCCAAACTGCAGGCCGATCGCGACGCGGCGCTTTCCAAGGAAGGGCTGTTCGCCGATGTGGATGCGAAGATTTCCGCGGTGAAGGCAAGCGAGCTGGCCAACCGCTACAAGATTGAACAGCAACGCCTGGCGATTGATAAAGACGCCGTCGCTGCCCAACTGGCCTCACAGCAGGTCAAAGTCGAGCAGCTTCGCGCCGAATACAAGCTGAAACAAAGCCAGGTGAACCAGTTGAAGGTGACCGCCGGCGCCGAGGGCATGCTCCAGCAGCTTCCCACGCCGGTGGAAGTCGGCCAGAAAGTGACAGCCGGTACGCCGCTCGGCAAGGTGGCACAGCCTTCCAAGTTGAAGGCCGAATTGAAGATTGCGGAGACGCAAGTAAAAGACGTCGCGATCGGCCAAGCGGCTGTTATCGATACGAGGAATGGCTTGATCAATGGCCACGTATCCCGCATTGATCCGTCGGTTCTAAACGGTACCGTTACGGTAGACGTCAAGTTACAGGGTCCGCTTCCGCCGAGTGCCCGTCCCGATCTGAGTGTGGATGGGACAATCGAGTTGGAGCTACTCAATGATGTGTTATACGTCGGCCGCCCGGTTTATGGCAATGCGGACAGCACGGTACAGCTCTTCAAGCTGGAGCCGGACGGCAAGTACGCCAACCGTGTAAAAGTGCAACTTGGCCGTACTTCGGTAAGTTATATCGAGATCAAAGACGGGCTCAAGGCGGGAGACCGCGTCATTCTCTCAGACATGTCCGCTTACGATAACTACGACCGCATTCGATTGAATTGAACGAGTGAGCTTGAATCGATTGAACGAAAGGCCCGGAATTCTCGTAACGAGGTAGAGACCATGGAAAACGGTTCCCAACCGCTGATTCGTCTGGATAGTGTAAGCAAGGTCTTCGTAACGGATGAGGTAGAGACGCACGCGTTATCGGGAATTCACTTCGACGTCAAGAAGGGGGAGTATCTTTCGATCGCCGGCCCCTCGGGCTGCGGGAAGTCCACCCTGCTCGCCATCATGGGCCTGCTCGATACGCCCACCGACGGGGCCTATTACCTGAACGGCAAATCCGTGACGGGTCTCAAGCTTTCCGAACGGGCGCGGATTCGCAATCGCGAGATCGGGTTCATTTTCCAGGCATTCAATCTGATCGGCGATCTTACGGTCTATGAGAACGTCGAGCTGCCTTTGACCTATCGGGGCATGCCCTCTTCGGAGCGCAAGCGGCGCGTGCAGGAATCATTGGAGCGCGTCGGTATGTCGCACCGCATGAAGCATTACCCGTCACAGCTTTCGGGCGGCCAGCAGCAGCGTGTTGCGGTAGCACGTGCTCTGAGCGGTGATCCGCTGATCCTGCTGGCGGATGAGCCCACCGGCAACCTGGATTCGGCAAATGGCGAGGCAGTGATGAGTCTGCTGCGCGAGCTGCATCAAGCAGGTTCAACCATTTGCATGGTGACCCACGATCCGCGATATGAAGAATTCGCCGACCGGACCATCCGGCTGTTCGATGGGCAGATCGTGGAAGAAAACATGGAATCGGCGAAAAATTAGTGCGCAGTCGGGCTGCGCTGGGGCCATGGGATACCTTCTGCTTCTCGGAGGCAATTATGTTCGTCGTGGGGAAGTGGGCCTCTCTGTTGTTCGTGGCGGTGGGGAGCGTGCTGTACGCAATGGGTGCAGCCGGGCCGCACCAGGAGTTCCATCACACGTACTCGCTTGCGGCGGGGGGGCGCGTCGCCATCGATAATCTCTACGGTGACGTGCAGATTACGGGATGGGATCGGGATGAAGTGCGGGTCGAAGCAACCAAGACCGCCCCGGACGCGAAGCGTCTTGACGACGCGCGCATTGTAGTCGATTCCACTTGCGACTCGCTTTCGATTCGCACGCAATACTCAGCCGCGGACCCGGAACAACCTGCCAGCGTCGAATATCACATCACGGTGCCGCGTACCGCCAAGTTGGAGGGCGTGCGCCTGGTGAACGGCGGGCTTTCGCTCAAGGACCTCACCGGACCGGTGAAGGCCACCGCCATCAACGGCAGTATCAAGGCGGAAAGGCTCGAAGGCCAGGCGGAACTCTCCACCATCAATGGACAACTGGAGGCCGATTTTCATCGGGTGAGCCCCTCGAAGCCAATTTCGCTCAGTTCGGTGAATGGTCCCATCGTGCTTTCGATCCCGCGCGATGCCGGCGCCAGCCTGATCGCTCAGAACCTGAGCGGCGGAATTTCTTCCGATGTCGGAGAGGCTCTGCCGGCCGGGGGTGGTCAACGCCTGCGCGCGGTAATTAAGGGCGGCGGCGTGCAGATTCAGGTTCGGAATGTGAACGGCGGCATCTCGATTCACTCCACCTGGAGCCGGCACCGGAAGCCCTCCGGGTGGTAGACCGCTCGCATGGTAGAACCGCAACGACAGGCAGCGTTCCCGGCGGAGCAGCAGGGCGGGAGCGCCTCAACGATCATGATTACGCTGCGCAATGTGGAGAAGTTCTACGAGGGCGGGTACGGCCGAAGTTATGTTCTGCGCCGCATCAATCTGGAAATCCGGGAAGGTGAATTCCTCACCATCATGGGTCCTTCCGGAGCGGGGAAATCGACCCTCCTGAGTATCCTCGGAATGCTCGACGGCTCCTGGACTGGTGAGTTCGAGTTCTTCCATCATATGGTCCACCGCATGAAACCGAAGGAGCGCGTGGAGCTGAACAAGAAGTACATCGGATTCGTTTTTCAGAGTTACCACCTGATCGACAATCTGACCGTATACGAGAACCTGGACATTCCGCTCTCCTACCGGAACGTAAAGAGCGCCGAGCGGGCGGCAATTGTGTGTGATGCGCTCGACCGCTTCCACATCGTCGGCAAACGAGACCTCTACCCCAGCCAACTCTCTGGCGGCCAGCAGCAGCTTGTGGCGGTCGCACGGGCGGTGATTGCGAATCCGAAGCTGATCCTGGCCGACGAGCCAACCGGCAACTTGCACTCCAGTCAAGGCAAAGAAATCATGGAGCTGTTCAAGAAGCTGAACGAGGAAGGCGCTACCATTGTCCAGGTGACGCACTCGGAGGCCAACGCCGCATATGCGCACCGCGTGATTCAGCTTGCGGACGGCTGGATCGTCGGTTAAGTCGCGGGAATCTGGCGCGGCACAATTCAGCAGCTCTCATTCTTCACAACAGCCCTGTGGCGGCGGGACCTCCGCGCGCCTTATGATTAAAAAAGTGCCTTACGATCTCATTGTCATTGGGAGTGGTCCCGGCGGCTACTCCGCTGCCATTCGCGCCGGCCAATACGGATTAAAGACGGCTCTTGTTGAAAAACAGCCGAAACTCGGCGGCACATGCCTGCTGGTGGGATGCATCCCCACCAAGACGCTGCTGCATACCGCGGACATCTGGGAGCATTTCCTCCATCCCGATAAAGATGGATTCCGCTGCGAGAATCCGAGCCTCGATTATCCGAAGGTGAAGGAGCGCAAAGACGGCATCGTCAACAAGCACTCCAACGGCGTTGCGATGCTGCTCAAGCGCGCCAAGGTGGAGCGCATCACCGGCTACGCCACGCTGAAGGGCGGCGGCAAGGTCGAAGTGAAATCCGATTCCGGCGGACAGACGCTTGAAGCGCGCAATATTCTGATCGCCACCGGTTCGGAAGCGCGCATGCTTCCCGGCCTCAAGCCCGATCCGGAAACCATCCTTACGAATATCGAGATTCTCGATCTCACCGCCGTGCCCAAGAGCATGATCATTATCGGCGCTGGCGCCGTGGGTGTGGAATTCGCATCGATCTTCCGCCGCTTTGGGACAGAGGTGACCGTCATCGAGATGCTTCCCCGCATCGTGCCGGTGGAAGACGAGGATGTTTCGAAGGAACTTGAACGCGCGTTCCGGAAACAGAAAATTCGCGTCGAAACCGGCGCGCGTGCCGAAAACATCCAGAAGGTCGGCAAGTGCATCTCCCTCACGCTGACTACCAAAGACGGCAAGCAGGAGAAGCTGGAGGCTGAGAAGCTGCTCGTCGCGGTGGGCCGCAAGCCCAATTCGGAAAACATCGGCCTCGAAAATACGAAGGTGGAGCTCGAACGCGGCTTCATCAAAGTGGACCCCTATCAGCGCACCGCCGAACCGAACGTCTACGCGATCGGCGATGTCGTAGCCGGAACGCCCCAACTGGCGCACGTAGCCACGATGGAAGGCATGGTCGCGGTAGCCCATATTGCCGGCAAGCCCGCTGTGCCCATCAATAAGAATCGAATCCCGGGCTGCACGTATACCGAGCCGGGCATCGGCAGCGTAGGACTTACCGAGGCCCAGGCGCGTGCCCAGGGACGCAAAGTGAAGGTTGGGCGTTTTCCGTTCGCGGGTAACAGCCGCGCCACCATCCTGGGGAATCACGATGGCTTTATCAAGGTGGTCGCCGACGAGCAGTACGGCGAAATTCTGGGCGTGCACATCATCGGTCCGGAGGCATTTGAGTTGATCGCTGAAGCGGTGACCGCGATGGAAGCAGAAGCCACGGTCGAGACCATGATGCACACCATCCATGCCCATCCCACGCTCTACGAAGCGGTGGGCGAGGCGTTCAACGCGGTTTACGGGCTTTCCATCAATGCGTAGTTGTTGCGTGCGGGAACTTGGGCGCATGGATTACGGCCAGGCGCTCGAACTCCAACGACAGCTCGCGAATGAGCGCAAGCAGGGGCTGATTCCTGATCAGCTTCTGCTGGTCGAGCACCCGCACGTCATCACTCTCGGCCGCAACGGCCACCTGGAAAACCTGCTGGCAAGCGATGAAGTGCTGCGGCGCGCCGGCATTTCGTTTTACCCGGTGGATCGCGGCGGCGATGTGACGTATCACGGACCCGGTCAGTTGGTCGGCTATCCGATCCTCGATTTAAATGAATGGAAGCGCGACGTCCGCGCGTACGTGCGCGGCATTGAGCAAGTGATCATTGACATGCTCGCCGATTTCGATATCGCGGCGGGCCGCATTCCTAACCTGACCGGCGTGTGGGTGGGCGAGCAGAAGATCGCAGCGATCGGCGTCCACATCAGCCGCTGGGTCACCTCGCACGGTTTTGCGCTGAATGTGTCCACCGATTTGCAGTACTTCCAATACATTGTTCCGTGCGGGCTGACGAAACCGGTGACCTCGATGGCTCGACTTGGTTGCCGTGCCGGTCTCGAAGAAGTTTCGCAAAGTCTGGCCGTTCATTTCGGCCGCGTTTTTGATTGCGAGGTTTTGAGCGAAACGCCTGTCCTCGCCACTCCGGAGAGAGAGAACTGATATGACCGACGTCGTAATGCCCCAGATGGGCGAAAGCATTGTGGAAGGTACGCTGACCAAGTGGCTCAAGAAGCCCGGCGAAAAAGTCGAGCGCGATGAGCCGTTGTTTGAAATCTCTACTGACAAAGTGGACACGGAGATTCCCTCCCCCGCGGCCGGCACGCTTCGGGAAGTGCTGGTAGAGGAAGGGAAGACGGTCGGGATCAATACCGTGGTGGCGCGAATCGAAGACGGCGGATCGGCCGCGGCGCCTGCGCCCGCCCAACCGGCTGCCGCAAAGCCCGCGGCTCCGCCGCCGCAACCGGCAGCGGCCGCTCCCGCGCCTCCTCCACCGCAGGCTCCGCCGCCTCCCGCTCCAGCGCCGGTCGCCGCCGCGCCCGCGCCCCGCGCCGAAGAAGCCGCAAGTGCTGGCGAGCCCGCGGGCCCGCTATCTCCGCTGGTACGGAAGATGGCGCGTGAGAACAATATCGACCTGAGTCGCGTTCGTGGAACCGGCGCAGGCGGCCGCGTCACCAAGCAGGACGTGGAAGCATACCTGGCGCAACAGCCGGCGCAGGCCGCCGCTCCAGCAACTCCCGCAGCCGCTGCGGCGATGCCGGCGCCGTCCGTCGAAACCCTATCGCCGCTCGCGCCCGCTGGTCAGGCTAAGACCCGCATCGAGCCCATGAGCACCATGCGGATCAAGATCGCCGAGCACATGGTGCTTTCCAAGCGCACTTCTCCGCACGTGACCACCATCCATCGCGTGGATATGACGAAGGTCGCCAAAACCCGCGAGCGCAACAAGGCTGAGTTCCAATCGCGCTACGGCTTTTCGCTCACCTACTTGCCATTCATCACGCGCGCGGCGGTAGTGGCGCTGCGGCACTTCCCGTTAGTGAACGCTTCCATTGACGGAACGAACATCGTCTACCACAACGAGATCAACATCGGAATCGCGGTTGCGCTCGAGAACGGACTGATTGTTCCGGTGATCCGCGGCGCCGACGAAAAGAACGTGCTCGGTTTGCAGCGCTCGATTGTCGATCTGGCCTCGCGCGCCCGTTCCCGCCAGCTCAAGCCCGAGGAAGTTTTGGGCGGCACGTTCTCCATCACCAACTTCGGCAGTTTCGGCAGTATGGTAGGAACACCTGTCATTAACCAGCCGCAGGTGGCCATCATGGGAGTCGGCACGGTAGACAAAACTCCAGTCGTCATTGATGACGCCATTGCCATCCGCTCCATCTGTCATCTTTCCCTGAGCTTTGACCATCGGCTGATCGATGGCGCGCTGGCCGATCAGTTCATGACCAAGGTGAAGCAGGTTCTTCAGGACTGGTCAGACGAAGTTCTCTAAAACGCGAGATTGGCGGCGGGTCGCGAAATGCCCGTCGCCTCTTGGAAACTGCGGAAGCCGGCCGCTATTTTTTGGGTACGGCAGGTTGGATCGCAAAATCCCACACCTGCATATCGAGCTTGCCTTCCGTGTATTGGATCACGGCGTACTCACCCGCCGGCATGGGTTCCTTAGACCAGATCTTGTAGAGACCATTTGGCGCGAGCTGGCGGGTGAACGTTTCGACCATGTCCGGCTGCTCTACGACTTCCTTGGTGACGGGCATGAATGTGATGTTCTCGACAATCCGCACGTTTCCTTTGGGAGTCAGCTTCGCGATGCCGAAGCGCTCCATGTCGGAAAGCTGGAGGAAGAACTCCTGCTCAGGGTTGGTGAAGACGTTCTTCGAGTGCGCACCGTCCAGTTCCAGCCAGCCCTTGCCGGAAACGATCGGGACGGGCGCCAGCGCCTTCAGAATCGACCTTCCCTTGTTGGTATGTACGGCTGATTCAGCCGCCGGCAGAACCTTGGTGTCCTTGCCTTCGATCCAATAGACGCCCGGATCCTGCGGAATCCGCGAGACCTCCGCTTTCATCTCGCGCTCCACCTTGTCCTCTTCGGAGATGACCTTAGCTTCCTTCTCCATTTCCGCCTGGTGGGCGGAGGCTTCGGACTGGGTGCGCTTCAGGTCGATCAGATTCAGCGGGATCTCTTCCCACTGGCTGCGCTCGACGCTGTAGTAGCGAACGCGGTCCTTTTCCACCTGGTATTCCCGCGCAAGCTGGTAGCTTCCATCCCTCAGATATAGCTTGATGGTGGCCGCCCAAGCCATGCAGGCCAAAACCAGAAACGCCAGCAGGACCTTTCGCATACTACTAGTGACTACTTTACCGCCGCTGGGGGTTTCGCGGAGTGTCGCGCGGGTGAAGGCAGCGTCCCAAAAACGGACAGTTCGGTGATTTTCGAACTTTGCCCGCCGGTTCGACGTATTTCGAAGGGAAGGACTTAGGCCGGGGCGCCTTTTGGCCATCGAGTTGCCGCCATAATAGGACTAATCGCTTATGTCGTTAAACAGATTTCTTGTTGTGCCATTCTTGTGCGTGTTCCTGGTGTTTCCCGGTTTCGGGCAGACCCCGGAGATTACTGGTGGGGATAGCGGCTTCTGGTCCACCTTTACTCACGATTACCGCCCGCACCCGGTTCCGAGGATCAGCTTCCAGGACTCGCCCCGACTGCAGAGGTTGATGCGGGCCGGTAACATTTACCTTTCCTTGCGGGATGCCATCGCGCTGGCGCTCGAAAACAACCTGGATCTGGAATACGCGCGTCTGAACCCTAAGCTGTCCGACGTCAATCTCCAGCGAGCGAGCGCAGGGCAGTTGCTTCGCAATGTTTCGAATAGCATCTCGACGGGCCCGTCTTCCGCTTCGCTAGGCGTGCTCTCCGGAGCCAATTCTTTGGGGACTGGAGCCACCAGCAGCGGCGGCGGCCAGGGCGGCGTACTGAGCGGCCTCAATGTGCAGTTGGCCGGCTCCGCGATTCCCAATCTGGACCCGGTGTTTTTCGTCGACGGCAACTTCACGCATTCCACCTCGCCGCAAACCAGCAGCTTCGTGACGGGAACAAACTTCCTGGTAACTCAATACAAAGGCCTGACTTATGGAATTCAGAAGGGCTTTCTGACGGGAACCACCATGTCGCTCGGAATGGGCAACACCATCGGCCTGGAGCAGAATTCGCCCAACAACGATTTCAACCCCACCACCAGCGCCAACCTGCAATTCAGCATCACGCAAAATCTGCTGCAGGGCTTCGGCCTAGCGGTGAACAACCGCGCCATCCGCATTGCCAAAAACCAGATTCACATCTCCGATCTGGCGTTCAAACAGCAGGTGATCGCCACAGTCACCAATGTGGTGAATCTTTACTGGGACCTGGTATCGTTCGATGAAAGCCTTAAGGTGAAGCAGCAATCGCTCGATTTGAACACCAAGCTCTACCAGGACAACAAACGGCGCGCGGAACTCGGCGCGATCGCGCCCTATGACATTATTCAGGCCGAGGCGGAAATGAAATCCGCCCAACAGGACGTCACTACCGCCGAGACGCAGGTTCTGCAGCAGGAAATGATTCTGAAGAGCGTGCTGACGCGCGGCGGCGTGGATAGTCTTGACGTTCAATCCGCGCGGATCATCCCGACCGACCAGATCGAGATTCCGGATCAGGAGCCGGTGCGGCCTATTCAAGACTTGGTCTCTGAAGCTCTCGCTAGCCGGCCCGAAGTCGAACAGAGCCGCGTGGGACTGGAGGATTCGCGCATCAGCATGCTGGGCACTAAGAATGCCCTGCTACCCACGCTGCAGGTATTCGCCAATGCTTCTAACAGCGGCCTCGCCGGACAGGTGAACACTCTGCCCGTGCCGGTGACCAACGATGGCGTCACGTCTTTGCTCACCCGCACACCCGGCGATGTCAATCAGTTCTTCCTGGGCGGATATGGGTCGGTCCTGAACCAGTTGTTTACGCGCAAGTTTCCGAACTATAGCGTGGGTTTCCAGCTCAACATCCCGATTCGCAACCGCGCGGCGCAGGCTGACTTGATCACCGACGAGTTGAATTACCGCCAGCAGCAGATTCAGGATAAGCAACTGGAGAACAACATCAAGCTGAACGTCGTGAACACCAGCGTAGCTCTCTCGCAGGCACGCTCGGCCTATGAGACCAGCGTGGAAGCGCGCAAACTCCAGGACCAGACATTGGCTGGTGCGCGGCGCAAATACGAGCTGGGCACATCGAGCTTCCTCGATGTCGTGCTGGTGGAGCGCGACGATGTGACGCGCAAGCTGGCCGAAGTCGATGCACTCAATCAGTACGTCCGAGCGCGCACCAATCTGGAGCAGGTGACGGGTCAGATCCTCACGGAGTACAACGTAAATATTGACGAAGCCAAATCCGGCGTGGTGAAACGGCAACCGGATTTGCCGGTGCTCGCGAAGTAAAGCGGACTTGGGTATTCTGAGACTTGGCGCAAATCTACCCGTTTCAACCATTCCGGTACACGGAAAAGGCTGGGCCGCTGGAGAACCTCGTCACCCAGCCTTATGACAAGATCTCTCCGGCCATGCAAAGCCGGTACTTGTCGCTGAGCCCGTACAACCTGGTGCGGGTGATTCTGGGCGCGCGGCAGCCCGCCGATTCGCCCAAGGAGAACGTCTACACCCGTGCCGCGGCGCATTTGCGGGAGTGGATTGCGGCTGGGGTCCTGGCCCGCGACGACGAAGCGGGCATCTTTCCGTATTTCCAGGAGTTCACCGTTCCTGACACGGGCGAGCGTCTGGTGCGCAAGGGCTTCATCGCACTGGGCGCGGTGGAGGAGTATTCCGCGGGAGTCGTACACCGTCACGAACAGACGCTTTCCGGCCCCAAAAAAGACCGCATGGAGCTGCTGTGTCATACACACGCGCATTACGGGCAGATCTTCATGCTGTATCCTGACCCGGCCGGTGAGATTGACGCGCTGCTGGACCAGGCTGCTCAATCCGCGCCGCTGGCTGATGTTGAGGATGAATACGGCACCATCCACCGCATGTGGAAAATCGCGGGTGCCGCGCGCATCCAGCAATTAATGCGCGACAAAAAGCTTCTAATTGCCGATGGTCATCACCGCTATGAGACCGCGCTCGCTTTCCGCGGCAGTCATCCGGACCTGCCGGGGGCGGACCGGGTGATGATGACGTTCGTCAACATGCATTCGCCGGGGTTGAAGATTCTGGCCACGCACCGCCTGGTAAGCGGCCTCGACTCGCAGAGCGTTCCAGACAAACTTACGCGCATAAAGGCCGAAGGTTTTGACGTGCACCAGATCGATTCACTGGAGCGTCTGAAGCATGCCTGGGCCGAAAAAAAAGACCGCTCCATTCTCGGCGCGGCCGTGGGCAACCAGCTTTTCCTGCTGGAGGAACGGCACGGTCGCGGCGCGCTGGATGTGCGCATCCTGCATGAGCGCGTGCTGGGGCGCGCTTTGGGCATCACGGAAGACGCGGTACGTGATGAGAAGCACTTGCGGTATATCCGCGGCATCGACGCCGCTGTGGAAGAGGCTCGCAAGGGGACCGCGCAGATCGCTTTCCTGCTGAAGCCAACGTCCATCGAACAGGTGGCCGAAACGTCGTTCGGCGGCGGGGTGATGCCGCAGAAATCGACCGATTTTTACCCGAAGCTGCTTTCCGGGCTGACAATTTACAAAATGGATTAACACCGTGGAAGGCCGGGTAACGAGTACAATTCGCTCCATCCTTCCGTACACCTCAGCCGGCGTGATCATTGCTCTGGTTTATTGCGGCTGGATCTTCTATTCGCGCTGGTCGTCAAACCGGCGCATCGCGGCGGAAGCGCAAGCCGAGGAAGCCAGACAAGCCGCGAAGGTCGTGGAAATGACGGGCGGCGATGAGCTCAAGATCCTCTCGTTTTATGCCTCGCCGAGCGCGATCCATAGAGGCGAGCGCACGCTAATCTGCTATGGCGCGGCCAACGCCGCCACCGTGCGCATCGAGCCGCCGGTGGGCGACATCGGGCCATCGCTCAGCCGCTGCCTGGAGATCCACCCCAAGGCAACGACCACCTATAAACTAACGATCGCGGACCAGAAGGGTCATCAGCAAACACAAGATCTGGTGGTCCAGGTCGCACCTTGAGTTCTCTTTCAACCTGTTCGCAGTGCTTGCCAGTGGGATAATAACCTACGGCTTCAAATAATCCATTCCAGTAACAGGGAGATACCTAATGATTCGATACTTTGCCGTCACGCTGATCTCCGTGCTCGCGGGCGCTTCCGCGCTACAGGCGCAAAACGCCAACCCATTGAGTTCTGAGGCTCAGCAAGCCTACAACAGCATCAAGCGCAACCTCGAAGGCGCTGCGGAAGCGATGCCGGAAGCCGACTACGATTTCAAGCCCACACCTGAAATCCGAACCTTCAGCGCACTTGTGGCGCACGTTGCCGATGCCCAGACCCGCACCTGCTCGGCCGTGAATGGACAAGCAAAACAGCCCGACGCCGCATCGAAGAAGACCAAAGCGGAGTTGGTTGCTGCGTTTAAAGCTTCCTTTGACGAATGCGACAAAGCATACGGGTCGCTCACGGATGCCAATGCCACGCAGATGCTTCCCGGCCGCGGCGGCCAGCGCACCAAGCTGGGCGTCCTGACTGGAAACACCATACACGACAACGAAGAGTACGGCTACATGGCGGTTTATCTGCGGTTGAAAGGTGTCACGCCACCCTCTAGCGAGCGGCGCCGGTAAGTTTCTTTACGTGCCGGGCCGCTACGCCGTGTGCCGCGGCCCTTCTCCCGATAAAGTGTCAGTAGTGCGCCACTACGCCGGCGGAGCCTACAAAGCGGTGGGCCGCAATCGCCAGCTTGTGCGCGGTGAGCCAGTTGTTCAAGTCATAGCGAAACGATTCCGGCATGTTGCCGGAATCGATCTGATTCGAGAAAACCAATAACAAGGGCCGGTGCGTGGAGCGTAGGTCCTGAAAGTAGTAATGCACGACGGCGCCGATGACCAGCCCCACCTCTGTGTCGACCCACAGAAAAGATTTTTCGGCACACGATGGCGCGCGGCAGGCCGAGAGTATCACGTAACGCTCCTGCCGGACCGCGACTAACTCCGGACGTCCCTCAAGCAGTTTCCGGACGGCTTCTTCGAGCGGCTGTCGCGCGTGGCTCTTCGTCAGTCCCAGATAAAGTCGAACCCGCGGTACGGCTCGATTCAGCAGGGTGTCAAACCGGCGGTCATGAACGGCGCTGTTGGTCGATCGGCCGGCGTAGCTGGTGAGCCACATCAACCCGGCGGCGCCCGGTGCGGGAGCAGCGGTCAAACTCGCGGCACATCCCAGCAGAAGAGAAGCCCTCATCGCCGCGCGGAATAGATCGAGCTTGTGCCCCATCATGCACGAATCGTATCATTCCCGCCTCGCGGCAGGCGGCGCATGGGACAATAAATACTCGGGACTGTGGACACTCACGCCGATGCCACTTCGAAGCTCGCTCGCAGTGCGCACATGCGCTTGCTTGTCGAGCAGCTTCACAAACTCGAAGATCGCCTGCGCATGGGCGGTGGGCCTGCCCGAATCGATCGCCAGCACCGCGCCGGTAAGATGACCGCGCGTGAGCGCATCGCGGCACTAATCGACGCTGGCGCGTTCTTTCTCGAGATCGGCCTGCTCATTGCCTATGACCGTTACGACGGTGGTGCTCCCTCGGCTGGCGTGGTCACCGGCCTAAGCCGCATTGAAGGACGTCCGGCCGTCATCGTGGCCAATGACGCTACCGTCAAAGCGGGAGCGTGGTGGCCGGAGACCATCACCAAGATTCTCCGCGCGCAGGAAATTGCCATGCGGAACCACCTGCCCATCGTCTACCTGGTGGATTCGGCGGGTGTGAACCTGCCCTACCAGGACGGCATTTTTCCCGGGCAATACGGCGCCGGACGCATCTTCTACTATAATTCGCTGATGCGCCGCAGGCTGCGCATCCCACAGGTGGCGGCCGTCATGGGCCCGTGCATCGCGGGCGGCGCGTACCTTCCGGCGCTGAGCGACGTCATCATCATGGTGGAAGGCACGAGTTTCATGGGCCTGGGCGGACCGAATCTGGTCAAAGGCGCGACGGGTCAGGTCATTGACACCGAGTCTCTCGGCGGCGCGCGCCTGCATACCGCAGTGAGCGGCGTAGCGCATTACATGGCTGCGAACGACGCCGATTGCCTGCAGCGCATCCGGGAACGCTTCCGCCAGTTGCCCGAGCCTGCTACGAGTCCGGCCGCACGGCTGTCCGCGCGCGATGTCGAAGGGCTGTATGAAGTGCTACCGACGGACCATCGCCTTCCCTACGAAATGGAGGATGTGATCTCGCGCATCTTTGATGCCGGCGATTTCGTCGAGTTTCAGCCCGAATTCGCTCCGGAGATGCTCTGCGCGAACGCGCGCCTGGCGGGCCGTGCCGTCGCTTTGATCGCCAACCGCCGCGGCTTCCTCAAGGGCGAAGGTAAGCCGCGCATTGGCGGCATCGTCTACACGGAAACGGCCCGCAAGGTGGCGTACTTCGTGGAAACGAGCGACCGGCTTCGCCACCCGCTGATTTACCTGCAAGATGTTTCCGGCTTTATGGTGGGACCAGAGGCGGAGCGCGAAGGCATCATCCGAGCCGGCGCGGAAATGGTGGAAACCATGTCCTGCGCCACGGTTCCCAAGATTGTATTGACGCTGAATCATGCGAGCGGCGCGGGATATTACGCAATGGCCGGCCAGGGTTTCGATCCCAACTTCACATTCAGTTGGCCGACGGCGCGCATCGGCGTAATGGAGGGAGATTCGGCCGTAGTGGCGCTCTATTCCGCCGAGCTCGAAAAACACAAGGGCGGCAAACTTCCCGAAGATCTGCGCGAGGAGATCGAGAAGACGCGCAACGATTACGAGAACTGGCTCGACGCACGGTACGCCGCCGCGCGCGGCCACTGCGACGCCGTAATCGACCCACTCGACTCGCGCAAAGTGCTGTCGTTTGCGCTCGATGCATGCCTGGAGAATGCCGGCACCGCGAGCCAGTCTGACAAGCCATCAGGAGGTCCGCCGCACTCATGATTCGCATCGCCAACGGGCAGGGTTTCTGGGGCGATTGGCTGGAAGCGCCGGTGCGCCTGGTGGAACAGGGCCCCATCGACTATCTGGCGCTCGACTATCTGGCCGAGATCACGATGTCGATTCTGCAGAAGCAGAAGCTGGCCGATCCGAATTTGGGATACGCGCGCGACTTTCCGCCGCTGATCGCGCGTATCGCGAAAATGATCCGCGAGCGCGGCGTCACCGTCATCGCGAATGCCGGAGGCGTCAACCCCGTGGCGTGCGCGCGCGAGGTGGTGCGGCTCGCACCGGGCCTGAAGGTGGCGGTGGTTTTGGGCGACGACGTTTTTCCGCGCCTGGATGAATTTCTTGCCAAGGGCTACCAGATGCCCGATATGGATTCGGGCGAACCGCTCCGGGTTATTCGCGATCGCATTCTCAGCGCCAACGCGTACATCGGCGCGTTCCCGTTGGCCGAGGCCCTCGCCACAGGCGCGCATGTGGTGATCGCCGGCCGCTCCACTGATACCGCTCTTGCGCTTGCCCCTATGGTTCACCGCTTTGGCTGGAAGGCCGATGAGTATGCGAAACTCGCGGCCGGGACCATCGCGGGCCATATCATCGAATGCGGCGCGCAGGCCACCGGCGGCAATTGCCAGGTGGATTGGGAAAGTATTCCCGATATGGCCGGCATCGGCTACCCGATCATCGAAGCTGAGCCAGATGGCACGTTTCAAGTGACCAAGCATCCCGCCGCCGGGGGACGCGTCAACCTAGCCGGCATCAAGGAACAGCTTCTCTACGAACTGGGCGATCCCAAGAACTACATCACACCGGACTGCATCGCCGATTTCACCAGCATTCGTCTGGAAGATGCTGGTCCGGATCGTGTCCGCGTCACCGGCATTCGCGGTGCGCCGCGCCCGCCTACGCTGAAGCTTTCCATTGCCTATATGAACGGCTGGAAAGCGGTCGGCACGCTCGTTTATTCGTGGCCGCAGGCACTGGCCAAAGCGCGCGCGGCCGACCGCATCGTGCGCGAGCGGCTGGAACGGCTCGGCCTGACCTTCGATGAAATCTACACCGAGTACTTCGGGGTCAACGCATGTCACGGCAGCGCCGCGCCGCCTAATCTCGATCCGCCGGAGTTGCAATTGCGAATCGGCGTGCGCGGCTCTGACCGCGCGGCAGTTGACCGTTTCACCCGTGAACTGATTCCGTTGGTGTTAAACGGCCCGCCCGGAGCTACCGGCTTCGGTGAAGGCCGTCCGCCTGTGCGCGAGATTGTGGCCTACTGGTCAGCGCTGCTGCCGCGCGAGGAAATCACAACGCGTGTTGTGGTTGTCGAATAACGCCATTCGCGTGCATCGTCCCGTTATGATGAGCATATGAAGGTTGTTTCGTGCGCGCTGCTTCTCGCTGCCGCTGCGTTCGCACAAACTTTTTCCGGCGCGAAGGCACTGGATGACACCATCAACCAGGCGATTGAGCAGGGACGCCTTCCCGGCGCGGTGCTGATTGTGGGCCATGACGGCCATGTGGTCTATCGCAAGGCATATGGCAAACGCGCCCTGGTGCCCCGCCCGGAAACCATGACAGTCGATACGATTTTCGACTGCGCGTCTCTCACCAAAGTGCTCGCTACCACGCCTTCTCTGATGAAGCTTTTCGAGCAGGGCAAGTTCCGCCTCGACGACAAAGTCACCGAATACATCCCCGAATTTCAGGGTGGCCACAGCGACATCACGCTGCGCAATCTGTTCACTCACTTTTCCGGCCTGCGCCCGGATGTGACGCTCGAACCGCCGTGGACCGGATACAAGACGGGCATTCATCTGGCCGCTACAGAAAAGCCCGAAGGACCGCCCGGCGTGAACTTCGTCTATAGCGATATCAATTTCATCCTGCTGGGCGAAATCGTTCACCGCTTGAGCGGGCAGATGCTTTCCGATTACGCGCGCCAGAACATCTTCCTGCCGCTTCACATGAACGAGACCATGTTTCAGCCGCCGGCTGCGCTGATTCCGCACATCGCCCCGACGCAGCGCCTCAGTCCGAACGGCCCGCCGTTGCGCGGCGTGGTGCATGACCCAACGGCACGCTACATGGGCGGAGTTGCCGGCCATGCCGGCGTCTTTTCCACGGCTGATGACCTGGCTCGCTATGCCCAGATGATGCTGAATGGCGGCGAACTCGATGGCGTCCGACTCTTCAGCCCGCTTACGGTTGAAAAGTTCACCGAGCCGCAGAGCCCGCCGGATCAGCCTGTTCTGCGCGGTCTTGGCTGGGACATCGATTCGCGCTACTCAGGCAATCGGGGCGAGCTGTTTCCCATCGGCTCCTACGGCCACACCGGCTTCACCGGCACATCCATGTGGATCGACCCTTACACGCGGTCGTACGTCATCCTGCTGGCCAACAGCGTCCACCCAGATCTGCGCCCGGCGATTACTCCGCTGCGGTCGAAAGTGGCCACCATTGTGGCAGCGTCGTTTGGCGTAGGAGTGCAGAAGGTCACGCTCACCGGCTACAACGAGACCTTTACCGGCGCCGGTGTGCATCGCGTGGTCGCCCGCAATGGGCAGACACTCACGGGCATTGACGTTCTCGAGCAGGAACAATTCCAGCCGCTGCGCGGCAAGCGCGTAGGCCTCATCACGAATCAGACGGGCGTCGATCGCGAAGGCCGGCGCACCGTCGATGCCATGCGGCAGGCCGGTATACAGGTGACGGCGTTGTTTTCGCCCGAGCACGGATTCGCCGGCGTCGAAGATCGCCCCGGTATCTCTGATGCTACGGACCCGGCCACCGGCATTCGCATCTTCAGTCTCTACGGACGCACGGTTCGCCCCACGCCCGACATGCTCCGCGGCCTGGATGCGCTGGTCTTCGACATTCAGGACGTGGGCGCGCGCTTCTATACATACGAAACTACCATGGCCTATGCAATGGAAGCCGCAGCCAAAGCGGGCGTTCCATTCTTCGTGCTCGATCGCCCCAACCCTATCACCGGAACCCACGTGGAAGGCCCGCTGCTCGATGCCGCCGAGCAATCTTTCGCAGGCTACTTCCCCGGACTCCCCGCACGCCACGGCATGACGATCGGTGAACTGGCTCGAATGTTCAACGCCGAAAACCACATTGGCGCGGCACTCACTGTGATTCCGATGAAAGGTTGGGAACGCGGCGATTGGTTCGATTCCACCGGACTTCCATGGATCAACCCTTCTCCCAATATGCGCAGTCTGAAGGCGGCCACGTTGTATCCTGGCCTGTGCCTGATCGAGGCAATCACGAACTGGTCGGTCGGCCGTGGAACGGATGCGCCCTTTGAACAAGTGGGCGCGGATTTCGTCAACGGCCGCGCGCTGGCCGCGTATCTCAATCAGCGCTTGATTCCAGGAGTCCGCGTTTACGCCACCAGCTTCACTCCCACAGAGTCGAATTTCAAAGGTAGGCGCATTGAGGGCGTCCGCTTTGTCGTCACGAACCGTGAGCTCTTCGATTCTACGCGGCTGGGGCTGGAAGTAGCGGCAGCGGTGCAGAAGCTTTATCCGGGCAAGCTCGATTTTTCAGCGTCCGGTAAACTCATCGGCAGCCAGGAAGTGATCCGCGAGTTGCAGGCAGGCGAAGATCCGCGCTCCATTCAACAAAGACTCGTGGATTCTCTGGCGGCTTTCGTGAAGCGCCGCGACGCCTATCTGCTTTATCGGTGATCTAGCGACGGCGATATTGCTTCTCACCGCGAACGACGCCATACAAACGCGTTCCTCTGGCAGCTCGTGACACCGCGCCGGCCGCGCGCGTCAACGGACGGAGCACGGCGCGGGCTCCTGCGATCAAGCGCTCGGAATCGCTCACGTCCCTCTCCGCGATCCATCGAGTCGCCCCTGAAGCTACCAGTGCCGCCAGGATGGCCGCGGCAACCGCACTGCCTGTGCATCCCGCACGCCAGGCCCAACGGCGGCTCCGTGCATAGGCCAGCCCGGTGCGATGCTGCCAATTCGGCTCGGCCGTACGCAGTTGCTGTAGCATCTGCAGATCGGAATCGCGCAAGGCTGCGCTGCCTAAGGCCGCCTCGAGCATGGCGCCGCAGTAGTCGCACCCCGCTATATGTTCCAACAGCCAGTCCACGCGCTCCACAGAGAGTTCGCCTCCAGCCAGTTGCGCCAGTTCTTCGGTCGCGGGACACTCCGTTCCGCGCAAGGACGTTTTCCCCGCGCGCAGGCTGTGGAGTTGCGCACGAAAGCGGCGGCTCGCATCCGCCGCCTCCGCACACTGCGGACAACTCTCGAGGTGGGCCGTAACTTCAGCGGGTGCGTCTTGCATGCCGGCCGCCAGATCGATCTGTTCGGGCGTCAGGTGCCGTTCGTCCTCAGATCTCACGGCTCGCCCTCGTTCAGGGACAGGCTTCCGCCCGGAGCTTCGGCCGCCCTCACGCCAGTGTTGCCCGCAAGAGAATCCTGCGTCCGGCGCGTGAGCTGCCGGATGGTATTCTCTACTTCCTGCTGCGAAAGCTGAAGGAATGGGATCTCCGCGGTCGCTCGTGCCGTCAGCCCGTGCCGGTAATACATCCAGAAGAGCTGACGAGCGCGCCGGCTGCCGGGGAACGCCGGGCCTTCCCGCAGACAGGTGTCGATACGGCCGAAAAGAACATCCCGCTCCATCGGAAGCGTCCTGCCCACCAGCATCGGGGCTCCAGCGGGCGCCGGCTGTTCCACATGCCGGACCAGAAAATCGTCTTGCACAACTTCAAAGGCCACTGTGCGCAAGTAAGCCAAAAGACCTTCAGGCCGATTACCCCGAAACCGGCGCAGCACTGCGAAATCGTCAAGACGCATGCGGAGAAAGACGGCTTCTACCATCGCGTCAATCATCTCAGAGGTCGGAATCGTCCAGCGGCGCGCCGCGCGAAGAACCGCACAGGCCACCGTGCCGTGAACTCTATGAACAAACCCCTCCCACTCCGCCGACGATCCGCGGTCAAGGCAGCCGCGGAGAAGAAAGACGACTTCATCTGAATTCGTTGTCACAACCGGCTGGCGCAGGCGCATTTCCTCCCCCGGAAGGAACGTGAAAAAAGGTTAGCACACCGGAGCGCGTATGAGGAACGGCGATGGGGCTGTTAAACCGCGGAGCCGCTAAATCGCAGACACACGAAACATGAACCCACTACACTAAGATAAGTGGACCCGCTTTTCATTCAGGTCAACCCGCGCGACAACGTCGCCATCGTCGTCAATCCCGAAGGCCTGCCCTCCGGCGCCCGTTTTGCCAATGGCTTGTCGCTCGCCGAAGCAATTCCGCAGTCGCACAAGCTGGCACTTCGTGATTTTGAACCGGGCGAACCGATTGTGCGTTACGGCCAAGTGATCGGGCATGCCGTTCGCCGCATCCAGGCTGGCGCATGGGTTCGCGAAGAAGTGGTCGTCATGCCGCCTGCACCCGCGCTTGACGATCTGCCGCTTGCGAACGCGGTGCCCCATGCGCTGCCAGCGCTCGAAGGCTACACATTCGAGGGATATCGCAATGCCGATGGCTCTACCGGAACCCGCAACATCCTGGGCATTACGACTACCGTGCAGTGCGTCGCGCCGACTGTTGACTATGCAGTGAAACGCATCAAGGCGGAGATCCTGCCGCGGTTTCCAAACGTCGATGACGTCACCTCGATCACTCACACTTACGGCTGCGGCGTCGCTATTGACGCGCCGGGCGCGGCAGTGCCGATTCGCACCATCCGCCACATCAGCCTGCACCCGAACATTGGCGCTGAGCCGCTGGTGGTCAGTCTGGGCTGCGAAAAGCTGCAACCCTCGCGTCTTTTTCCCGTGGGAGATCAGGCGGGGCTTCTTCCCGTGGTCGAACCGGGCGTGATTCGCTTCCAGGATCTTCACGGGTTCGCCGAAATCGTGGCTGAGATTATGCGCCAGGCCGAAAGACGTCTGGCAGTGTTAAACACGCGCCGACGCACGGCGTGCCCCGCATCGGATCTCGTGGTTGGGCTGCAATGCGGCGGCAGCGACGCCTTTTCCGGTGTCACCTGCAACCCTGCCGTAGGCTACGCGGCCGATCTGCTGGTGCGCGCCGGCGCGACCGTGCTGTTCTCCGAGGTCACCGAAGTGCGCGATGCCATTCACCTGTTGACGCCGCGCGCAGCGAACGTTGATGTGGCGCGCGCGCTCATCCGCGAGATGAAATGGTATGACGAGTACTTGAGCCGCGGCTCGACGGATCGCAGCGCCAACACCACACCGGGCAACAAGCGCGGCGGCCTGGTGAACATCGTCGAAAAAGCACTCGGCTCGGTCGCCAAGGCGGGGAACTCGGCGATTTCGGGCGTGGCCTCCCACGGCGAACGGGCAACCACCAGAGGATTGGTTTTCGCGGCCACGCCGGCCAGCGATTTCATCTGTGGCACGCAGCAACTGGCGTCCATGAACCTTCACATCTTCACCACCGGGGAAGGCTCGCCATACGGGCTGGCGCTGGTTCCGGTGATCAAAGTCTCGTCACGGACAACGCTCGCTGAGAAGTGGCCGGACCTGATTGATCTCGATGCCGGCAGCATCGCTACCGGACACAGCAGCATTGAAAACGTGGGCTGGGACTTATTTCGAATGATTCTGGAAGTGGCGAGCGGCCGCCAGACCTGGGCCGAACGCTGGGGTCTGCACAACGCGCTGGCGCTGTTCAATCCCGGCCCGGTAACGTAAATACCCGTTTCGCCGGATGCGCTTATCGCTTGAACCCGAGTTCCTGCTTAAACGCCTCCATGGAGTTGTAAACGATGGGGCAGTAACAGGCGCGGTCCACGAATTCCCACATGCGGCTCGCGATGGAACCGTTGCCGCGCACCAGATGCGGAAAACGCCGGCAGCTATCGGGCCGGGCGTCATAGACCGAGCACGTAGTTCCTTCGAGGAAAATACATCCAGCCTCATCGGTGCGGCGCAGAATGCGGCCCTCCTCGTCATCCTCGCTCGTGTATTCGGCAACGAACCGCGCCGGCGTGATGCGGAAATGGCGGGCCAGGCGCTCGATATCGCGCTCGAAAACCACAGCGGTAGCGACCTTGCAGCAATTGCCGCACACGGTGCAATCCATCTGCTCTTCGATATCTTCCGCGATACGCCGCAGAATGCGGTCGGAGTGATCGTGAGATTTCATGAAGCGGCGAAAACGAAGATTCTCTTCCCGCTTCTTTTCGCCAAGCAGACGGATCTGCACGAGCTCAGTAATCATCCATTTTGAGGTTAACGCGTGAGGCGTGAAGCGGGCAAACGTACCCGCAGCCGCTCTACAGGCGGCAGCAACGCGCGCATTTCAAAGGTGTTCGGGCTTTCTTAAACCGCGCGGGCTTTGCGAGACGACGCGCTGGTTTCCGACCTTGCGGGCTTTCGCTCGCCGCCGCTCAAGCGCTTCACCTGGTCCGTCACACAGACCAGAAACATCGGCTGCCGCGCGTTCTTTAAGAGATCGATAACCCGATTCGGCGTCTCTTCCAGGTAGATCGATTTGCCGTCGGTCAGAAGATGAACATCGCCGGTTGCGGAGAGGGCCTCGCTCAATCGTTTGCCCATGTCCTTCTGTAAAAACCGCAGCACACGGCGGATTTTCTGTAAGGAGAATCCTTTGCGCCGCAGTTCGGCAATCACCGAAATCTCTACGACCTCTTCGGGCATATAAATGCGCTTGTGCCCATCTTGTCTCGGGGAGACGACGCTGCGTTCGTCCCACCACTGCAACTGCCGCAGGCTGACGCCGCAGATGCGGGCCACATCACTGCTGTTATACCCCGGCGCTTCTGGCCCGGATGCCGGACGGGATTTCCTGCCTTTAAACATTTTGCGACGCTTTCGTTGTCGAAATTAGTGCCTTTCTGGATTTTACATGCGCTGCGGGCGGTGTCAATAGGGATATTAGACACCAGGAATGGTTCGGTTGGCAGTACTATTGGCGCACGTCTCTTTCCCTTGATGTTTCACCTACGCGAAATTTCACGCGCCGCCGTGCGCCGATTCACGAACCGCTCGAAGTCGGCGTGCGAAGCGTCACCTTCGTCTTGGCGGTCTGCGTAATTCCGATTCATTCGACCGCTAGACTAAGAATGAGGAGGGGGTATGGCAAAGACAAACGGCAACGGGATCTGGTATGGCGTCGCCATCGGAACCGCCGTTGGTGTGGGTCTGGCGCTTTCCCGCAGGAAGCATGATCGCTGGGATCAGGCGCGAGAGGTCACGAAAAGGATGGCCAACCGTTCTGACGAATTTGTCGATTCAGCACGGAACCTGCTGGATCGTGTCAAAACGATGTGCGATGAAGGCCGTAAGGTCGTCGAAGACGCCGGCCATCTGTGGGCCCATAGCCGGCGGATCGTACAGCACTGATCGCGCGCGCCGCCGTCCTGGGCAGCGGCGGCGCGCTCAATCCGAAACCTAGTTCCCCAGGTGAACCGGTTGCGTGATGGCTCCGTTTCCGGCCGAGTCCCAAGCAGCAAACCGAACCCATTTCTTACCGGCCGCGTCGAAGGGAATGCGAAACCGATGGTTGCTCATCGGCGGTAAATCCGTGCCGGAAAGAATCTGGCTCCCCGTCGTCTTTCCATCGCCCCACACCAATTCCACAAACTCGAGTGGGAATGTCCACTCCACATCCGCCGTAAACGTGCGGTGGGTGCCAGTGCCTTCGATGGCCGAATCCCGTAAGAGCACTTCGCCGCTGGTCACGAAATACTTCCCATCACGCAGCGCCTGAAGCACTGGCTTCCAGCCATCATCAAACTTCGGAACGCGGTCCAGCTTTACGTAATTCACTACGAGTTGCGGGTACGTTTCGTCGTCCGGATACTTGGTGTAGGTGTCGCCCTCGGCGATCATGTATTTCGGATCGTCCTGCCAGTTATTCATGTCATCCAGCAGGCCCAGGCAGCGCTTCTCGCACAGCCGCTTTTCCGATTGATCCACGGGAAGCGATTGGAACGATGCGCCCAGGAAGCGATGGGTGAGAAAGTGCTCCTGATCTTTCACCGCGTCGGGATATCCGGCCGAGCTCTTCGTGCGCGGGTGCGTCTGCCACACAAGTCCGTCTTCGGCATTCAGCAGCGCCATTTCATTGGCGGATGTGGCGGTGTGATAGACCTTGCCGTAAGGCGAGATATTTTCGACGAAAGGCAACGGCGGCGGCGCACTCCGCCCGGGGCGCTGCATGGTGTGCGTGAAGTAAACGGGCCGCGGAAAGACGAACATGTAGTGCCCGCCGAAATTGGCGTCCGGTTCCTCACCGGGGATCAGTAGAAAGTCGCGGTCGGAAAAGCGTTCGCAGCCTTCGAAGTAGACCTTTTGCTCATTGAGACGAATGGTTCCGGTGTCGCTCGGATGCGAATCGGCATGGAAGTCCGCCAGGATCGCGATATTGACTCCTAGCGCGCGGAAGACCGGGATCCAACTCGGCTGATGGTCGATAGTGCCGGCGTCGGTCAGTTCCTCGTTGAGATGGAAATGGAAATGGCTCACCAGCACCTGGTAGCCCGGCAGCGGCTTGTATACATCGTCGTGGGTAAAGGCCATCACGGCCTGCTGCGTAGCGGCGCCGTCGCCCGCATCGAGGTAAAAGTACACGGGCATGTGCTGCCAGGTGCCCGGCGGCGCGTTGTAGAGAGCGAAATTCTCGGTCTCCTCCCGCGATTCCGATACGCGGTGCCGCCACACGGCGTCGCTATAACCGTAGGGCTTGAATCCCTCTTCCCGGTCCGCCTGCCGCACTCCGACTGCGAAGGAGTTCTCACCATCCTTGCGGTAATACACGTAGCCGAGATTGGTTTCGACTTCCCGCGAGAAGAAGAATTTGTGTGACGGCGGAAAGAATGCCACCGATCCTTTGCCCGTCTCGACAATGCCCAAACGATTGCGCGCCCGCAAAGCCACCGGGTCTGTGTTCACTGCGCCGCCGAATGCGTAGTGCTGCCACGCCCGCGCGGTGTCGCGCCAGACGATGCGCGTGTTCTCGCCGATGGCGAATCCCTTAAGACCCGCCAGGTATTTATAAGCCACAGACGGCTCCTCGGTCTTGGCAATCACTTCCTGCCGCAGCAGGTTCGTTCCGCGATAGACCGTAAAGCGCAGGTCGCCGGCAAAGATACCCATCTCTACGCCCGGAAAAGTCATTTCCAGCCGCGCGCCATCGGTTTTCACCTGGCAGGCGCTCGCGTGAAAGCTTGCCCAGGCGCGCCGCACCTCCTCCGGTTTCCGCGGCAAACCGATCGAGGCATTGGAACCGGCCTTACCGGGAATGCTCAGCGGAGAGTCCCAGAATGTGTTCCACTTCTCCCGCTCGATGATTTCCGGCGTGAACATGTTCAATTGCCGCAACGGGGGAACCTGCTGCCCGGAAAGACGGCGCATGCCGCTGGTGACCTGGAACTCGGGCACGAGGTTGCTCGCCAGCACGACCCAGCCGTTGTTCTTTCGCACCGCCAGTTCACGAATGGTTGGCTGCCCATTCTGAATGCCGAACTCCGCCCGCAATTGCTGGCCTGATGTTCCCTGCCAGGTAACGTCGAGAACGCCGCCTTCAACAGCCGCCTTCAATCCATCGAGCGGCTTATATTCGTGCAGGTCGCAGTTCAAGCTCTGGCCGGACGCCAAGCCGCACACAAGCAGTCCGCCCGATAGCCATTTCGGTAATCTCATCAATCATCAGCCTCGTGTGGAAATCAGTATACACTGGACCACGCCGCAAGCCGCCGGAAACGCGTAAGCGTAAGGAACCCGCTTTCCCGATAATAGATGTGTGAAGGCGGCAGTACACACAGCGCGTTGCGCAAGGCTACCGGCAGAGAACTCATGGACGCAGCGGAATATGGAAGGAGCGTCAGGGACTTACTTTGCTCAAAAGCAATTCGGCGTTGAGTGCCCCTTCGGGCGACTCTTCATGCTTGAACATGAGATAAAGATCGCGGCCAGTGGCGAGTAGTTCCCTCGCACGCGCGGCGAAGTTATCGACATCGGCTTCGGTGTAGTCCGGTTTGCGCAGCCGATAATAGACAAAGTCCGCGGTGAGAACTTCCGGCACCTCGAGTTTTTCCGATTCCGCCACGCATAGCGACACATTCCGGCGGCGCAGCTCTTCGTAGACCTCTTCCACCAGCCACGATTCGTGGCGGAACTCGAATGCATACCGCAGGCGCTCCGGCAGCGAATCAAGATACTCGCGCAGCAGCGCTGTATCGCGTTTCATCTGCGGCGGCAATTGGAACAGGATGGGACCCAAGCGCCGCGAAGTGCGCAACGGATCGATGGCCTTTAGAAACAACTCGGTCGCTTCCCGCGCGTTTTTGAGGCGCAGGATGTGCGTAATGCGCATGTGCGCCTTCACCGCGAACACAAATCCCGCGGGCGTCAATTCCACCCAGTTTTGCAGCGTCGCCGCCGCCGGCATGCGGCGGAATGTGTAGTTGATCTCAACGCAATTGAGCCGCGTGGCATAGTGCTTGAGGAACTGGTTCGCCGGAAGTTTCGCCGGGTAGAAACCCGGTTTCCAGACCGGATACGCGAAGCCGGACGTTCCGGCAAATAACATCGCCATGGCTTATCATTATCTCTGTCCCGGAGGGTCGAATGCTGCTGCATATCATCGTGAGCTGGTTAGTGAGTGCGTTGGCGCTGTGGATTGTGGCACAGATCATTCCGGGAATTGAAGTGCGCGGCTTTGGCTCCGCGCTCATCGCCACAATCGTAATCGCCATTGTGAACGACACAGTCGGCTGGGTTCTGCGCATCCTCGCGTTCCCGCTGACGCTGGTGACCCTCGGACTGTTTCTGCTGGTGATCAACGCATTTCTCCTGAAGCTCGCATCACTGTTCACGCCTGGATTTAGAGTTCGCGGATTTCTGTCCGCGCTGATCGGTTCGCTGGTCTTGACGATTCTCACCACGATCTTGCGGCATCTTGTGCTCTACCACGGGCCGCTGTGGACTACGCTATAAGAGTGTTCGCGCCCCAATCACCTGAAGAACTCGCGCTCATGCTGCGAGATGCGTCCGAACAGAAGACTACGGTCGCGCTCTCCGGCAGATCGACCAAGGCGCGCATGGCCGGTCCAGTCGAGCCCGCGGGAATGAGCATTTCTACGGCTGCGTTGAACCGCGTGCTGCAATACGCACCCGGCGATCTCACCATCAGCGTGGAAGCCGGCCTGCCGTGGAGCGAACTCACACGCACGCTGGCGCAAAACCGGCAGATGATTCCACTCGATCCGCCATGGGCCGACGCAGCTACAGTGGGCGGCGTGATCGCTTCCAATTCGAGCGGGCCGCGCCGCCGCCTCTACGGGACGGCGCGCGATCTGGTGATCGGCATGAAGTTCGCCACTCTGGAAGGCAAGCTGGTGCAATCGGGTGGCATGGTGGTCAAGAACGTTGCCGGCCTCGACATGGCAAAGCTCATGATCGGTTCGTTCGGTACACTGGCCGCCGTGGCCGTGGTGAACTTCAAAGTGATGCCGTCGCCGGAAGTGGAGCGTAGTTTTCTACTCCCCTTCGATTCATTGGCGGCCGCGATCGCCGCGCGCAACCAGATTCTGGCCGGCCCGCTTCAGCCGGCCGCGATCGACCTCTTGAATCCCCAGGCCGGCGCTTCCGTCGGGAATCACGCGTGGCTGCTGGCGGTTCGTGCCGCGGGCAATGCCGCCACAGTGGATCGCTACGAGCGGGAATTCGCCGCTCTCGCCGATGGCGTGGCCTTTGAGAATTCCCGCCAGGATACGCTCTGGCGGCGCTTGCAGGATTTCACCCCACGCTTTCTGGAGCGGCACCCGGATGGCGCCGTTGTGCGCGTCTCGTGTACCCTGAAAGAGTTGGAAGGTGTAGCTGCTTCCCTGGATGCGCCTATGGTGGCGCGCGCCGGATCCGGCGTGTGTTACGGTTATTTCGAACAATCCGGGGCGGCGGCCCATTGGGTGACCGAAGCCGTACAAAAGGGCCGGAAAGCAATCATCGAATTCTCTCCCGAGGCGCGCAAGCAGGAGCTCGATCTCTGGCCTTCCCCAGGCGCCGATTGGGAAATCATGAAGCGGATCAAACACTTGTTTGACCCTGAAAATCTTTTGAACCGTGGCCGACTCTACCGCCGCATCTGAACAACACGTAACGCGTCCGCGTCAGGCCGATCTCGATCGGTGCGTGCACTGCGGATTGTGCCTGAACGCGTGCCCCACGTACCGCGAACTGGGGCTCGAAATGGATTCGCCCCGCGGCCGCATTTACCAGATGGTGCAGGTGGCCAACGGCGAGCCGATCACCGATTCCTACCGCGAGCACATCGGCCTCTGTCTGGCTTGCCGTGGCTGTGAATCGGCTTGCCCTTCGGGAGTGCGCTACGGCCGGCTGGTGGAAGACGCACGCGCGGAAATCGAAGCACGGACGCGCCGCAGTTGGCCCGCCCGCATGGTGCGCCGCTTCGTTTTTCATCGCCTGCTTCCTTCCCGTGGCGCGCTCACCGTCGCGGGCTCGATGCTTTATCTCTACCAGGTGAGTGGGTTGCAGGTGGTCGTGCGGGCATTGGGGTCCATGAAGCTTCTGGGCCGGCTCGGGGAACTCGAGCAGCTTGCGCCTTCCGCCGAGCCGCCGTTCTTCTTCAGCCAACTCGGCCGCACGTTTCCGCCGCAGGGAGCACGGCGCTTTCGGGTCGCATTCATGGCCGGTTGCATCGCCAACATTTCCTTCGCCCGGCTCAACGAAGCCACGGTTCGCGTGCTGCAGAAGAACGGCTGCGAGGTAGTCGTCCCCGAACAGCAATCCTGCTGTGGCGCGCTGCACCTCCATTCCGGGCTGCGCGAAGAGGCACAACAGCTTGCCCGCCGGAACATTGACGCCATGGAAGGCGAGAACTTCGATGCGATTCTCACAAATGCCGCCGGCTGCGGTTCCACCCTCAAGGAATACGCCGAATTGCTGGAGGATGATCCGGCCTACGCGGAAAAAGCGCGCGAGTTTTCCGAACGCATGCGGGACGTTACTGAGTTCCTGGCTTCCATCCCTCTGAACCCGCACATGGCCACCCTGAACACAACTGTCACGTACCAGGATTCGTGCCACCTGGCACACGGCCAGAAGATCCGCAGCGCGCCGCGCAAACTGCTGACTTCCATTCCGGGTTTGAAATTCATTGAAATGCCGGGCGCCGACATCTGCTGCGGCAGTGCCGGAATTTACAACGTGGTGCAGAACGAAATGTCGATGCAGATTCTGGCGAGCAAGATGCAATCCGTCAATCTCACGGAAGCCGCAGTGGTTGCCACAGCGAATCCGGGCTGCCTGCTGCAGCTCACGGCAGGCGTTCGTTTGCACGGCAGGAAGCAGCGCGTGATGCACGTCATCGAGATCCTGGACCACGCGTATAAGAACGTCTAAGAACGCAAGCTTCAGCGCGCGGGCGGCGAAATCACGGTCTCTTCGCGCCGCGGGCCCGGCGACACGCGCAGTTCCTGGTCCTTGTACTGGAGCTGATACAGCTTCCAATAGATGCCGCGCTGCGCCAGCAGTTCCTGATGGGTGCCGGATTCGCGCAACTTCCCCTTGTGCATCACCAGAATCCGGTCGGCTCGCTGGATGGTCGAAAGCCGGTGCGCAATCACGATGGAGGTGTGCCCCTCTACCATGCGTTCCAGGGCTGCGCGCACGCGGAACTCCGTCTCTGTATCGACGCTCGATGTCGCTTCGTCCAGAATGAGGTAACGCGGGTTGTGCGCGAGCGCGCGTGCAAAGCTGATCAATTGCTTTTGTCCGGTGGAAAGGCCGCTGCCGCGTTCGCGCACCGGATGCTCAAAGCCCTCCGGCAGTCCTCGGATGAAATCGAGCAGGTTCACCTGTTCGGCCGCGGCTTCCACTTCCTCCGGGCGAATCGCTTCCGTGCCAAGACGGATATTTTCCTCCAAAGTTCCGGTGAAGAGATATGGGTCCTGCAGCACGACCCCGAACTGACGCCGCAATTCGAGCGGGTCGAAATCCCGCACATCAACACCGCCCACGCGGATAGCGCCCTTTTGGATGTCATAGAAGCGCAGCAGAAGGCTGATCAGCGTGGTCTTGCCCGCGCCGGTATGCCCCACTACGGCAATGGTTTCTCCCGGTTCGATGGTGAAGCTGACATCCTGCAGCACCCAATCGTTGTCTTTATAAGCGAACCAGACGTGGTCGAATTCAATTCGCGCGATGGATGCCGGAACCTGCTGCGGCGCATCCGGCGGTAGCACTTTGGCTTCGGTATCGAGCAGGCGGAAAATGCGCTCCGAAGATGCCATGGCGGCTTGCAGGATGTTGTACTTCTCACTCAAATCCTGAATCGGCCGGAAGAACCGCAGCCCGTATTGCAGAAACGCGACCACCACGCCGAGCGTCAGCCGATGGCTTTGCACCCGAAACCCGCCGTAAACCAGGATGCCCGCCAGCGCCAGCATGGAGATGAATTCCACTACAGGATAAAACCAGCCGTAGGAAATGATGGCGTCTTTGAACGCCGCCATGTGCTCATGGTTGACGCGATCGAACTCTTCCCGGCTGCGTCGCTCGCGGTTGAACAGTTGCAGCACGACAATACCGGTGACGTGCTCCTGCAGGTAGGAGTTGATTTTGGCAATAGCCACGCGGATCCGCCTGTAGCTTTGCATGACGCTGCGCCGAAACAGCACCGTCACCAGGATCACGAATGGCATAGCGCCCATCATGATCCCGGTGAGCAGCGGGCTGAGCCGGAACATGATGGCCACGATGAAGCTCAGCATCAGCAAATCGCCGAGAATCGTCACCAGGCCTGAGGCAAACAAGTCGTTCAGCACATCAACATCGGTCGTGACGCGCGTGACCAGACGCCCCACCGGGTTGCGATCGTAGAACGCCATGTCCATGCGCTGCAGGTGTTCCATGAGCTGTTTGCGCAGGTCGAACATGGCAAGCTGCCCGGTGTACTGCATCAGGTACATCTGGATGAACTTCGTCACGAAAGCACCGGCAAGCAGAAGCAGGTACAGAATGCCTATGCGAGTCAGCCCGGACCAGGGATCGGGTGGAAGAAGCGGGCGCAGATACGCCGGCACGGGGGCACCGGTCGGGTCAAGGTATTGATCCACTGCAATCTTGGTGAGCAGCGGCCCCAGCACTTGCAGCCCGGATTGCACCAGTAGAAACAGCAGCGAAATCGCGACCATTTTGCGATAGGGCCGCATATAGCCCACCAGCCGCCGCATCAGCCGCGAATCATATGCCTTGCCAAGGACTTCTTCTTCCACTTTTTCCAGTTTAACGTGTAGCAGGATTTCTCCGCTCCGAAGCCCGAGATCGCGCGGGCAGCGCCGCATTTTGCGCGGAACGCCCGACTCGCCGTATTACCATAGCGATGTGGGTTTCAAAGCGGAATCTCTCTCGCAGATCGCGCTATTCGCGGGCCTCAGTGAAGGCGAAGTGCAAGCGCTCGCGCAGCGCGCTGTGGAGCGGCGTTTTGCTCCCGGCGAGATGCTGTTCTGGGAAGGCGAGCCCTGCGCGGGAATCTTCCTGATTCTGCAGGGCAGCGTGAAGATCTTCAAAGTTTCTTCGGGAGGCCGTGAAATGATGCTACATCTTGACTCCGCTCCCACCAGCGTGGCTGAGCTTCCCCTGTTCGACGGCGGCCCTTACCCGGCCTCCGTGCGCGCCGTGGAACCGGTTGCCGCGCTCTTCATCAACAAGAACGACTTTCAGCAGGTTTGCCGCCAGTACCCGGACGTCGCGTTGAAGGTGTTAGCCGTCGTGGGGCGCCGTTTGCGGCACCTGGTAGGCATGGTCGAAGCCATGACGTTCGGCAGCGTCACGCAAAGACTGGCCCGGCTGCTGCTCGACACCGCCAAGCAGGCGGCGAGCGATGAGTTCGAACTCACACTGACTCACCAGGAGCTGGCATCGCGTCTCGGTACCGTTCGGGAAGTCGTTTCGCGGAATCTTGCGCGGTTTCGCGCGGAAAACCTCATCCGCATTCAAGGACACCAGCTCAGCATTGTCGATCGTGAGGGTCTGGAGCGGGAGGCCGAATCGCAGGCGTAACAGCGCGCTTACGTCACCATGCCGCGGCGTACGGCGCTCAGCACGAGTTCGGCCGTGCTATGCAGGTCAAGTTTCTCCATGATGCGCCAGCGATGCGTTTCCACGGTGTGCAGACTCAAATTCAAGCGGTTGGCAATCTCTTTATTGCTGTTCCCCTCGGCCAAAAGCTGGTAGATCTGCCGTTCCCGGTCGGTCAGCAATTCGAAGCGGTCGCTCACATCGCGCGCGTCTTTCAATCGCGCGAAACCGTTCTGAAAGATTCGCGCCACCGCCGGACTAAAAAAGGCCGTTCCTCTCTGCACCGCGTAAATTGCCTGGATCAGTTCTTCTCCTGCTGAATTCTTCAGCAGGTAGCCGCGGGCTCCCGCTTTGACGGCGCGCACCACGTAACGTTCATCGCTGTACATGCTGAGCATCAATACGGCGGTGTGCGGCGAGTGCTTCAGAATCTGGGAAGTCGCTTCGATACCGTTGAGTTCCTTCATGGCGACGTCCACAATCGCCACATCCGGCTTGAGCTGACGCGCCGCTTCCACGGCTTCGATGCCCGAACTCGATTCCGCGACGATATCGAAATCCGACCGGTCTTCAAGGATGTGACGCAGTCCCTGGCGCATCAAGGTGTGGTCATCGGCCAGCAGAATTCGGATCGCCATCAGGCCGTCACCTCCTTTCGCTCGCCGGACTGCGCGAGCGGAGGCTCGGGCTCGAGCGGCAGGCGAATGGCGATGCGGGTTCCGCGGCCGGGAGCCGAATCGATCACCAGCGTGCCCCGCACAATCGCCGTACGCTCACGAATTCCCAACAGGCCCAGACCGGTGCTGCGAACCGGCATTCTGTTTTTGTTCAACTCAAATCCCTTACCATTGTCTTCCACTTCCACCAGCAGGAATCCGGGAATCTGCCGCACCGCCACACGCACCTTGGAGGCTCCGGAATGCTTTTCACAATTGTGGAGAGCTTCCTGCACGGCCCGGTAGACGCAGGTTTTCACCGCGTCCGGCAGAGCGTCGGCAACGCCGTCTTCCACGAATTCACAGGCGATGCCGCTACGGCGAAGGAAGTCCTCGAGTTGGAATTGCAAAGCTGGCACCAGGCCAAGATCGTCGAGCAGAGTCGGGCGCAAGAGAACTGAAATGTTGCGGACAGTCTGCACGGTTCGTTCCGCCATGGCCTGCGCGCGCTGCAATCGTTCGCGGATAGCGGCCGTCCGGTCGGGTGGCATTGCCTGCGCGTGCGAGATCTCGATCTGCAGCAGCGCCAGAGTCTGACCGATCTCATCGTGCAGTTCACGAGAGAGCCGGCGCCGGCCTTCTTCCTCGACTTCCAGAAGCCGCGCGGAAAGCTGCTGCAGGTCGCGTTTCGCCTGCTCCACTTCATCGTAATGGCGTTCAGCCTGCCGCTCCAGATTTTCCGCGTACTTCAGACTGAATCGCGCGACGAAGAAACTCAGCAGTACGCTTAGCGCCAGCATGAGCAACAGACGCCGCACCGCGAGCCGGCGCGTCTCGGCAAATTCGCTTTCGCTTTCCTGTAAGCGCTGCTGATCGGCGGCCGCAATATCCCGCACCGCGGCGGAGAGTTCACCGCGTCGCGGAACAATCTCCTTTTGGAGGACCGCGAACTGCCTCTCGTTCGGAACGTTCAGCATGGTTTGAGGAATTGGCTCCATCACGGACCAAAATTCGCCCATGCTTCTGCGCAAACGGGGAACGACGCTATTCTGCGAAGAAACGCGCTCCAAGTGATCCAGCGCCTCCGACGACTGGGATTTCAGGGCCTCCAGTTGCGAGCGGAGGACCTCCCCCTGCTCCGGCGTGGTGTTGATGAAGAAGTCGCGAACGTAGTTGCCCGCAAGCCACAAGTTTCGCCGCAGCGTGCTGAGAGTCTCCTCTTCGTCAACGTAGTGCCTGTAGATTTCCAGGTGTTGTTGGGAGACGCCGATTTGAATGCGATATGCTTCGAAGGCCGAGACAACCAGCACCGCGATAATGGCGCCGTATCCGGCTCGCAGGACCGCGCGCTTACTGAGTCCCATGGGAAACCCTGACCGTTCATATCTTGGAGGCCTGTCAGGATGGCCGGCAAGGCTATGCTCGCGTTCCCCGATCACTCTAGTGATATCTTACCGCTTCAGATGAAGACAGAGTCTGCCCTCACGGAGAACACCTTCAGTATAGAAGCCCGTACTATGGAGCCACGATACTGCACATTCTGTAAGGGAATTAGCGGAGTGCGACGTCAAAAGCGGGCATGTGCGTGCCGGATGGCAGGTAAAATAAAATGGAACCTGCCGCCGCATTTGGCGGAAGCCGGTCGGCCTGAATCGGGATGACCCGATTGCCCGCTTCCAGTGCCACTGCCGATTCCGCCACGGGAAGCGGGTATGGAAACGAGTGGAGGTAGACCGGTCCACGAGCCGAACGCGCGCGCTGGATCAGTCTCTCGGTAGGCGCCGCGCGTTCTTCAAACTGCTGCTGCTTGCGGGTCCAGATGTAGCCGGCATTCTGGGTGACCATCACTGCCGCCACCGTATAAAGCAGCCAGCATCGCGACCTGCCCCAAGTGCGGTACAACTCCACAAAAGCGGCCGCCACAATCAACGCCAGCCCGGCGCTGGCCCAATACGTATGCCGGCTCGGGACTTCCCGCATATAGGTCAGGAAACAATAAGGAAACAGAGCAATGCCTGCCCAGGCGAAGCCGACTGCGGCATCCCCGAGACGGCTGCGATGGCACAGGATCGCGGTGGCCGCCAAGCCCCATAACCAGAACATCCGCGTAAGGCTGATGGCCCATGTGCGATAGAAAGGCGCATGGAGGGAAAAGGTCCCGTCCTGAAAGTGCCAGTGATGCGTCTGGTTCACGAAGATTAGAGCGGCATAGACGGCAGACAGAGCCACCGCGGCACCCAACGGCAAGAGCAGACGCGGAGAGAAGCGGATCCGACGGTCCGTTTCACCGAACCAGCAGATCACCAGGCACAATCCCAGCACGGCCACTGCGGATTCTTTCGACGCCAGCGCCAGCAGGAACGCCCCCCAAAAACCTGCCGCGTACCAACAATTGCTGCCCTCTGATTGGACCCACAGAATCCAGAAGAGCAGCGCCAGCACGCCAAAGAAGAACACCAGCAGTTCCGGCTGTGCCGCGTACCAGATTACCGCCTCCTGGTGGCGTTCGTAGACAGCAAAAAAAGCCGCCGCCACGGCCGCCTTGCGCCAGCCGATCACCCTCCAGATCCCCAACGCGAAGACCAGCCAGACATCCCACACGTGCAGGATGAGGCTGCTCCAATAAAAAGGACGAGGCGTAAGCCCGAACCACCTCTCAGTCCAGTAGGTGACCAGGAGAGATGTCGCGCGACAGCGGTAAAGCGGGTCTCGAATCAAGTCATGCCAGCCCGAAATTGGGCCATAGCGGCGTGCCAGCCAGATTTGCAGGTAATCGTCGCTGATAAATGGGAGGGATAGCGAACGCCAGTAGGTTACGACAGCCAGGGCTGCCAATATGGCAGCGATCCAATCCCCACCCGACGGACAAACCCGTAACCCGTACCGGGGGCTGCGGAGACTCCGCATTCATTTTTTGCACTCACCCAAACCCTGGCGATGATTGTATTCTTGGCTAACGGGAGTTTACATACAGTGAAGTTTTTAGAACCAATGAGACTCTTAGAACCGCTAAAGGCAGCTAAATACAATATCAACTGTATACCTACAGGCGCGAGGCCGTTATAAATTATATTCATCCAACGATCTTGGCTCGTTCCGAATGGCGCCGGGGCAGCCAGATCGACCAAGTGAATAGCCGTTGCCTCCCGGGCAACGCCTCGAAGGGCAGGTTTCGACCTGCCCTTTTCTCTTGGGTGGATTCCTTACCTGCTGGTCCAATCGACTTACACTGAACAAGTAGATTTGCGTATGAGCTTGCTGTCGTTTTCCGGCGTTGTGTTCGCGGTCGCCGCAATCGCCGGCTTTTTGGGGTCTCTGACCGGCTTAGGGGGCGGAGTCGTCGTCACGCCGGTGCTTACAATGCTCCTGGGTGTGGACTTCCACTACGCCATCGGCGCAACCCTGGTTTCGGTGATTGCCACTTCGTCGGGCGCGGCGGCGGCATACGTCAAGGAAGGATTTTCCAACATCCGCGTCGGCATGTTTCTGGAAATTGCCACGACCCTCGGCGCGGTAGCAGGCGCGCACCTCACGGCCATCGTCCCCACGTCCGGCTTGGCGGTGATATTTGGCTTGGTGCTGCTGTATTCGGCGTGGCAATCGTTTCACGAGTTCTCCGGGCCGAAGCAGCCGCGGCCCGACCCGCTCGCCGATCGCTTGAAACTCAATGGCGAATACCCGGGACCATCCGGCTCGCTCCGCTACCAGGTCTACCGGGTCAAGTCAGGCTTCGGCCTGATGTTCGGCGCGGGACTGCTTTCCGGGCTCCTGGGCATCGGTTCCGGCGCCATGAAGGTGATCGCCATGGACCAGGCGATGCTGATTCCCTTCAAGGTTTCGACCGCCACGAGCAATTTCATGATCGGCGTAACGGCCGCGGCCAGCGCCGGCATCTATCTGCGCCGCGGCTATATCGATCCAGGACTAGCCATGCCAGTCATGTTGGGCGTGTTGGCGGGTTCACTCATCGGCGCGCGTCAACTGTTCGGCGCCAAGACACGCGCGCTGCGCCTCATATTTGCGGCCGTAGTGACGCTACTCGCGATCGAAATGATTTATAGCGGGTTTACAGGAGGCCTGAAATGACAGACCGCCGGATCGAAGAAATTATCGGCACGCTATTGCGGGCTGGAGTGCTGCTCTCCGCGGCAATCGTTCTGACCGGAGGAATCTGGTACATGGCGCGGCACGGCGAGCAAGCACCCTCCTATTACCGCTTTCTGGGAGAGCCGCTAGAACTGCGCGGACTACCTGCGCTGATCGGCTCACTCGGTGCATTACGCGCCCGGACGCTCATCCAGCTAGGATTGATCATTCTCATCGCGACCCCGGTAGCGCGAGTCGTTTTCTCACTGATAGCATTTTGGCTTGAGCGCGATCGCACCTACGTAGTGATCACGCTGATAGTGTTGGCGATCCTGCTGTACAGTTTGATGGTTTATTAGCGAGTAGCTGTCAGCGGTCAGCGCTCAGCTTTCAGCTCGCTTCGCGTAGAGATCGGACAGCGTCTCCGCTTGGATTTCGCCGAATTGCCCGCTCTTGATTCCGGGAATACCTACAGCCGCGAGCGAAACGCGACCAAGCTGATCGCTGAGAGCTGACCGCTGACAGCTCTTTTATACTCCCCAGCAGTAATCTTCAACCGCTCGCTCGATCGAGTTGTCCTTTTCGGTGAGGCGCATCAGCTCCAGGCGGATGGCGTCAACCAGCGCGCGCCAGCTTGCTTCGATGACGTTGTCGGATACACCTACCGTGGTCCAACTTTTGCGATGATCGGACCATTCGATCAGCACACGAACGTTTGCCGCGGTGCCTTTGTGGGAATCGAGCACGCGGACTTTGTAGTCCGTCAGGCGAACTTCGGCGATCTGCGGGTAAAGCTTGGCCAGGCACTTTCGCAGGCAGAGATGCAGTGCGTTGAAGGGACCGTGGCCGGTAGCCGTGGCCGAGTGTACGCCGTCCTGCGCGCGCAGCGTGACGGATGCGGTAGTGTGAGAACCAGCCGAACCCCCGGCGCGCGTTGCCACTTCATAGCTATCCACTTCGAAGAACTGCACGCCCGGGCGCAAGGCTTCGCGCACCAGCAATTCGAACGTTCCTTCGGCGGCTTCGAGTTCGTAGCCTTCGTATTCCATCTGCTTGATGCGCTCCAGCAGTTCACGGCGGGCGTTCTCATCCAGGCGGTCCGCCAGGCCGTGCTGCTTGAGCTTGTACATGATGTTGCCGCGGCCGGAAAGGTCGCTCACCAGCACTCGCTGCCGGTTCCCCACCGTTTCCGGAGTCACATGTTCGTAGGTGGCCGAATCTTTCAAAACCGCGCTGACGTGGACGCCGCCTTTATGCGCGAAGGCGCTGCGGCCCACAAAAGGCTGGTCGTTGCGCAGCGGCAGATTCGCCAGCTCGGCGATGAACGTACACACCGAAGCGAGGCTCGCCAGTCTTTCCGGCCCGACCGTTGTGTGACCGAGCTTGAGTTCGAGATTGGCAATCACCGAAGCGAGATTGGCGTTGCCACAGCGCTCGCCGTAACCATTCATGCAGCCTTGCACATGCGTAGCGCCGGCTTCTACAGCCGCGATGGCATTCGCCACCGCCACGTCGGAGTCATTGTGCGTATGGATGCCGATAATTCCGTCGAAGCGCTTGCGCACTCCCGCGACAATCTCCACCAGCCGGCCAGTAACGGTGCCGCCGTTCGTATCGCAGAGGCAGAGGACATCGGCACCGGCCTTTTGAGCGGCTTCCAGGGTTTGAAAAGCATAATCCGGCCTGCTGTGATACCCATCGAAGAAGTGCTCGGCATCGTAAATCACTTCTTTGCCGTTCTCTTTAAGAAACTGCACGGTTTCCGAGATGAGCTTGAGATTCTCTTCTTCGGTGATGCCGAGTGCGCGTTTGACGTGAAGGTCCCACGTCTTGCCGAAGATCGCCACAGCCGGCGTATTCGCAGCCACCAGCGCGAGGACGTTCCGGTCCTCATGCACAGGATTCTTCGCAAAGCGCGTAGAACCGAAGGCGGTGAGCTTGGCGTGTTTCAGCGCCAGTTCACCGGCACGGGCAAAGAAGTCCTTGTCCTTCGGATTTGAACCCGGCCAGCCGCCTTCAATGTAGTCGATGCCGAACTCATCCAGTTTCTGCGCAATGATGAGCTTGTCATCCACAGAGAAAGAGACGGATTCGCCCTGCGTGCCGTCCCGGAGAGTCGTATCGAACGTGAAGATCTTCATAAAAAGCCTCGGGAAACTGGGGCGGGAACTCATCCACGCCCCGTTTCCAGCAATTATTTTTTCGCCGCTGCCGCGGACGAGTCTTGCGGTACCCCTGCTTCTTTCTTTCTCTTCAGGAACGGCATCATCTCACGCAATTGGCGGCCCACAGTCTCAATCTGCTGGTTGCGGGCTGCTTCGCGCATCGCCAAAAACTTTTGCCGGCCTGACTTGTTCTCGTTAATCCACTCGCGCGCGAATTCTCCGGACTGGATCTCGGAAAGAATCTTCTTCATTTCCGCGCGTGTCTGCTCCGTCACCACGCGCGGTCCGCGCGTGTAATCGCCATACTCGGCCGTGTCCGACACGGAGTAGCGCATATAGCTGAGGCCGCCTTCATAGATCAGGTCGACAATCAGCTTCACTTCGTGGAGGCATTCGAAATAGGCCATTTCCGGTGCATATCCGGCATCGACCAGAGTTTGGAATCCTGCTCGGATCAGTTCGCTCACGCCGCCGCACAGCACAGCCTGCTCGCCGAACAGATCGGTTTCAGTCTCTTCCTTGAAGCTGGTCTCGATCACGCCGGCGCGCGCGCAGCCGAGAGCTTTGGCGTAGGCCAACGCCCGCTCGAGCGCCTCTCCGGTGGCATTCTGGTGAACAGCCACCAGAGCCGGAACGCCGACGCCTTCCACGTAAACTTCCCGCACGCGGTGACCCGGAGCCTTGGGAGCGACCATCGACACATCCACGTCTTTCGGGGGCACGATCTGTTTGAAGTGGATCGCGAACCCGTGGGCGAACATGATGGTCTTGCCCGCGCTCAAATTCGGGGCGATGTCCTTGGTGTATAGGTCCGCCTGCAAATGGTCGGAGACCAGGATCATGATGACGTTGGCGGCTTTGGCGGCATCCGCCGTAGTCATCACTTTCAGTCCGGCTGCTTCCGCCTTGGCCCAGGATGGGCTGCCGGGATAAAGGCCCACAACCACATCCACGCCGGAATCGCGCAGGTTGAGCGCGTGGGCGTGGCCTTGGCTGCCGTATCCAATGATGGCGACCGTGCGGCCGTTTAAATATTCCAGATTTCCGTCTTTTTCGTAATAGCGTTTCGGCATGAGCACTCCAAATAATCAAAGCGCCTGCCTGCTCACGGCCCTTCTGGGCCGGCTATGAGCGGCCGGCGGGGCAGTTCAATAAACCGGTTCTTCCAACTTTGTCCCGGCCTTGGTAGGCACGGGGGGTTGCAAGCGCAGCTTCTTCGATTCGAGCGACATCGCCACCGCGCCCGAGCGCGTGACTTCGATATCGCCGTAACTGCGCATCACGTCGATAAATTCGTTGAGCTTTTCGGGATCGCCTGTAGCTTCGATGGCGAAGCCCTCGGTAGAAGAATCCACCACCCGGCCGCCGAAGATTTCGGCTTCCTTCAGCACCGCCGTGCGCGATTCCTGCGGCGTCCGGACGCGCACCAGCAGCAGTTCGCGGATCACCGCAGGTGATTCAGTCGAATCGGTGGCCTGCAGCACGTTGATCAGCTTGTTCATCTGCTTGATCACCTGCTGGCGCAACGCGGGCTCAACGTCCACGGCGATCGTCATACGCGAGAGCCCCGGGTCCAACGTTCTGGCGACCGTGAGGCTCTCGATGTTATAGCCGCGCTGGCTCAGCAGCCCGGTGACGCGCAGCAAAGCGCCGGGCTTGTTTTCAACGAGTAGTGAGATGACTTGCAACATGTTCGATATCCCAAGACGAGCCGCTCGCCCGCCGCTATTTCACTGGGACCTCCACAGGTTGTGGCGGGCCCAGCACCATTTCATTCACCGCGCCGCCGGCGGGCACCATCGGGTACACCGATTCGTACGGCGAGACTTTCACGTTCAGCAGATAGGGTCCTGGTTCCTTCACCGCTTCTTCCAGAGCCGGCGCTAAGTCCCACGGTTTGTCGACGGTCTTGCCCTTGAAGCCGTAGGCCGCGGCCAATTTCTCGGCGTCCGGGAAGCAATCGAGCTCCACGCCGCTCAGGCGGTTGTTATAGAACAGCGTTTGCCACTGGCGGACCATGCCCAGGTAGCCATTGTTCATGACGATAATCTTCACCGGCAAGCCATTGCTCACGATGGTCGCAAGCTCGGGAATGGACATTTGGAATCCGCCATCGCCAACCAGCGCGAAGACCAGCTTATCGGGCCGCGCGAACTGCGCGCCGATCGCTGCCGGCAAACCGAAGCCCATCGAGCCCAGTCCGCCGGAATTCAGCCAGAGGCGCGGCTCGCCGAAGCGGATGAGCTGAGCAGCCCACATCTGGTGCTGGCCCACGTCCGAACTCACCACGGCCTGGCCGCCTGACAGCCGATCGATTTCGGCCATCAGGTGCTGCGGCTTGATTTCGCTGTCCGAGGTCACCGGCTGCAGCGGATGCTCCTGCTTCCACTGCCGCACTTGCTGCCACCATGCACGGCGCGCCGCCGATAACGTGTCATCGGGCTCGGGCTTGGTTTCCACCAGCAGCTTATTGAGTTTGCTCAGGATGCGCTTCACGTCGCCCACGATCGGCACATCGGGCGCGCGGTTCTTGCCGATCTCGGCCGGGTCGATATCCACGTGAATCACCTTTGCGTGCGGCGCAAAGGCGGCCAGCCGGCCCGTCACGCGGTCATCGAAGCGCACGCCCAGCGCGATCATCAGATCGCAGTTGGTCATCGCCAGGTTGGCCGCGTAGCTGCCGTGCATGCCCGGCATGCTGATGAAGTTGGGATGGTCCGAGGACAGGCTGCCCAGGCCCATCAGGGTGCTGACTGCGGGAATGTCGGTCATCTCGACCAGTTCCCGCAACTCCGGCGCGGCGCCAGAGGCCACAATTCCTCCGCCGGAATAAACCAGCGGCCGCTGGCTTTCCTGGATGAGTTGCGCGGCGCGCCGGATTTGGCCGGTATGCCCTTCCGTGAAGACCTTGTAGCCGGGAAGATGAATCGAGGTCACGGGCTGGTAGTGGCCCTGCCCCTGAAAGACGTCCTTCGGTACATCGACCAGCACGGGTCCCGGACGGCCGCTCAGCGCCACATAAAACGCCTCATGCACGATCCGCGGCAGGTCTTCCAGCTTCTTGACCAGATAATTGTGCTTGGTGCAGGGACGCGTGATACCGAAGGTGTCGGCTTCCTGGAAAGCGTCGCTGCCGATCAGCTTGGTCGAAACCTGGCCGGTGATGGCGACGATCGGAATTGAATCCATCATCGCGTCCATCAGACCGGTGGTCAGATTGGTCGCGCCCGGACCCGAAGTGGCGCAGCAAACGCCCACCTTGCCGGTAGCGCGGGCGTATCCTTCCGCCGCGAACGCCGCGTTCTCTTCATGCCGCACCAGCACGTGACGGATATGGTGATCGTAGAGAACGTCGTAAAAAGGAAGGGTCACGCCGCCCGGGTATCCGAACATACAGTCCACGCCTTCCCGGACCAAACATTCCAGCAGCATGCGCGCGCCGCTCATCAGAGTTGCCATAGTCTAGAGCCTCGAAAAAAGTCGTTACATAACAAAAAAGGCCATCAGCCGGTTTGATCTCCCCGCTGATGGCCTTTGGAACTTACTTCCGGCTGGCCTCAAGCGGGGCCGGTTACGATGACCGATACGATAATAATGCCTACAGGGATAATGAGGGCGTTGGGGGAAATGGACCGAACCAGCCGACCTGTAGAAGTGTTAAGCATGGAACAAAACTTAACTTCAAGTCTAACCTGCAAGTTTTTCAAATGCAAGAGGCCCGATGCATTAATAATATTAATTTGAGCATTACCGCCAGGCTGCATCGCTCTGTGGCGAGGCGGAAAAATCAGCCCTCCGGTGCAACCTGAATCCATGGATCAGCAGAATCCGCATGCAGGACGATGCGGATCACATACCAGCGCAGCACCGGGTACTTCCGCAATTTGAATACGTCAACCTCTTCGCCCTGCGGCGAGGGTATTTGCGGAAGCGATGGGAGCGACTCGAGACAATGGACCAATTGGCTGCGTAATTTGTCTGACTCCCGCGCATCAGGGATAGCGGTGTCGGACGGATAGACCAGCACCTTGCCCACCTGAGCCTTCAGATTCTCTGTCGGCTGCAGGGACCGAAAGGTGTAATCGAGGAATGCCTCGGGGTTCTGTCTCATCATCCCTGTGATCATACTCTTTGTCGGTCCGAGCCGCGCCGCCAAAGGCGGCTGCGGGTCCACCCCGTTTGCGGTCGCGGATCGGCCTCGGCCGGTCTTTCCTTCGATGTCTCGCGCCTCGCCACGCGAAAGCCGTGAGGGCGTAAACGTTCATCCCCGGCGTGCGCGCTCGTTACGCCAGTTCTCCTTCATCGCCTGAAACTCACAGCGGGCTTGTTCTCCATCCACTAGTTCCCCCCGTTCAGCTTGTAAATAGCCCTCTTCAATATGAGCCTTCAAGGCGCGACGCTCCTCGTCTGTCCAGCTTTTCTCAGCGTCCTGCGCCTCGAGTGCGCGTCGCAGGACGTCCTCAGCACTCGCATACGCACCGCTCGAAAGGCGCTTCTTGATGAGCGTCTCAAGGTCGGGAGGAATGTTCCACTGCATTGCCCGCCTCCTGTTTTTATCGCAAGCCTTTCACAGCCGGCAGGCACCGGCGGCCGGCGGCGTCTGACGCGGCAGCGCATGACGGGCTAGTAGCAGAAAATAGCCCGGCGCGACTTGCTCCGTTTCATGCGTGGGCTCGGCAGCCGGCCCCAGCACGGAAAGAAATTCGATCGGCGCGAAGAAATCGGTATTGGGGTGCGCCCGCACCATACCGGCGATTTCCTGCGGCGAAGATGCGTAGATCATGGTGCCGATAGGTTCGGCCGAATGCAGCGCCCAGCCGTCCAGTATGCGCCGGTAATAGGGTTCCCACTGCGACAGGTCATTAAACTGCGCGGCGGAAAGGCTGATGCCCATGGATGCGAAATCCATTTTGCCTCTTTCAGCGATTTGTGGCGTGTTGATGAGGCAATATCGGACCTTGGGAAGCGGCAGTGCCGTAGCGTAGAGATCATCAGCCAAGCCGACGATCACCAAATCATTGCCGCGCCCGCGCTCGCAATAATCATCAAGCGGTTGAGCTGCGCGGTTGATCGTGCCTCCGCGGAAGTCGAGGCCCCACGGCCGGGAGGGCTGTGCGGTCTTGACCAAGAAGGCCACACCTAGCAGAACCAGCCCCCAAGCGGCGAAGCGGCGGGATCCAACAGGTCCATATAACGTCGCGAGAACGCACAAGGCGGGCACCGTGGGTAACAGGTAGGAAGCGCTGCGGTAATTCCAGGCCAAGGCGGCGGTGAGCGTCAGGCCCAGCCAGCACAGGAGCAGCAGCGCACTGGGTTGCCGCTTCCGCAGTCCAGCGAAAAACCATGGCAGTGCCGCGAGACTGGCGATGAGTAGCACCGGGTCAAACAGCGCCATGCGCCGGAAGTAGAACCATATCTGGCTTTCTTGTGAGGTCTGCGGGGGATGCCCGGCGCCATGGTCCAGAATCTCGAGTTGGATGTGCTCCACCCAGAACCAACGGGTGTGGACTGCCAACTGATAGAGAAACCAGGGAATTGCCAGTAATACGGCAAATACCCCGGCCGCAAAGATGCGGCGCAAGGTGGGACGCCGGTCGCGCGGCGCGATCACCCAGTAGAGCGGCAGCACAAGAAATGGCAGGACGCCGGCTATGCTTTTGGTCAGGATCGCAGCCGCGACGGCAACGGAGAATCCCACGAAGGCGCGGCGCGATTCCAGGCGCGGGTCGAGAAACAGGCAGACCATCGCTGCGATGGAAAAGGCAACCAGCAGTCCATCGGTCATCGTGAGGCTGCTCAGTACCAGCCACTGGCGATGAGAAATCAGCAGAGCCGCCGCGCACGCGCCCGCCTGCCAGGACCGCAAACGGGCCACACAGAAAAAAATGAGGCAGGCGGCCATGCATCCGAGCAACGTAACCGGCAGCCGCAAGGCAAGCCGCGAAACGCCAAACAACCACGCGGAAGCTCCGCTGAGCCACATCAGCAAAGGCGGCTTATAGAAGGCATAGCGGCCCAGAAAAATGGGCGTAAGCCAATCGCCATGCCGCGCCATGTGAGTGGCGGCGTTGACAAAGTAGGCTTCGTCCTGCACGGTGACGTGCGTAATGGGGTCGAGATAGCCGCCGTCCACGCCGACGCGGGCGGCGCGAATCAACAGACAGATCAGTGAGATGGCAGCGACTGCCAGGACATACCGCCGCATGTACCCAGACGATAACATGCGGCAGAGCCGTGGCTATTTGTTCGGTGGAAACGCTACTGGACTAATCCGACGCCCTTTGTGCCGGGGATATTGCGAACCCAAGAGTTCATCTCCGCCTCGTTCTGCATGAGATCACGGAGCGTAGTCTGGCTCAAAACCTGATCGACGGCGACCTGTACCGCGCGCCAAAGCGATCGCACTGAACAATCCACCGAGCGGGTGCAGATGGCCGCTTGTCCGGAATGGGTTTCGCAGAACTTGCTTTCAAACAAACGGCCGCCGAGCGCATCGATGACGTCGCCAATGACAATGGATTCGGCTGGACGCGCCAGAGCATAACCGCCCTCTTTGCCTCGCGCCGCTTTGACAAAGCCGCGCTTGCGTAGCACGCGCAGAATCTTGGCCGCGTAGGCAGGCGACACGCCTTCAGCCTGGCTGATTTCGGGAATAGTGAGACTGCTGTGTTCGCCCCGGTATCCCAACCGAACCAGGCAGCGCAGACCATATTCTTCGTTGGCGCTCAGTTTCATCTTCGTAGCCTCGCGATCGGAATCACGTCTTCAATTCCGAGCGCCAGTTTGCCGGCTTCCGATATCTTATCCTTCGTCCACGGCGGATCGAAGACCAATTGGATGCTCACGTCCGACACGCTATCGACCGCCCGCACCGCGCGCTCCACTTCCCCAGGCAAGGTTCCGGCAACCGGACAACTTGGCGCGGTCAACGTCATATCGATCGCGACCTTACCTTCGGCATCCAACCGGATCTCGTAGATCAGTCCCAGTTCGTAGATGTTCAGCGGCATCTCCGGGTCATAGACGGTTCGGAGCGCAGCGATGATACGCTTTCTCAGCTCGTCCTGTTCCTGCGCCGTCAAGCTCATTCCGTGCTCACCAGCTCGCCCGTATCATTGAGGGCGGATTTCAACGTGTGCCATGCCAGCGTGGCGCACTTCACGCGCGCAGGATAGTCCCGCACGCCGCAAAACACCACCAGCTTGCCCAGCTCGCCGCTTGCAGCCGTATCGGTGGTGAGCAATTCATGAAAGCGGTCCAGCAGCATCAAAGCCTCTTCGCGAGTCTTGCCTTTCAGGCTTTCCGTCATCAGCGAGGCGGACGCGGTCGAAATGGCGCAGCCGGAGCCCACAAAACTGGCGTCGGCGACAACGTCATTTTCCACCTTCAGATACAGCTTGAGTTTGTCGCCGCACAGCGGGTTGTAGCCTTCGGCCCGGCGATTAGCGTCAACCATCGCATAGCAGTTTCGCGGCCTTTTGCTGTGATCGATGATGGTCTCCTGATAAAGATCGTCCACCATCAGGCAAAAACCTCTCTCACTTTTTGGATGCCCGCGGCCAGTGCATCGATTTCCGCAGTCGTATTGTAAAACGCCAGCGAAGCCCTGGTCGTCGCGGGAATATGGAACCAATCCATCACGGGTTGGGCACAATGATGGCCGGTGCGCACGGCGATTCCCTGGCGGTCGAGCACAGTGCCGATATCGTGCGGATGAATGCCTTCCATGACGAAGGAAACCACGGCGGCCTTCTCGCGCGCTGTTCCAATAATGCGAAGCCCTGGGACATCCGACAGCACGCTGGTCGCATACGCCAGCAACTCGTGCTCGTAGGCAGCGATCTTATCGAGACCAACGCGCATGACGTAATCCAGCGCCACACCCAAACCGATCCCACCGGCAATGTGCGGCGTTCCGGCTTCAAACTTGTGGGGCACGTCGTTGTACGTGGTCTTCTCGAACGTGACCGTGCGGATCATGTCGCCGCCGCCCTGATACGGCGGCATGGCATCGAGCAGCTCGGCTCTGCCATACAAGACGCCGGTGCCGGTGGGCCCGAAGACTTTGTGTCCGGAGAATGTATAGAAATCCGCGCCCAGCGCCTGCACGTCGATCTTCTGATGCGGCGCCGCCTGCGCGCCGTCCACCAGCGCCAGAGCACCACTCCGGTGCGCCATTTCGATCATCTGACGCACCGGATTGATGGTACCCAGCGCATTGGAGACGTGGCCGATGGCCACCATGCGCGCGCGGGGGCCGAGCAGCTTTTCATACTCTTCCAGAAGCAGCTCGCCGCGATCATTCATCGGAATCACTCGCAGCTTTGCGCCCTTCTCCTCGCAGAGAATCTGCCACGGCACGATGTTGGAGTGATGCTCCAGGGCCGAGATGATGATCTCGTCGCCCTGCTTAACGTTCTTGCGTCCCCAACTGGCGGCCACCAGGTTGATGCCTTCGGTGGCGCCGCGCACGAAAATGATTTCGCCGCGGGAGCGGGCGTTGAGAAAACGCTGTGACCGGACACGCGCTTTCTCGTACTCGGCCGTGGAACGCTGGCTCAGCTCGTGAACGCCGCGGTGAATGTTGGCGCAATCTTCTTTGTAGAATTTCACGACCGAATCGATTACCGCCCGTGGCTTCTGCGCCGTAGCCGCATTATCGAGGTACACCAGCGGCTTCCCATAGATCTTCTGCTTCAAGATCGGAAAGTCCTCGCGCAGCCTCTCCACATCGAATTCAGCCGAGATGACGCTATCCAGCGTTTTCATGGAATCTCTCAAACAGGATCTTTTCCAGCGAATCCCGCAAGGACAGCATGCGCACGCGGTCGATAATGTCCTGCGCAAAAGCGTACGTCAGCAGGTTGCGGGCTTCCTTCTTCCCAATGCCGCGCGACTGCATATAAAACAGAGCTTCGCCATCCAACTGGCCGATGGTTGCCCCGTGTGTGCAGCGTACGTCGTCGGCAAAAATTTGCAATTCCGGCTTGGTGTGGATCACCGCCTCGTCGGAAAGCACCAGATTCTTGTTGGTCTGCTTGGAATCGGTCTTCTGGGCGTCCTTGCGCACCAGAATCCGGCCGTTGAAGACGGCGCTCGCCTTTCCGTTGAGGATGCCTTTGTATAATTCGTGGCTCGTGCCATGCGGCTTGGCGTGATCGACGGTAGTGTGATTATCCACGTGCTGGCCGCCGTTCACCAGATACAGGCCGTTCAAAGTGGCTTCCGTGCCTTCGGAAAGAACTGCGTTCACGTTGTTGCGCACCAGCGCGCCGCCGAGCGAAATGGAGTTCGCCGAGAAATTTGCGCTGCGGCCCAATTGGGCCTGCAAGGTGGCTACGTGGAACGCGCCGCGCCCTTCCAGTTGCAGCTTGTACGAATCCACGATCGCGCCTTCCGCAGCCACGATTTCGGTTACAGCGTTGGTGAAATAGACCGTATCATCCGGTCCTTCATAGCGCTCGAGCAACGTGCACTGGGCGCCCGCGCCCACAATCACCAGGGCCCGTGGGTGAGTCACCACGGGCTGCGCCGAAGGACCCGTAAGGTACACCAACTCGATCGGCTGCTCGACCACACTACCGCGCGCGATTCGTACATACGCGCCATCTCCCAGGAAGGCAGTGTTCAAAGCCACGAACGCTTCGTCCTGATAGCGGGCGTACTGCGCCAGATGCTGTTGGACTCCATCCGGATCACCGGAGAATGTTCCGACCTGCACGCCTTTCGGCAAACGCTGCGGCAGGTTGGCAGGCCGCCCATTGACGAACACGATCCGGATGGAGTCTTGTACCGCCGCGAGGCCGACTCCGCTGCCCGGAGCCGCCAATTCAAATGTCGTGCGGGCGATAGGCGCCACGTTGGTGAAGCGCCATTCCTCTTCATGCGTGGTAGGAAAGCCCAGTCCGGCAAAACTTCGGAACCCCGCATCGCGCAACTCTTCCAGCCACGGAGCCGCCGAGGGCTGCTGCGTAAAACTCGCCAGCCAGGCGCTGGTTTGTTCCACTACGGCCGTCATGCTTTGCCGACCGCCTCCTCTTCGTCGTAGATCCCCAAGCCGGCGTAACCGCTGGCCTCCAGCTCAACCGCCAGTTCCTTACCGCCCGATTTCGCAATCCGGCCTTCGGCCAACACGTGAACGAAGTCAGGGACGATGTAGTTCAACAGGCGCTGATAATGGGTGACGACGATCATCGAACGTTCAGGGCTGCGCAGCGCGTTCACACCGCCGGCCACCGTGCGCAGTGCGTCGATATCCAGACCGGAATCGGTTTCGTCCAGCACCGCCAGACGCGGTTCCAGCACGGCCATCTGGAAAATCTCGTTGCGCTTCTTTTCGCCACCCGAAAAACCCGTGTTCACGGGCCGGTTGAGCAGTGCCTGGTCCATATCCATCAGCTTCATCTTTTCCCGGACCAGGTTCAGGAAGTCCATGGCGTCCAACTCCGCGAGGCCACGGCTCTTACGAACAGTGTTCAGCGCAGCCTTGAGGAAGTACATATTGCTGACGCCGGGAATCTCCACGGGGTATTGAAAGGCCAGGAATATTCCTTCGCGAGCGCGGTCTTCCGGCGACAATTCAAGCAGGTCCTTGCCTTCGTAAAGCACTTGCCCGCCGGTGACCTGGTAGAGCTCGCGGCCCGCCAGCACCTGCGCCAGTGTGCTTTTGCCGGAGCCGTTCGGCCCCATAATGGCGTGCACTTCGCCGGCGTTGATGCTCAGGTCAATTCCCTTCAGAATCTCGCGGTCGCCTACTTTGGCGTGCAAATCTTTGATTTCGAGTAATGCCATTGAGCTTGCTTTCCTCTACCCCACGCTTCCTTCGAGACTGACTCCCAACAGCTTCTGTGCTTCCACGGCAAATTCCATCGGCAGTTCGCGGAATACTTCCTTGCAGAAGCCGTGTACGATCATCGAAACGGCATCTTCGGCGGAGATGCCGCGCTGGCGGCAGTAGAAAATCTGGTCCTCGCCGATCTTCGATGTCGACGCCTCGTGCTCTACCTGAGCGGAGGTGTTCCTCACTTCCAGGTACGGAAACGTATGTGCGCCGCACTTGTCGCCGAGCAGCAGAGAGTCGCATTGCGAGTAGTTGCGCGCGCCCTCGGCCGACTTCAGGATCTTGACGCCGCCGCGATAGGTATTCTGTCCGTGGCCGGCGGAAATACCCTTGGAGACGATCGTCGAGGTGGTGTTCTTCCCGATGTGGATCATCTTGGTGCCCGTATCGGCCTGCTGATAGTTGTTGGTCAGCGCTACCGAGTAGAACTCGCCCACTGAATTTTCCCCGATCAACAGACAGCTCGGATACTTCCAGGTGATCGCCGAACCTGTTTCCACCTGCGTCCAGGAAATCTTAGAGTCCACACCGCGGCACGCGCCGCGCTTCGTCACGAAATTATAGATGCCGCCCCTGCCTTCTTTGTCGCCGGGATACCAGTTCTGAACGGTGGAATACTTGATCTGTGCACGGTCGAGCGCCACTAGTTCGACTACCGCCGCGTGCAACTGATTGGTATCGCGCATCGGAGCCGTGCAGCCTTCGAGATAGCTCACGTAGGCGCCTTCATCGGCGATAATCAGCGTGCGTTCAAATTGGCCGGTGTCCTTGGCATTGATGCGGAAATACGTCGAGAGCTCCATCGGGCAGCGCACACCCTTGGGCACGTAGCAGAAGGAGCCATCGGAAAATACCGCTGAATTCAACGCCGCGAAAAAATTGTCGGAAGACGGCACTACCGTGCCGAGGTACTGCCGAACCAGGTCTGGATACTCCTGCACGGCTTCGGAGAAGGACCCGAAGATGACGCCCATGGCCTTCAACTTCTCGCGGAAGGTCGTAGCAACCGAAACGCTATCAAACACCGCATCGACTGCGACGCCCGCCAGAATCTCGCGCTCCTGGAGCGGAATGCCGAGCTTCTCGTAGGTCTTGAGCAGTTCCGGATCGACTTCATCCAGACTCTTCGGACGATCCTTCTTCGATTTGGGCGCAGCGTAATAAACGATGTCCTGGTAATCAATCGGCGGGTAGTGCACGTTGGCCCAAGTGGGCTCTTTCATCGTTTGCCAATGACGAAATGCCTTGAGTCGCCAGTCGAGCAGCCAGGCAGGCTCATTTTTTTTCGAGGAAATCAGACGAATGATGTCTTCATTCAGGCCGCGGGGAATCGCATCGGCTTCGATATCCGTTACGAATCCCCACTTGTATTCCTGATTCGCAAAAGACTCGATGGTGTTGGTGGATTCACTCACCAGATATGCTCCTAACCTATTGGACTGTCACCAGATTAGCCAATCTATACTTATTAGTCAAGATTGCCTGTTTAACGGATGCAGGAGGCCTGTGAGCGGTTGCGGAAGCGGTGCCGAATGGGCGAATCGGGCGGTGAACAGCAGGCGGGGCGGCTAGATAAAAATGTATGTTTCATCACTTATATGGAGGCCGCTCTCTGTGTGCCGGGAAAGAAGCCTCGATTCTGTTACGAAACCGCTACATCCGGCAGCTTGCTCTGCGATAACGAAGCATAATCGGGCAGGTCCTGGCCTCGCTTTGCTTTATTCTTGCCTGATTCCGCCATTTCGAAGGAAACTGGTGGTTTAAGGAGAAGGCGAGTTGGAAAGAAACGGCCGGAAAGGCTCGCTGGTGATGGAGCCGACGGAACGCTGGACGCCCCAGACTGCCAGCGACTTCTATGATGTCCCAAGCTGGGGTAAGGGCTATTTCTCGGTGGGCGAAAACGGACACGTTTGCGTGCACCCGGAAAAGGACCCGGCGCGGTGGATCGACCTGAAGGAACTGGTCGATAAACTCGTGCTGCGCGGCATCAACCTGCCCATCCTGGTTCGCTTCGCCGATATCCTCAAGCACCGGCTGGGCGAAATTCACAGCGCATTTGAGACGGCCATCGCCGAGCACCATTACCAGGGCAGCTACTTCTGTGTATATCCCATTAAGGTGAATCAGCAGCGGCAGGTCGTGGAAGAGGTGCTGGAGTTCGGCAAGCCTTACCACTTCGGGCTAGAAGCCGGCTCTAAACCAGAACTGATGGCCGTAATGGCGCTGGCCGACAATGAAACCCCGATCATCTGCAACGGCTTCAAGGATGATGAATACATCGAAATGGCAATGCTCGCCCAGAAAATGGGCCGCCGCATCATTCCGGTAGTTGAAAAATATACCGAACTGCATCTGATTTTGAAGTACAGCCAGAAGGTGGGCGTCCGTCCGATGATCGGCTTGCGCGTGAAGCTCGCCAGCCGCGGTTCGGGAAAATGGAAGTCGTCAGGCGGTTACCGGTCCAAGTTCGGGCTCTCCGCAACGGAGGCTATGCGCGCGCTGCAGGAGCTGAAAGACCTGGGCATGGCGGATTGCCTCAACCTGCTGCATTTCCACCTCGGCAGCCAGATCACGAATATTCGGCAGATCAAGGGCGCCGTGAACGAAGCAGTCCGGGTCTACGTGGATCTGGTGCGTGCCGGCGCGGGTTTGAAATACCTGGATGTCGGCGGTGGGCTTGGTATCGACTACGACGGGTCGCAAACCGATTTCGAGTCGAGCGTGAATTACACGCTCCAGGAATACGCTAACGACGTGATCTACCACGTGCAGAATGTTTGCGATGAAGTCAGTGTGGCGCATCCCACGATCGTGACCGAGAGCGGCCGTGCGATTGCGGCTTACCACAGCATTCTGGTCTTCAACGTCCTCGGCGTAGCCGGAATGGGCGAGGAAGATGAGCCGCCGGAACCGCCGGCGGATGCCGAACAGCCTCTGATCGACTTGCAGGATACTTACCGCTCGCTGACCGCTAAGAACCTGCTCGAAAGCTACCATGATGCGCAGCAGGCGCTTGACCAGGCGCTCAACCTGTTCAGCCTCGGGTATCTTTCGCTCGAACAGCGCTGCGTGGCCGAAAATCTCTACTGGGCCATTTCGCGCAAGATCCAAAAGCAGGCGCGCGAGCTGGAGTACTTCCCCGAGGAACTGGAAGGCATTGACGCCATGCTTTCGGACACGTACTTCTGCAACTTCTCGCTGTTCCAGAGTATGCCGGATAGCTGGGCGATCAAGCAACTCTTTCCGGTGATGCCGATCCACCGGCTGCAGGAGGAACCCACGCGACACGCCGTGCTGGGCGACATCACCTGCGATTCGGATGGCAAGGTGGATCAGTTCATCGACCGCCGCGACGTGAAACGCACGCTGGCGCTGCATACTTTCGATGGCGGCAACTATTACCTGGGAGCATTCCTGCTCGGTGCGTATCAGGAAATTCTCGGCGACTTGCACAACCTGTTTGGTGACACGAACACCGTCCACGTGCGCCAGCGCGGGTCAGGAGAGGTCATCCTCGATTCGGTGATTAAAGGCGACACTGTTCGCGAAGTATTGAACTACGTGCAGTACTCGGCCGATTCGCTGGTGGCGCGGCTGCGCCGTGACGTCGAAACCGCGCTGCGGGAAGGCCGTCTCGGCTATGAAGAAAGCGGCGCACTGCTTCGCTTCTACGAAGAAGGGCTGAACGGCTACACCTACCTGGAAGATGCTCACGAAAAATAGGGCTGGCGCAGGCGCGCGCTTGAAACATGCCGCATCTCCGCCGCCGTGCGGGCTCGACCGATGACGAATCCGATCACTCAAGCTGAGGTCGATTCCAAGGCGGAACAGCCGGATCACAAGTCCAAGATCCGAATTGTTCTGCCGGTGATGTTGCTGGTCGCCGTCGCTGTCGGTGTGGGCCTTTATCTCCATTTGCGCGGCCGGGTTTCTTCCGACGATGCACAAGTAGACGGCCACATCATTTCGATTGCCGCCAAAATTCCCGGCAACGTTGTGCAAGTGCTGGTGCTCGACAATCAGCCTGTTAAAGCGGGCCAGGTTCTGGTGCGCCTGGATGCCCGCGACTATCAGGTAAAGGTAGATCAAGCCAAGGCGGCTCTGCTGCAGGCACAAAGCCAGTTGCGTTCCGCACGCGTGGCGGTACCGATGACGAGCGAGACCACGCAATCGGACACGGCGGCCGCGTCCGCCCGCCTGGCCGATGCGCAGGCCAAACTCGATCAGGCCCGCATCGCTTATGAGCAAGCTTCCGGTGCGGACATATCCTTCGCCGAAGCCAACGTTCGCTCGAAACAGGCTACCAGCGACCGCGCGCAGGCGGATCTGGCACGGATGAAACCGTTAATTGCCAAGGGCGAGATCTCGCAGCAGCAATACGACGCTTCCGTAGCCGAAGCGCGAGTTGCGGAAAGCGAGTTGCAGGCCGCACAGGAGAGGCTGACTTCCGCACAGAAGCAGGCCACCATGCGCAACTCCGCGGTGGCCGCGGCGCAGTCTCAGGTGAATCAGGCACAGGCGGAAGTCGAGACATCGGTCGCCAACCGCCGGCAGGTGACGATCCGCACTTCCGATGTGGGTGGAGCCGAGGCCGCAGTCGCTCAGGCTGAAGCCCAGTTGGAAGCAGCCCAATTGCAGTTGAGCTACACGACGCTGATTGCGCCGATGGACGGAGTCGTCACGCGGAAAACTGTTGAAGTGGGGCAGATTATCCAGCCCGGTCAGGGGCTGATGACCATCATTCCGCTGCACGATGTGTGGGTCACGGCCAATTTCAAGGAAACACAGCTTGCCAATGTGCATCCGGGCCAGAAGGCAGAGATCAAGATCGATATGTATGGCAAGAGCGTGCAGGGACACGTCGATTCAATCGCCAGTGTGACGGGCGCCCGCATGAGCCTGCTTCCTCCGGAAAACGCCAGCGGAAATTTCGTCAAAGTCGTGCAGCGAATTCCAGTGAAGATTCTGGTGGATCAACAGCAGGGCTTGATTCTAAGGCCGGGAATGAACGTGGAAGCGATTATCTTCACCCGCTGACGTCCGGCAACGTACACGAGGTCCGGATTCGATGGCCCCCGAAGTGCATAGTGCCAAAGCGGGCGGCGCTTTCCGAGTAAAGCGTCCTGGTGCGAAGGAGTCCGATATGCCCGGTGCAGCTAAACCTAAGTCAAAACCTGCCGCGGAAAAGCTCCCCGCGATCTCGCGGCCGGACAAGGTGCTTTTTCCTAAGGACGGAATCACCAAACGGGACCTGGTGGATTACTACGAGCGCATCGCTTCGGTGATGCTACCGTATTTGCGCGACCGCCCGATTTCCATGCAGCGATATCCGGATGGAATCGCGAGTGAAGGATTTTTTCAGAAGAAGGCAGGCCGTTACTTTCCGCAATGGATCAAAACAGCTACTCTCGCGAAGCAAGGGGGAACGGTGCGCCACGTCATCTGCGATGACGCGGCGACGCTGGTCTACCTGGCCGGCCAGGCCGTGATTACGCCGCATGCGTGGTTGAGCCGCGCCGACAAACCGAATCATCCGGACCAGTTAATTTTCGACCTCGACCCTTCGCAGAAGGATTTCCACGTAGTGTGCGCCGCGGCGAGAGCGCTTCGCGATCTGCTGCGCGGCCGAGGCTTGACTTCGTTTGTGAAGACAACCGGTTCGCGCGGCCTGCATGTGCTGGTTCCTCTGAATCGCGCCAGGGAATTCGACGCGGTGCGGGCTTTTGCCCGCGAGATCGCGGAGGAACTGGCTGAGGGCAATCCGAAAGAGCTCACCACAGATGTTCGCAAGGACAAGCGCGCAGGACGTGTTTTCATCGATGTGGCGCGCAACGCGTATGCGCAAACCGCCGCACCTGCCTACGCCGTCCGGCCGCGCGATGGTGCTCCCGTAGCCGCGCCGTTGCACTGGGAGGAACTGGACGGGTCGAGCCTCAAGCCGGACCAGTTCAACATACGAAATGTGTTCGACCGGCTTCACGCAGTTGGCGATCCTTGGAAGCATCTGGGAAAGCACGCGCAGGCGTTGCCGCGTTGAGAGTTTTTCTACTCTCGATTAGCAAAAGACGCACAAGTTAATGCACCGCGCGGCAAGAAAAGTGCAACAACCTATCGGAAGGAGGCTCTAATGCCTGATAAGAAAACGATCGAGAGAGCCCAAAAGGATGCAAGAGAGGGCAAGGCACCCTCCACGCAGGCCGGAGAATTCGTTCACGAGGAAATCGAACATGTGCGGCAGGGGAAACACGGGGCGCGGTCGACTAAGCAGGCCATCGCGATCGGTCTGTCCAAAGCCAGGCGCGCTGGAGTGAAGCTGCCGCCGCCAAAGAAAGGCACGGCATCGGAGAGGACGCGGACGCAGGCCGCCCGGGATAGCGCGAAAGGGCGGAAATCGTCGGCAAAAGCGGCGTCTCCCAGAAGGTCGCGTGCGGTCTCGAAGGCACTTCGCCGGGAAAGCCACGGGGCAGCGTCGCACTCCGCCCTCTCAAAGCAGGCTCGTTCCAGCGCTAAGCGCCGCGGAGCGACAAGCCGCAGCCGGGCCGCTCAGAAGGCTGTGCGGACAAAGGGAAAAGCCGGGCTTCACCGGGCCGCGCAGAAAGCCGCGCGTACAAGAGCCGCGCACGGCCAATAGGAGGAGACACGAGCCCCCGGGCGCTGAGTTCGCCTCTGCATCGCGAAGGGGAAGCGCACCTGGGGCCGATCCTCAATCGCCCCAGGTTCACTCGCTAGCCCGTACGGTCACAAGATCACCAACCAGCTTTGTAGACGGATGCACGCGCTAGTGAGACCACCGTCGGACTGACGAGGCGAAGAAAGTCCTCCGTTCGCATGTGCACAACGTCACGATGGGTCCCGCCGTTGAACGTGATGATGTCTTCCTCCGCCAGCCCACTGTCGAGATAAACCGGAAGCTGGTAGAGAGGGCCAATCGGCGGCATGGCCCCCAGCTCGCAATCCGGAAATAGCTTCGCGAGCTCCTCTTCCGTGGCCAGACGGGCCTGGTTTAATCCCAGCTCAAAGCGCGCTTCCTGGAAGTCGACCAGCTTGTTGGCAGGGACTACAACCATGTGATATCCGCCGTCGCCGAACAACACAACCGTTTTCGCGACCGTACGCGCGGGCATATGTTCGGCCGACGCGACCTCGCGAGCCGTAAAGGCCGGGGAATGAATGGTGTGGGTGTACTCAGCGCGGTTCTCATCGAGGAATCCGCGCAGCTTTTCCAGAACCGCCATAAGAACCTCCGCTGATTGGATTGTACGCCTGCCGGGAGCCGAAGACTGTCTCTCCCGGTACCTGTAGAGAGAAGACGGACACATCCCGAAAGCCGCCTTTCGCGGCCCTTTCGCACTCTACCCGGGAGGATCACAAATCGGGAAGGTGCGCTAAAATCAGCTATATCGCAAGTTACCGCCACCGGCGCGTTTTGCGACCATTTCCCATGACTACAGCCGTGAGTACCCGCGCCTTGGAATTTCGCGATCAATTGAACCGCCGCGTAGTGGTGGCCGATGGAGCCATGGGCACCATGTTGTACTCTCGGGGCGTATTTATTAATCGCTGTTTCGATGAGCTGAACCTCTCCGCCCCGGATCTGGTACGCCAGATTCACCAGGAATACGTCAAGGCTGGCTCGGAGATTCTGGAAACAAACACGTTCGGCGCAAACCGCACGCGGCTGGCGGCGTTCGGGGTGGCAGAGAAACTCCATGAAATCAACCGCGCGGGCGTAAGACTGGCGCGGGAAGCCGCACGAGACGGCGTCTATGTAGCGGGGGCCGTGGGACCGCTGGGCGTGCGCATCGAGCCGCTGGGACCCACGTCTTTCACCGAAGCGCGCGCGATTTTTCGCGAGCAGGTGGACGCGCTGCTCGCAGCCGGTGTGGACCTGCTGATTCTCGAAACGTTCGCCAATCTCAACGAACTGCGTGAAGCGGTGCAGGCGGCGCGCGAGGCTGCCGGCGAGGATCTGGTGATTGTCGCGCAAGTCACCATCGACGATTTCGGACATCTGCCCGGCGGAATGGATACCGAAACGTTCACGCGCGAAATGGACACTTGGCCGATCGACGTCATTGGCCTGAACTGTTCGGTGGGTCCAAAGGCAACGCTGGAAACAGTCGAGCGGATGCGGGCTTTTTCCAATAAGCCATTGAGCGCCATGCCGAACGCGGGCCTGCCGGTGCGCGTGGAAGGGCGCAACATTTATCTCTGCTCCCCCGAGTACATGGCACAGTACGCGCGCCGTCTGCTTTGGGCAGGTGTGCGCATCATCGGCGGCTGCTGCGGCACTACGCCGGAGCACATTAAGCTGATTCACTCCGAGACGCGCTCCCTGCAGCCCATGCAGAAGAAGCTGGGCGTGACGGTGGAAGAACCAAGTGCTAAGGCGCAGGCACTGGCCAGCGTACCGATGGAACGGAAATCGAAGCTGGGCGCCAAGCTGGCGGAAGGAAAGTTCGTCGCCTTCGTGGAAATTCTGCCGCCGCGCGGAGTCGATGCTTCGCGCGAAATCGCGGGCGCCAAGCTATGCGCGGAACACGGCATCGATTGCATCAACGTGCCGGACGGTCCGCGGGCCAGCGCTCGGATGAGCGCGCAAGTCACCTGCCAGTTGATCCAACAGCATGCAGGTATCGAGGCCGTGAACCACTTCTGCTGCCGTGACCGCAATATTCTGGGAATTCAATCCGAGCTGCTGGGAGCGCATACGGCGGGCGTGCGGAACCTCATCTGCATCACGGGCGATCCGCCGCGCATGGGCACGTACCCCGACGCCACGGCGGTGTTTGACGTGGATGCAATCGGTCTGGTAAACATCGTCAACAATCTGAATCACGGCCTGGATATTGGCGGCAATCCCATGGGCTCACAAACAGCGCTATTGATCGGCGTGGGAGCCAACCCTGGCGCCCTTAACATGGACGAAGAGATCCGCCGGTTTGAATGGAAAGTCGAGGCGGGCGCTGAATACGTAGTGACGCAGCCCGTTTTCGACCTGGAGCTGCTCGAAAACTTCCTGAAGCGCATCGAACACGTGCGCATTCCGGTGATCTGCGGCATCTGGCCGCTCACCAGCTACCGCAATGCGGAGTTCATGGTTAACGAACTGCGCGTGCCGGTTCCGGAAGCGCTCATGGAGCGGATGCGCCACGTCGATAACGCCGAAAAGGCGCGCGAAGAGGGCGTCGCGATTGCGCGCGAAATGGTGGCGCGCGTGCGGCGCATGGTGGCGGGTGTACAATTGAGCGCGCCGTTCGGCCGCTACCAGATGGCCATTGACGTGGCCGAGGCCATCGGAGCGCGCTGAAGACGAAATGGCTACCGACCTGGTTGAAATCGATCCCGAAGAGCCGCGTCCGGAGGTGTTGGAACGGGCAGCGGCCGCGGTGCGGCGCGGAAGAGTCATCGCCGTTCCCACAGATGCCCTTTATATGCTGGTGGCTGACCCGTTCAATCTGAGGGCAGTCACCGGAGTATTTCGAGCCAAGGGGCGCGAGCCTCACCGCTCCCTACCGTTGTTGGTGGGCGATCTGATGATGGCTGAGGAGTTGGCCTCGGAGCTGAGTAACCGGTTCTACCTGCTGGCGCGGCGCTTCTGGCCCGGACCGCTCACGATCATCGTGCCGGCTTCGGCCAAGGTGCCGCTCAAGGTCACGGGCAACACCGGCAGGCTGGCGCTCCGGCAGTCGAAATCGAAGTTCACCAACCAGCTCATCGCCATGCTGAATCAGCCGCTGATTTCAACCAGCGCCAATATTTCCGGACATCCGACCTGCCGAAGTGGAATCGATGTGTTCGGCATGATGGATGGCCGTGTGGATCTGGTCATCGATGGCGGCGTCTGCGCCAGCGCCGGGTCCACCACGGTGGACATCACGGAACCCTACTGGCGCCTGATCCGGACTGGGGCGATCGAGGAGAAAGAGATCGCCGATTGTCTCCAGCGCTCGTGAAATACCTGCTGATTCTGTTGGGCGGCGGCATTGGGTCGCTGGCGCGCTTCGCCGCGGGTACCGCCATCATGAATCGGTTCGGGGGACGCTTCCCTCTAGGCACCATGGTGATCAATGTGACAGGGTCGTTCCTCATCGGCCTGCTCATGACCTTGCTGACGGAGCGCTTTCAACCGCACCCCAATTGGCGCCTGCTGCTGGTGACCGGTTTCCTGGGCGGCTACACCACCTTTTCCAGCTTCGAATGGGAAACCTTTGCTACCGCGCGTGACGGCGGCTTCTGGCTCGCGCTGCTCAATGTGGTGGGTAGCGTTGGGCTGGGCTATGTGGCCGTATGGCTGGGCGCACTGCTGGCACGACGTTAGCCGCGGACGAGTTCTTGTCCCGCAGCCAGGCGTTCAAACCGGTCCTGATCGTTACCGATGGCCATGGCCAGGGCCAGCAGTTTTTCCAGCGCTTCCGTAGCGGTTTCGAAGCGAACCGTGATCTGGCCGCGAGTCACCGAGACGCCGGAAGGCAAGCCATCCAGATCGCGATTCACGATGGCGACGGACGCTTCCACCAGAACCGCGGGCCGTTGCAGACGCGACCGCCGCAATTCCTCGATATGCTCGGCAACGCGCACTCTCCGCCGGCGTTCATACGCGAGAACATCGGCGGCAGCCAGCCGCTGCAGATGCTGGATGACGACTTCGCAGTCCGCCATTCCGCTGGCGCCGACCTGGCGGCTGACGCAGGGCGCCAGAATCTGCTGCGCGCGCCGGCGGCCGACACCACGCACCTGCTCGATTGCCGCGCGGTCCACCCGTCGGTCAGGAAGGGCGCGGAGCTGTTCGGCAATTTCCTTGAGTTGCCCGCACCAGGTGGGTTTGTCAGGCATGGCAGTTCGAGGGAGAAAATGGCACAGGGTGCGCAACAGCGGCGCCGGCAGGCAGTGCTGAGCGCGCAAAGCTGCGATAGAATCTCTGCGTGATAGGGAGAAGGGTCCTCACCTTCTCGGCAATCGTGGCAGCAGCCGCCTGGTGCACAGAGACTGGCGTTCCCCGCGTGTGTTGGTCCGGCGCGGATGTGACGCTGCTGGGTTCCCCGTCGCGGGATGGCAAGTGGCTTTCTTTTGCCGATCCGGTTACCGGCGCGCTCGCGGTTCGGAATCTGGCGGACGGAACTTCGCACCCCATCGCCACAAGGCCGGCGGGTTCCCACGAATTCGCCTACTTCTCTGTGTTTTCGCGGGACGGCCGCAATGTGGCGTATGCCTGGTTCAACCAGCAGGGCTTCTACGATCTCCGCGTTACCTCCGTGGCGGGCGGTTCAGCGCCGCGCGTTCTGTATCGCAATGAAGATGCCGGGTTCGTGCAGCCCTGCTCGTGGACTCCCGACGGCAAACAGATTCTCACGCTCCTGTTCCGGCGCGACAACATCAGCCAAATCGCGCTCGTGCCCGCAGCCGGCGGCCCCCCGCGTGTTCTTAGGTCGCTCGACTGGGTCTATCCGAAGAAGATGGACATTTCGCCGGACGGGCGGTGGATTGTCTATGACAACTTCGCTGCCGATGGAAAGACTGATCGCACGATCTTCCTGCTGGCTACCGATGGCAGCGAAGAGCGACGACTGGTAGATATGCCGGGCAACTACCTGTTTCCGCTTTGGATGCCGGATGGCCGCAGCATCGTGTTTGCGGGCGATCATAACGGTCCCGAAGAATTGTGGATGCTCCCGGTGGAAGACGGACACGCAAAGGGCCCGCCGCATCGCGTGCCGGGTTCGCTGGGGCGCTTTCTTCCGCTGGGCATGACCAACAGCAGTGAGCTGTTCTGCGGCGTGCGCACCGGTACGCCGGATGTTTTCATTGCCTCGATCACGGACCCGAGGAATCCCGTACGCGCGAGTGTGCGGTTCGTGGGCCGCAACCGCTCTCCCGCCTGGTCTGCCGATGGAAGCAAACTGGCTTATTTATCGCGGCGAGGAACCGAAAACTTCGGGCAGGACACGTACACCATTGTCGTGCTCGATCTCGCGAGCAAGGAGGAGCGCGAAGTCCCGGCGCAACTGGCGGATATCGACCACGTCACCTGGTCTCCGGACGGCTCGACGCTGCTGGCTTCGGGCAGCGACGGCAAAGGGCGCGGCGGAGTGTTCGCGGTTCGCGTTTTGGATGGCAAGACTACGCCCGTGGCTACGGAACACGGCGCTCCCTTTCGCGGCTTTGAAGCCGTTTGGGCGCGCGATGGCAAATCGGTTTACTATCTGCACGGGGAGACTGAACTGCGGCAGCACCGCATCGTTGATGGCACCGAAAACGTGGTACTACACGCCGAAGGAATGCGCGGCCTGGCGATTAATCCAGCCGGAGACACACTCGCGGTTGGCATCGCGGGGCGGGCGATCCGGTTGACTCCGCTAACGGCGGGAGTGAAGGCGCGGTTGATTCCGTTCCCGGGTTTGACGGAATTGGCATGGGGAAAGGATCTCTACGCCGGAGCGGGCGTGGGCCTGTGGGCGATGCCGCTCGATGGCGGCAAGCCGCTGCCGGTGCCTGTGCCAAGCGGCCGGCAGCCAGGCGTGAGCGTCAGTCCGGACGGCAACTCGATCGCGTACGGAGTGGGCTACGATCAGTCGCAAGTAGTTTCGCTCGAGTTACCGCGGCGATGAAAAGGCTTGTGTTGGCATGGATGGCGGCGCTGCCCGCATGCGCGGGCGTGCTTACCGTACCTCTGGGTTTGGATGCGTACCTGCCGGTGCCTGAAACGAACCCGCTGACGCCGGCCAAGATCGCGCTGGGCAAGAAGCTCTTCTTCGACAAAGCTCTTTCGCAGGACGGCTCAATGGCCTGCGCAAGCTGCCATCAGCCGGAGCATGCTTTCACCGACCAGCGGCAGGTCGCGATGGGGATCGGCGGTCAAGCTGGTACGCGCCGCGTTCCGCGCTTGGCGAACCGCGTCTACGGCAAGTCATTTTTCTGGGATGGCCGCGCCGCAAGTCTGGAGGAGCAGGTTTTGCAGCCCATCGCGAACGCGCGGGAGATGGGATCTTCAGATGCGGAAGCGGCTCGCCGTGTGGGCATCACGGTTCCCGAAATGCGCGATGCGCTCGCCAGTTTCGTGCGCACCATTCTTTCCGGCGGCGCGCGCTATGACCATTACCTGGCAGGCGAGGACGGCGCGCTGACCGCGCAGGAGAAGCTTGGGCTGCGCCTGTTCACCGGCAAGGCGGATTGTTCCAGTTGCCACGTTGGTCCGAACCTCACGGACGAGCGGTTTCACAACACCGGCGTGGGCAATGGCGACGACCCTGGGCGCGCCGCGGTCACAGGCCGTGAAGAAGACCGCGGCGCGTTCAAAACCCCCGGCCTGCGGGATGTGGCCCGCACGCCGCCGTATATGCATGACGGCAGCCTCGCCACCTTGAACGACGTAATCGATTTCTATAACAAAGGCGGCCACAGCAATCCGCAGCTCGACTCAGAAATTCGCCCGCTGCATCTTACGGCCGAGGAAGAAGCGGCGCTGGTGGCATTCCTCGAAGCATTGAATGGGCAGGTGCGAAGCGGTGATTAGCCTCCTCATGGTGCTAGCTATGCAGCCCGACCCGGCTATGCTACGCGGACTGTTTGAGCAAGCTCTGGCGCGCCGTGAACAGCAATATGGCATGTTGGATGCGCGGACCGCGCAGGCCGCGCACGATCTCGGCATGTTCCTTCACAATCAGCAAGACGACGACGGCGCACGCCGGGCACTGACGGAAGCGCTGCGAGTTGACGAAAAAACGCGCGGATTGTCGGCGGCGCGGACACTGAGTGATGCCGCGGATCTGGCGTCGGTGTCTCCTCCGGAGCAGGCCGAACCGTTGTGGCAGCGCGCGGCGAAGAGCGGCGATGCGGCCTTGGCGGCCCGATCTTTGGCGGCATTGGGAGAATTACGCGAAGCTCAGGGCGATCGCGCGGGCGCGGCCGGTTTCTACCGGCAGGCGCTCGCCAAACAGGAAGCTGTGCGCGGCAAGGATGATGCGCAGGTCGCAGTCCGGCTGAACGAACTGGCTCTGGTGGAGAACCCGCGTGCGGGCGTCGTGCTTCTACAACGCGCGTTGGCAATTGACCGCCGGGCTTGGGGAGAGCGGCATCCGGAAACGGCCACGGCGGAGACGAATCTTTCCGGCCTTCTGCTCGCCACAGGCAAGATCGCGGAATCCGTGCGGATAGCCAAGGCCGCGCTGGCTACGTTCGAATCCACGTTGGGACCGGACCATCCGCGGACGGCCGTTGCCACGAGCAATCTGGCCGATGCCCTGCGGGCAGCGCGCGATTACGCGGGTGCGGAGCGCATGTATCGCCGGGCTCTTGCAATCGACGAAGCGGTTTATGGCCCAAATCGTCCGGAAACGCAGAGCGATGTGCAAAACCTCGCCGATTTTCTTCGCGAACGCGGAAGAAATCAGGAAGCTCAGGAACTGGAGCGCCGGTTGCCGGTCAGCGGCGCACCGCGATAGGCGACATCGGATCCGCGGCTGCATAGACCGCGATACGGTGGTTGGCGAATTTGAGATTGGGTGCTGCCTGAACCTGAGGCATATGGCATTCCGCACAGGCTCGGCCCGCAACCGGCTGGGTATGCCGAGGATGCCGGTGGCAACTTTGGCAGGCAGCGTCATATGCCGTGAGTTTCGTTTCGAGCGGAGTATGCGGATCATGGCAGGTAAAGCACGTGAGATGGCCCTGGCTGGCGCGGAAGCATGTGCTCGCCGCCAGCATGAGCGGCTGGTGCCGCGCATTCCATGGATTCCGCAGGTCTGCATCGCCGCCGGCGGGCTCTGGCATGCGATGGCAAGCACCACAAAGCTGGTTGATTTCATCGCCGGATAGAGCAGCGGGATTGCGGAGTTTGCTTACTTGCGGATTGCGCGCGTGGTCTGCTCCCGGCCCATGGCACACTTCGCAGCGCACGCCGGATTCGCGAGGCTCAATGGAGTCATCGGAAGCAAGCGTCAGCGGTCCTGTGGAATGGCACGCGAAGCATCGCAGAATCGCGGCCGAAGGGTCAAAGATGCGGTAGGGCACGTCCTGGCCCCGCGGATGGCCGGGCGTAGATGCGTAGCCATTCAGGGCGCGGTACCAGCTTCGGCCGAGTTCCAGATAGTTTTCGCGGCCGGAGCGGCGGACAAAGGTGATGGCCTGCAGGCCGGCGCCGAATGCCCACTCGCCGGGCTGCGGCGGCTTGGAACGCGCTAAGGCACGCGCGTGGGCGGTAGTGGATTGTGAATGATACTGCGCCGGATGACAGGTTCCGCACACCGCCGCGCCCACAAATGCGGGCGCGGCTGCGAGCAGTATGGGAATCAGCGGCAAGACTCAGAACATGATGCGGCCGCTGAATTGGATCTGGCGGCCATAGGTGCCGGCGGCCTGGCCGATGACTTTTCCGAAGTTCGGCGACGTAACGCTGGTAACCGGGCTGGCGGCAGAGAAAGCGTTGAGTGTGTTGTAGCTCTCGCCGCGCAGCTCAAAGCGGACGCGTTCCGTGATGGCGAATTGCTTGGCGAGCGTCATATCCACATTCACATATCGCGGCCCGAGCAAGTCGTCATACTGTACCGGGTTTGTCCGTTCGGTGAATGCCGGCAGGACAGAAACCTTGCTGGTGTCGAACCAATGCCCCTTCGTCGGATTGGAGATCGCCGGGTCGCCGGTGACCACGACAGAGCCGAGACGCAGAGGAATTCCGGAATTGTACGTGAACAGGCTGCTGACCTCCCAACCGCCGAGAACTCCATCCACGATGCGGTTCGCCTGGCTCATGAACTTACGTCCTTTGCCGAAAGGCAGCTCATAGACCGCAGCGCCTGTGAAGCGGTGGCGGGCCGTTTGCGCTGGTATCCACGTGAACTGGTGCAGATAAGTCGCAACGCTATCGTAATAACCCTGCGTGGTTTCGCGGTTGTAGTTATAGCCCATGGTCAGAGTCAGGCCGCTGGCGTACGGGCGCCGCACCGAGATTTGCAGCGATTTGTAGTGGTCGCCTACTCCCGACATCAAGGTTTGGTTCAGCGAACCGTACTGCGGATAAGGTCCGAGCAAGCTGCTAACCGAGACACTCTTCTGTGTGCGTAACTGGCCCGGCATTTGATTCGGGGTCAGGAGATTATAGAAGGGATTCGGTACAGACTGGTTTACGGCATTGCCGACCGAATAGGCAATGCGCGGGTCCACCATGTTCAGATCCTGGGAGTACGGCAGGTTGTGGCCCAGGTTCATGAAGAACGTGACATCGGCGAGCAGCTTAGCGGGCAGTTGGCGCTGCACGCTCACGTTGAAGCGGTCGTTCACGCCCGGGCTAAAGTTCTGCTGATACCACGTAGCCGAGGTTCCCAGGCTGGTGTAGCGTCCGTAATCCTTTCCCGTGGGCGGAACCAGTCCGCCGGGAAACGGATTCGATAGCGTCTGCTGGGGCACGCCTTCAAGGAGACCGACCGCCGTCGATGTGGCGTCATAGCCTGGATAGGGAACGCTGCCGAGTATGTTGAGACCGTCAGTCAGTCCGGCGGGGATAATGTAACGCGCCCACCCGGCGCGCAATGCTGTCTCGCTATTGATGCGAAGGGCCATACCGAGGCGCGGTTCAAAGAGGAACTTGGGAGAATCCCATGAGCCGGGGTTGTTCGAATCCGTGAAGACCCATGCGCCGTTATAGATCGGCGCGGAACTGCGGAGGGCGGTCACCGCTGCGGGAAGTTGCGGCGCGTTGGAACCGGAGAGCTCCGGGATCGGGCTCGTCAGATCGAGGTAACGGCTCAGGCGATGTTCCGGATCTTTCATCGGGCCATAATATTCGTAACGCAAACCCAGGTTCAGGGTCAGGCGCGTATTCACCTTGAAATCATCCTGCACGAACGCGCCGAAAAAGTTGGTTTGCGGCTTCTGGAGCGGAATGGTGGAGGCGTAGGAGCTACTGTCGAGAGCTCCCAAGAGCATGGAAGCCCAGCCATCACCACTGAGAGCCGTATTGGGACTGTTGAACGTATTCGCGGTGAGCGCGGGGCTGAAGGAGAACGCGATGAAGCGCGGCCGCGCCGCTACGACGTTATCGCGGCGGAATTCCCCGCCGGTTTTTACGTAATGCCGTCCGATGTTCTTCGATATCTTCGACTCCACATTGTAGGAGTTCGGAGTCTGGTACCAGTAATTGCTCAGGCCGAGGTTCGTTCCGGAGCCCTGCGAAACCGCGATGGCCGGAAAATAAATCTGAGGCAGGTTCGCGAGATAGGGCTCATACCAGGCGTTGTTAGGCCAGAGCTTGGCCAGATCAGAGGGCTTCAGCACACCGGGCGCGTAGCCAAAAGAATCATTGACCGAGTTATAAGCGCCGCGGATGTTGAATAACGTCGTCGGGTTGATCGTCCAAACCGCGTCGCCCGAGATACTCAATGCATCGCGGATCGAGCCGCTGACCGGCACGTCCGGGGAGCCATCCGAGTAATCGTCCGCCGCTTCAGTAGTGTGGAACTGGTTGTACCGGCCAAAGACTTTCCAGCGATCAGAGATGTTGTAATCCACGCGGTCCATGAGGTTCCAGTAGTGGTATGGGTCGGCGTAGCTCTTGAGAAAGTTGTTTGTCCCCGTTGGCCCAACACCAGGACTGTTGGGCTGCCAGAGGTTACCGATAATGGTCTTGGCAGTGGGATCGATGCGTGTCGAAGGAATGATGTTGTTCGGGAACGGATCACGGGTCACCGTGCTGCCATTGACTTTGGTCGACCAAGGATCATAAATCGTACGTAACCCGCCCTGAGTATTGAGGGCTTGGGAGAAGTCGCCCGTGCGCTCGGCCGCGGTCGGCAGCGTATTGATCACCGAAAGCGGGCTGCTGATGTTCATGCCCTCATATGCAAAGAAGTTGAAAACGCGGTTTCTCTTGATCGGATTGCCGAGGGTGGCGCCCCAAGTATTCTGCCGGGTCAAATTCGTAGTGTGCGTGGAGCGGTCGGCGAGCGCATTGAGAGCCGGGTTGCGGCCCAGATAGTAAGCCGTTCCGTGGAAATCGTTGGTGCCCGATTTCATCTGCATCGCCACAACGCCACCGGCGCTATGGCCGAATTCGGCATCCACCGAGTTCTGCTGAAGGTTTACTTCTTCCACCGCGTCCATCGGCGGCGTGTAGCTGGACTTCTGGGTCACCATGGAAGGCGAGCCATCGAGCAGAATGTCATTCTTGTCGTTGGTGTTGCCGCCGACGTCAAACTGCGATGCCGCCCAGTGGTGAAAGGGTTCCTGCTGCGTCGTCGAGTGAAGCACCACAGCCGGATTCAGCGCGACAAATAGAAAGGGATTGCGGCTGATCAGGGGCAGCGTATTCGCCAGCTTCGTATCGACCGTGTTGGACATGGTCGAAGTGTTAAACTCGACCGCCACCGGTGTTGCCTCAACGGTAACTGCATCGCGGGCGGCGCCTACTTGCAGCGTGGCATCCACCGTAACATCGCCGCGAGCCTGCACCAGGATGTTCTTCTGGACAAACGTGCGAAAACCAGGCAGTGCTACTGACACCGTGTAATTGCCCGGAATGACGAAGTCAAACAGATAGTGACCGGTAGCCTGTGTCGTCTGGTCGACCCGAACACCAGTGCCATCATTGGAAAGAGTGACGGCCGCACCGGTAACCACGGCTCCGGAACTATCGCTTACAGTTCCCTGAACCCTGCCTCGGATATCCTGTGCTATCAGTGAACCCGCCACAAGGGTGGCGAGTAAGGAAACTCGCAGACACTTAGACATCACTCAATCCCCCAATCCAGCCAAAGATAGTAGCTGATGATTGGCAGCATGATATCACAACGTTGATTCCGGTCAAGATAAATCTTTACCTTCGCTTAGTGGCGGAATTTCTATGCAAGTAAGTACGATGAATACTGTATGTCGATGATATAGGAACATCCGGCTGAAGTGACACGCGCAAAGAATTGAAGGCGACCGCGTGCAATGACGAAAAACAGCTTCCAGCGCGGGAATCCGTTCGTGTTGACAGCAACTCCCGCGCATGATACAAGCTGTTTCAGACCTACCTTATGACCAGACGAGAATGGCTCGGCAGCACACCGGGCTGGATCGCCCCTTTGGCGGCCGCCCAGGGCGTGGCACAAGAACAGCGGCCGGTCGGGAGCCAACGCCCGAACATTGTGATGATCATCTCCGATCAGTTTCGCGCCGATAATCTCGGCTGCATGGGACTGAATCCGATGAACCTGACGCCCAATCTGGATGGACTGGCGAGCCGCGGCGTACTGTTTCGCAACGCGATCACCAGCCAGCCGGTATGCGCGCCTGCCCGGGCGACACTGTTTACCGGACAGTATGCCGAACGCCACGGCGTGTGGCACAACGGACCGGGTATCGATCCGAAGGCCAGCACCGTCGCGACGGCTATGCGGCAGGCGGGCTACTCCACCAATTACATCGGAAAATGGCACCTGGCTCCCAACCAGCAGCGCACGGATGCTCAGAAAGGGCCGGTGCCTCCGCAATATCGCGGCGGCTTCGCCGATTTTTGGGAAGCCAGCAACGAACTGGAACACACGTCGCACGCCTATGAAGGCGAGATTTTTGCCAGCGATGGAACGCCGATTCGCTATTCGGGCACTTACCGGAGCGAGTTTCTTACCGGGCGCGCGGTCCGCTTTCTGAAGGAACATCGGGGAACCAAACCGTTTCTGTTGGTGGTCTCTTATCTCAATGTCCATCACCAGAACGACAGTGACACTTACGTGCCTCCGAAGGAATACGCGAACCGCTACAAGAATTTCTTTGTGCCGCAGGACCTTCGCTCGCTGCCCGGTTCGTGGCCCAGCCAATTGTCGGATTATTATGGATGCGTAGCCAGTATGGATGATTGCGTGGGAACTCTGCTGCGCACATTGAAGGAAGAGGGCCTGGAACAAAACACGATTGTGTCATTCATGAGCGATCACGGCTGCCACTTCAAAACACGCAACACGGAATACAAACGCAGTCCGCATGAAAGTTCCATTCACATTCCGCTGATCATCGGTGGCCCCGGCTTTGACCGGCCGGCGCAGGTTGACCGCCTAGTGAGCCACGTGGACCTGGCTCCCACATTTCTCGAAGCAGCGGGTGTTGCCGTGCCTCAGTCGATGCAAGGCCGTAGCTTCTGGCCGGTGATTTCCAACCCCGGGCATCCGTGGCGCGACGAAGTATATATCCACATGAGCGAGTACATGGTGGGCCGGATTCTGCGGACGCCGGAATGGACCTACGCGGTCGCCACGCCGAAGCGACAGGGCTGGCGGGCCACGGCGTCGAGCGATTCCTACGTGGAATATATGCTCTATGACCTGAAGGCGGACCCATTCCAGCATGTCAACCTGGCTGGCCGCGCGGAAACGCGTGAGATCTCGATGAAGCTCCGGCAGCGCATGCTCGACCGGATCGTGGAAGCGGGCGGCACGCGCCCACAGATCGAATCCTGCTATTTCCCGTATTCGTGACGAAAACGTCTGGCTGATTCGCATGTCTCTTCGAGGATTCCTGGATGTTTGTAACGCGGAGACCATCGCCGGGTGGTCCTGGAATCCGGACGATGCCGGCGAAGCCGTTTACGTCGAGCTCTTCGACGGCGATGTGTTCCTTGCGGCCATTCGGGCAGATACTTTCCGAAAAGATTTGCTCGATGCGGGCATTGGAGACGGAAGGCACGCGTTCGAGTTTTGCATTCCCCGCAGCCGTCTCGACGGAATGACGCATCGGGTCTCCGCGCGTGCGCGTAGTTGCCCGGCGGATGGATTTTTCGAGTTGACCGGAAGCCCGCAGCCGGCCGTATGGCGCGCGGCTCCCGCCAACAACTCGGCGCCGGTCCGCATTCTGGGGCCTTTCCCGAGCCGGTATCCCTGGCAGATCGAGTATGCCGGACTGGAGAGTGGAGAAATCGTGGTGCGAGGCTGGCTGCTGGCCCGCGAACCGCGCGAGAGCATCGCAGTGTATCTGAACCGTGCGCCTTTTGATCACTTCGAGTACTCTCCTCGAAATGAGAACCACTTGTTCCACAACCGACAGGATGCGAGCTTTTTGGGCTTTACGGCGCGCCGCGCAATCGGCCATGAGGAATTGCTCGAGAACGGCGCAGCGCTGGTGGAATATGTCGATGCCGCCAGCGGCGACGCGCTCTACGACGGCCAGAACTTCTATCTGCCACGCGACCTTTTTGGTACACCTGCAGTGCCCGGTACCGATGCAATCCGGCGGATTGCCGGCAGAGAGCGCGCGGACCTCTTCCTGCTGGAGGGCTACACCGCCTACCGGAAATTGGAGAACATCCTGCACGAGACGGCGGGCCGGACATTCGCGGACGCCGCCAACGTACTCGATTGGGGGTGCGGCTGCGGCCGGTTGATGCGCTACCTGGCGCGGCCAAGCGAGGTACTCGCCGGAGCGGCGCAATGGACCGGTGCTGATATTGACGCCGAGAGCATCGCGTGGTGCCGGTCTCATCTGACCGGGGATTTCGTGGTGTTGCCGCTGCTCCCGCCATCGCCGCTTCCCGATCATCACTTCGACCTGATCCTGGGCGTCTCGGTGCTGACGCACCTTAATGAAGAGACGCAGCGGCTTTGGTTGGAAGAGCTTCAGCGCGTCTCCCGGCCGGGGGCCATCCTGCTGCTGAGCTACCATGGCGAAGCATCGGTCGAGCGCTCGGCCTTTTCCACGGAATGGGTCGATGCCTGGCTGAGCCGCGGTTTTGACGCCGGTATCGTGGACCACGCGCTCGATCAGGTGATTTCTGAAAAGAGCTACTACCGCGCCGCCTTTCACACGACAGGTTATATTCATCAGAACTGGTCAAAGTATTTCGAGATATTGGCGATCAAAGACAGCGTGATCAGCAATCACCAGAATCTGGCCATTCTCAAGAGGCGGTAAGTCGTATTATGATGATACACTTAGACGAGCCGGCCGGCCCAGTAAGTCGTGGATCTCTCCACTTACGCGGCTGGATCGCTGATGATCAGCCATTTACAGATCCCGGTGTCGTCATTAATGGAAGGGTTTTTCGCACACTTCGTTATCCCCGGCCCGATGTACAGGCGGATTATCCAGGACATCACACTGCGGGATTTTCCGCGTTCGTAAGGCTGGGACGCTTCGAACCGTGCCCCACGCTAGCAATCCAGGTTGTGGCTGGCGGGGAAGAGGTGTTTCGTCAGGAAGTTCCGGTCACGGTAGAAGCGCTGGAGATCAGCCGCCGTGAGGAAGCAGTTCGCGCACAAAAGCGCGCGTGGATTCTACCGCGGATTCTCTGCCGGCACTGCGGCGGGTCACTGGATGCGGCCGGCGTTTGCACCTCCTGCGGGCTGGCTCATCTGAACGAAGATGGCATTCTCGATTGCTTGCCGGGCGCAAGGGAGAGCGCGGCGACCGAGTTCAACGGCGCAGTCTGTTCCCACGGCTATGACGGCGATGTCGAGCGCATTCTGGCTGCGGTCGAAACAACCGGCGGCATGGCGCTCGATTGCGGCGCGGGGTTGCGGCCTGATGTGCGATCCCACGTGGTGACAACCGAGATCTTCCCGTACCCTACAACGGATATTCTGGCCGTGAACGAACGCCTGCCGTTCCGGGACAGCAGCTTTGATGCTGTTCTGTCTTTGCACGTGCTGGAGCATGTTCCTGACCCATTTCTGTGCGCCCGGGAGCTTTGCCGAGTGCTGAAACCGGGCGGTAAGTTATTCGCCGTTACACCGATGATTGTGCCAGAGCACGGTTTTCCGCAGCACTTCTTTAATCCGACGCGCCAAGGCCTGGCGCGCCTCTTCGGACGAACGCCGGAAAGGGCGCGCATCTTTATTCCGGCCATGGGCCATCCGATCAATGGAGTCTGGTCGGTAATCCAGTTGTACCGGCAGTCGCTGCCCGAGCCGCAACGGAGCCGATTTGACTCCATGACGATAGCGGAACTACTTGCCCGGCCCATCGAAGCTTGGATCGGTGAAGGCATTGCCACCGCAATGCCGGAAAATACCCGGGTCGCGCTGGCGGCGAACTTTTGCATTGAATTCGTCAAAGAGTAGCACCGGCGTAATCGGCAGCGCCGTTTTTTAGGAACAAATTATAAGCGCTTGCGTCTTACCGGTATGCATCCGCTTCTGCAGGAGTGCCGCTATGGTCTGCGCGGGCTTCGCAACCAGCCTGGCTTCACTGTGCTGGCCCTAGTGGCGCTAGGCCTCGGGATCGGATCAGTGACCATCATCTTCAGCGTGATTCAAAATGTTCTGCTCGATCCGTTCCCGTATAAAGATGCCGACCGCGTTGTAGCGGTCGAAATCCACGACCTCGACAGCAGCCGCTTCGGAGGCCGGGACTCCTTTCAAGTACCGGAGTTTCTCGAGTACCAAAAGCAGAATCATGTTTTCGAAGATGTAATTGGAGGGTCGTACGAAGATGTCCTCTACTTCAACGGACAGGGCACAGAGCAGTTCAATGGCGGCCTCACTACGGCCAATCTCTTCCAATTCCTTGGCATCTCCGCGCAAGTAGGCCGCATTTTCACGCCTGACGATGTGAAACCAGGGGCGCCGCCGGTCTTCGTCATGAGTTACAAAATGTGGATGAAGGAGTTCAATCGCGATCCTGGTATTGTGGGCCGAAGCTTCATCCTCAACGGCGTGCCTACAATTCTCGTGGGCATCATGCCGGAACGAGTTCATAAGATGGCTGCTGACCTCTGGTTGCCGGTGGCATTGAATCCCGCCGACCTCGATCTGAAGCAACGCTCCTTCATGCTGCAGGCGCGTCTCAAGCGCGGCGCTTCCATCAAGACTGCCGAAGCGGACCTCAATGTAATCGCGCAACACATCGCGCCGCTTTATCCGAAGGATTATCCAAAGCGATTCACAGTGCAAGTGGAAAGTTGGGTGAACAGCGTGGTCGGGCAATTCCGAAAGGTGCTGTTCACCTTGATGGCGGCAGTCGGGCTATTGATGTTGATCGCGTGCGCCAATGTGGCCAACATGCTTCTGGCGCGCGCCACGGTACGCGAAAAAGAAATGGCAGTGCGGTCAGCGATGGGGGCAAGCCGGGGGAGGCTTGTTCGTCAACTGCTGGTAGAAAGCCTGCTCTTGGCGCTCGGTGGCGCAGCGCTCGGGTGCCTGTTCGCATGGGGTGGCCTAAAGGTGTTGGTTGAGCAGATTCCTGATGGTTCCATCCCGCGCGAAGCCATCATCCAAATCAACATTCCGGTCCTGCTCTTCTGCATAGGTGCGGCCGTGCTGACGGCACTGTTGTTCGGGCTGGTCCCGGCGATCCAGACAGCGAGGACCGATATTGTTGAGCCGCTCAAGGATTCCGGCCGCGGCATCAGCGGGGGCTTTCGTCATGGTAAACTGCGCAACGCCTTAGTGGTGACCGAGGTGGCGCTGTCGCTGGTTCTGCTGGTGGGCGCCGGGCTGCTGATGCACAGTTTCGTCAAGTTGCAGCGCGTAGACCTGGGATTTAACCCGGAAAACATTCTGGTTTCGCGTCTGCCGTTCCCCCGCGGCCAGTACAAAGCCGCCATCCAAAAGCAGCAGTTCTTCAGCCAACTTCTTCAGCGGCTCGCCGCGGCGCCGGGAGTGATTGCTGCGACGGAAACCAGCGCGCTGCCTCCGTACGGTGGAATTCAAAGCGACATAAACATTCCGGGCAAGGTCCACAACGAGAAATGGAACATTGTTTGTCAGTTAGTGAGCGAAGGATACTTTCCTACGCTGCAACTCCGCCTGCTGCGCGGCCGGACGCTCTCGGAAGCTGAAGTCAGCGGCGCTCGGCGAGTAGCAGTAGTGAATGAAACGCTGGTGAAGAAATTCTTCGGCACGGACGATCCCATGGGCCGGCAGATTCGGATCAATCAACTTGCCACGATGCCCGACTCGCCCGTGGAGAACCCGGTGTTCGAAGTAATTGGCGTGACCGCCGATGCAAAGAACCAGGGGCTACAAGATCCGACCATGCCGGAAATGTTTATTCCATACACCATCACCGGCGCATTTGAGCGCGGAATTCTGGTGAGGACCGCGCGCGATCCGCTGGCCTTGCAGAACACGGTGCGGCGAGAAGTCTGGGCGCTCGATCGCAACGTCGCCATCACGCTGAATGACAGCCTGGAGAATTACCTGAAGGCCTATTCTTATTCGGGGCCGCGCTTCAGTCTGATCCTGCTGAGCGTCTTCGCGGGCGTGGGCTTGGTGCTGGTGGCGCTGGGTGTCTACAGCGTGGTGGCTTACACGGTGTCGCGGCAAACTCACGAAATCGGCATACGCATGGCACTCGGCGCCGGCCACGGCGATGTGCTCGGCATGGTACTGCGTATGGGTTTGCGGCTGTTGGCCTTTGGAGTCGCCGTGGGACTGCTAGCCAGCTTCGGAGTGGCCCGCGTTATCGCCAGCCAACTCTGGGGCGTGTCTCCGTATGATCCGCTCACGCTGTGCAGCGTCGTCCTCGTAGTAGGGCTGGCGGGTCTCGCCGCCTGCTACTTCCCCGCAAGGCGCGCCACGCGAGTGGACCCTATTACTTCGCTCCATTACGAATAGCGTCGCAGCCGGCGCGCGCTGCCAATCGTTCATCGATCCACTTCTCGCGCTAGGCTTCGCGATACACCAGCTTTGGCTCGCGCCACCAGCTCCACGCGTACGCGTTCGATGGCGCACCGGGGCTCATTTCGGTGGCCAGCCGCAATGTAATAGTTTCTGCAGGAATACTCACCAGCACCTGCCAATGCAGTGGTTGCTTCGGAGGCACGTCTACCCAGTGATGCTCGATCGCTCTGCCATCGGGTGAATCGAGACTCAGGCTGAATCGAACCGGCGCGGCCTCGGCGTGATCCACTTCGAGTACAGCGTCGAAGCAGTTCAACCCGCCTCGGCGGACACCGGAAAAGGTCAGCTCGCTCAAGGTCTCGCCTGGTGAATTAGCATGCAAAAAGATGCCCCGATGATCGGCGGCGAAGAAGTCTGCCGGAACTCCTTTAGCCAAATGGCAGCGCGAGGTATCTCGCGCCAACTCTACCAGAGCGAGCGATTGCGGCGCCTCGTTTTCTTCCAGGCTGACGCATGCGGCCGCCAGACGTGGGTTGCGCGCAGACCATTGCCGCAGCAGATGGCGGAATTCCGCCTGCGATTGCGGCAATACGTGGCCGCGTGGGCCAAGCGGGAACGCGTTCATCGGCTCCGCGCCGGTCTCCACCGCCCGCCACACTTTCAGCCCTTCCGCTATTGCCGAAGCCAGGCTGGGCGTTCCCACAAACAATGCTGCTCGCTGAATGAGGCAGGCCATTTCGAGAAAATCGCGGCAGGTGTGCAGCCTTCCCTCCATGCCTGCCACCGCTTGCCATTCGTCAGGAACACCAAGGAATCGGACATCCCGGAAATTCGTCATCGCCTCCCGAAACCATTCGGCGCTCAAAGAGCGGTATCGCGGCGTGAGCGCGGCCACCACGTATGGCGCATCGGCAGGTTCGGAAGCGGGCGTCTTCAGGAAAGGTTCGTTGGGGTCCACCTGCACGTTCATGGCATTTGCGTGCGCGTGAATCAGGTGGATGCCGGTCATGTTTCGCAGGCGGAAGCGATCGAATACATGGTCAACATCGATGCATTCCGGGTCCACCTGTTCGAGCGCCAGCCCGCAGGACACAATCGAGACGCGATCCAGATATTCCTGAGCCAGCAACAGCGGCACGAGCGCGTGAGCAGTCTGCTCACTCAACTTGCGCAATGGGTCCTGGAAGCCGGTATAGACGTTCAGCAGTAAGTGGCGGACGCCGAGCGCGCGCACGGCAGGCAGCGAATAGATGAGGTCGCCGGCATTGCCGCTATGAATGCCGCTAGCAAGTCTCCGGCCTTCCACTTCGGGCTTCTGGACGTCCGCCAATACGCGGAACTGAATTGATGCCATACCGGCCGAGGTGTGCTCCTCTATGATGCTACAGGTGTGTTGACGCCGCGCCGCGGCCCTGGTGCTCCGCCTCTTCTGAGCCGTGAACGCGGCGCATGATCTCTTCAATCACGCCCGACCAGCGCTCAGTCTGCACCCAACAATTGTAATAGGTCGCATTCCTTCGCCAGGCATTCTCGAACGTGGGAGCTTGCGACTGCCGTTCCAAATGCCACAGCTCCACGCTCGGCTGATACCAACTGCAGAGGCCGCGCTGATAAAGGCGGATGGAAAGATCCGAATCTTCGAAATCGCCTTCCAGGTAGCTCTCGTCCCAGCCACCTAGGTCTTCGAAGAGGGCACGGTCGATCAGGACCAGTGCCCCGGTAATCGCTGGCACGGCGCGCGCCTGATTCGCAGGCTCGAAGACCGAAGGCAAGCCTTTGTAGTAATGCCAATTCCACCACAGGCCGTCGGGGTTTGACGAACGGCTGAAGTACATGCCGGCATGCTGCAGCGAGCCATCTTCATAGAGCAGCTTGCCGCCTACCAGCCCTACGTGCGGCACGGACCGCTGCGCCGCCGTCATCGCCGGAAGCCACCCCGGGCGGCAGGGGAACACATCCGAATTCATGAACAATAAATTGCGTCCGTGCGCGAGACCAGCGCCGATATTGTTCGCCGGGCCGAAACCGGAATTCTTGCGCAAAAACACGCCGCGGAACGGCACACGATACGTGTCGAACACCTGCATAGCCAATGCGGCAAACTCCCGCTCCATTTCCGGGGAATCCAGCACGTAGACGAACTCCGAGCCGGCTAGCGTAGTGTCTCCCACAAAGTGTGCCATCTGGTGCCGCAGAAAGTCGATGCGCCGGTGAAGGGTTACGATGATCGACGTTGCGGGACGGCGCGGCGTCTCGCCATATTCTATGACGCGCGCGAACGCTCGCCGCGAAGCATCATCCCGGCAATCGCTTAAGGCTCGCTGCATCAGCTTCATGAGCCGCTGATCGAAATAGGGTTGTTCGGGCATGCACGCCAGCAGGGCTCTTCTTGTTTCAAGCGCATCCCATGTGGTCCGATTCCGCCCGATCTCATACGATTCGCCCGAGCGCAGCCGCGCGGCCAATCGTGCTCCGCGGTCCCAATAGCCGTACTCGGTGGGTACGGCCGCAAGAAACCCGTAGCGCTCCGATGAGTGGATCCCGTGGGGCACCGCAACGTTCTCCGTTACATCGGGCCGGGGAATCCGGATCAGCAGCGGATCAATTTCGATCGAACGGCCATCGACGCCACGCAAGGCCAGAGACGCCACCGAATTCTTTGGATCAAACAGCCATCCCGCCAGAAAGACGAGGTCCGAACGGACAACCTGAAAATGATCCAACACCATCTGCAAGGCGCCATCGAATCTAGAAAGATGATTCGGGCACGCCTCGTCCAGAACTTCGACGGCGCTCTCAGCCGGGACCGGTAGTGAAGCCATATCGGATCCGGCCGGGGTGTCTTGCGAAGCTTTCTCCAGACGGAAGATCGCCTCCAACAATTCTCGTTTCGCTTCGGTATGCCAGTGTCGGAAGTGCGCGGCGTCCAATGTTCCCCGCGGACGGATGGCATTTCCCGCCGGAGCGCTCACTGACCCGTCATCGAGCAGGAAGAGTAACACGGGCTCGTGCAGCGCAGCCAGCCGGGATTGGTCCGCCGATGCAATTCCCACATGACCCCACGAGGGGTCGGGAATATCAGATCGGATGTCGATCGTCGTATGCAGCGAAAGCGGGATCGTGTCGTTGTTTCCCGTGATCACCGCCTGACGAATGCGACTGAGCGGCACCGGACTCCACCATCGCAGCAGCAATACTCGAGAAGCTACCCAACAGCAGGAATCGAGACAGCCCTCAATTCGCGTGACGCTTTTCCACCAGAGCATCCGATTGGCTTCAAACAGGACGTCGGCTTTGAGTTGTTCCGCGGAAGCAACGGCTTCAAAGAGATGCTGATACAGCCTGCGATTTGCGTCTGGATTCCACTCACACCAAGCACGCAGCCGCGGCTGAATGTTTTCGTGCATTGCGGGTTCGCACGACCAGGGCCATCGAAACTCACCTTCGCCCGTTTGCAGCAGAACTTCGGGCTCAGAGCCGCTCCACTCCGGCACGGCCTTCACAATGAGTACCAAGCCCTCGCCGTTCTCAATGTCCTTCAAATCGCCGCGCTCGTAGCGAAAAGGTGCGATGGGGAGGCCGGGGCACTGCTGCCGGTTCACGGAGATGCCGTGGATCTGCGCGGCGGCGCCAATGTTCGTCCAACCCTCGAACACGTACAGGCGTTCCATCAGGCGGCAGGCGAAGTCAATGCATCCACGAAAAGGGCCGCTCACCCGCTCACCGCCAGAACGCCCTCCAACCGGCGGCGCAGAATCTGTTCATAGAGCTCGCGGTGGGCGGTCATCGACTGTTCGATGGAAAACACGGGCGGCGCGGCCGCGCGAAGCGACTCCCACAATTGCGGCGAACCGGCTGCGTGAAGCAGAACGCGCGCCAGGTCCTCGCTCGATCCGCTGCGAAAGTGGAGGCCGGTCACGCCATCCACCACTTTCTCCGCCATCCCGCCGATATCGCTCGAAATCACAGGGCGTTTGTGCATATATGCTTCTTGCACTACCAGCGGAGCGTTTTCATACCAGATCGAAGGCGCGACTACCCAATCAATCTGCTGCATCAAATGCGGCATCTCGTCGATTGTGTAAGCGGGCCGCACTGTCACATTGCCTTCACAGGCTTCGAGCGCCGCGGCATATTGCTCTTGGAATTCAGGCGGCTGGGTTTCGAGGTTAGACCCGTGGATGAAGAGCCGAATGCGCCGGCCCTCACTCGACCGCGCCAGCAGCCTCATCGCCTCTATCAGCACCAAGACGCCTTTGAACGGATTCAACTGGCCCAAGTAGCCGAAGTTTGCGCGCCCTTCGTCCGGCGGGAGCAAGCGCGGCGGCGCTTCAGGCTGAATCTTCCGGCCGTTCTCAATGAAGTGCAGGGCGCTTTCCGGAATGCCCCACTCAACATACCGGTTCATCAGAAAGCGGCTGGGCGATACAAAGGTATCCACGTTCCGGAAATGCGTTTTGATGAACAGCTCGCGCAAGCGGAAATCCTGGGGCGTATGCTCCGGAAAGCAGAGATGGCAGTTCGCCGGCGACCAGCCTTCGCACACCTGCCGGTCGTAGGTGCGGATCATCTGCCCCGCATGGTTGCAGATCGGCAGGTACTCATGCAGCGTGTAGATGATGGCCGCGTTTGGCAAACATTGGCGGCAGATTTCCAGCCACTCCATCCCTAAATGGGCGGTGTGCTGGAAGTGAACCACGTCGGGACGAACGCTTTCGAGGAACTCGCGCAGCAGGCCCCAATCCGTCACGCGGCTACTTTGCAGGAAGTGGTCGATGTCTCTGGAATAAAAGAAATACTCGCGGCTGTTGTTTCCACAGGCCAGAAATGGCGTTCCGCCGTGAGGCCGGTGGTGAGGCGGACCGGTCCTCGCCAGAAAATGGGTGTCCTCGCCGGCGCTTTGAAATCCCTGAAACAGTTCGTAGGCTGCGATTTCGCCTCCGCCGGGAACAAATGCCGGATGACCGTGACTGATGAACAGGATCTTCATCATTGAATGCGCCGCGCCCGCGCGTCAGTTCCTCGTGGAGAGCGCGCCGGCCTGAGCTGACACGCGCATTATAACGTAGCGGTTCGGCACGCAGACCGGCCTCGATTATGCGAACGAAGCTATGCGCTGGTGGCAGGCTGCGCGATTCCATTCGCCGCGGGAATCGAGTTGATCAGGTCGAGCACCGGCAGGCCGCTGGCGCGAACGATAGCCGCGATCTCGGGCGTGGGTTTCTGCGCGACGATTAGCGAATCGGCCCAGCCGAGCATTTCTTCCAGGCTGGGAGCGAAGATCTTCTCGATGTGCGGAATGGCCGCCAGCAGGTATCGCTGGTTACTACCGTAAATGCGCGTGGGAAGAATTTGCGGATCGAAGACTCTGACATCCCGGCCCTTGCCGATCAAGTGCTCGAGTAGCGCCACTACCGGGCTCTCCCGCAGATCATCTGTGTTTTCCTTGAACGCGAGGCCGAAAACACCGAGGCGGCGCGCGGGTAGGTCCATCACAGCCTGAATCGACCGCTCCAGATGCTGTTCATTGCTCGGCAGAACGGACGTCAACAACGGCAGTTTCAAATCAAGCCGCGAGGCACGATACACCAGCGCCCGCAGGTCCTTCGGCAGACAGGAGCCGCCGAATGCAAAGCCAGGCTTCAGGTATGCCGGCGAGATGTTGAGAACCGCATCGCGGCAAAGCGTCGCCATCACTTCGGCGCCATCGATTCCCAGACTCGTAGCCAGCGCTCCAATTTCGTTCGCAAAGGAAATCTTCACCGCGTGGAAGGCATTGCAGGCGTACTTGATCATCTCGGCCGTGCGTAATGAAACCAGGCAAGGTTCGATGGGCAACGCTGCGTAGAGTTGCGCCACGCGCGCGACCGCCGCGGAATCCGCGCCGCCGACCACCAGCAGCGAAGGCTGCATGAAATCGCGCATCGCCGTTCCTTCGCGCAGGAATTCGGGATTGGCCACCACGGAGACTCCTGCGCGGCCGCGCAGTTCCTCCATCACGACTTCTTCGCACGTGCCTGGATAAACCGTGCTGCGGATTGCCACGACGAGCGGTTTCCGGCGCTGCTGCTGGTCGAGCGAAGAAGCGATCTCCTTCACCACACGGCGGAGTTGTTCCAATCCGAGATTGCCGTTCTTTTCCGAGGGCGTTCCGACGCAGATCAGCGCTACATCAGCCTGCGGCAGAACGTCGGAGATACTGGTGGAGGCAGACAGGCGTCCCGCGGCCACCGTTTCCCGTACAATCTCCTCCAGCCCGGGTTCGTAGAAGGGAGCCTGGCCGTTCGTCACAGCCTGCACCTTGTGACCGTCGCGATCAATGCCAGTGACGCGATGGCCGATCTGGGCCAGACAAGCGGCAGTCACGCAGCCCACATATCCAAGGCCTAATACTGCAACGTGAGCACTCTCGACAGGCTCTGCGGGCGAGCGATTCATGCACTCAGTATGCCATGCGGTTGCAATGGGTCGGCAACAAACACGGGGCGCAGGATGTGACCGGAAGTACGCAAGGGCTTTGATGGCGCTATGGACATCAAGTACGCAGACGTTCCAGTATGCTCGGCTCGGCAAATAGCCCGCGCAAACGAGGCTTGGCCCGGACTGGACGATCTAGCGCCGCGACAAAAGCCTTCCACTGCCCGGCGCTCAACGAGAAACGGCGTTGGTCGGCGATTGTCATCTCCGCCTCGGCGCACACGCTGCCAATGATGCGAGAATAATTTTGTGGTGTGCGAGTTTTCATAAAACGTGAATGACGCCTAACGATCCAAAGCTGAGCCACGGCCACTGGGCGATGACTCTCGACTTCAATCTGAGCTTCAAATTTCATCACTCAATCCAAAACTCAACGGGCAGAGGCCGTAGGCTCCAGCGCGGTGTCAGGCGATGGTTCATGTCGGCGAACCTGCCAATATAAAATGCCCGCGGATAGCATGCTCCCGCAAAATACTGATGCGCCCAAGAGAACTCCCCATCGCGCTCCATGTGTGATAGGGAAACTTAAACCACAAACCATCAGGCCGAGTGAAAGGCCAATGGTCGAAACTCTCCACCACTCCGTCAACGAAATGATCAAGCTAGGCAATGCCTCGATGAAAAAGATCGTGCCGATGATGACAGGCCATGACAAACCAAGATGTCTAGCCCAAATGGTGAAGCCAGCACCAAAACTAACTACGATGATGGTATAAAGTCTGACCTGTGCGCTCATACGCTTCTGGGCATCAGTGACCGGCTTGCGTGCGAAAAGGCCACGGACAGGCAGAGCCAGCCAACAGACGAGCACCAGACAACCACCCCACGGCGAGGGAATCAGATGTGGAAAGAATCCAAGCGCAAGAAGCAAAAGACCCGTGAATCCAAGCCAGAGCCAATTCCAAACCTCCCGAAGTCCCAAGGGTGGCAAAGTGTCTGGTATTCCAAATGTATTTCGTGGGTCTTTCATAAATGATATTGTGGCAAACTTCATGGCCGACATCGCCTAACGACCAAGAACTGAGCCACGCCGCCAGTGACTCCCACCAACCGGAAATCCGAAGCGAAAACAGACCGGCGTAACCGGCGCCGAATCGCATCTGCGGCGGATATAGTCGGTGCACGGGCTGTCCTCGTCCATGCGATTGATTCACAGGCCCGGACGTTTTATGAACATTTCGATTTTGAGGAATTTCCTTCGGGCACTCTGCATCTGATGCTCTCACTACAGGATGTCCGCACTGCAATCGCTCAGCGAGATAGATGACTAGTCCTAAGAAGCTGACGGGAGCTTCGGTCAAGTACGCCCCTCCGCCTCTCGTGCCAGAGCGCACCTTCCGTACCTAAGCTTCACGAAGGCCTGCGTTACAATCTGCAAGGAGGCTGCCACCGGTTTCCCTACATGAAGCAGGTCATCCGTAAAGGTTTGAAGGAGATTATCGTTGATGAAGTTCCGGACCCTATGGTGCGGCCGCATCATGTGCTGGTTCGTCCGCTTTACTCTCTGATCAGCAGCGGAACAGAGACGGCCAGCATCCATCAGGAAGGCGTATTGAAAGAGGTCGCGGAGAATCCCTCGCACCTCCGCAAGATCCTGGACGTGATGAAAGCGGCCGGGCCGCTGCCCACGCTGAGTGAAGTTCGCGCCAAGTTCAGCGAATTCGCCGTGCTGGGTTATTCCGGCGCGGGAGTGGTCGCAGAAAAGCACGCAACGGTGACGGACGTCGAGATCGGCGACCGTGTTGCTTATGGCGGCGAAGGAACGGGCCACGGCGAAAGCATTCTCACCGGGCGCAATCTGGTGGCACGCGTGCCGGAATCAGTGCCCTTTCAGCAGGCTTGTTTTACCACGCTCGGCTGCATCGCGATGAATGCCGTCCGCACCGCTCAGATCTCGATCGGCGATGTCGTGGCAGTGATCGGGCTGGGATTGGTGGGACAACTGATCGCGCAACTCGCGCGGCTGCAGGGTGCGGTGGTGGCGGCGATCGACCTGAAACCCGAGCGCGTGGATCTGGCGCGGCGGCTCGGTGCGGAATATGGATTGGGCGGCTCGGCGCTGCGCGAATCGGTGAATGCCATCACGAGTGGACACGGCGCGGATTGCGTTATCGTGGCGGCGGCTTCCAAATCCTCCGCGCCGGCGCAGCAGGGACTGCAAATCTGCCGCGACCGCGGCCGGATGATCATCGTGGGCGCGGTCGGCATGGAGTTTCCCTGGAATGAAATGTACCTCAAGGAGGTGCAGCTTTTCATGTCGCGGGCCTACGGCCCGGGAAGCTATGACGCGGCTTACGAGAAACAGGGCCGGGACTATCCGATCTCCTATGTGCGCTGGACTGAGAACCGGAACATGCAGGAGTTCCTGCGCCTGCTGGCCGCGGGCCAGGTCGCGGTCGAACCGCTAGTCACCCACGAATATCCGTTGGATGAAGCGGCTCGTGCATACCAGACAATTCTTGATCCCGCGTCGGGGAGCCTCGCGGTGCTGCTGCGATATCCGGCGGTGGAGTCGGCGCAGCCCGCCGAAGTGTTCGAGCCGCGCCGCAGAGTCGAAACCGCAGCCACGCGGCGCGATTCGGGGAACCTGCGCGTAGCGCTCGTGGGGGCGGGGAACCTGGCGAAGTGGCACCACCTGCCGAACTTGAAGAAGATTCCCAACGTGACACTGCGGGCCGTCCATTCCTCGAGCGGCGCGCGCGGCAAGAGTTATGCGCTGCGCTTCGGCGCGGAATACTGCTGTTCGGACTACGACGAGATTCTGAAGGATCCGGCGGTGGATGTCGTGCTCATTGCCAGCCGGAATCCGCAGCATGCTTCCGAAGCCCTGGCAGCGCTCGAAGCCGGCAAACACGTCTTCGTTGAAAAACCGATGGCGCTCACCGAGGATGAATGCCGCGAGCTCTGCGCCGCGGTGGAACGAACCGGGAAGCAACTCACGGTCGGCTTCAACCGGCGTTTTGCGCCCTACTACCTGGAGCAGAAGAAGGCGCTGGCACGTCGCACTGGGCCGGCTCTGGTAACCTGCCGGATCAATTCGCCGGGCATCTCTGGCTCTTACTGGATGGCCGACCCTGCCTCGGGCGGCGCCATCCTCGGAGAAGCTTGTCATTTCGTCGACCTGTTGTACTGGCTGCTCGATGCCGAGCCGCTCGAAGTGTCCGCGTATTCGCTGCCCACCGGGAAGCAGGACCCCATCGGCGAGAACAACATGGTGGCGAGCTTCCGGTTCTCCGATGGGTCCATCGGAAACCTCACGTATTCCACTGTGGGAAGTAAGACTTCCGGCGGCGAGCGCGTGGAAGTGTTCGCGCAAGGCCTGGGCTCCTTCACGGAGGATTTCAAGCGGCTCGAGATGCGCACGGCATTTCGTCACCGCAGTTCGCGCATGTGGCCCGAAAAGGGCTACTACGAGCAAATGGAAGACTTCCTTAAGGGCATCCGCGAAGGCCGCGCGCCCGCTATTACCGTGTATGACGGCGCGCGCTCCACGCTCGGCTGCCTCGCCATGCTCGATTCGGCGCGCTCGCTCGAGCCACGCGTCATGGATATGGCGAAGATGCGGCCGGGCTCTGCCGCATGAGAGTGCTTCAGGTCGGCCCGTATCCTCCGCCCCACGGCGGCGTGCAAACTCACCTAGTGGCGATCCGTGATTATCTGCGGCAACGGCAGATCCCGTGCGCCGTAGTGAACATCACACGCCACCGCCAAGCCGATGCCGACGAAGTTTACTACCCGAAAAGCGCCGTGCAATTGATCGCACGCCTGATGCGCCTGCGCTACGATGTGCTCCATCTGCACATCGGCGGTGACCTTCCGCCGCGCCTGCTCGGTCTCATGCTGGCCTGCACTTTGCTGCCGCGCCGCAAAACGGTGCTCACGTTTCATTCCGGAGGCTATCCTTCGTCGCCAGCGGGCCAACGCGCCCGTCCTGGCACGCTGCGAGGGTTGGTCTTTCGCCGCCTCGATGGCGCCATTGCAGTCAACGACGCTCTGGCCGATCTTTACCGGCGCTTCGGCATCCCCGAAAGCCGCATCCGGCTGATCCCTCCCCATGCGGTAAGGATTCCGGCCGGGTCCCTGCCCCCTGCCGTTGCGCAGTTCTTCGAAACTCACACGCCGCGCCTGCTCACCGTCGGACTGCTCGAACCGGAATACGATCTTCTGCTACAGATCGAAATGCTCGGCGAAGTACGCAAGCTTCTTCCCGGCGCGGGTCTGGCCATTATCGGCGCAGGCACCATGGAGGCCGAGTTGAAAGGCCGTATCGCGGCTCATCCGCAGCGCGACCACATTCTGCTTTGCGGGGACGTGCCGCATTCGCTGACGCTCGGCGCCATCGCCGCCTGTGATGTTTTTCTGCGCACCACGCGCTACGACGGCGACTCCATCTCGGTGCGGGAAGCCCTGCACCTGGGCACACCCGTGGTTGCCACTGATAACAGAATGCGGCCGGAAGGTGTGCGCCTGATTCCGATCGGCGACCTGCAGGCCTTGTGCCGTACGGTAATCGAGACCGCCGCACAGCCGCGCGAACACAGCGAAGAGCCGGGTGAGGCAGAAGACAACGTCGCTGCTGTCGTTGCTTTCTACCGCGATCTGTTGAATGAGGGCGCCGGCCGGTAGCGCGGGCGGGGAAATTTCGCCGGAGGCTGGAGCATGGCCGGAGCCGGCGCTGGCTCGGGCGGGCGCTCCAGTAGAGGCTTCGTTGTTCGCACCAGGGCCACGGCCAGCCCCGCCAGAGCCGGAAGCAGAGACGTATATGCCGCGTGCACAAAAAACGCCGTAATCCCGAAGGCCAGCACCGAATAATGCAATGCCACGGCATCGAGTGAGACCTTGGCGAGTTCCGGCCGTCGCTTTGTCGCGCGGTAAATCGAATACGACGATTTCAGCGACAACCCGAGAACTGCCAGGTAGAAAAGCGCGGCCGGAATGCCGCATTCACTCGATACTTCCGTGTAGCTGTTGTGTGTCCCCAGCCAGGCTCCGTGCCGCTTTCCTTCCGCCCTCGCCATGGCATCTTCGGCGACCGCAAACATGCCCACTCCGACGCCTACAATGGGATGTTTAGCCGTCAGGATCAAGCTCTCAATCAGCATCTGTTTGCGGCTCTCGGCCGAGGAGACAGCATCCTCCATCATCTCGCCTTCATTGGCCGTAGTCACCGTATCGTCGCTGTCGGAAAAGAACGTCTGGTATCGCTGCATCAGGCTGCCCGGCAACAGCACCACAGCCGCGGAGAACAAGAGCCCGATGGTGACCAGAAGTTGAAGCTTGCCCATCATCGAGGCCCGCAGGAAGAGAAAGACCAGCGTCACACTGATAGCGATCAGCGCCCCGCGCGAACCAGTCTTGCCGATGGTCAACAGGATCATTCCCATTACTCCGGCTGCGAAGAGCTTGCCTGCGATCGATCGGGATCCGGCCAGAATCGCCCACCAAAAGGGAAGGCCGATCAGCAGTGCCTGGGCCATCTCATTCGGATTCGCAAACCGGCCCTGCTCCAGGTACAGCCGGCCGCTTTCCATGCTCCCCATCTTCAGACAGATCAGCGTCAGCACCAGGGTGGCAAACGCCAGCGTGTGGACCGTGCGGCGGTACTGGTTGTAGTCCGTGATCAAAGCGGCCACGGACATATAAACGGTCAGAGCCAGCAGCCAGCTTTCGAAAAGCACGTTGAGACTGCCCGAATGCCACACGCTGAATGGTATGGAAAGTAACAGAAAAGCCGTAAAGCCCAAAACACATTTCCCGATCCAGGAGCGAAAGGCGTTGAGAAATGTTCCGGTCAGGATCAGAAATGCGGCTAATAGCCGGTAGCTAATGCCAGGTAAATGGAGAGAATAAAACTTTACGTCGAACACTCTGCTGAAGATCATGAACAAAAAGCAGAGCAGCAGCCCAAAACCAACCCGTTGCAGCACCCCCAAGCTGGAAGGTGCAGCAGCCGGGACACCCCATTGGGACCTGGGCAGAGCAATATTCGCGGGTCGAATCTGGGATCGGTCCAAGGCTAGTGTCTTTCGAGGAGGCGCTGCCAGTGGCTGGGCCACTCCTTAGTCGATTATGGGGGAATCTCCACGGGAGTTGTCAATTACCCAAATGGTAAAGAGGAAACAAGAGTGAGAAAAGCTGGTAATAGTACCTTTTTAGTGGAATCCCACGTACGAGTGCTCTGGTACGCCTAAGAAAAATCCTGACCGGTGTATAGTAAAATCATTGAAATATATGAATGTTCTGGTGACCGGAGGAGCTGGCTATATTGGAAGCCATACGGCTAAACACCTCGCCGTATCCGGTCATCAACCGATAGTACTTGACAATTTGTCGAAGGGACATCGCTGGGCCGTGCGCTGGGGTCCCTTGATCGAAGGCGACTTGGCCGACCGCGATCTGCTGGCCCATGTTTTCCGGGCTCATTCGATCAATGCCGTCATCCACTTTGCCGCCGTGGCATATGTGGGCGAGTCGATGAAGTTGCCGGCAGACTACTTCCGCAACAACGTAGTGAATACGCTGAATCTCTTGGACAGTATGCGCGAATCCGGCGTAAACGCGCTGGTCTTCTCCTCCTCGTGCGCTACCTATGGCGCACCGCGTAAGATCCCCATCCCGGACGATCACCCCCAACAACCGGTGAACCCCTACGGCGAATCTAAGTACATGGTGGAAAGGATGTTGCACTGGCATGGCAAGGCTTATGGCCTGCGCTGGTCCTCCCTGCGTTATTTCAATGCGGCCGGAGCCGATCCCGGCGCCGAAATCGGCGAGTTGCACCAGCCGGAAACGCACGTCATTCCTCGCGCCATTGCCGCCGCCCTGGGGGATCTGCCGGAAATGGAAATCTTTGGCGTCGATTACGACACTCCGGATGGAACCGCAGTTCGCGACTATATCCACGTAACGGATCTGGCAACGGCGCACCTGCTGGCGCTCGAGCGCATCCAGCGGCAGGAGTCCAGTGGTGCGATGAATCTGGGCACGGGCCGCGGTTATTCGGTGCGCGAAGTAATCGCCATGGTGGAACGCGTGGGCCAGCGGAGAGTGCCCGTGCGGGAATGCCCGCGCAGGCCGGGCGATCCGCCGGTTCTGGTGGCCGACGCTTCGCGTGCGGCTCGTGTATTGGGTTGGGCTCCTTCCTATTCGCAACTTGAGACGATTGTCGAAACAGCCTGGTGTTGGTATCTTTCCCGCCGCCAGATAAGCGGCGCAAAAGATCATTCGGCAGCAGCCGCTAAGCAAGAAAGATGTGCGCCATGAAGCTGCTGATTGCCATTCCGGCATTGAACGAAGAAGACAGTATTGAGAGCACCATCGCACGCTCACTCGAAGCGCGTGAACACATCTGCCGCAACGCGCCGGTGGATGAAGTGGAAATTACCGTCGTCAGCGACGGCTCAACCGACCGAACCGTGGAACGAGCGGGCAAGTACACGGATCAGATCAAGCTGATCGTATTCCCACAGAACAAAGGCTACGGCGCGGCCATCAAGGAGGCGTGGCGTCAATCTGACGCGGATTTGCTGGCGTTTCTGGATGCCGACGGCACCTGCGACCCCAATTTTTTCGCCGCACTCTGCGCTCACCTGATCCAGAGGGATGCCGATGTCGTGCTGGGCTGCCGCCTGAATCAGGACAGCCAGATGCCGGCAATCCGGCGTTTGGGAAACGCGGTATTCGCGGTATTGCTGAGCCTGTTCTCTTCTTCGCGCGTTCGTGACACGGCGAGCGGCATGCGGGTTGTGCGGCGTTCGAGCCTGGGCAAGCTGTTTCCGCTGCCCGACGGTCTGCACTTCACTCCGGCGATGAGCGCTCGCGCGATGCTGAGCGACACCGTTCGAATCGTCGAGATCGATATGCCATATCACGAGCGGGCCGGTGAGTCCAAGCTGCGGGTGGCGCGTGATGGCATGCGCTTTCTGAAGGTGATTGTCGAAGCGGCCTTTCTGTACCGGCCGGCGCGTCTGCTGGGAATGATGTCGGCGATTCTGTTTCTGGCGGCGGCTGTCCTGATGGCGCAGCCCACCTGGTATTACGTCCAGCACCGCGCTGTGCCGCAGTGGATGATCTACCGGTTCCTGGTAAGCGATCTGTTCGGCATTGGCGCCGTGCTGCTGTTTTCCGCCAGCTACCTGGCATACCGGATGGTTTCCATCGCTTTAACGCACGAGGTAACGGAAAGCTATCGGCATTGGTCGGCGTTGATTTTTCGCAGCCGGTGGTTCTGGTTTTTGCCGGCCGCTTTTACCGCTGTGGGTGCGGCCCTGGTGTGGCACAGCGTCCTGCAGCGCCTCCGGACGGGCGGCACCTACGAGCACTGGTCGCATTATGTGGTGATGACGTTCTTCTTTTCGGCCGCATTGATCCTTCTGGTGACGCGCGGTATCGAATATGTTCTGTCGCTGGTGGCGGAGCGAGTGCAATATCTGAACCGCTCGGTGTTGAGGGAACCCCGCTCGGCGTCCTGGGCCCCTGCACGGCTGGCCGCGGTGTCGCGGCAGGAATAAATTTCGAAAAGGAAATTGCATGCAGGCTACGGCACAATCGGAAAACTATCAGCGGCAATCCGGATATTTTGCCAACGCCAAATACCGCCATGCAGCCGACCCGGTAGTGGCGGCGTATGCGATGCCGAAATTGAAGTACGTCGAGCGCCACGTTCCGCTCCACCGCTCGTCGGTGCTTGATGTCGGCTGCGGAAATGGAGTCTTCACGCTATACCTGAAAGACCGATGCCGATCGGTTGTAGGTGTGGACTTCAGCCCGCGAATGCTTTCCGAGAATCCGTGCCGCCCATTGCTTCAGGCTGACGCGGCATCTTTGCCGGTCCCTACTGCAAGCTTCGATGTAGCGTTTGAAGCGAACCTGCTGCACCATGTAGATGATCCGCAGCGCGTGGTTCGGGAAATGGCACGAGTCGCGCGGCGGTGGGTCGTGCTCGTGGAGCCCAACCGCTATAATCCCGTGATGTTTGCCTTCGGACTGTTGGTGAAAGCCGAACGCGGCCAACTCAGGTCGCACGCGGCCGGCCAGCGAAGGCTGCTCAGCAGTTGCGGCCTGAAGATTGTTCTCTCAATTTGCACCGGCATGATTTCGCAGAATAATACGCCTCAATCGCTGGTTCCGCTGCTGCGCCGCTTCGACCGAAGAATCTGGTTCGGCGAATACATCATCACGATCGGCGAAAAACCGTAGTGTTGTTCATTCCGCGGCAAGCATTCGCTTGCGGCAGGAGAAATCCTCGCCCGTGATCGTGAGGTTCGGGTTGTAGAACGGGTCGGCTTCAATCACGTGCTTCCAGCGCGTCTTGAATGCCAGCGTTTCCGATGGCCGTGGGTCGCGGTCCTCCGGGCGCTTGGAAGCCGCTTCATAGTGATAGAGCCGTGCCACCGGCGTATACAGCACGCGGTAACCCTTTTCGCGCAGCCTCAGACAATAATCGACGTCCTGGTATGCGACGGGGAACGCCTCCTCATCGAATCCGCCGCACTCGCGGAATACTTTCGCCGGCGTCATCATGCAAGCGCCAGTGACCGCGCTGACGTTGCGAATCACGTGCGGAAAATCGGCATGGATTCGCGCATCGTCGAAGACGCCCCGGAAAGCGTGGCCGCAGACTCCGTAAATCCCCACCACGACACCCGCATGCTGGATGGTCCCATCCGGATATAGCAGCTTGGCGCCCACCGCGCCTACACCCGGCTGCGATGCCAGTTCCACCATCCCGGTGAGCCAGTCCGGATCAATCACCGCGACGTCGTCGTTGAGAAACAGCAGTAGCGGTGCGTCACAATCCCGCGCGGCCTGATTGATCATGGCTGAAAACTGGAATGGCCGGTTGCGGTAGTCCACGTAGGAAAGCCGCCGCACGGGTTGTGACCATTCGTTTACGAACTGCTCCACGGCGCCGGACTGCGAATTATCGACTACCACAAGCTCGTAATCCGGGTAACTCGTTTTTTCCGCGATGCTGTCCAGGCAGCGCTTCAGGATGCCGGTTCTTCCTCCGCACGGAATGATGATACGCACCGCCGGCCGCCCAGCAATCCGGTAGCGAACCAGCCAGCGGAAGGGCATGGCGCATGGCTCCACGGCCGCATCGATCTGGAGCGTTCGCAAATGATCTTCAATCGCCCGGCGGGAGGACTCCAGTGCCGGCGTCAAATGCGTCGATGCGCGCTCCGTCGAATACATCTCCGTGCGCCAATGGTACAAAATCCGCGGAATGTGAACGATGCGCTGCGCCTGCATGCTGGCGCGTAACGTGATGTCGTGGTCCTGGCTGCGATCCGTTTCACTTCGAAAGCCGCCGATCTTCCGGCAAAGCCCAGTGCGCATCACCAGAAAATGGCACACGTAGTTTTCGCTCAGCATCAGGTCCGGCGACCAATCCGGTTTAAAAAACGGATCAGACCGCAGTCCCTCTTCGTCCAGGTGATCTTCGTCGGAATAAAGCAGGTCCGCACCGGGATTTTGGTGGAGTGCATCGACCACGTGAAAGAGCGCGTCTTCGGCGAGTTCGTCGTCATGGTCGAGCAGGCCAATCAGTTCGCCCGTAGCAATGGCGAGCGCGGCATTGGATGCCGCCGAAATGCCGCGGTTCTCCGGCAGGCGCACCACCTTGATGCGCGCGTCCGAAGCCGCGTGGCGATCAAGCAGAGCGTCCAGTTCCGGCGAGCGCGAGCAATCGTCTGCCAGGCAGAGTTCCCAATCCGGATAGCTCTGGCGCACCACCGAAGCGATCGTCCGCTCCAGAATCTCCGGCGGCGTACGATAAACCGGCACCAGAATGCTGACCTTCGGCCGCTGTTCGAAGCCCGCCAACTTCAACTGAATTTGCGTGACATCTCTTCGCTCATACTCTGCGATCCAGCGATGGTAATCGTCCACATACGTGTGCACATGGTCCACCGTCACTGCGACCTCAGTCTGAATGGAAGCGCCCTGACCGTTTCGCGCTCGAATCACCAGCGGGTGCAGTCCGTTGGGCACCGCCATCGTATCCACTTGCCCCTGGAAGCCCGCCCGCTCTGCGCCGGGGATGCCTGGGAGAGCTTTGCCCAGGTCGGGACGGTAGAGGCCGTAGCGAGCCTTCACGGGCGGTTGATCCGCCAGTTGCAATTCCACGCTCTGAATGCCCGACGCGGACACTGCCCAGCCGCGCACCAACAGATTCCCGTTGACGCTGGCTGCGGCCGCCGGTTCATCGCAATGGACGCGGAACATGGCGTCGGTTGAAGCAGCATTCTGCGCGGATCGCGCCGCGCCTAAGGCACCAGTCATCTGGCGGGCGCGCAGCAGAACCCCTCCCGCCGCCACCAGCGACCGCCAGATGCGGCTTCGCAAAATGGTCTGGACGCTGTGCGTCAATTGATTGGTGCGCGAATGCAGCAGTGCCAGGCGGAGTTCGACGATTTCGCGCGCTGCGTCTTCCCGTTCCTGCATGCCGGCCACGACCGTCTGCAACTGGCGCACGGAGCGTTCGAGATCTCCGCTTGCCGAATCCGCCACCCGTGCCCGCAGGCTCAATAATTCGGCCATCACCGCGGCGCTATCGCATCCGGTGCCGCCTGGACGCAGCAGGGCCGCGCCATGTCCTGCCCAGCGCACATCAAAATGCAGGTCGGCAGTGAATCCAGTCGCTGCGAATGCGCGCAGCCAGGCCGCGATCGCGGCGCTTTCCGTTGAGGAGAAAAGAACGGCGCTGCCGATTCGCGCCACTGCCCTCGCGATGCCCTCGGATTCCGCCGCCGGAAGGGCGGGAGCCTCCAGGCAGAGCACCACGTCATAAAGAGCGGTTCGCTGGGGCAAGCCCGCTGCCGCGTACGGGCACGAGTAGGCCGCCATTCCCGCCGCGCAGAGTTCGCGCGCCAGTGAATCAGAAGGCTCCAGAACCAACACTGATTGCGCAGCCAGCACCTTTCGGAGTTGTTCCGCCAACTCGGGATATCGGCTCTTCGCGACCGGCATGTCCGTTTGGGCGGAAACCCTGTAACCGCCGCTCCCCGTATCTCACCACTGACGGTGCCCGATGTTCAAGCTCCGGTTCCGGCAGTAATTGTCCACGGTCCGGGTACGCGATAGTCCATGGCTTCAAGATTCTCCGGAGGCGGCGCTGCTCACACCGCGAATCAGGCGCTGTGCCCCGTGGCGCGCCGCTTTGCCGAACCGGGCCGCATGACACGCACTTTAGGCGCAGGACTCGCCGTTCGCGCCGGCAGCCCTTTGTGCGGGTCGTTCATGTAGTCCGTGTAGGCAGTGATCACTTCCTGCGACGGTCCATCCATGATAAGTTCCCCGTGATCCAGCCAGATGGCGCGCTCGCAAATCTCCCGCACCGCGCCCGCCACGTGCGAAACGCACAGCAGCGTTCGTCCTTCGGCGCGGAGAGAATCGATGCGCTGGCGGCACTTTTCCTGAAACGCCGCGTCGCCCACCGCGAGCACCTCATCAATGATCAGAATCGCGGGGTCCACATGCACTGCCACCGAGAATGCCAGCCGCACGATCATGCCGGACGAGTAGGAACGCAGCGGCTCGTGGATGAACTCGCCGATCTCGGCAAACTCGATGATCTGCCCAAGCACGTTCCGAACCTGCTTTTCGCCGTACCCCAACAGAGCTGCATTCAGGAAAATGTTTTCCATGCCGGTGAGGTCCGGATGAAATCCCGAGCCCAACTCGAGCAAAGCGGCCACGCGCCCCTCCACCTCGATGCGGCCCGCATCCGGCTTGGTCAGGCCGACCACCAGACTCAGCAGCGTGCTCTTGCCAGCACCATTCGCTCCCACAATGGCCACGCTTTCATGCTGGCTCACCTGGAACGATACGTTCTTGAGCGCGTAGAAATCATTAGCGGCCCGATCGCGGAACCGGTCCGCGATATGGTCTCGAAGCAGCTTCCGGTCGGCTTTCAGCCGGAAGACCTTCGAAACGTTATCAAGCGTGATGATGTTCATGAGCCTTACCGCACGCTTCAAAGATAATCGTAAAATCGGGCCTTCAGCCGGTTAAAACTCACCAGTCCCACGATCAACGCGCCAAATGAAAACACGGTCAGGCGGAGCACCATGTTGGCCGGCGGAGCCTCCGCCTTCAGCAGCACATAGCGTAGCGCTTCCACCAGTACCGCGACGGGGTTATACATGTAAATATTCCGATACTGCGCCGGCACCATGCTCAGCGGGTAGAAAACCGGGATCAGCCAGAACAACACCGTGTTCACCGATTCCACCACGTACCGCGTGTCGCGCATATAGATGTTCAGCCCGGAAGTGATCAGCGACATGCCGCAAACCAGCATGATGGCCAGCCCCCACAGAAACGGCAGCCAGAACCACTCCACATTCACCCCTACACCGAACAGCACCACAAACGTCAGCAGCAGGCCAATCTGGATCAACAGGTGCAGACAATTAGATAAAACACTGGCAATGGGCACAATCTCTCGCGGCACAGGGACGCGCTTGATCAGGCCGGCGTTATCCAGCAGCGAAGACGTCCCGCTCACCCACGCCATCGTCAGAAAATTGAACGGTAAAATGCCACAAAGGATGTAAAGTGCGTAGTGGGGAATGCTATCAGCGCGAAAAATTCTGGCGAAAACGAACGCCAGGACGCCCATCATAATCAGGGGGTTAATCAAGGACCAGAACACGCCCAGGGACATGTTACGGTACCGGATCTTGAAATCCTTGACGATCAAATTGCGCAATAAGAACTGGTAATCACCATTCCACATCGGATGGCACCTTGCATAAAGTACAGCCGCATAAGACTTTAGACAATTGTTTGCCAGTATAGCATAGGGCGCTCCGGGGCCGTTTTCGCGCCGTATGCCACCGCACAGCCACCGGCTCGCGATACGCTTACTGCGCTCGAATTGTAGGCCAAAGGAAGTACAGGGTACACTACTTACTTCAGAATTGCACCGATATCGTGACGCGTTTGGTGTCGGCTTTGATCGCTGGGCTTTTGGATTAGGGCAAGAGTAGTGGGTCGTGTTCAGGATCTGATTTCTTACCATCAGCTCGAGACGCTCCGCAAACGTGTTGAGGCTTTGCAGAGCGACGTGGCGCGGCTGAAGCGTCAGGCAGAGGTCGCCCGGCGAGCCTCACGAAACGGCGCGCGCACTCCAGTCACCCTGCTGCGTGCCTGGAGCCGCCGGCTTCGAGAAGGCCTGCGGAACAGCTCCGGCAAGATCCGGCTTTACTGCGACGAACCCCATGATTCCGCGCAAGTAACTGCGGGGGCGAGGCTGCTGATTCGTGGGTGGGCGTTAGCCGAGTCCGGGATCGCCGCCATCGAACTGCACGTGGATAACGGCAAGCCCATACCATTGGCGTATGGCGGCACGCGGCCCGACGTTCAATCCGCGTTTCCGAATTACCCGAATGCCGGGCAAAGCGGCTTCAGCTTCGATTGGGATTCTACCGGCTGGCGGTACGGCGCTCATCGTTTCGTGCTCCGCGCGCGCGATACAGCCGGGCGCCACACGGAAATCGAGAGAGTGTTGCGGCTCGCGCCGTCCACCGCTGAACACCTTCGCTTGGTTTGCGATGCGCCCGCCGGCGTCACGGAACTCGCGCCTGGCTCTCCGCTGCGGATTCGCGGCTGGGCTCTGGCGCCTTCCGGCATCGCGCGCATCGAGTGCCGCATCGATGAGGGGCCTGTGCACCCGATACCCCACGGCACGCCTCGTCCGGATGTGCAGCAGGCGTTCCCGGATGCGCCCAATGCCGGCAAATCCGGCTTCGAACTGGAACTCGACCCCCGAGGCCTCGCTCATGGCGATCACCACCTCCGGCTTTCGGCATGGAGTCACGCCGGGGATTGCGAAGTGCTGGAGCGCGCCATCGTCCTGAAGGCGCTCGAACCGGATAACATTCTGCTGCATTGCGATTATCCTCTGGGGCGCGGCTGCCAGCCTGTGCGAGACGTAGTGCAGATCCGCGGCTGGGCGCTCTCCTGGACCGGCATTCGCGAAGTGCGCATCGAGATCGGTAGTGGACCGCCCATCGCCGCCTCGTACGGCGTTCCCCGCCCGGACGTGGCCCGGCAGCATTCCGAATATCTCCGGCCGGAAAACTCCGGCTTCCGTTTCTTCTGGGATACCACGACCATTCCGGAAGGCCGCTACAGCATCCGCATCACCGCTATCGCCAACAGCGGCGCCTCTCTTGCGCTGGCTCGGGAGGTGATCGTCGATCAGGAGTGTCTTCTCGAGTACGGTCAGTGGATCGCTCTCACCGAACCCGGCGCGGACGAGAAGCGCGAGATGGCCGCTCGCTCCGGTGCATTCGCCCGGCGCCCGAAGATCAGCGTGCTGGTGCCGGTCTTCCGCACGCCGCTCGATCTGCTGGCGCGATGTATCGATTCCGTGCGCGAGCAGATCTACCCGGAGTGGGAGTTGTGCCTGGTCGATGACGGCTCGGATGATACCGCCGTGACCGGACTGATGGCTCGCTACAGCGCTCTCGATCCGCGCATCCGCTGTGAGTACCTCCCGGAGAATCGCGGCATCGCCGCGGCCACCAACCACGCCCTGCGCATGTGCACGGGAGACTACATTGGCTTCCTCGATAGCGATGACGAACTCGCCGATTTCGCGCTGTGGGAAGTCGTGCGCGTCATCAACGAAAATCCCGCGATGGACCTGTTCTATTCCGATGAGGACAAGCTCGATGCCAAAGGTCGCCGATACGAGTGGTTCTTCAAGCCCAATTGGTCGCCGGACCTTTTCCTCTCCTGCAACTATCTCTGCCACTTCGTAGTCTTCCGGCGATGGATTCTGGATCAGGTTCAGAGCTTAGATGAAAGTTGCCGGCATGGCAGCCAGGATTACGAATTCCTTCTGCGTGTGACGGAGCATACGCGGCGCATCCACAGGATTCCGAAGGTGCTCTACCACTGGCGCGCAATCGAAGGCTCTACGGCCCGAACATCGTTGGAAAAACCCGGCGCCAGTCTCGAAGGGCAGGCGGCTCTCACTGCTTATCTGAACCGTAACCGTCTGGGCGCCACGGCAGAAGAAGTTGCCTCGTGCCGCTATCGCGTAAGATACCCAATCGCCGGGAATCCACATGTGGACATCCTCATGCCGACTGGCGGCAACATGACATTGCTGCGCCGCGCCGTCGAAGACGTCCTCGAAAAGACCACGTACCCGGCGTACTCCATCACTATTCTGGATAATTCCTCCGCCTCTGATGTTGAGCAGTTTGCCCGCCGGATGGAAAGCCAGGGAGCCGCCGTCCGGTACATGGACTGGCGGCGACGCCGCTTCAATTTTTCGGCCATGAACAACGAAGCCGTGCAGCGTTCCCAGGCGCCCTATGTACTCTTCCTCAACGACGATATGACCGTCATTACCGCCGAATGGCTCACGGCCATGTTGGAGCACGCGCAGCGGCCGGAGATTGGAGCGGTAGGAGCGCAGCTATGGTTTCCCGATAATACGATTCAGCACGCGGGCGTAATCCTCGGCGTATTTGGCAACAGCGGTCACGCTTTCAAAACGCTCCGCGCCGGAGCCGGCCATTACTTCGATTTTCCGAATCTCACCCGCAACACGAGTGCGGTTACCGCCGCCTGTCTGCTGCTCAGCCGCGAGAAGTTCTGGGAGGCCGGAGGCTTTGATGAAGAGGACCTGGCAGTGGCGTTCCAGGATCTGGATCTCTGTTTGAAGCTACTGGAGAAAGGCTACCGCAATGTCTATACGCCCTACGCCCGCCTCTACCACTACGAATCCGCTACAAAGACCGAAGTCATTCCCAACCCGGTAGAAGATCAGTTCATCAAGCGCAAGTGGGCTCGCTATATTACCGATGATCCGTACTATAACCCGAACCTGACGCGCAATGACGAACGCTACGGTATCCGCCTCGACTGGCCGCCGCAACGAGACCCCGCAGATTCCTCAGGGCCAGTCCGCTAGCAAAGAAACTACACGTTACAGACCGGCCTATTACCTCTGCCAAACTCGCGAACTTCAGGCTTATGGAGAATGCAGTAAGCCGACGCGGCCAGTAGCTCGCGAATAAGTGGAATAGAGAAAGTAATCAAGCCTTTCTAACTATGTTAGTGTTAACTGTGCCATGCGGGTAGTCCGGCATGTCAGCCGGCTCGCAGGAATAAAGTAGAATCCCCTCTCGAAGAGGTGGGCGCACTACAACCGCTCCCAGCGAGAAGGCCCCGTGATTCTTCTAGCTTGGATTCTTGACGCGAGATCCCACTATTTCGGCTCCGGCCGCAATAGCTGAGATAGACTGTATGCAAGCGCACTGCGCGATTCAGGGATATACTCCGCAACCGGGCGCGCTGTTCGAGGGAGGCTGTTACTGACGTGGGAGATACGAACTCGATTCTGGTAATTGGAGGGGCAGGATATCTGGGCTGCGTGTTGGTGGAAGAACTGCTCGACCGCGGTTACGCCGTCACGGTGTTCGATCGCCTCTTTTTCGGCGATTTTGGAATGCGCAAATTCCGCGACCGCATCCGCCTGCTGACGGGGGACATGCGCACGATCGCGCCATCCGCGCTTGAGAATGTCAGCGCCTTGGTCAACCTCGGCGGGCTCTCGAATGATCCAACCGCGGAGTACAACCCCGAAGCCAATCACCAGATGAATACGATGGCCGCGCGTTCGCTCGCGGAAATCGCCCGCCGCCAGGGCGTCAAGCGCTACATCTTCGCATCATCGTGTTCGATCTACGACGTAGGGGTTGTCGATGAAGAGCACGACGTGCTGTTTACCGAGGACGCAGCCGTCCAGCCGCGCGCCGCTTACGCGGTTTCCAAGCTGGCGGCCGAACAAGAACTATTCGCGCTGCGTGACGAGAAATTTTCTCCGGTGGCCCTGCGCATGGGGACGGTCTTCGGCTTTTCTCCGCGCATGCGTTATGACCTTGTGGTGAATACGTTCGTTAAAGATGCATTCTCGCGTGGTACCTTGACGCTGCACTATGGCGGGCAAATGTGGCGTCCGCTAGTGGATGTGCGCGACGCCGCGCGGGCTTACATTGTGGCGCTGGAAGCACCGGACCACCTGGTGGCCGGCCAGATCTTCAACGTTGTTTCAGAGAACCATCGCATTTCGGAGCTGGCGCTGCGCGTTCGTGAAGGCCTGCGCCGGCGCGAGATCGATCCCGGCATACAATCGACTTTCGAATATGCCGGCATCCGCAACTATCGCGTATCCGGCAAGAAGATCTTTCATCAACTGAACTACAAGCCCGTAGTTTCGGTGGAAGAATCGGTTGCGCACATGGTCGACAAGATCCGCGAATACGGCTACACGGATTTCGATAATGACCGCTACTACAACATCCGCTGGATGAAATTGCTGGAGCAGGTCAAAGAGATCATCGATATCACTGGAACCATATTCGATGTCCCATCGCCCGCTCCCGTGCGCGAATTCCCGCACCGGAGATTGCAGGCCTAGCGCGCCTCCGGCGGACGCTACGGCACAGCCGCAACCTGTATCTCGCTCTGCGCCACTACATTGTTCGACGCATCCCGGTACTGCACTCGGTAGTACAGAACGCGCTGCGGAATCGCCGGAATCTGGATCTGGCATCCCGATGCGCACGGCATCCCTCCCGGGTTTTCACTGCTGAACGAGAACGGAGCCGTCTGGTTGATTGTTCCGCTCGCGGCCATACACGTCTCACGCCGCGAGGTGCAATAGAAATCAGATGGGTCCCCGTTCTCCGCATAGCCAAATTGCACCACCGCGTTATTCACATTTACCGACGCGGGCGGCGTCAGTGAAAGCGTCATGGGAATGAAATTGCTGCGGTCAATCGAATCCCGGCTCGGCAGCGGCGGAATCTTCACCAGGAATTCTTCCGACCTCTGCCGGTCGAAATAAGAAGGCCGCACGATCATCCAGCTTCCATCCGGCAGCACGCGCGCGCTCCAGTAATAGACGCCCAAACGGTACCGCCGGAACCCGCTGGTCAGCTTGCGCGTGGCAGCTCCGTTCGGCGCATCGAACGTGTCAAACACCTGCTCGATTCCCTGCGTATAAGCACCCTTGTCGCCGATGCAAATGCCGCGATCGTCTTCACTCGCCGTGCCGCAGGAGGACGGGCCCGCACTCATCAGCGGACAATTCACGTAAATATCGCCGGTGCTCGTGGAGCGGCTATGGCCGCTGTCCGAACACTCGCCCGGCGCATTGGCGACGCAGTACTTGTACTGGTCCGCCGGAGAATCGTCGAGAGTGCTATTAGGTCCACTGACATCCAGTAACGGATGGTCGCCGCAGATCGCCAGCGTCGGCACCTGTTTCCGATGCAGGGGCCGCGTTTCCCCGGCGGCTGTCATCTTGTACAACTGCGTTCCCACGGCATTGGCCGTAATCATCGCGCCATCGGTTTCCCATGGCCGCTGCAGCACGAACCAATCCGGCCCAGTCGTGGAGCTGGGCCCCGGTGATGTGTACGTCTCCACCAGGTTGCCGTACGCATAACCAGTCTGACCGGAAAAAGCGGGCCCGCTGTTCGGCGTCATTGTGGGAGCCTCGGTCGCCCAGTTGCTCGGATCGCCTTCATAGACCGCCAGACAGTTCGGACCAATGCCCGCCCGGCAGTCCCAATAATCGGCGCCGCCCGTGAGCATTGAAGCCAGTCCGGAGCTGTGGCTCACGCCATGCTGCATGGGAAGCACGGTCGTCCCATTGGAATCTGTACCGTTCGGATCGGCCGCGAAATTCCACAGCGTCTGCTGCTCCGGTGACCGGAAGTTGGAGGCTTCACAAGTCGCATACATCGAACTCGCCGTGTGCGCGCTTGGTGAAGTGCTTCCGTATCCGCGCTGCAAAACCCAGGTGCTGCCGTTCTTCACGATCAGGCGCAGCAGCTCGTTCGGTCCGCTCGCCGTGAAAACGTCACCTTCCTGCGCGTCCTGCAGATGATAGGCCGGTTGGCTGTTGCCGCCATAATCGGTGCAGTTTTGCGCTTCGCTCGTAGCCGGCGAAAAGTCGCATGGCTCGCTGAGCGGCGCCACAGTAATACAGTGCGGCCCAGTCACGCCGAAATTGTTCGTCGGGCAGTCCTCAACCGAGGCCGTCGAGAGTTCATTGTTCGGCAGTTTGACCGTGTAGAGACCCATTCCCGCGGATGTGGAATCCGTATTGGCCGCAAATGCGTAGGTGAAGTAATTCCCGAACGCGGCATAGGAGTGCACCCCGCACCAACGCGTTGGCGACAGTGACCACGAGGACCGCAGCGCCGTCACCGCCTTCTGCGTTGGGTCAAAAATGCCGCTCCACGCGATGCTGTTCTGTCCACCTGCGGCACAGTTGAAGTAGATCAGCCCGCCATCCGTCGCGCCCGAAAGGCTGCACTTAAACAACGAGGGATCGAACGCATTATTGAAATTGTGCGCCAGGACGGAAAGTGAGCCGCTCGCTGTCGGCGTCAGGTTCGTCCACGTGATGGGCATGACGCTCACCCAGCTCGGCGCGGGCCCGCTACCCACATCCTGATTATTTCCGGTATAGGTGCCCTGAAGAATGACGGCATCGCCGCTAGCTGTGCTGGCGCCGCAGTAGAACACGTTGGCGTCGCTCGCACTGAACATGGCGCTATTGGAAGTGCAGGCTCCCGAAATCGTGTCCGAGCCCACCGTGTGCGGAGGCCATCGGATATCGCCTAGGAATCGCACCTCACCAGTTGCCGGATTGATCCAGTAGAACATGCCGAGCACGGAACAGTGGTAACCATACTGCGGTGGAGTGCCATTGTCGGCAACCAGCCCGATGCCGCACATCCCGGCTCCGCCGCCGCTGGCCCATTCCTGCGTGTCATTCGAGCTGCCGTAGGCATAGGTCGCGCCCTTCACCGAGATCGTGTCTGCGGTATTGGTCGATTTGCGGATCAGCAACCCGAAATTGGATGCCGTATACGCCGCACCCGGCGCCGGCACGACCAACGCCGGGGTACACGAACCCGGATTCACCGCCAGCGTGCTGCTGGTCGTGAGCGCGGTCACGGCGCAATCCGATCCTGCAATCGTAATGTGCGAGCCGGGAGTCCAATAGAGCGAGAACTTGTCGCCGCTCACCCACGTCACATTGCCGGAACTATCTACGTTGACCGTGCCAGCGCGCGCGCTCGAATCGCCCACCGCAAATGTATGCGTGGCATCCGTCCAATACCGGTTGTACACATCCTGCGTTCCGATTGTTGTAGCGCTTCCCGGCTCGCTCGTCCCAACCACGATGGTCTGCGTTAAGGACGTGCATGTCACTCCATTAACGGTCAGGCAAACATCGATTGAGCGGTCGGCGTCCGAGCTGGCACTCCCCCACGCCTTGAACGAAGGCTGAAAATAATCGAAGCTGTTGCCGTCCGATTTCCATGCCGAGCTTGGGTAAAACGTAAAGTTCGCCGGCGTCCGCAGCAGAAGCCAGCTTTGCTTTGATCCGGAGTATGTCGCCGGCGGCCCATTATCCACAATCGCTTGACCCGCATTCGACCACTCGTTCGATGTTCCGGTATCCATCGCGCTTCCAAAAGCCACGCCCCCGAACTGATACTTGGATGATTGAGGCCGGGAAAACTGCTGATAGAGTGCGCCGGTCCACGGGTCCGTCATGCGGTACCCCGGGGTCTTCCAGTCCCATGTGGGCCAGGCGTAGTCGCCCGGACGGCTCGGGTCCACCGGCGGCAGTTCCCCATATGTTTTGCCCAGTGGAATATTCGCGGTCATAAAGGAACCAGTCGTCCGATCCGCGCCGCACGTGATCCGGAAATAATGTGCCGTATCAGCCTGTAGAGCGCGCGAGTAGCGCAGCTTGTTCGTCGCCGTAATATCGGCGCGGTGCGTACCCACCACGAAGATGCGTGCCCGGCCGATGCTCACGTTGCCGGGCCGGGAATCGGAAGACGATCCCGGGAATAGAGTAGGGTCAACGTCGTAAACCAGCGGAGTAAATGTGGCCGACTCGCTTACTTCCAGCGTGCACGTGTTCGTATCTGGCGCCGTGTAGCTGATCACGGCCTGTGAAGACGTCACCCCGATCACCGACACGTTGCTCACTTCCGCAACGGCCAATACGGGAATCAAAAAAAGCAGCGCGTGCGTTCTCATTGCACGCCCACCAGGGTCGCTGCATTGGAGTCCGTCGCGGTGGGCACAGGATTACAGGCAAAGCCGTAGTCGGCCGTTGTGATCCAGGTGGTCGCCGGTCCGGTATAGAACGTCGAAAAGTTTCGTCCATCCACACCGATCGATAACGTGCGCGTCGGCGTGCCGCCGCCCGTTTCGCTCACGCGCAGATAAAGCAATCCGCTCGTGGGCGCATTCGTGTTGTATGAGGCGGTATTTACGACGGAGGTGTACACCCCATTCGTGAATTCATAAAGAGAAAGACGCGGGCTCGAACTGCCCTTCCGGTCAATCCCCCACCAGAGCTGCTTACCCGCCGTGATGGCGTTGCCGTCGGTCAGCAGCAGCCCGCATCCGGCCGAGTTGTCCGCCACGGCTGCAAATCCACTCGGGAGGAACGCAAAGGTTCGCGTCCAGGGCACTGCCGGCGCAGGCTGAATTAAACCGCGAACGGTGCCCGTGGTATCGGTGGTGTTGAACCAGATCGCGCCGCTCGAATCCTGAATTGTCGTGTTGGTCGCTGGACCGACCTGCGTCCAGGCACTTACCGGGCTTGGAAGCGTCATACTCCGGCTTCCGAAGTAAGGTTCCCATCCGGAACCATTGCAGCGGAAACCGTATACGCTGTCTGTCGCATAGTAAAACTGACCAGAGTTAGCGCTGCTACATCCCGGGCGGGCCGCATACGTTCCGGAAAGCGTGGGAGTAACTCCAGCACTGCCGCCGGATGGCTGCGTCCATGTATTCGCCGAAGTGCAGTATATCAGGTTCTGGCCTGCCGGAACGTCCGTTTCAAAGTAGAGCTGCCCTGGCGTGCAACTCGCCGGCAGATTGGCTTGTGCACCCATTCCATACGCCTGCCGCTGCCAAACATTGGCGGAAGCGCATACAAACAGATTTAAACCGGCCGGTTCGTTGCTCTTGAAATACACGTCTCCCACTTTACAGGACACCGGTAGTGAACTACCGGTCTGTATCGGCGCAGTTTCGGCAGCATTTGTAAAATCTGCGGACGCTGCGCCTCCACTAATGCTGAGTTTTCCTTCGATAGTACGATTTCCGTTAACAGTCGTCTGCGCCAGGCTCGCTGCCGCCGCTATGAAGAATAGTAAGATTGGTCGCCTCATCTTAAAAGCTCCTTACGATGGTTCCGCGATAACTTGCGCTCGCCGGGTTCAGGGCATCGCCTGAAAAGTTGCACAGCCGCACTGCCACCGTGTTGGCCGCGCTTACGCGCATCGTGCCAATCAGCCCGTCTTCCAACGCGCTCGGCCACGCGGCCGCCACGGCGTCACCTGGCGCGGCCCCTGCTAGCGGGAAGGTCAGATCCGCGGCGCACGCCCCCGTTGCGATGCTGGGAAAATCAAGCGTCGCCGCGGCGGTCAGGTATGTCGGCACCGTCGCCGAATCCACCGCGATCGTCGTCTGCGGCCCGGCGTCCACCGCTATGATGCCCGTGCCGGCCGTCAGCGCCTTCGCACTAAGAAACGCGCGGCTGTCGGCTCCTCCTGTCGCATCCCACGTCCCACTGGTCGCTGTCCACGTGTAGAGAGGAACGGAGTTGAGCGGGAATCCCGTAATTCCGGACTGCGCTGCGCACCCCGCCGAACACGTCAGCGTCAGATTGTGGCCTGCCGTCAGAACACCGGACACACTGACGTAGAGATAGGCCGTGCCCGTACCCGCGCTGAGCGTCACCGTCGCGGGGTTGATGATCGAATACACCACACCGCCCACGCGCACGTTGCACGGCGTCGCTACCGAGCAGTTGGCGCCTACGGTCAGCGTCGTCGCGCTCGTTCGCGCCACATTCAGATCGCCCAACTGTGCTGCCATCCCCACGCCACCGCCCGCGAACGTCTGCGGCTCCCACTGCAGCGTGCCGGCGTTCCACGTCAAGACCTGCCCTCCGCTTGGCATAGCGCCCGAGAGCGGCCGGTTCCGGAGGCCGACCACTGTAGTTGACAAGAGATCGCCCGTAACGTCTCCCGCTGCGGTGTGAGAATGCGTGAGAGCCGCTTTGCCGTTCAACTGGTTCTGCAAGTCGCTGCTGACGTTCGCCAGGTAACCGAACGCCGTATTTGTCACCGCGCCCGCGCCGATCTTGGCGGCGTCGATCCCCGTTCCGAGTTGCGCATTGCCGATGGTCCCGGCGATCTGCGAAAAGTCGTAGTCACCGGATTGCGCGGTTACGACGCCCGCCCGCCCGAACACGGTCATCACAGCCCCGCCGCCCGCTGCGTTTCCTCCGGATGCATTGAGGACGATCCGCCCGCTCTGCGGCATTGCGAAGGTCACCGTCACGTCAAACGTCGCCGGATCGATCGTCACGCTGTCCGGTTCCACCCGTTTTGCCGGTGTGGCATTGTCATAGCAATCCACAATCAGGTTGGCCGTGTTCAGTTTGTGCGTTGTACCGGGAATGGTCACGGTGGTCTGTGCCGTGAAGTCTACGGAATAATTCGCCAGCGGCACCAGCGAAACCCAGCCCGTGCCGTCGAAGACCTTCGGATGGTTAGAGTCCGCGGTATCTATCACCACGTCGCCGGACTGCGGCGTATTCGGCAGGGCCGCGGGAGTGATCTGCAGGCCCGCTTGACTTCCACTCGGAACGAATGTCTGCTTTGCCCCAGCCGTGTAAGTGTTCGCCGTGGTCTTGTCCACCGCGTTAGTAACTTGCGATGCCTGGTAATCTCCATTTTGCGGTGTCACTGTGCCGGTACGTCCGAACACGCTGTTCAATGCCGGTGATTGCGGCTTCCACTGAGTCCCATCCCAGGTCAATGCCTGCCCTGACGAAGGCGGGGCCGTCGAGACATTTCGTCCTCCGATCCGGTTCACCGTCACCGCGCTCGGCGTGCCGCTCACGTCTCCGCCAAGCCCCTGCCAATGCAGCGACGTGCCATCGTTGGATAGCACCGCGCCGGAGCTGCCCGTGATCCCCGGCAGTGCATTCCCTTGCATGCTCCAGACGTTTGCCGCGGTGCAGACATAAACGTTCTGACCCGGCGTCGCGTTCGTTTTCAGAAAAGTCTCTCCCACTGCGCACGAGGCCGGCAGGGTGGTTCCTGTGCGGGATGGTTTCGTCGAACTTGCCTGCGAAAAATCCACGCTTTTGGATTGCGTGCGCAGGTCAACGACGGTCTGTGCGTGTACAGGGCTCGCCGCCAGCACTAAGGCGCACCAAGCCCCAAGTTTGTAAGATTTCATCGTTTTCAGACTTTCGAACCTTGATTGCTTCTGAGTGGTTCTGCGTGGCTGCGTACTGTGCTCGCGGCGCAGTGCGCTGTTACCCTCAGAGTAAACCGCGCAGTTGTTCGGCAGACCGGTTCTCCCAGCGCTCCTGCGGGCACTATCGACTGAAAAGAAAGGCGAGTAAAAATCGTAGCTGGATTGGTGATCGTGTTCTTGACAGTGTGGTGCCTCACATAGCCCGGCCGCCTGCTCATGCTACAGTGAGATTCTGTTTTCGCTCGCGCGAGGGCGAAACGCGTACTTCACATGTGTGGAATCGCCGGCTCGGTAACTGTTGCTCCATCCCAGTTTCAGAGGTCCGCTCTGGAGCGCATGACCGATTCCATCCGTCATCGCGGTCCTGACGACGCCGGCTACTATCAGGACGCGCACGCCTCCCTGGGCCACCGCCGCCTCAGCATCATCGATGTCGCTGCCGGCCACCAGCCCATGGCCAATGAAGATGCAACCCTCTGGATCATCTTCAACGGCGAGATCTTCAATCACTCGGATCTCCGTCCGGAGCTCGAGCAGGCCGGCCATCGCTATGCCACGCGCTGCGACACCGAGACCATCCTGCACGCCTATGAGCAATACGGCCCGGATTGTCTTTCCCGCTTCCGCGGCATGTTCTCGTTAGCCATTTGGAACAAGCAGGCGCGCCGTTTGTTCTGCGCGCGCGACCGCCTCGGTAAGAAGCCTTTCTACTACTACTGGGACGGCCGCGTCTTCGCCTTCGCCTCTGAGATCAAGGCGCTGCTCCAGCATCCTGAAATCTCCGCGCGGTTCGAGGAGTCATTGCTCCCCGAATACCTCGCGTTTGGTTATGTCAGCGAGGAACGCACGCTGTTTTCCGGCATTCGGAAACTGATGCCCGGGCACTATCTTGTTCTCGATCTTTCTGCATCGAGCCCCCAGCCCGAAATCCATCAGTATTGGGAAATCCCCGACTCCACTCGCACCGAAGAGCAAAGCGAAGACGCGTGGGTGCGCGAGTGCCGCAGAAGACTCGAAGAAACTGTCCACATGCGCCTCATGAGCGACGTGCCTTTGGGCATGTTCCTCAGCGGCGGCGTGGATTCAAGCGCCATCGCCGCCATCATGAAGCGCCAGTTCGATGGCCCCGTCAAAACTTTCGCCGTCGGCTATCAGGAAGAGCGCTATAGCGAGCTCTCATACGCCGCGCATGTGGCGCGCTCCATCGGCACCGAACATCACGAAGTGGTCGTCGGCATGGAAGATTTTTTCAATGCCCTGCCGCGCCTCGTCTGGCATGAAGACGAACCGATCGCCTGGCCTTCCAGCGTTTCCCTTCACTTCGTGTCGAAACTCGCTGCCGAACAAGTGAAAGTTGTTCTCACCGGCGAGGGCAGCGACGAGATGTTCGGCGGATACTCCCGTTACCGTTTCTTTGCCCTGAACCAGCGCTGGCTGCGCGTTTACCGTCTGCTGCCCGCGCCTCTGCGCCGCGCGATTCGCGCGCAGGTGGCCACTACCCCCTTACTTCGCGCGGATCTGCGCCGCAAATTGCAGCACACCTTCGTCGGCCGCGGCGAAGACCTGGAAGCTCTGTATCTCGACAATTTCTATTCGGCTTTTTCCGCAGCCGCTCAATCCCTGCTCTTCAAGGACCTTCCCTCGGGCTCACCCTACGCCGGCTTCCGCCGCTACTGGGATGCGCGTCCCAATCTGCCGCTGCTGCCGCGCATGCTATACACCGACCAGAAAACCTATCTCGTCGAACTCCTCATGAAACAGGACCAGATGAGCATGTCGGCCTCCATCGAAAGTCGCGTACCGTTTCTCGACCATCATTTCCTGGAGTTTTCTACCCGTGTTCCCGAGCATTTAAAAATCCGACGCGGCGAGGGAAAGTACATCGTGAAGAAGGCCATCGAAGACCTGCTGCCGCACGAAATCATTTATCGCAAAAAGATGGGCTTCCCCACCCCACTCCGCCAATGGCTGCTCGACGACCGCGCGGGCACGCTCTACTCCCTGCTGCGCGATCCCGGCGGTCTGCTGGCCTCGTCCATCGATGCCGTGGAACTCGATCGCCTCATCGCCCGCCAGCAGAGCGGCGTCGAAGACGCCACCGATCGCATCTGGCGTCTGCTCAACCTTCAATTGTGGGGCGATCTCTTTATCACCGGAAAACGCGAGCGTGTTTGGGAAGGGCTCCTTGCCATTGCCCGCCCGGCCGTATGAAGGTTCTCTGGGTCAATTCCAATTTCATGCATCCCACCACCAAGGGCGGGCAGATCCGCACCTTGGAAATGTTGCGGCATCTCCACCGCTGGCATGAAATTCATTACGTGGCCATCGAGAATCCCGCGCAGCCGGAAGGTCCGGCCCGCGCGCACGAGTATTCCACACGCTCCTATCCGTTTCGTTACCGCATTCCCGATAAAACGTCTCCCGCTTTCTGGGGCCAACTGGCAGCCGGACTGGTTTCCTCCGTGCCCGTAGCTGTGAGCCGCTTCGATCCGCCCGGAATGCGCGCTTTCCTCGAAGATCTGATCCGCCGCGAGCGCTTTGACCGAGCCGTTGTCGATCACCTCGCTCCCACAGCCTATTTTCCCGACCTCGCGCACAGCGTTTTTTTCCAGCACAACGTGGAAACCGTGATCTGGCGTCGCCACGTGGAACACTCCACCGGCCTGCGCCGCTGGTATTTCCAATTGCAAGCCGAGCGAATGCTCGCCTATGAACGCCGTGTCAGTCTCGAGGCCGGCCACATCGTTGCCGTCTCTGCCGCCGACGCTGAGCAGATGCATAAATTGTTCGGCGTCACGCGCGTCTCGGAGATTCCAACGGGTGTCAATCTCGAATACTTTCTGCCTCCTGAATCCCGTCCGGCCCCGAGCGTCGACCTGGTCTTCATCGGCTCCATGGACTGGCTGCCCAACGCCGACGGCATGGTCTACTTCGTCCGCGAAATTTTGCCGCTTATCCGCCGGAAGCGGCCGAACTGCTCGCTTGCCATCGTTGGTCGCACGCCGCCGCTGCGGATTCAGGAATTGGCGGATCGCGATCCGCTCATTCAAGTCACCGGCACTGTGCCCGATATCCGCCCGTATCTGTGGGATTCCGCCGTTTCAATCGTCCCGCTGCGCATCGGCGGCGGCACCCGCCTGAAGATTTATGAAGCCATGGCGGCAAAGGCTGCGGTCGTCTCCACAACCATTGGCGCGGAAGGCCTGACTATCCATCCGCCTGACGATATTCGGATCGCCGATGAACCTGCTGATTTCGCCGATGCCTGCCTGGAATTGCTCGCCGATCCGGCGCGGCGCGAACGTCAGGCTGCCGCGGCGTGGGAAATGGTAGCGGCCAGCTATTCGTGGGAACGCGTCTCCCGCTGCTTTGAATCCATTCTCGATTCCGGTCCGCCGCTTTGCTGAAGGCTATTTCCCGCTCGCCTTGCGTGCTCCGAGCATCGCGCGCCGCACGCGCAAGTACGTGCTGCCGCCTAAAGTCTTCGCCACCCGCTTGGCTTCCCACAGCGCAGCTTGCTTCCAGCGCGGCCCTGCTTTGCCTGCTGCTAATCCCGCCGCGAACTCTGGCGTCATTCCCTGCTGAATCATGTAGCGGCCCAGAATCAGGCAGCCATCGACGGTGTGCACTCGCGTGGTCGGCTCAGAAGTAAACAGCACTTCGATTCCAGCCCGCGCCGCCGCCTCACCCACGCGCCGCGAGTAGAACCCGCCCGGCACCGAAGCCACTCGCACCGGTTTCCCCAAAATCTTCCGCAGGGCTTCCGTGCTTCCATGCCATTCGTGCAGCATCTGCTCCCAACTCACATAGGACATTCTCGTGGGATGAGAGCAGGAATGGCTTCCGATCACATGGCCGCGCGCATCGAGTTCGCGAATCTGCGCCGCGTTCAAAAAACCAGGCCGCCCGATCCAATCCGTCGTCACGAAGAAGTGCCCGCGCCAGCTATGCCGCTCCAACATTCCGCCAATCAAATCATGCGCGCTCACGCCGCCATCATCAAAGGTCAGAAACACCGGGCACTCGCCTTCCGCCGGACCCTTCCCGACGGCCCCAATTGGCTTTTCTCCGATCGCCGTACGAATCGCGTCCATGTGCCGGCCGAAATCTTCCTTCTCGAGCTTGTAAATGTGCGCTCCCTCACCAGGAAAACCGCTCGCTTCGCTGTTCCCGTTCTCCACCACGTCGTGATACATGATTGAAAGCGCCCGCACTGTTTGCCTCTTCACTACAATACGCTGAAAACCGGCCTAAAATGGGCTTTAGGAGGAATTTGGGAATGCCCACCACCCAGCAGGTTGCTGCGTGTGTTGCTTTGACGATGACGTTTGGCGGCGTGTTAGCTGCGGATAGCTTCTTGAAGGACGATGCGCTGGTCACATCCGTCGAAAAGACAGTCCACGAATTGCAGCCAAGCCGCTCAGAGAAACGCTTCGACCTGGTCGGCTGGGTTCCCGACATTCTCACCGCTGAAAAACTGGCGCGCCAAGCGCAGCGTCCGGTCTTCCTCTTCACTTACGACGGAAGCATCAATACCGGCCGTTGTTGAGGCGGGGCATTTGCCTTGAGGGCGGGTCCGCTCTCGAACATGAACGTGATTAATGCGCTGAACCGGTATTTTGTCCCGGTATATGTGTCTCACCAGGACCCCGGCCCAGCCGGCCCTGTGACTGCAGCCCAAGCCGCCGAGGTCCACCGTATCTACGTGGACTTCATCCGGAAGAAGCTTGGCTCGGGAACCGTGCACGTCTATATTCTGAAGCCCGATGGCTCCAGCTTCCGTGGCATGGATATCGGCCCGGCCGTTCAGCCCGGCAAGCTCGAAGCTTTCCTTACCGGCATCGCCCAAGAACTCGGCACAACTGCGGGTCCGCCCGTGGTCAAACCTCATCCGCAATCTGTTCCCGGTCCCCACGGACCCAACGACCTTGTGTTCCATCTGGTGGCTCGCGGTGGCAGTCACAACTCCTGGGGACACTTTCCTTCGGAGAACTGGATCGTCCTCAGCCGGCAGGAATGGATGTCGCTGCTGCCCCGTGGCGCTGTAGCAGTTGGCGCTTCCTGGGAAGTCGATCCCGCCGTTGCGCACAAACTGCTCACGCGCTTCTATCCCCAGACGGAAGAAGTCAATAACAAGGATCGCAATCGTATCGATCTCGCTTCTCTCCGCATGACCGTCGTGAAATCCGCCAACGGCGTGACACGCGCGCGCATTGAAGGCAACCTGCGGATGAAGCACTCCTTCTATCCCGGCAAAGATCAGGAAAACGATGTTCAGGCGACACTCACCGGCTTCATGGATTTCGAGCCGGCCACGCATCGCATCCAGCGCCTGCGGCTGGTCACCCAGAAGGCCACCTACATGAACGACGAGTTTTCCGCCGCGCTGACTTCCGTATCGAGCGAAACGCTTTCGGCTCTGGCGCAGTAAGTGCGCGCTCTACAGGTGGATCGGCCCGTCGCCGTCGCCGCGGTTCAGGTGCAATTCCCGCTGCGCCGATTCGAACGGCGTCAACAATTTCACCAGTTGAGGCGACGCCGCGAACAGAAAATTCGACGGCCCATTCCAGCAGCCTTCTTCGCGCAGCGCCCACGACCACGCCGAATGGCCCTGGTTGGAAATAATCAGATCCACTCCCCTCCGCTCCAACTCGACTCGTGCCGCATGTGTCACCGCTCGCGCATCGGCCGGCGCTGCCAGGCAATCCACCAGCGTTCCCAAACGCAGGTCGCCGAAGTAACGATCCTGATGCATAGCCGTATCGAGCAGCACCGCCCAGCCGATGGTCTCGCCTCGACGGCTCACGCGCAGCCGCACGAAGCGCGGATCTGACGCCGGGTACAGCCGCTCCAGCGTCTCGCTGTCACGCAATGCGATCATGCGATAGTCCGCGCGGCAGGACTGCCAGACCACGTCCGCCCACTTGCCAAATGTGCCGGCGCTTTCCGCCTTCCATCCTGAAGGTATCCGCATGGTCCGCGTCCACTGCACAGCCTGAATGCCGAGCCCTCCCACGCCAGTCGCCGCCGCGATATCCACCACCACTCTCCGCCAATTCGGTTGCCGCAGTGGTCCGAGTTGCCGCAGGCAGCGTCCCGCATGAACCATTCGAAATTGGAACGGAACGGCGCACAGGCTCCACTTCATCGCCTGCAGCATGCGCGCCAAAGGATGCTCGTAGCTACCCATTCCGAGCGCGTAGAGCATCGGTTGCATTTTCAAGGCGTGCCGCAGCATCAGCGCCCCGACCATGGCGTACGCTTTGTTGACCAAGCCTTCGGAAACCGGCAGCCGGTAATGAGCCACGGGATTCGGCTCGCCGCCGAAATAGAACTGCTGCTGCCGCAGAACGTAGCCGCCGCGCACCGCGCCATTCTCCACGGCGATGTACAGCTCCGAACCCGGCAGCAGCTCCGTCGCCGCGTTTTCCGGCAGACGCATGTCCTCGGCGAGCTGCGCCGCTCTCAGGCGCAGATTGAATGCGCGCACAGCTCCCAGCCACTCTTCGGAAAACGGCCGGATTTCCATCCCCATCAGGAGAGCTTGCTTCCCACCAGCGCGGCGACTTGCCCCAGGTTCTTCATGCCGTCCATTTCCTCGGGCTCAAACTGTATGCCATACCGCTCCTCCAGCGCCAGCACGAGGTTCAAATGCTGCACCGAATCCCACTTCTCTACGTCCTCGGGCGATGAGCCGGCGGTCAGGCTGCGCGGGTCCTTCTCGAACAAGTCTCCCGCGATGCTGCACACTTCGCTCAGAATCTCTATGTTCATGCCGTCTCCGTCTGGTGTGTGATCAGCCGCACCCACTCGGGGTAGCGAAGTTCGGCCGTTGTCAAATCAAGAGACCAGAATTGGCCGCCTTCCTTTTCCTCCCGCAGCTGAAAGCCGTGAGCCGCATAGAAGTCTCGCGCCGGTGCGTTCTTTTTCGTGGGCAGATACCAGCCTTCCAGCCGCTTGGCGCCGCGCGCCCGCGCTTCGCAGGCAAGCTGCGCCAGCAGAGCGGTCTCCACCGTTCGGCCAATCACGCGGCAGCTCATCAGGAAGGTATCAATCTCGCAGGTCCCATCATGATCCCAGGTAATCGCCACACCCACCAGGCCGTTGTCGCTGTACCGGTCGCGCACCTTCAACGAATACACAAGCCAGCCGCCGGTGCGGGACATCTCCGCGATCTGCTGCTCCGTGTATCGCTTCGTGCTCAGGTTGAACTGGTTTGTTTTTTGAGTCAACTGCGCCACTCGCGCGAGAGTCAGTGAGTTGACTGGCGCAATCTCGACCTCCTGCTGCAGCGAGCGGTAGAAGTCTTCCCGCGAAGTGGCGGTCGCTTCGAGCTGGGTGCGCTGCCGTTCAGCCGCATAGTAGCGGCCACGCTCGCGGTCTTCCTTAGAAAGCGAAAGCCGCTCGAAACCCGCAAAGTCACGCACGGCGCGCGCGAACAGCATCGGGTCGGAAGGCAACTCGATCACCATTGCTTCGGGCGCCTGTTCGCGTACCTGCTGGCGTTCCACCGGATTGTCGTCCAGGAACGCGATGGCGTCCAGTCCGATGTTGAGCTCACTCGCGATTTCCCGCAGATTCTGGCCTTTTTCATTCCAGTTGATGCGCTGCGCCGCGAAGTGCTCCGGCTTGAGCAACATGCCGGGATGTCCACCCAGCGCTTCCAATGCATCAGCGGGATTGTTCTTGCTGCAAATCGCGAGCAGAATCCCACGACGCCACAAATCGAGCAGCGTTCGCTGCAATTCCTGGTAAGCAGCGCCTGGGTATTCGGTCCCCAACTGAATGCCGGCCATGCCGTCTTCGCCGATCACACCACCCCACAGCGTGTTGTCCAGATCTACGGCCACCGCTTTGGCGATGCGGCCCGACAGCGGAGTCAAAAAACGCATCCATTCGCGTGCCAGATGTGGCAGGTTTCGGGCGGCAATCGGCAATCGCACCGCCAGCCACTTGCGTTCATCGCCCCATTCCTCGCGGCCATGACGCGCCACCAGGGCGTCATAATCCAGCACATAAACACCTCGATGAGCGCGCGCCACCAGGCGCAAGTGGCGATTGATTTCCTGAATGGCCGTAGCTTGGCCTTCTTCCTGCTGACTGTCGTACACTCCCTGGCTGGCCACCGGCGGAGCCGCCAGCGTGTGCACAATCAGATTGGCCTGCGAACGGCTTCGAAAGGTCTGGACCCAGCTTTCGTACTCCTGCGTGATTCTTTTCACGGAAGCCTGCCGCGCGTCCGCATCCAAGCCCGAATAATCGCGCCACAACTCTGGCGCTAGATCCCGCGTCTGCACCGCCAGGACTACCGTATCCGGCGAAGTGGTGTAGAGGAAACTCCCGGGGTCCAATAATTCCTGAACGTAAGAATTGAATTCGCCCGGCTTCACGCTCAGATCAATACCGGACGTAAACGCACAGGCCCGTAACAAAGGCATCACGGGTTCTACCGTGAATGAACGCAAAATCACGCAATGGTGACGAATAAAATCCAGGTGGTCTCGTAGCTTTTCATACCGGCTGATGAGGAAACTCGCCAGAGATGGCGTTGGGGTGCCTTCGCGATTCCACAGGCTCTCCAGAGCGTGTGCGGCTTTCCGCCAGCGGCCCGCCGCCAGCAAGCCGTCGATCTGTTGACGCTGGTCCTCGCACTGCATGGAAGGTCCATTATGGCAATTCATCCGTTTGTCCGCATACTTATCTGAATTATGCCCGTTTGACGGCCCAAACTTGCGTATAATACACTGCTATTTGTTGGGCAGCCGGGATGAATAGATACCGTTCCACCGGAACTTGGTTGTGCCGCGCCTTCGAGAGTATTTTCCTTCTAGTGCTTGTGCTGTTCGCGACAGGCCGTGAGGCACGGGCTTACGCAGACCCGGGTTCCGGAGCTCTCATCTGGCAGATGCTGGTCGCCGGATTTGTAGGTTTCATGTTCTACTTCCGCAAACTGACAACGTGGTTCAAAAACCGAGTTAAAGGTTCAAGAGATTGAGCGAGCAGGTGCCGGCAGCCGGCGGCGAAGCGCTCGATCTGGCCGTGTCGTTTCGTGATCCCGCCGGCAGCCTATTTCCCCTCGATGGCCGGATCTTCCGCGTCGTGAATTCCACCGGCGTGGCGGATATGGACGCTTTCCTGGCTTCCAAAAGCGCGAAGGATGTCATTGCTTCTGGCCGCATCGTCGGTACGCGCCAACTGAGCCCGGAAGAGGCGCACATCCTGCTGGGCCATCCCGAAGTCAGCCGCTTGTACGAAGCTGTGGGCGGGCAGATTGTGCTCGAACACGAGCGCATCGATTTCCCCAGCTTCCCTTACGAATGGCCGCCTGAGATGCTGCACGCCGCGGGCATTCTGACGCTCGACCTGGCCAAAACTCTGGTCAACGATCAACTGGGCCTGAAGGACGCCACACCGTACAACGTGCTGTTTCGCGGCCCGGAACCCGTGTTCATCGATGTTCTCTCTTTCGAGCGCCGCGATCCGGGAGATCCCACCTGGCTGCCGTATGCGCAATTCGTGCGCACGTTCCTGCTGCCGCTGCTGGCCAACAAGTATTTTGGAATTGCGCTCGATCAGATCCTGACCACGCGGCGTGACGGTCTGGAGCCCGAAGAGGTTTACCGCTGGGCGAAACTGCCGCAGCGCATCCGTCCGCCATTCCTTTCGCTGGTTTCGATGCCCACGTGGCTCGGGGGCAAGCACAATCAGGACGATCAGAAGATCTATCAGAAGAAGACACTGGACAATCCGGAAAAGGCCCGCTTTATTCTGCATTCCATCCTCAACGGACTGCGCCGCGCCATGGATCGCGTGGCTCCCAAGGCTGGGAAGAGTTCCACTTGGTCGGACTACATGGTCTCCAACAACAACTATTCGGCGGACCACTTCGCGGCCAAGCAGAAGTTTGTCGGCGACGCGTTGAATGAGCTGAAGCCGAAGCGCGTTCTCGATGTGGGTTGCAACACCGGCCACTTCAGCGCGTTAGCGGCCCGGTCAGGCGCTTCTGTCGTTTCCATTGATTACGATCCAGTGGTACTCGGTGATGTCTGGCGCAATGCGCGCGCGGCGAAGCTCAATATTCTTCCGCTGGCCGTGAATCTCACGCGGCCCACTCCCAGCACCGGCTGGCGTAACCGCGAGTGCACGTCATTCCTCGATCGGGCGCGGGGCAAATTCGATGCCGTGCTCATGCTGGCGGTAATCCACCATATGCTGGTCAGCGAGCGGATTCCGCTGCCCGACATTCTCGAATTGGCCGCTGAGTTAACCAACGACATCCTGATCGTCGAATTCATTTCTCCCGGCGATTCCATGTTCCGCCGCCTCACCCGCGGGCGTGAGGAACTGCACCGTGACCTCAACCCCCAAATGTTTGAGGATCTGTGCGGCCGCTGGTTCGACATTGCCCGCGTGCAACATTTGGAAGGCGCCACGCGCTGGCTCTATCTGTTGAGAAAGCGCCAGTAACTGATGTGGTGGCGTGATCTGTTTGTCTCCATTTCGCTGGCGAACCTGATCTACCTCCGCCCCTGGACCCAGGTTCTTACGTTTGACCGAAACACGGATTACTGGCTCGCCCTGCCGCCGACTCCGCCGCATTTCATCGCTTTAATGCTCAACGTTTTGCTGCTTTCGCTGGTGTTCTGGATTGTACTGATACAAATCCGGCGCCGCGGCGGAATTCTGCTCAAGCTTCTTCCCTTTGCGCTGCTTGTGCCGCTGGTGATCCTGCTCAATGCCACGCGCACCCTGATCGGAGACCCCGGTAAATCCGTAGTCCTTGGATTCATTTCGCATCGCACCGCTTTGGTCGGCATCTGTGCTGCGTGTCTGCTGGTCGGCGGCTTCCTCGTGGGCGGCAAGCGCGTCTACCAGTTTTCGTACGGCGTGCTATTACTGCTTTCCCCATTGGCCGCCTTATCGTTTGGCCAGGCTGTCTATCACTGTGCAACGTTCGACCCTTCTCTCACGGCCAATCATCAGCTTGCACCCACTCTGCCCGCAAAACCGGCAGGAGCGCCGCGGTTCCTCTGGATCATCTTCGACGAATGGGACCAGAACCTCACGTTTACCGAGCGGCCGAACGGTCTCGCGCTTCCCGAAATCGACCGCTTATGCCGCGAATCAGTCTGCGCGAGCCAAGTCGAAACTCCGGCCATGATGACCGATATCTCCATGCCCGCGCTCATCACAGGCCGCGAACTGGCGAGTGTTCATCCCAAAGGCCCTTCGGAGCTGATGCTGCAGCCGCCCGGTCGCGGTCCTTCGATTCCCTGGAGCAAGCAGCCGAATGTGTTTGACCAGGCACGCGCGCTGGGCTTTAATACCGCCGTGGTCGCGTGGGCGATTCCGTATTGCCGCGTCATCAGCCGCTCGCTCAGCGGTTGCTGGTGGTGGCCCGGCAGCAATCAGTACAACGCCGATGGCACCACGGTTCCGCAGATCTTCTGGCACCTTCCGCGCGGCCTCTTCGAAACCATCTACCGCTCGCCGTTCGGCCAGTCTCTGGCGACCATCCGGCATGAGGGAACCTATGACAAAGTGCTCGCCCAGTCACTGGAAGTAGCAGCCGCCGGCCAGTTCGGGCTCACTTTGCTGCACATGCCCATTCCCCATCCGCCTTACTTCTACGAGGCTTCGACCGGCCGCTACACGCGCGGTTCGGCTCCGATTCGTGGCCTGTTGAAACAAACCCAGAAGGGCTATATCGATGCACTGGCCCTCGTCGATCGAACTATCGGAGAGTTGCGCACCGCCATGGAACGGCGGAACGTCTGGGATTCCACCACCATTCTGTTTACCGCTGACCACCCATTCCGCCACCGGCCCGCCCTCGACGGCGAACCCGTCGGACACCTGGTGCCCTACGTCCTCAAATGCGCCGGCGAGAAAGAAGGGATTCATTACGATGGTCGTTTCAGCTCCCTGCTCACCAGGAATCTCATCGTGAGCACCTTGAATGGCCGGATTTCCGATGCCCGGAGCGCTGTCTCCTGGCTGGATGAAAATGGGCCGGGGTCCCTGGCACAGTAGATATGCGGCGTGACCTGGCGATTGCGTTCTCCCTGGCAAATATCTGCTACCTCAGGATCTGGTCGGAGCTACTCACCTACCGGTGGTCTGATGCTTATCTGATGAAGCTGCCGCCAGGCCCGGCGGATTATGCCGCTGTGATGGTGAATGTGCTGATCCTTGCCCTGGTGCTTTTTGGCTTGGTCACACTGGCGCGGCGGTATCTCTCCAAGCGCGCCTTCATGCTGGTGGAGGTGGCGTTCCTGCTATTCCTGGCTTTGCCCTTAAACGCCATCCGCAGTGTGCTCTCCAACCGGTTCCCGTATCTCAAATCGCCCTTGTTTGCCGTTCTGGGAACGCGCGGCGTAGCTCTGCTGGCGCTCACCATCGCGTGCGCCGGGTTGTTCATTGCGGTGCGGTATCACCGGCGCGCGGCGCATATAGCCGGATCGATTCTCGTCGCCGTGCTGCCGTTTTGCGCCATCACCTTTGCCCAGGCAATCTGGAAGGCGGCGCATTACAACCCCACCGCTTACGCTTCCCGCCCGCTCGAGCCGCTGCTTGCTGCCCATGGAAAAACGCCGCGAGTGCTCTGGTTCATTTGCGATGAATGGGATTACCGGCTTACTTTCGTGGATCGCAATCCAGCCATCCCGATGCCGGAAATCGACCGTCTGCGAAGCGTCTCGCTATTCGCCGACCATGCCCATCCGCCGGGTCCGGAGACACCCATCTCGCTTCCCGGCTATTTCACCGGCCGCCTGGTGAAATCCGTCGAGTACGACGGCCCCCGTGAATTACAAGTCACCTATCGCGGAGCCGGTCATGCAGTGCCCTGGAGCCGCCAGCCTAACGTGTTTGAGTCCGCGTATGGAATGGGATTCAACACTGCGTTGGTCGGTTGGTTTCATCCCGGCTGCCGCATTCTGAACGGCCTCACGTTCTGTGAGTGGTGGGAACTGGCGATGCAGCACAACAGCATGGGCCACACGTTCGGAACCATCCTGCCGGACCAGACTCGCAGTCTTTTTGAGACCACGCTGTTTTCGCCGTTCGGTCAATCGCTTTCGCTGCATCAGCACATCGGCGTCTATCACGACATTTTGAATACCGGACTTTCCATCGCGACGGATCCCAAGTACGGGTTCATGGTGGTGCATCTTCCCATTCCCCATGCGCCCAATATCTATGATCCACGCACGGGCCAGTTCACGTTGAGCAACTCTCCGATCCATGGCTATTGGGGCAATCTCGCACTGCTCGATCGCACAGTGGGAGTTTTCCGGCACGCCATGAAAGCGGCCGGGACTTGGGACAATACGGTGGTGTTGTTCACCTCAGACCACCCCTACCGCGAGTCTGAAGCGCTGGACGGAAAATCCGATCCGCGCATTCCGTACATTCTCAAAATGGCCTCGCAAGAGAACGGCATCGTCTATTCCCAGCCGTTCAATGCCATACTGACGGAAGACTTGCTGCTGGCGGTTCTGCGCGGAGAGGTTTCGACGCCGGCTGACGCGGCGGGCTGGCTCGACCGGAATCGAACCCGCGTGCCCGTCAATTGAGGCCCGAACGTGCAAGGCTGGCTCCAGGCGATATTCGTTTTATGTGTCGCTTTCACGCTGTATACGCTGGCGGGCTATCCGCTGCTGCTGGCCATGCTGGCGCGCGCTCATTCGCGCCCCGTCCATAAAAAGTGGCAGCCGCGCACGGTTACCGTGCTCCTTCCCGTGCGGAATGGCGAACGCTGGATCCGCGGCAAGCTCGAATCGTTGCTCGCCTTGCGCTACCCGCGTGAACTGGTGCAGATCCTGGTGATTTCTGACGGCTCAACGGACCGCACAGACGAAATCGTTCAATCCTTCGCCGACCACGGCGCTGTCCATCTGCTGCAGGTTCCCCCCGTCGGCAAAGCGCTCGCTCTCAACGCCGGACTGGGCCACGCGACCGGCGAGATTCTCTTTCTCACCGATGTGCGCCAGGAGCTTCATCCGGACAGCCTGCATAACCTGGTAGCCTGTTTTTCGGATGATGCTGTCGGAGCCGCCAGCGGTGAGTTGATTATTCGCGACGGCGAATCGCTCGAGGAGCTCTCCGTCGGCATGTATTGGAAGTACGAAAAGTGGATTCGCCGGCGTCAAAGCCGCATCGATTCTATGCTGGGCGCGAGCGGCTGCATCTATGCCATGCGCCGCGAACTCGCGGCCCCTTTGCCTCCCGGCACGCTGGCCGATGACATGTTCCTGCCGCTGGGCGCGTTCTTTCGCGGCTACCGCATTGTCTTCGACGAATCCGCGCGCGCTTTCGACTATCCCACCGCGCTCAATGCCGAGTTCCGGCGGAAAGTCCGCACGCAGGCCGGCGTGTACCAGATCATTCGCCCCTATCCGCAGTTGCTCACGCCGCGCAATCGCATGTGGCTGCACTTCGTCTCTCACAAGCTGGCGCGCCTGGCACTGCCGTATGTGCTACTGTTGGCCTTTGCCACGTCGTTCGCGCTGCCCGATCCGTGGAAGACCATTGCACTCAGCGGTCAGGCGATCTGGTACGGACTGGCGCTTGCCGACCTGTGGCTTCCTGATCGCTTCCCGCTGAAGCGCCTTACCTCCGCCACGCGCAGCTTCGTAGTGCTGATGGCCGCGGCTCTGTGCGCCGTCTCGGTGATCTTCACGCCGAGCGGACGTCTCTGGAAGGAGACGCGGGTGCACCCCACCCGGCCGATTTCCTGACCGCAATGCCCACCCCGTGCCCGGTTCTTCTCATGGCTCGCGCTCTCGGCCTGGGCGGCAGCGAGCGGCAACTCGCGGAAATGGCGAAGGCCCTCGACCGCGACGAATTCGAGCCGCATGTGGCTTGCTTCCACGATGATGGATTCCGCGCGGAAGAATTGCGCGTGGCGGGCGTACCTCTTCTGCCGCTGCCCGTGCGCTCGCTGGTTTCTTCCTCCGCCATCCACGGGGCGATGCAATTGGGACGCTACGTCCGCCGCCACGAGATTCAGATCGTTCACACGTTCGATGTTCCCCTGAATCTGTTCGGTGTACCGGCGGCGTCTTTTTTCCGCGCCCCGAGGGTCATCTCCAGCCAGCGCGCCTTCCGCGAATTGACACCCGGCCTTCACCATCATCTCCTGCGTCTCACCGACCGCCTGGTGGACGCGATCGTTGTCAATTGCGAAGCCGTACGCCAGGATCTGATCACGAATGACCGCGTGCCCGCCTCCCTGATTCATCTCTGCTATAACGGCATCGATACCGATCGCTTCCAGCCGCTCGCCGCTCCGCGCCCGGCTCCGCTGGCTGACGCCACGATAGTAATCGGCACGGTGTGCGCCGTGCGCCCGGAGAAGGGCCTGGAGACACTGCTCGAAGCCTTCGCGCGCCTCGCGCCTTATCCCGGTTTGCGCCTGGCAATCGTGGGCAGCGGTCCGTGGCTGCCGCAGCTCGAAGCTCTGGCGGCGCGCCTGGGCATCGCTGACGCGTGCCTCTTTCAATCAGCCACTTCCGAGGTCCCCGAGTGGCTGCACGCCATCGATATCTTCGTGCTGCCCTCGCTTTCCGAAGCGCTGTCGAATTCGCTGATGGAAGCGATGGCCTGCGGCTGCGCCGCGGTGGCGTCGTCGGTGGGCGGCAATCCGGAACTGGTGAAGCACCTCGAAACCGGCCTGCTTTTTCGCCCGCGCGATAGCGCCGATCTGGCCGGGTGCCTGGATTTGTTGATTCGCGATGCCACGCTGCGGCGGCGCCTCGCCATGGCGGCCGCCGAACGCATCCACACGCAATTCACGATCCGTCGCGCCGCCTGCCGGCTGGCCGAAATTTACCGCCGCGTACTCAATGCCGCCTGAAAGCGCGGCGCGGGCCTAACATAGAGAATCCGAGGGAGGGATTTTGACAACGTTGTTCACGCGCGTCCGAAAGTGGGCTGCCCGCTTGCTGATGGCGGCCGGCTGTCTCTTGCTGCTGGTGATGTTTACGCCACTGGTGCCTTGGTGGGCGCGCCAACTGGCGGGACCATGGAACGATCCGCAGGGCGACATGCTGATCGTGTTAGGGGGCTCGGCCGTAGACAGCGGCTTCCTGGGCGACAGCTCCTACTGGCGCAGCGTCTACGCCGCGCGCGTGTACCGCCAATCGCCCTACCGCGAGGTCATCGTCAGCGGCGGAGGCGCGTGGCACGTGGCTCAACTCATGCGCGATTTTGTGGTGTGCGAAGGCATTCCTGCCGGCATCGTGCAGGTGGAAGACCAGTCCGGCAGTACGCGTGAGAATGCACTCTTCGTAAAGAAGCTGCTCGGCAATACGCCCGGACGCAAGGTGCTGCTCACCAGCGACTACCACATGTTCCGCGCACGCCGCGCCTTTCAGAAAGCAGGCCTGAACGTGCTGCCGCATCCTTTCCCGGACGTCGTGAAACGCAGTTCCTCGCGTGCCGAACGCTGGCCGCTCTTCTTTGATCTCTGCACCGAAATGGTGAAGTGCGGTTATTACTACGCCCGCGGCTGGATCTGAGGGCTTATTGGAAAACATCGGGAATCGCTCGCTCACGGCTCGGAATCTAGTTCCCGTTGTTTCCAGAGCCGTGACTGCGAAGGAGCGGAGTACCGGCCGGATTTGTAACAAGCTCCTCGATTCGCGTTAGCTCCGTTCGGGAGGGTACATATACTCGCGCGTCGCTCTGCGGCGCGTGCCGCCGCGCTTGGCCATCAGAACCTGATAGATACTGTTGAAGCCTTCTTCGAATCCCAGCGAGGAAGCCGCTAACCAGATGCGCCAGGCGCGGTAAGTCGCTTCATCCACCAGGCGCAGTGCAGCCTCGCGATTGGCCGTAAGCCGCTCTTCCCACATCCGGCACGTGCGAGCGTAGTGCGGCCGGAGATTCTCCACATCCAGAACTTCAAAGCCCGCATTTTCAGCCTCGCGGATCACTTCGTACAAATGAATCAGCTCGCCGCCGGGAAAAATCCGGCGGCGGACAAACAGGCTCGCGGCATCATCGCCAACGCCTTGCGCGCGGGCAATCGCATGATTCAGAAACAGCCCGCCGGGCGACAGCAATTGCGCCATCTTGCGGAAGTACACCGGAGCGCGGCGGCGGCCGACGTGCTCGAACATGCCGACCGACGCGATCTTGTCGTAGCTGCCCGTGAGGTCGCGGTAGTCCTGTTCCAGGATATGCACGCAGCCATCCAGGTGCTCCTCGCGCACGCGCGTAGTGGCATACCGGTGCTGCGCCAGGCTGAGTGTGCAACCGGTAGCGAATGCGCCGTACCGGCCCGCCGCGCGCAGCACGAGCGCTCCCCAGCCACAGCCGATGTCGAGAAATCGCTCGCCGTGGGAAACATCAAGCTTGCGGCAAATGTGATCGAGCTTAGCGAGCTGCGCTTGCTCGAGCGTGGCTTCGGGATTGCGGAAATAGGCGCAGGAGTAGACCATGCGCGGATCGAGAAAAAGCTGGTAAAACTCGTTCGAACGGTCGTAATGGAAGCGAATATCGCGCGCAGCTTGCGCTTTAGTCTGGAATGTCTCTTCGAGTACGGAAGCGCACCTGGCTACTGTGCCGAGCAATTTCTTGCGTAGTCTGCTGTGCGGCTGCCAGCCCTTGAAGCGGACAGCCTCCACCAGGTCGCCCTCTACATCGAATTCGCCGCGCACGAAAGCCATAGCGGCGGAATAGGTATCGGTGGCAAGGATATGGTCCAGCGCATCTTCTGATGGAACCCGCAGTGTGAAGGAAGGCGCGGCGCCGGACTGCCGCTCGATTCCATTACCGAATACAGCCCGCCAGGCGGGCGCATTCGAAGCCGTGGGTTTCTCACTTACACCGGTTGGCATAATGAAGTTACCCTGATTTCAGTAGTAGAACATTCGAGCTGAGGATTCAAGTCTGGAAACTTCGTATACACGTTTTCGAATGTTAGGCAGTTCTCACTTATGGAAAGGATGAAAGCGCTGGCGCTACCGCCGACCGCCGACCCGGCCGCCGAACCAAACGGCGAGCCCGATGACTGTGCGGGATCAGCCGGGAATGAGCGGGCGACCGGTCTGACTGGATTCGAACAGTTGATGCGCCGGCATGAGCGGCTGGTGCTGATGACGGCGCTGCGGCTGATGGGCAATCTGGAAGATGCACAGGATGCGTCGCAAGAAGTGTTTCTGCGCCTGTACCGAAACCGGCACAAAGTGGAGACGCTCGCCAATTTGCCGGGATGGCTCTATCGCGTGACGGTGAACGTTTGCCACGACCTGCGACGCAAGCGATCCGATTCCGCTGTGTTCGAAAGTGCGGCGGAACTGGTAGCCGAGGGCAACCCGCAGCGAACGGCGCTCGAAGCCGAGCGGCGCAAGGCGCTGGCGTTGAGCCTGCGAATGCTCGGTGAGAAGGAACGGGCCGCGCTGGTGTTGCGGGACCTGGAGGGCTTGTCTACCGCGGACGTGGCGGAAACGCTAGGTGTGACCGAAGCCACCGTGCGCGCGCATGTCAGCAAAGCGCGCGTGAAGATCAGGGAATTTGTGGAGCGGTATTTCCGGAGTCAGCCATGAACTGCGCGGAGTGGGAAGAGCGAATCGCGTTACTGGTTGGCCGCGACCTCGCCGATGATTCGGCGGAGGAGGTGGAGCGGCATTTGGCCGGGTGTGCGGGTTGCAGGGAATTCGCCGCGCAAATGCGGCAGGATCTGGTGCTGCTGCGTGAGTGGCACGGTGAGTCGCCCGCGCCGGCGCACTTCGCGGCAGTGCGCGCGCGAGTGCTGGCGCAGATTGAAGAACAGCGGCCGGGAATCTGGCCGAAGTTGCTGGCTTATGGCTTGGCGGCGGTGATGGCCGTCCTCGTGGCGGCGTTGGTGCTCACGCCGCGGCATCGGCGAGTACTACCGAGCGAAGTGGCGTTCGTGCCGCCGGTGCCGGTGGCGAGCACGATGTCTGAATCGCTGGTGCTTCCGGAACCGCCTCCGTTACCGCGACTTCGGGCCCTGCGCCGGCCGTCAGCGGCCATAGGTGTACCGGCGGCGTTACCAGTGGAGTCGGCTGACGTTCCAGCCGAGCCCGCACAGCCGCTAATGGTCAAGTTGATTACGAACGACCCGAACGTGGTCATTTACTGGATTGCAGACGCGAAAGGAGAATGATCCGATGAAGCGATGCGTGTGCTTATTTTTGGTTTGTTGCGCCTTGCCGCTGGCGGCACAAGAGACAAAGCCTGGAGCGGTATATGTGCAAACCGCGCCGCCCGGCGTGCAGAAGCTGTTTGTGTTGAAGTATGCCGAACCGGACGCGATCATGCGTTTGTTGAAGGTCTTCGACGCGAAGGTTGTCAGCGACGCGGGCCTGCACGCAATCGCCGTAACGGCGAGTTCACAATCGATGTCCGCCATCGAAGAGGCGATCCAGCGGCTCGATGTTCCCTCCGCGATGCCCAAGGATATCAGTCTTACGGCGTATTACGTGCTGGGCACCGGTGCGCCGAGCGCTACTGCGGCGCCGACACCGAAAGACCTGGATAGTGTCCTCACCCAACTGAAGAGCACATTCCCCTTCAAATCGTACGAGATGATGGACACGCTGACGACACGCGCCAGAATCGGAATGGGAACGGACACGAGCTCGCTAGGCGCACCTTCCCTCGGCCTCCAGTATGCCCATTCGGTCAACCGACTCCGGTTTGCCTTTTCCAGTGTGAGCCCGGACGGCCAAACGATCCATCTGAACGGATTGCGGGCGGACAGCAGAATACCGGTGCCGACGAACAGCACTGGTGGCTTACAAATCCTCGATATCGGAATCAACACGGATCTGGATATCCGCGAAGGTCAGAAAGTAGTGGTAGGCCGCATGGGCGTTGGTCCCGATCAAGCGCTCTTTCTCGTGTTGACGGCGCAATTGCTCAACTGACGCCGCGGCGTTCGCGCGTCACTCTCCCGCGCGCAGCGGGTCCCAGCCGTCATTGCCGCGCAGGAACACCTGAGGCTCGAATGCCTTGGCCTGCGCGGCGGTCAACGCATGTGCCCAGGAAGCCCGCTTGTCCGGATTCGCGCCGGGGCCGCTGGAATTGTACTCGCCATACCATGCCGTCTTCTCATTCGCTGCGCTGCCCCAGTTGTTCCAGCCTTCCGGACGAATGTGGCTATCCATCCAGCAATCCAGATAGACCACGCGCGAATACGGGCGCCAGGGACGTCCCAGGAACACGCCCTTCCCTGTGTTCTCGCCGGTGAGCTTGCAACGCGTGAAGACGAAGCCTTGCGGACCATCCGGCGTGACGCGGCTTTGGGCGGTGAGATATCCCGCACCGCGGCTATGGATCTCGCAATGGTCGAAGACCGCGGTGGCGTTGCCGAAAATGAAATCCACGTGGCCTTCGATGTAGCAATCCTGGTAATATTGCCGGCCGCTGGCGGCGTAGAGCGTGTCCTGCCAGCCGATGAACCGGCAGTGGCGGAACACCGCGCGATCCGAATGCACGGAAATCGCAAGCGCCTGCGAGCCCACGCCGAACGAGTTTTCAAACGTGATGTTCTCGGCTTCGAAGGCGGGCGCATTCACGTCCACTGTGGCGCTGAAGAACGTGCCGCCGGCCACTTTAGCGCTCATATCGTAGGTGATGATGGTTTTGGCCGCGTCGCTGCCGAGGAACGTCACATTCGGCCGGTCTTCGGGCACGCGTAGCCGCTGGTGATACGTCCCTGGACGGATTTCGATGATCAGGCGCCGGTCGCCCTCGGGAGGCGCATGGTCGATCGCCATCTGGATAGTGCGGAAGTCGCCGCTCCCATCCGAAGCCACCACCACATGAATCGGCTGAGTATCCGCGGCGAGCAGCGTGCCACACGCTCCGCAGGCGAGCAACAACAGAACAAGTCGCATAGAGGGACCAATCCATAGTAAGGCCCTCCGAGCCCGCTTGTATAGCGCGTGCTAATTGTGGGAAAGCAGAAACGCCGGTGCGCGCCTACTGCACCTTTTCGTCCTTTTCCACTTTACCGTCGCGGATGTGGATGATGCGGTGCGCGTGCAGGGCGATGTCGTGCTCGTGTGTCACCAGCACGATGGTGTTGCCTTGCTGGTAAAGCCGCTCGAACAGCGCCATGATTTCGTTGCCGGTGGCGGTGTCGAGGTTCCCCGTAGGCTCGTCGGCCAGCAGAATGGAAGGATTGTTCACCAAGGCCCGGGCGATGGCGACGCGCTGACGCTGTCCGCCGGAGAGCTCGTTCGGCCGGTGATACATGCGCTTTTCGAGATCCACCTGCTTCATCGCCACCCGCGCCTTTTCGAGTCGCTGCTCGGAAGGTACGCCGGCATAAATGAGCGGCAGTTCCACGTTGTGCAACGACGTAGCGCGCGGCAGGAGATTGAAGGTCTGGAAAACGAACCCGATTTCCTTGTTGCGGATGCGGGCCAACTGGTCGTCGGTCATCTCGCTCACCAGGTTGCCGTTGATGTAATACTGGCCGGCGGTGGGCGTGTCGAGACAGCCAATCAGATTCATGAGCGTCGACTTGCCAGAGCCCGAAGGCCCCATAATTGCGACGTACTCGCCGCGCTTGATCTCGATATCGACACCCGACACGGCGTGGATTTCCTGGTCACCCATCACATAGGTTTTCCAGAGTTCGTAAGTGCGGATGACAATGCCATCCCTCTTGAGCTGCTCGCCCCTGAGTAGAGCGTCTTTTTCTGCGACCGCTGCCATTGCGGATTCTCCTACGCCTTTTGGCTGGGAACTCGGTTATCCACTTTCACCTGAGCGTCATTGCGAAGGGTGCGAATCACCTGGTACGTCCCGGTTATAATTTCATCCCCTTGCTTCAGCCCGCTGAGTACTTCGATATCGGTGGTTCCGGTGATGCCGGTCTCCACTTTGCGGAACTCGGCCTTGCCATTGTTTACCACAAAAACGCCTTGGATTTCCTGCTTGCGCTCCTTCTCGGCGACCGGGTCGATCTGAGTGGCTGCCTGTACACCGGCCGGCGGCTTCGGCTCCAGGTCGCCCTTCTGCCGCACAGTCAGCGCCTGAATCGGGATCGTCAGCGCGTTCTGGCGCGTAGCGGTGGTGATTTTCGCCGTGCACGAGAGGCCGGGGCGAATTTCATCGGGTGGATTGTCCAGCGCCACTACCACTTTGAAATCCTTGGCTTCCTGACTCGAAATCGCGCTCTGGGAAGCCGCCACTCCCGTGGATCGCAGGATGGCCGTGTTGCCGATTTCCGTCACATGCCCCTTGAAGGTCCGGTTGGGAATGGCGTCAATTGTGATATCGGCCTGCTGGCCAAGCTGCACATTGACGATATCGGTCTCATCCACCTTCACTTCTGCCGTGATCAGCGACATGTCGGCAATCGTCATGATGGTGCTGGCGGCCGAATTCTGGATTCCGGGGACCACAGTCTCGCCCACGCGCACCGGCAGGTTTGTGACCACACCATCGAGCGGCGCGTAGGAGTTGTGCTTTTGCAAGATATCGTTATAGCGCACCAGTGCGGCTCTCTGCTGCGCCACGCGGGTCTGCGCGGATGCCAGTTGCGCGGCGGTCTGCTCACGCTGTGCTTTGGCCTGCACCAGCCGCGCATCCGCCTCCTGAACTACGGCAACTTGCGATGCATAGGTGGCCTGGGAAAGATCGTAATCCTGCTTGGCCATTAACTGGTCTTTATAGAGCGATTCGGCACGGTCGGCGTCGGCTTTCATGCGATTCAGATCGGCCTTTGTGCGATTGATTTCCGCCTGTAGCGCCTTGAGATTTTCGTCGGAGGCTTTCAGCGCCGCTTCGGCCGCGTTGGAATCCGCTTCGGCCGAATTAAGGGCCGCTCGCTGTGCGTTCACGTCGGCTTCCGGCTGAATATCCTCCACCCGGGCCAGCAATTGGCCTTTGCGCACGCGGTCGCCTTCCTTGACCAGAATATCCGTGAGCTGGCCTTGTGCGTTCGCACCTATGTTGATGTAATTCTTGGGCTTAATCTCACCAGACGCGGTTACCAGACTGGTCAGATCCTGGCGTATCACACGGCCGGTCTGGACGGTGACGATGCCCCGCTTGCTATAAGCAACGCTGGCATAGATGCCGATTCCGCCCACAAATAAAGCACCGAGTGTAATCAGAATCTTCCACTTGCGCTGCACGAAACAGAATCTCCCCTTGTGAGTATCACTGAGTTAGACGCAGGATTGGTATCCGGAGTTCACTAGTTATTTTACCAGCCGCGGGGGCCTTATCGGTTTTTCCCATGCACGGACCGGTATTCATGGAAGACGAACCAGTTGGGAAAAGATTAGCCGTGGACGACGAAATAGTTCCGATTATCGCTTCAGTGCAGCCAGTCGACTGAATCCGGCTGGGTGTTCTCGCATTGCGAGGACAGGATCACGCCCGAAGCCAGTTGCGCGCAGGCGTTGGTGATAGCGGCCCGCATCGCTTCTTCTTTGGTAACCGATGACGCCGTGCGGCAATCCTGGCGACCCTGGAACGTCATGCAGACACGGCAGGTGACGCGCGTCTGGTGGAAGGTCGAGATCACCACGAACGCAACCACCGCAATGATGAATGCGCCCGCAATCCAGACCGTTTTCTTCTTCATGCGAAGAAATTCCCCATGCGGCGAAACTTGGCGTACCGATGCTCCACCAGTTCATCGCCGCTCAGGCGCGAGAGTTCTTCCAGACGCTTGCGGAGATCCAGGCGCAGAAACTCGGCGGCTCCTTCCACGTCTTCGTGAGCGCCGCCGGGCGGCTCCGGCACGATGCCATCGATCAAGCCGAAGTTCAGCATATCCTCGGCAGTGAGACGCAGCGCCGCGGCTGCTTGCTCGGCTTTTCCGGAATCGCGGTAGATAATCGCGGCGCAGCTTTCCGGCGAAATCACGCTGTATACGGCGTTCTCGAGCATCAGCACAATGTTGCCCACACCGAGCGCCAGCGCGCCGCCGCTGCCTCCCTCGCCGATACAGACCGCGAGAACGGGGACATCCAGCCGCGCCATCTCCCGCAGATTCCGCGCGATGGCTTCGGCTTGCCCGCGCTCTTCCGCATCAATGCCCGGATAAGCTCCGGGCGTATCCATGAGCGTCACCACGGGCCGGCCGAACTTGGCCGCCATCTGCATCGCGCGCAGCGCTTTGCGATATCCCTCCGGCTTTGGCATGCCGAAGTTGCGGAAGAGCTTCTGCTTGGTGTCCCTACCCTTCTGCTCAGCCACCACCACAACCGGCGTTTCTTCAAACAGCGCCATACCGGCAATGATGGCGGGGTCGTCGCCGAATGCGCGGTCGCCATGAACTTCCTGGAAGCCGGTAAAGAGCCGCTCGATGTAATCCAGCGCGTGGGGCCGCTTGGGATGCCGCGCGAGTAAAACGCGACGCCAGGCCGGATGGGGCTCATGCGCCGGTGCGGGCGCCGCACCTGGGTCCGGAGTGCTTTCTGCGTCCATTTCTCCCCATCTTAACAGCCAGCCAGACGGAAATTGGTCTGCTCCGCAAAACGGTGTGAAAACGCACGCCGAACCTTGCGCCGAAGGTTCTCAAAAGAACCCCGCGCCCGCGAGACGTCTTGTATTCGGCAGGCGCCCGAACCCAAACTCAGATCAGGAGGGGACGCGATTTTGAACGGCAACTCCTGCAGCGGTCTTTACGAATGAAGAACTCATACAACGGGGCCGGATGTAAGTATCCCCGCGTGCGGCATCGCACATTGAGCGGCACGCAAAGGCCGCGAGAAACGCAGAATTCCAACGTCTGAAGGAGGATTCAAGACAATGTGTGACTATTCGCTAATGGCTATTCCGAACCGCCTGGCTCGAGAAGGAGAAGATCTGGTAGCGCACCGTTTTCCCACAGGTTCACTCGGTCTGGCTTCGCCCGCCGACTTGAAGCGCATTTCCGAACCACAAGTTCCGGTTCGCAAAAGCGTTTGGTGCATGGTGAGGGAATTCTTCAGCCCGCCCGCGGCCGACCCCGTGCCCGCCGTCTGCATTCCGCCCGGCGCCCAGTTAGAACTCCAGGACATCCCGCAGCGATTGCAGCAGGAACTGGGTGTAGGACCCACCGAAGAAGTGACGTTCACTCAGATCTCGGCCGCTGCGAACAGCTATCGCGACTCGGTGCGCTTCGGCAACGGGCGCGTGGTCCGCTTGCAGGAACTGCGAGAGGGACAGCGGGTCCGTGTACTCGATCTGTCCTTGGCTGAAGAGCTAGACCTTCGGACTCTGCGCGAAGAGCGGAGCGAATTTAGTTTCCGGAATCGCTGAGCTGGCTCTCACCATAGTGCGAGCCCGACCCGGGATGTAGGTGTGTCGCGTCGCAGAGAGTTGCCGTTAATGAGATTCCAGGCTTCCGGTGTGGGAGGTGACAAATCCATCCAGAAGATCCCGAACCTCTTTGAACGACGGATGGTCGCGCAACGCGAGCGACATCCACGAGGCTGAGACGGCTACCATCACTTGGCGGCCATGGACTTCCATAGTGTGCTCAAATCGCGCGGCAAGCCGCCTGATTTCTACTGGAATTCCTTCGGCGCTCTGGCGTTCCACCAGGGCAACCAGAGATGGGCCTCGCCAGCGGAATAACTGGTCCCCGGCTGGGAGTTGCCGCGCAATGTGCTGTGCGTAGAGCAGCATCAAGCGATCGCCATGAGCAAAGCCAAAGCGGTGATTGATTCCGGCCAGACGTTCGATCGCCAGAATTACCGCGTAGGCCGGGGCATGTGACTCCATGGCTTTGCGGAATGCCGCTTCGGCCATGGACCAGTTCGGAAGCCCCGTGACCGTGTCGGTTTCGAGCAGAGGAGCGATTCCCTCTATTGCTCCTCGGGCCTGATCTCGCATGGCCGCGGATTGCGTCTCCTGCCAATGGGCTTCCTGGCGAATGCCGCTCAGCGAATCTTCAAGCTTGCTCTTCAAGACACGGATGTCATCGATCTGTCCTGCTTTCTCGATGCGCTTTTCGATATCCCGCAGATTCGACGCCGACGCCGTGCTGCTTTCCGCCACTTCCAGCAGTTTTCTGGTCAGCATGCTGACGATGGAATGCAGCTCGCGCCGGCGCGACGTCATGAAGCGGTCCAGACCGCGATTATAAGTTTCGATTGTCCGAATGATCTCTCCCACAGTCACCAGAACATCGCTCGCCTGACCGGCCTGCGTCAGGTCGGTTTGCAGCTTTCGCATGGCAGCCCGATAAGCGTCGTATTCTGCTGGACTGTATTCGATGGCGTGCAAGATCAGCGAATCCAGAATCAGGGTGGGAATCCGAAGCAGGGCCGCTATGCGGTCTTCATCGTGTGCCATCAGTTTGCGCAAAGAAATAATTGCCACGTATACACCCGATAGTTTTCTTATCGACACAGAGCCCGCCGATTTGACAGTAGCCGGTCATTCACCTTAATCTTGATAGAGATTGCTAGATTTATTGCAATTCGAAGCAGTGCCTGCTTCCGAGATCCTAAGCTGGGCTCTTAGGACCTTTGGTGATTCGTTCGCCATCGCTACCAGCTTTCAGAAGGAAGGCATGGTGATCATCGACCTGGCAGCGAAAATAGCGGACCGGTTCCGCGTCTTCACACTCGATACGGGAAGGCTGCCGGAGGAAACGTACCAGGTAATGGACGCCGTGCGCCGGCGTTACGGCGTCACGGTCGAAGTCGTGTACCCGGACCCATCGGAAGTGGAGAAGATGGTCGCGGAACATGGTCCCGATCTGTTCCGCGGGAGTGTGGAAGCGAGACAGTTGTGCTGCGAGGTGCGCAAGGTGCGGCCCCTGCGGCGTAAGCTGAGCGAACTGCGCGCCTGGGCCAGCGGGATGCGCCGCTCGCAATCGGAAACGCGAGCCGGCATCGCAAAAGCCGCCGAGCAGGACGGACGGGTGAAGTTAAATCCCCTGGCCGATTGGACCGCTCAAGCAGTGGAAGAGTATATCCGGTTGCACGACGTGCCGCTGCATCCCCTGTATGCCAAAGGCTACGCGAGCATCGGCTGCGCCCCCTGCACGCGCGCAGTGGCGCCCGGCGAAGATGAGCGGGCGGGCCGCTGGTGGTGGGAGCAGGACGCCAAAAAGGAGTGTGGGATTCACTTCGCTCACGATGGCAGTGTGCATCGCGATATTCTGTTTTCAAAGAATGCATAAAGGCTTTACGTTATGGTTTACCGGCATGTCGGGTGCGGGCAAGAGCACAATCTCCCACTTGCTGGACGAACGTCTGCGCGCGCTTGGCGCCCGGGTGGAAGTGCTCGATGGCGACGTGGTGCGTACGCATCTCTCCAAGGGTCTGGGCTTCAGTAAAGAAGATCGGGATGAGAATATCCGCCGCATCGGTTTCGTTTGCGAACTGCTCTCGCGGCACGGAGTCATCGCGATCGCCGCGGCTATTTCACCCTATCGCGCGGTGCGCGAGGAATTACGCGCGCGCATTCCCAACTTTGTCGAAGTCTATGTCGAGTGTCCCGTTTCGGTGCTCGCCGAACGCGATGTAAAGGGACTCTACAAGAAGGCGCTGGCCGGTGAGATCGGGCAGTTCACGGGAATCTCTGATCCGTATGAGCCGCCGCTGAATCCGGAAGTGGTTGTGAACTCATCGCAGGAAACTCCCGAAGAAAGCGTGGAGCGAATCTGGGCTACACTGGAACATTTGGGTCTGGTTTCCTTTGATCGATCTGCACTCACACACTAACGAATCTGACGGCACTTGTTCGCCCACGCAATTAGTCGCAGAGGCGGCGCGCGCGGGAGTCGGCACGCTCGGCATCACCGACCACGACACGTTCGCCGGCTATGACGCGGCGCGCCAAACGGCTGCGCAGGCGGGCATTGAGCTTATCTGCGGCATTGAGCTTTCCACCAAACTGCATGGCTCTTCAGCGCACTTGCTGGGATATTTTCTGAACGGCGAATCGGTGTCGGAGTTCCGGCAATGGGTTCTCGAGATGCAAGCCTCGCGGCGGGAGCGCAATGAACGGCTGGTGGCGCGCCTGCAAGAACTGGGCATGGACATCACGTTAGAAGAAGCGGAAGCACGCGGACGCGGCATGACGGGCCGCCCGCATTTCGCGCAGCTCATGGTCGAGAAAGGCTACGTCACCGATATCCGGCAGGCATTTGACGATTACCTGGATGAATCGGCGAAGGGCTACGTCTACCGGCGCGAGCCGCTGTTTGCCGAAGGTGTGCAGCGGATTCGGGACGCCGGCGGCATCGCTTCGCTCGCCCACCCGGTGCGTGTGCGCGGAGACGTGCCCACTATGTTCCCGGAGTTGTGCGAAGCCGGGCTCAACGCGATCGAAGCCTATCACAGCGACCATGGCCCGACGGATGTCGAGCTCTATCTCGGCCTGGCAAAACGCTACGGCCTGATGGTCACCGGAGGCTCGGATTTTCACGGCTCCGTGAAACCAGGCGTGCGCCTGGGCACCGGCTGCAATGGTAATCTGCAGATACCGGCTGATTTGGTAGAACGGCTGCGAAAAGGGCAAAAAGCCTCTTAAGCTTTCAGCGAGTAGCTTTCAGCCGTGTGACCTCAGCCAATCGTCTAGGTCGGTCGAACAACGCAAACTCGAACCACAGAGTAATCGAGCTGATTGCTAAAAAGCTAATCGCTGATCGCTACTTCATAAAAACTCAGAACGTTATCTCCTTGCTTCACGGCGCGCGTGCGCCTTAGCTTGCCTGAGGTTTCCGGCAGGTGCTGGCGCACGGAGTGCTGCACTACGACGAGAGCGGGCGGCATGGCGGAAAGTAATTCGAGCGCGGCCCCGTATTCACGCTCCTGTTCGTAAGGAGGATCCAGAAACACAATATCGCCGGCGGCGCGCGGGATGTTCAACAGCACCGCGCCCGGCAACACCGTAGCGCGCGAGTCGAGACCAAGCGCAGCCAGATTCTCGCGGATTGCAGTCAGTGCGCCTCGGTGTCTCTCCAGGAAGAACGCATGACCCGCACCACGGCTCAGGGCTTCAATTCCCACCGCGCCGGTTCCGGCGTAGGCATCCACAAAGGTCGCGCCGGGAATGCGAGGCGACAGGATATCGAAGAGGGTTTCGCGCAGCCGGTCGGGCGTGGGCCGCGTTGCCAGGCCGGGAATACTCTTCAGCCGGCGTGAGCGGAACTCTCCCGCAATCACTCGCATCAGCCCACCGTCACCAAGCCATATCGGCGCTGCCAATGCTCGCGAATGAAGGCCACCGCGCGCCGCAACTCTTCTTCCGAAGGCGGGTGCGCGATGAAATCCACAGCTTCCCGGCGCGCGATCTCCAGAATCTCGGCATCACGTAGAATGTTGGCCACGCGCAGCGAAGGCAGGCCGGATTGTTTCGTGCCGAAGAACTCGCCCGGACCGCGCAGCTTCAGATCCATTTCGGAGATGTAAAACCCATCGGTCGACTCCACCAGTGTGCGAATGCGGTGGCGGGCGGCATCGTTCATCTTCTCCGTCACCAGGATGCAATAGCTCTGCGCGGCGCCGCGCCCCACGCGGCCGCGGAGTTGGTGCAACTGGGCGAGTCCAAAGCGCTCGGCCTGTTCGATCACCATCACACTGGCATTAGGCACGTCCATACCGACCTCGATGACGGTGGTTGAAACCAGAATCTGCACCTGGCCGGCTTTGAACCGCTGCATGACGGCTTCTTTTTCATCGGCGCCCAAGCGCCCGTGCATGAGGCCTACGGAAATTTCGGGAAACACTTCCCGCGAGAGATGCTCATACATCTGCTGCGCCGCTTTCATGGCCTGTGTCTCCGACTCTTCGATCACCGGATAGACGACATAGGCCTGCCGCCCTTCGTCAATCTGGCGTTTGAGGAAGCTGTAGACCTGCTCGACGCGGTCAGCATTGGCGTGTTTGGTGATGATCGGTTTGCGGCCGGGCGGCAGTTCGTCGATTACCGAGACGTCCAGATCGCCGTAAAGAGTGAGCGAGAGCGTGCGCGGAATGGGGGTCGCGGTCATCACCAGCACGTCCGGATGGACGCCTTTTTCGAGCAGCCGGAGCCGTTGCAGCACGCCGAAGCGATGCTGCTCATCGATAATCGCCAGGCCGAGCCTCTTGAACTCCACGTCCTTTTCCAAAAGCGCGTGAGTGCCGATGACAATGTGCGCCAGGCCTTCGGCGACCAGCTTCTTGAGCTGCACTTTTTCGCGGCTGGTGAATGATCCGGTGAGTAAAACCACCACGTACCCCAGCTTCGAGAAAACCTGCCGGAAGTAGAAGCCGTGCTGCACGGCCAGGATTTCTGTGGGGGCCAGTACGGCCACCTGGTAGCCGTTTTCGATGGCGATAATGGCGGCTTCGGCGGCCACAATGGTCTTGCCGCTGCCCACGTCGCCTTGCAGCAGGCGATTCATGGGATGCGGCGTCTTCATGTCGCCCGCGATCTCCTGAATCACGCGTTTCTGCGCGGCGGTCGGCTTGAACGGCAGCATGGCCTTGACCTTCTCGCGTACGCGGTCATTGATCTCGAAGGCAATGCCGGGGAGGGTGCGCGCCTTGGCGCGCTTCAGCGCGATGCCGCATTCGAGCCAGAAGAATTCCTCAAAGATCAGGCGGAAATGCGCGGGAGTGCGAAAGGCGTTGAGCAGTCGCAAATCGGAATCGGCGGGGGGAAAGTGCACCTGGCGGATGGCGGTCCGGCGGTCCGCCAGCTTCAGGGTTTGGCGCAGGTGCATGGGGAGGTCATCGTCACCCTGAGGAAGAGCTTCGAGAACGCGATGTATCACGGAGCGCAGCAGACGCGTCGTGATCTTGGAAACGGCTTCGTAGATCGGAACAATGCGCCCCACATGCAGCGCGGCTTCGCCTTCGTCATCATCGCCGGAGAGGACCTCAAATTCGGGGTGGAGCATGGTCAGCTCACCGGCATAGCTATCGAATTCCACCTTGCCGAACAATGCCACCTTCATGCCCTCAGCCAGCACCTGCGCGAGATAGCCGCCATGAAACCACTTGCCGGTCAGCATGGCACGCGAAGAATCGCTGAAGCGCGCTTCAAACAGACCCAGATTGCGGCGCCGGAAGCCGGAGAGCTTGGCCGAGCGCACCTCGGCAATGACGGTCGCCATCTCGCCCGGCGCAAGCTGCGCGATGGTCTTCATGTTGCTGCGGTCTTCGTAACGGAAGGGGACGTAGCCGAGCAAATCTTCGACAGTCGCGAGTCCCTTGGCTTCGAGCATGGCCGCGCGGGCGGAGCCGATTCCTTTCACGTGAGTAAGTGGGGTTTCGAGGTCCATGCACGTGCGAATGGTTACCGGAAGCTCGTGTTTGCCGCTCGCGCGGCGCTGATCCGGCGGTGAAAAGCTTCGCGGCCCTCTCTAACGAGCCTCTGGAACCCAGTGTACACGGTAAACTGTAGGATACTCATGTCGAAATTGCTGGAGGGCAAATTAGCCCTGATATCGGGGATTGCCAACAAGTGGAGTCTGGCTTATGCGATCGCGGAGGCGTTTTCCCGTGAAGGCGCGACGCTGGCTCTGACGTATCTCGGTGATCGCCAGAAGCTCGCGATTGAAGAATTGTCGCAAGGCTGGAAAGTAGCCGCCATTCTGCCCTGCGATGTTTCGCGCGATGAGGACATCGCGGCGCTGGCGGATTCACTGCGCGCTTTGGAGCGACCGCTGCACGCGGTGGTTCACAGCCTGGCCTTCGCCAACCGCGAAGACCTGACGCGTCCGTTCTTTGAAACGAGCCGCGCGGGGTTTTTGCTGGCGCAAGATGTGAGCGCGTATTCGCTGGTGGCGCTGGCGCGTGCCGCTGCGCCGCTCATGACCGAGGGTGGGTCACTCAGCACGCTGACGTATCTGGGATCCTCGCGCGTGATTCCGGGCTATAACGTGATGGGCGTGGCCAAGGCATCGCTAGAAGCATCGATGCGTTACTTGGCGAGCGAACTGGGAGCGCAGAGAATTCGCGTGAACGCGATCTCGGCGGGCCCGGTAAAAACAGCGTCAGCGCGGGCGATTAAGGGATTCTCGACGATTCTCGACGCGGTGCCGGAGCGCGCACCGCTGCGCCACAATACGGACCCTGCCGAGGTGGCCGATGCAGCCGTCTTCCTGGCCAGTGACTTGGGCCGGGGAGTCACCGGGAACGTCCTGTTCGTAGACGCGGGAATGCAGGTGATGGGTTTATGAAAGTGGAAGTAGTTCTGACGGAAGCGGACATGGCGCAGGAGTTCGCCGAGGCCGTGGAAGCACGCGATCTGCCGGAGAAGTTTTTCTTCTGGTCTCCTCAATCAGCCGCGGAGTGGTCGAAACTGAGCCGGGATCCCGATCTGTATGGCGGACTGGGTGAGACCTGGAGCCAATTGGCTGCGGAGTGCACGACGCTCGCCGCAGATTTCCCGGGCATCGTGCCGGTGATCAGTTTCGGGGCCGGCGATGGCTCGCGCGATCGTTTGTGGATGGAAGCGCTCAAGGAAACCGGACGCGAGTCCGCCTACTTTCCCACCGATTCCAGCCAGGCGATGCTCGAGCTGGCCTGCGCGGGCGCCGACGATGAAGACATCCAGACGGTCGGCATCAAAGCGGATATCTCGAGCCCCGTTCATTTGGTTTTCGCGGCCGATGCCGCTGAGCCGCCCCGCCTGTATATCATTTCCGGCAATACGCTGGGCGCGTTCGACCCTCTGGCGGAGATTCGCTACATCGCGCAATGTATGAAAGCCGGCGACCGCCTGATCATCGACGGCGAATTGTACGACGAACAAAAGACCATGGAGCGCCGCGACAATCCCTCCTCGCGCCGGTTTCTCTCGGCGCTACTATCGGGCGTCGGCATCGGGAACGATCATGGAGAGATTCGCTTCGAACAGAGGCGCGACGACCGTCATGCCGGGCTCCACGTGATCACGCGGCATTTCCGGGCCGCGCAGGACCTTTCGGCGACCATTTCCGGCGAAAGTATCTCGCTGCAGCGCGGCGAACGTGTCGGGCTGAACTTCCAATACACGTACACGCCCAACGCATTTCATTGGCTGCTGACCGAGCAGGGCGGTCTCGAAATCATGAAAGAATACGAGAGCCCTGACGGCCGTTTTCTGACGGCGATTTGCCGGAAGTAGGCTTTTCACGGTAGGGCGCCTGCGGATTCGCCCGGCCTATGGGTCAAGCGGGTCCCGGGCGTCCTCCTGCAAGGAATCGATTTGCGGTACGCATTCCACGTCGAAAGCGGAAATCTGCTTTCCGATTTTGCATGGCACATAGCCGAGTTCCTCCATACAGCGCTGAGCAAATGGAGCGCCTTCAATATAGGCGACCTGATGGGGATCGCTGGTGATCAGTACAGGCCTTTCGAATGGCGCCCCATATCGGTAGAGCAGGCGAGCCGCATTGCGCAGATTTGTCGTCGTGTGGCGCGCGTGGGGATCTACCAGGATGATCTCGGGGCCGACTCCGAACTCTCGAATCAGCGCCTTTTTCATTTCGATTGCCTCGGCATATTGAGTTTGTGACGGGTGTACAAAACCTCCCGAAACAATGATTAGAGGTGCTTTGCCCTCGCGATATCGCCGGGCGGCAAGTTCCACGCGCAGACGGCCGCCGGCGGAAAGGGCCACGCCGGAGCGATCGTTACCGGCGCCGGGCACCAGAATCGCAGTATAGGGAAAGCGATTCCACTCGATGGAAGTCATCCGCTTGAGAGCTGCCGCGTTCTCGCCGTTTTCCATTGGCTCCAGCCTCCCGGCTTCATCCCGCCAGTTCGCTTCCAGCAAATGCATTGCAAACGAGAGCGGGGGCTGGAAAAAGAGGCCATCGTCTGAATGATCGTCGCTGATTACGGCCAGTATGTCTTGCACCAGTTGGCGGAAGTGTGGAGTGGAAACGTCGTAGGAAATCGAATCGATCGCCGGGTAGCGCGGGTGGTGTCCATTCCCGTAAACCTCGATGATGCGGTCGATAGCGTGCGCGGCGTCCACCCAGGCTTGCGCCACAAGATCCTGGTCGCTCATTCTGCTATACCGCTCGAACATTCCGCTTCGGCGCAGCGGACCAGCGGTCAGGCGCTGAAGGGGATTTCCGTCGCGGCAAAGTACGCGGAGTGCCGCGGCGCTCTTTTCGATCTGGGTATCAGTGATCGTAAGCGCGCTGGTGTAGCAATCCAGTTCCGCTGCACAGGAGGTTAGCGCGTGATCGAGCGCCGTGTGCGCGGCGGCGGCGAGTTGCTGCAAGCCGGGGTCGTCTTGCACTTCGCGTCGAGCTTCAGGCGTCCGCTCGATCATGGACAGCAAGTAGAAATTCTTATCCTGCAAGGGATGCACCAAGTGCACGGGCGCATGCGCCGGGGGCTCTTCGTCTTGCGCCGCCCAGACTGTAACCAGCGCGGCGGCAATGACCATCCAACGGAGAATTCGGGTCATTGGTGCAGCCGCTCTCTCACTGGGCGCCCGCTGGCGGCGGGGCCGAGCCCGTTGCCGGATTGTATCGAGGGTTGGCACGGCTCACGGGATTCTGGCTAGCATCCGGACGAGTCGCGGGTTCAGCGCTCTTCACCCAGGCGGTGTAGATCAAGTCCCGAAGAAGAGTCGCAGCTTTCACCAACTGCGTCGTTACTAAACCTTTGGCTTCGGCATCATTCGGGTTTGAGAAGGCGCCGCGCTTGTCCATGATGTAAATTGCTTCGACATGAGTGGCCGCATCATCCAGGTGGTGCAGGATGGCGGCGAATGGGTCTTCCAGAACCGTTGGTTTCGGGATCTTTGGCAGCAGGTCGGCGTCCGTCAGTCCGATGAGGTCGACAAACTGCGATTCGAAGCGCCCGTGGATACGCGGATCGCGTGTATAACCGTGCGGGTTATCGCCCTGCCATCCATCGTGGTGGATGGTGTCATGAAGCGGCTGAGCGCCATCAGCCGTGTAGTGGCCGAGCCAGCCGGCATAGAAGGCGATGTCCTGCGCCAGGTATCGGGCATCAGTCTGGGCGTCGGCGGTATTTCGCGCGGAGGCCGCGCGGTACTGGCGCATGGCGGACTTCATGCGATCGAAGTTCTCCATCGCCGCATAGGGCAGAGTGCCGGTCCAGCGAACATTCGTAAGGGCTGCGCGGTCAGGATCTTTGTCTTTGATGCGGAGATACTCGTCATACAGCCGGAGCACGAACTCATAACGGGAACGCGGGATCTCCTTCAGGAATGAAAATTGCTCCTCGAACCAGCCATGATTCGGGTCTTCGAAAATCTTCGAGTACGGTTCGGAAGCGCCGCGCCAGGAATCCGGCACCGGTCCGGTTTTGGCGATCCAATCCTCGTACTCTTTCAGAAAGATCGGACCATCCGCCGGCAGCGCCCGAATTGCCGCGCGGTTGGCTGATTGATGGCCGCGCACTCCCCAGGCACTGCAGGTGATCGGAATCAGAAAAATCCACGCCAGTGTCTTTCGCATAAAAGTCAGAAATTGAATTTCAGCCCCATCTGTACATTTCTCGAAGTGCGCGCGCTCGTGATTCGCCCGAAATCGGCGGCGGTGGCAGTGCTGATCACCGCACCGGTACAACCGTTGGCGGTGCTGCATGAAGCGTTAGTGGAATTCAGCAGGTTTTCCGTCTCCAGGATCGCCGTGAGGCGATACCGGTCGTGGAATGAAAACGCGCGAGTCAAACGCGCATCCAACTGGCGCATAGATGGCCCCGTTACGTCGTCATATCCGCGGAACAAGGGACGGTCATTCAAGACGCCGTCGTTGTTCAGGTCAATGCCGGACGTCACGTTGATCGGAAATCCGCTGTTGTAGGCGAATGTGGTAGACACTTCGAATCCGTTGATCCAGCGCAGCGCAGTTTGGCTCGCATGCGGGGCGTATAGTCCCTGGAAAACCAGCGTGTGCCTGGCATCATTTCCGAGCCTGCCGTAGTCGCGTTGCAAATTGCTGGGATCCTCCGGCGCGCCACCTTCTCCGAGGTTGTTACCAAGAGCATGGGACCACGTGTAGTTCGCGGTGAATTCCAGTCCCCGGCCGAACCGTTTGGCGACGTCGACAAGCAGGGCGTTGTAATTGGTGTTGGCTCCGGAAACAATCAGGTTGATCTGGTTGAAGCTCGGATTGATGCGCGCCGATGCGCCTCCATAGACTGGGCGGCCGTCCGCCAGAAACGATACTGGAGCGCCCAGGTTAATGTTGTCGGAGTAAAGTCCATGGCGCATCGCCGCGAAGTTGTAGCCCACCGTCAGGGAAAGATCCGGCGTAATCTCGCGCTGAATCTGGAAATTCGCCTGGTGCTGATAGGGCGTGTGGTAGCCGGGGCTGAAAGCGTTGATGCTGGGTGGGACAACAAAGCTCGAGCCGGTTAGCTCGGGCACATTGGGGAAAACGGGTGCATCGGGAGCAGTTCCGGCAATCTGGTAGCTGAGGAAGCGATGGCCGTTCACCTGGGCCGCGGTGTAGAACGTGGAAAGGCCGGGCACATCGTAATAGATTCCGTAGGCTCCTCGGACAACCGTTTTCGAGTCCTTGAACGGCGACCAGGTAAAGCCGAAGCGCGGCGCCCAGTCATTGTGATCGCCATCGATCTTTCGTGAAAGTGGAAACGGGGCATCGGGATCGAGTTCGGGGAAGAGCGTCGCCTCATAGCGGACGCCGAGATTCAAGGTGAACCGCGGCGTGACCCGGAATTCATCCTGCAAGAAAAAGTTGATGAATTGAAACGCCGTGGTCAGGTGCGGGTCACCGCCATCCTCCTGAAATTGCGTGTACGTGAAAGGATTGCCCGTGGCTGGATCGGTCAGCCCGGCGACTGTGTTCAGATACTGCTGGAGGGAACTCACCGCCGGACGTCCGTTGGCGGCGCTCAGACCGCCAAAGGTAAAGGTACGGTTTTCGGCCTTCAGAATTTCGAATTGGGTGTGCTGGTAGTCTATGCCGCCCTTCCAGGTGTTGCGGCCATTGATCCAGGTCAGGTTATCGACTACCTGAAAACTCGTTTCCGTGGTGTAGGTTTTGGCCAGCGGATTGTATCCGATATTCGCCACGCCAGTGATATTCGTGTATGCGCCGTTTGGATCGGGCGGGCCGATGGGTTCGTTCTGCTGCGTGCGCGCGATTCCTCCGCCGCGCAATTCGTTCAACAGATTCGGCCGGAGTATGGTGGCAAGCTGCGCGCCGCCGCCATTCATGTGGTCATCGAAGTTGTTGCCGCGATCTGTAATGGTTAGCCCTGAGGCATTGCCGGGCTGATGATTCGTGAAGCGGTTGTAGCGCAGGTAGCCTGTATTGCGGTCATTAATCTTGTAGTCCACTTTAGCGACACTGGTGCGGTAGGTTTCGCCGAACGGAGCATTTCCCAGGTCGTGCGCCGGCAGGTTGAGGGCTGCCGCATTCGCCGGTGTAATGGTGATCGGGTTGGGCAGAGTATACGGATTGTTTTCAAATTGCCCAAAGAAGAAAATTTTGTCCTTGCGGATGGGACCGCCCAGAGTGAAGGCTTCGTCATGCCAGGTGCGGTCAGGGTCAACCGCCGCAAGCGAAGGACGCGCCTGCAAATCCGCGAACCGGTACAGAAACATCCCCGAACCGTGCAGTTGATTGGTGCCGGACTTGAGTATCAGGTTGACCTGACCTCCGGCGGCCCGCCCGAATTCGGCGGAATAGCCGTTGGAAAGCACCTGCACCTGCTCTACGGCTTCCGGAGTCGTGATCACCATGCGGATCTGGCGATTGCCGGCCCGCTGGGTGTTGTCAAGCCCATCCAGATTCCAAGAGCTGCGCTCGGTGCCGCCAAACGTGAACTGCGTCGTGCCGAAAGTGCTGCTCGAGAGTCCCTGCACGCCCGGCGCCAGGAGGAAGTAGTTGTACACATTACGCGAAGCGATAGGCAGGTCTTCCACCTCCTTTTTGCTCAGCACCGCGCCAATAGTGGCTTGGCCGGTCTCTGCGATGGGGGCATCAGCAGTGACGTTGATCGTTTCGCTGCTCGCACCCAGTTGCATCGAGAAATCGATGCGCGCCTTCTCGCCCACCGCGAGGTTCACGCCGGTTTTATCCAATTGCTTGAAACCGGTCGCCATGGCCGTAACCTTGTAGGTGCCAACTCGCAGCAGCGGGAATCGATAGTAGCCGTCCTCACCGCTATCGGTCGCGTGAACGATGTTCGTTTCCAGATTGCGTACGCTGACCTTCGCAGCCGCGATCACGGCGCCCGATGGATCGCGGACGTATCCTTCGAGTGCGGCGTCAGACGCGTTGGATTGAGCATGGGCCGCTATGGCACATACTGCCAAGAAGACCAGAATGTATCTCATGGGGAGAGTCTAGTCCTCCCCGGTTAACCAGGCATGAAGAGGCGATATCGGCTTTGTTACAGATGCGCCTGCTGAACTAATAGAAGTTATCGCAATGGGACTTTCTGAATTAGTTGATCATTAGAAACTACACTTCACGGGCTCAGTGGCTCGCGAATACCATCCGGCCTGAACCTCTCGGCGAGCGGCCTTCAGGAAGTATCTGACGGTTCTGTAACCAAAGATTCATTTGACCATAGTCTACCGAGTCCTTATCATAGCTTCCTACTGATCTATGCTCATTGGAGAAAACTTCTCTGTGAATAAACTTACAACTCGTATTGCTCTATCTGTCGCTGCTTTCGGTCTGGCTGTGCTACCTGGTCAGGCCCAACCCAGTTTACTTGCCATTGGAACACTTAGCCAATCTCGGGCGGGTGACAATGCCGATCTATCGGGCCTCACTTATAAGCTGGAGAATGGCGCTCCTGCCAACTTACTGGGCGGCCTGGGTTCCGGACTCGCTTATGCCTCCGGAAACACTTTTCTCGCTCTTCCTGATCGCGGCCCAAACGCCGTGACTTTCGATAACGCAATCGATAGCACCGTAAGCTATATCAACCGCTTCCACACGGTTACGATGGACCTGGAGCCCAATACAGCGGGGTCGGGTCTGCCGTTTACCTTGACGCCTACGATGCGTTCCACAACTCTACTGTGGAGTCTCACTCCGCTCGTCTATGGCACCGGCGCCGGACTCGGAGTGGGTTCCGGGGTCCCGCCGGTCAACAACTTTCTGCTGCACTTCTTCACGGGACGTTCGGACAACTTCAACCCGAACCAAAACTCCGGTGACCCTAACGATGCGCGGTTCGACAGCGAATCGATTCGCGTTTCCAACGATGGTCTGAGCGTTTTCATTTCCGACGAGTACGGTCCCTATGTCTATCAGTTCAGCCGGTTCACCGGCGTCCGCCTGCGTTCCTATAAACTGCCTGACTATTTTTACGTTTCCAATCTGAAACCGGTCGGAGCGGACGAGATCAGCGGGAACACCAGCGGCCGGACTGCCAACAAGGGAATGGAAGGCCTGGCTCTGACGCCGGACGGCCGTACGCTGGTCGGGATTATGCAGAACGCGCTCCTTCAGGATGCCGCTCTCGGCGGCAATGCCGCCAACCTATTGCGCATCGTGACGGTCAATGTTCTTACTGGACAAACTCACCAGTACGCGTACCTGCTCACGAACGGATCGGGAGTGAGCGACATCTGCGCCATCAACAATCACGAGTTCCTGGTCGATGAACGCGACGGCAAAGGCCTGGAAGGCGGCGACGGAGCGACCAGCAACAATGCCGAGGTGAAACAGATTTTCAAAATCGACTTGGCCGGCGCGGTTGACATCTCAAACATGGATGGCGCTGCCGCAGCCAATCATGCGGTCAAAAAGACTCTGTTCCTGGATATTGTTACGGCGCTCGCCGGCCACGTCGCTGCTGACCACATTCCCTCCAAGATCGAGGGCATTGCATTCGGCCCGGATGTGAAGAAAGGCGGCACGAAGTTACATACTCTTTGGGTGTCCAACGACAACGACTTTCTGCTCTCCACGTCCGACGTACCTTCGATTGCCAATCCGAATCAATTCTATGTCTTCGGCTTCACCGATGCTGATTTGATGGGCTCGACGCTCGTGCCTCAATTCGGTGGATCCTCGTCGCAAAACCAAAACTCGCAGGGCCAAGATTCCCACAACCAAGGCTCGCAAAACCAAAACTCGCAGAACTAATGGATCTCGAAACTTCTGGGGATGCAGCGGGTGCGCCATGCGCCCGCTGCTTTTGATCGCTCGGCTTTACTGCTGCGGCACGAATCGCACGGTTGCTGTGCGGTACCAGGGTTGACCGCTTCCCTCATCGACACCCCAGAACTCGAAGTACTGTGTGCCCCCAGGAAACGCCCCGGAACCCTGCAGCGGCGCGGTGACGGTGCTGCCGGCGCCGATCTCGTTGGTTCCGAACCAGCTCTGAATGTACTGCGAGTAATCCGTGCCGTTGATGCGTAGAGCTTTCAATTGAGTTGCGGCGCCGCCCGTTTCCGCCAACTGCACGGCGAAGCTATACTGGCCGTTCGATTCGTAGACCGGGTTCGGCGCAATCGAAGCCACGACGTTTGATTGATCGATCCGGACGTTCGCCGTCACGTTGATAAATTGCGGGGCGGCGGAACCGGAAAGGATCGTGACTGTGCTGGTATACTGATCGGGCTGCGTAAGCTGCGCCGGGTCTACCGAGATCGTTACCTGTGCGGGAGAACCAGCCGAGACGGTACCCGTGGTTTGCGAGAGGACAATCCACGGCGCATCCGCGCGAAGCCTGTAAGTCACCTGCCCTTTTGATTGCGTCGTCAACTGCACGGATTGGTTGCCAGGGGTTGACGAATGATCAAGCACTGAAAACTGCACGTCGGATTGCGCAGCCGTAACTTGAGCCGCCGGCAGGTCTTCCAGATAGTCTTTCAAATACTGATAGGTGTTGGAGAACCGCCCGTAGCCGTCTGTGCTGGGCGAGATCTCGCAGGCCGTGAGATAAGGTGAAGCAGGCCCATACGTCAGGGTGCCGACTATCACACCCGGACTCGTGAAGATGGCCGATCCGGAAGAACCGGGTTCCGTTCGGCCTTTGTCCCAGGTCACTTCCAGGTACAAATTGGCGGGCGCGATGGAGCCTTCCACATCGGCAGTCTCGTCAGCCGTGCGGGTGCCGAAGGAAATTCGCTTGTAGGAGCCAACGGGGTGGTGAATCCCGACTAGCGGGGTTCCAATCGGCGGGTCCGCGATATCCCATCCGGCGAAAGTGACTCCGCTCGGAACGTCTTTCAACAGCACGAGACTGTAGTCGCCTTGGCCGATTGTGCCACTGGCTACCAAATCGGCGCCCAACGTAGATTTAGGTCCATTATCCCGGCTGGTGGGCGGTGGTGCGCCGCAAGAAGCTGTCTGGTAGGCCCAGTAGACTTCCAGGCTGCGCGCGGCGGCCTCATCGTGAATGCAGTGGCCCGCGGTGAGGAGATATGGTTTGAAGCTGTTATCGCGCGTGCCGATTAGTGAGCCGGAGCAGAAGTAGCTGTCGCCGGCATCCTCGAAAGTGAGTTGGCCGACCATCTTCATGGTGCTTTGCCAATCGGGATAGCAGTTGGGGTCAAGATGGCAATAGTCCGCAGGGTCCGCGGTTCCGGCAGCAGGCGCTGATGCCTGCACGAACCGCGAGCCGCCAGCCACTAGACTCGCCGGAGTGCGATTTCCCCGGGCGGTCAGCGCTTCATGCGCGATGGTGCGAATCTCGAATGGGACTTGGGAAGCCGGCGAAGCATCGGAAGCGGGCTGATATTCGATGGTAACGGAGGAAGAAAAAATGGTGCCGCTCCAGAAGTGGCCGTCGTCATAGAGGCCGCGGCCGCTGTAGGGTCCGGCGAAATCCGCGCCGTCTTCCACCCAGACCTTGCCCGTTCCCACAGAAAAGTTATGGAACTCCACGCGGATTCCCTGCGCGCCCGGTGAGCGAAGAGTCATGCGCCAAAGCGGCGTGCCGTCCGGAGCAGTCTCCCATGCTCCCGCCTGGAGCGCCCCGGAGGGCAGCGCGCGGTGGATGCCCACTTTCAGCCGGATGCCCGGCTCCGCCAGCCGCGCCGACTCGGAGGCGCTCAGTGGGGCGAGCACAAACTCCCGAGCCCGGCGAAGAGCGAACCGCATACCCGGCGGCCGTGCCTCGACGCGGGAAGCACGTTCGGGTCCGGTGTATTGGACCGGCTCTTTACGGGCTGCCGGTTGAGCACCGGCGATCCAAGCCCACAAACCGGCCACACACACCACGAAAAAAGTGGGACGTCTCATCCTAACTGTCGAATGTAGAGCGAAGCGGCAGTACGGACAAGATTGGAATTAGAGTATAAACCTTCGATAACAAAGGGTAGCGGTCAGCGGGTAGCTTTCAGCGATTAGCGGTCAGAGATCAGCTCGTGAACGGTATGGTTTTGGCAACGTGCGCTACCGAACGAGTCTGACCTTTCTTACAAGTCCTGGTGCAAATCGCGGCCGGCAGAGCTGATCGCTGAAAGCTGAGCGCTCTTTCAATTCTCTAAGTCGCGCGCCATCTTGGCCAGCCACGCGTCGATGTTATCTTTTGGTATATCCAGCTTCCGTGTTACCGGGGTGGCTTTGGGATAGCCTCCTACCTGTTCCTGGCTGTCGATGAAATGGCCCTTCCGCTGTTGGAAATCGCGGATAACTCGCTTGTCCACCTCGTCGCGGTCGCTAGGACGCGCGCCGCAATGTGCGACGATCCAGGCCACGGTATCTTTGGCAGGCATCGCTTTGAAGCCTTCGGGCCAGACGGGCTTCTGCTTCAGGATGTTGACTTGCCCGGCCGTCATTTCCGGGATGTGATGGCCGTCCTTGTCAATGCCGATGTTGTCTTCCAGATAGACATCGCCCATCGGACCGATTGCGGCCAAGCCTGGTGTAGTGTTGGCTCCGTAGATGATCACATTTCCCACCACGCTCACCCGTGCGTTCTCCGGCTGAATGCTGCGGCCTTGCCATTCCGAGGGTAACCAGTCCACTTCAATGGCGAACTTACCGGGATTATAAACCACGTTATTGACAATTACTCCCGTAGTAAGTGCCTTGAAATAGGGATTTCGCTGGTTGTTATCCGCATAGAGATTGCCGATTACTGCGATATTGCGGCAGTTATCGTGGATCAGCGTCCCCATGGAGTGAATGCCCTTGCTGTGGCTGGAGTCGTACAGACCTTCGGCGAGAATGTTGTTGCTGAAGGTGGTGTCATGCGTGGTCGCGTTGGGACCGTTGTATCGCGGTCCTGACGCCGAGAGATTCTCATCAACTGCCCAAGCCATGGAGCAGTGATCCACGATGACGTTGTACGCGGCTTTTGTGGTCACTTCCGGTTCCCAGCCGCTCTTCTTGGGCTGGCCCGCGTCGCCCATGCGCACGCGAATGTGCTGCATCAGGACGTCGTGCGTCGCTATTTCGATTCCGCCGCGGATGAGCGTGATGCCCGGCGAGGGCGCTGTCTGTCCGGCAACCGTCACGAACGGCTCTTTTAAGACCAGCGATTTCCGGTTTAGGTCGATTATGCCGCCAACTTCAAAAACAATGATGCGCGGACCTTTTGTGTCAAGGGCAGCACGCAGAGATCCCGGCCCATCGGACTCCAGATTGGTAACGCGAATAATCGCGCCGCCGCGCCCCGCGGGAGTCTGGATCCCGAATCCTTGGGCGCCTGGGAAAACTGGTTCTGCTCCCACGGCTGGAAGCGCAAGCGCACATAAGAGCACGAGACAGTTTGCGTTCATCCTTTTTCGCCTTTCCGCTGTAGAGGCTCGCTCCCAATGAATATACACGAGCGATCAGCGGTCAGCCATCAGTGAAGCTCGGGCTCGCACGTCATCCGAACCTACACGACACAAGCTGATCGCTGATAGCTGAGCGCTGACGCTTCCACCTACATATTCAAAGAGACACCGGCGCTGATCTCGGTCTGCCCGAGCCAGCCGCTTTGGTTGGGGAAACCAAATGGCTTGGGTGTCAGGAACTGACGATAGTCGACACGTACGCCCCACATGTCATTGAGCCGGACCTTGAGGCCGCCACCGTAGTTGATTCCAAATTTCGTCTCCTGGTTGCCGTAATACACCGAACTGCCGGGAGGAAAGAAGCTCGTGAACCCCGCGCCGCCGCAGACGAAGGGCCGCACGTGCGTGCCTTCCGGTGTGGCATAGGCCATGAAGTCGTAGAAGCCCTGCCAGATCGACATGCCGATCTGCTGCGCTTCAGTGGTGGTCGCGGCCGGCGCCTGTCCGGGCAGACCGCCCGTGCTGATTGACGTGGAAGCCGGAATGGTCAGTGAGGTGTGATTATACGCGAAGCCAACTTCATGCCCGAAAAATCGCCAGGTATTAAATGCTCCGCGGAACGTAAGGCGGAAACCGTTGCTCATCGTGATCTTGGCATCAGTGGGGTCCGTGCTCACAGTGCCGAGAGAGGTGTCGCCGAAGCGCGATACACCTCCACTGACCGCAACCTCAAAGCTCTGGCCGTATCCGAGTGTGGCGCAGGCGCAAAGACTAAAGAAAGCCAACCAGTAGCGCATAAACCATTAGTGTACACCTGCTTAAGCGACGCGATATTTATCGCGGCATTCCTTGGAGCAGAAATGCACTACTTGGCCGTTGAAGGTGCGAGTGACACTGGCCGATTCGGCCACATAGGTTCCACACACCGGATCTTTTTTTAGTTCGCCGCCGGTGCTGACAGTGGGCTGCTGTGGAGCGCGGGCTTGGGGAGGCATCGGGGAACGGACACCTGCGAAGATACTCCGGAAAACCGCTCTGAGCAGAAAGAAGATTATGAGCGGAAAGAGTAAGCGGACGATAAGAAAACGAATCATGCTGGGGTGGGACGCAAACGTCTCGCTTGCGTCCCGGATTCAAACTGCTACTTCTTCTTCGACTTCTTGGTCTCGTTCGGATTCTTATACTTGGTATCCACGGCGCTACTCATGGATGCCAGCATACCTTTGGCCGATTCCGCGTAAGGGCCGTTCGGCTGCAATTCCAGATACTTTTCGAACGCTTCGCGCGTTCCCGGCACCGGATTTACTTTGCCGTCGGACGTAATCTGCGCTTTCGCCACCAGGTAGACGCCATATTGATACTGCGCGTCGGCGTAATTCGGATTGGCGGCAATGGCCTTCTTGAAAGCTTCGCCGGCTGCGTCGTTCTGTCCTGTATTGACCAGCACCGCGCCCAGATTGAAGTAATACTTCGCGGCATTCGTCGGGTCCAGTTCCGCGGCTTTGTTCAACTCGGCTTGTGCTTCTGGCAGCTTCTTGGCTTTCACCAGTGCCAGACCGTAATTGTTGTGGATTCCGGCATCGGCGGGGCTCAATTCCAAGGCTTTGCCGTACGCATCCAAACCGTTCTGGTAGGCCGTCTGTTGGTCCGCGCCCGTTTTGGATGCGGCCGATAGGATATAGGCGTCAGCCAAGTGCGTCCACACAGCAAGCTGTTTGGGGTCCATCTCGCTGGCGCTCTTGAGAGACGTGATGGCGGCATCGTAATTCTTGGCTTCGAGGGCTTGCAGTCCGGTGTTGAACGCGTCATTCAAGGCCTTGTTCTTCTTCATGGCGTCTTCGCGCTCTTTGACGGCCTTCTCATACGCCGCCTTCTGCTCGGCCGACATCCCGCGTTCCACTTCCTTGGGGATTGCCTGGCCGGTAGCGGCTGCTTGCTGTGCCGCGGCCTGCTGCGCCTGATGCTGCTTTGCTTGCGCCTGCAAATCGAACGGCGGAAGTTCCAGCGGATCGCCTGGGTGCGTCCGCACCTTGTTCAGCGATGCCACTTCTTTTCCGTTGACCTCGACCGCGATGTTGTACTCGCCGATGGGCAGACCACCATAGAAATAATGGCCCTTTTTATCGGTCTTGACTTTGTAGTTGCCCTTGATATCGGTGCGCGTCAAGTGCACCATGGCGCCGGCCAGCGGTTTGCCGTCTTCGCCAATGACATTGCCCTCCACCGCGGTGGTTTGCGCGTAAGAGGCCAGCGCAAAAGAGAGCACGGCCAGCGTGCTGAGGAATAGGTTACGCAACCTCATGGAACCTCCATCTGAGACAGTTGTGTATTAAATTTCAGTATAGCCAATTCACACCGTACCGAACACATCAAGATGGTTCATCAAATAACCCGATCTGTTCTCTCGGCGCTGCCTTGGATTTCCGCTTTTTGAGCGGGCTTCCTACTACGCCCAATACCTCAATCGATTGAAGTGCCGCCCGGGGCACGAAGATTCGCTGGTTGTTACTGTAAGGGTCGGGTGGAATCAGGGAAAAGCCGTGAGTCTCCACCTGCAAGAGGTTGTTTGGCATCACGCCCTCCATCACCTCACCATCGCGCAGACGAAAGCTGATCCAGAGTCCTTCCATTTTGGGGCGGGTGTGAAAGACCTGGCGCTCTGGCGGACCCGCGCTGTCGAAATCCCGCACGAAGGAGATAAGCTTGATCTCGGAGTAGGGCACGATCGCGACATTCCCTTCCGCCGACAGCAGTTCGACGCCGGTAGATTGTAGAAAAGAAATGGGGTTGATGTACCCGGCAAGAGGCTCCCGATCAAATCTGCGGATGACTGCTTTTTTGGTAGTGGAGCCGGACAAGCTTACCTCATTTACGCTACCATGTTTCAAACATTTAGCGCCTTATTGTATCATTGGCACGATGCCAGGAACGGTCACACCGGAATCGGCGCATCTCCCGGCCCCTGTCCGGGCGTTCCTCAACTTCTGCCGGCTCGAAAAAGGACTTTCCGCCAACTCTGTGTCGGCCTATTCCACTGACCTGTCCAGATTTACCGCATTCATCGGGAATCGCGAAGAACTTCCCTCAGCCGAACAGCTCCATCATTATGTCGATTCTTTATACCGCTCGGGGCTGAATAGCCGGTCCATCGCGCGGCATGTCACCACGTTGCGCAACTATTGCAGTTTTCTGCAGCGCGAGGGCCTGCTCACCATCGATCCGGCGGAGCATCTGCGCGCTCCCAAGCAGTGGCAAACCATTCCTAAATTTTTGAATTTGCAAGATATAGAGAAGCTGATCCAGGCTCCCGACACGTCCCGGCCTACCGGCCAGCGAGACCGCGCCATGCTGGAACTGCTCTATGCCTCAGGGCTCCGCGTCTCGGAACTGTGCAGTCTGGCAAAGAGCGACCTGAATACCGACATGGCCGTACTGCGCACCACTGGCAAGGGGAATAAACAACGCATGGTTCCGGTAGGGAGGGAGGCAGTGCAAGCCGTCCGGGAGTATATTGCAGATGGCCGGGAAGCGCTGCTAAAGGGCCGAACCAGCCGTTACCTGTTCATAACCGCTCGCGGCGGCTGCCTTACTCGCCAGGCGTTCTGGAAACTCCTGGCCAACTATGGCAGAAAAGCGGGAATTTTTCATGGGATCACGCCCCATGTGCTCCGTCACAGTTTCGCCACGCATCTGCTGGAAGGCGGAGCCGACCTGCGCAGTGTACAGGTCATGTTGGGGCACGCCGACGTTTCGACCACCCAGATTTATACACACGTCATGCGGTCGAGACTACGGAAGACGGTGGAGAACCACCATCCCCGGGCATAAGCGCCGCCCGGGAGAGGGCCAGGCCGTAAACATCTTAAGTCGAGAGCGCCCGCAATGAGCGACTACATTTTCATGCTGGAAAGCCACCTGAGCAGCGATCAGAACCGGGTGGTCGAGGAGGTCCAGGCCGCCGCCGGCCAGGCCAATGTCAACCTGTTCCTGACCGGTGGCGCGATGCGTGACATGCTCGCCGGTTTTCGCATTCGGGATCTCGATTTTGTGATCGAAGGCAGCGCGCTCAAAGTAGCGCGGGCGATTTGCGACCGCTCCGGCGCAAAAGCCACTCTGATCGACGAAAACCGCAAATGCGCTGAGTTGGCATTTCCTTCCGGCGTCACGGCGCAGATAGCCATGTCCCGGCAGGAGAAATACGCGCGCAGCGGTGCGCGCCCGCAGGTTTCGCCGGCCACGATTCAGGAAGACCTGCGAGGCCGTGATTTTACCTGTAACGCCATCGCGCTCTCGCTCAACCGGGCTTCCCGCGGATTGCTGCTCGATCCCATGAATGGCCTGGCCGATATCGAGCGCCGCGAATTGCGCGCCGTCAGCACGTACGGCTTCTACGACGACCCTTCGCGCCTTTTCCGGCTCATCCGTTTTCAAGTGCGCCTCGGGTTTACGGTGGAAGAACGTACGCAGATGCAGGTGGCCAACGCGCGCGAGGCGGAAGTGGAGAAGCTGATACCGCCGCGCGCGCTGTTTGAAGAGTTGGCGCGCATCAGCGCGGAAGACAATGCCGCCGAAATCCTGCGCGCCTTGAGTGATGCCGGTCTGCTGGCGCTCATTTCGCCCGTATTGGCCGGGCCGAAAATGAATACGCCCGGTCTGGTGAAGTTTGAACGCGCGGCCCGGATGCTGCCCGACGATGCCCATGCCCGCAGTGCGCGGCTGGGTCCATTCTTGTATGTCTTGTGCGAGAAGTTTGCTCCCAAGGAAAAGCAGGCCTTCGCCAGGCATCTCGAGATGCGGAAGCAGGAAGTGGACCTCTGGCAGAAACTGGAAAGCCGCGCCAAGAAGCTCGAAAACGCCCTCCGGTCGGCGCGAATCCGCAAGCCTTCACATGTTTACCAGATCGTCTCGGTGGCGGCTCTGGATGAAATTCTCTTCCTGCTCTGCCATTCCAATCAGAAGCCGGTGCAGGAAAGGCTTCGCAACTACTTCCAGAAATACGTTCCGGCTGTCCAGGAGATCAGCCCGGAAGAACTGGCGGCCGTCGAAGGAAAGCCAGGTACGCCGCGCTATGCCAAGGCGCGCGCCGAGTTCATCGCCAATCGGTTGGACCGCCGTCCCCGCAAGCCGCCACTGCCCCCTCCGCCTCCGCCCGTAGTGGAAGCCGCAACGGCGCGCCGCGGACGCTGAAAAACGGGCCTTCTCCTCCCCTGGCTTAGATGTAGTGCGTCCAGCGGAATGACGATGATTCGTGTTGATCGCTCGCCGCGTGCTCCGATGGCCGCTGTCGTGAGGGCGGCCCTTCCAGGCGCGGACCTGCTTTCCGGCAGGTCCCGCCGGCCCAAGGGTTCCACGAACACCCACTCCATACGCCAATAATTTCGGACCGAGACCACTAGCGTCACCTGCCGCCCGGATTATTTCTGAATTTGTCCATACTGTCCTTTCCTTATCACACCTAACTTAGCGCCTTCAGAATGGCGCATCTAACTAACTTATCCTTCGCGCGTACAAGTCTATGGCATTTACTCGGTACCGCCAAGGGAAGATGTGAGCCAGTATTCGATTATCTAGAATCCACCGTCTAACTCAATGCTGCGACTTACGAAAAAAAATTGAGAAAAATACTAAATTAGACATTGACAAATTAGTAAAGGCTAGTAAATTAGACCCAATACTCCGGAATAGGAGAGGACAATTCGGACTATGTTGCAGCGGCTCATGTTCTCCATGCTGTTGTTGGCAGGCTGCGCGAGTGCGCAGAGGCACGTGAATGCGGCGGATACACACCACCGCTTAATCTGTGTAGTTCCAATGATCGGCAAAGGAACTCCAGCCGACCCGAAGCGACCGCAATATACACCTTGGCCTCCATCGCAAAAAGCCAAGGGTATTATCTCCTTCACCAGCCAGGTCAGCGATGACGGTAAGTTCGCCCTGGTGGAGTTTGCCGCCCTGGATGATTCGGCTTTTGCCCAGATCTTGAATGACAAGACCGTCAAGGCGTTCGAAAAAGGCAAAGCCAGCAAAGCCGACATCGTGCTCGAACTCAAGAAATATAAAAGAGATTTCGATCTGGACAAGTTTGGGGCGGTGGCGCGATGAAGATCTCCTTCCCTGCGGCGCTCCTGTTGCTCGCCATGCCAGGCTGGGCGGCCTACCAGCCCTACTATTCCGATGCATTTGGATCGCTGAATACTACTTACTGGACCCAGGCAGGGTCGGTATCGGTGGGCGGCGGGTTCTGGGCATTGACGGCTCCCGATCCCAATGGCGGCTCACTCATCTCGAAGATCGCGGTGCAGGATGGCACGAGCGATTATGAAGTGCGGATGACCGTAAACCTCAACACTTCCGGCGGCACCTACACACTTTTCGCGCGCGCCACCTCAGACGCGCGGACTGGGGGTGGCGGATCAGGCACCTACTATGCCTGGGAGATGCAGAATCCCACTTTCGACGCTAATGGAGTGTGTACCGCCACAATGGTGGCTTACAAGAGCATCGCAGGCCAGGCTACGGCCCTGATGAGTGCGCTTATGCCGTGCAGCCAGAGCGTCGTCATGCGGCTGGTAGTTCGGAGCAACCTGCTCTATCTGTATGAGGGCGGCGGGATTTGGCTTATCTACGACTCCGACATCACAACCGGCCAGCCGGGCGTGGGGGCGTATGCTACCCCGGCCGGCAATTGGATCTCACCCGCAGAGTTGTATCCTATGGATCGCGTTCCTCCGAATTCGGTCAACCTTCAGACCGTGGGGATGTCCGTTTTTTCGGACCACGTCGATCTGCAATGGCAGGGCGGCTCGGACGACCCGAACGGAGTCGGATTCAACTATTTCCTGATCTGGCGCGACGGCACATTGCTCGGTGACACGCCAGTCCCACAGTATTCAGATGAAACTATCGCTCCCGGCGTCACGTACAGCTATCAGATTGTTGCCGTAGACCAGCACTTTAACTGGGCCAATCCGGCCACCGTCGCCGTTACGGCAGCGCCGGCCGGTTCGATCGAACCGAGGCGGACGGGGGTGCGGTCCACGGGAGCTTATTGGGGAGCCGCCGGCGAACAGATCGACCTGCTCTCCGGGAATTTGAACTTCTCGGTGCCTTTGATCAAAACCCAGGTCCGCAGCGGTTGGGGCGTGACATTCGCCCTGAGTTATAACTCGCAGATGTGGCGGCAGGATTCTGGAGGGCAATGGCTACTCGGCAATGACGTGGGCTATGGCCTCGGTTGGAAGCTGCAAGCCGGGTCCCTCACCGCCGTATGGGCCGGCTCACTACTGTCCGGCTATAAATCGAACAGAATCAACTGGTTGTCAGGATCGGCTAAATCCATTTCGGAGTCGGATGCCTGAAGAGCCCGTAAAATGGGCGTTTTCTCAAAAAGTGTCACGCTCAAAATTTGTAGAATCTGG
>DASZPB010000009.1:0-107014 GCA_035550475.1 Bryobacteraceae bacterium | reverse complement strand
TGTCAACGCAAAGTAGAAAGTTCCCCTAGTCCTGCAAAACAGAAAGATCCCCTCTCATACCGGATTGCCCGTGACGGAGGGAGCCCGTAGGGCGACTGGAGTTACGGGCAATCGCGGCCGCCTCTTGGCCGGATCCCCATGCCAGAAGTGGTCCATCCATGCTCGGTTCGGCTTGACCTTTTGTCGTCCTGCTGGTGTGTTTGTCCGCGCCGGCTCGGGTGCAGCCCGCACCTGGCACCTTCTCAGTTCGATTTCACTGCCCTGCCACATCCCCACCAGCGACCCGTCCAGCCGCTGCTCCACCCGTATCCGCTGCTTCCGCATCCGGGGTTTGGCCTGACCCAATGGGATCTGATAATGTGCTCCCAACCAGCTCACCGTGAAGTCATTGCTGATCACCCGATCCTCCATGTAGCTGAGAATCGACGCCAGTTTCTGATCCTTCCGGAGTGGCCGGTGCGCATCCGTCGCGCACTCCGGCTCCCACCGGAATCGCTCATTCCACTCCGGCAAATACTTCTCCTCCAGGAATCGATTGGCGGCCTCCAGCGTGCTCACCCCCGCCCGCCGCATGGCTTTCAGTAGCCGGTCCTGCAGCGTCCCAAAGCAGCGTTCAATCCGTCCCTTCGCCTGCGGCGAATGGGCCCCGATCCACCCGATTCCCAACTCTCCCAATGCCCGCCCGATCTGCGTCTTCTCCTCCCCAGGCTCTGGCAGATGTTTGTTGTAGTGCAGCCGACGGTTGATCGTGAACAGGCTCGCCTTATCCGTGTAAAACTCTACCGGCCGGCCATGCTGCTCCACATACTTCCACAGCAGCTTCATGTTCTCCGCCGTCGAATCGTGCAGCGCGAACTGTGCCGTCAACTCGCTCGTGGCATCGTCAATCATCGCGATCAGGTATAGCTTGGGACCACGGTCTTCCAGCCACAGGTGCTCGCTGGTGTCCCATTGCACCAGTTCTCCCCGGCAGCTTCGTCGCGGTCGCCACCCATGGGCACGTTCCAGCTTCGCCGGTTTCGGTTGCCACAGTTTGGCCGCTGTCATCCACTGCCGCAGGCTTTCCCGGCTCACCTGCAGCTTGTGCTCGGAGGCTAACACCTCTGCAGCTTGCGTCGGACCGTAATCGCGGTAGCGCTTCCCTACCAGTTCGATCGCACGTTTTCGCGTCTTCCCGCTGATCTTGCGGTTGGAGGGTTTGCCCCGCAGGCCATGTAAGATGCCGCAATCGCCCTGAGTTCGTAGCCGCTTCATCAGCTTCTTCACCCAGCGGGTGCTGAGTTTCAGCTGCTCGGCCGCTTGTCTCTGCGTCAACTGCCCGGCTTTCACCTGGTGCAGCACCTTCAATCGGTCTCGGTCCCTTCCATTCAGCAAGATCGCGTCGTCCACCTCTCCAGGTTCTTGCCCTAATCAGGAAAGGGGAACGTTCTACTTTGCTACAAGGGGATCTTCTCACTTTGCGCCGACATTGGCAGACTTCACCTTGAGCCAAACCCCTGATTTTGCTATCCTCAGAAAGTCGAATTCAGATAAATTGTCCTTTCCGGCCGTGAGGCCGGGCCTACCCCGAGAGGTTTTACATGTCAGGCCATTCCAAGTGGGCGACTATTAAGCACAAAAAGGCCGCCCTGGACTCCAAGCGCGGGAAAATGTTCACGCGCATCATTAAGGAAATTACGATCGCCGCCCGCAATGGGGGCGATCCCGACGCGAATCCTCGTTTGCGCACCGCCGTGCTTGCCGCCAAGGCTGTCAGTATGCCCGCCGACAACATCAAGAAGGCGATCATGCGGGGAACCGGAGAACTGGAAGGCGGGCAGATCGAGGAGGTCATGTTCGAAGGCTACGGACCGGGCGGTGCGGCTGTGCTGGTCAATGTAGCCACCGACAACCGCAACCGCACGGTCAGCGAAATCCGCCACGCTTTCTCAAAAAACGGCGGAAACATGGGGGAGCAAGGCAGCGTCGCCTGGATGTTCGAACGAAAGAGCCAGATCTTCGTTCCGGCCGATAAAGCAAACGAAGACCAACTGATGGGCATCGTGCTCGATGCCGGCGCCGACGATCTGCGCGGCGATGGGGAACGCTGGGAAGTCCTTTCCGCTCCGGAACATCATGAATCCGTTTTGAAAGCGCTGGAGGCGAACGGCCTGCCCGCCGAAGATGCTTCGATTGCTATGGTTCCGAAGAACCTGATCAAGCTGGAAGGCAAAAATGCGAGCGCCATGCTGAGGCTCAGCGAAGTGCTCGAAGATCACGATGATGTGCAGAACGTCTACTCCAACTTCGACATCGATGAGAAGGAGTTGGAGGCACTGGCCGAATAACGTGCGCGTCCTCGGCATCGATTGCGGCTCGGAACGAACCGGTTACGGCGTGATCGAAAGCGATGGGCTGGAGCACCGCATGGTGGCCGCCGGGGTGATTCGGACGAATACGAAGTGGTCTTTTGAACGGCGCCTGCTGGAAATTGCCGGTGGGCTGCGGCAACTCATCGGAGAGCATCTTCCCGAAGCCGCGGCCGTCGAAGAGGTTTTTTTCGCGTCCAATGTGAAAACAATGCTGAAGCTGGCGCAGGTCAGAGGGGTCGTCCTGCTGGCCTTGGCGGAAGCGGGGTTGGAGCTAGGCGAGTATTCGCCGCTCGAAATCAAAACCAGCGTGGTGGGGTATGGCCGGGCCGAGAAGCGCCAGGTGCAGTTAATGGTGCAGTCTCTGCTGCGGCTGCCCGACGTGGTTCCCTCCGAAGATGCTTCCGACGCGCTCGCCGTAGCGATTTGCCACGCCACGCATGAAGCGACCACCAGGAGGTTGGCCTAGCCGGGAATGTCTATGAAGTGGTGCTTGATTCTGTTGCTTGCGTGCAGCGGTTTCGCCGGCGACGGACCTAGATTGTTCTATTCCAAGTCGTTCCCGGGTAGTGTACCGCCTTATGTTGAGATCACGGTGAATGAGGCTGGGGCCGTGGCCTATCGCGAAGCTCCCAATGAGGACAACCCGATCACATATCAGCTTAAGCCGGAGCAAGTGAAGCAGGTCTTCGACCTGGTAGCGAAACTGAATTACTTCAAACAGCCGCTTGAATCGCCGTTAAAGGTCGCCTTTATGGGCACTAAAACGTTCCGCTATGAAAACGGCACGCAGAAGAGCGAGGTCAAATTCAATTATTCGGAAGATCTCAACGCGCATGCATTGGCTGACTGGTTCGAGCGCATGGCGGAATCGGCGCAGCAGCGCATCAATCTGGAACGCGCCGCGAAGTATGACAAACTCGGCGTAGTCCAGGCGCTACTGGAGCTGGAAGTGTCTTTCGATCACGGCCGTCTGTTGGGGCTGGAGCAGTACCTGCCGATGCTCGACCGCATCTCTAAGAACGAGACCTACATGCACACGGCGCGCGAACGTGCGGCCGAGATTGCCGAGGCGATTCGCGCCGGTCACTCGTGATGCGGGCGCCGGCCGTTGTGCTGCTGGCGGTATCGTTGTGCGCGGCATACCAGGTCCCTAGCGGCAAACAGACGGCGGGCTCGCAGAGCAGGGAACAGGCGGATCTTGATTCCGCGCTGGCGGAAGCAGGGTCAAGCCCGGTGGAATTTCTTCGGGCGATTGAGAAGCACCTTCAGAAATATCCCAATTCGCCGCAGCGAGCGGAACTGGAACGCGCCGCAGTGCGTGCTGCCATCGAGGCCAAGGATGACCGGCGCACCATTCTCTACGGCGAACACGTGCTCGCCCGCGGTTCCAAAGATCCGCGGATTCTGGACAGCGTGACGCGTGCCCTGCTGGCCGGCGGTTCGCGCGATGATTTCACGCGCGCTTTGGAATACGCGCGGCGATACGAAAGCACAATTCAAGAAGCCCGGCGCAGCGCGCCGCCGGGCGTGAACGCGGCCGACTGGCAGACGGAGGTCGACAAGGGCCTGGGACGAGCACTCTGCGAGCAGGCCAGCGCCACCGGCGGACTCGGCCATCCGCAGGAGGCACTCGCTCTGGCGCAGCGAGCTTTTGATGCCTATCCCAACGCGGAATCCGCGCGTGAGATGGCGCGCTGGGACGAAAAGTTGGGGAAGACCGAGGACGCCATTCGCCACTTGGCGGATGCGTTCACTATCGCCGATCCACAGAACACGGATGCCCGCCGCGCCGCCGATCGTCTCCACATGGGCGATCTGTATCGCCGGTGGAAGGGTTCCGAGGCGGGGTTGGGGGACCTGGTTCTGGCGGCATTCGACCGCAATTCCGCGCTGCTGCACTTACGCGACCTGCGTCTGCGTCGCGTTGACCCCAACGCGCAGCTCACCGATCCGATGCAGTTTACGCTATCCGGTCTGGATGGACAAAAGCTGAACATGGCAAGCCTCAAAGGCAAGACCGTGGTTTTTGACTTCTGGGCAACGTGGTGCGCGCCATGCCGGGAACAGCATCCGCTTTATGGAGTGGTCCGGCAGCGCTTCCGCGATAATCCCAACGTTGTGTTTCTTTCGATCAACACGGACAGTGACCGCGAACCGGTGCGGTCTTTCGTTCAATCGCAAAAGTGGCAGGACCGGGTTTATTTCGAGGACGGACTTTCGCGTGCTTTGAACGTGAGGTCAATTCCAACCACCATCATCATCGACCGTCGCGGGCATATGGCGGGGCGCATGGACGGCTTTGTGCCGGGGCGGTTCACCGATATGCTGACCGAGCGCATTCGCGACGCGCTGGCGGATTGATTACAGCTTTCGGAGGTGAATGCCGCCATTGGTAGTCGTGAGCTCGATCTGTGGGCCACCGGAGCCGATGGTCCCTTCGAGGCGCCGTCTGCTGATCTCACCGACGGCTTTCACCTGAAAATCGGAAGACACGGAAGAGTTCGTTGTGCGGGCCGAAAGCCGCGCGTTCAGATCACCGGGCACGTGCAGCGTGATGCCGCCGTTGGTGGTGCCGGCGTGGATGTCGCTCGGGTAATTCGAAGGCAGAGTGAGGTCGATGCCTCCGTTTGTGGTCTCCAGGCGCACTGGCCGCGCCGCTGGTCCGCTCGCGGCCAGGTTCGCGCGAATGGCTCCGTTGGTCGTATGGGCTTCCACCTCTCCATCGACTTCCGCCAGTTCGATAGCGCCGTTTCCGGTCTGAGCCTGGATGCCGCCATGAACATCGTGCACACGGATGGGCCCGTTCGAGGTGCGCAGGCGGGAAGGTCCGGCGACATCGGATATGCGGACCGGACCGTTCGAAGACACGACGCGGTTGACGATCGTCGTCCGCGGGACCTTGATGACGAATCGCGCGCCATAGTTACCGCGGCTGTCCGAGGGACGGGCGGCGTGAATATCGACTGAATCCGGGGTATGGTCGATATCGATGCGGAGACTCGCGAGGAGTTCGTTCGCCGGCGCGTATTTGGTCCCGGAAATGTCTACCGTGTCCTGGTCCCAGCCTGTGATTTCCGCGGAGCCGTTGAACGTCTCCACTGAGAGGCTGCCGCCCGGCTTCAGGTCATAGCTGTAGTGAAAGTCGGAACTGACGCGGCCCATCTGATCCAGCCCGCAACCGGCGGAAATGGCCAGAAGTCCGAATGCGATGGCATTCTTCAAGTACATACGCCTTCCCTGAAACCCAGAATACGCAATCGTGCGCCGCTTTGTTCCCGAGAGCTATTGCAGGAACTTACCTGGGAACTCTGAACTCTGAACCGTTGAGACCAGTACCAAGCGGGCGTACAATCGGCAGGTATGTCAACTGAAGAGGCGCCGGGGCCGCAAGCTGTGGAAATGAGCGAAATCTCTCGCCTGAGCGGTGTTTTCTTTGAGCCCAAGCAAACGTTTGCGGATATTGCGCAGCGGCCGCGATGGTTGATCCCACTGCTGCTGGTGATCGTATCCGGACTTTGCTATTGCTACGCGTTCAGCCAACACGTGGGATGGGAGCGGATCATGCAGCACGCGCTGGAGACGAACGAGCGGATGGCGCAGATGCCTCCCGAGCAGCGCGATCGCGTCATCGCCATGCAGGTGAAGTATGGACCGCTCGAAGCATACGCGGGCGTTCTGTTTGGAGTGCCTGTTTCGTTCCTGGTGATTGCGGGGGTTTTGCTCGGAATTGTCGCGGGCCTGATGAGCGTTCCGGTACGTTTCAAACAGGTCTTCTCCATCGTGTGTTATGCCAGTCTGCCGGGGGTCATTTTTGCCGTACTCGCAATCGTGGTGGTGTTTCTGAAGAACCCGGACGATTTCAATATTCAGAACCCGCTGGCATTCAACGTAGGCGCGTTCCTGGACCCAACGACCACATCGAAGTTCATCTACTCAATCGCGACCGCGCTCGACCTTTTCTCCCTGTGGACTATCCTGCTGATCGCGACCGGCCTCAGCGCCGCCGGCGGGAAGAAGCTCTCGTTCGGCGGCGCATTGACGTCGGTGATTGTGCCCTGGGGTGTGTTCGTGTTGGCTCGCGCCGCCGTAGCGGGCATCCTCAGTTGATCATTGCGTGATCGAGATGACCGGCCCGGCGGGCGAAGTCACGCCATTGGCGGTGATGCTGATCGGATAATCACCGGGCGGCAGATTCGGCACGGTGACGTTGAGTTGGAACTCGCCCGCGGCCACCAATCCGGAGAATGACGGCGTGACTTTGGCCGAGCCAATTGTCACCTGGATGGGCGCAGAATCCGCAATCGGTGCGTTAATGATGGTCCCGGCTGGCGAGTTTTCCAGTCCCGTGGCGTAGAGCAGAATGATGTCGCCGGGATGAGCTTTGGCTGTGCCTGCCAGCAGAGATGCATCGCCCACAATAACCAGGCCGTTGCTGGTGTCATTGAACACGGCCGCGGGGAATGTTTTTCCTCCGGCCGCGTAGGTGAAGAGTCCCGGTGCGTTGGCCACCGCGCTCGCCGTTACGGTGTTGCTGGCCACTCCGTTGTGAATCACTTGGACGGAGACATTTCCGCTGATCTGGCTCGGCGCCTGCACGTTGATCTGCGTTTGGCTGATGAAGAACACCGACGCCGGCGTGCCGTTGATATTGACCTGTACGCCATCGAGCATGGTTGGCAGGTGGACGCTATCCGTGAAGTCGGCGGCGGCCCAGGTGCGCGTGGTAGTCGAAAAATTCGCGCCGTAAATACTGACCCAGGAGCCGCCGACGATGCCGGCTTGGTTGGTTGCATTGTTGACCACGCCGTTGGCGGAAATCGAAGGCCCGGTGACCGTGCCGGCCGGCGGTTCGCGGTACATCTGAATGCCGTTCGGCTCAATGTAAGTGTCCTGCCAGACCATGTAGAGCTTGTCGTTGCCGCCGTAGGCCAGTTGGATGCTATCGGGGATGGGAGAGAAGGCGCCCGTGACATCCCTTTCCGCAGCCGCGCAAGTGGTCCATTTCACCAGGTCGCTTGATTGCGAGAGCTTCGGATATCCGCAGACATCATCGCCCGAGCCGCTGTTCTGCGAAAAGGCGATGGCTCCGTGGCCTTGAGAATTCACGGCGAGGTCGAAGGCGTAGCCAGTGCTGAAATGACCGTCGGGCGGAATCGCCACCGGAGTTTGCCAGGTAACGCCGCCATCGGTGGAGCGAACGAAATGGACCTGATCTTCCTCGTCGATATCATTGCGGGAAACGGCAGCTACGATGTTCGGATTCTGATTCAGGAACGTGAGCTTGACGGCCGCGCCATCCGAGCCATTGTTCTGGCTATCGAGCACTTTCACCGGGTTTGCGCTCGGCCGCCAGAAAAAGAGAATGAGGTTATCAGTGTTGCTGGTCTGTTCGGCAAAGTAGGCAATGGCGGGGTTGCCGGCGCTATCCACCGCGAGCGAGGGAGAAACATACCACGCGGCGATGTCGGTATCGGTGGGCTGGGGAGCGGTTTTGTTCTGCCATGTGGCGGGGTCGGCGGAAAGTTTGCCCGTGACGTATTGCAGTCCGTTCTCCCCGACGTATGCGAGATAGATGTTGCCGCCGGAAAGGCCGACCGAGGGACCAAGTACGCCGTCCGATTCCGAGTAGCTCGCCTTCTTGGTCCACGTGTTGCCGTTGCTCGATGTATAAACGTTGATCGAGTCTCCATCATTGATGGACACCGCGGCAGCGAACGTATTCGTGCTCGGATCGAAGGCCAGGGAATCGACGGTGCGGAACGCGCTTGATGTATCGCCGACGGCGTCAATCTTTATGTCCGGGTTCCAGGCATACTGCGCGCGATTCCATGAGCGGAACACCAGCTCTGAATCGCTGTAGTTGGTGTCCCCATTCGGATCGTCATAGATGTAAATGAGGGCGGGATCGCCGTTGCCGTCGAGTGTCATTGAAATGTTGCGGCCGTAGGTGGATGTTGCCGTTACACCTCCGGGTCCGGGCAGAGCCGTGAAACCGGCTGCGGGCGGGCCGGCGGTCACGGTGTTCGAAGGCGCAGACTGCCCGTCATTGGTATTTGCGAGGACTTGATACTGATACGTAGTGTAGGCGTCGATTTGAGTGTCGCTCGCCGACGCCGTGCTCACGGTGGCGATGGAAGAAAAAGTGCCTCCCAAGGTGCGCCGCTGGACGACGTAGGTGGCGGCGGTGCCGCTCCAGGTGAGATCCACCCGTTTGTTGGTAGCGGCCGCCACCTTAAGACTCGTAGCAACCTGCGCGGATAGCGGAAAGGTCAGTAACCCACAGATAAAGATGGCGCTTAAAAATGCGCTCCCGGAATCGGAAACAATCGTTTTCATAGTTGACTCGGCCGTTTACATCGTGCGATTCAGTCCATTTTAATCTCGGCGGCGAGTGTGAATCATCTTCACCTTGGCAATTGGAGTACTAGGCCGGGGCAAGCTCAAGAGAGCTGGGTGGTCAAACGTTGCGGGCCTTTCCGGCCGGTCGGGTAAGATGAACGCATGGGCGAGGATTTGTTCGATGGTCTCGACCTCGAAACCCATGAGGAGCCCTTGGGCCCGGGTGCCACTGTGCTGCGGCGGTTCGCTGCGCCGGACGATGCGGCACTTTTGCACGCCATCGAAGGGGTGACCGCACGAGCGCCGTTCCGGCACATGATTACACCGGGCGGATTTCGAATGTCGGTGGCCATGACGAACTGCGGTCTACTGGGCTGGGTGAGCGACCGCACCGGCTATCGTTATGACCCGATCGATCCCGTGAGCGGTCAAGCGTGGCCGCCGATGCCCGAAGCTTTCCGCAGGCTCGCCACAAGCGCCGCCGAGCGGGCGGGATTTCCAAGATATGTGCCCGATGCCTGCCTGATCAACTGTTATGAACCGGGCACCAAGCTCTCGCTACACCAGGATAAGGATGAGCGAGATTATGATCAACCGATTGTGTCCGTGTCGCTCGGAATTCCGGCGGTCTTTTTATTTGGCGGGCTGAAGCGGTCGGATAAAACGGACCGCGTGCCACTGGCCCATGGAGATGTTGTGGTGTGGGGCGGGCCGGCGCGGCTTCGCTACCATGGAGTGCTGCCGCTCAAAGAAGGGCACCATGATCTGTTTGGGCCGAGGCGTATCAACCTGACCTTCCGCAAAGCGAGTTAGTTGGTTTGTTTCCGGACCTTGCAGAGCCGCGGATGGCAGGCTGCTTGCAATTAACCGGTTATGATTCGAAAACTCAAAAGTGGCGAGTACCGTTTGTATTCCCGAAAAGCGGACGCCCGAACCGGCAAGCGAAAGAACCTGGGCACGTTCAGCACGCGCGAGGCGGCGGAAAAGCACGAGCGCGAAGTTCAGTACTTCAAGCGCGCGCACTGACTTCACAGGTCAATTGCGGCCACCTCGTGATCGAGAACGGACGGTATGGTGAAGGTAACTCTGCCGGCTGACTGCGTGACTGGCAGCGTCAGACCACTCGCCAGCAATCGCACGGCGCGCGCCGGCTTCCCCGGCGGCAAGCGCAAGCTAACACGCTGTTGCCCCACCGGAAGCAACTCGCGAAATGCGGAGCGGAGCATCATCGGGTTGGTCAGGTTTACGAGGTGCACGGTCAACGAATTCTCCTGACGCCAACATGCCACATCCAAAATGCCGGAGCCGCTCACCGTCACTGGATGTTCTTCATTAAGCGCCCATTCCACGGCATTGCGCAGCAGCGTTCCGTGGTCGGGCGCCATGCCCTGCCAGAATGTCCGATCGATATCGCCGGGGAAGTAGACTATGCGACTGCGACCCATATCGCGAAGGAAAACTTCGGGAATGTTCGTCTTCGGTTCACGCGGGAAAATCTCTTCCATTGGAAGCGTGGGATAGCTTGGAATGCGCGTCAGCGGCGGGGCGGGGAAGTCCACGGCGGCTCGCACGTCCACGTGCTGTGTGGTGTTGATGATGTGACCGAAGGTCTCCAGGTCCTTCAGAATGGCATGGCCGGTCTCCCGATTGATGGCCATGTAAGAGTTCGATACCTGGCGCTGCACGCTGCCAGTGAAATGGACGCCGAACAGATTGCTCAAACCGAAATCGCGCCGCTCGACGCCGCGCTCATCGTGAAGCGACGTCTCAAAGGTGGCGAGCACGCTTCCGCCTCGTGCGGCGAATTGCCGGATTTGCTCGCATTGAGCATCGGAGAGCGCCGTGACGTTGGGAAGGAGCAGCAGCTTGTAGGCATCCAGGTGAGTCTGGTCCAGCAGCTTGTCAAAGACGAAATCAAACGGAATGCGCGCCTCAACCAGCGCGTGGTACATGCCCGCCTGGTAATAGTCCGTTTCATAGGGCGAGGCGGAAGTGCGCAGTTGTCCGGAGTTCACCGCACCGCCGCCTGCTCCGGTGATACCCGAAATGTCGCGGTTGCCGGCGGAGTAGACCATGGCCACGCGGGCCAGGCTGGATGCATTCCGCAGGTACTTTTCATTGCGCCAATGCCAATCGTAGATTTTTTCGACGGCCGGAATCCAACGGCGATCCGTGATCACGGCAGACGTCTTCATCACCCAGGGCCGCACACCATTGGCAATCCCGTCGAGCATCCAGACTCGCAATTCTGCTTCGGTGGAGACGGAATCGCGGGCGGAAAGCGCCGTGGACGCGAGCCCGACAACCGGCTTCCGGCCAAAGACCGCTCGCACTTCCTTTGCGCCCAGGCCAATCTGCCAGGGCGGCATACTGCCGCGGGTCTGGCGCTCGGAGATATAGAGCGGCGCGAGAGTGCTGGCGGTGACGCGGTCGAGGCCGACATTCGAGAAATAGCGGGCGTGCGGATTCACCTTACGTAACTCACCGTCCCACAATTTCCATAAGTCGACCAGCCGCCCCTGCGTCCATTCCACGTAGCTGGCGAAGACGGGGTCGCGCGCATCCACGCCCGTGGGAATGTCTTTGCCGCAAAATGCGTGGAACTGGCGCCGGCACGATTCGCAATAGCAGATTCCGCTGCCTTGCCAGCGATTCACGAAGAGGCCATCAATGCCGTAGAGCGTTACTAGCTCGCGGTGGACCTCGGTCATGAATTCGAAATTGTAGGGGCCGTAGGCGCAGGTCACCCAACGGTCCGGCATCACCCAGTGCCGGCGCTTGCGGCCCTCGCGATCGACAGCGACCCATTCGGGATGGGCCTGCGCCGCATCGTCCAGAATCGCGTGAGCATCGGTTCGCGCTACGATCGCCATGTTCAACTTGCGGCAGCCCTCGACGAATTGTCCGAACGGATCATCGCCTTCCTTCATCCAAGAGCTGCGATGGTGAAACGGAATCTTAGTGGGGTAATAGGCGACACATCCACCGGCCGTCAGACAGAGGCCGTCGGTGTGGGTGGTGCGGAACAGGTCGAACCAGGTTTGGGAGTCATATTGGCCTGGATTATCTTCCACCAGGATGAGTTGAAACCAGCGCATCGCGCGGTCGTACCACTCGGCCGCGGGATTCGCGGAGCCGCCGGCCGGCTGCGCAACCGCCTTCGACGCCAGTCCCGCGCCGGCCAGGGAAACGGCCAGAAAGCTTCTGCGATCGATGCACACGGGTTCGTCCATGGGAGACCTCCGATTTTCTTATGCCGGGTGAGATTGAGCTTGCAAGCCGGCGCGCGCTGCTTCGAAACAGCCGCGGGCGATTTGACGCAGGACTAACGATTGCTGCCAGCGGTCCGATTCCTCGTGGCCTTGAAATGTGCGGGCGTAGTAGATTCCGGGGGCGAGCAATTCCGGCGTGAAGCAGATGACGTCGGCAGGTGCGGCCTGACGCAGGAAGCCGGCAAACGCGGCCGTCCAGAGGGCCAGGAAATGACTGACATAAGGACGGTCTTGCGGGCTGCCGTCGCCGATATCCACCTGTATGCAGCCGGGAGTGCCGATGCGGCCGTGCAGGAAGCGGACGCGCTCCAGAACGGGGCGAATGAATTCCAGCTTCGTCTCAAACCCGCCGTACACCATTTCCAGGCCTGTGTACCAATGCGAGAAATCGCCGTTAAAGCGAAGTTCGGGGAACCTGTGTGTAAATTGAACGGTACGCCAAAGATCTTGAAAAATGGTGGCGCGATGGGTCTCTGGGTAGAGGGGAATGCCGAATTTTGCCGATGCCTCAAGCACCGCCGCGATTAGCCGCGCGGCCTCGGAGTCGTCCTCCATGCCCCAGCCTACGTGCAGCGTGAGACATTCGAGGCCGGCGTCGCATGCTTCCGCGGCGAGCGATGCGGCTTCTTCCGGCCGATTGACGCGGCCGCTGCCGGAAACTCCCAGGCCCAGCGCGCGGGCTTTGTCGACCAGCGAGTGCGAGAGCGGCTGGATGAATTGTACGCCGTCATACTTCTCGCGGAGGATGGCGTGGAACCAGCCATCGGCGGGCTCCGGCAGACCGTCGAGCGCCAGCCAGTTCATGTAGCAGCGAAACGCCGGAGGTGGGATCGCGCTCACTCCTCCGTGGTCAGGCTGGCCGCGCTCTTGTCTTCGTCCGGATTCAGCCAGGCCACATCCATATTGGAATTCGCGAAGCGCTTCAAACCCGCCTCAGCTACAGCGGAATCCGGCACTTTTTCGAGGCGCGTATAACGCGGATGATGCGATTCCTTGTAGGGATCATTGCGAGCCGCGTTGTAGCAGCAGATCATCGACCAGCGCGGGTTCTCGGAGCGATTCTGGTCTGAGCGGTGCAGCAGGTTGCAGTCGAAGATCAGCGTATCGCCGGGGTCCATGATGACGTAAACCAATTCGAGACGCTGCAGCACTTCATGCACGCGGTCTTTGTCGGCGCCGGCCTGATCGCCAGTGAGAGTGTGGTCGATGCGGCCCAATTTGTGCGAGCCCCTGATTACCTGCAGGCAGCCGTTTTCGCGGGTGGCCGGGTCAATGGCGATGAAGGCGCTGCACAGCAGCGGGAAGAGCACGCCGTTCTGATACCAATATCCGTAGTCCTGATGCCAGGTCCAGGCTCCGCCGACGCGCGGATCCTTCATGATCATCTTGGAGTGATAATGATAGACCTCGCCGCCGAGGATCTTTTCGGCCGAGCCGACGATGGAATCGCAGCGCGCCACCATGCCGTAGATAGTATCGCCCGGGTGATTCCAAAGAGATAGGCGGACCGTGCCGCCCTCGCCATCTCCTTTGCCGAAGGAGTGCTGGTCGAGTGCGCGGTCCTCCCGCGCCGCACGGCCGAGCAAGTCGATTTCCTTGGCGTCGAACATGTTCTTCACGAGGACGTATCCGTCCTCCTGATATCGACGAAGGTCTTCGTCGGAAATGCGTCCCTTAGGCATGATTTACTCCCCTGTCAGAATCCAACCCGCCGTACGAATGCCAGCGTGAAATGTCGTTAAGACGTCGCTTTGACCGAGTGTGCGTTCGTTTTGTCGCGCATTTCCTGCGCGGCCATCAACCGGTCGGTTTCGCGATACGCTTCTCTCACCCAGTCCTCAATTTTGGACGGGTCAGGTGAATACTCCAGTTCAATGGTGACGGAGCCGTTGAAGCCGACCTCCTTCACTGCAGCGAGATACGGCGGAAAATCGACCACTCCGCGTCCGGGCGGCAGATCGCCATGCTTCTTGCCGTCGCAATCAGAAAAATGCACGTGAGCAATTCGCCCGCGCAGTTTCGAAATATCCTTGGGAGCGGTGTGAGCCAGGGCAAGATGCGAGATATCGAGGTTCGCTTTCACGGCGGGATGGTTGACATCATCCAGGAAGCGGATCATCTTCGGCAGATCATTGACCAGCGAGAGACGGAACGGCTCCAACTCAATCGCCACTTCGAGACCTAGCGAGGCCGCAAAATCACCGGCTTCCCGCACGGTTTCGACGGCCCATTTCCATTGATCCGGGGGAGCAATCACTTCCTGCTGCCACATGTATTCGCCCAGCACGAGCAGCAGATTGCGAGCCTCCAGTTCGTAGGCAAGCTCCGTGTGCTTCTTGGCGCGTTCGACGTGGAAGCGCCGCACGGAAGCGGAGAAGTCGGCCATCCCCAGCGCGACGCAGACCACCGAGACTACCGGCAATTCGACTTCGAGGGCAGTGTCTTTGATGAGGCGGCGTTCCTGGATGGGGATCTCCAAAGGGTCGGCGAAGATGTCGATGGTATCGAAGCCGATCTCCTTGGTCTTGCGGATTCCTTCGGCGGTGCCCACCGGAGAACCGAACCACGCGGAATTAATGAGCCCGAGTTTCAAAGCATTCCTCCTCGACTTCCACCAGCTTCACGGGGCGATGCAAGTCGACCGAGCGATAACAGGCTTCCACCAGCGCCATGGTACTGAGGTTATCGCGGCCGCTGATGCAGGGTTCGCGGCCCTCTGTGATGCTGTCAAATAACTCGCCCATTGGTCCGGCGAATGCATCCGGAAACCAGGTTTCTTCCCAGTGCGGCTCGAGCCAGCAGCCGGGCCGCTTTCGCGTGGAATAACGAATGGTGCTGGGGACGGCGTTCGGATAACCGGGCCATCCGATAGTGCCCTCCGCCAGCCCTTCGGTTCCTTCCACGCGCCAGCGAATATAAATGTCCGGCGCGGCGCCTTCGCGGACGGGTCCGCTCCAGACGTCGTCCCAGGCAGAAGCGCGCATGCCGTTGGCATATTCCAGAATGTACAAGGCAATGCCATCGTGATGAGTGAAAGTAGTGCGGGGGTCAGTGCGCACGCTGGCGTAGACGCTTTCCGGATCGCCGAACAGGAAGCGGAAGCAATCCAGGTGATGAATGCTCATGTTCAGCAGCGTGAGACGGCCATACTGCTGCAGCCAGGTCTGCCAATGCGGAATGGCTCGCATCTCGATGGTGCCGAGCACGGGCTCGCCCAAGTCTCCCCTGCTGAGCAACGTGCGGAGCGCCCGAATCGACTGGTCGTAGCGCATGTTCTGGTTGACGGCGAGCGGAATGCCCGCTTCGTCGCACAGTTCGACGATCCGACGGGCATCACGCAGCTTGAGCGCCAGCGGCTTTTGCGCGAGAATCCCGCGCAGATCTTTGCGGCTGCTCACGGCGTGTTCGATAATGCCCGGTTGGCAGTGCGGGGGAACCGCAATATCCAGGACCTGAATGGCAGGATCGGCAATCAGCTCGGCCGTGGTCTCATAGACCTTCGAAATGCCGCGAAGACCGGCGGCTTCACGGGCGGAATTCACATCCTGTGAAGTGATCGCCTCTACGTGGTATCCGGCCTTTTGGTACGCGACCAGATGCACATCGCGCATAACGAAACCCGCGCCAACCGCCCCAATGCGATAGTCCTTTTTATGTGGGCTTGGAGGCTTGTAACGGAGATTCGATTCTTGTTCCATGGGCGATAGTTAGTCTATAATCGCAGAAATGAAGTATTTCATGAAACTGTGAATGTTGTCAACCGCCGTGCTGCCTATGAAATCAAGCGAAAAGGCCCTCTATGTATGTGCCCGCGCCAGGCTAGCCGGGAAAGAGTACGGGATCAAACGGAGCGGACGTTATATTAGGAGGCAAGTCCGAATTTCCTAATTGCCTAGCAACGGGCGGCATCATTCCGCATGAACCGAATATCGTACACCAAGCGATTGAGCTACGCAGTCTCCGACACGGCCGGGCAGCTCGTGTTCTGCGTGATCTCGAACTATCTGCTCTATTTCTACACCGATGTGTATGGGATTTCGGTGGGCGTAGCCGGCACCATTTTGCTGGTTGCCCGCTGTATTGACGGAATCGATGCGCCGGTGTGGGGCTTCATTCTCGATAAGACACACAGCCGCTTCGGGAAAAGCCGCCCGTGGTTCCTCTGGCTCTGCGTTCCCTTCGCCGTTTTCGGCGTGCTGACTTTTCTTTCTCCCAATCTGGGGACAACCGCCAAAGCCTTTTATGCAGCGGGCACCTACATTGTCTGCGGCATCTTATACACGGGAATCAACACTCCGGTGACATCGATTCTTTCCGCTCTCACGCCGGACCCGCAAGAGCGTGTAATGCTCACCACGTACCGGATGATTGGCTCAAAAGCCGGTGTGCTGATTGTCAATGCGACGGCGCTTCCGCTTGTTGCCTGGTTGGGGCGCGGCAATGACCGGCTCGGGTTCACGCTGACGATGCCGATCTACGCTACAGGAACAATTCTGCTGTTCCTGCTGGCCTTTCGGAATCTGGAAGAAGTGGTCAAGGAAGATAAGAAACCGTTGCCCGTGCTGAGCACGTTCGGCGCGATCAAAGGCAACTGGCCCTGGATCATCATTTTCCTGAGCAGTTTGTTCTTCTGGATCGCTTATATCTCGCGCGTATCAGCCGTCATCTACTACTTCACTTATGTGCTGAACCGGAAAGATCTGGTGCCGCTGGTGAACAGTCTCGATATCGTCTCGCTCACGGCGGTAGTCTTCATGCCGTGGGCCTGCCGGTTCATGTCGAAAGCCAACATGTGGGCGCTGGGTCTGGTGGGCTCGGTGTTGGGGCAAGTCATGATGTACTTCGGGCAGCCATCCATCCCGATGGTTCTCGGCGGCTGGATCTTTGCAACCATCACGGGCGGCGTGGCAATGGCCATCCCATTCTCGATTCTTTCCGACAGCGTGGATTACGGGGAATGGAAAACCGGCGTTCGAGCGGCGGGTCTGTTGACCGCTGTGGGCGCTGCTTTTTGTCTGAAGGCCGGGAGCGGCATCGGCGGCGCGCTGCCTGCGTGGATTATGGCGGCGCACGGATATGTGCCGAACGTGGCACAGACGGCTTCTTCGATCGCCGGGATCGAAATCGGCTTTATCTGGCTGCCGGCGGCATTCTTCACCTTGAGCCTTCTTCCGGTCCTCTTCTATCACAAGTACGAAGTGATGGAACCGCAGATTCACAAAGCGCTTGATGAACGCCGCGCCGCTGCGTCGTTGGAGTTAAGGGCAATCCATAGGCAGGAAGGTTGACATGCGACTCTCACTCTTTTTCCGTTGCCGATTCTTCTCGCTCGCGACACTTCTTCTCGCGGCCGGAGGGCTTTACCTGGCAGCCGCCGCGCCTGTTTTCCGCGAGCTGTACGTCTCGCCAAATGGTTCCGACCGCAATCCCGGAACGCAAGCGCGCCCTTTCCGGACGATTGCTCATGCGCGCGACGTGGTCCGCGGTATCAACGGCAAGATGACGGGCGATATCGTCGTGAATCTGCGAGGCGGGACTTATGCGATCACGACGCCGATTGAATTCGGCGCGGCGGATTCCGGCATCAATGGCTTTCACGTGACCTATCGCGCGTTTCAGAAAGAAGTGCCGGTGATCAGCGGCGGCGTTCCCGTCACCGGATGGACGTTGGATCACGGTAAGGTTTACAAAGCCAAGCTGAACCGGAACTTCAAGCTGCGCAGTTTGTATGTGAACGGCGTTCGCGCGCAGATGACGCACGCCGATTTCACCGGACAGGGCCCGTGGGGCGAATTCGTGATCAAAGGCGATGAGCCATGGGCTGAAACGCCTGGGAAGACCTTCGATGGGGTGGAGTTCAACTCGGCGCAAGTGCCGGTGTTTGCGAATCCTTCCGATGTCGAACTGCTGCAGCACCGGACGTGGAATTTTTTGGTGATGGGCGTCCGCGATGCCGTGAAAGAAAACGGCTACACCGTGCTGAAACTGCAGCAGCCGCTGGGCGCGATTGCGGCAACACTGGCCTGGCATTGCTATGTAGATCCGAAGGGCGCCTTCACCATCCGCAATGCCTACGAACTGATGAAGAACCCCGGCGAGTTCTATTTCAACCGCGTTACGCACACGCTCTACTACTTCAGCAATGGCGAGGACATGTCGAAGGCAGCCGTGATTGCGCCGCTGAGCGAAGGGCTGCTGCGCATTGCCGGAAAATCACCCACGGACCGCGCGAAGAACCTGGTCTTCACCGGACTCACGTTTTCGTACGATCACTGGCAACTGGAAAAAGTGGGGGACTCGCGCGGCATGGTGGGAGTACAGAGCCTGGGCCTCTACACGCGGTTCCGCGCGGATGGCAACTGGCACAAGAGTCATTATGATGTCTGCGATCTGCCTCAGGCAACCGTCGATATTCGCAATGCGCAGGATATTCGCTTCGAGCGGAATCGTTTTGTCCATCTGGCGAGCGGCGTGGGGGTGAGCCTGGTGAATGACGTAGTGGATAGCGAGGTGGTGGGCAACGTCTTCAACGACCTTTCCGGCAATGCTGTGAATGTGGGGCATCCGCAGCACTACATCATCGGCGGCGGACCACTGTTCAAAGGGATCGCCGGCGTTTGCGCGCGCGATGTGATCAAGGACAACTGGATTCGCAACGTGAGCCTCGATTTCAAGCAGGAGGAAGCGATCAGCGGATTCTTCACGCAATCTGTCGAGATTACGCACAACGACATTCAGGGTACGCCGTACGGTGGCATCGCTCTCGGCTGGTGGTGGGGAAATGCGGAGATTCCGCCATCGAAGGTGCCGAAGGACAATCTGATCGCGTACAATCGCGTGGTAGATACGCAGCAAGTGCTGCCGCGCGACGGCGGAGCGATTTACGTTCTGGGCGAGCAGCCCGGCGGGCGGATCGAACGCAACTATATTCGCTCGAATACCAGATGCCTGTATGAGGACGATGGGTCGGCCTATTGGACGATTACGCAGAACGTGGTGGACCCCGTGGATCACCGCGACATTGCGGCGAAAAAAGATGGCCAGTGGCTGTTTGTCTGGACGCCGCGCATCCACGATCTGAAGATTGACAACAACTACACAACCCTCGACAAAACGAGGAATGAAGGCACGAATACTAAGCCAACGAACACTCACATTGACGCGCAATTTCCGCCGGAAGCGCAAGCCATCATCAACGCGGCAGGTCTGGAACCCGCTTACAAGGACATAGCCGAAGATACATCCACGAACTGACAGAAAGCGATCATGACCACGAAAAAACCCTCCAAGAAATTGGGCCTGGGTGTGCTCGGCCTGGGTGAAGGCCGCAGTATTATCTCGGCCGGCTTACGAAGCGAGCTTTGGGACGTTGTGCAGGTTTGCGATCTCAATGAGGATCTGTGCCGCGCGCGCTGCGCGGAATTTGGCTTATCCCGCTACACCACGTCGTACGATGAGATGCTGGCGGATCGGGCAGTCGAAGTAGTGGGTATTTATACGCCGGATCATCTTCACGCGCCGCATACTCTGCAAGCGCTGGCTGCGGGAAAACACGTGATCTGCACCAAGCCGTTTCTCGATAACCTGAGCCGCGCGCGCGAAGTGCTGCAGGCCGCGCGGGCGAGCGGCCGGCTGGTGATGGTGGGACAAAGCTCCCGGTTTTTCGCGCCGTTTGCGCGCCAGCGCGAGCACTTCGACCAGGGCGGCTTTGGAGCGCTGCATAGCGTGGAGACGCACTACAATGCCGACCACCGCTGGTTTCTTTCGAAAGGCTGGGCGAAACTCGACACGTTTAAGTGGCTCTACGGCGGGCTGAGCCATCCGGTAGATTTGGTGCGTTGGTATGTGCCTGATGTCGAAGAGGTGATGGGCTATGCGACGCTCACTCCCAACGGCCGCGAAGTGGGACTCCAGCATCCGGACACGTTTCATTTTGTATTCAAGTCGAAAGGCGGAGTGATCGGCCGGATCAGTGGCACGTACTCGTCGCCGGTGGTCCCCATTCAGCGGGATAGCCACATGAGCTGCATTCTCCGCGCATCCGAAGGCGCGAGCCATGCGGATTATTACGATCTGCGCTACGCCTGGAAGATCGGCGAGCATTCGGCAATCGAGACGTTCGAGGACAAGGACGATTATTACTTCCGCTTTGGCGGCCATTCGCACCACGCGGGTGAGTATCAGAATTACATCGAGCTTTTCGCGCGCAGCCTGGCGGATGGAACGACGCCGAAGCCGGATTTCGCCGAAGGCATCGTTACCGTGGCCCTGATGCAGGCGATGGATGAAGCCGCGGAATCCGGGAAAGCCGTAAAAGTGGCCGACATTCTGGCTCGCCACGGCCTCAGCGATCTCGTGAACTGCTGATCGTAAGACTCACTTGGCAGCGGCGAGTTGATCCCGATCCATGGGAACGACGATGTACGGAGTCTCCTTCTCCAGGTCCGGATAGATCTTGCCGTTACCTGCGTTATCCATCACCTCGAACAGATACATGAAGTCGAACTTGGGATCGATATTCGCCGCCGGGACGGTCGCCGCGTATTCGTCGCCGCGGCCCATGGGAAGCATCGCCAACGTGCGGAATTCCTGATGCTGGCTCAGGCCGCGATAGCGCAGGCGCACCCATTTGACGCCTGAATCGTCGCGAACGTGAGCGACAATTCCCACGGGCTCACCGGGACGGATTTTGGTAAGCGGCATCTGTGTGAGCGCCGGTGGAGCATGATCGCCGGTTACCATGACGGCAACTGACTTAGTGGAGTTGCTCCGGCCGGCACTGTCGGTGGCTTCGATGGTGTATGTTGTGCCGCCTGCAATCCGCGCCGCCGGAATGACGGTCCGGTAGAGCAAGGGCGCGACGCGTTCCATGGTTGCAGTCGCAAATCCTCGCTCGGTGTTTCCGTAGACCACCTGAACGCCCGAAACCGCATCTACGCCGCTCACCGTGGCGCGCAGGATCAGGTCCTCGCCGGGCGAAAGCCTGCGCACCGGCACGTGCGCGATCAAAGGATCGACGGCGGTGATGGTCAACGTGCTGGCGTACCAATCGGCGCTGGTCGCCTTATCAAAGAGAATCTGCATTTTGCCGTTAACGGCTGAGGTTTCGAGTGTCTTCTCCACGAGCTGACCCGCGGGAACGGTGAACGGTTTCGTGTAATCGATGCCGTTCGCTTCGATCCACATCGGGCCATGAGCTTTTTTCGGGTCTTGAATGCCGATGTGCAGAAGATAGCGGCCGTCCGGCAGGTCGAGAGTCACTACGTTGCTGCGGCCTGCTTCGAACTGCTGTCCGCTACTCTGGGGGACGCGCTCATAACCGGTGGGCGGCGTGGCGTGATCGAGTTCATAACGTCCGACAACGCGGTGCGCGTCGGGATGGAAATCGGCTCGCATCTGTTCCAGCTTCGCCAGGCCCTGGTTGAGCTTGACCAATTCATCCTTCCAGTGCCCGCTGAGATCGAATTGCGGCAGGCCCATCATGAGATCAGTCGAGTAGACATCGCCCGCGGCCTGAACGATGCGGCTCCATGCGTCGATCGCGTTCTTTTCGGCGGCAATCGCGTCATCGAGCGCGTTCAAATCGTGCGTGCGCTGGAACAAGGCGAAGTTGAGACCGGCGGGAATCCTGCGGGAATGATAGAGAGCCAGGTTCGCCAGGATCTTCAGATCCACCATTGTCGAAATGAACTCTTTGCTGGGGCTGGAGCCTTCGGCGCGCTCCGCTTCCGCCGCGAGTTTGAGCACATCTTCGGAGGCTTGCGCGAACCAGCGGCTGGTGGCCATCGGGCTGATGAGTGGCGAATCTGTGCCGTCAAGCCGGTTCCGCGCCGCTTCATCGAAGCTCAGAAACTGCCCCAGATCGCTGGGCTCGGCGCTCGCATAGGCTGGAAGATCTTCTTCGCGCTGCCGCTCCGGCCATCCACGCGTGGTGGGGAAGCGGTTCGGCGGCAGGCAGTAGGCCACAATGCGCGGCAGGATTTGGCTGGCGCGATGCAGCCCCTGTTCCACGTAGGACGCCGCCGCTTTCCCGAACCGCGCCTCGAACTCTCGCTGCCAGATCTCGGGCGATTCGTTCGGGTTGTAGGTCAAGCGTCCGAAGACTTGAAAGAAATGCCAATAACGCTCGAAGTCGTAGCGATAATATCTGTAGGGCGGCTGGAGCAGATCGAAAGGCTTCATCAGTTGCGGATGGCCGGCCATCTTGGTGGCAAGCGGTTCCATGATGTCGAAGCCTCGAACGCCGCCTAAATGCGTGGTCGCGGCGAAACGCCGGACATATTCGGGATCGCCCCACAAGAGAATGCGTGTAGTGCCGGAGGTCCAGAGCGTCCAGTGCAGATCGTAGTTGCGCGGATACTTCAACATATCGGAGTAGCCGTGGCGCCGCTCAAACTGGTTCAACTCCTGAATGTGGGTGGGATGAAAAGGCAGGCCAACCTGCTCCGCCCAATACTTGGTGTTCACGCGGATCTTCAGGCCGAGGCTGAGCCCGTAGTCGATCAAATCGTCAGAGACGCCCTTCGCGCGGACTTCGTATTGCATGTTGGGAGCGGCTTCCTTCATCACGCGGTAGATGCTCTGCCAAAAGTCCTTCATGTCCTGCGTCTTCAATCCCGATTCGTTATGCATGAGGAGCATGATGGTGTCCACTTCCGGAACAGCGCGAAGGAACTGGCCCAATGCTGCTTTCGTATACGGAATGAGATTCGCCTCAGTGAGTCCGAAGACTTTGCCTTCTACCGGCTGATCGCTCGTGGTGAGTTGGCCGGTGGGTGTGTAGCGGTAGTAGTGACACCAGAGCCCGATGGTGACTTTGATCGCGCGGTCATGCGCCATACGGATCAGGCGATGCAGGTCTGCCAGATTGCGCTGCTGCTGCTCGTGGCTCAAACCGGGGACGCGCACGTTGGGAAAGCCCGCTACGTCGATGAAGTAAGGATAGGCGGGGCACATATACCCATCCATTTCGTACGCGAACAGCACCTGGAACGTATTGAAGCGGTCCCGCGCCAGAGTGTCAAAATAAGCGGCCCAATACTGCTCGTCGTGCAGGCGGTTCTCAAACTGAGCCTGCTGCATGGTGAAGATGGTCACGCCGCGCTGCTCGACGTCCGGAGATTCGCTGACGTCGCGGATTTCACTCAGCGGATTCAAGGGGTCAGCGGCCCAGCCGACGCGGTCGGCGGTATCGAGCAAGGCATACATGAGGCCCGCATCGTCGGCGCCCGAGAGCAGCACTGCGGGGCGGCCTTTCCAGTTGCTGTTCCGAATCAACAGCGACTCCGCTCTTGCGGGAACTCGTGCCCCAACCGACTGCGCTAATTGGGATGCGGCGCCTTGCGCGGAAGGCAGCCCAGCCACGATCAGGAAATCGCCGTGCGCGGCGTCGAAGCTGGAAGGTTCGTCCACCACCACTTTGCGCGCTTCAAGAGCGGTCCTCAGTTTGTCGAGACCATGGCGGACGGGCTCACCCATTACCTGGTCATGGATCAGCGAGACCCGAACTACACTCTCTGTAGCCGTTCCATGAACGCTCAGAAGGAAGAGAAAAACGGCCGCCAGAAGATGAGCGGCCAGTTTGCTGAATTTCGATGGCGGCATTGCGGACCTCATGAAAGTGCCGGGTATCGAGATCCGGCTAGACCCTTGCCGGCCCAGCGACTTCGGGCGTGCGAATTGCGGCGCAAGCCCGATTCTGTGGGCAGATCAACAATTCTGGTTAACATCTTTCAGTTGGCCGTTGACACCGTTTCAGGCTTTTGCCAATATTATCATGTTCGGTAATGAACTGTTTCATGAATATTCCGGTGTGACGAAATTCGCCGGCTTTTGAAAAGAAAGAGGAGGTCGACCATGTTCTCTGGTTCACGGGCTCATGTGATTGCCGTTCTCTTTGTGGCGTCAGTTCTTAGCTCTCCGTTGTCTGCTCAAGTCGTAAGCGCCACGCTAACGGGTAATGTTGTGGATGCATCGGGAGCTTCCGTTCCCAACGCCACCGTTCGCGCGACGAATGTGGGGACGGGGACCGTAGTTTCCACGACTACGACGATGGAAGGCGTCTATACGCTCACCTACCTGACGCCGGGCAGCTACAATCTGGAGATCGAAGCACAGGGTTTCAAGAAATTCGTGCGCGAAGGCGTGACGGTGAATGTCTCGAGCACGGTGCGCGTCGATGCCTCCATGGTTCCGGGCACGGTTTCGGAATCGGTCACGGTGACGGGCGAAGCGCCGCTGTTGCAAACGGACCGCGCCGAAGTCGCTAAGAATTTTACAACGCAGACGGTAGTCGATCTGCCGGTGGCCAACCGGAATTTTCAGGCCTTGGCCGGCCTGCTGCCCGGCGTGTCGCCGCCCGTTCAGAATGGGTCGGGTTACAACGATCCCGCCGGTACCACATTCTTCAATGCCAATGGGCAGGGCAATTCGTCGAACAATACCATGATTGACGGCGTGGACGACCTGGACCCCGTGCTTGGCTTCAACATCTACCTGCCGGCAGTCGAACTGGTCGACGAAGTTCATGTGGCTACCAGCAACTACGCGGCGGAGTTCGGGCGCGTGGGCGGCGCCACGATCAACGTGATCACAAAGGGCGGCACGAATCAATTCCATGGTTCGTTATGGGAGTTCAACCGCGTCGCAGCCTGGGCGGCTCGCGACTTCTTCAACACTACGACACCGAAGCCCGGCCTGACACGCAATGATTTCGGCGTGACATTAGGCGGCCCGATTCGCCATAACAAGACTTTCTTCTTCGGCTCGTACGGCGGGCGATATCTCCGCCAATCAAGCACGACTACGGCAACGGTTCCGGATCCAGCCTGGCTGAACGGCGACTTCAGTGCAGTTCCCGGGCTCGCTCTATATGATCCGACGACCGGAAATCCCGACGGCACGGGGCGCACAGCCTTCCCCGGCAACAAGGTTCCGACCAGCCAGATGAGCCCGATTGCAACCAAGCTGGCCAGCTATTTCCCGGCGCCGGACCTGCCCGGCATCCTCAATAACTATGTAGTCAATGTGCCTTACAGCTACGACGCCAACAGCTACGATGGCCGTGTAGACCACAACTTCAATGAGAGTACCCGTATTTTCGGCCGGGTGAATACGTCGTGGTACAACGTGCTGCAAGGCGGCACGCTGGGCAACATCATTGGCGATGGTGTTCAGGGCAACAATGACACGACTACCGCCACGATCAACCTGACTCACGGGTTTAGTCCAACGTTACTTTCCGAGTTACGCCTGGGATATAACAGGTACCGGATTACTGATGCTGGTCCCGACATGACCACGGTAACTAACGCGAAGCTGGGCATCTTTAATCCAAACCCCGACGCCATCTCGCTACAGGGTATCGCATCCTTCCAGATCAGCGGTATGCCAAACATTGGCTTGGCCGTGCAGTACCCGCTGATTTATACCGAGAACCTGTTCAATGTTGTCGATACCTGGAGCAAGTCTGCCGGCAAACACGCGCTGAAGTGGGGTGTCGAAATCCATCGGAACCGCATGGAACAGTTCCAGGCGCAGGGCCTCAATCTTGGTTCCCGCGGGCTGTTCTCTTTCAATCCGGGAACCACGCAGTTGAAAGGCGGACCGGGATTGGGTTCCTACGGATCGTTTGTGAACTCGTATGCGGCGTTCTTGCTGGGCGCGCCGGACAAGACTGGCCGCACGCTATTGACGCAGACGCCGACGAACCGGCAGACGCAATTTTTCGCCTTTGTTCAGGACACTTATCAGATGACGCGCAACCTGACTCTGGAGCTTGGTATGCGGTATGAGCTGTACACCACCATCAAGCCGCGGGGTAAGGGCGGAGCTTCCAATTACGACCCGAGTAACAATAGCCTGTTGATTGCTGGGTACGGAGATATTGGCTTGAGTACCGGCGTACAGGTAGCGCCGCACGATTTCGCGCCGCGCGTTGGCTTCGCGTATCGCATGGGGAAAGCCACCGTAGTCCGCGGCGGCTACGGAATCAGTTATTGGACCGGACGTTTTGGGTTCACGGGCGGCACGCTTTCCACGCAGTTTCCAGTGGTCAACAATATCCAGCAGGGCAATACGGGTGACTACATTGTGGATGGCACCATCACGGCCCTGCCGGCTGTCCCCGCGATCAGTCTGCCATCGAACGGGATTATCAGCCCGGCTCCTGACCAGGCATTCTTCGTCGTTCCCTTCTACAATCCGATGCCGTACGTGCAGAGCTATAACCTGATGGTGCAGCGTGAACTGTTGAAGGATCTCTCGCTCGAAGTGGGGTATGTGGGGAACCTCGGCCGCCAGCTTCCTTATAACCAGTCGCTGAACGTGGCCGCGCCTGGCACGGGCGCCGCCGGATTGCCATTTGTCGTCCGTTACAACCACGCGTCGGCCGTTAGCCTGCGCGCGAATGGTGTGAACAGCCACTACAACGCATTGCAAGTCAACCTATCGAAGCGGTTCTCTTACGGATTGACGTTCACCGCTGCCTATGCCTGGAGTAAGTCGATCGACGTGGGAAGTAACCAGCCCGGATTTACCGATAACCTGGACCTGAACCGGCAGTATGGTCCTTCGGATTTCGACCGCACTCAGATGTTTACCTTCAGCCACGAATATGAGCTGCCGTTCGGCAAAGGCAAGCCGTGGCTGCAGAACGGACCAGGAGCATGGGTGTTGGGGGGCTGGAAACTGAATGGTATTTACCGTTTCGCGACGGGGACGCCGTTTACCGCGACGGCCGATGCAACTTCCTGCAACTGCCCGGGCAATGGTAACTTCGCCAATGTTCTTGGACCCATCCAGTATCTCGGTGGAATCGGCACCGGCCACCCGTGGTTCACGACTTCGTCGTTTGGTCCGCCAACTCCCAATCAGTTCGGCAATGCCGGTCGTAATACCATCCGCGGACCGGGACTCTCCAATGAAGACTTTTCCATTTTCCGCCGCTTCCAGATCAAAGAACGGTTCCGGCTGGAGTACCGCGCCGAATTCTACAATCTGACGAATACGCCGCATTTTGGTAATCCGAGCGGAACAGAAACGAGCGGTTCGTTTGGAATTGTAACCAAGACCCTGGGGGGCTTCGGAAATCGCCAGGCTCAAATGGCCTTGCGGCTCACCTTCTGATGCGTGCCGGCGGCGGACATTTCCCACCACCGCCGCCGGCCTCCCCAGGTTTCAAATGGAATTGAGGCTAACATGCGAAATGTCTCCCGCAGATCGTTTGTAATTTCTCTGGCAGCAGCGTCCCGCGTGCTCGGGGCAAATAACGATATTCGGCTGGGCGTGATTGGTGTTGGGTCCACGGTAAAGGGAGGAGGTCGCGGGAAGGCCGATGCGCGTTCGTTCCGTCGCATTCCCGGCGTGCGCGTCATGGCTCTCTGCGATCCAGATCACGCGAACCTCGATCCGGAGGTCGAGCAGTTCGCCAAAGACGGCTACAAAGTCGAGGCCTATACGGACCTGCGGAAACTGCTCGATAACAAAGACATCGACGCCGTTTGCGTCACCACACCGAACCACTGGCACGCGCTGGCGGCGATCTGGGCCTGCCAGGCCGGTAAAGATGTCTATGTCGAAAAGCCGGCATCGCACACTATATTCGAAGGCCGCAAGATGGTGGAGGCCGCCCGGAAATATGGAAGAATTGTGTCCGTCACGAGTAACTCGCGTTCGCCTACCGGCTTCCGGGAAGCGCTGCAGTATGCTTTTGACGGCAATCTGGGAAAGATCCGCTATGTCTATGGCCTGGACTTTAATGCGCGCACCAGCATTGGTAAGGTGAGCGGGCCGCAGCCGATCCCGAAGAGCATCGATTACGATCTTTGGTCCGGGCCGGCGCCTATCGCCCCGGTGATGCGGCAATTTTTGCACTATGACTGGCACTGGATCTGGTCTTACGGAAATGGCGACGTCGGTAACATGGGCATCCATAGCATGGACGGGTGCCGCATGGCCGTCCGGCAGGATGCGCTGCCGAAGCATGTGATGTCCTTCGGCGGGCGCTTCGCGTATGACGATGATGGCCAGACACCGAATACGCAGTTGATCTTCCTCGACTATCAGCCTGCGCCGATCATCTACGAAGTCCGCGGCCTGCCGCACGATAAGTCGCTTCTCTCGACTGCCTGGAATCAGAATTATAAGGAAACGATGGACTCTTATCGCGGGGTCCGGATCGGCGTCGTGGTGCAGTGCGAAGGTGGTTACATCGCGGCGAACGGCGCGTTCGAGAAGAACGGGACTCGGATTCGTGAGTTCAAGTCACCCAATCCGACCGAGCAGGTGGCGTTTATTCAAGCGGTCCGTAGCCGCAAAGAGACGGATCTTGCCGGCGACATCTTACAAGGGCACTTATCTGCTTCGCTGGTTCACTTAGGCAACATCTCTTACCGTCTCGGAAAGGTGACGCCGCCAGGGGAGATTCAGGAGCGCATCGGCGGCCGCCAGGAGCTCCGAACCATTTATGAAAGTCTGCAGGAACGCTTGCGCGCCAATGGTGTGGACCTCAATCAGATGGTGGCCGGCCCCATGCTGACGATGGATTCCGATACGGAGCGGTTCACTGGGGCGTTCAGCAAAGAAGCGAACCGGTTCGTCTCACGCACGTACCGGAAGCCGTTTGTTGTTCCGGAAAAAGTCTGACCCAGGAGAAGATCGATGTTTGAAGCGAAGCTGTCTTCACGCAGGCAATTCGTGGCGGAGAGTCTGAAAGCGGTCGCCGGCGCAGGCGCGCTCGCGGCGTCAGCGTCCGTCATACCCGCGGCGGCCAAAGCGAACTTGCGATTTGGACTTGCCACTTACGAGTTAGGTAAGGATTGGAACATATCGGACATTATCAAAAATCTGACAATCGCCAAGGTGCACGCGGTCGAGCTAAAGACTCTGATTAAGTACGCGAACGGCACTACCGCCCTGTATCCGCATGGGGTGGAATTAGAACTGGACGCGAAAGGCCGTGCCGAAGCGAAGAAGCGGTTCGCGGATAGTCCCGTGGAACTGGTCTCACTGGCCACGAGTGAGCACATTCCGTGGGCCGACCCGCAGCAGCAGAGCGCAGCTATTGAAGCCGCGAAAGGTTATCTGAAACTCAGCCACGACGTCGGATCGAAATTTATCCGGCTTCTGCCGAATGAATGGCTGCCTAACGTGTCGCACGAGAGAACATTGGACCAGATTGCCGAGTGCCTGAATCAGTGCGGCGGGGTGGCGGACGATCTGGGGCAGCAGATTGCGCTCGAAGCTCACAGCGCGCCCGGTACCCTGCAGAACATGCGGTATGTGATGGACCGTGTGAAGTACCGCTGCATCGGCATCCGGCTGAACTCCGAAGACCGGAACGCCGTGAATCCAGGATTCGAAGAACAATTCCAGTATGTCAAAAATGTGCTTTCACCCACGATGCACATCCACAATCTGAAGGAGGGTAAATATCCATATCAACTGGTCATCAATACGTTGACTCAGGCGGGATGGGATGGCTGGGCTTTCCTCGAAGTAGGCGCCAACTTTCCCGATCGTGTTGCGATGTTAGCCGAGTGCCGCGAGATCTGGGAAACAATGGTGGCAAAGGCTGCTGCGGCCTGAGCTTCTATACCACGTCGAAGAGCAATTTGAATCCGCGGTCCATGTGAAATTGCTGGTGACAGTGAAACAGAGCCAACCCTTCCGACAGAGGTGTGACGTCGACCTCCAACGTCTGATAGCTCTTTATCAAAACGACGTCTTTCATGATGCCCGCGGTCGGCGTGCCATATACATTCGTTAACTCAAAACTATGCCGGTGTAAGTGGAGCGGGTGGACGTCTTCCGTTCGGTTATCAAAAGCCAGGCGGTATCGCTTTCCCTTGGACAGACGTTTCGCATCATTCGGATCAAAGCCCTTGCCATTGATCGTCCACGTTTCAAATCCTTCGGCATGTTGTGCGCCCTGCTCGATGACGAGCGGAATGACCTCGTCCGGTTTCGCCACAGCCCGGTTTTCGCCGAAGACCCGATAGTCAAAAATGCTGCCGCGCGGAGGCGGCGCCCAGCGGGGCTTGCCCTTTTGGTTGGCATACTCCACAACGATTCCCATGCCCCTGCCGCGATGATCACTTCTGGGCGTGCCGAGAACGAATACGCCCGGGGAGTCCATTGTCACGACAGCATCGATACGTTCGGCCGTGCCGAGTTCGAGCAAATCTACGAGCGCCGGGCGCGGCACAGGGTTGCCATCCAGGGCGATAACCTGAAAGCGATGACCGGGCAAGGCCAGCCGGACGCTCTCGGTAGCGCTGGCATTCAGGAAATGAAAAAGAACACGCTGCCCTTCCTTCACCCGAACCGGCTCGCCAAATCTGAGGCACTTCCCATTGATGGTGAAACTCCGGTATCTGACTTCCCAACCGGGCGGCATAACTTCGGGTGGGCCGTGAGGCACGGCAACCGGCGCGGGGCTGCTATCCTCTTCGTGCCGCGTCGTGAGGCGTGGTTCCCATTCGTGCGTTGCCAGAAAGACTTCCTGATCGTAACGGCCGGGGTTATGTTTGGGTTCAATCCACGCAAACGCAAATTGTCCAGTGAATGTGCCCCGATTGAGATCCGACATCGCCATGGAGTGGGTATGTACGTAGCGGCAGCCGGAAGGTTGGGGTGTCAGCCGATAACGAAGCTGGCCATGTGGTGGTATTCCGGGGCTGTGCTCCTCCTCCGAACCATCGACGCCAATGGGTACCTCGAAACCATGCCAGTGAACAAATTCAAGATTCGATGTTTCGTTCAGGATATCGACAGTAACGGTCTCGCCCTCCTGGAAGCGCAGCAGCGGACCAGGAACGGATCCGTTATAGCCGACGGTGCGAACTGTGCGGCCGGGAGCTACCTCCCATTCCACAGGAGCGATCCTGAGCGTAACATCCGCTGGTCCATTTGGAATGATGCCCCCAGCAGAGAGCCCACAATGATGCGCGAAAGCCAGCCCCGCGGCACAGTTCGCGACACGAGAGACAAAGCTCCGCCGTGTCGTCGTCGTGGAGTTATCCATGAAGACAAGTTGTTGATGCTAGTGAACGAGCGCCTGTAACCTATTTCTCAATTTGTTGTGTCAGGTAATTCGCCAAGCCGATTTCGCCGATCACGTGGAGCTGCGCCTCAAGGTAGTCCACATGATGATCTTCGTCAGCCAGGATCTTACTGAAGAGCTGACCGGAGGCGTCATCGCTCGCCTCTCTCGCTATTTTCACTGCGGAGTTGAGGCGTTCCAGCGCGTCCATTTCGAGCGCAAGGTCGCTTTCAAGCTGTTCCTTTACATCTCCGCATTCTTTGATGTCGGACAAGTCCGTCACACGTGGGCTGCCCTTGAGGAATAGCATCCGTTCGATGATGGCTTCCGCGTGCGCAAGTTCCTCGAGCGACTCCGCGCGATTCCGTTGAGCCAAACGCGAGTAACCCCAGTTCTGACATACTTTCGCATGCAGTAGATACTGATGCACAGCAGTCAGTTCGGCCTTAAGCGCCTCCTGAAGAAACTCCAGAATCTGTTCCGTCAGATCGAGTTTAGGTGACATATGCCATAAACTTGACATATTCCTTTTGTCCAGGCAATAGTATCTTGCCGGTATTTAGCCCTTTCACTAATAAGGCGGTAGTGTTCTTCACAAACGTGCGAAATGAGAGTTATCGAGCGTAGTCCAGACCGGCATGCACCAGAATTGCCATAGAATAAAACATGTTTAAAATCAGTGAGATATGGATAAAGACAAATATTTTAAATCCGGCGATTGTGGGCGGCATCTTCTTCATTGCCTTCTAAGAAATGGTGTAGCTGTCCAAGAAAAAAAATAACTAAGATCGCATGTTAGAGAAAGTAACTATGGGCGGGGCCGGTCTTCATGGCTATTGGAATTATCAGGCCGCAGGCAGCGAGTAGTCATGACAAGTTAGTTACTACTGGTCTTGATTACAAGCTATGCTATCAGACGACTAAGAGCGACCAAAAATGCGCTATTTGCAGCAGACGAGCGAGGCGCATGCACCTGCCAATCGGCCGCGTCGGGCATTTCTGCGCGCGCTGTTGTCCGCACTGTAAGTCTTCCGCTGACCCACATTAAAAGCCAGGCTGTAGGAGCAGGCTCACTACGGACGATCGGCTTCAGAGTGTCGCCGCCGCACCGGACTGGTGCGAGAGTCGATCATCCAAGCATCCATTTGAGACCTTTGTGCTGTCGCTTTCCTCCCGCTGAGAGCACGGAGAGATGCCAGGGCCTTGGAATTGGCCGGTCTGGCGAGCGCTTCGGGATTGCGGTGACGATGCCGCCGCCTGTTAGTACTACCTGCCCGGCTGGTACGATTCTCCGGACGATCGGGAAACCTTCCGTTCTCTCCGAGCACCTTTCATCAGGAGAATTCCTGGTGGCTCTCACGCGGCGTCAGTGTTGAAGCGAGTGCCTTCCGGGACACAGGAAGGCAACTGACATGGCGACATTCGGCGACCGTATGATGGCTCATTTTGCCTATGATTCCCCTTGGACATTCACCAGTTCCGCCGGAATATCCGCGGGCCTGGCAATTGTTGGGGCAAACGGCGGATCGTTGTATTTGGAGAATTCGGATTCCGGAGATAAGAGGACTTTATATTATTTCGGAGTAGGCGCCAGTTTCGGGCCTCTTCCGATGAGCGGGTCTTTCTCTACGCCCGAAATGTGGTCGAAAGGTCTCGGAAAGATTCGTGGGGCCAAGCGCTCGCTCACTTTCAATGATTTGAGAGGACCTATGTGCATCCTGAGTGGATCTTTAGCGGCCGGAATACTGCCTGACGGCGCTTCCGGTTCGGTATTCTTCCTCGGATTCCCGGTCGGGCTGGCACTGCTCGGCGGCGCAATTGAAATTATCCTCAGTGGGCTGTTGACTGCGACGGCGTACGGCGCCATCGTGGGTCACTTCAAAGGGATCGATGCCGGAGTGTCGCTTCTGCCGGGCTACGCCCGCTAGTCAGGCTTGCTCTCGGATTTCCACCGCGGATTTGCGCAGCCACGGAACGAGGCGATCAAAAGAGAAGCAGTTGGCTTCATAGAGGACCGCGATGAAAGCATACGTTTCTTTGGCGTTTCGGAATGAGGCGCACGCCATTGATACCGAGAAGTGTGTATATAGCCGCGAACGCCGTTCGCTTGTTGCCGTCGAGGAATGGATGGTTCTGTGCAAGACTTTCCCATGGCGCAGCCGCTTCTTCGATCAGGTCCTCATAGTAACCAGTCTGTGGCCGGTAGAGGGCGGCCACGAGTACTCCAAGATCTCTCACCCTGTGAGACCGCCAAAACGATCAATCTGGTCAGCGTGTATCGCCAGTACCTCAGCCATCGTGAGGTAGTCGATCATTCAGCGAGCTTCTTGTACAGATGCTCGTATTTATCATGACTGGCAAGATAAGCGCTCATGACGTGCGGACGCGGCTTATCGCTTTTTCGCTTCTCAAGGAGGTCAGCGAGTGCTTCATCCACAAGTGACTGAAGCTGCCGTCCCTCTTTCTCCGCGAGGGCACGCACGGACGCCAAGATCTCGGAATTGACCTGTGTGGCGAATTTTTCGCGGTTTTGCTGCATAAGCCCTCACTCAATCTTTATCATGGCAAATGTCAAAGAAGAGGGCGGTACCGACTTACGCGATCTCCAGCTTCGCCGAAGCGTCTCCGAACTTCTCCGTGGGAACGCCGGCGATGTCGAGCAGTGACAGATAAAGATTGCAGATCGGAGTTTGCGTGTCGTAACGCAAATGGCGTCCGGTCTTGACGCCGCCTTTACCATTGCCGGCGAGGAGGGTGGGGCACTTTCCATGATCGTGGATATTCGGATCGCCCATCGACGCGCCGTACACGAGCACGGAATGGTCCAGCAGTGAGCCATCACCATCGGGCGTGGATTTCAGCTTCTCGACGAAGTAAGCGAACTGCTCGAGGTGATAGCACTGGATCTTGGTTACCTTCTCGATTAGCTCCGGGTTGCGGCGGTGGTGAGAGATGGAATGGTGCGCTTCCGGAACGCCAATTTCGCCGTAAGTCCGCAAGCCGCCTTCGCGCGCCAACATAAAGGTGGAAACGCGGGTCATGTCGGTTTGGAACGCAATGGTCAGCAGATCCAGCATCAGGTGGGCATGATCGGCGAATACGGGCGGAATACCGGCCGGCTTTTCGAGGCCCACGGGAACCTGCTGCTGGTCGTTCTCCGCCTTGGCGATGCGCGTTTCGATCTCCCGAATCGACGTGAGGTATTCGTCGAGCTTGCGCTTATCAGTGGCATCGAGCTTGCCCTGAAGCCGCTGCGTGTCCTGGTAGGCGAGGTCCAGAATACTTTTCCGGTATGCCGCCTGGTTAGCCCGCTGGGAGGGTGTGCCGCTTAGATCCAGATCGCCAAACAGTCTTTCAAACAGGAGCCGCGGGTTGATTTCCGGAGGCAGCGGCTGAGTGGGCGATTTCCACGAAATGCTCTGGTAGGCGCAGCTATAACTGTCGCAAGCGCCTGCCTGCCGGCTGTCTTCACACGTCAATTCGAGCGAAGCAAACCTCGTCTTCTTACCTAGCTCGGCTGCCGCAAACTGATCGGCGGAGATGTTGCATCGGATATCGGCGCCTTCGGTTTTGTGCGGGTGCGTTCCCGTGAGGTAGCTGGCCGCGGCACGCGCGTGGTCGCCCGAACCATCGCCGAGGGCGTAGCCGTTCTTATCGCCGAGGCCGCTGAGCACGAGTACGTCCTTCCGAAACTTTTCGAGCGGCTTCATGATGCGGGGGAATTCAAAATCAGTACCCGTGGTTTGCGGATACCAGGCATTGGGCATCATGCCAGTGGGGGCGTACATAAACATCAAGCGGCACGGAGAATCCGCCTGGACCTTGCTCGCGAATGCAGGGACCATAGAGTCCAGTAGTGGCAGCGCGATGGCTGTGCCGATGCCTCGCAGAAAAGTACGGCGCGGTAGATGTTTCACCTAGTCCCCTCCGGGCGTGGCGGCTCCGCTTCTCATCTGGAACGGAACACTGGCCACAATGGAATCGACCAACTGCGAGAATCGATCCCCATTTTGCTCCACACTCCTTACAATACTCTCAACCGCGGGCCGATCATAGGGCTCCAATCCACGGCCCAGGGCGTACGTCAACAAATTCTCGGTCAGGCTACGTACGAAGCCGTGGCCATCACTCTTCAGAATCGCCTTCAACTCAGCCGGCCCGTTGAAAGTCTTGCCGTTCGGCAGCGCGCCGGATGCATCGATGGGAAACTTTCCGTCCGTGGTGCGCCAGCGGCCGATGGCGTCGTAATTTTCCAGGCCGAACCCGAGCGGGTCCATACGCGAATGGCAGGAAGCGCAGAGCGGGTTGGTGCGGTGCTTCTCCAACTCCTGACGGAATGAGACGGAGACGCCAATTGCTTCCTCATTGAGCGCCGGAACATCCGGCGGCGGCGGCGGTGGCGGCGTATTTAAAATGGTCTCGAGAATCCACTTCCCACGAATTACGGGTGAGGTGCGAGTAGGGTAGGACGATACAGTGAGAACGCTGGCCTGCGTGATCACGCCGCTCCGCTCGGCGCCGTTTAATTCCACGCGACGAAATTCAGGGCCCGTCACGCCTTCGATACCATAGAACTTCGCGAGGCGCTCATTCACATAGGTGTAGCGGCCGTCAAGAAAATCGAGCACGCTACGATCCTCCTTAATGATGTCGCTGAAGAACATCTGGGTCTCGGTGAGCATGTCGTCACGCAGCTCATCGTCGAAATCGGGGAATTTTACCGGATCGGGAGTTAAACTCTCGAGATTGCGAATCTTGAGCCATTGCCCGCCGAAGTTTTCAACCAGCGCTTCCGATTTCGAATCAGCGAGCATCCGCGCTACCTGCTTGTGCAGAACGGAGGGATCGTGCAGCCGGTTCTGCTCCGCCAGTTTCAGCAGTTCGTCATCCGGCATGCTGCTCCACAAGAAATAGGAAAGGCGCGACGCCAATTCGGTATCCGTGATGTGGTGCGCTTCCGTTCCGGGCGGATTGCGCTCGATGCGGAACAGGAAGTTGGGCGACATGAGAATCGCTTCGAGCGCTACGCGAATTCCGGTCTCAAAAGAATCCCCGCGCTTCTGCGCCATCTTTACCAGGCTCAGCAGGTCGTCGAGTTCCTTAGCCGTAACGGGACGCCGGAACGCGCGATGCGCCAGCGGTTCGAGAATCTTCCGCGCACATGATGGGTTGTGATGTCCCGGCGCGTGTCCGCAAGCGAAGATTTGCTGATAGGGCGCGGTCAACTCCGGAGGCGTCTGCTTGGTGGGTCCGTGAATCTGAATGTATTCCACATACGGCTTTTCTTTTTTCCACGCCGGATCAATTTCGATGCTCGCCTCTACTTTGTGCGGCCCTTGCGAAATCTGCAAATCAGGAGCTTCGAAGCCTCGGTCCATCTCCGTGTAGATGGTAATGTCCTTCTCGAGAACCTGCTTGCCATCCAAAAACAGGCGGCCCTTCATCTTGAAGCCAGGGAGGTAGCCTTGAAACCATGCCGCGCGCAGAGTGTACTCCCCATCCACCGGAAACTCGTGGACTACCTGCACGTGGAGCCGGTTCGCTTGGCCCATGCGTTCAGCGAGGTAGCGCGCCACAATCAGCTTCTGCGGCTGACCTGTGGGAATCGCGGCCCGGGCGACTCGTTCCGCAGCCTTCAAATATTCTTCAGTCAGCACGGGAGAAAGAGACAGCACGTCGCCGATGTTGTCGAAGCCATACCCATAGGGGTCCACAGGAAAGTCGTCGGCAACCCGCAAATTGACGTGCAGCAGATCGCGAATCGTATTGTTGTACTCTGCCCGGTTCAGACGATGTGCCGTAACGCGGCCGGGTTCGGGCTTGGCGGCTTGGTCGAGGCGTGCGTATTCGGTTTGCACCCAATCAGTGACGGTAGTGATCTGGTCGGCGGGAGGGCGGGGCATACCTTTGGGAGGCATTTCCCCAGCCTTCAGTTTCTGAACCACCATCTCCCAATGCTCGCGATCGCTCAACGCGGCAGCGGCTGTCTGAGAAAGAAAACGGTCGAGATTGAGCCCGCCCGATGAGAGCTTGGCATTGTGGCACATCACGCAATGCTCGTGAAGGAAGGGCTTCACCGACGTTTCGAAGCGATCGGGAGCGGGTGCGGCGAGTCCCGGCAGAACGAACGCGAACAGGATGGCAGCGCTGCTAAGCCAATATACGCGGCTGGCGCGCGCACTGCACAACAGTCCGCCTCGTCGTTGCAAGATGTTCGGGCCTCTCTCTTCGAAGCTTACTAAATATTCAACTGCTTCGCCGCAGCCTCTCACACGCGGTGAGCCACCTCTCGTTTGAATTTTGCAGGAGATGTGCCGTTCGGCACCACGACAATCCGCTCTGACTTGGCAGTTGCGAACGTCAGAAGCGGTCCGCTCGCTTCGCCCGCGGCTTGTCCATTGCGGAACAGGGAAACGGCCGCATCGCCCCAGGGATTACGCAGACGGCACTCGCTGCCGGCCTTCGATACGAATTCCACGAACTCCACTTTGCCGCCGCGCATGGCCGCAGTCACCAGAAACGCGCCGCGCGCGAGTAAGGTAAACTCCGCGTCCCATTCCTTGGGCCATGCGCCAAACACACGAATCACGGGTTCCTTGCCGGGCTCCGGCGGAGAGCTCTGCAGCAGCGCGAGATGCAGGCCCGCGGTGACCTGGCCCAATCGCTGGCAATCGGTGGCGCCGGGCCCTTCGCGCAGCGTCATGCGATTCGCGAGAACAATCGGTTCACCGCTGCCCACCGCGTCACAGAAATCGCCTTGCGCGGTGAAGCAGCGAATCTGATTGGGCAGGATGATCTTGATATGATCCCCTCGTCCCAGATTCGCGGCCGCCGTCGATAAGTTGCTCAGCACGCGGATATCGGTTTTCTCGTTCAGGCCGCGGGCAGGGCCGGCCTCGTAAGTGGCGCGAGTAATTTGCCGGACTTGCTCATCTTCGGTCTCAAGCGTGCACAGGTCGAATGCTGTAGCCGGGCCCGGATTCACGCGCGGCCGATCCTGAGCGCGCGCGGTGTGCACGGCGGTGACCCACAACAGCGGTTCACCCGGCGCCCGCATGCCGGCCATCTCGTTGGTGGGAAGCGGAGCAAGATTTTCCAGCAGATCACGCCACGCCGGTCGCAAGTCCGCATCGACGTTCAGAATCTCCGAAGCCTTGATCAGCAGTGGAGTGATGCCGCGAATAGTGGAGAGCTCCTCTTGCGTGTCATCCGCGTTCCAGTTCCATTCGCTGTGATTCACGTGATGGATGTGGTATTTCCCATCAGCCTCTTTACGCAGATTGGGGAAATGGCGGTAGAACTCTACCGTGCCCTTCAACATGGGATAGGCGTGTTCGCGCAGCCATTCTTTATCCTGGGTGGACTCAAATCGAACCCAGTAGTGAAAGGCAATCTTCCCCGCCGTGGCCATGATGTGGGTCGTATGCCCGAACGGCCCCGCGCCTTTATCCGTGAAGACGTAGCGTCCGTCTACCCACTTGCCGTCCGCCTGATAATTCCAACGCGAGTTGTGCCCATTCTTGGTGGCGGCAAACTCGGTGAACTTCACCGACTTCTGATCCCACGGCTTGCGGACCAGGTAGAGCTCCTGCATTTCCGCGGCGATGTCGTCTGGCAGCTTTTCCGGTCCATCGAAGAAGAGAGTTTCGGGAATCCAGATACCCTCAGAGCCCCATTGCTGCTTGGCGGCGAGAGCACAGGCATCATGCATCCCGCTGTACATCGAGAACATCGGGTCCAGCAATTCCAGACGGTTGGCGGGCGCAAGGCCGGCGTAATAAGTCGCGGTATTGTTCCACCAGTGCTGCGAACCCCACGTGCGCATGTCGGCATTGGTGTACCACAGCAGCCCACCATAGCGCGGCGGATAGGGTCCGCGGCTGCAGGAACTCATTACATAGAGGAAATAGGTATAGTGCTTCTCGACGAAATCGGCCTCGCCATCATCGCTATGCAGATGGATAAAACCTTTCGACCAGAAGTCATGCCAGAAGGTTCGATTGCCGGCAAGAAGCTGATCGAATCCCTTTGCGGCGGCCGCGTCCAACTCTTTTTGAGCCAGCGCGACCACGTCCTGCTTCGGGTCAAACGTTGCAGCACTGGCGATGAGAATCGTGAATCGCCCTTTGCCCGGCGCGGCGGAAAGCCGGACGGACGAATCATGCACGTACTTGGGCTTGGCGCGCCGCCCCAAAACGCCGATCACTACCGCCGATGCGGCATAGTGTTCCCCTTCGCGAAATTCCTGCTTCAGGATGATGCAGCCGCCCTGAATGTCCAGTTGCGAAGTCGCATCATGGTTGCGCGTGCTTACCTTCACCTGTCGGTGACGTGTGAGTTCCCAGTTTTCCCTGAAGTGGAATTGGACAACATAACGGAGCATCCGCAGGTCGATATTAACCGGAGCGGGTTGGCTGCGCCGGTCTTCCACTTCCACGGCGATGACGTCTTTTTCATGCCAGGCCAGGACGCGCGTCGTGACGCCGCGCCCCTGTGCAGTCATGACTGCATCGTGCACGGCCAGATGTTGGTGGAATGCCGGCGGCGTGAAAACGTCATCCCCGTAGTCGACAAAGTCGATATCCACGAAACCGCAGCTACTGGCGTAGTCGGCGTTCCGCATGGGGAAGCTGAACGTGCTGCTGCTGATGGGGTAAACGTCGGCGCGGTTAATTTGAAACTTCAGAGCGGAAGGCGAAGTCCAGACGAGGCTGCCCATCCGGCCATTGCCAACGGGCATTCCTTCTTCACTACGTGAAACGGGTTTTTCGTAAACGAGGTCGGCCCGCGAGACCAGCGCGGCATGATCCACATCGAGGACAGCAGACTGAGTTTCCGAAGTGGGCTGCGTGTTTTCGGGAGCTGCTACGGCCCTCGCCGCGAGCCCGGACACACTCGCGGCGAGGAAATCCCGTCTTGATACCATCTCAGGACTCTCTACTCAAAATGTTAGTCGCGCCTGTACCGTCACCCAGCGGTTGATGGAGCCTCCGCCCGCGCCGTTGATCGCCACCACTGATGTGACCTTGCCGAAATCGGTGGAGGTCGGGCTTGTATTGGCCGGCGAGAATTGCGAACGGTTTTGCAGGTTGTAAACGTCGAACCGAAGCGTAAGCGTCGCGCGTTCCTTAATCCGGAAATCGCGGGCCGCGTTCATGTTCCAGTTATTCAATGACGAGGCTCGGCAGCCGCCGTTGCCGTTGATCTCGCGCGGGAATACCGCTGCCTGGAAGGCCGCCGCGTTTTGAGCCGCCGCAGTGACAAAGCCGCTGGTATTGAACCACTGTCCGAATGTTCCGCCACCGTCACAGACGGCGGTGACATCGCTGCCGTTATAGAAAACCGTAGGCGACCACGTCAGCAGCGGGCCGGGCTGGAGTTCATAGATAACGGTGAACTGGTATCCACCTAAAATCCAACTCGCGGGACCGCTCTGGAACCAGCGCCGGCCTTTTCCAAATGGTGTTTGCACCACGCTGGTGGCGGTGAGCCGGTGGGGAGCGCCGAGATTGCTCGGTTCCCATGCCGGGGACGTATCAAACGGATTCGGGAAGTAGTCCGCTGTGTAGTTCCACAGCCGCGTGTACGCCACCTGGAGGTTCCAGCCCTTCGAGAACCGGCGTTCGAAACTAATGTCGGTTTCTTCCGTCTTGGCCTTCAACTGCGGCGCCTGCTCGCGGAAGGAAGACGTCATTTGCGGAAACGCCTGCACGAGCTGCGAAACGCGCGCGGTCTTGCTCGTAAAGAAAGAGTTGGACGCCATGTAATTGTAGACCGTGGGATTGGAGGTCTTCAGGTCCGCAAAGTTGCCGATGTAGAACGGATTCGTCACATTGGCATTCATGGCGTTGGCAACCGCGTCGTTGCGAGTGTTCGAGTAGTTGTAATACTGGGCCGGCACAGCCCCGATAGTCTGGTTCATGGGGCCGTGATCGGTGTACGAACCGGCGTATGCCACGTCGAGCACCATGTTCTGCCCCAACTGCCGCTGCACATCGAGACGCCAGCGATTCTGCCGGGTGTGCGGGCGGTCGTACGGCCAGAAGGTGTAATTCTGCCCGATAACGGCCATGGCGCCCAACGCGCTGCCTACCGGCTGCAAGAACCGCGAACCACTCGAGAGCACAGGGAAGGGATCCGTCAGCGGTGAAACGCCGTTATACGGATTGCCCGTGAGCCACGTCTGTCCGAAGTCATTTGAATACGTAGTGGCGGTCTGCTGGCTGAAGCCGGTCTGGTTCACGGGCGTGGAGACGCCCGAGCCGGTCAGGTTCATTACGTTGAAAGTGTCATAGAAGCGGCCCGCGCCTGCCCGCAAAACCGTCCGGGAATTGATTTGGTATGCCACGGCTAAACGCGGCTCCCACATCAGCGAGTTCCCCCAGATTTTGCGGTCCGCTCCGTTGACGCCGACGTAGGAAGGAGCGCCGAGCACCTGGAATTGCGAGGCGGGAAGCTGCGGGATCGGGCTCGCAGCGTAAGCAGCCTGGGCTTCGGCGGTGATCGGAAGTTGCGCTGTCGGATCGAAACCGCCGAGCGCCCGGTTGAAGCGTTCCGTCGGCCCCATCTCGTATTCCACGCGCAATCCGAGATTCAGAGACAGTTTGCGGGACGCGCGCCAGTTCTCCTGCACGTACCAGGCGTAGTAAGGATTGAGCAGTGCCTGACTGGAGTTGATATCGAGTTGGGAAGTGGTCGGCAAGCCCATCATGAACGCAGCCCACGAACCGGCATAATTGCCCGTACCGGCGGACTGGAATCCGTCGTCAGTGCGCTGCGTGTACATGCTGGTGAAGTTGAACGTGCCCGCGTTGGCGCCGGAGCTTGACCCGTTATAGTATTGACCGCGTCCGTCGAAACCGAACTTGATCGTGTGCGACGCGGTCGTACGCATGAGATCGGCTTTGAAGCCCAGCAGCCGGTCGCGATAGACGGAATTCGAACCATTCACCGTGGTCCAGCCGCTCCAGGTGACGTTCGGAAGCGCCATGGAGCTGGACGCCTGCGTATCCATATAACTGGGCAGGCCGAGGCTGGAGGGGCTCAGCTTCTGGAATCCGGGATCAAGGCCCTGATTGCGGTAGATGTTGTGGCTGACTGCCACATCCAACAGAAGATTGGGACCGAAGGTGTGCACCCAGTCGATGCCGGCTCCGAAATTGGCGCGAATCGAAGAGCCGCTCAGGATGTCCGGAATGGTGCTCTGGTACAGCCACTTCATGTCCGTGTTCTGCCACTGGCTCCAGTTCCAGCGAACGAAAACGCGGTCCTTTTCCGAGACGTTGTAATCGAATCGGTTGGCGTATTGGTTGTAGTTTTCGCTGTAGGGGGAGCTGTACGCCGTGTAGTCGCGGTTCGGCTCCACGCTGGAATCGTAGCTGTTGGGCGCGGGCAGCAGGTCGCTGTAGAATTTGTACATCGGATTGTTGATGCGAGCCACCGGCACTTTATTGCCGGGGAACGGCTGCCGCACGAAGTGTCCGGCGCGCGTCGGGTCCGGCGCCACAGTCAGCGGGTCGTAGACCTGATACAGCGTGCTGCTGATGGGAAGCAAGCTGGAGAAATCGCCCTGGCGCATGTCGAGCGTCGGCACGGCGTTATAAGATTGGCGATACTGCCCCACGCGGAACCCGCTATAACCAAAGAAGAAGAAGAGTTTGTTCTTTCCGTTGAAAACTTTCGGGATGTAAACCGGGCCGCCCAACGTAGCAGCGAACGTATTCTCGCGTCCCTGAACCTGCCCGCCTTGCGCGCGAAGCTGGTCGGCGAGAGTGTTGTTGCCCGCCGCTACCGCCTGGTTGATGCGATTGAAGAACGTCTGCTTGGTGAAGAAGTCAAGCGCGTCCCACTGGAACTGATGGTGCGTTTCGCGCAGCATGCCGTGCAGTTGGTTCGTGCCGTTCTTGGTCATCACCTGGACCGTGACACCCACGCCATGTCCGACGTTCGCGTCAAAGCCGGAGCTTTCAATCTTGAATTCCTGCACGAGTTCCGGTGCCGGCATATAGCCCACACCGCCGTTGCCGTAGTTCGACATGCCATCGATATACCAATCGTTCCCGCCGCCACCGGCCAGGCTGGCGCCCACTCCGCCCCAGGCATAGTAGCGGGATCCTGCGCCATTGCTGTGCAGCCGGACCGTCTTGTCGGAAAGCGAGTCCGTGGTCTGAATGCCCGGAGCCAGTTTGGCGAGAGTGATCGTATTTCCGCCCGGCACTCCCAAATCGAGGATGCTCTTGGATTCGACCACGCGGCCTGAGGAAATGGTATCCACATTGAGCAGCGGCGCCTCCGCGGTCACCGAGACAGCGTCCGATACGGCGCCCAATTCCAGCTTGACGTTGACCTCCACGCGCGAACTCACGGGGAGATCAATGCCCTCGCGGATGCTTTTCTTAAAACCGCTCGCTTCCACCGTCACGCGGTAAGTGCCGGCCACCAGCAGAGGGGCCTGATAATACCCGCTCTCCGTTGTGACCAGCGGCACGGCGACATTCGTCTGAGTGTTGACGACCTCTACCTTGGCTCCGCCGACCGCGGCGGCCGAAGGATCGGTTACGGTGCCAAAGATTGTGCCCCGGGTGTCCTGAGCGAAAGCGGCAATCCCCATAAGCGACAGGACAATTCCGATGCGTACCGTTAAGCGCGAGAACGGCGGCGTAGCCATGACGTTTTACCTCTTCTTCCGAACTTAAAAATGGCGGTTTGAGTTTACCGCGCGGCCCCAAGAAACAGCGGAGACGAGCGCGACACTATCCTCATAAACCCGTAGCTCATGAAGCTATAACACGAAACGCTTGAAGGTGTCAATGAATCATTTCATGAATCATATTGATCGGCTGGGACATTGCTGCTAAACTGTTGATGCTAGTAGGGTGGCGCATCTGTTCATGAATCGAAAATTGTCAATGGCAACAATAAGGTGATTGATGAGAGCGCTTGCTGACGGGCGCCGCGAGTCGAAAAGTAGTCGCTGTTCTTACGATTGAGGCGGGACGGGGAGCCGGTAAGCATTGTCGTAAAAGGCTTCATGAAATACTTCGGCAGAAAAGTAGCTGACTATGGATTTCGATCTAGACCTTGAACACGCGGCGCCGAAACCGATTCGGAAAGATTTCCGGATCGGTATCATCGGCGCGGGGTTTGTGATTCGAGAAGTGCAGATTCCCGCGTATCGCCACGCGGGCTATAACGTGACGGCGATTGCTTCCCGTACGCCCGAGACCGCGCACGAAGTGGCCGACCTGCATAGCGTGCCGCACGTCTACGACACGTTCCAGGGATTGCTGGCGGACAGGAAAATCGAAATCATCGATCTGGCCGTTCCCCCGGATCAGCAGTTGGCGATTATTCGCGAAGTAGTCAAGCACGCCGACCACGTTAAAGGCGTCCTTGCCCACAAACCGCTGGCGCTCAATTACACGGAAGCGGCCGAGATCGTGCGGCTCTGCGAAGAAGCCGGCATCACGCTGGCCGTCAATCAGAATATGCGGCATGATCCCTCCATCCGTGCCGTGCGCAGCCTGTTGCAGCGCGGCGAATTGGGAGAGCCGATTGTCGCGACGATCGAAATGCGCGCGATTCCGCACTGGCAAAGTTGGCTCCGGGAATACCAGCGACTGACCTTGTTGAATATGAGCGTGCACCATCTCGATTGCTTCCGTTTTCTGTTCGGTGACCCTGAGGTGCTGTACGCCAGCGCCCGCACCGATCCGCGCACGCGCTTTCCTCACAAAGACGGAATCTGTTTTTACATTCTGGAATATGAAAACGGGCTGCGCGCGTCGGCTTGGGACGACATTTGGGCAGGCACATGCCAGAGCGGCGCGGCTCCGGACCCGTTTGTGAAATGGAGAGTGGAGGGAACGAAGGGAATTGCGCAAGGTTCGGTGGGCTGGCCCGACTTCCCCAACCGGAAGCCCAGCACCATTCAGTTCACCACCATGCAAAGCGGCGGCTGCTGGTTGACGCCTCAGTGGAATCACGTCTGGTTTCCGGACGCATTTGCCGGCACGATGGGGCAACTCATGGACGCCGTGGCGCGGAACACCGAACCCGACATCAGCGGACGCGACAATTTGAAAACGATGGCTCTGGTGGACGCCTGCTACCTGTCCTTGCAGGAGCACCGGCCCGTGCGCGTGGACGAAATTACGAAGAACCCAAGCCGGACATCACCTGAGATTCGTGGAGAGAGGATTGCGACGCCATAGCGCTAATTCGGGGCAAGCCGCTACGGAAACCGAGAACGGGCGGGTAACCATTAAAAGTGTGGCCCGGCGTGCCGGCGTATCCATCGGCACCGTTTCCAGAGTCATCAATGGTTTTACCGACGTCAATGCCGAACTGCGCACGCGCGTGGAGAAGGCCGTCCGCGAGCTCGACTATCGCCCGAATCTGCGCGCGCAGAGTTTTGTACGCGACAAGTCGCCTATCATTTCGTTTCTGCTCAGCAACCGCGGCGGTTTGAATCCATTCCACTCTCTCATTCTGCAGGGGGTGGAGGATTACTGCGCCAACCACGGCTATTTCGTGCTCTTTGCGCGCTGCCAGTATGCTCCCGGCACGCGGCCCTCCGAATTGAGGCTGCCAACCGTGCTGTTGACCAACGGCCTGGCCGATTGCGTCATCGCTGCCGGCGTGAATCACGAGAATCTTCTGAAGATGATGGATCAGCGTGACCTGCGCTATGTCGTACTGGCCAACAACCTGGTGACGCAGGAACCGCGGGAGCCCTTGAACCAGGTCCGCTTCGACGATGCCGGCGGCTATTCAGAGGCGACCCGCTACCTGATCCAGCTCGGCCATCGCGATATCTGGTTCGTTGGCGATACTTCTCTGCAATGGTTTCGCAATCGGTACGAAGCCTACGTGCAAGTGATGCACGAAAACAACCTGGAGCCGCGCGCGCAGACTGTCGCGCTGTCGGACGATCTCTTCGAAAACGGCCGCGCCAGCGTGGATATGATCCTGGAACGCGAGGCGCCGCTTTCAGCCGTGTTGAGCTGTGCGGGTGAATCGGCCGAAGGCGCGATGGAAGCGCTTCGCGAGCATGGCCGCGAAGTGCCGCGAGACGCCAGTGTGATCGGCTTCGATTATATGATCGTCCGCTCGGGCCTTTGGAAGCTCACCAGCGTTTCGGTAGATGCCGTCGAGGTAGGACGCCAGCTTGGAAGGCTGGCCATTGAACGCCTGACGTCGAACGGCAAACCGCTATCCGAAGCCGTGGTTCCCACCACTCTGATCAAACGCGGCACCTGCCGGCCCTTCCGCTCCAACGAACAAATGGTGTTGTAAACCGCGGCGCGGTCTTAGCGGCCTGCTCACGGTACCGCGCGGGGCGGGGTTTGCGGAAGGGAGCAGGCCTCCTCGGCGCCAACCGCCCACGGCTCTGCTGCTACGATCAGTAGCGATATGGCCATCACCCTCGCCGAGCTTCTCGATTCCGGCGACCCTTCCCTTTTTGACGTGCATTCCCGCGCGGCCGGCCCGCGCGGCACGCTTCCCATTACGGCGGAAATGCTGCTCCGCCGGCCCTCGGGCGATCTCTTCGGCTGGAGTCAGGACGCCGGCATGGGGTGGGATCCACAATCGCTCGGCGGCAAAGAGTTCCTCATCCTCAGCACGCATGGAGGCATCCGCGCCGCCGATGGCACGCCTGTTGCGCTCGGTTATCACACGGGCCACTGGGAAGTCGGCCTGTTGATGGATGCCGCAGCCAAGGAATTGAAGGCGCATCGCGCCATTCCGTTTGCCGCTTACTGCACCGACCCATGCGACGGCCGCACGCAAGGAACCACCGGCATGTTCGATTCACTGCCTTACCGCAATGATGCCGCGAGCGTATTTCGCCGCCTCGTCCGCTCGCTTCCCACACGCAGCGGCGTGATCGGCGTGGCTACCTGCGACAAAGGCCTGCCCGCCATGATGATGGCGCTCGCAGCAATGCACACGCTGCCGTGCGTGCTGGTGCCGGGCGGTGTTACGTTGCTGCCGGAAGAAGGAGAGGACGCGGGCGCGGTGCAATCCTCCGGCGCACGCTTTGCCCATGGCCAGCTCACGTTGGAGCAGGCCGCCGAAAATCTCTGCCACACCTGCGCCACGCCCGGCGGCGGCTGCCAGTTCCTGGGCACGGCTGCGACTTCGCAAGTAGTGGGTGAAGCGCTGGGCATGTCACTGACGCATTCGGCTCTTGCGCCCTCGGGCCACCCGCTGTGGCTCGATATGGCCCGCCGCTCGGCGCGCGCCGCGCTGGTGCTGGAATCGCGCGGGCTCACGATGAGCCGCATTCTCACGGACTCTTCGGTGCGCAATGCCATGGTGTTGCACGCCGCCTTCGGTGGTTCGACGAATCTGATTCTGCATCTTCCCGCGATTGCGTACTCGGCCGGCCTGAAGCGTCCCACGGTCGAAGATTGGACGCGCGTCAACCGGCAAGTGCCGCGCCTGGTCGATGCGCTGCCGAACGGCCCCAAATCGCATCCCACGGTGCAGGTATTCCAGGCAGGCGGCGTGCCGGAGGTGATGCTGCACCTGCGCCGTGCGGGGCTGCTCGATACGCGAGTGCTGACGGCCAGCGGTGAGACGCTCGATTCCATGCTCGATTGGTGGGAACAATCCGAGCGCCGCGCCACACTGCGCCGCATGCTTCGCGAGCGCGACGGCGTCGATCCCGATGATGTCATCATGGACCCCGATTCTGCTCGCGCCCGTGGCCTCACTTCCACCGTGACGTTCCCGCGAGGTACGCTCGCGCCCGAAGGCTCGGTCATCAAGAGCACGGCCATCGATCCGAGCGTGGTGGATGCGGATGGCGTCTATCGGAAACGCGGCCCGGCGCGCGTGTTTTATACGGAAACCACAGCCATCGCTGCGATCAAGAGCACGGGGCCCGGCCGCATTCAACCCGGCGACATCCTGGTGCTGATTTGCCGCGGGCCCTTGGGCTCCGGCATGGAAGAGATCTACCAGATCACGTCGGCGCTGAAGCATCTGGATTTCGGCAAGCAGATCGCCGTCATCACGGACGCGCGTTTCAGCGGCGTTTCCACCGGCGCCTGCATCGGCCACGTCTCACCGGAAGCATTAGCCGGTGGGCCCATCGGCAAGCTTCGAGAAGGCGACATCGTGGAGATCCTCATCGACCGAGTTCAGCTCGAAGGCTCTGTGCATCTGGTGGAAGCCGATGGCGTCCCGCTTTCGCCAGACGAAGCGGCGGCGGTGCTAGCGGCGCGTCCGCCACGTGCTGACTTGGCGCCTGATCCTTCGCTGCCTCCCGAAACGCGTCTCTGGGCCGCGCTTCAGGGAGTAAGCGGCGGTACGTGGGGCGGCGCTGTGTTCGATGTCGATGCGATCGTGGACACGCTGCGTGCCGGCACGGCTGCGCTGCGCAAATCCGCGGCAAGCGCGCCCGATAGCGCGTCCCAATGATGTCTCTTCTTAGTTTCGTTGGGCCACAGTAGCTCGGCTGTGCGTATCCGCAACCACTTCGGCCAACGTTTCCAGCGCGCTCCGGCATTGATCACGATTGACGTCGTAATGCGTGACCGCGCGCATCTGCCGCGCATTGATCGGATTGATCAATACGCCGCGCTGGCGAAGGCGCGCGCTGATTTCGGAAGCGGCCAACCCCGTAGCTGAAACGTCGAAGATCACGATGTTGGTGGAGAGCACTTTGGCCGAAGACGGGCGTAGGCTGGGCTGAATGCCCAGAATTGCGGCCAACCCTGCGGCTAAAAATTTCGCGTTGGCATGGTCTTCGGCCAAGCGCGGCGGAGTCTGTTCCAGCGCCACCAGTCCGGCTGCGGCGAGGACTCCCGCTTGCCGCATTCCGCCGCCCAGGCGCTTGCGGTAAAGACGCGCGCGAGCGATCAGGTTTGACGGCCCGGCGATCAGCGAGCCCACCGGCGCGCCAAGCGCTTTCGAAAGGCAGAACATCACGGTATCGGCTGGCGCCACGATCTCGCGCACCGGAATGCCGAGCGCGGTCGAAGCGTTGAACACGCGTGCGCCATCCATGTGGACTTTCAATCCACGCTCGTGCGCGCCGGCGCAAATTCCATGGACCGTCTCCATCGGATAAACCGTGCCGCCCGCCATATTGTGTGTGTTCTCAATTTCAATCAGGCCGGTTGCCGCCCAATTCGGCGCATGTGGCCGAATCTCGCGCTCAATCTTCTCCCACGTCAGAATGCCGTCATCGGTTGGAATGGGTCGCGCGACGCAGCCGGAAAACCACGCCATCATGGCCAGTTCGTAATTGAGCAAATGAGCGCGCGCTTCGCAGATCACTTCCTGGCCGTGCTCCGTGTGCAGCTTAACCGCGATCGTGTTACCCATGGTGCCGGAGGGGACGAACAGCGCGGCCTGCTTGCCCGTAATTTCGGCGGCCTTCTGCTCCAGTCGATTGACGGTGGGGTCTTCGCCATAAACGTCGTCGCCAACTTCGGCTTCCATCATGGCGCGCCGCATGGCGGCGGTGGGTTTGGTCACGGTGTCGCTGCGAAGGTCAATCATGAATCGAGAAACTCCTGGAATACTTCGTTGGATAAAAGCACGCCGCGGCTGGTGAGGCGCAGCGTGTCGTGCTCGGTTTCGAGCAGACCGGCGTCGAGGAAGCGGCGAATCGGTGTATCGAAGCGGCGCCACTCGGCAGGCGCGGGGCGAATGCCCGCCATCAGCCGCAGGCCCACGAAGAAGCGCTCTTCGTCGAGATTCGCGGCGGTGGATTCCGCTCCTGCGCCTGCGAGATACTCCTCAACCGAGTCTGCGTTGCGCCGGCGCACGCGGCCATCGAAGGAATGAGAATCAGCTCCGAAGCCGGCGTAAGGTTCGAGTTTCCAATATTTCAAGTTGTGGAGCGATTCAAACCCAGGCCGCGCGAAGTTGGAAATCTCATAGCGCGGAATGCCGAGCGCGGCCAGCCGCTCCACGGCCGTTTCGTAGAACTCCGCCGTCTCATCTTCGGAAGGCGCATCGGAAGCGCCGTAACGAACGCCGCCGAGCAGCAGTTCGCGGCCCAGGCGGCTGTCCTCGTCGATTTCCAGCATGTAGACGGAGACGTGTGGCGGCGCGAGTCGCTCAATCCAATCGAGCGATTCCCCCCAACTCGCGGCGGTTTGACCGGAGAGTCCGGCAATCAGATCGATATTCACGTTGCTGATCCCGGCACCGGCGAGCGTGCGCAAATCGTCCGCTACAGTTTGTGCCGTGTGCTTGCGCCCGGTGCGGCGAATCTCGTTTTCGACGAAAGATTGCACGCCGAGGCTGACGCGCGTAATGCCGTAAGCAGCCCACTCGGCAGCGCGCGCCGCGGTGATCGTGCCGGGCGCGGCTTCCATCGTGGCTTCGCGCCACGGGCGTCCGGGGACGAGAGTCAGCAGCCGGCCGAGTGCGTCATAGTCGAGCAGGCTCGGTGTGCCGCCGCCCAGATACACCGTTTCCGGGGCCCATTCCCAGGCGTGACCGCGAATCTCATCGCAGAGCGCGTCGAGATAGCGCGCTTCGAGCGCACGCGGAAATACACCGGAAGCGAAGTTGCAGTAAGTGCACTTTTGCGCGCAGAAGGGGTAGGAGATGTAGACTCCGGACACTCTCCTTCTATTTTAACCAGCGCGTCGGAATGGCAGCGGCTGAAGCCGGCGTTGCACAAGGAAAGAACCGTCGCTGGCGCTATGTCGATTCTCCTTTTCGGCGAGAGTCGAAAACAAAGAACCAATGAGTCCCGGTTGACCTTACAGTTAACGTTTTTTATTGACATATTCATGCCTAAGGCCTACTATAGCGGGCATGCGTCTCACGATACTGGCTTTGCTCTGCACCGGCGCCGTGTTTGGTGCCGACAAGACCCTCATCGACTACTTCCTTCCAATTCCTGCTCAGACAAAGTTGACGAAGGACGTTTGGGGCGCGGATAACGTCCTCCCGCGCGATCCCGATAACGGCCTCGAGGATTCGACCATGAAGCAATGGTGCTACTGGGACGGCCAAATCATCAAGGGGCCGGACGGCAGATACCACATGTTCGCGAGCCGCTGGGATCAGAGCAAAGGCCACCGTGGTTGGTTCGGATCTGTAGCCGTCCATGCAGTGAGCCGCAATGCCCTCGGTCCATATAAGGATATGGGTATGGCGTGGCCGGATAATCAGGGAGGCAAAGGGCACAACGTGACCGCGCTGGTTCTTCCGGACAAGCGTTATGCCGTTGTCGTGAGTGAGACGCGGCCTGGGGACGTCTTCGTTTCGCAGTCGCTCGACGGACCGTGGAAGCAGCTAGGGTCGATCAAGGTCGACGCGAACGGCTTCAATCCCCGCGACGCACGCATGTCCAACGTCAGCGTGCTGCTGCGGCCGGACGGGAAGTTCGAGATCGTGCCGCGGTCCGGAGCCATCTGGATCAGTTCCGACGGTATTTTGGGGCCGTACAAGATCCAGGGTCCTAGCATCTACGCGGGCATTCCCGGTCTTCCCACGCGGGATTTGGAAGACCCGGTCATTTGGTACAGCGGCGGACTTTATCACATCGTGGCCAATTGCTGGAGCGAGCGGAAGGCCTTCCACCTCACTTCGCCGGATGGAATCGCCAACTGGACCGACCGCGGCCTCGCCTATGACCCCACGACCAATTTCATTCGCTACAAAGACGGCACGGTCAATCACTGGGAAAAACTGGAGCGTCCCGGAGTCCTGCTGGAGCACGGCCACGTAGCATACTTTACGTTCGCTGCTCTCGACGTGCCGAAGGAGAAGGAACTGGGCAATGACAATCACGGCAGCAAAGTCATCGTGGTTCCGTTCGATGGCGCTGCGTTGGACCGTGATTTGCAAAAGCTGGTCAAAGCCGAAGGCCGGAAGGCTCAATAGAAACTTCCGGGAACTTCGGCTGCGCGATGAGACAACGCGGAAAACAGCGCCGCATCGAGACCTCGGCAGCGGCCGTTTTTCCGCAAAGTCTCAGTGCGTAGCCGGTAGTGTCCCCAGGTAATTGCCGTAACCGACGATCACCGTGGAAGCGACCAGCAGGAACAGGCTGAAATAAAGCAGCCGCATCGTTCGGCCGCTGGCGCCGCGCCACTCATGCAGCCCTAGGCCCCAGAGAGAGCTGAAGATGATGATGCTCGCCATGTGCAGCGTCCAACTGGAGAATTTGTACGCGCCCATCTGCGTTTCACCCATGGTGTAGAAGAAAAATTGGAAATACCACGTGACGCCGGCGAGGCCGGAGAAGAAGTAGTTGGCAAGCAGCGGAACGCGGAGGGAGTCGCGAGCCGGCGCTGCCTTCACGGCCACCGCGCGGGCAGCAAGCTCTTCGCTCGGTGCGTCTACGGCGTTTTCTAGAATCGCGCCGTTTTCTTTTGTGTGTTGAGGACCGCGTGCAATCGGGCTGAGATATTCATGCCCGGTGTGATTGCGGATGTTCAGGATGATGCACCAGATCGCGTTGGTCGTGAAGCCGCCCAGCAGCACGACCACCAGCACCGGCAAGCCTTGCCATAGCGTTGTGGTGCCATGCTGCATCGTGAGCTGCTTGATCGGATTGCCGGCATCCAATCCATAGGCGAAGCAGGCGCTCATGACCCCCGAAAACGTCGCTACCAGCACGCCCTTCTTCAGGTTGAATTCGGAGATGATAGCCGTCTTCTGCTCCGCCGACATCTCCTTTTCCTTGGACATGCCCGCGAACCCCGCTACCGCGATGCCCAGCAGGCAAACACCGACGCCGATGAGAATCGCATGGCCGGAAATAGTTCCCACCACCTGGCTCATGAAGGTGCCGTGGAAAATCGGCGGCATCAATGTGCCGAAAGCCGCGCAGTAACCCAGTACCATGGCCATGCCTAACGACATCCCGAGGTATCGCATCGTCAGGCCGAAAGTCAGGCCGCCAAAACCCCACAAGACGCCCCAGAAGTAGCACCAGAAAATCGTGTTCCACGATGTTTCGTGCAGCACCGCCAGCAGGTCATTGGTCATGAAGCTGCCAATCACCCAGGGCGCGATGATCCAGCTAAAGACGCCGCCGACCAGCCAAAACGTCTCCCACGACCACTTTCTTACCCCACGAAAGGGAACATAAAAACTGCCGGAGGCCAAGCCGCCCAGCCAATGAAAAAAGACGCCTAGAGCAGGATTCGGTGTCATTTGGTGCTACGCTCTTTCCGGCTCGTGAGAGCCGTGGTAGTTGTCTGCAATCTGACAGCTTAGCAGGAAACTCGATTCCACATTATGCGAGACGTGCCGGGAAATTGCAGGTTCCGGTGACTTGCGCGCAACCGGCGAAAAAAGTGGATGCGGCGGACACACTCTCCTGCTATACCTTTTAGTTAGGCCATGCCCGATTCGAAGAACCCCCTCGCCCGGCTCGATCGTCAGGAATTGTTGTGGCTCACCGGGATTCTGAAGGACGCCTGCCGCGAACGGTTGGAAAAAAATCTGGTCAGCCAGGCATTCGAAGCGAGGCTCTACCAGCGCGGTCCGGTGCAGGGCCGTCTCGACCCGCGGCCGTTTTTGAAAATCTGGGAGCCGCGGTATCGCAAGTTTCTGGAGATTGCGACGGAGCTGCACACCCAGCTTGAAGGTGAGGAGGCCCGCGCAGCGGCCGAATCGCTACAGGCGCATTATGCACCGGAGCGTCCGGTGTCGCGGCGAGGCCCGGCGCCAGCCCACGTTATGATTGAGGAGAATGGCGCAAATCCTCGACGGAAATCGCGTTCGCGATGACATTAAGAATGAGTTGAAGCCACGTGTAGCGGCGCTCGCCGCGGCCGGCCGCACGCCGGGACTTGCTGTGGTGCTGGTGGGGCACAATCCGGCTTCGGAAATTTATGTCCGCAGCAAAGTGAAGACCTGCCAGGAACTGGGTATCTTTTCGGAAACCCTCACTCCTCCCGATACCGTTTCCACGGAAGAATTGCTCGCGCTGGTGGAGAAATTGAACGCGCGGCCGGAAATTGACGGCATCCTGGTGCAGCTTCCTCTGCCGCCGCAGGTCGATACGAAGCGGATTCTGCTCGCGGTTTCGCCGGCAAAAGATGTGGACGGCTTTCATCCCTGCAATGTGGGCAACATGGTGGCGGGTCTGCCGGCTCCGCGCGCGTGCACACCCGCGGGCATCATCGAATTGCTGAAGCGATACGGAATTCCGATCGCCGGGCAGCGCGCCGTGATTGTGGGGCGCAGTGACATTGTGGGCAAGCCTGTCGCTCTGCTTCTGTTGCACGAACATGCCACGGTGACCATTTGCCACTCGAAGACGAAAGATCTGGCGGCGGTCTGCCGCGAGGGCGATATTCTGGTGGCGGCCATGGGGCGTGCGGCGTTGATCACGCGCGAATTCATCAAGCCGGGCGCCACGGTCATCGACGTGGGAATGAATCGCGTGAAGGAGCGGGAAACGGCCGCGCAAATCTTCCACGATTCTCCCGAAAGGCTGGCGGCATTCGACCAGAAAGGCAGCGTTTTATTAGGCGATGTGCATCCTCTCGATGTTGCGGAAACCGCCGGCGCGTATACACCGGTGCCGGGCGGTGTGGGGCCGCTGACCATCGCCATGTTGATGGTGAACACCGTCACGTCAGCGGAGCGGCGCGCCGCCTTATGCTGAAAGTGGGACTGACGGGTGGGTTAGCCTGCGGGAAGACTTTTGTGGGAGAGGCTTTGGCGGAATGCGGCTGTTTCCTGATCCACGCCGATGAGCTGGGGCACGAAGTGCTGGCTCCTGGCGGGCCCGCCTATCAGCCGGTCGTGAACGAATTCGGGCGCGAGATTCTGGCGCCGGATGGCACCATCAATCGCCGCCTGCTGGCGGCTCGCGTGTTCAACGATCCCGCCCGCCTCGAGCGCCTCAACAGCCTGGTGCATCCGCCGGTTCGAGAGCGGCAAGACAAATTAATCGCAGAATTCGCTGCGCGCGAGCCGCACGGCATTGCAGTCGTGGAAGCGGCCATCCTGATCGAAACAGGAATCTACAAGCAGTTTGACCGCATCATTCTGGTGACCTGCCAGGAGGAACAGCAGGTGGCGCGCGCTCTGCGGCGGGGCGCCTTGGAAACGGATGTGCGCGCCCGCCTCAGCCGGCAAATGCCGCTGGAGGAAAAGCGGAAATTTGCTGACTACGTTATTGACACTTCCGGGGACAAGGCCGCAACCCTGCGGCAAACCCGGGCAGTTTACGAAGCATTGCGGAGGATCGAATCATGAAATTCTTGCGACCTTTTCTCTGGGCGGTGGTTCTGGTGGCCACGTTTCTCTATTTCACATCGGTAGCGCATTGGAATGTGGCGCGATTCTTCGAACCCGTACGCTCCGCCGAGCGGCTCTGGACCTCACCCGCCGCCGCGGAAAGCGCCGGATTCTTTCCCGACGAGCAGAACAACATCGACATCTACAAGGCTTCGCGCGCGGCCACGGTTTATATTACGTCGGTGGTGTATCGAGAAGGATGGTTTTTCCAGCTTTATCCGGAAAAAGGCACCGGCTCGGGTTTTCTGATTAACCCGACCGGCGAGATCCTCACGAACAATCACGTGGTGAGCGGCACGGCGCAATTGACCGTCACGCTGTCGGATAAGAAGGTGTATAAGGCAAAGATTTTGGGCATCGATACACGCAACGATCTGGCGCTGATCAAAATCGATGCGGGCCGCAAGCTTCCGTTCTTGAAGCTCGGTGATTCCGATAATCTCGTGGTCGGCCAGAAGGTGCTGGCCATTGGCAATCCGTTCGGCTTCGCCGGAACATTGACCACGGGCATCGTGAGTTCGCTCGGACGCAGCATCCAGACCGATAACGAAGTTCTGGAAGGCATGATTCAGACTGACGCCGCGATTAATCCCGGCAATAGCGGCGGCCCGCTGCTTGATTCGCACGGCTCGGTGATCGGAATTGATACGGCCATTTATGGACAGCAGGGAAATATCGGCCTCGGTTTCGCCATGCCGGTCAATCGCGCCAAGGCAATGCTCGAAGAGTTCCAGCAGCGCGGACGGGTCACACGTCCGGCTCTCGGAATTACCACGGTGTATGTGGCAGGCGATCTGGCCGATATGTTGGGATTACCTTCGCAGGGCGGCTTGTTGATTCAACGGCTGGAGCGTGGTTCTGCGGCGGAGCAAGCGGGCCTGCGAGGTCCGCGCCGGCAGGTAATCGTGGGAAATTATCCGCTGGGAATCGGCGGCGATTTAATTGTGGCGGTGGATGGCCAGCCGGTGGAAGGAACCGATACGTTGCAGCGCGAACTCAACCGTAAACATGCCGGCGATGCGTTGGACCTGACTATTTTCCGGGACGGGGCTCGCAAAACGGTGCGCGTAACCTTAGGGGAAGCGCCGCAGACGCTTTAAAACGCGGCGGGTAAATGCAAAACGGGCCGGCAGTTGAGCAAAACTACCGGCCCGTTCCCGATTTTGCCGATTCGCTTAAGCGACCGCAGCGCCTTTGGGCGCTGCACCCGCCGCAGCCACTTTATTCTTACTTCCCGGTGGCCTCCCGCGGCGTTTGGTTGTGATCTCCGACATCCAGGAAGGAGGCCTGCCACGGCGCCGGCCTCTGCCGCGCGCCAACCGCTCCAAGCTCAAGATCGCTTCTTCGATCTGCCCCCGCTCCTCTTTTAATTCTGAAAGGATTTTTGTGACGTCCATGGTTCTTACCTTCCCGTTCCACTCCAGCTCTATTCCGCGAGCTCAATACTGGCCAAATCAACTTATGATTTGATTATACACCTGCTTTTTTACTCCAAACGCCAGGGATTTTCAACATTGATTGTGAATTCACAGATGCCGCGCGTACCTCTCGTCCTGCACGCGGTATCCACCGGTACTGGAAAGAATTCAAATAGCGCTTGTCCGCCGGTGTTTCCAGTAAAAATAAAACGGAAGGCCAAGCAGAATCAAGATGATCCCCATCAACGATTCGCGCGGAGAATCAAACAGAGTGGATATTACGATTGCCGTTGCGGCGGCCACGAAAAGTACCGGTACAAAGGGATAACCCGTGGTACGGTACGGCCGAGATAAATCCGGACGCTTGAAACGGAGGACAATTACCGCTGCGGTCGTCATGCCATAAACAATCCAACTGGCAAAGATCACGTAGGTGAACAATTGTTCGTACCGTCCGGAAAGCACCAGCAGCGCGGACCACGCGCTCAAGGCCAGAATGGAAACTCCGGGCGTGCCGTGGTTTGGGTCAACTCGCGCGAAAGCCCGGAAAAACAGGCCTTCCCGCGCTGCCGCATAGGGCACGCGCGAGCCCGAGAGGATGGAGCCATTGAGTGCCGCGAAGATGCTGATCATGGCCGCAATCGAGACCGCATTGGCGCCCGCATTGCCCAGGATTCGATGCATCATATCCGCCGCCACGCGTTCACTGCCGGCCACCTGGCCCGCCGAAAGGACGTGAAAATAAGAACTATTCGCCAATAAATAAATGCCCATTACCGCCGCTGTGCCGCCGATCAATGCGCGCGGAAGATTTCTTTGCGGCGCGCGAATTTCCGATGCCACCATGGCCACGTTATTCCAGCCATCATAGGCCCAAAGCGCCGCCACCAGCGCCGCGAAAAATCCCGCGGTCGAAAGCGGAACGATCGGCGCGCCATTCGCGGCGTGCGGATGTCCGAAAGCCAGCCCGATCACGATAATCCCCGCGATTAACAGCACCTTGACGGCTGTCACGCCCACTTGTACGTTGCCGCCCAATCTCACACCGCCATAGTTCAGCCAGGCCAAAGCGAGAATCAGCGCCATGGCGAATAGTTGGCCGTAGCTGAATTCCAGCGGTCCTCCCTTGGGCCCGAGCGGCAGAGGTATGGAATAAAACACAACATCGAGGGAAGGAAAAAAAGTGGTTAAATAGTAGAAAAATCCGGTTGCTAATGACGCAATTGAGCCGCTTTTTGCGACCCACATTTGTGTCCAGCTATACAAAAACGCCCAGACCGGTCCGTAGGCTTCCCGCAGATAGGCGTATTCGCCGCCGGCTTCCGGAATAGCGGCCGAGAGTTCCGCATAACTGAGCGCCCCGGCGAGCGAGAGCAATCCTCCGACGACCCAGACGATCGCCACCATTTCCGGCGTGCCCACGCGCTGAATCATCGATCGCGGCACCAGAAAAATGCCGCTGCCGATAACCGTGCCGACTACCAGCGAGGCAGCGGTCCAGGCGCCCAATTCGCGTTTGAGTTCCGTTCGCTTTTGATTTTCCATGCGGAGTTAATCCTCGGCAGTCGTGCGGCGATCCGGCAAGTGCGGCAGGCCGCCCACCGGTTCGCGCACCATCACCTCTTCGGGCGGCAGCGGACGTTCGAATAGAGAAGCAATCCATCCCGCAGCAAAAGTCACGGTCGTGCCAATCAGGACGTACCAAGTCCATGCGATCGGCGTGTAGAACCGTACCCAGAGGATGACCATGATTCCGGCTGTGGCGCCCACAATAGCGGCGGCTTGGCGCGGCTTTTTCGTAAGAACGCCCAGCAGGAAAACTCCCAGCAGCGCGCCGGATGGAATGGAGGCGATCGTCAGGCCCGCCACCAGTACTGAGCCCCAATTCCGCGCGACGATGCCGATCCCGAGCAGCACCAGTCCCCAAACGACAGTCGTGATCCGCGCCAGCCGGACGGACTGCTGCTCGACGCCGGCGCGGGAGCGTGCGCGATAAAAATCGACGATGGTCGTGGAAGAGAGCGAATTCAGTGCGGCGCTTAAATTGGCCATGGCGGCCGCCAGGATTGCGGCGGTGATGAGGCCCGCCAAGCCTGCGGGCAGATTGTTCCAGACAAACGAAGGATAAATGCGGTCGATTTCAGCCGGAGGGGTGAGGTGCATGTCCTGGTAATAGACGTAGAGCAGAACACCGATCAGCAAAAACAGGGAAAACTGCACGAAGATGACGGCCCAGCTCGCCAGCAGTGCGGTCCGGCTCTGCCGTTCATTACGCGCCGCAAGCAGACGCTGTACCATGAGCTGGTCGGTGCCGTGGCTGGCCGTGGTGAGAAAGCAGCCGCCCGCGATTCCAGCCCAGAAGGTGTAAGGGCGGGAGAAAAATTCCATGGTCGGGGAGAACCGGAAGTCGAAAATCGTGAACTTGTGCGCCGCTCCGGCCACTGCCATCACATGTTCCCATCCCCCGGGAATCTTGCCAAGGATTACGAAAAAGCTTAGCACTGCGCCCGCCACATAAAGGCTCATCTGAATCACGTCCGTCCAGATCACCGCCGTCATGCCACCTTCAAAAGTGTAAAAAAGCGTGAGCAGCACGATGAGGATAATCGAACCGATTTCTCCCGTGCCCAGCACAATCGAAATCACCAGCGAGATGGCGAACACGCGCACGCCTTCGGCGAGAGCGCGTGTGACCAGGAAGATGGTTGCGGTGAGCTTGCGGATGTTCTCGCCGAAGCGGCGGCGCATGAGTTCGTAGGCCGTGAACATTTCACCGCGGAAGTAGTGCGGCAGCAGCAGCACGGAGATAACGATGCGCGCCAGCAGGTAGCCGAAGACAATTTGCAGAAATCCCAGGTCGCCGGTGAAGGCCAGGGCCGGCGTTCCTACGATGGTCAGCGTGCTGGTTTCCGCGGAAACGATGGAGAGGCTGATGGCCCACCAGGGCGCGTTCCGCCCGCCGAGAAAATAATCCCGCAGACTCTTCTGCGTGTGGCGGAAGCGGGCGCCAAACCAGGTGATGCCGGCCAAATAAACCAGAATGACGCCCAAATCCAGGAATCGCATGGCGAGCGACTTCTAGCATACCGTTGATCTGGTATGATTTGGGTTCGGAACCCGCATCTCCAAACTGGCGTCCAATCAGTTGCGCCACGAAAGTGGTTCGGCTATACTCCGCAAGTGCATACCGGTAACCAAAGACCGGTGGCACGATGCCAGAATTTGGAAGAGCGGACGAGCAAGCCGTAGTAGTCACAACTAAAAAGCGGACAGAGGCAGGAGGCGCATGTGCGAATGTTTTTCAGAAAATGGATGGGGGTTGCGGCTTCGGTCGCTGTTGGGACCGTTCTCGTAACCGGGGTGGCGCAGATTGCGCGCGCACAACAGGCTACCCAGGCCCAAAACCAAGGGGGGGGAACACCACCCCAGAAAAAGGTAAAGGACCAGGGAGAATACGACCTCTTTAACAAATTCTTGAAAGATTTCCAAGGCAACACCGACCCCAACACACAGTTGCAGGATTTGGCGACATGGACACAGAAGTATCCGGAGTCCGACTATAAGGACGATCGGATCTATTACACCGAACAGGTGTACGCCAAGATGAAGCAGCCGGACAAGGTGCTGGAGTACGGCGAGCAGTATCTCAAGACACCGAGCGGGCAGAACAAGGACACGATTCGCGCAAACGCGCTTTACATGATCGCGCTGAACGCCCAAGCTATCGGCAAGCCAACGCCGGAGCAGGTGGAACAGGGCAGGGCCGCCGCTCAGGAACTAATTGACAATCTGAATGTCTTCTTCGCGGACAACAAAAAGCCCGCCAACATGAGCGAGGCCGACTGGACCAAGACCCGCGGCGAAGTCGAAAAACTCGCGAATGCGACTCTCACCTGGGTGAATGCAGCCATGGCGTGGACTGCCATGCAGCCGGGCGATGAGGCAATGCAGAAGAAAGATTACGCAACGGCCGAGCAGATTTACACGCAGGCATTGCAGAAATATCCGAACAGCGGTTTGGCAGCTTACCAATTGGGCCGTGCGTTGATCTTCCAGCAGAATCCGGACAAGAATGCCAAAGCAATTTATGAAATCGCCCGCGCGGCGGCTCTCGATCCGGCGCAGGGTGGATTGAACCCGCAAATGCGAACCCAGGTGGATAACTACCTGAAGAAGGTCTACAGTGATTTCCACGGCAGCGATGAAGGCCTGGATCAATTGAAACAGCAGGCGCTCACCGCTCCTTTCCCATCGGCGGATTTCAAGATTCAATCGAAGGCAGAGATCGAAGCGGCCAAGCAGGCTCAATTCCAGCAGGAACATCCCGAGCTAGCGGCTTGGCTAGCCGTGAAAGAGAAGCTGGTTGCGCCTGACGGGTCGACGTATTTCGACTCGCAGGTAAAGGGCACGCAGTTCCCACAGTTAAAGGGCACGGTGGTAGACGCCAAACCTGCATGTCGTTCCCGTGAGCTGGTCGTGGCCGTTTCGGATGCCACTACTCCGGAAGTCACGTTGAAACTGGACGCGGCTCTGACCGGAAAGCCGGCGCTCGGAACTGCGATTCAGTGGGAAGGCGTTCCAAGCGCTTTCACACAGCAGCCCTTTATGCTGACGATGGATACGGAAAAAGCCAAGGTCGATGGCTTAAATGTCACTCCGTGCGTCGCTGCAAGGCCCGCTAGAAAAGGCACCACCAAGCGGAAGCGGTAATCCCTCAGGTGCGGCGTCCCGGCGCCGCACCTTCCTTCTCCTGCGTATGGGCCAGCAACAGGCTGTAGACCACACGCTCAATTGGATTTAAAGAACTGCCCGCCTCATCCAAATCCCTGAAATAGCGCTGAAAAGTGCGCGCGGAAGACACTACGCTGCCATAATAAGGCGCGCCGAACACGCTGGCGCCCAATATCCCGATTGCCAGTACCGCAATGGAAGCCCTGTGTCTCATTCTCACTTCATAGGACGATGCGCCTGTCGCAAAGGTTAGCGCCACGCCGAATTGCACGGGAAATGGCGGCAAACCCCTGCCGATGGCCGCTGCAACGCCTTGGCGTGGTAAAATGAGGCAGATTTGTTTTACAAAAGGGTTATGCCGCTATACGAATATCAGTGTCATCGGTGTGGCAATACTTTCGAAGTGATCCAGAAGTTCTCAGACGAGCCGTTGAAAACCCACGAAGGTTGTGGAGGCGAGGTGGAACGGCTCTTGTCGCCGCCGGCTTTGCAGTTTAAGGGCTCGGGCTGGTACGTGACCGATTACGGCAAGAACGGAAAATCCCATTCGGGCTCTTCCTCCAACGGCAAGACCGAATCGAAATCCGAAACAAAAACGGAATCGAAGTCTGAATCAAAGCCCGCTCCCGCCGCCCCCGCTTCCGATAAGTGATTGTACGGCCGCATCAGCCACTCTCTCTCCATCAGCAGCGGGAGCAGGCATCGGTGGTCTTCGAGGCCTCTTTACGGACCGCATCCGCCCATCGCAAGAGCCGGGAATCATTGCCACCAGAAGAAGGCGCGACGTAAGTACGGCTCTGCGTACGGAATTCGTATTTGTCGATCGTGCAAGCAGAAACGCGGCCGCTACTGCGGATCACCCGGCCAAAAATCACGAGGCGCATAGGGCACGAATCGTCGAGCAGCACCGGCCAACTGACCGAGAGCTCGATGAGGACGCCTGGCCTCAGCGCAGTTTCCGTCTGGAATCCCACGCCATTGCTGCTGATGTCCAGCGTACAGCCGGTCCCGATGGCTATGGTTCTTTCGCCTTCCAAGACCTTGTAGCGTAGTTCGCGTTGAATCTCGAAACGTGATTTCTCTCGTCGCTCTTTTGTTTGCCTTGGTTGTCGCATTGGTATCGCCCCTACTAACGAAAGTAGGGAATGCACCCCAATAGCCGAAGCATTCAGCCAATAAAATCAATAAATTGCAGAAGCGATGTCCAGAGAGTGGACAGAGCCAAGCCACGCGCTGTGTCTACACTGTGGACAGAAAACCCGTGAGCCGTTTCGGACAGTCAGCGCCAGCGAGGGCATGGCCCCATTTGCGGTGCGTGCACAAGGCGCGCCGGGCGAAGGTGTATATAATCGAGTGGGAGTGCTGCATGGAATTACGACCATTACATGATCGAGTGCTGGTGAAGCGATTGGATGAAGGAGAGCAGGTTCGGGGCGGCATCATCATCCCGGATTCCGCCAAGGAAAAGCCTCAGCAGGCTGAGGTGAGAGCGGTGGGTAACGGAAAGCTGCTCGATACAGGCGAGCGCGTGGCGCCGGAAGTCAAGGCGGGTGACCGCATATTATTCGGAAAGTATTCGGGGTCGGAGATCAAGATTGACGGAACTGAATACCTGATTCTCCGGGAAGATGAGATCCTGGGGGTTTTGGAATAGGGTGTGCTAACCTATAGAGTCTACACACCAACCAGGAGTTGTTTCATGTCGTTACGGACGGGCACCGGACTGTTCGCGGTCGCCCTCTTTTCCATGGGTATGGCGCCGGCGCAGACCGCCGCCCCGGCGCAAAGTGCTGCGCCGGCTCCAACCAAGGTTGCTGTGATCAACCTGCAGCGCGCGGTGCTCGAAACGGCTGAGATCAAGAAAGCGTCGGCGGCAATGGAGGCCAAGTACAAGCCGCGCCAGCAGGAGCTCGAGAAGCTACAGACCGAGCTCTCTGGAATCCAGCAGCAATTGAACTCCGGCAAGCTGACGGAAGAGCAAGCGGCCAATCTACAGGCAGACGGGCAGCGCAAGCAGCGCGATCTGCAGCGCCAGACGGACGATCTGAATACAGACGTCAGCAACGAGCGTAACGACATTCTTTCGAAGGCCACGCAAAAGATGAGCGAAGTGGTTAAGAAACTGGCGGAGCAAAAAGGCTTCGACATGGTGGTGGATGTTTCGAGCACCGTGTACTTCAAGCCCGCCATGGAGATCACTTCTGACGCCATCGCCGCCTACGATCAAGCGTATCCGGCGAAATAGCTGGATCGGATCAAGGGCATGGCCGGATACCTCGACCAATACGGAGCCGGCGACGAACGCCGCGAGAAGATCACTAAGACGGTGATCGTCTCGATCATTGGCGCGGCAATTCTCGCCGGTGTCCTCTACCTGGTCTTTCACAACCACAGCGAGGAACGGCAGGTGGAGCGGTTCTTCCAGTTGCTATCGGCTCACGACTACGAAGGAGCATACGCGCTTTGGGGATGCACCCCTAACCGTCCGTGCACCGGTTATCCCATGGATGAGTTCATGAAGGATTGGAACGATCCTTCCGCACCGGTCACCAACGTCGTGATCCGGGATGTGCAGTCCTGCGGATCCGGTGTGATTGTGGACGTAGACACGGGGAAGGCGGGAGTGAAGAAGCTTTGGGTGGAGCGGCAAACCCTGAACGTTGGCTTCTCGCCGTTTCCGGAATGCCCCCATCACAATCGGATTGCAGACATACTGCGCTCCTGGAAATACCGCATGCACGGTTGGACGGAGCAGTGATTTTACGGCATCGGAGATCTCGCGCGTGCCAAACCGCGGCGGGCATCTTAAAATAGAGAATAAGCGAGAAAAGCGAACGGTATGGGAACGACAACGGCAGGGCTGGAAGGCGTCATTGCGGGCGAATCCGAGATTTGTTACATCGATGGATTTCAGGGTGTCCTGAGCTATCGAGGGTACAACATCCACACGCTGGCAGACCACGCCACTTTCGAGGAAGTCATTTTTCTTCTGTGGAACGGCCGGCTGCCCAAAGAGGCGGAACTCGAGCAGTTGCGGAAGAGCCTGGTAGCGGAGCGGGGCCTGCCGGTGCCCGTCGTCGATTTCCTGAAGAGCGTTCCAGCCGCTGTTCCCATGGACGTGCTGCGCACGGCGGTGTCGATGCTCAGCCTGTACGACGCCGAAGCGCAGGACATGTCCGTCGAGGCCAATCACCGCAAGGCCGTGCGGCTGATGGCGAAGACGGCTACGATCGTCACCACTTTTGACCGTCTGCGCAAGGGTCTCTACATCATCGAGGGCGACCCCAAGCTCGGGTTTGCAGCGAACTTCCTGTACGCTCTCACCGGTAAGCGTCCCGACGAACTGATGGAAAAGGCGTTCGATGTGGCACTAATTCTGCACGCCGACCATGAACTGAACGCTTCGACGTTCGCGGCACGCGTGACGGCCGCGACACTATCGGATATCTTTTCCTCGATGACGTCAGCCATCGGTGCCCTTAAGGGGCCGCTGCACGGCGGAGCCAACCAGGATGTGATCAAGCTGCTGCTGGAGGTGGGGAGTGAAGAAGCCGCGGTAGAGCGCGTGAAGAGCACCCTGGCGCGAAAAGTGAAGATTCCGGGTTTCGGCCATCGCGTTTACCGCACAGAGGATCCTCGCGCGACGCACTTGCGCGTGCTTTCTGAAGAGTTGGGCCGGCGAACCGGACACGAGAAGCTCTTCAAGCTCTCACGGAAGATCGAAGAGACTGTAAAGGGTGAGAAGGGCCTCAACCCCAACGTGGACTTCTACTCGGCCTCCACGTACTATTCGCTGGGCATTCCAATTGATCTCTATACGCCGATTTTCGCCGTGAGCCGGATGTCCGGATGGACGGCGCACGTGCTGGAACAATACCACAACAATCGGCTAATTCGCCCCCGCGCCGAATACAAAGGCAAGCCGGATGGCCAGCCGTGGATTCCGATCGCGCAGCGCTAAGTTATGGACGAACGGGCTTTCTATCGCGAGGAGCAGACCACCAAACCAATGGTGTTGAACTGCCCGTTCTGCCACAGCGCAGAGACATACGATCTGCGCTGGATGGTGCGCAACAAGAAAGACCGCATTCCGCAAGGCGCCGACGAGCGCGACCGCGCCCGCTTCCAGAAAGCGCAAAGCTACATGGTGCTGATGGACGATAAAGTGGCTTGCAAGAATCTGCGCTGCCGCAAGCGGTTCGATGTTTCCGGCATCAAGACCATGGCGTTTATATAGCGCCTGATCACAAGCCTTTCTTCCACAAGCCTTTCAGGGCGGTTTCCGACAATCGCGCGATGTCTTGCGAGCTTCTCTCTCCCGGTGCGGCGCTACACTCGGGGTAGAGGGTTTATGCCGGATCATGAGACTCCTCATGGCAGTGTGCGGCCGCGTACCGCGGTGCTGACCCGCGGATTCGACCCCAGCCTGTCGCTTGGTTCCGCCCGCCCCGCCGTCTTCCGCAGTTCCACCTACGTGTTTGCCAGCCCCGAGGCTGCTGAACGCGCGTTTGCCATTACCACCGGCAAGATCAAGCCACCGGAGGGAGAACGCGCTGACCTGATCTATTCGCGTTTTTCCCACCCGAATGCGGAGATCCTGGAAGACCAGCTCGTGCCGCTCGAGGCCGGCGCGACTGATGCGGCGGTGTTCAACTCCGGCATGGCGGCGATCATGACCGCCTGCTTCACCTATGCGCGGCCGAACAGCACCATGGTCTACACGACGCCGCTTTACGGCGGCACTACCGGCCTGATCCATAGTTTCCTGGAGCCTTTCGGCGTACACGGCATTCCGGTGCGGTCCGGGGACTCGGCCGGAATCGACGCGGCGATCCGCGGGGCAAAAAATTGCTGTATCGTATTTCTGGAAACACCCGCCAATCCGACACTCCTGATGACGGATATCGAGCGAGCCGCCGATTCCGCGGCGAAGCATTCCGACCATCCGGTGGTCATGGTGGATAACACGTTTCTCGGCCCCACTTTCCAGCATCCCCTGCTGCTCGGCGCGGACCTGGCTTTGTACTCGGCCACCAAGTATCTGTCCGGTTACAGCGATATGGTGGCGGGTGCGGCAATCGCCAAGTCCACAGAAATGATTCAAAAGATCCGCAGCCGCCGGGGCATGTTCGGCAACATTCTGCAGCCGGATGAATGCTGGCTGCTCGACAGCAGGTTGCCGACCGTAGCCCTTCGCATGAACCGTCAGAGCAAGAACGCTCAAAGGCTGGCAGAGGCTCTTCACGGCCACAAACATTTGAGCCGGGTCATTTACCCGACCTTGTTTGAAGATCCCGAGCAGATGCGGATTTTCCGCAAACAATGCGACTATCCTGGCGGACTGTTCTCTCTGGAATTCGCCGGCGGTAAACCCGCCGCATTCGAATTCCTGCGCCATGTGCGGCTGGCGCGGAGCGCCGTTTCGCTGGGCGGCGTGGAATCGCTGGTCTGCCATCCCAAATCCACCACCCATTCCGGAATGAGCGCGGAGGAACTGGCAGAATCCGGCGTCACCGATGGATTGGTTCGCGTGTCGGTGGGCATTGAGGACTGGCGCGATCTGTTGGCCGACTTCGAGCAGGCGCTCGCCGCCCTGGGGTGAAATCCCCACGAGCGTGATTTCGCCGAAGGTGACGCCGGCCAGAAGCGGCCGTGCCCCACCGGCTTTCCGGCAGAGCGGAAGGCGCGGAGGGGCCATGCGGGTCTTTGCGCGGCCATCCGTTACAATCGTAGTTAGTCCAGCTTCCAGAAGGAATTTCCGTGACAGGTCACGAAATCAGACAGCGTTTCCTCGACTTTTTCGCCGCGCGCGAGCACCGCGTCGTCCGCAGCTCTTCGTTGGTTCCGGCCAACGACCCGACCCTGCTTTTTGCCAACGCGGGGATGAATCAGTTCAAAGATGTGTTCCTGGGCCTGGAGAAGCGAGACTACCGCCGCGCCACCAGCTCGCAGAAATGCGTGCGTGCCGGCGGCAAGCACAATGATCTGGAAAATGTGGGCTACACGCGCCGTCATCACACCTTTTTCGAGATGCTCGGCAACTTTTCCTTCGGCGACTATTTCAAGGCGGAAGCCATCGAATTCGCCTGGGACCTGCTCACGAATCATTACGGGATGCCCAAAGACAAGCTTTACGTCACGGTGTTCCGTGAGGACGATGACGCCGAGCTGCTATGGCAAAAAGTCGCTGGCGTGCCGAAGAGCCGTATCTTCCGGCTGGATGAGAAGGACAATTTCTGGCAGATGGGCGAGACCGGTCCGTGCGGGCCGTGTTCGGAGGTGCATTACGATCTCGGCGTGGAAGCCGCGGAACCCGGCCGCGAGCACGAGCAATTTCCCAGCGATGCGGGTGGGCGGTTCGTCGAAATCTGGAACCTCGTATTCATGCAGTTCAACCGCGATGCGAACGGCGTGCTGACTCCTTTACCGCACCCCTCGATCGATACCGGCATGGGTCTGGAGCGCGTGGCGGCAGTGATGCAGGGAAAGCTTTCCAATTACGATACCGACCTGATCCACCCTATCATCACGTATGCGGCGGATGTGTTCGGAGTGAGTTATGGCTCGGATGAGCGCACGGATACGGCGCTGCGTATTGCCGCCGATCACGCGCGCGCTACCGCGTTCCTGATTCATGACGGTGTGCTGCCCTCCAATGACGGCCGCGGCTACGTGCTGCGCAAGATCATGCGGCGTGCGATGCGCAACGTGCGGCTGATCGGTGTCGAAGATCCGTTTCTGTACAAGCTCACCGGTTTTGTAGCGGAGTTGATGCGCCCGGCGTATCCGGAGATGATCGAGAGTGTGCAGCGTGTCGCGCGTGTGGTGAAGGATGAAGAGCACCGCTACGCCACCACGTTCCTCACCGCCGAAAAGGTCTTCAACGAGGAGATGAAGTCGATTGAAGGCGGCCGCATTCCGGGCGAGGTTTCCTTCAAGCTGTACGACACCTACGGGCTGGCGCTCGATGAGCAGGAAGAGATGGCGCGCGAGCACCAGATGGTGATTGACCGCGAAGGCTTCGAGCGCGAAATGGAGCAGCAGCGGGAGCGCGCGCGCGCCAGTTGGAAAGGCGCGGACAAAGCTGCTCTCGTTCCCGGGTATCAGAAGCTGCTGGAACAGGGCCGTACGCGATTCCTGGGATATCGGGAATTGGAAGCCTCGGGCCGCGTCATTGGTCTGCTGGTGGATCGTGAACTCGTGGATGAGATTCCGGCCGGAGCCCGCGCGGAGCTGGTATTCGACCAGACGCCGTTCTATGCCGAAACCGGCGGGCAGGTAGGAGACCATGGAACGCTGTACGCCGCGTCCGGTGAGAAGGCCGCCGATGTGGAGACGGTGTTTCCGGGCTTACCCGGCCTCTCTGTGCACCGCATTGTGGCGCATCTGCCGATTCGCGTGGGCGACGTGCTGCGCGCGGAAGTGGCGGCGGCGCTGCGTGCCTCCACACGCCGCAACCATACGGCGACCCATCTGCTCCATGCGGCGCTGCGCGAGGTTTTGGGAACGCACGTCAAACAAGCAGGCAGCGTAGTGGAACCTTCGCGGCTGCGCTTCGACTTCACGCACTACGCCGCCATGGATCGCGCGGAGCTGGAAGAAGTCGAACGGCTCATGAACGATCAGATCCTGCTCAATACCGAAGTCGAAACGAAAGTCATGGCGCTTGACCAGGCAATTGCCACTGGCGCGATGGCGTTGTTCGGCGAAAAGTATGGGGACGAAGTTCGTGTGGTCACTGTTCCCGGCTTCAGCCGCGAGCTCTGCGGCGGCACGCATGTGAGCCACACGGGCGATATCGGCATCTGCAAGATCGTTTATGAAGGCAGTATTTCCGCCGGGGTGCGGCGCATTGAAGCCATCACGGGCGAGGGTGCGCTGCGGCACTACCAGGAATCTACCGATGCATTGCGGCGCATTGCGGATACGGTGAAAGCGTCGGAACCCGAGCTGATCGAACACGTGGAACGATTGATTTCAACCGAGCGGGCGCTCGAGAAACAGGTCGAGCAATTGAAGAACAAGCTGGCCCAATCGGCTGCCGGAGCGCTCGAATCCCAGGTCCGCACGATGAAGGACGTGAAGGTGCTCGCGGCGCGCCTGGATGGCATGGACCGCCAGCAGATGCGCTCGCTGGCCGATTCGCTGCGCAATAAATGGAAGACGGCCGTGGTCGTGCTGGCATCGGCTGAGGATTCGAATATCGCGATCGTTTCGGCAGTGACCAAGGACCTCACCGGCAAAGTGCACGCGGGAAAGCTCGTCGGAGCCGTCGCGCAGGCTGTGGGCGGCAAGGGCGGCGGACGTCCGGATATGGCGGAAGGCGGCGGAAAAGATGCCGCGGCGCTGGCGGGCGCGCTCGAAAAGGTCTATGTCGAGGTGGAGGCAAAGTTGTGACCGAGTCCTTCGATGCCTTGGTGGTGGGCGCCGGGCCCACAGGCCTCGCTTGCGGCATCGAGCTGCAGCAGCGCGGCGTGAAAACGGTGCTGGTGGAAAAAGGCTGCGTGGTGAACTCGCTTTACAACTACCCCACGAACATGACTTTTTTTACCACGCCGGAATTGCTCGAGATCGGGAATATTCCGATGACGAGCTTTGCCGACAAACCCAATCGCACCGAAGCCCTGAAGTATTACCGCCGCGTGGCGGACCATTTCAAACTCGATGTCCGCCAATATGAGCGTGTGGACCAGATTGCCGGCGAGGATTACGCGTTCGAAGTGCACACCACCGATCGCCTCAACTGCCCGCACGTTTATTACGCGCGAAAAATCGTGTTGGCAACCGGCTACTACGATGTTCCCAACATGCTCAACGTCCCCGGTGAAGACCTGGATAAAGTCCTCCACTATTACAAAGACGCGCATCCGTTCTACGACCAGGATGTCGCCGTAATCGGCGCCAAGAATTCCGCGGCCATTGCTGCCCTGGAACTGTTTTGGACGGGCGCGCGCGTCACCCTGATTCACCGGGGTACCGGTATTTCCGACTCCGTAAAGTACTGGATCAAACCGAATATTGAAAACCGGATAAAGAGCGGTGAAGTTCGGGCTTTTTTCCGTTCTCGCGTATTGGAGATTCAAATGGATTCGCTTCGCTTGGCGACACCGGATGGCGAAGTTTCCATCAAGAACGACTTCGTTTTAGCGCTGATCGGATATCAGCCGGATCTGACTTTTTTGAATTCCACAGGAATATCCTTAGAGCCCGAGACACTTAGGCCGCGTACCAATCCGGAAACGCTGGAAAGCGAGAAGGCCGGTGTTTACCTTGCGGGCGTGATTGTCGCCGGAATGCACACCAACGAAATATTCATCGAGAACGGACGGTTTCATGGCCGCCTTATCGCTGAGTCCATCGCTTCCAAATTAAGATAAACGGGATTTAATCCGAACTCGGCCGAAAAATGGGCCAGTACTGTCTGCCCCCGTACACACTTTAGTACCTACGCGACTAGCGTCTTTGAAACGAATTACTCTACGCTTGTATCTAAGATTGGTGAAAGGGCCTGACAAAATGCTTCAGTCGATTATCAACTCGCTTTTTGGTTGCTCACACCGGCGGACAAGCTTTCCACAAACTCCGGGACGTACGGGAGCCGGTCGCCAGGCTTTGACGGCAGCACGCCATGGCACATATGTCGTCTGTCTGGATTGCGGCAGAGAATTCGCCTATAACTGGGAAGAAATGCGGGTTGGAGAACCGGTGCCGGCGCGCGTGTCGGCCGAGGTCCAACCGCTATTTCGTTAAGACGGCTCACCCGGCGAGTCTCCCCGGAGAGACCCCTACTTCCTTTCGGCGCGTGGTTGCGCTATGTTTGGGCTCGGAGTGATGCTTCGGGCCGTTGGCGCCAATCTGCTATTGTGCTCAGCCGTTTTACTTGCACAACCATACCGGCCAGGCGCGCAGGTGTTGTCGGTTCACTCGGATGTCGATGACTCCGAGCAGCCTTACGCTCTCTACCTGCCCAGGCAGTTCGACGCGGCGCGAAAGTATCCGCTGGTCATCAGTCTTCACGAAGAAGACTCCAATCACTTGCAGAATCTGAAGCGCATTTTTGGGGAAGTACCTCGCTTTACCGGACGTGGTATGGAATCTCTGCGATTCGTGCCGCCTTCGCAAAACATCGAATTCATCGTGGCGAGTCCTCTGGCCCGCGGCACCATGGGCTATCGCGGAATTGCGGAAGAAGAAGTCTACAGCGTTCTGGCGGACGTCGAGCGACGCTTTTCAGTGGACCCTGACCGTGTTTATCTAACCGGCGCTTCCATGGGTGGAGGCGGCGCGCTGCGGTTGGCGCTGACGCGACCGGATGTGTGGGCCGGTGTTGCTGTAGTGTGCGCGGCGGTGATTCCGGGGACTGAATCCCTAGCGCCCAATGCCTTGAATCTGCCGATCCGCCTGTTTCATGGCGATGAAGACCCCGTAATACCGGCGGCCTCTTCGCGCCAGTGGCAGAAGCGTCTGCTCGATCTCGGCTCACCCGTGGATTACATCGAGTTCCCGGGCGTGCGGCACAATTCATGGGATTACGCCTATCGCAATGCATCGATTTTCGATTGGTTCGCGACACTCCGGCGAAATCGTTTTCCGCCGCGAGTACGATTCGTCACGGATTCGTATCAATATTCAACGGCATATTGGGTGCGCATCGACGGCTTGACGCCCGGCCAACTCGCGAGTATCGACGCACGGTGGAACGGGAAGCGGCAAATTGATGTGAAGACCAGCAACCTGCTCGGGTTCACGCTTTCCCTGGAAGGCCGGCAGGCCGCCGGTCTGCAAATCGTTTCCATTGACGGCGCACCGATGCGCATCAGACCAGGGGCGCCCCTGCGTTTCCGCATGGTCGCCGGAAAATGGCGTGCGGGCCGCTTTGAGCCAACCGGCAAAAAGCCGGGCAGCGAAGGCCCAATGGCGGAGGCAGTAGCAGCTCGTCACATCTATGTCTACGGGACTTCTGATTCGCCGCCGGCTGAAGAAATCGAACGCCGCCGTGCGGTGGCCGAAGCGGCTGCCGCCTGGTCTACAGCACGCCGGCGTGTTGTAGTGAAGCTGGTGGTCAAGCCCGATTCCGCAGTGACGGCCGCCGATCAGGCGGATTCGAACTTGATTCTTTTCGGCAACCGCGATACGAATTCCCTGATCGCGCGCATGGCGGGCCGCTTGCCCCTGGAACTCAGTCCCGGCGCCGCCGACTACGGATTGATATTCATCGCGCCTGCCGGAAAACATTATGTGCTGGTGAATTCCGGGCTGCCCTGGTGGACGGGCGCTGCCGATGCCGGCCGCGATGTTTACCGCTACGAACCGGAGATGCCCGGGCTTTTGGAGACGTTCGGCGACTACCTGCTTTTCAAGGGTTCGCTGGCCCATGTGGTGGCGGAGGGTCGATTTGACGGAAACTGGAAGGTTACAGCCGATGCGGCAGCCAGAATGACAGCCACCGGCACAGTGACGATCCGTTAAACATGACTCCAGAAGAATTCCGCCATTTTGGCTATCAGGCGATCGATTGGGTCGCCAACTATCTTGCACATCCGGAGCGGTATCCGGTGCTGTCCCAGGTCAAGCCGGGAGAGTTGACCGATGCGCTTCCTTCCGCCGGGCCCGAGCACGGTGAATCGATGGAAGCGATCCTGGCCGATTTCGACCGTCTGATCCTTCCCGCGATTACCCACTGGAACCATCCGGGATTCATGGCGTATTTCGCCACTTCCTCCTCGCCCGCGGGTATTCTGGGCGAACTGCTCACAGCGGCACTTAATGCCAATGGGATGCTGTGGAAGACGTCGCCGGCAGTGACCGAACTCGAGCAGGTCACACTCGGTTGGCTGCGGCAATGGACGGGGCTTCCCGCGGACTGGTTCGGCATGATCTTCGACACGGCCTCTACCAGCAGCATGCACGCGATTGCGGCGGCGCGCGAAGCAGCCGATCCGGATTCGCGGACGCTGGGTGCTTCGCGCGGCTTGGTGGTCTATACGTCCGAACAGTCGCATTCCTCAATCGAAAAGGGCGCGATCGCGGTCGGCATCGGTCAGCAGAATGTACGGAAGATTTCGGTGGACGCCGAATTCCGGATGCGTCCGGCGGCGCTGCGCGAGAGTATCGAACGCGATTTGCAGGTGGGCTTGCATCCCTGTTGCGTCACGGCTACGGTAGGGACCACATCGACCACGAGTGTGGACCCGGTCCCGGCCATCGCCGAAATCTGCCGCCGCTACGGCCTCTGGCTGCACGTGGATGCGGCTTATGCCGGCTCGGCAGCCATAGCCGAAGAGTTTCGCTGGGCATTGGAGGGTTGCGAGCACGCCGATTCTTTCGTCACGAACCCGCACAAACTGCTGCGCACGCCGGTGGATTGCAGCGCATTCTTCACGCGCCATCCGAACGTGCTGCGGCGCGCTTTTTCGTTAGTGCCCGAGTATCTGCACACTACCGAGAACCCGCGCGCCGTCAATCTGATGGAGTACGGTGTGCCGCTCGGCCGCCGCTTTCGGGCGCTGAAGCTGTGGTTCGTCATGCGTTCCTTCGGACGGGAGGGGATCGCGAACTTCATTCGGGAACACGCCGCGTTGGCGCAGGAGCTGGCGCATCAGGTGGATGCCGACTCGCGCTTCGAACGTGTCGCACCCGTGCGATTTTCGGTTGTGTGCTTCCGTTACAAAGGAACCGACGATGACAATCGCCGCCTGATCGAACATGTCAATGCGGAGGGCAATCTCTTTCTTTCGGGTACGGTTCTGAATGGAAAGTTCACCGTGCGTGTGGCGATCGGCAATCAGGCAACGAGAAGGGAGGACGTCCGGAAAGTTTGGGACCTCGTTTGTGAAGCGACGTCAGCACTGGCGGGCTGCGGGTCTTAGCCGTTCCGCTTACAGAAGACAGCCCGGAATAAACCGCCGGCTCCTGTCGCACGCGCGTGATAGAGTGATGGGGAAAAGGCGGCAAGTGAGGCGTCGCCGGCGGGTGGCATGCTTGACCAAACGTCGAAATTCTCGTTACTATATCGTTTACTTAACTGGAAAGCGAGAGGGATTCAACATTGCCTGAAAGCAAAGATCAACTGGTTGTGGTGACTGGAGGAGGAGGGTTTATTGGCGGTGCGCTGGTTGCCGATTTCCGCCGGCAGGGGTACAAGAAAATTCGCGCTGTCGATATCAAACCGATCGCGGAGTGGTATCAGGTCTTCGACGATGTGGACAACATCGAAGCAGATCTGGACCTGAAGGAAAACTGCGAACGCGCCGCTGAAGGCGCATCTCAGATCTACAACCTGGCAGCCAACATGGGCGGCATGGGCTTCATCGAAAACAACAAAGCCCTGTGCATGCTTTCGGTCCTGATCAACACGCATATGCTGCAGGCCGCCGCCAGGTATGGCGTGAAGCGCTATTTCTATTCGTCGTCGGCATGCGTGTACAACGGCGACAAGCAGCGCGACCCGAATAATCCCGGGCTCAAGGAAGAAGACGCATACCCGGCGCTGGCCGAAGATGGATACGGTTGGGAGAAGCTCTTCAGTGAGCGCATGTGCCGCCACTTCCGCGAGGACTTCGGCGTGGAGACGCGCGTGGCCCGCTTCCACAATGTTTACGGGCCGAATGGCACCTGGGATGGCGGCCGTGAGAAGGCGCCGGCGGCGATTTGCCGCAAAGTGATCGAGGCCAAGATCTCCGGGAAGCATGAAATCGTCATCTGGGGCAACGGCCACCAGACGCGCAGCTTCATGTACATCGATGATTGCCTGAAGGGCGTGCAACTGATCATGAACTCGGCGATTCCGGAGCCGATCAACCTCGGTTCGGCGGAGATGGTCTCGATCAATCAGTTGGTCGATATCGTGGAAGGCATCGCCGGGATCAAGCTGAAGCGCAGCTATGATCTGGGAGCGCCGAAAGGCGTGAATGGCCGCAATAGTGACAACACATTGATCAAGAAGTATCTGAACTGGGAACCGGATATTTCATTGCACGACGGTCTGGAAAAGACCTACGCTTGGATTTACGACCAATACATGGCGCGCGAGCAGAAGTCGCAGCCCGTACCCGCGGCGCATCGCTGAGGTCGAAGATTCCTGTATGAATGGGATGCCGGAAGCCTGGGATTACCTGGTTCTCACCGCTTCGAATGCCTCACAGGCCAGCGCTTATGAAGCCCAACTGAGGGTCCGGAACAAAATTGGGATGCTCTCGCGAGTCCGCCAGACGCTGGTGGTGGATGACATCGAGGGCAAGCGGATCGGCTCAGGCGGCAGCACGCTGCACTGCCTGGCCTTGATTCTCAATCGGGAAAAGCAGCAGCGGGGCATGGGCGTGCTCAGCCGGGCGGCGGTGGAAGAGATTCTGCGCGGGCTGCGCATCCTGATTGTGCATGCGGGCGGAGATTCGCGGCGGCTTCCGGCATACGGTCCGTGCGGCAAGATCTTCGTTCCCGTGCCGGGCGAGAGCCACAGCGCGCTCGGCCTTACGTTGTTCGATCGTTTGGTCCCTCCGTTTTTGGATTTGCCCGCGCCGCACTCAGGCTCGGGGCAGGTGGTCGTGGCCGCCGGTGATGCGTTGACCGGCTTTGATGCCGCATCGCTGAACTTGCCTCCGGCAGGGATGACTATGCTGGGTGCTCATGCGAGCCCGGAAGAGGCATCGCGGCATGGGGTGTTCTGCATGAACGGCAGCGCGACCGTTCGCCGCTATTTGCAAAAGCCTTCGATAGAGGAACAGCGCCGCGCGGGCGCGATTGATCGCTACGGCAAATCGGTTCTCGATATCGGCGTGATGTGTCTGGATGCGCCGTCCGCCGCCGCGCTGCTCCAGGCATTCGGCATATCGGCCGATGGGTCCGGCGCGCTGGAGTGGGCCGCACCGGTGAAGGCTGCCATGCTGGAGCACGGTATCGATCTCTACCGGGAAATCTGCGCGGCCATGGGCACCGAGACTACCGCGGAACTCTATTTGGAAGCCGCGCGTTCCAGCGGGTCATCGTGGCGCGGCGAAAGCCTGGCAGCGTTCTATCCGGGCCTGCGTGAAATTCCGTTTCATGCGCAGGTGCTCCCGCAATGCAGCTTCCTGCATTTCGGTTCCACGCGACAATTAACATCGAGCGGGCTGTCGCTTGCGGTGCAGGATCATGGAGTGCTCCCCGACGTCACTTCGCTTTCAGTGAACAACGATGTTCGCGACAGCGGCCGCATCGCCGGAACGGATTCGTGGGTCGAGGCCTGCCGCATCACTGCGCCGCTCACGTTGGCGGGACGCAACGTACTCGCCGGCATCGATGTCACCGAGCCCTTGGTGCTTCCCGAAGGTGCTTGTCTCGATGTGTGCCGCGGTAGCAGCCGCCAGGACCGTCAAGGCTGGTTCATCCGCTGCTACGGCGTGGAGGATAGCTTCAAAGATTCGCGCTGGATGAACGCGCCTCTCGAAAACTGGCTCGCCGCTGTGGACGCAGCGCCCGGCGAAATCTGGGACGGCCCAGACCGCACGCTATGGACGGCGCGCGTCTTTCCGATTGAGGAAGAAGCCGCCCGATATCGCCGCTGGCTATGGATGTTCCATCCGGAAAGCGCTACTGCCGAGCAGAAGCAAGCATTCCGGTCGGCCGATCGCTACAGCGCCGCGGAAATTGCGACGTTGACGGACCAGGACGCGTTTTACAGCCGTCGCGCCGCGATTCGCGCGTCCGCCATTCGCCGCTCGATGCGGGAGATGTTTCGGGTAGAAAGCGCGTTTTCGGCGGATGACCTGACCTTCGCCATGCAGCAGGATGGCGACCGGGCGGCGCTGGTTGCGGAACTGCTAGAAATGGCGCGACCCTACGGCGGGCCGGGACGCGGCCTCGATAGCTTCGTCTTCTGCCGCATCGTTCATTCGCTCGGCGCAGCACTGGAGCAGCTCGCCCGCGAACCGCGTGAGACCGTCACCGGTGCGCTGCCCGGTTTCGAGCCCGCCAATTGGTTGAACACGATCTGCTGCCCGGTAAGAAGAGACACGACGCTCGTCGAATGGGGCGAGAATCTGCGCGCCGCTGCTTTCCGCCTTTTGCACGAAGCGATCCTCACCAGCTCCATGAGTGATAAGGGCCGCCCGCGCAACGTGCTGCGTCCCGATGAGACCATCTGGGGCCGTGGCCCCGCGCGCATCGAACTCGGCGGCGGATGGACGGATACGCCACCGTACACGCTGGAGTATGGCGGCGACGTGACCAATCTCGCCGTCAACCTGAACGGACAGCCGCCCATTCACGTTTACTGCCGCATCATCGATGAGCCGGTGATTCGTCTTGGGTCCATTGATGGCGGTATCCATGTGGAGATCCGGGAACTCGAGGAGCTGCTTGATTACCGCCATCCGGAAGATCGTTTCGCACTCGCTAAGGCGGCGCTTGCGATTTCCGGCTTCTCGCCTGAATTGGCGGATTGGGGTCCGGCTACTACGCTGCGGCAGATGCTGCAGGAGTTCGGCGGCGGCATCGAGATAACAACCCTGGTGGGAATTCCCAAGGGCAGCGGCTTAGGCACATCGAGCATTCTGGGAGCGGTGATTATGGCGGTGATCCGGCGCATGATGGGACACGGCCTGAATCAACGGGAAATTTTCCACGAAGTGCTGCGTCTCGAACAGGCGCTCACGACGGGTGGCGGATGGCAGGACCAGATCGGCGGCGGGACCGGCGGCTGTAAGATCACCAGCACTTGTCCCGGCTTGTTTCCCGATCCGCTAATTCACTATCTGCCGAGCCACGTGATTGACCCGAAAATGAACGGCGGCACCACGTTGCTCTACTACACCGGCATTACCAGGATGGCGAAGAACATCCTGGAGCAGGTGGTAGCCGGATACCTGAATCGCAATCGCGCCATCATGCAAGCGCTGGCGGAAGAGCACCAGGTGGCGCATACGTTCGCCGATGCGTTGGGCCGCAAAGACGCGGCGGCATTCGGCTACGCGCTCAACAAAGCCTGGGAGTTGCAGAAGCGCCTTTGCGGCACGGCCACCAATCCGACAATCGAATCTCTGCTGGAACGCGTGCGCCCCTATGTCCACGGCATGAGGATTCCGGGTGCGGGAAGCGGCGGCTTTCTGTTGATGGCGTGCAAGAGCCCGGCCGATGCTGCGCGAATTCGGGAAATGCTGGAGCGGGAGCCGCTCAACGACCGTTCGCGCTTCTTCGATTTTGAAATCAACGAAGCGGGCCTGGAAGTCACTACCTGCTGAATCAAAATTGGGGGTGCGGATGAAGCGTTCGCTGCCGGCCTCCCTGTTCACGCTGTGTGCTGCATGGGGAGCCGGTCTGGCGCCCTATTCGCTCGAGTGCGAGACGCGCACGAACCCGCTCGGCGTGGATGCGGTGCGGCGGGTGCTCGTCGTGCCGATGCACTCTCGGCATTGGTGAACGGCCTGGTCGAAGACATTCGCAAGCGTGGGTCTACCGTTCTGTGATCGAGGCCTGACTGGCGGCGGGACGCAGCGATTTCCTCTTCGATATGGCGAGCCCGGACCGATGCGCCGAGCTACGGTGCACAACTCGCCGCAGGCGCACCACGTTGACCGAAGCCTGGAATGCCAGCCCCGGGCATTCGCCGAATCACTGCATGCCCGGCCACATCGAGGACTGTTCTATGCAGGATTGGCGGGTGTCCGCCCGGACTTCACCGTTCCGGGCCTGCGGCGTATTCGCATCGAACCGAACCGCGGAATTTCCGAAGGTAGCGGCGGAAGCACCTAGTGACCTGCGGTGTGCGCCCGCATCTTGCCTACTCTTGCCTCCCAATCGTGGCGCATTTCCTCGCGCCGTTTCAGGACGTAAGCTTTGGCCTCGTCGAAATTCGCGAACACGCGATTGCCCTTGAGCAAATTACAGGGACGGCAGCACGCCACCAGGTTGCTCGGGCCCTTCTTGCCTTTTCGCGCGCGTGGCACAACGAAGTCCACGGACATGATCAGGGAGTTCTCGAAGCTGGCCATGCCGTCCAGACCGCAATACTGGCAGCGGAACTGGTCGCGTTCGAGAATGTGAAGACCTTCCTCATAAGTCAGCGGTTTGGCCAAACGGTTCAGGCCGAAGAAATTCAGTTTTGTTGGCACATCGCACCTCCTGGCTGAAATCTCTACGGTGTACAGTATGAGCCCGCACCCGATGAACTGGAAGTCACAAATGCGCGGAATTAGTGAAAAAAAGGCCAACTCGCTGTCACTGGCGGCTGCAGGTCTGAGACACTGGGAATTCCATTCCCGCATGGCCCCCGGAAAATGATCTCGCCCGCTCGCACTACCGCTTTCGACGTTCTCCGCAAGGTGGAGACCGGCGGCTGGGCCTCGGACCTGCTGCGTGCCGCGGCCATCGATTCCCGGGATGCGGCCCTGGCTTCCGAGATCGTATTCGGAGTGCTGCGGCGCCGTGCCCAGTTGGATTTCCTGATCGGCCACTACGCCGGGAGCCGGCATCTCGACGCGGAGGTGTGTATCGCCCTTCGCATGGGCATTTACCAGCTTCGCTATCTGGAGCGGATTCCGGCCCACGCCGCCGTCGCGGAGAGCGTGGAATTGGTCAAGCGTGCCCGCAAGCGTTCGGCGGCGGGCCTGGTCAATGCCGTCTTGCGAAAGGTAGATCGGGGTGCGGCCGCGTGGCCCAGCCGGGAAATCGCCTGGTCCTGCCCGGAGTGGCTGCTCGCGCGTTGGGAACGGCATTTCGGAGCCGCGGCGGCCGAAAGAATCGCCTGCGCCGCCCTGCGCACGCCGGAAACTTACGTGCGCATTCCGCCGGGAACTGCGATTGCCCTGCCTGATGCCGAACCTACCGAAGTTTCCGGCTGCTACCGCGTCGCGGCAGATCGAGCGGCAAGGGCAGGCATCCGCATTCAGGATATCGGCGCGCAATCCATCGTTCCGCTGCTGTGCCTGGAAACGGGACAGAGGTTTCTCGACCTTTGTGCCGCTCCGGGGAACAAGACCGCGCAGGCTCTGGAAGCGGGCGTCCGTGCGGTGGCCTGCGACCGGTACGGCCACCGTCTGGCCCATCTGAAGAATCTGCCCGTGCCGCTCGTGGTCTTGGATGGCACGGCATCATTGCCCTTTGGACACGTCTTCGACCGGATTCTGCTCGACGCGCCGTGCTCGGGCACCGGTACCCTGGCGCGAAATCCCGAAATCAAGTGGCGCCTCTCTCCGGATGACCTGCTTGACCTGCAGCGGCGACAGATGGCGCTCCTGGCCAACGCCAGGGCCGCGCTCGCTCCTGGCGGGCTTCTGGTCTACTCCACCTGTTCGCTCGAACCGGAGGAGAACGAAGATGTGGTGGCGGGCTTGCGGCCCGGTCTCGTCATTTCGACCATGCGGCGTCTTCCGGGGCGTGATTCCGGGGACGGTTTCTTTGCCGCTGTGATAAAATCGGATCAGCCCGCAAATGATTGAAATTGTTCCCTCAATCCTGTCGGCCGACTTTGCGCGGCTGGCCGACGAGATCGCCCGCGTCGAGCGCGGCGGCGCCTCCATGCTCCATCTGGACGTGATGGACGGGCACTTTGTCCCCAATCTCACGATCGGGCCGCCGGTAGTGGAGTCCATTCGCAAGATCACGCGCTCGCATCTGGACGTTCACCTCATGATCGAGCAGCCCGAGCGCTACATTCCGCTGTTCGCCCAGGCTGGTGCGAACTCCATTTCCGTGCATTATGAGGTGTGCGCGCACCTGGATGGAATCCTGGAATCGATTCGCAAAGAGGGCGCTATGGCCGGAGTGGTTTTGAATCCGGCGACACCGGTTGCGGTGCTGGAAGATGTGCTGGAAGTGGCGGACTACGTGCTCCTGATGAGCGTTAATCCCGGTTTTGGCGGCCAACAACTCATACCGTATGTGCTGAATAAAGTGCGCCGGCTGGATAGAATGAGGTGCGAGAAGAAGTTAGCACTTCCGATTGAAATCGATGGCGGGGTGCACCCGAAAAACCTGGCGGAAGTGGTCCGCGCCGGGTGTGACTGGATCGTCACAGGGTCGGCGATCTTTCACAGTCCTGATCCGGAAGCGACCGTGAGGGAAATGCGCGAGATCGCGGCCAGCGCCACCGCGGTCCGGTGCTGAGAATTTGTTTTGAGTTGGATTCCTATGGTTCGAAACGTTGTCCGTAATGCCGTAGTGCTCGCGGTGCTCGCGGGTCTATTGATTTCGTGCGGCCGCAAGAAGTACGAAAATCCCATCACCAAAGACACTCAGCAGCCTGACAAGGTGCTGTTCGATAAGGCCATCAACGATATCGAGCATAGCCGCTATGAAATCGCGCGGCTCACCTTGCAAACGCTGATCAATACCTACGACACCAGCGAATACCTGGCCAAGGCGAAGCTGGCCATTGCCGATAGCTGGTATCGTGAGGGCGGGGCACACGCGCTGGCGCAGGCCGAGGCCGAGTACAAAGACTTCATCCTGTTCTATCCCACAATGGAAGAGGCTGCGCAGGCGCAGGAGCGCGTCTGCGATATTCACTTCCGGCAGATGGAGAAGGCGGACCGCGACACCACCCAGGCGCTGCGTGCGGAAGATGAATGCCGCCAGTTGGTGGTGCAATTCCCGAACAGCCGCTTTGCTCCAGAAGCCCAGCAGAAGCTGCGCGACATTCAGGAGGTGCTTGGCGATGCGGAATACCGCGTTGGCGTGGAATACCACAACAAGGGCAGCTACCCGGCCGCGGCCAACCGCTTCCTGGGCCTGACGAACCAGTTCCCGCTATTCAGCCGCGCCGACGATGCGCTCTGGCAGCTTGGCGATTCCTACGAGCACATGGGCGATCGTTTCGAGAATCAGGCAGCCGATGCGTATACCCGCATCGTCCGCGAGTATCCGCTCAGCGAGCACGCCCAGGAAGCGGCGGATAAGTTGAAAGCGATGAACCGCCCGGTTCCAGAGGCCGACCCGGTGGCTTACGCTCACATGAAATACGAGCTCGAGAACCACGTCAAGCCCGGCCTGATGAGCCATTTTTGGGGAATCTTCCGCAGCAGCCCGGATATGTCGATGGCTGCTAAATCCGGGAGCCCGACTATGACTCCGATGCAGCCCACGATTCCGGTGAGCGTACCGCGCGTGGCGCCGAATCCGGAGGGCGTGACCGGCGTTACCGCTGCGGGCGGTGGTGTAGGGTCCGACGTCACGGCCACTACCGTGAAGGATACGACTACCCTCGACCAGAACCCCGACGCGCGCGCGAATCCTCCTGGCGCCAGCGGAGCCGCGTCCAATGGCGCTGCGGCGAACGGAACGAACGGAGCGGCCGCCACAGGGCAATCCACGCCGGCAGCCCAAAACTATCCTCTGCCTTCGAACCACACGCTGCCTCCGAAGAAACAGAAGAAGCCCAAGAAGCCGAAGAAGACCAAGGACGCGCCTCAGGTGCAGCCGCAGCAGCCTGCTTCCCAAAGCAGTGGCTCCGCGCCGGGTGGTGCTTCGTCTACACAATGAGCCGCATCCTGCTGGTGGACCACAGCCCGCACGCCCAGCGCATGGGAGAGCGCATCCTCACTGATGAAGGCTACGAAGTCGTCACCGTGAGTAATGCCGATTCTGCTCTCATCCGCCTGGAGGATGTGGACCCCGACGTAGTGGTTGCCGATGCCTCGATGTCGCCGCGCAGCGGCTATGAAATCTGCCAATACGTGAAGATGAGCCCCCGGCACCGCTATGTGCGCGTGCTGCTCACGGCGGGAATCCTGGAAACATTTGACGAAGAGCAGGTACGCCGCGTGGAAGCCGACGGCACCTTGCAGAAGCCGTTTGAGGCCACGGCGCTGGTGGAGGCAGTGAAGCCTCTCGCGGAAGCCGCAGTCGCGGCCCGCGCAGAGCTGGGCAACATGCCAGCGGGAGGGCCGGCCGCCGATGCCGCGAACAAGGCGCTCCCGGGGCCGTTCGTCGTCGTGGTCGATGCGGAACAGGTGCGCGCCGCGGTAACGGTGGCGCTCGATGCTTCGATGACCACCATAATCGACGAAGTCACGCGTCGGGTACTGGCGGCTTTCAATGCGAAGAAGCAGGACACGCACGCCGCCGAGCCTCCGCCGGTTCGTTTGCGCTTCGAGGCTGCGCGCACCGCGCCGCCGCAACCGGCTCCGCCCGCACCCGCGCCTCCGCCACCGGCTACTCCGCGCTTCGAAGCAGTGCGCCGGATCAGCCCCATACGGCCGCGCTCCGGCTCCATCCTGGGCTTGGAGATCAGCCGGCCTGAACCGCGTCCCATGCCATCCGACACGGAGCTCGAATCCGACTCCGAACCCGACTCCGAATAGATATGCCCGACAACAGTTTTGACGTCGTCTCCAAGATCGAATTGCCGGAAGTTCTGAATGCCGTGCAACAGTCGGTGAAAGAGATCCATACCCGCTACGATCTGAAGGACTCTCACTCCAGCATTGAGCTCAATGAGAAAGAAAACAAAATCCTGCTGCACAGTCAGGATGAGTTCAAACTGAAGGCCGTAACCGACATTCTCGAATCAAAGCTGGTGAAGCGGAAGGTGCCGCTCAAAGGGCTGACATATGGCGAGATCATTCCCGCTGCCAGCTCTACCGTGCGGCAGGAGGTCACTCTGCAGCAGGGCATCCCAATCGAGAAATGCCGCGAGATCGTCAAGAAGATCAAGGACAGCAAGCTCAAGGTGCAGGCGTCGATCCAGGGCGATTTCGTTCGAGTTGCCGGCCGCGACCGCGACACTCTGCAATCCGTGATCAAACTGCTGCGCGACTCCGATTTCGGGATCGATATGCAGTTCACGAATTACCGCACGAACTGACGGCCTGCGAAAACGGAACTGACTTGGCCCGCCGAATTGAATCCCTGTCCATTGCCGGTCCGGCCGGCCGGCTGGAGGCGCTGCTCGAAGAACCGGATGGCGCAGAGCCGCGCGAAGCAGCGCTGGTGTGCCATCCGCATCCGCTCTTCGGTGGCACACTGCACAACAAAGTGGTCTACAGGATGGCGCGCGGTCTGCGCCGTTCCGGCGCGGTCGTGCTGCGCTTCAACTTTCGTGGAGTCGGAGCCAGTGAAGGCGAGCATGGCAACCTGACCGGTGAAATCGAAGATGCTCGCGCGGCTCTCTCGTGGCTGCGTGAACGCTATCCCGAATTGCCTTTCTCGCTGGCCGGGTTTTCGTTTGGCGCGCGCGTGATCACGAGCCTCGGCTGCGGTATTAACGGTCCGCTTCGCCTCCTGGCTGCCGGTTTTCCGACGCGCCACGGGCCGGCCGCTTATCTGGAGAACTGCGCCATTCCAAAAGTTTTCATACAGAGCACGCATGACGAATTTGGGCCGCGCGGCGACATGGAAGCGATGTATGCGAAGTTCGCCGAGCCGAAGCGCCTGGTTTGGGTGGAAGCAGCCGGCCATTTCTTCGATGGAGCGTTGGATGCCTTCGAGGAACAGGTGTTCCAGACGGTTTCGAACGCCGCTTCTTCCCAGCGATAGGCGGGCCTCCGCCGGACTGATTCCAAAATCACGGACCGCGAAAGTGGTATCAGCTACAATTCTGGGAATAGTTGAGGGCTCCTGAAGAAGGAGGACGCATGATTGACGACGTGCTCGAAGTGTGGCGGGTTCACGAACAGATCAATTCCCTGCTGCTGGAGCGCATTCCGGAAGCGGGTTTTCAGGCAGTGACGCTACTCAAGAACGGGCAGCCGTCAAAAGGGCGCACGGTGTCTCGCGTCTTCGCTCACCTGCACAATGTTCGCGTGATGCACCTGACGCGGGAATTCCGCCAGGGAGCCGAACCCTTCGAGGATGGCGCATCGCCCGGAAGGAAAGAACTGATCGCCGGACTGCGCGCTTCGGGACGCAGCGTAGAGGCGAGGCTGGCTCACGTGATGAAGGAACGCGTGCGCATTAAAGACAGACCAGGCGCAGTCCTTCTGGGATACCTGATTGCGCACGAATCTCATCATCGCGGCCAGATCATGTTGGCGCTAAAGCAATCCGGCATCAGCATGCCTGATGACGTGAAGTGGGGCATCTGGACGCACTGGTTCCGGGCCGTTCCGGGAGCACGGGCTTCATGAGTGCGCGCGAAAACAGGATTTGTGGGGGCGCCGGGCCGGTGCGGCTGCGAGGCTTCGCGTGGGTTATGGCGCGCTTCGGAAAGAAAACGGAGAAGTACCTGGCGGGCTACAAAACGAGGTTGTTTTCCGGCCTCTCTGGAACGGTATTGGAGATAGGCCCTGGGGCTGGGGCCAATTTGAAACACCTTCCACGGACCGGTGTGCATTGGACCGGCGTGGAACCGAATCCGTTTATGCGGCAACACCTGGAGAAGGAAGCGGCCCAGGTGGGCATCGAGGCCGACCTGCGCTTGGGGACAGGGGAAAGTTTACCGGCAGACAATGCAACCATCGATGCCGTGATCAGCACGCTGGTGCTATGCAGCGTAGTGGACCAGGACCGCGTGCTCCAGGAAGTGCTGCGCGTGCTGAAACCCGGCGGCCGTTTTCTGTTCATCGAACATGTCGCGGCGCGCCGCGGCACGTGGCTGCGGCGAATCCAAGGATTCTTACGGCCGCTGTGGAGCCGCATGGGCGATGGCTGTCATCCCGATCGCGAAACGCGGGCTGCGCTCGAGCGGGCCGGTTTTGCCTCGGTGGAAATCGAAGAGTTCGATGCGCCTATACCCGTTGTGCGGCCGCATATCGCGGGCACGGCCGTGAAAAGCGCGGCTTGAGAGAACGCTGCTAATCGTCGAGCACAGGCTCGGGATTCTCGTGTGGCCGTGGGCGCAGTTCGGGCGTGGACATCAGGGTTCGCGCGCACGTGTTCCAGCGAAGGATCGCTTCGTCGTTTCCCTCCGGGCGCAGCGCCTCGGCCTGCTCGTACCAATGCATAGCTTCGAGCAGCTCCTCATAGGCGACGAAGCCGGAGCCGGGGAAACCAACCTTTCGGTGAGCCCGGGCCGCGCGTTCCGCGATGATGCCGGCGTAATACGCCTGCTCGTATTCGCCCCGGATGGAGGCGAGCACGTTGTGGGCGCGCGAGACCGGCACGCCGTCCACAAACTGATCGGTAATAGCAAGCAGCAGGGTCACCAACGCGGTCTGGTTTTCGGGATCAATTTGGAGAACGTCCAGACAGATGCTTTCCGCCTGCGAAGATTCCTGGATCAGCCGGTATCGCTCCGCTCTTGCCAGAGCTTCCGGAATAGCGCTTTGAGAAATGGACTTCAGTTGGAACTGCATGGGCCTCCTAGAGGACTGGCACTATCCTTGACCCGTCAACGAAGCTGCGAACTTTACGCGCGTCCGCGCGGTGCTTATTTTTTGAAGATTCGAAACAGCTTCTGCAGCGGGTCAAAACGTTCATCGACGACACGCTCCTTCAGCGGAATGATGGCGTTGTCCGTAATGGTGATGCTTTCGGGACATACTTTGGTGCAGCACTTCGTGATGTTGCAGTACCCGACGCCGTGCTTCTGCCACAAATCGGTTGTGCGGTTTTCCGTATCGAGCGGATGCATTTCGAGCGCGGCCGTGTAGACCAAAAACCTTGGCCCGATAAAGCGATCGTGCAATTGATGCTCCCGCAGAACATGGCACACATCCTGGCACAGGAAGCACTCGATGCACTTCCGAAACTCCTGCACGCGATCCACATCCGCCTGCGCCATGCGCCATGTGCCGTCCGCCTCTCGCGGGCGAGGCTTAAATTTGCGGATCGTTTTCTTGACGCGAAAGTTCCAGGAAACGTCCGTCACCAGGTCTTTGACGTGAGGGAACGCCTTCATGGGCTCAATTGTGATGGGCTGATCGAGGGGAAGGGAATTCAATCGCGTCATGCACATCAGTCGCGGGCTGCCGTTGATTTCCGCGGAGCACGATCCGCATTTGCCGGCCTTGCAATTCCAGCGGACGGCAAGATCATTCGCCTGCTCCGCCTGAATATGGTGGACGGCATCGAGCACCACCATTCCGGGCGCGATTTCCGCCGTATAATCGCGAAACGCGCCTTCCTTGCCGCTTCCCCGCCAGATCCGGAACGTTGCAGAGGCCATGATGTTCCCTACCTAACTCCTGTTCTCAGAAATTCATCCGACGATTGGTCCCTAGAACTAGTTTGACTCTTCAATTACCTGCTTCAACTCCGCCGGCATTTCCTTGACCGGCTGCCGGCTCACGATAATTTCACCTGCGTCGCCGCGCCGCACGACGATATTGAATTTGGCAGCCTCGGGGTCCTTTGCCGGGTAATCCTCCCGAAAATGAGCCCCGCGGCTTTCCTTGCGCTCGATCGCGGCACGCGCGATGATCTCCGACACGGTGAGAAGGTTGGTGAGATCCAGCGCGGTATGCCAGCCGTTGTTGTATTCGCGATTTCCGCCGACCGCCACCTTGGATGCCCGCTCGGAAAGCTTGCGCACTTCTTCGACGGCGCGCTCGAGTTCCTGTTCCTGCCGGACAATTCCCACCAGGTTCTGCATCATCGTTTGCAGGTCCTGCTGCACCTGATAAGGGCTTTCGCCCGTGCGGTCGAACGGCGCCAGCGCACTGCGAATGGTTTCATCGATCTGTGCCTGATCGATGCTCGCCGTGCCGTTCTCTTTACTGAACTTCGCGGCGTGCTCACCGGCTCGTTTGCCAAAGACCAGCAGATCCGAGAGGGAGTTGCCGCCCAAGCGGTTCGCTCCGTGCAGCCCTGCGCCGCATTCTCCCGCGGCAAACAGGCCCGGAATATCGGACTGCTGCGTATCGGCATCCACGCGCACGCCGCCCATCATATAGTGCGTCGTGGGTCCCACTTCCATGGGCTCCTGAGTGATATCGATGTCGGCGAGCTGCTTGAACTGGTGATACATACTCGGCAGCTTGCGCTTGATGTGTTCAGCGCCATTGGGGAGCCGTTCCTTGATCCAGGCGATGTCGAGGTAAACGCCGCCGTGCGGGCTGCCGCGCTCTTCGCGGACTTCGCGCATGATGCAGCGCGCCACATGGTCGCGCGTGAGCAACTCCGGCGGACGGCGCGCTTTGCGGTCGCCCTGCGTGTATCGCCAGCCCTCTTCCTCATTGTCGGCCGTTTGCGATCGATAGTTTTCGGGAATGTCGCTGAACATGAAGCGGACGCCGTCCTTGTTCTTCAGGACGCCGCCTTCGCCGCGCACGCCTTCGGTGACCAGAATGCCGCGAACGCTGGGGGGCCAGATCATTCCGGTGGGATGAAATTGCACGAACTCCATATCCAGCAGCGATGCCCCGGCGTGAAAGGCCAGCGAATGGCCGTCGCCGGTATATTCCCAACTATTGCTCGTGACCTTGTAGGCGCGGCCAATGCCGCCGGTGGCCAATACGATCGCCTTCGCGCGCAACAGCAGAAAGCGGCCCCTCTCGCGTTCATACCCGAACGCGCCGGCGATGCGGCCGCTGTCTTTGAGCAGCCGGAGCACGGTGCATTCCATGTGCACTTCCATGCCGAGGTGAATGCCGTGATCCTGGAGCGTACGGATCATCTCCAGACCGGTGCGGTCTCCTACGTGCGCCAGCCGCGGATAGCGATGTCCGCCGAAGTTGCGCTGTAGAATGCGGCCGTCCTTCGTACGGTCGAACAACGCGCCCCAGGCTTCCAGTTCGCGCACGCGGTCCGGAGCTTCCTTGGCGTGCAACTCGGCCATCCGCCAGTTGTTGATGTACTGGCCGCCGCGCATCGTATCGGCGAAGTGGACTTTCCAATTGTCACGCTCGTCGGTATTGGACAGTGCGGCGGCGATACCGCCTTCCGCCATCACGGTGTGTGCTTTGCCCAGCAGGCTCTTGGTGACAACGCCGACACGGGCGCCGTTGGCTGATGCCTGAATCGCGGCGCTTAACCCCGCTCCACCCGCTCCCACAACCAGGACATCGTAGTCGTATGTCTGGTATTCCGCCATCAGAAAAGTCTCCAGTCCGTCCAGATACCCATCGAACACAACCGCACGTACAGATCCGCAAACATTACGGAGAAGAGGCTCATCCAGGCAAACATCATGTGGCGGCGGTTCAAACAACCGACGCACTGATATGCCGAATGACGCAGCGGCGCCTTCGATACTTCGTCGAGCTTTCCACCCACCAGATGCCGAAGCGAATGGCAACTGAAGGTGTAGATGGAGAGCAGGACGAGGTTCACCGCAAGCACCAGCGTGCCCACACCGATCCCGAAGTGGATCTGGCCGGTGGTGGGGTCGGTGAACCAGAGGGCATCCCAGACATCATGGAGAAGAATCAGCAGAAACAGCAGCGCCAGGTAAAGAAAGTAACGATGCACGTTCTGGAGGATGAGAGGAAACGAGCGCTCCCCGCGATAGCGGCTGCGCGGCTCGGCCACGGTGCACGACGGCGGATCAGCCCAGAACGCCTTATAGTAGGCGCCGCGATAGTAGTAGCAAGTGACCCGGAATCCTCCGGGCGCCCAGAGAATGAGCAGCGCCGCGGACATGGGAATCCAGGCAGGCCACCAGGCGGGCCAGCCGCCAAACCATGCGCGGACGGGGTCGCCTAGGAGTTCCGGAGAATAGAACGGCGAGAGATAAGGGCCGAAGCGATAATGAGTGCCCTGAAAAGCCGCCCAAGTGGCGTAAACAATAAAAAGAGAGAGTCCCAGGAAGGTGAGCAAAGGCTGCACCCACCACGCGTCGCGACGCATGGTGTGGCCGAACCGGCCATTCCGCAAGGGTACATCAACGGATGACATTCGCGGGTCTCCAAGACAGGGAGATGGAACGAACTGAACGAAGACAGCATATAACCCCAGCGGGTGAGTTTTCAACCAAGACGATTCTGATTAGGGGAACTTTCTACTTTGCGTGACACCAAGACGATTCTGACGAAGGCGATCTGACCGTCTGAAGCACACGGTGGTTCACGGCGAAGACCAGCATCCACTGTGCATGGTGGCAGGCGCCCGCCCTGCAGTAGCACACCTTGCCGCCTCGTTCGCGCGGGCTCAGCTGGCCTTGGACTTCCGCGGGTCTGAGATGGTCTCTTCCACTTTGCTCAGGAACTCGGCCGGCGCGAATGGCTTTTGCAGGTATGCCGTAGTGGGACCACCCAGCGCGCGGGAGTCCCTGTCTTTGTCGGCATAGCCGGAGATGTAGAGCACCTTCATCGCCGGGCGAAGCGGCGAGAGGCGCCGTACCAGTTCTACGCCGCCAAATCCGGGCATCACGATATCCGTCACCAACAGCTCGATGGATCGCGGATAACGCGCCGCGACGCGCATGGCCTCCTCGCCGTTCGATGCTTCCAGTATGTGGTAGCCGATTCCGGTGAGCAGGTTCCGCATCAACTTTTGGACGTCGGGGTTGTCCTCCACCAGAAGGATTGTTCCCGTACCCCGCCGGTTTTCGATCCGGTTTGGGATCGCGGGAGGTTTTTCCGGCTTGGCCTCCGTCAATAGCAGATAGACTTCGAAGGTGGAGCCTCGCCCGGGCTCAGTCCTGACCTTCACCTGGCCGTGATGACTCTTGACGATGCCATAGACCATGGGCAGTCCGAGACCGGTTCCTTTTCCGATTTCTTTTGTGGTGAAGAACGGTTCAAACAGGCGGCGGCGAGTTTCCTCGCCGATTCCCGTTCCTGTGTCCGTCATTGACAGCAGCGCATACTGCGCGGGCGGTTCGCCGTCCGCCCGGTCCGTAACCTCGGTGGCCAATTCTCGCACGCTCGTTTCGAGTGTCAAACGGCCGCCGCCGGGCATGGCATCGCGGGCGTTGAGCGCCAGGTTCATGATGACTTGCTCGATCTGTCCCACGTCCACACGCACCGGGAGCGGCTCGGCGGAAAGCATGGTGAACATCTCGACATCTTCACCAATGAGGCGGCGCAGCAGTTTTTCAAAACTCGTGACCACTTGATTGAGATCGACGACTTCCAGTTTTGCCGGCTGCCCGCGGCTGAACACCAGAAGCTGGCGCGCCAATGCAGTGGCGCGGTCTCCGGCTCTGCGGATCTCCTCAATTCCGGTGCCGACAGGGCTTTCCGGATCGACCTGTTTGAGCAGAAGGTTTGCGTAGCCGCTGATGATGGTGAGCAGATTGTTGAAATCGTGCGCCACGCCTCCGGCGAGGCGTCCGACGGCTTCGAGCCGTTGTGCCTGCAGATGCTGTTGCTGCGCCTCGAGCAGAGCGGCCTCAGCGCGCTTTCGTTCGGTGGCGTCTCGAAATACGAAGATCGAACCGAGGCTCTTGCCGGAATCCAAACGGACGGGAGCCATGGAGTCCTCCACCGGCACCCGCTCGCCGGTCCGTGAGACCAGCCAACTATCGCGCGGCAAAGAGACCAGTTCGGTCAAAGTCTTCGGCTCAGGCGTTTTCAAGGCTCGTCCGTCTCCGTCCTCGACGCTTTGCATGATTTGCGCCAACGGCCGTCCTTTAGCATCCTTCTGGGACCAACCAGTCAGTTGTTCGGCGGCAGGATTGAGAAACCGGACATCGCCGTGCCGGTCGGTTGCGATCACGGCATCGCCGATGCTGCGGAGCGTGGCTTTCAAGACGGTGTGGTCTTCTTTCAGCGCTCCGCTGAGCCAGGAAACGAAAACTCCCGAGATGGCGAACGCGACCAGCCGGTTCGCATCGTCAGCGCTCTCAAGGTGAAACGTGGCTGGCGGTGCTGTAAAGAAATAGTCCGTGCCGAGGAGGAGGAAAACGGTGGAGATGAAGCCGCCCAGCCTTCCTGCCAGCCACGCGCTCAACGCGATGGCGGGGAAAAAGAGCGGAAAGACGATGGAGAAAACATTATTGGCGAGTTTGCCGATGTAGAGTGAGAGTACGAGGAACGCGGAGCTCACCAGCAAAACCAAACCGATCCGCTTGCAGTAGAACTGGAGCGCTCGGAGGTTCATTGAGGTCACTCACCCCCTTGCCTTAATTCTATCGCCTGATCCCGGCGAGACCGTCTTTATTGCTCGTGGCGGGGTTACCGCGGTTGTCTTGAGCAGATTCTATGAAGCGATTCGTACGTAGTGCGGAAGGTACTACGCGCGGCAAGGGGTGAAATTTGGGCGCTCCATTGCCGCGCCCCGATTGTCTGATTGATTGGCGTGCAAATCACTTGGACCACATCGATTCGCTGAGATCCAGGCACTAAACTCGGGGGGACCAGGAGCCACTCAGAGGACCGATGGCCGCCGACCCCGGCAGATGCAGTGGCCCGGAAAAGGTCTTATCGTGGTTGCAGAGAGATGCCTGCCACCTTTGAACCCTGGCTGGACATCCTGCCCGAATCGCAGCGCCAGCTATGGCCGGAATTGGACGGAGTCCCGTCGGAGTTCCTGGTCTATGGCAGACTGCCGGCGCTCCCTTCGCAGCGAGGTCTAAGCCCGGGAGGGCTGGAGAGATGACTCTCGCGACGCCATATCCAGCCGAATTGATCCGCGTTGCGAAAAGGTCGGTACGACGAGCCGGAGGCGGGCAGGTTCCTTGGTCGGTAAGCATGCTGCACTCGTCAGCTTATGAACCGCGGTGACCGATGGTGCTGTTGCCGCTACTTCAAGCCGGCAAGGTGGAGGAGTGCAATCCACTCGGACATGTTCGGTCGGTCCAACGTTTGCCCGGCCAAGTGGCCCTGACGATCATAGAGGAAGGTTTTTGGGATACCCGTTACGCGGAACTGCTTCATTGTCTTGTTGTCGGGATCAATGAGCAGAGGAAAACTCAGCTTTTGCTGGGCCAGGAATTTCCGAAGATCGCTTGGCTGATCACCGGAAATTGCCAGGACTAAAAGGCCCTGCCCTCGAAATCGCTGATAGAGGTCCTCCAGGTCGGGCATTTCCTCACGGCAAGGCGGGCACCACGTAGCCCAGAAGTTCACCAGCACCACTTTGCCGCGCAACTTCTTCAAATCCCAGGTCCGGCCGCGGAGATCTTGCAACGCGAATGCGCCCCCGGCCCGTTGGCGGTCATCGGCATCGAGTTGTGAAATCGCCGCAGTATATTTCGGATCATCCAGAGCGACGTGAACATGACCATAACGGGCCAGCGATGCCAAATTGGTATACATGTTGCCCGGTAACTTGCTTTGCGGAGATCTGCGAATGGCTTCCACCATGGTATTGGCTACATCCTGGAGAGCTTCGCGCCCATCGGCTTCGCCAATATCTTCCGATAGGTTGAACGCCAGAGCCGCGATATACCGGGCCGGCTGCTGCCGGACACGTGCGGCCAGATCGTGGATCACTTGTGGGCGCGCATCCTGTGGCAGCGTATTCAGTTTCAGGATCTCCTGGTCCAGCGCCTTCGCCGCCGCCAATGCGGAATTGTCCTGGGCTGCGAGGAATACGGAGGATGACAGTGCAAGGACCCCGAGTCTCAAAATCAGCATGAGCGAACTTGAGTTAAGTGTATAGACCGTGCATCCAAGTTGGCAAGAGCCGAAGTCGATGATGGAAACTGGCGTGGCACCGCTCATCGCCCAGGAACGACGTAGATGTGGAACGTAGATCGGCAGGTTGAAGAAGTGGTTCTATACCGCAATGCGGTATAACATGACCGGTGGATGACGCGGTCGGGATCACAGTCCTACAGCTCCCGAAGTTCAAGGCAGAGGCGACCTAACTGATTGGAACCGATGGCATCAGCAAACGCGCATTGCAGGAATGGGAGCAGGGCGGCCGGCAACCGGATTCTGCCGCAAGGGCTTACCTCACAGTCATCGCGAAAGAGCCAGCCGTCGTGCGCCGCGCCCTCGCGAGTGAATGACCGGGCTGTCCCCATTAATAGCCGATCGGCGGGTTGGAAAAATGGTGGGCCCGACAGAACTCGAATCTGTGACCTCTACCGTGTCAAGGTAGCGCTCTAACCAACTGAGCTACGGGCCCGAAACAGGTGGTGAATCCATAATATAACATGCGGGTGTCCGAGCCTTTGCTAATCCACGAGCGACAGAATCGTCAGTGGAGCGTTGCCTTCCAGGCGGTTGTTGACGAATAGGAAAAGGAATTGACCGTCTTCCCTCGCCCGGCTGATCAGGCCACGCATCGACTCTCTGGCTTCCGGATTCTCGTCTTGAATTGCCGTGTATGGCGAGAAAGCTGCTACCGCGTCCTCATACGGGCGGCCCCGGCGCAGAAGGGCGCGGCAGACTTGAAAATCGCCTGTCACTGAATCGGGGATCGCCATCTGGTGGCGCAGTTCGGGCATACGCGACCACGCATTGTACACATGCGCGATGCGGTGGCGCCGCAGACAGGCGAAGTAGTCTTTCTCCAGGTATTCCGGATTGCGAATTTCCACGGCGTAGCGGAAATCGGGCGGCAACCGGCAAAGAAACGGGTCCAGGCGATCCAGAAATTCTTCAAGGCCGGTGAAACTGCGCGGACCAAATGCGCCGAATTCGAAAATCAAGAGCGCCGTTCTCTCGCGGTAGGGTTGCAGCGGACGGAGGAACATCGCCTGGAAGACCGCCGCGTCGAGAAACGTTTCGTTCTCGAGGCCGGCTTGAGTTCCATAACGGAGGTGCGTGGGGAATACCTTACACGTGATCTGCTCGGGAACTTTGAACGCGAAGCGAAACGTCTCGGGAACTTGCGCGAAGAGCTTGCTCCAGAAATCGGCAGTTGGAAATTGATAGAAAGCGAAATCGCCGCATACCGTGGGAAAAACTTCCGCGTATTCTTTCAGGCATTCGGCTCCAAAACGTTTGCGCGAATAACGGCCGCGCGAAAGGTAGCGGTCGCGATTGTAGATCTGGCCGAGCCATCCTTCGTATTTCCAGGAACTGCCGCCGATCAGAATATTCTTCGCAGCCAGCGCGCGCAGACGCTCTGCCAACGCATCGCGGTCAAAGTTGGAGGGCTCCTCGAAGAGCGGGCCTACCACGCGCGCGAAACCCGGAAGTAGTAGGGATCGGCGCCGGCTTCGATCACGCCATCGGCATCCATGCGAATCAGAACCGGCGCGGCGCCACTCGAATATCGCGATTCGATCTCCACCAGGTGATGCCTGCGCTGCAACTCCGCGGCCACGGTCGCCGGGATCCTTTCATCGAGCAGCAGATCGCCCGGATTCATAGCGTGGTTGTCAAAGCTCGAGACCAGGTGGCGCGTCTGGAAACGTGGGGCTTCCACGGCGGCTTCGGCGGTCATTCCGAAGAAGATGGAATTGAACAATACCTGCATGAGCGACTGCTCCTGGTTATCGCCGCCGGGCGTCGAGAGCGCAATGACGGTGTGCGCGGGGCTGATGACCAGCGTGGGGCTGAGCGTCACGCGCGGGCGTTTGCCTCCCGCCAGTTCATTCGGGTGGCCTGGAATCAGCAGGAAGCTTTGGGCGCGCTCGGTGAGCGGAATGCCCGTATCGCCGGCGATCACGGAAGGCAGCCACGCACCGGATGGCGTTGAGGAGAATGCGATGCCGTCCTTATCCAGCGCATCGACGCAGGTCGTGTCCTTGGCCATCAGGGCATCGTCGATTTTGTATCGCGCCATTTTTACGTAGTAAGGATGCTTGGGCGGATGGTCGCCAATCTGGCCGGGCCGGAACTCCAGCGACGCGTCGAGACCGATGAGCTTGCGGCGTTCGTTTGCGTATTCTTTCGAAAGCAAGCGGGCTTCGGGCACTTGAACGAATTTGGGGTCGCCGTAATAAGTGTCGCGGTCGGCGTAGGCCAGCTTCAGCGCTTCGACCATCGTGTGAATATAATCGGCCGAATTGTAGCGCATAGCCGGCAGATTGAAGCCTTCCAGAATGTTCAGGGCTTCAATCATGGTGGGTCCCTGGCTCCAGAAGCCGGGCTTGTAGACGGTATAGCCGTGAAACGTTGTGCTGACGGCGGCTTCGGGCTCCAGATGGAAAGCAGCCATGTCGTCGTAGCGAAGGAGTCCGCCATTCTGACGCGAGAAGGCATCGATACGATGCGCGATTTCGCCGCGGTAGAAATAGTCGCGCACGGCATCGATGGCTTTCGTGCGGCTCGCGCCGGCAGCCAAAGCCTTGTGTTCCACTTCCACCATGGAACGGAGCGTGCGAGCGAGATCCGGCTGGCGGAAGATCTCGCCGGCTTCGGGCGGGCGGCCTTCAGGGAGGAAGACGCGGCGCGAAGAAGGCCACTTCTCCAGGTACCGCGCCGTGCGGGAGATCATGCTGGCGCGGACCTCATCGATCGGGTAGCCATCGGCCAGTTCGATCGCGGGTTCCACGACTTGCGCAAATGATTTCGTCCCGAAGTCGCGTAAGGTGACGAGAGCCGCATCAATCATGCCCGGAACGAGTGCGGGCAGGATGCCGGCTACGGGTACCATAGCGCGCAAGCCGGTCGGGTCCATCGGAGAAGTCATTTCGTCGGGCTGAAGCTTATGGTTGCGAAAGAAATTGGCGGTCGCGAGTTTGGGCATGGTGCCAACACCCGCAATGGCGTAAACCTTACCTTCTTTGGTGCGGATCAGGATCGGAGCTTCGCCGCCCAGACCAAAGTGGGAGAACTCCACGACGGATGCAGCCAGCATCGTTGCCAAGCCGGCATCCACGGCGGTGCCGCCCGAGTAGTATATGCGCATACCGGCATCCACTGCCGGTTCGCTTCCTCCAGCGACGGCGCCACGCGTACCCCGCACGGTGAGGCGGGTAAGCCGCTCGGAGAATTTACGCTGGCCGAAGCAGAATGTCGCCGCTACCAGCAAGAGCACCGTGACTTTGAGTCTCATTCCGGTTGTTTTCATTTTAGGGGATCGGAAGGCGGGCGGTGCGGGCTATAATCGAAGCGATCGTGAAGGACTCAAAGACACAGCCGCCGGCTGAACCTGCACAGGAAGAGCCGATGCTGTACTGCCCCGTGTGTTCCACGCGGCTGACAGGGCGGAAGTGCAAGCTGGTGTGCGAAAAGTGCGGCTACTACATGAGCTGCGCGGATTACTACTAGACGTTCAACCATGTCCGAAATACCTGCATTACTGGAACGATACCGGCGCGGCCCGGAACTGCTAGCGGTTGTGCTGACCGGTGTTTTTGGAGAGGAAGAGGATTTTGCGCTGGCTCCGGGGAAGTGGAGTGTGAAGCAGGTGATTGCGCACGTGGCGGATGCCGAACTGGTTTCGGCACACCGCTTCCGGCAGATGTTGGGAGAAGATCAACCGACGCTGATTGCCTACGATCAGGACGCCTGGGCGCGCAACCTGGATTACACGCGGCGCAAACCCAAGCAATCGCTCGAGACCTTCCGTCGGCTTCGCGCCGAGAACTACGACCTGTTGAAGGGCCTCCCAGAAACTGCCTTTGAACGAACCGGCAATCATACCGAAAACGGCATCATGACGGTGCGCGGTCTGCTTGAAATTATGGCTCAACACGCCGAATCGCACGCGCGGCAGTTGCAGGAACTGCGGGAGGAGTACAAGCGCGCCAAGGGCAAGAAGTGAACTTGCTAGACTAGGCGTGATGGCCAAATATCCCCCTTTGCGCGCGCCTCGCCGGTTGCTGTTCGGGCCCGGACCGAGCATGGTGGCGCCCCGCGTCTATGAAGCGCTGGCGCAGCCGGTGGTCGGACACCTCGACCCTTACTTCCTGGAGGTATCTGAAGAGATTCGATCTCTGCTCGGCTACGCATATTCCACGAAGAACCATTTCAATCTGGCGACGTCCGGGACCGGCAGTTCGGGCATGGAAGCAGCGGTGGCGAATTTCGCCGAGCCCGGCCAAAAGTTCGCGGTACTGAGCAACGGCTACTTCGCCGAACGGATTGCGGAAATGGCTCGCCGCCAGGGAGCGCAGGTGGTCCGGCTTGCCAAGGAGTGGGGCCAGCCATTCGACCCTCAGGAAGCGCGTGACTTTCTGCGGCGCGAACGGCCGCGCGTGGCCGCGTTCGTCCAAGCGGAGACATCGACCGGGATGTTCAATGAGGCCAAGCCCATTTGCGAGGCGGCCCACGAGGTCGAAGCGTTGACGATCGCCGACTGCGTCACCAGTCTTGGTGCGATGCCGGTGCTGGTAGATGAAAACGGCATCGATATAGCCTACAGTTGTTCACAGAAAGGGCTGAGCTGCCCGCCGGGGCTTGCGCCGATGACGGTTTCACCCCGGGCGCTCGAACGGCTGCGGGAGCGTACCACGCCGGTGCATACGTGGTATCTCGATCTGCTGTTGCTCGACACTTACTATTCCGGGCATAAGTATCACCACACAGCTTCAGCGACGTTGTTCTACGCCCTGCGCGAGGGATTGGCGCTGGTGGCCGAAGAGGGTCTGGAGAACTGCTGGGAGCGCCACCGGCGTAACAACGCGGCGTTTGTGGCGGGAGTCGAGGCGATGGGTCTTCAGATGTTCGTGGGAGAAGGCCGGCGGCTATGGACACTGAACACGCCTCGTGTTCCGGAAGGCATCGATGACGCCAAAGTCCGGCAGTATCTGCTGGAGGAGCGGAACATCGAAATCTCGGGCGGTTTTGGGCCGCTCGCGGGCAAAGTGTTTCGCATCGGGCTGATGGGCTATGGGTCCACGGCTGAGAATGTGCTGTTCATTCTGGAAGAACTGGAAGAAGCTCTGCGGCGGCAGGGATTCCAACCCAAAGGGAACAGCCAGGCAGCCGCGGAAAAGGTGCTCGCCGCGTCGGTTTAAACGAGTCACAGGGACAGATTTCGTGTTCAGATTGAAATGATGCGCTACAAGTGTGTCTTTATAGCGATCGTACTCACTTCGGTAGTCCCTGTGAACGCACAATTCTCCGGCCGGTTGGCCGGAAGGGTAGTGGACCAGTCAGGCGCGGCGGTTCCTGGTGCTACAGTCGAACTCTTCATTTCGGGCGGAAAGAAGGCTGTGCTGTCCACGAAGTCGGAGAACGACGGCGGCTATCACTTTCTGAGTGTACGCTCCACGCGCTACGATCTCACGGTCGCTGCGCAAGGCTTCCTCAAGACTACGCTGCGCGGTGTGATAGTAGATCCGGCGCGCGAGACGACAGTCCCCGATGTTCGGTTGGAAGTCGCGACTGTGACGCAAACAATCGACGTCACGGCCGATACCCAAAGCGTACAGACCGCGAACGCGGAAATCTCGAGCACCGTCACGATGCAGGAGATCCACAAGCTGCCGGCGGTGGATCGCGATCCGCTGGCGCTGATTCAAAGCCAACCCGGAGTCGTGTTCAACGGGAACTCGGACACGGTGATCGACGGCCAGCGTACTTCCTATTCCAACATGACGCTGGACGGCATCAACGTGCAGGACAACTACATCCGCGATAATGCGCTCGATTACACGCCCAACAAGCTGCTGCTCGGCCAGGTGCATGAGATGACGCTGGTGACATCGAATGCCAACGCGGCGGCTTCCGGCGGGTCATCGCAACTCGCCTTCGTGACGCCTTCCGGTACGGATGAATTTCACGGCGAAGCGCTGTGGTACAACCGCAACAACTATTTTTCGGGGAATGACTGGTTTAACAATCAGTCCGGCGTGGACCGGCCGTTTTTGAACCAGAACCAGATGGGCGGGTCACTCGGCGGCCCGATTCAGAAAGACCGGCTGTTCTTCTATTCCAACTATGAAGCCGTGCGGACCCGTGCGCAGACACCGCAGACAGAAACCGTGCTCACTCCAGACGCGAGGAATGGTATCTTCACCTATCAGAACACGGGCGGCACCATCCGGCAGGTGAATCTGCTGACGCTCCGCGGAATCACGATTGATCCCGTGATGCAGGGGCTGCTCCAACAGGTGCCAACCACCATCAACTCGTACGAAGTGGGCGACAGTACGCCGGGTGCGTTGAGGAATACGGCGGGATATCGCTTCAACCAGCGCGACAACGAGACGCGGGACAATGTAACGGGCAAGATCGATTTCAACCTTTCGACCAAGAACGTGCTGACCGGCTCATATCTGTGGGACCGTGATAATGCGGACCGGCCGGATGCCGAGAACGACTTCGCGCTGATCCCGAAGGTGACGAATCCGACGCATGCCAACTTGCTTTCGCTGGCTTGGAGGACCACTCCTTCGGCCCACCTGACAAACGAGCTGCGTGGCGGGTTTGACCTGACTTACAGCTACTTTCTGACTTCGCAGGATTTCGGAGGCTACATGCTGACCGGAATGATTTATTCCGATCCGGTGAATGAGTTTCTGCCGCAAGGAAGAACGACCAATACTTACACTGTGGCGGACAATGTCGGCTACCAGCATGGGCGGCACTATATTCAATTTGGATTTGAGACACAGCAGATCCGGGTGCGTGAGTATGACGCCGCGGGCACGGTGACCGATTTCAGCCTGTTCATGGGGACCGGGCAGCCCGCGCTTGAAACACGCGACCTACCTGGCATCCGCAGCGCCGATCTGGACAATGCGAATGCACTGTTGGCCTCACTCGGCGGGTATATCGACAGTTACAGCCAGACGCAAAACGTCACCAGCCGCTCCTCGGGCTTTGTACCCGGCGCGCCTTATGTGCGCCACTTTCTGTTGAACGACTATGCGCTCTATGCGCAGGATAACTGGAAAGTGAGACCCGGGCTGACGGTCACGCTGGGACTGCGCTACGAATTGCCAGGGGTGGCCGATGAAGTGGATTCTCTCGAGCTGCAGCCAGTATTGCAGGGCACCGCGGCTCAGACGCTTTTGTCCAACGCGACACTCGACTATTCCGGCGGCTCGGTGGGAAAGCCTTGGTATCGCCGCGACTATCACGACTTCGGTCCGAATGTCGGGCTGGCATGGGACGTATTCGGCAACGGCAAAACGGCAGTACGCGCGGGCTACTCCATCAGCTACGTCAATGACCAGAACCTGGTGGCGCCCGAGAACATGCTGGTGGCGAATGCGGGCTTGCAGGGAATCGCTTCCGATATCGGCCTTTCGAACCGCGTGAGTACCGGGCTGCCGCAAGTAATTGCTCCGGATTTCCAGATGCCGCTCACGGTGGCTGACAACTATCTGAACAATCCATTTAATACGGCGGGTCTGATTGACCCGGACCTGCGAACTCCCTATGTGCAGGAATGGTCGGTGGGTATTCAACATGAGTTTCGGCATGTGATCTTCGAGGCGCGTTATGTCGGGAATCATGCGGTAGGAGCCTACCGCGCATTCGACTTCAATCAGGTGAACATCAACGCCGGCGGATTTCTGGCGGACTTTCTGCGCGCGCAGAACAATGGTCAGCTCGCGTTTAATCTCAACGGCACGTTTAATCCAGCCTACAATTCCAGTATCCCGGGAAGCCAGCCGCTCACAGTTTTTCCGAAACTGGTGCAGGGCGGATTCCTGGCAGACGCGACCGTTCGGAATCTGATTCAGGAAGGCCAGGTGGCTGATTTGGCTACTACTTATCAGGAGGACGGCGATAACGGCCCGATCAGTTTCTTCACAAACCCGAATGCCGAGGGCACAGACCTTCTTACTAACTACTCGAGTTCGAGTTACAATTCGCTTCAACTGGAAGTAAGACACCGGACGGAATCCGGCCTGGATTTTCAAGCGAATTATACGTTCTCAAAGGTGCTGAGCGACGCCGATGGCGACGAGCAGAGCCGCATCCAGCATTTTCTGGATATTAATAATCCGAAGATCGAGCGCTCGCGGGCAAACTTTGATCTGACGCAGGCTATTAAAGGTTCGGTGGTCTACGACCTGCCGATCGGTGCGGGCCACGCGCTGCACTATAAACCGCTCCAGCGCTTGATCGGCGGATGGTCGCTGGGCGGAATCCTGACCTGGCAATCGGGCGCGCCGTTCTCGATTCTTTCGGGGCGGGGCACATTCAACCGCTCCAGCAATACCCGCTCCTACTACAACACCGCCGATACGGCGCTGACCGGTTCGCAACTGGCTAGTATCGTGAACTTTCAGATGACCGGCAGCGGGCCGTATATCATCGCGCAGCCGGCCATCAACCCGAATGATGGAACAGGTGTCAACGGCGACGGCGAAGCTCCTTTCCAGGGCCAAGTTTTCTTTAACCCGGGCGCGGGAACCATCGGCACGCTCCAGCGCCGCTATTTCAGCGGCCCGTGGACGTTCGACCTGGACATGAGCATCCAGAAGACGGTTGCCATCACTGAGAGGCAATCGGTGGAAGTGCGCATGGAAGGGACCAACGTTCTCAACCATTCGACCTTCTGGGCGGGCGACCAGAGCATCAACTCGACGAGCTTCGGCGTGATGGGCTCCACGTTCTACGGCCCGCGAGTGATGCAGTTCGGGCTATACTACCGCTTCTGACCATGAAGCGATTCGCAGAAGTGCTGAAAGGCGCGAAGGTCTACGACCTGGCGCAGCCGTATTACGTGGGGATGCCGCACTACCCGTCGCATCCGCCTTACTTGTTCGGGCTGGTCAAGAAGCACGGCGATTTTGTCGGCCCGGCAGGCCATAGCTCCGCGGCCGACGCGATTTCTCTCGGCAGCCATGTGGGCACGCATATCGACGCGCTGTGCCACTTCTCCTGCTGCGGGCGAATCTTTGGCGGCGAGGAAGTCGCGCCGGTGCAGTCGTACGGCAGCGGCGTCGGGCGCCTCTCGGTGGACACGGTCGCGCCGATTCTGCGCCGGGGCGTGCTGCTGGATGTGGCTGGCCTGGTGGGAGCGAAGGCGTTGGCTGTGGATTTCGAAGTCACACCGGAACATCTCGAAGATGCCGCGCAGGCTGCGGGTGTTGAAATCGAGCGCGGCGATATCGTTCTGCTCCGTACGGGCTGGGGCGCATTCTGGGATGATGCGGCGCGCTTCATTTCCAATGCATCCTGTCCAGGCGCCGGAATCGCGGCGGCGCGTTGGCTGAGCGAGCGCGGAGTGTTCGCCGTGGGAGCGGATACCGTTGGTTTCGAGCGGCTGCCGGACCCTGCGATGCCCGTGCATGTGCACTTGCTGGTGGAAAGCGGCATTCATATCATCGAGTGCCTGAACCTGGAGGAAGCAGCAGCGGCGCGCCTCTCTACGTTCCTATTCGTCGCCGCGCCCTTGAAGCTTCGCGGTGCGACGGGCTCGCCGATCCGCCCAGTGGCTGTGGTCTGACGGCAGATTCCTTCACCGATTTCCGTTTCGCGCAATCATGCGGGTGTAGAATGAACGGCTACATGCCCGCGAATGGCCCATATCTTATCTTTCTGACAGCGGCTTCCATCGTACTGCTGCTGGTGCTGATCCTGGCGGTGAAACTGCACGCGTTTCTCGCGCTGTTGGTGAGCAGCATGGCGCTCGGGCTGGCGGCGGGGATGGCTCCGGCGAAAGTGCTGAAGTCGATTCAGTTCGGCTTCGGTGACGCGCTGGGATTCATCGCTGTCGTCGTGGGATTGGGCGCGATGATCGGGCGATTCCTCGAATACTCGGGCGGCGGGCGCGCGTTGGCGGATTGGCTGCTGATGAAGTTTGGCAAAGACCGCGCGGCGTGGGCCATGCTGACGGCCGCGTTCCTGGTGGGCCTGCCGATTTTCTTCGAAGTCGGATTCATCATCCTGGTGCCGCTCGTGTGGAGCCTGGCGCGCGAGAGTAAACGGTCGCTGTTGTTTTACGGATTGCCGATGGCCGCAGCGCTGACCATGACGCATTCGCTGGTGCCGCCCCATCCGGCGCCGTCCGCGGCCGCGCAACTGCTGGGCAGCGATTTAGGGCACACAATTCTGTATGGCATTGCCGTGTCGATTCCCATGGCAATCGTCGCCGGAATTGTCTACGGAAAGTGGATATCGAAACGGATCTACGTCCCGCTGCCTGCGATCGCGCTGGTAGAAGACAAGGGCGGCAATGACACGAAGATGGCCCCTTCGATTCCGATGATCATGCTGCTGTTGCTGCTGCCCGTGGTGCTGATCTTCGGCGCAACCATAGCCGGCATGCGCGACATTCCGTTTCGCGGCGCGGCGGTATTTCTGGGACATCCGTTCACGGCGCTGACGATCGGGGCGCTGGTGGCCATTTATTTCTTCGGTGTGAGGCGCGGTTTGACGCTCGAGCAAACAGCCAAGATGGCGGGCGAATCGCTGGCCCCTATGGGCGCCCTGCTGTGCATCATGGGCGGCGGTGGTGCGCTGAAGCAGATCATTGTAGATTCGGGCGTAGGTCCTTACGCCGGGCGGCTGCTGGCAAGTTCACCAATCTCGCCTCTGGTAGTGGCCTATCTGACTTCGGCATTACTGCGCGTGGCGCAGGGTTCGGCCACGGTGGCGATCATCACGGGCGCGGGGATCCTGGCGCCGATCGTGAAAACGATGCCCGGCTACAGCCCGGATATGATGGTGCTGGCGCTGTGCTGCGGCGGCACGGCATTTTCCCACGTCAACGACGCGGGCTTTTGGATCGTTAACCAGTACTTCGGTATGTCCGTCGCGGATACCTTGAAATCGTGGACGGCGATGAAGGTGTTCTCTTCGCTGACCGGCCTGGCGATCGTGCTGGCCTTGCAGGCACTGATACGATAGCAGAGTGGTCAACAGACTATACGACATTGAGCCAGGCCCGGACTGTCCTGAAATCGTCCGGATGATTGTCGAGATTCCGAAGAACTCGAGCAATAAGTATGAGTATGATGGCGCGCTGGGAGTGTTTCGTTTGGACCGCGCGTTATACTCGCCGCTTCACTATCCGGGCGATTACGGATTTATTCCCGGCACGCTGGCGGAGGACGGCGACCCGCTGGATGTGCTGGCGTTGGTCGACGAGCACAGTTATCCTGGCGTGCTCATTCAAGTACGGCCGGTCGGCGTATTAGACATGGTGGACCAGGATGAGCCGGACCAGAAGATTCTGGCAATGCCGAATCACAATCCGCGCTTCGACCAGATTCATACGATCGATCAGGTCTTCCCGCACAAACTGCGGGAAATCGAGCATTTCTTCACCATCTATAAGGAACTCGAAGGCAAGCGCACGGAGATGCATGGATGGCGTGGTCCGCGAGAAGCGCGCGAGATCATCCGGCGCGCGCGGGAGCGGTACATGGGGGCGCATCCGGTGCAGGCACAGGAAGCATAGGCGGCGCGCCCTCCTGAAACCTTTAGTTAACGAGGGTGCGGCCTTTTAAACGGGTACAATTGGGGCTTCCGGATCGAGGCGCCGCAGGTCCTCCGGGTCGCTGGTTACGATCGTGTCTCGCCGCTCTTTGGCGAGGATCACTACGGATGCATCGATAATATCCGACGTGTTGGTGGCGCCGCACAGCTCTCCACAGGAACGGGCCAGTTGCTCGTCAAGCGGAACGATCTCCACTTCATTGGCCCGCAAGAATCGCGCCAAGGTAGCTTGAACACGACCATTGCGCCAGGCTTGCCCGAGGACTCCCGAAGGCACTCGGAATGTGCGGCCTTGCACCAATGCCTGATGAAGCAAAGCAATCATGCGCTTGTCGCCGCGATTCAGGGCGATTAACGCGCCGGTATCCAGTGTTATCCCTGCCTGCGCCGCGCGAGAGCGCGTTTTGCCCATTTCATATCCTCCGCCTCAGGCTTTCCATATTGTTTGATTAAATCGTGAAGCAATGCGCGGAGGGATTCGCGCCTTTCCTGTTCCGCAAGAACTCGGGCAATATAGCCGGACACCGAATCGGCTCGGCCGGCCCGGACTTCGCGGTGTACCCTGGCGAGTTGATCGTTCGGCAAACTGATCGCGATCTTCGACCTCGTCATACCACAATCATACCGCTAAGCTGCGACTGGCGTGGTCCTCGGGAAGCGCGCAGCGTGGGGCAGCGTTTTTAGCCTGCGGACTTGCTTCAGCGAATCCAGCCCGCCCGAAGCTCGCCGCTTTCCTAATATGAGGCGAACACGGCTAAGGGCATTCGCAGCGTGGCACTGGCGGATTGCCCCACTGCGCCGCAACCCGACATTAATTTGGCCGGCATGGGCACCGCAGCCGGGTCTCTGGCGTGGCCGAGTGTGAGTGATGGAGAAATCCTCAGCATTTACGGAGCAGGTCTCGGCCCCGCACAGGGCGTGGCGGGAGCCTATCACAATGGCTTTCTGGACACACAAACCGGGGGCACAAGGGTGCTGTTCAACGGTGTGCCGGCTCCGGTGCTCTACGCGAGTTCCGGACAAGTGAACACGATCGTCCCCTTCGAGATATCGGACAACTTTGTCTGCGTGAGCGTGGAATACAACGGCGGGCCCTCGGACTTTTATTGCGAGGAGAGATCCGCGGTCACGCCGGGAGTACTGGTGATTCAGAATCCGGACGGCACGATTAACTCGAGCACTGCTCCGGCGCCGCGCGGATCGGTCATCACGGCGTGGGCGTACGGCTTCGGTCCCTTTTCGCCGCCGCTCACCGATGGGCAAATCGTCGCCGGCCCGGGCGGTCTGAGCAACCCCGTGACTGCGACGATCGACGGAACTGACGCGCCGGTGCAGTACACGGGTCCGGCTCCGGGATTGGTGGCGGGCGTCGTGCAACTCAACGTGAAGATACCGGGAACTCCGGGCACGACCGTAGAGAAGACGACCCTGTTTTTCAATGTGAGTAATAAGTCCGGTGCCGCGTACTTATGGATGAAGTAGATCTGGTTGGGGCACGTTACCCGCTGGACACACTTCGGCTGCACGGAGAGGTTGTGGAGGGAGAAAGAACGTTGCGGCGGCCGGGGCTACGCGGACTTGTCGCCGTGCGGATCCGGCCGCCAATGGTTTGAGCCGCGTCTTCGAAGTCAGAGGAATCGCTGGATGGCGTTACTTTTATACTCTCGATTTGACGGTTCAGCTCTCTGGAATGCAG
>DASZPB010000008.1:0-32181 GCA_035550475.1 Bryobacteraceae bacterium | reverse complement strand
AGCATCCGCGGCAACCATATGAATCTTGGTGTTCCATCCGCCGCGGGATTTGCCAATCGCCTGTGGCCCGTTTTTTTTAAAGCTCCCGTCCCATCCGGATGAACCTTCACCGAAGTGGAATCGATTGAGAACGCTTCGATTTTGATCCGCACGATTTGTTCGAGTTGCAGTTGCTCAAACACCCGATCCAATACACCACTTTTCGCCCATCGGTTCATCCGCATATAAATCGTGTGCCAGCGGCCAAACCGCTTGGGCAGGCCGCGCCACTTGCATCCCTGCTCCGCCACATAAAGAATTGCGTTTAGCACCTGGAGGTTAGTCAGACTGACGTTGCCGCGCTGTACCGGCAGGCTATGTTTGATGCGCACGTACTGCTCTTCGGTAATCTCCATGCTATAAACATTTTACTACCTAATTGTTTTATTAGTGTGAACACGCCCTAGCTTTTATGCTGCTGCGGTGGGCCTAGTTTCTGCTCCAACTCGCGGACGAAATCCTTGAGCGCGTTGCGGTCCGCTTCCTGCCACTTGATAATCACGAAGAATTGATCGCGATTGAAGAAGACCGTGTCTGCTGAAGGCCGCCAGCGCTGTGCCAGGTCTGCGCCGGCGGCCTGGGAATCGAGTTCATAGACGCGTGCGTCGAGTTTTCCGGGACCACTGTAACCCGCTTCCTGCATGCCCACCACGGCGCTCATCGGAACCGGGTCGGGCGACGAGGGCGTGGTGGTGAGTGATTGGCGGTGCCACACGCCGGCTACAGTTTCCGGAAAGACATTGCGCTGGGGTAATGTGCTCTTGCGGCAGGCGGTCAGCGTGGCGGGAAGAACCAACCAGGTGCGGCGCGTCATCAGTTTTGATTGTTGCATGCGGGAGTGGTTCGCCGCGGGTGATACCATCGCTATTTATGGCCAAGTTCAAGCCGGTCAAGCGCAAAGCGAAAGGTACACCGCCGCCTCCGGGCGGACTGCCGTGCGTGATCCTGCTCTGTCTGGCATTCGTACTGCTGATGCTCTTTCTCTACTTTGTGATGAAATATGCGAACGGATAACCGCCGGCCCGGCCAGATGCGCCCCGTAAAAATCGAAACCGGCTACCTCCTGACGGCGGAAGGCTCCGCCCTGATCCAAGTGGGTAACACACACGTCCTTTGCGCGGCTTCGGTGGAAGACACGGTTCCGCCCTTTCTGCGCAATTCCGGTAAGGGCTGGGTTACGGCGGAATACTCCATGCTGCCGCGCGCTACGGCCAAACGCACGCCGCGTGAAGTCACCAAAGGCAGGCCTTCGGGAAGAACCCATGAAATCCAGCGGCTCATCGGCCGCTCGCTGCGTTCGGTAGTAGACATGGGTGCGCTTGGAGAACGTACGATTGTGCTCGATTGCGACGTCTTGCAAGCCGACGGCGGCACGCGCACGGCTTCCATTACCGGAGCCTTCGTGGCGCTCACGCTGGCGCTCCGGCAACTGGTGAAGTTCGGAATGCTGAAATCCATGCCGCTCCGCGATTCCCTTGCGGCGACCAGTGTAGGAATTGTGGCCGGCACTCCGATGCTTGACTTGTGCTACGAGGAGGATTCGCAAGCCGACGTCGATATGAACGTGGTGATGACCGGATCGGGACGCTTCGTCGAAGTGCAGGCCACCGCCGAACACATGCCGTTTGACGACGGTCAGATGGCTGAGCTGTTGGCGCTGGCGCGGCAGGGCATCAGCCAGCTCGCGGAAATGCAGACGCAGGCGGCGCCCATCCGATGAAGCTCTATTGCGCCACGGGCAATCCCGGAAAATTGCGGGAGTTCCGGATGGCGGCGGAAATCCGGCCCGACATCGATATCGAGTTTTTGCCTGGATTCCGCGACATTCCAGTGTGTATCGAAGACGGCGTCACCTTTGAAGAGAACGCCATTCTGAAAGCGAGCCACTACGGACGGCACGCTAACGGCCTGCTATTTGCCGACGATTCCGGCCTCGAAGTAGATGCGCTCGGCGGAGCGCCGGGTGTTTATTCGGCGCGCTATTCCGGCGAAGACGCCACCGACGAAGCCAACAACCGGCTGCTGCTCGAAAATCTGCGCGGCATCCGTAATCGCACGGCGCGCTTCGTATGCGTCATCGCGCTCGTGGAAAACGACGAGGTGCGTGGCGTCTTCCGCGGCGCAGTAGAAGGTCAGATTATCGACGGACCGCGAGGCAGCGGCGGCTTCGGATATGACCCGCTGTTCTACTATCCGCCCTTTGGCTGCACATTCGGGGAAGCTACCGCGGAACAGAAGTTCACCGTGAGCCATCGCGGCCAGGCACTGCGCGCGATGATGAAAAGCCTATAAGCGCGGGCGAAAGCGGCGGAAATCGCGCAACACGCGTAGCCCTCACCAGGTGATTTGCCCTGCGAAAACCAGCGAATTCCCTTTTCGATATAAAACATTTGCTGTACATTATGTTGTATGGAAACCAGCCGCGATTCGTCGATCTGGCGAAGCCTGGCCGTGGCGTTCGGCGACGGACTGGCTTTCGGCGTGGGCATGAAACTCACGCAAAATCCACCGCGCTCAGCCGCGGAGCCGCCCTTCCAATTAGGAGGACAGGCAGGCCGTCTGGACGAAATCGAGCAGCGCCTGAAGCGCATCGAGCAGGCGCCTGCCGGCGCTTCCGGCTTCGACCAGAGAGTGCTCGAAAGCATTGTGAACGCGCTCGAAGCGCGGCTCAACGAACACGCCGGCCAGATGGAGCGGCGCCTGGCTGAGCTGGAAGCCAGGTTCGCAATGGAGCTGAGTTCGCTGCGCCGCGATAGCGAATCGGCCACGCGCGACCGTATCGACGAGCTTCGGAAACACGCGACGGAGCAGTCGGCTGCGGCCCGGCAGGGCATAGAACAGGCCATCGCTTCCCTGCGCCGCGAATTTGCCCAGCAGGTTGCTCTACAGGTGAGCGCTCGTCTGGAAGCGGTGGATCAGACGCTGCAGGCCAACGTTTCCGGCATCGTGCAATCGCAGGTGGAGGCGCGGATGCAGCAGATGAAGACGCGTATGCAGGATGAGGCGCGCCACGCCGCCGGCTCGGCTATCGATCGGCAGACGGAACCTCTGCGCGTGGAGTTGAGCGGACATACTAGCATGCTGGAGGGCTTACAGGAGCGCGTCATTGCAAGCGAGCGCGCTTCGGCGGATATGCTGTTCGCCATGGGCGAACTCTGCCGCAAGACGGCGGAGCGCATCACCGGCGCTACGCCACCGCCTCCTGAGGCTCCCGCGACGTCCGCTGCGGAAGATCGGCAGTCTTCGGAACCAACCTCAGTCGATTTTCGCGCCGATGATCCAATCGCCAGTTACGAAGGACTATCGGAACCGCCGCCGGCTGCGTCCGGCGACTTAGCTGACCCGATCGATCCGGTCAGCGATGATGCGCTCGAACCGCTGCCTTCTGAGCTGCCTGGCTTCGCGCAGCCGAGGAAGGCTGTTGCGCTGTGGCGCGTTCCGCTGGTCTCTTCGTTCGTCGCCGCTACCGGCGGCCTTCTGATGCTCCGCTATCTCTACATGTAGGGCCATGGCCCGATCAGCGGGTTACATTCCGCTTTCGTCGGCTGTCGGACCGTAAAGCGCCGGCAAAGGAACATCATTGAGACGCAGATAAACGCCGAGCTGGGCCCGGTGGTGGATGCTGTGGTTCATGACCATGCCCCGGTACACAGCGATTCGCGGCATGGCGAAGATCGTTTTACCGCCATTGAGCAGCGCCCATTGCTTCATGAAATCACTGTCGCTACATTTCGCAATCGCGGCGCGCGCCGTCGAGACGTTCTTGTCAAAGCGCTCCAGTAATTCCTTCCGGGAAGCCGCTATTTCCTGCTTGTAGGGCGGAGCTCCGGGCGGTGCGACATCGAACGAATCTTTGTTCATCGTGTCGGCGGCCCAACCCGCCATGTCGGCAATGTGAGTAGCCAGTGCTCCCATGCTGTAGGATTTGGCGTGCGGCTTCCAGCCGAACTTGTCTTCCGGGCAGCGCTCCAGAACTTTTCGAGTGTTGGCCATCTCATGGTCGAATTCAGGCAAAAGTGATTCAGCGATAGGCATTTCCGTTCTCCATCTGGAATATTCGCTTTTCTTTCGCCTCTGTGTCAAGACTTCTGCCGCAAGGAAAATCCCTGATTGTTCAGAAACCTACAGCGCTGGAAGCCTAGTCGCGCAATTCCACGATGGTGGCGCCTGCGCCGCCTTCCTGCTGAGGCGCGGGGTAGAACCGGGCCACGTGCGGATGCCGGCTCAGCAGTTCCGCAATCACCTTCTTGAGAATGCCCATACCGTGGCCATGCACGATGCGCACGCGGCTGGCCGTGGCCATGACGGCGCGGTCGAGAAACTCATCGACCGCATCGCGCGCGTCCTCCGCCCGCTGCCCAATGACGTTGATTTCCTGGTAGACGGGCGTAAGCTCCGGGGCGGGTTTGTAGGTTACGCCCTTCGGCAAGCCAGAGGAAGGTGGCGAGGTTTCCGGCAGAACTTCGATCACGTCATCAATCGAAACCTGCATCTTCATGAATCCGGCTTCGACTTCGATGCGGTCTCCCGCGAGTTTGCGGCGGACGCGCGCCGGCTCTCGCACGTCTTTCAATCGTACGCGCATGCCTTCCTCAATATGCAGTGGCTGGATCTGGCCCTGCCGTGAGTCATTTTCGGTGGAAAGCACAGTAGTTGCGAAGTCCTCGCGGAACTCGCGCTTGGTTTTGGCGACTCGTCGCTGCGCCTCTTGCGCCGCTTTGCGGTGTTCGGCGCTTTGCGCGATTTTGCCGATGGTTTCCTGCGCCTGCTCCTCGAAGCGCGCCAGCGCTTGTTCGGTACGGCGTTCGAGTTCCCTCAGCTTGGTGCTTTCGCGCTTCTCCCATTCGCGCGCCAGCTCCTTTTCCCGCTTTTCAAGATCGGCCAGCTTTTGGCGCAAACTCTGTTCGAGCGCCTGGGTTTCTTCCACGCCGCGATGCAATTCCGCGAGGAATCGCGCGACATCGTGCTCGCGGCCGGTCATGGATTGCCGCGCGCGCCGCATGATATCTTCCGGCATGCCCAAGCGGGTTGCGATTTCGAGACCTGCTGATTTGCCGGGCAGGCCCAGGCGCAACTGGTAAGTCGGCTCAAGCGTCGCTTCGTCGAAGCCCATCGATCCGTTCACCACGGCCTCGGTGCCCGCGCCGTAGATTTTGAGCGCCATCAAGTGAGTGGAGACCAGCGTGAAAGCGCCGGCCGCGCGAAAGTGTTCAACAATTGCGACTCCCAGTGCGCCGCCTTCTTCGGGATCGGTAGCGGAGCCGAGTTCGTCCAATAGCACGAGCGAATCCGGCGTGACATCGAGCGCCATTTCGCGGATGTGCGAGACGTGGGCGGAAAACGTGCTGAGGCTTTCCTGAATCGATTGGTAATCGCCGATGTCGGCCAGCACCTGTTCGAAGACGGGGAACTCCGCCTCCGCGGCAGGGACGGGCACCCCGGATTGCGCCATCAGGCTGAGCAGGCCCACTGTTTTCAGTGTCACTGTTTTGCCGCCCGTATTCGGGCCGCTGATGAGCAGCGTGCGCCGCTCACGGCCCAGCTCCATGCTGACCGGTACTGCCCTTCCACGCCGCCGGCGCAACACATCTTCGAGCAGCGGATGGCGTGCATCTCGCAGCAGAAGGCGCTCTCCGAAGCGCGGTATCGAGCAATCGAATTCCAGGGCGAACCGGGCTTTCCCAAAAACCAGCTCCAGTTCGGCCATGGTAACGAGTGTGCCGCCGATCGAATCACCGTAGCCGCGCAACTGGTCCGTCATTTCGAGCAGGATGCGGCGGACCTCGCGGGCTTCCTCCTCTGCCAGCCGCACCAGTTCATTATTCAGGTCGATGGTTTCGAGCGGTTCGACAAACAGTGTGTGGCCGCTGGAACTCGCTCCGTGAATGACGCCGTCGAGCTTGCGGCGCTGGCCGGCGATGACCGGCACGACGAAGCGCTCGTTGCGAATGGTGACGAATTCCTCCTGCAGCACGCCTTCCTCGCGGTGCGCCCGGAGGAAGCGTTCGAGCGATTCCTGAATGGCCTTCTTCTGGCGCTCCGCATCGCGGCGCAGGCGCGCCAGTGCCACGCTGGCATGGTCGGAGACAGTACCATCAGGGAGGATCTTGCCATCCAGTTCCTGCAACAGACCGCGAAAATCGCCGATCGCCGAAGCGCGCCTGCTCAAGAGCGGAAAGCGCGCCGCGGCGGCGTTGAGAACGGATTTGGCATCAGCAGCGCGATCGAGCAGCGTGAAAACATCGAGAATCTCTTTCGGGTCGAGCGCCGCCCCTTCGATGCGAAGTTTGTGAACCGTCGCCTCCACGTCCGGCAAGCCGCCGAAATCGATGCGGATGGCGGCTCCGCGCACGGAGGGCTGGGGCCGGCTCGCGGTGCGCAGATATTCCACGGCCTCAGCGGTCTCCGCCAAGTCTTCTTCCAGCCGTTCGCGCGCCGTGTGCGGCTGGATCTTCTCCAGTTCGCGCCGGCCGAGCGGGCTCGAGAGATAGCGCCCCAACAGTTGACGGAGCGATTCGTATTCCAAAACTTCAGCGCTGGTTTTCAAAAGAAAGCTCGGGGACTCACCTATATTTTCGGCGGTTCTGGAATCCTTTTTCAATCACGCCCAAGGTGCCCTCGGTAATCTGCAGCTTCCGCAGATCGGGACGGCGCACCCATTCCGCGCGCTGCGCGTCATCGCCTGCGCGCAAATCTCCGCCGGTGGCGCGGCACACGTAATCGATCAGGACGTAATGATATTCCGGCACGCCTGCCGGGTCGCGCAGAATGCGCTCGAAGATTTCGAGCACGCCCAGTGGCTTGATCTCGAGGCCTGTTTCCTCGCGTACCTCGCGGCGAACGGCTTCCTCCAGCGTTTCTCCGGTTTCGACCGCGCCGCCCGGCAGCGACCACCAATCCTTCAGCGGCTCCTTGCCGCGCTGCGTCATCAGAATGCGGTTACGATCGAAAATCAGTGCGCCTACGCCTACCAGCGGGTGGCGTGGATATCGCCGGTCGTCCTTAATGGGACTCTCCCTTCGCCTCCATGCGAAGGCGGTAGACGGTGCCGCGCGCGGTGACGAACAGCGTCAACGAATCGGCTTCCCCCAGCACGCAGTTGGATGGGCGATCTTCCAAGGCAATGGTATGCAACAGTTTTCCTTCCTTGCTGTAAACCAGCATGTCCTTGGCGGCAATGTAGAGGTCGCCTTTCTCATCCACGTGGAGGCCACCGGGGACGCCGGGAAGTCCCGAGATGAACACGCGCTCATTCGACGCGTCGCCGGCGCGATCCACATCATAAGCCCGGATGTTGCGCTCATCGGCGTTGGAGACGTAAAGAATTCGCCCGTTCGGCGAAAGCGCAATACCGTTGGGCCGCCCGCTGGGTTTGGCGATCAGCTTCATCGGTCCCTTGGGCGGAATGTGGTAGACGCCGTAAAAATCGAGCTCGCGATGATCAGCCTGGCTGCCGAAGGCGGGATCGGTGAAGTACACGTGGCCGTTGCGGCTCACGGCGATGGCACTGGGCGCATTCAGGCGTTTGCCTTCCCATTTGTCGGCCAATACATCGATGCGGCCGTTCTTTTCAGTGCGAGTAACGCGGCGCGCGCGAGTTTCGCAGGTGTATAAGCGGCCTTCGCCATCAAAAGCGTTGCCGCTGGCGCCATGGGAATCCGTGCGAAGCACCGCTACTTTTTCGCCGGGAACCCACTTCAGAATGCGGTCGGTGGGGATGTCGCTGAAAACCAGAAAACCGTCTTTGGACCACGCCGGTCCTTCGGTGAACGTATAGCCAACGGCGAGTTTGGAAACAACGAACTCCGAAGGCGGTTGCTGCGCCTGAGGCAAAAGCGGGACCGCAATCAGCAGGTTGAACCCCAGCAAGCACAGGATGGATGAGGAGCGCGTCATTCTCCCCGGGTGCGGATCACGATGTTATTGACCACGTGCTTGACGCCCTTCACCTTCTTGGCGATCTTCTCCGCCCGTTCCTTCTGTTTTTGCATTTCCACTGCGCCGCCAAGCGTGACCACGCCTTCCTTGACGTCCACCTTGAGCGCGCCTCCTTTCACGAGAGCATCGCTGGCCAGCCGGATCCGAACCTGATCGTAAATCGCATCGTCGCTGACTTGTGTGCTTTTAGACAAGCAGACGGTGGCAAATGTGAACAGCGCGAGAAGGGAAACGCAGAGTCTAAATTTCATCGCTCCCGGCCATTGTACGCCAGTCGAGCGCGTCGAGGAAGGCGGACTTCTCCCGCCAATGCGGCTGCACGCGCACATGCAGGTCGAGGTAGATCCTGATTCCGAATAGCGCTTCCATTTCCTGGCGCGCAGCGGTTCCGATCTGTTTGAGCATCGATCCTTTTGTGCCGATCACGATGGCTTTTTGCCCTTCGCGCTCCACGTGAATCGTGGCAAAGATGCGCGTCAGGCGCGGCGTCTCCTGCCATTGATCGACAGTGGTGGCGACTGAATGAGGCACCTCCTGATGCGTGAGCAGCAGCACCTTTTCGCGAATCAGTTCGGCGGCGAGGAAACGTTCCGGCTGGTCAGTGACGTGGTCCTCCGGGAAGTAAGCCGGACCTTCGGGTAGCCGCGCGACAATCACCTTGCGCAGCTCGGCGAGGCCGTCTTTGCGCGCTGCTGAGAGGGGAACATATTCGGCGAAGTCATGGAGCACTTTGTACTCCTCGATTACCGGCAGCAAGCGGGATTTCGGCTTCACCAGATCGACTTTGTTCAGCACCAGCACGGCCGGTGTATCGGTTTTGCGCAGCAGGCTGACAGCGCGGCGGTCTTCTTCGCTGAAGGTGCGTGAGGCATCGGCGACGAACAGCAGCAGGTCGCGCTCTTCCAGAGCCGCTCGCACCGTATCCATCATGCGCTTCTGGATGAGCGAATCGGCTTTGTGGATTCCAGGTGTGTCCAAGAAGACGATTTGCGCGCCAGGCAGCGTGACGACGCCCTGAATCGAAGTGCGCGTGGTTTGCGGCTTATCGGCAACGATGGCGACCTTCTGGCCGACCAGAGCATTCAGTAGTGTAGACTTCCCGGCATTCGGGCGGCCGATGATGGAAACGAAGCCGGAGCGGTGCTCACTCATGGGCAACCGTCTGAGACTTGCTGATCCGCACCTGGCCCACGCGCAATTCGTCGCTGGCCAGTACTTCCACACGAATGCCATCGCGGTCCACGGATTCTCCGGGCGCCGGCACGCGGCCGAGCCACTCGGTGACAAGGCCGCCCACAGTAGTGGATTCGATGTCCTGCTCGGGATGGAAAGATTGGAAGAGGCCGTTGATGCGCGCCAAATCGAAGCTGCCGGAGACGATATAGCCGCCATGACCATCTTCGGCGATATCGCTATCCGGTTCGTGCTCGTCGCGGATTTCGCCGATGATCACTTCGAGCAGATCTTCCATGGTGGCGAGGCCGGCCGTATTGCCGTACTCATCCACGACGATGACCATGTGGGTGTTCTCCTGCTGCATCTGGCGCATTAAATCGCTCACAGGCTTGGTTTCCGGAACGAAAAGAATGGGGCGCGCGAGTTCGCGCACCGTGCCGCGCTCGCGTTCTTCCTGTTCGAGTTCGAACATATCGCGCACGTGCACGAAGCCGATAATCTGGTCGATGGTCTGTTCATAAACGGGGATGCGCGAGTATTGTTCCGTGATGACGAGCTGCCGCAGTCTGGCGAGTGTGTCGTCAGCCGAAATAGCGATAATGTTCGGCCGCGGTGTCATGACTTCCCGCACGATCTTGTCGCCGAACTCCACCACGGATTGAATCAACTTGCGATCTTCTTCCTGAATGAGCCCTTCTTCCGTGCCGGCGGAAATCAGCGCCTCGACATTTTCCGCGGCTGTAGGAGCCTCCTCTTCACTGGTTTTGCCATCCGCCAGATCGACGAGCGATTGGAAGAAGGAAAGCGACGCCTCACATGGCCGCGCAATCCATGCCATGGCGCGCAACGCCGGAGCCAGCGGCACCAGCCATTCGGCTTTGGTCCGGCGATAGAGGAGCTGCGGCACCACGTAAGCCGCAAACATCAGAATGAGCCAGGAAGCTACGGCAGCCTGCCCGAACTCGGGCCAGCGCCACGCCGCGTGATCGACAAACCAGGCAAAGCAGAAGATGCCGAGCAGCACGAGCAGCGTATGCTTGATCAGCGAAAAAATCGCCGCGCCCTGTTCGGTCTTCAACGCCAGCTTGTCTTCCAGCGTGTCTTTGAAGAACTTGAGCGAGGGCAGATCGCGCGTGCGCAGGCGCATGCTCTCCAGGTAGAGCAACTGTACGAAGGTGACCACCGCCAGCAGCGGGATCGCAACGATGGTCGCAATGGCAACGGCCAGGATCATGACCGAACCCGCTCGATCAGCCCGTTCGGCAGGCCCAGACGGGCACGCCAGCGCTTCTCAGCGCGTGCCATGCGGCCATGGTCGGTTTCATGATCCATGCCTAGCAGGTGCAGAAGCCCGTGCAGCATGAGAATTTGAACTTCTTGTTCCAGGGTATGTCCGAATTGCCGCGCCTGGGTGCGCGCGCGGGCAAGCGAGATCGCGATATCGCCCAATGAAGTTCCTTCGCGATCCCGTAGCAGTGACGGAAATGACAACACATCCGTCGCGTAATCTTTTCCGCGAAAATCCCGATTCAAGCGCCGTAGCTCGGCATCGCCGGTGAGCAGGCAGTCGAAGGAGCGCCCCCGCGCGACCTCCGATTGCAGCCTGCGGGTGAAGCGCTCGAGGGCGCGCGGCCGGATGCCGGTAGTAATGCGGCGGAACGTGACGGCACTGTCGTCAGGCGAGGGCATGGGGAAATCGCTCAGGCTTGAGGAGCGGTTTCGCCGGCGGGGGGCTCCGGCTGGGCTTCAGCGACGCCGTTGTCGCTCCCCGAATCGGAGAGTTTCAGGGTGAGTTGCCGGCCTGCGCCGACGGTATCGTTGTAGCGCTCGTAGGCTTTGACGATGCGCTGCACCAGTGTGTGGCGCACCACATCCTTTTCGTCAAATTGCACGAAGCTGATGCCTTCCACGCCCTTGAGCACTTCCACCGCGTCAGTGAGGCCGCTGCGGCGTCCGGCGGGAAGGTCGATTTGCGTGATATCGCCGTTCACCACCATCTTGGAGTTGAAGCCCTGGCGCGTGAGCACCATCTTCATCTGCTCGGCCGTGCTGTTCTGAGCTTCGTCCAGAATGATGAAGCTGTCGTTCAGTGTCCGCCCGCGCATGAACGCGATGGGCGCAACTTCGATGACATTCTTTTCGAGCAGCTTTTCAACGCGCTCATTGTCGAGCATGTCGTACAGCGCATCATAGAGCGGACGGAGGTACGGGTCCACTTTTTCCTGCAGGGTACCGGGGAGGAAACCCAGGCGCTCGCCGGCTTCCACAGCGGGCCGCGTCAGAATGATGCGTGCCACCTGTTTGTTCATGAGCGCGGAAACACCCATCGCCACCGCGAGGTAGGTCTTGCCGGTGCCCGCGGGGCCGATGCCGAACACCAGATCATTGCGCTCGATCGCTTCGAGATAGCGGCGCTGGTTTACGGACTTCGGCGCCAGTACTTTCTTTCCGAAGTTACGCTGTTTGCCGCTGCGGACCAACGCGCGCAGTGACACCTCGGGATCGAGAGTCACCACACGGATGTAGCTGTTGAGGTCGCCGTTATTGAAGACGTGACCTTCGCGCACCAGCGTGTTGTAGTCTTCCAGAATGCTTTCCGCGCGAGTTACGTTTTCCGCGTCGCCCTCGATTTCCAGGTTGTTGTCGACCAATTGCGTGTGGACACCCAAGCCGGATTCGATGAGCCGGATATTTTCGTCGCGGGTGCCAAAGAGGTTTTCAACACCTCTGCTAATGCGCACACTTGTTTTCATTGAGTGGCTGCTTCGTACCTCCAATGCCTGAAAAAAGGTCGCAAGATTAAAGCGCTTGGAAGGAAGGAACTCGGAACCTCGACAGCCCACTGGCGCGGGCGCTTAGATACCATCCAGCCCCTATTATAACAGCTAATAACGGCGCTCAGGATTTCAAATACGTGACAATCGGCCGAGCGTGGCCGCTCTGTGGCGGGCCTGGAGCCCGTAGTAGACCTATCTCCGTAATTCCGCAGCAGTTTATTCTTCGATAGGCCGGCCGAACGCGTAGCGAAAGCCGTTTTTTGGGCTTCGCTGAAGCCGAGTTGGCGCTAACCTTCGTCAAGTCGATTGGCGGTCGGGAGGGAGCCAATTTGCCGAGGCCTCGGCTCCAGGCGGTTCACGGAACGGCTCCACAGAAATTCTCTCGTAATACACTTCCAGGACGACCAGGTATTTTGTACCGCCCGGCGCCTGGAGAGCTACGCGGTCACCCGGTGCCGACTTCATCAACGCGCGCCCCAGAGGCGAAACCCAACTGATGTGGTTGCGGTTGAGATCGACCTCGTCGGTGCCCACGATGCTCACCACTCGTTCCGTTCCTGCGGCATCGGCATAGCGCACGGTCGCTCCGAAGAATGCCCGCGTCGCCGCCTGCCCCGCTCTCGGCCTTTCCGGGTCCACCACTTCCGCGGCATCGATTCGCTTCGTGAGAAAGCGTATCCGCCCATCGATCTGGCGCAGCCGCCGCTTGCCGTATTGATAGTCGGCGTTTTCACTGCGATCGCCGTTGCTAGCAGCCCACGCTACCACCTTCGTCACGGCGGGGCGTTCCCTGGTGAGCAGAAAGTGGTGCTCATCTTTGAGGCGCTGCAGGCCGCTCGGCGTTATGTAGTTTTTGCCTCGCGTCGCGGGCTCATCTCCTTGCGGCTTTCTCGTAAACCCTTTTCGCATATCGTAGTCCTTCAGGCGCGAATCCAGTGGGTGCCACAAGGCTCTCAGGAAAATGGACAAGTCCATGCCCCGTTCATACGTTGTCGCCTCGATTCTGCTCTGAATTGGTGCAATGTCCCGAAAGAGCTTGCCGAGTACGCGCAAACTTTTTACCGATTCCGCATTCGAATGCATAGCGAAACCCGTTTTCGGCAATCGTTCGCAGCTCGGCTTCGCTGAAACCGAATTGACTCGCCGCAAGACGGTATTCATCGGTCAGCGTGCAGCGGAACATCGCGGGGTCGTCTGAGTTCAGCACGATAGGCACACCGGCATCGAAGAGCTGCCGTATCGGATGCTCCTCAATTCGTTTCACGACCCCCGTCACCAGATTGCTGGTGATGCAGATTTCCAGTGGAATGTCATGCTCGCGAAGATAACGGACCAGTTGGGGATCGCCAATTGAGGAAATCCCATGGCCGATGCGCTCGGCGCCCAGTTTCAGCGCGGCCCAAACCGATTCGGGCGCCGTGCCTTCGCCCGCATGGGCCGTCAGCCGCAATCCCGATCGCTTGGCGAAGGCGAACACTTCGGTGAACCATTCGGCGGGGCCGCGTTCTTCGCTGCCGCCGATTCCGTAGGCCACGACACCCTTATTGACGCGCTCGGCCGCTAGTTCGGCTACCTGCATCGCATGCCCGGCTCCGAACTGCCGCACGGCGTCCAGAATCCAGCGCACCTCGATTGACGAGCCTTCGGCCGCGCTCGATATTGCGTCGAAGATCGGCGCAAAATCCTGCTTCTTCCACAACACCACGCCGGCCGCCACAATGATCTCGGCATAGTGGACATTCTGCGACCCCAGCCGCTCCAGCAGCCGCCGCGTGATGAGCGCGTAGTCTTCGGGCGTCCGCAGGCGTTTTCCCACCGCGCCAAAAGCTTTCAGGAACCCATCGAAATCGGCGTAGTGATAGAGTGTTCGAATCTCCTCCTCGGGCGCACTGGGGTCCAACTCCCAAAGCGTCTCCGGCTCTACCGAGCCTTCGAGGTGAAGATGCAGTTCTGCTTTCGGCAATTCCGAAATGAAATCGGCCATACTTGACTATTAGGCTCTCATGACTGCTGAAGAGATTGAAGCGGTAGTTGGCGGCTATCACGGCGACGCGTTTCGCATTCTCGGGCCGCACAGTGTTCGTAAAAAGGGCAGCCAGCCGCGCTGGGAAGTACGCGTTTTTCTTCCGCAGGCGGAATCTGCGGAGATCGTGGCGGGCAACCAGCGCTGCCCGATGGCGAAACGCCACAGCGAAGGCTTCTTCATCACTACGCTGATCGGCGATCCCGAACGTTATGTGATCCGCGCGCGCCTCTGGGATGGTAGCCAGGTCGAGCTGGAAGATCCTTACCGCTTCGGCCCGCAGATCTCCGATTTCGATCTGCATCTCCACACCGAAGGAACGTTGAACGAGGCCTATCACGCGTTGGGGGCGCATCTTTGCGAAAGCGACGGCGTCGCCGGGGTGCGCTTCGCTGTGTGGGCGCCGAACGCGGAAAACGTCACGCTGACAGGCGAGTTTGACGATTGGGATGTCCGCCGCCATCCGATGCGGCGGCGCAACGGTGGAATCTGGGAAATCTTCATTCCCGGCCTTCGCGAAGGTGCCATCTACAAGTACAACATCCGTTCGCGCTTCGCCGGCTACCAGCAGCTCAAGGCGGACCCGTATGCTTTCTACTGCGAGACGCCCCCGAAGTCCGCTTCGGTTGTCTGGGATATCGACCGCTACCAGTGGCGCGACGCCGAGTGGATGGATACGCGCGGACGGACCGACTGGCTGAAATCGCCCGTCTCGATTTACGAAGTGCATCTGGAATCCTGGCTGCGCGGGCCGCACGGCCAGCCGCTCACTTACTGCGAGATGGCGACGAAGCTGGTGGCCTATGTGAAGGAGATGGGCTTCACGCACATCGAGCTGCTGCCCATCATGGAGCATCCGTTTTCCGGTTCCTGGGGCTACCAGGTGATTGGTTATTACGCGCCCACGTCGCGCTTCGGCACACCGGACGATTTCAAGTATCTGGTGGATTGCTGCCACCAGGCTGGCATCGGTGTAATTGTGGATTGGGTTCCGGCGCACTTTCCCAAAGACGCGCATGGCCTGGTGTTCTTTGACGGCACGGCGCTCTACGAGCACGCCGACCCGCGCAAGGGCGAGCATCGCGACTGGGGCACGTTGGTGTTCAACTATGGCCGCAATGAAGTTCGCACGTTCCTGATTTCGAACGCACTGTTCTGGCTGAAGCAGTATCACATCGATGGCTTGCGCGTGGATGCGGTGGCGTCGATGCTCTATCTGGATTATTCGCGTCAGCCCGGCGAGTGGATTCCCAACCAGTACGGCGGCAACGAGAATCTGGAAGCGATTGACTTCCTGCGGCGCTTCAACGAATTGGCCCACACGGTTCCGGGCGCCTTCACGGTGGCTGAGGAATCCACCGCCTTTCCCGGCGTTTCGAAGCCCGTGTATCTGAACGGCCTGGGATTCACCATGAAGTGGAACATGGGTTGGATGCACGACATGCTGGATTACTTCAGCAAAGACCCGGTATTCCGCAAGTTCCACCACAACTCCATCACCTTCAGCCTGCTCTATGCGTTCCACGAAAATTTCGTGCTGCCCATCTCGCATGACGAAGTGGTGCACGGAAAAGGATCGCTGCTGAACAAAATGCCGGGCGACGAGTGGCGTCAGTTCGCCAACGCGCGCGCCTTTCTGGCTTACATGTGGGCGCATCCCGGCAAAAAGCTGCTCTTTATGGGGCAGGAGATCGGCCAGCGCGAGGAGTGGAATTACAACACTGGCGTGCGCTGGGAGCTGCTGGAATTCGATTTTCACCGCAAGCTGCAAACGCTCGTGCGGGAATTGAACAAGCTCTATCACACGAGCCCGCCCATGTACCAGGTGGATTTCCATTACTCGGGATTCGAGTGGGTGGATTTTCATGATTGGGAGAATTCGATCATTTCGTTCATCCGCCACAGCGAAACGCCGGGCGATTTCCTGCTGTTCTGCTGCAACTTCACTCCAGTGCCCCGGCAGGGCTACGAGTTCGGTGTGCCCGACGAGGGCTTTTACGAAGAAGTGCTCAACACGGATGCGGAAATATTCGGCGGCTCGAACATGGGCAACGGTGGCAGCATTTCCAGCAATCCGACTCCGCGGCACAACCGTCCGTACAGCATTAGCGTGAGTCTGCCGCCGCTCTCGGTGGTGGCTTTCCGGAAGAGATAATCGGAAGCGGGCTCCCGGGCGTTCCCTATGCCGCAAAAGTACGACGCCATCATCATCGGAGGCGGCCACAACGGTCTGGTCGCGGCTGCATACCTGGCGCGCGCCGGGCGCAAAGTGGTTGTGCTGGAGCGCCGTGAACAGGTGGGCGGCTGCGCAGTTACCGAAGAGATCTGGCCGGGATTCCGCGTTTCGACGGGCGCCTATCTCACGAGCCTGCTGCAGGAGCGGATTGTTCGGGAACTCGATCTGCCGCGCTATGGGTATCAGGTCGATGCCAAAGATCCGGCCTTCTTCTCTGCGTTTCCCGACGGACGGCGCTTCTTCATGTGGCAGGATCGCGCGCGGACGCTAGAGGAGATCGCTGCCTTCTCGCGGCATGACGCCGAAGCTTATCCCGCATACGAAGACCAGCTCGAACGGATCTCGCAGGTGGTCGAAGGCCTGTTGCTGACCACGCCGCCGCAGTTTCCGCCGCGCGGCGCGGGCGATTTTTTCGAGTACCTGAAACTGGCCGCGCGCCTTCGTCACTTGAGTGCCAGGGATACCGTCGCGCTGGTCAAGATCTTCACACAAAGCGCCGCCGACTTTCTGGATGAGTGGTTCGAATCCGAGCAGGTGAAGGTGACGCTCGCCACTGATGGTGTGATTGGCGCCAACGGTGGGCCGCGCTCGCCGGGCACGGCCTACATCCTGCTCCACCATTGCATGGGCGGCGTAAGCGGGCACCGCGGATTGTGGGGGTTCGTTCGCGGCGGCATGGGCGCAGTGTCGGAGGCAATTGCCGGTGCCGCGCGTGCCGCCGGGGCTGAGATTCGCACGCAATCGGCAGTGGAGAAGGTGCTGGTGCGCAACGGCCGGGCTTCTGGTGTGGCGCTTTCGAACGGCGATGAACTCTCTGCTTCCGCCATCGCTTCGAACCTCGATCCGAAAGTCACGTTCCTGCGCCTTCTCGATCCTCGCGATCTCGAATCCGGGTTCGTCGAAGCCATTCGGCACTATCGTATCGAAGGCACGTCGTGCAAGATCAACCTGGCGCTTTCCGGACTGCCGGAGTTTACGGTGTGCCCCGGCGCGCCCGGCCCGCAGCATCGCGCCACTATGCACATCTGCCCGAGCATTGAATATGTAGAGCGCGCATGGGATGACGCCAAGTACGGCCGCCCTTCCGAGAGGCCGCTGCTTGAAATGACCATTCCGACTATGTATGACCCCTCGCTTGCGCCGGCCGGCCGTCACGTTATGGGGATTTTTCTGCAATATGCTCCGTACTCGCTCCACGACGCCACTTGGGACGAACTGCGCGAGCCGTTCGCCGACCGCGTGATTTCGCTCATCGAAGAGTATGCGCCCAACATCCGCAGCATCATCCTCGAACGGCAGGTGCTAACGCCGCTGGACCTGGAACGGCGTTTTGGCATAACCGGCGGCAATATTTTTCACGGCGAAATGAGTCTCGACCAGATGTTCGTGATGCGGCCCGTAGCGGGGTGGGCGCGTTACCGCACACCTGTTCGCGCGCTTTACCTTTGTGGCTCGGGTGCGCATCCTGGCGGGGGTGTGATGGGTGCTCCCGGCTACAACTGCGCGCGGGAAATGCTGAAGGGGCGCTAGACGCGCGGCGGCGGACGAATTGCCGAGTGCGCTAACCTGCGGACATATGGGAATTCGCATCGTTCAAGTGGACGCGTTCACGAATAGGCCGTTCGCGGGCAATCCGGCGGGCGTGTGCATTCTCGAAGCTCCAGCGCCCGAGCCCTGGATGCAGGCTGTGGCACGCGAAATGAATCTGGCCGAGACGGCATTTCTGATGCCGCGCGAGGATGGGTACGGGCTGCGCTGGTTCACGCCCACAGTGGAAGTGGCTCTGTGTGGTCATGCCACGCTGGCGAGTGCCCACGTGTTGTGGGAAGAAAGGCGTCTTCCGGACGCAAAGCAGGCGCGCTTTCATTCGCGCAGCGGCCTGCTGTTGGCCGATCGGCGAGGAGACTGGATCGAGCTCGATTTCCCGGCCAAGCTGGTCTCACGGTCGGAGGCGCCGCCGGAGCTGCTGGCCGCGCTCGGCGTAACGGCCGCATTTATAGGGCGAAACGAGTTCGACTATCTGGTGGAAGTGGATTCGGAAGAAACCGTGCGCGCCCTGGCGCCGGATTTCACAGCGCTCCGTAAGCTGCCGGTGCGCGGTGTGATGGTGACGGCACGCGGAAATGCGGATTTCGATTTTGTCTCGCGATTCTTCGCGCCAGGTTCGGGTATTGATGAAGACCCGGTGACTGGATCAGCGCATTGCGCGCTCGGACCTTACTGGGCGGAACGGCTCGGTAAGAAGGAGTTCGCCGCCTATCAAGCTTCGCCGCGCGGAGGCATTTTGCGCGTCCGGGTCAAGGACGATCGCGTGCTTTTGGGTGGGCAGGCTGTCACCATTTTGCGCTGTGAACTGGCTGCTGAAGCCGGTATCCATGACGTGAAGGGTAGTCCCGTCGAGGCATGATAAACTCCGGTCATGCCGGAACTTCGCGACGTCCACGATGAGCCGCCTCCGTTCCTCGGCACGTGGCGGCGCGTGTATGCGGCGGTCATCGTCTACCTCTGCGCGGTTATAGCGGCACTCTACGTCTTTACGCGGGCGTACCGATGAGGCCTCTCGATTGGGTAGTCCTGATCGGCTCTCTGGTTTCCATTGTTCTCTACGGTCTGTACCGCAGCCGCGGCACGTCCACAATGGATCGGTATCTGTTGGCCGGCAAGACCATGCCGTGGTACGCCATGGCGCTTTCCATCATGGCGACCCAGGCAAGCGCCATCACGTTCATTTCCACTACCGGGCAATCGTACGTCGATGGAATGCGGTTCGTGCAGTTTTACTTCGGATTGCCGATCGCGATGGTGATTCTTTCCGCGACTGTGGTCCCGGTCTTTCATCGCGCCAAGGTTTACACGGCGTATGAGTACCTGGAGCAACGTTTCGACGGCAAAACGCGCGCGCTGGCGAGCGTGATTTTCCTATGCCAGCGCGGCCTTTCGGCGGGCCTTACCCTGTATGCGCCGGCGATCGTGCTCTCCGTGATTCTGGGCTGGCCTGATCGCCTGACGACATTCCTGATGGGAGCGACCGTGATTACCTACACGGTGCTCGGTGGCATCAAGGCAGTGACCTGGTCTGACGTGCAGCAGATGTGCATCATCTTTTTGGGATTGATTGCAGCTCTGGCCACGGCGATTGCGCTGATGCCGCACACGGTTTCCTTCGGCGATGCGGTGTTTCTCGCCGGGGCCGCGGGACGGCTGAATGCCATCACCACGCACTTCAACTGGAATGACCAGTTCACCATCTGGAGCGGCCTGCTGGGCGGTACGTTCCTGTTCCTTTCATACTTCGGCTGTGATCAATCGCAAGTGCAGCGTTATCTGACAGGGCGTTCGATTGCGCAGAGCCGCCTCAGTCTGCTGTTCAACGCGGTGGCGAAGATTCCGATGCAGTTCTTCATCCTGTTCATCGGCGCAATGGTGTTCGTGTTCTATGTGTTCACGCCGGCTCCGCTGCTATTCCAGAGAATGGAATTGAACCGCGTCCAGCGCATGGCGGCATTTGAGCCTTTGGAAGCCCAGTATAACCGCGCATTTGAACAGCGGCGCCAGGCGGCGCTGGCGCTGGTGGAGGCGCGCCATGCCGGCGACGAGAACGAGAAGCGGCAGCAGAGGGAACGGTATCGCGCGGCGCAGAGCAGTCTCGAAAGTGCGCGTCTGCAAACAGAAGCGCTGGTAGAACGAACCGGCGGAGAGAAGGGCTTCCGCGACACGAATTATATTTTTCTCTCCTTCGTCACGCGATACCTGCCGGCGGGGCTGGTAGGTCTAGTGATTGCGGTGATCTTCGCGGCCGCGATGTCCGCCAGTTCGGGCGAAATCAATTCTCTCGCCACTGTGACCGTGGTGGATCTCTACCGGCGTCACGTCCGGCGCAATGCCACAGACCATCACTACGTCACCGCTTCACGCTGGGCCACGCTGTTCTGGGGAGCCTATGCGGTTGTGTTTGCGGGATGGGGTAGGACGCTGGGTTCACTCATTGTGGCGGTGAACGTGGTGGGTTCGCTCTTTTACGGATCATTGTTGGGAGTCTTCGTATTGGCGTTCGTCTTCCGGCGCGTGCGCGGCACTGGTGCATTTGCCGGAATGCTGGCGGGCGAAGTGGCCGTATTCTGGGCGTTTCTGTTCACCGGGATCTCGTTTCTTTGGTACAACGTGATCGGCTGCGTGGTAGTGGTGGTAACGGCGCTTCTGGTTACGTACGGTGAGTCGCGTACTTCCGCCATGCGAACCAGGCTCCAACGCCAATAGCTGCGACCACGCCGAGAACAATCAATCCCTTGTGGTAATTACCTTCGACTACCTGCCAGTTGTCGCCCACCCAATAGCCGAGGCCGATGAATGCACTGGCCCACAGGAACGCCCCGCTGTAGGCGAATGCAGCAAAGTAATGTGGCTCCAGATCACTGATGCCGGCGGCGTAGGCGGTGAAGTGACGAACTCCCGGGATGAAGTAGCCGATCGTCAGGGTCCAACGCCCCAGCCGTTCAAACCAGGAGTGTGCCCGGCTGATGCTGGCTTCGGAGATATGTAAGTATTTTCCGTAGCGATGGATGAGTGCGATGCCGAAGGTGCGTCCCAGAATGTAGCTGATGGTGATGCCGCAGACGCTGCCAAAGAACGCGCTGAAAAAAGCCAGTCGCAGGTCCAGTTTTCCTTTGAAGACCAGATAGCCGGTGAAAGTGAGCAGCGTTTCGTCGGGAACCGGCAAGCCCACAATTCCCAATACCAGCAGAAAGAAGATCGCCGGATAGCCGTGCTGCGAAATCCATTGGTATACGTGGGCTTCCACGCAAGGCCGCCGGTTACACGACGAGACCAGTGATTTCCACCGGTGTGCGTTCACCCTCAACCACGACGATGCCGCTTTCGGTGACGTGATGATGGCGCCGGTCGCGTTCGACGTCGTAGCCGATCACGGCGTCCGCCGGTACGCGCACATTCTTGTCGAGAATCGCGCGGCGAATTCGCGAGTGCCGGCCGATGTCGCAATTGTCGAGAATGACACAATCCTCGACGGTGGCTCCGGCGTGCACGCGGACTCCGCGGCCCAGCACCGAGTTGCGGACCATGCCGCCGGAGAGAATGCTGCCGCCGGCGATGATGGAATCGATCGCCTGCCCGCGCCGGTCCTTTTCGTCGAACGTGAATTTAGCCGGCGGATCGGGATAGCTGGTGGTGCGTACCGGCCATTCGCGGTTATAGAGGTTGAGCGCGGGGCTGACGGAGCGCAAATCCATGTTGGCTTCGTAATAGGCGTCGATCGTGCCGACATCTCGCCAGTACGGAACGCCATCACTGACGTCGCCGGGAATGCGGTTGGTCTGGAAATCGTAGGCGTAGATTTCGGTTTTACCCGCGAGCTTGGGCAGTATGTTGCGGCCGAAATCGTGGTTGCTGCTTTCGTCGGCGGCATCGTCGTGCAACAGGCGCAGGAGCGTCCGCGTGGAGAACACGTAATTGCCCATGGAAGCGTACACCCGCTCCGAGTCGCCAGGCATGGTGGGGGCATTCGGGTTCTTTTCGTGAAAGGCCAGAATGCGTCCATCTTCGGCTGCTTCGATCACGCCGAATTCCATGGCGTGCTTCTTGGGAACGGGAATCGCAGCCACCGTCACTTCCGCGCTTCGTTGCGCATGGAACTCAATCATGCTCGTGATGTTCATTCGGTAGATGTGGTCTCCACCGAAGATCGCCACCACGTGCGGATCGGCCTGCTCCACGAGGTTGATGTTCTGATAAATTGCGTCCGCCGTGCCCTGGTACCAGGTTTCGCCCGCAGAGCGCATCTGCGCGGGCACTGGGATGACGAACTGCGTCTTGAGCAGACCGCCGAACTGCCATCCCTCATTGAGATGCTGGAGCAGGGACTGGCTGCGGAACTGCGTCAGCACATAGATCGAGTAAATCCCCGAGTTGATGAAATTACTGAGTACGAAATCAATGATGCGATACTTACCGCCAAAGGGAACGGCCGGCTTGGCCCGCTCCTTCGTGAGTGGATAAAGCCGGGTGCCCTTTCCTCCGGCGAGCACGATTCCCAGCACTCGTATGCGCATAGGTTTCGACCAAAGCCTATTCTTTCAGGCAAACGTGCGATGTGGCAAGCACAAATTCAAGGTAGACAGGGTCGTTAGTCCTATAGAAGCCGCGCTACATGTACTCGGGAATCGGAATGCCCAGGATAGAGCTGGTGCGCTCGAGCTGACGGTGGAAGAAATCCGTCATCCACAACAGGAATACTTTCTTCTCGCGGTTCTCTTCGTGAATGATGGGGTATTGATGATAGAAATTGTTGAAGGCCTGCGCCAGTTGAAAGGCATACTTCGCCACGTGAGCGGGTTCTCCGGCGGCCACGGCTCGTTCTACGACGGCATCCACTTTTGACGCGGCGAGCAGCACCTGCCAGAAATCGTCGGATGCAAGCTGGCGCGCCATAGCCGCGGCATCCAGTTCGCGTTGGAAATCGGGGATCGCTTCGCCGCGCTCCTCCAGTTTGCGCAGGATGTTGCGGGCGCGCACCGCCGCGTACTGCACGTACGGGCCGGTCTCGCCCTCAAAGCTCAGCGCTTCCTGGAAGTCGAAGGCGATTACGGAATTTCGCGTATACTTCAACAGGAAATAGCGCAGCGCCCCGATCGCGATCTGGGATGCGATATGTTTGTGTTCGTCCGCGCTCGCTTCCGGGTGCCGCGAGGCCACTTCTTCAAGCGCATTGCCGATGAGTGTATCGAGCAAGTCGTCGGCTTTTACGCCCAGACCCTTGCGGCCGGAAACTTCCACGTAAGGACGCTTGCGGTCCTCCTCGGAAAGTGGAATTCCCAGCTCTGCGCAGCAGCGCGGCGAAAGCGCCACCATCTCATAGGAAAAGTGCACCGATTGGTTGGCCTCTTCTTCGTACCCGAGGGCGCGCAGGCCCGCCACCACCACATCTTGCAAGTAAGATTGCCGCGTGTCGATGACGTTATAAACACGCTTACCGCGGCCGAAGCCGGCGTTCGCGCTGCCTGCCTCTTCGGTGCTGACCCAAAGCACACGTCCATCGGCATAAGTCAGAAACGGACGATAGTGGAAGTCTTTCCCGAGCAGGCCGAATTTCCAAAGCTGGTAGGCAATGTCTTTACCGACATACGTGACGGTGCCATCGGAGCGCACGATCACCTTGCCTTCTTCCGAAAGTCCGGGCATCACCCAACAGCCGGCATTCTTTCCTTCGGTTTCGAGGTAAATCGCTTTCCGTTCCTTGAGCTGTTCGAAGGCCGACGCCCAGAACTTCAGATGCAGAATCTCACTCTCGCGCGGAAGCACATCGTATTCCACATCGAGCCGCAGCATTGTGGCGAGGTGGGCTTTGACAATGGCATCCGCCACCAGATGCGCCAATTCGGCCGGCTCGCCTTCGGCGGCCTCGATGGAGTGTAGCGTTTCGCTGCGCCACGGCAATGCTTCGGGATGCTGCTTGTAATATTCGGAAATGCGGGCGTAGAGATCCCAGCAGTAGTAGTCAAACCGGATGGCGGGGTCCTCAATCAGCGCGCGAACTTGCGCCGGTGTTTTGCCTTCGAGGTGAAGAAACGCCACAACGACGTCCGCCACCTGCACGCCTGTGTTGTCGATGTAGTTCTGCACTTCGACGCGGTACCCGCCCGCGCGGAGCATGCGCACGAACGTGTCGCCGAGCGTAGCATTGCGCAGATGCCCGATGTGCGCCGCCTTATTGGGATTGATGTTGGTGTGCTCGACAATAATCTTTCCATCGGGCGCCGCGCCCTCGCCGCTTTCCCCACGCAGCAAGGCGTTGCCATAGGCGCCGCGATCGAGCCGGATATTGAGATAGCCGTTGCCCGCTGCTTCGAGCGCCGCGACGCCTTCGATGGGACCCACTTCGGCAGCCAACTCCGTGGCGATCTTCTTCGGCGCCTGGCGCAACTGTTTGGCAAGTTGAAACGCGGCTGGCACCGCCATTTCGCCGAATTCGCTTTGACGCGGCTGCTCAATGGTGATTGGCAGATCGACGCCATAACGGGCCTGAATGTGCGCGCGAAATGCGTCTGTAACTTGCTTTTCGATGGAATGAAACACGGGAGACTACAAGTATAACAGCGGCCATTTGCCGCAGTCATGTTGAGGGCGTGACGTTTACTGGCCGGATTCGCGCACTGGCAATGCAGGACCGCAATTTCGGGTCAGGAAAAAAAAGCACGCCACGTCGTGACTACGAGCGCGTGCGTGACCATTCCAGCTTGAATGCTGCCTGCTTTCATACGGGCGCGGCCGCAAAACCAACCGAGCACGGCAGCCACTAATGCCTGCTGCCAATTAGGAAACTTCCCTGCGAACCAGAGATGAACCGAGCCGAAAAGAATTGAGGTAATCAAGAGCGCGAGGCGCGGGCTCCAGGTCCAGTCCTCGATCCACTGAAACAGCACTCCTCGGAAAAAGAATTCTTCCGAGAGCGCCACCACCCAGAGGATTCCAAAAAACGTACCCACGATCTTCCACGGCGCAGCGATGCCGTTGAAGCGGATGACGCCGAGTATCAGAGCGAGAGACAGACCGATCGGCAGGAAATAAAGATAGTGAACCACGCCGATGCGCCAGTCCTTGCGTGTAGGTACGAAGCCGTAGCCAGTCTCGGGGATGCGCCTTTCGAGGGTTAGCACCATCACGGCAATCTGGATCAGTGCCAGATGCCCGAGGATCTTCACGTCGGAGAAGCCGGCGTAGGGCGGAGTGTAGATATTGTCGAAGTAACCGCCCAGCAACACCGCAGCGATCAGAGCCAGAAAGGCCAGATCGAGCACCGGCGCAGCCGGCAGGACCACATACCAGAGGCTCAAGCCCAAGGCGAGCGCGGCCAAACGCAGGAATGCGTCCCAGCGAAACTGTCCGGTGCCGACGCTGTAGATGAGGTATGGCAGAAGGGCGGAAGCGAGCAGGAACCCCGGCAGTCTCATTCCAGCCTGCCGTTCCCGGACCGTTGAGAATCCCGCGACCAGATAGAATGGGTATTCCACGAGGATGGCGGCCAGCACCGGCAACGCCGCCCAGTTAGGAATGCCCTTAGCCCGCGCGAACAGTACGCCCGCAGCCCCCAGTGCTACCCAACCGATCAGCAGCGCCGCCCGGAAACTGCCGAGCGATTTGGCCATTGGCCTCATTCTAGCATCGGTGCTTTTTGCGCCCGTGCTACAGGCGCAGGACGCTCCGCCGAATCTGGCGAAACTGGTGGCGCACCGCGAATCGGAAACCCAAGCGGAGCGAAACGAATACATGTATCGCCAAAGCGTCACGGTTCAGGAACTGGACAATCACGGCGCCGAACGCGGAGAGTACCGCGAAGTGCGCGACATTATTTTTTCGCCGCTGCATGAGCGCACGGAAGTGATGGTGGGCAAGCCGCTCATGACACTGAAATACCTGAAGCTGACCGGCGAAGATTTTCAGGACATCCGAAACATTCAGCCGCTGGTGTTGACCGAAGAAAGCCTTTGGAATTACGAAACCCGTCCTCGCGGCGATGAGAATGTGGAAGGCATCGACTGTTGGGTGCTGCGCGTTGAGCCGCGTCAGATCCTTTCGGGCCAACGCCTGTTTGATGGCATGATCTGGGTGGATAAAAAGGGTTACAACATTGTCCAACTGGAAGGCCGCGCGGTACCGCAGATCATCACTACGAAATCGGAAAATCTGTTTCCGCGATTCACCACTCTGAGGAAGCCGATTGACGGTAAGCACTGGTTTCCGATCTACACGTACGCGGATGACACGCTGCAATTCCGTGCCGGCCCGCAACGGATTCGTCTGCGAATTCGATATAGCGACTACAAACGTTTCGGCGCCGAATCAACATTCAAGCCTAACTGAACCCCGCGATTGCCTGGAATACAAGGGAACTAGCCAGAAGCTATCGGTGTCCAATCTTTGTTATGATCTACCGGATCGTGCACGATCTGGGACGAGGCTACGCGCGCTATTTGTTCTATCTGCTCTGCGCGGCAGCAGGTTTTCCTGCGCATTCCGCCGTAATCGGCAGTGTCGTTGATAGCCAGGGTGGTCAACCCATCGCGCATGCCGCGGTACGCGCCATCCTGCTTCCGGGACAAGAGGTTGTCGCCGAGACATTTACAAATGCAGACGGGAAGTTCCGGTTGGAAAGTGCTCCAAGCGGCAGTTATGCGATCTCAGCTTCTAAAGATGGCTACCTTAACCTTCTCCCCGGTCATTTGGCATATGCGGCGTCGGCCATAGCCGGTGAAAGTGCAGTGCCCCTCCAGTTGGAATTGACGAAGAGCGCAGTAATTGCCGGCAACGTGATTGACGGATCGGGGCGGCCTGCGATATCTGCCAGAGTAACCCCCATAGTGCGACGGTTTGTAAATGGGGTGGTGCAGTTCCGGCCCGGAACACCATCGGCCCTAGTGGACGACCAGGGTAACTATCGCTTGTACGGACTGGCGCCGGGACGGTACGTGATCGGAGTCACTCCATCGGGAGCCGGGCAGGCTGCCAGCGTGTTTCTGCCGGCCTACTTTCCCGGAACTTCCGATATGGAGAAGGCCGAAGTCATCCGCTTGCACGCCGGCGAAACGCGACGGTCGGTCGATTTCATTCTTTCCGATACCGCGAGCTACCCGGTATCAGGACAGGTTACGGGAATGCCTGTTGAATGGGCCGGGCGCGGTGTGGCTGTATCGCTCTTTTCGACGAGCGGTTACACCAATCCTTTGATGACTGTTCAAGGCGACAAAGAGGGCCGATTTCAATTTGAGTCAGTTCCAGTCGGCTCTTATGAATTGGTGGCGGAGGGTCCGGTGATTGCCATTGGTGGATTAGGCTCCGTGTTCGGCGCGTCGCCCCTATTTGGCCGGCGGCATTGGGACGTGACTGGCCCTCAGACCGCGGGCCCGGAAATCGCTCTGCATGGCGGCGACTCGCTTAATGGCCAATTGGCTGTTGCAGGTCAGGGCGAACCGAACAGTTCGTGCTACACGGGTGCGCACGTTACATTGGAGCCTCTCGACCCGATTCCCCCAGGTGCGACCCTAACGGCTGCGGTGAGCCGTGCAGGTACTTTTGAACTGCGGATGATCGCGCCAGGACGTTACCGGATCTCTGTGGGCCATCTTAGTAGCAACTGCTTCCTGGAGGAGATCCAAGTAGGAGGGCAGAAAGTCGAGAACCGGATTGTCCGGTCTGACGCCTCCGGACAACTGACGCTGCTGTTGACCGAACACGGTAGCGAAGTTATGGGAACCGTCCATGACAACAATCAGCCCGCCGCAGGTGCGGTAGTCATCCTGGCCCCTACCGGCGCGAGTGGGACAATCAGGCCAGAAGATGCACGCGCGACAGTAACTTCGCCAGACGGCCGCTATCATGTGACGGAACTTGCTCCAGGACGGTACCAGATCCTCGCATTACGGCAGGTGAAGACTGCCGACTATCTGAACCCGGCCTTCTGGGTGGATCATAAGGAGCAAACCATGGGCATCGTGCTCGAAGCCGGTGGCGAGGCTCACGCGGATATCAAGGTTCTGCAACTGAAAGAGGACTGGCAATGAAGACAGTTCTGATCCTGGCGCTGACCCTTGGAACCGTGGATTTGGTTGCGCAAACGACAACGAACCAATCCAAAACGTTGACCGTGTCCCTGGAAGGCACGGTTACGGAAGCCGCTACAGGCCTGCCTGTTCCCAACTTGCAGATCAATGCCAAAGGAGCGGCAAATCCGCCTCCGGTACTAACGGATGCGAAAGGACACTACATCTTCCCGGGACTTCCGCCCGGCCATTGGATGATGTATACGCAGCGAGCACGAGGCTACCTCACCACGATAAAACGGCTGACGCTTTCGCCCGGAAAGCCAGGTCAGTCGATCGATGTGGTCGTCGAAAAAGCGGCCGTACTGGCAGGCCGCGTCATTGACCGGGATAAAGATCCTGTTGCCGGCGCCATGGTGAGCGTCCGGGCTGAAGGATTTCGCAACGGGCGGCCTGTTTTGGAAAGCTTCCACTCGGCAAGTACAAACGATCTCGGCGAGTACCGGATCTCGAATCTGCTGCCGGGGCGATACTACGTCGAGGTGGACCCTAAGCCTGTGACTGTTCTCAAGCGGACAAAAACAGCAAGGAGCCGGAGCCAGTCACTGCGGATGTGAAGACTTACTATCCCAACTCGCTATCCGTGGACGGTGCTACGCGTATGACTCTGCGCGCGGGTGACCAGGTCGAGTCATTTGATATCACGCTTATCCGTGCAAAAACATTCTGCATCACGTCTACCATCGGGAACGCCGGTTCGCCCTCTTCCGAGATTTGGGTGAGGGTCTCGGAGATGTTTCCGATGAGCCAATCCAGAGTTGCCTACGGTCAAGTTCGGCTGGGTGATATCGAGATCTGCGGAATTCCGCCGGGGTCCTACCGGATCTTGGCTGATGCCATTACTAGCGGCCGGAACCCGGTCTTCAGTTCGCAAATCTTTGGAATCGCCGGCCGCGCCGTGAGCCTGCCGACAATGTATCTGACTCCTGCGCAGCAGGTCCATGGCAAAGTGACTGTGTCAGGCGCGAAGCCCGAAGATCCGTTACCGAAGAGCATCAAGGTTTCGTTAGAAGCAAAAGACAGGCCCGGAATCATGGGCGAATCGCTGGCGGCACAACTCGATTCCTCGGGGACACTTTTGATCCCACGTGCGCTGCTCGACGACTATTGGCTGCGGATTGCTGGACTCCCTCCGGGATACTACGTGAAGCAGGCGACGCTGGGCCAGCGTGATGGCATGCGAGAGCCTGTGCACGTGGGCGACGGTGAATTACGGATTGTGCTTGACCCGGATGGGCCTTCGCTCACCGGCCGTGTGACGGACGAAGAGAATCAACCGATCAGTGGCGCTTCCGTGATTCTGGCGGCGGACCCTTTGCCTTCCAAGGTCGCTGTGAATGAACTTCTCACGGCCGTGTCCGGCGATGGTGGCCAGTTCTCCCTGTCGGGAATGGCGCCGGGTTCGTACCGGCTGATGGCATTCACCGGGCTGCCGGAAGGGCAGGCCGGAAACCCGGAATACGTCCGCGTGAATTTGATCCGAGCAACGGAAGTGGACCTCTCACCGCGTCAAGCAAAGTCTGTGACCGTGGTGGCGTTGCCGGCGCCTCTTTCCCAGTGAGGAAGCGCGCCGCTAGTGACAATCCGTCCAGGCGTTTCGGGCTACTGAGCCTTCAGTCGACCCGGCTCGTGCTCAAGCGAGCGTTTACTGGTTTATAGTCACGCGCGCACGCTATAAATGCGAGCTTCCGGTTGATAAACATAGCGTCCTTTCCGCTCTTTCTCTAGCGTGTTGCAGATACGACGTTGTTGTTTGTGATCGGTTCATGACTGGCCAGCGAGCTGGCGGTGGACCAATTTCTGGCTCGAGCGCATCACACAGCTATTGTCGACAAACCCCTTGCATGTACTACTACGATGTAGTAAAGTCTGGGCATGCATCGCATGTCCGCGACACTGCCTCGCTTAAGCAAGCTCGAACTACAGGTCCTGGAGGCTCTGTGGGCAGGTGGGGAAGCGTCGATTCGGGAAATCCACGAGACTTTCCCGGAGCCACGTCCAGCTTACACGACGATCCAGACCATAGTGAATCGCCTCGAAGGAAAGCAAGCCCTCCGCCGGGTCAGCAAGGTCGGTAACGCCCACATCTACGAACCGTTGGTCGCACGTCAAGCGGTGCGGCGACGGTTGCTGGATCACATTCTAAGCTACTTCGGCGGACAGGCGCTGCCGATGATAGCACAGCTCGCCGAATGCGGAAAGCTGACCATGCATGACGTTCGCGAAGTTGAGAAGATGCTCAAACGCCGACACAAGGATGCGGAGGACGCATGATAAATCATCTCTGGCAATCTACGGCTTTCGCCGGCTGTGTGGCCCTGCTCGCATTAGTCTTGCGCAATCACCGCGCCAGCGCCCGGTATGCGCTGTGGTTCAGCGCATCGGTGAAATTTCTTGTCCCGTTTTCTTTCTTCATGAGTTTGGGGCGGCGGGTCGAGCCCGCTATGGTATCGCTCGCCCCCGCCATCGCAGCAACCGCCAAGCAGATTGCGGTTCCGTTCCGCGGAACAATCCTGGCGAGCCGGACGCCGGTGCCAATCGACTGGACACCGTGGATTTTCGCGGCGTGGGCTGCCGGTGTTCTCGCAATCATGACGATGCGGGTACGCGCATGGTTTCGCATCCGCCTCATGGCGCGCACGAGTCGCCGCCATTCGATGCGATTTCCCGTCGAAGTGCGCACATCCGCCGGTATGCTCGAACCGGGTCTGGTCGGCCTATGGCGCTGCACGGTCCTTCTGCCGGAGGGCATCGAGAGCTACCTTACGCCGCGGCAGTTGGATGCGGTGCTGACCCACGAACTATGCCATGCCAGGCGGCGGGACAACCTCCTGGCCGCAGTGCATATGGTAGTGGAGGCGCTGTTTTGGTTTCATCCGTTGGTATGGTGGATCGGTGCCCGGTTGGCCGAAACACGCGAGTTGGCCTGCGACGAAGCCGTCCTTGCGCGCGGCGGCGATCCCGGCGAGTACGCGGAAGCGATTCTAACGGTATGCAGGCGCTACGTCGAGTCACCGCTGGCGTGCGTCTCTGGCATGACGAGCGCGGACCTCAAGAAGCGTATTGAAGCGATCCTGTCTTGCCGTCCAATCCATCCCATCAATTGGGGCAAGAAGAGCTTGCTGGCCGCAGTGATGTTCATTGCCTTAGTGATTCCGTTTCTGGCCGGGGTCACCAACGCACAATCAGCGAAGTCGTTTGAAGTGGCCTCCGTTCGTTTGGCGGATCGGAATGGTTCAAGGCCCATAATACGCGGCCTTCCGCCGAGAATGATTGGCGACCGGTTCGAGTACACCGCCACCGTCCATAGCCTGATCGTTTGCGCCTATAGTCTCATCAACTGCCAGAATTGCGACTTCGTCGTGGGCGGCCCATCTTGGACCAGAGAAGACTTGTACCGCATTGTTGCCAAGCTGCCAGAGGGGGCACCGCGATACAACACCACGGACTTTGAGTCGGGACAAGCGGAGGCCGTGTACCAAATGATCAGATCGCTGCTGGCGGATCGGTTCAGGCTCAAAGTGCGCCAGGATACCAAAGAGGTCTCTACTTATATGATGGTGGAAGAGCCGGGCGGGCACCGACTCCGCGCCTCCGAGGGGAAGACGAGGCAGTACTCCGACGGCACGACCCGTCCCGATCGGCGGCTTGGGATCGTGCCGCTCTACACTCAGGGCGGTGTTCAAATGCTTCGCATGACTGTGACCAATTTCACAACGCATGAACTCGCGGACGCACTGTCTGGCTGGTTTGACCGCCCAGTGATGGATCGGACAGGAGTAAAGGGGCGGTTCGACTTCGCGATTGAATACGGGGTTGAGCAAGGGGAGACAAGCTCTCGGCCAACGCCGGTCGGACCCGAACTGATCGCGACCATGCGCAAACAACTCGGCTTGCGTTTGGAATCTAAGAAAGCTGCGGTTGATGTCGTTGTGATCGACAGTATCGAGCGCCCCACCGACAATTAGCACAGGGCACCTACTGGCGCAGAAACCGACTTCCTATCGGCGGACTTTCGCGGCTAGCCAAGATTAGGCTCGGTCTTTGACCACGTGAAAGCTTTGCGAGTGTAACCGAATTTCTTGCGTGTAGCCTTGCGGTTTAATTTCCAAGCCACTACTGTCCGGCTATAAATCGAACAGAATCAACTGGTTGTCAGGATCGGCTAAATCCATTTCGGAGTCGGATGCCTGAAGAGCCCGTAAAATGGGCGTTTTCTCAAAAAGTGTCACGCTCAAAATTTGTAGAATCTGGTAAAGGCTCGCCTTCAGTCCAAGCCGCTTGCGGATGATCGCTACTAGGACATAGATGGACACCGCAATCCAGATCTGGGTCTTCACAGCATTCTCGCTGGTGCCGTAAAAGGCCTTGATACGGAGATGC
>DASZPB010000007.1:0-5451 GCA_035550475.1 Bryobacteraceae bacterium | reverse complement strand
TGTCGCGCCAAAGTGAGAAGTTCCTAATTGGCCAAAGTAGAAAGTTCCTCTTGACAGGCGTAAGCCGGAAGGATGGAACGAATCGCGATGAGTCAACAGGAGCGAGACAGACTGGAGTGGTTGAAGAAGGCGCGTGACGGGGTGGTTACGCAGAGAGCGGCGGCGGAGAAGATGGGGGTCAGCGACCGCTGGGTAAGAGAGCTTCTGCGGGAGATGAAGCTGCGTGGGGACGCAGTGGTGGTGCATGGGCTGACCGGAAAGGTCTCGAACCGGAAAATCAAAGCAGAGACTCAGAGTCAGGTAATCGGAATCCTGAAGCAACCCGACTGGCACGATTTCGGGCCGTCGTTCGCCAGTGAGCAGTTGGCGAAGCGGCACGGCATCCAGGTCAGCGACGAAACCTTACGGAAATGGATGATCGGAGGCGGACTTTGGAAGCCGTGCTCGCGCAAAGCGCGGCCGGCGCATGTCTGGCGGCCCCGGCGCAGCGGGTTCGGCGAACTGACGCAATGGGACACCAGCGACCATGACTGGCTGGAAGGACGCGGTCCGGTGAAGCATCTGGTGCGGTTGATCGACGACGCCACCAGCCAGAGTTGGGGCCGGTTTGTGGAGCGGGATGCCACGCCTTACAACATGGGGGTGTTGTGGGAGTACCTGAACAGACATGGCCGCATGGTGGACGTTTATACGGATCGGGACTCGATGTTCACCTCGACGGCGCAGCAAGCGAAGCAGCGGAAGGGCGGCGAGAGTCTCACGCAGATCGGGCGCGCACTGCGCGAACTGGGCATCGGCTGGATCGCGGCGTACTCACCGCAGGCCAAAGGGCGTGTGGAACGCAGCTTCCAGACCGATCAGGACCGTCTGGTGAAGCAACTGCGGCTGGCCGGAATCAGAACACTGGAAGCCGCCAACGCGTTTCTGGAGGCCGAATACTGGCCGGAGTGGAATACGAAATTTGCGCGGCCCGCGGCGGAGTTTCCCAACCTTCATCGCGCGGTGACCGAGCATCTGGATGTGGCGGCCATTCTCAGCCACGTGGAGCAACGCGTGGTGGAAAACGACTATACGTTCTCATTCGCCGGCCAGCGTTATCAGATTGCCCGTACCGAGGCGCTGGCCGGGATGCGGCGCAAACGGGTGCGCGTCGAACTGCGGCTGGATGGCGAGTTGAAGGCGCGCTATGAGGGTCGTTACCTGAACATTACGCCTTGCGGCGCGCGCATTCCCGTTCCTGTTGTCGTCTCTCGTAAACCGGTTCGCAAAGATCACAATGCCGGCGGCAGAAGCAACTGGATGGACGGCTTCTTCGATCGCCCCAGTCCAGCGCTATGGAGTGCGATCAGAGGATAAAAAACATAGGTACGCCGGGCTGGCGCCCGGCGATCTTCGCGTTGATTTGCCCAAAGCCTCCACTCGGGAGTTTCACCAGAAGCAGTTGTTCGTCCTCTACAGGAAAGCCCTCCGCGCGCAGCGGGCCGGTAAGCCCGGGTGTCATCGAGCGCTGGGAGGGCTTGCGCCGACTGCTTCCGGAGCCAACTCCGTCGCCTCGGCTTTGGGCGCTTTCACCGGGCGCGACCCCGGCAAAGCTGTGCGAACATACCATGTGGGTTTTTCAATAACCCTCTAAACCGGAACTTTCTACTTTGGCGAGAGTAGGAACTTTCTACTTTGGTCCGACATTGCCTCCATCTCCTCGGCACCTGCCGATTGCAGCGTGATTCAATGACTTCAGTTACTCCCGGTCCGCTGTCCAGGTCGCCAGGGGCAAAACAGCCAGTGCGGTACTTAGAAATGGAAACCTATTGATGCGGTCACCGTACGCGGCGTGACGTAGTGCGTACCGCTAAATGTGGAAAGGAAGTTGTACAGGGCTTCCTTATTGGTCAGGTTCACAATTGTCACTCTCGCGCTGAACTTATAGCGATCTCCGTGGAAAAGGTTATCGTGTCCAATGGCGAGATCGAACAAATTGCGTGGTGCAATGCGGGGAGGGTTATGATCGTCATTCTCGGTACCCGGCGCGGGAATCTGCAGATACTTCGATCCATACTGCGAAGCGGGGCAGGTGCTGTCGGGAGAGATCGAAGTGGTAGGCGTTGCGTAGACCGTGCCGCAATGCAGGCCCGCCTCGAACTGCTGATCCGGCGTCAGGATAGAGGCGTCCACGACGTTATCACTGCCTGCATCGCCGTTGGCGCAATTGCCACCCGCGCAGGGCGCCGGACCGGCCACCAGACCGCTGTCGTAGCGCCAGTTGAGTCCGATCCATGGACCTCGCTTGCCCAACTGGTACTGAATATGGGTCGTGGCGTTAAAAAGCTCGTCATGGTCGATACGGAATACGCTGACACCGCCCGGTACCGCGCCGATGCCACTCACCTGCGGGGTGAAGAACCGGGCCGCCACGCTCGACATCACCACGTAGGCGGAGAGCCCATGGAAATTCGGCATTGTGGCGCGGATAGCATACCCCGGAATTTTCGAACTCACCCACTCGATCGGGAATGTAATTGGTGTCGCCCCGAGGATGCTGAAGTCGTACGCGCCATGAGTATATTTCCAGATATATTCGCCATCGAGGACAAAGTAGCGTCCGAAGGCCTGCTGCAGGCCCGCGTGGAATTCGTTGCGGTGGCCGGGGGTAATTGGAGCATTTGTTTCGCAGGGTCCAATTGACGACATGAGAGCATTCACCACGGCGTCATTACAGCCCGTGCTGGCCAGCACGAGATTCTCATTGAACGGAGTTTCCATCGTGCGAGCGTAGGAGACCCGAAGCACAGTGTTGGATGGCTTGACGTGGTACGCGATTCCGAGCCGCGGCTCTGCCTGTCCGGCGCTCGTTATGCCGTTATACTTGTCGCCACGGAGACCGAGGTTGAAGGTCCAGTTCTTAACCGAAATGGTGTCTTCGATATATAGTCCCAACTCGTGGATATTGGCGTGGCCAGAGTAGTTGTAAAGTCCCGCGGCGGAGCCGGGACAGCCGTCCGAAGCGGGTAACGGGCCGATTCGCGTCAGATCGTAGCAGGCGAGAAGGGGGCTGAAGGCTGGCACGGCGCCTTGGCCCACATTCGCCTGCAAATCCGGTCCGCAGCCGGCCGGATCCTTCAACAGGGGATCAGTGACGGCGTTGCCATCGGAATCCAAGCAGGGCGCGTTCAGGGTGGGGTCAACGATGCCGAAGCGGTCTTTCTCCGTCAGTATAGTGTCGGAATACGTGCCGCCGATTTTGAGGTTGTGAATTCCTTTAACCCAGGAATAGCTCGCACGGAGCCCGAGGTCCGTCAGAGTTCGGTCCTGCGTGACCGTCTGCCCCTGCAGTCCCGGAGTCAGATCGGCAAATGGATTCGCACTGGGGTAGTAGTTGTACCCATCCTGACGCGCGAATCCGCCAAGGGTAAACACGCTGCTGGAATTGATCTGATGGGTCCAGGATGGCGCGATGTTCCATGTACCGATCTTCGAGCGCTGATCCTGCGGGCCGACCGGACGTCCGTCCGGACCGAGACCGCCGTTATCGACGATGAGTCCCGACCAGGCAGTGGCGTTTTGGGCGTCATAGGAGTTCGGTGTCTGGAACCAGGATCGCGTGAAGGTGAGATTGGCGCTCACGGTGTCGGAAGCGGAGGGTTTCAGATCGATGTGATCAAACACGTTCTGTTCGTTGCCGTGATCGTGTATCGTCGCGAACTCGGGTCCATCGAGAAACCGACCGGTATTCAGGCCGCTGACGGAAATGTAGTTACCCCAGCCGGACCCGCCCCACGCCAGATTGGCGCCACCGGTTGTGCTGCCGAATGTGCCGTACGATGTCGTCAGTTCGCCCTGAGGCCGCTGGAGTCCAAGACCAGAGCGGGTGGTCACGGCGATCACGAGACTGGTTTTACCGCCGTACTCGGCAGGCGGAGCGCCTTCGATGACTTCTGCCGACTGAACGGCGTCCACAGGAAGCTGATTGGAGAATACCTTGCTCTGCTGATCCGTGATGGGCTCACCATCGATGGAAAACGAGTTTTCAGCGTGATCGCCCAATCCATGGAACAAACCGTTCGAATCAGCCGAGACCCCGGGGGCGGAGAGCGTTACGAGCGAACTCAGGGATGATGACGGGCTTTCGAGTGGGAGCTTGTCGAATAATCCGCGATCTACGTCGGTGTGGGCTGTCGGGTCGGCTTCCAGCAGATCGCCGGCGTCCGTCACCGTGATGCTGGTCTGCGATTGGCCAAGCTGCAGCGAGAACTTAAGATCGACGGCTATGGGAGAACGCACATCGACGTCCTGATGGGCAGTTTGGAAGCCGTTGGCTGTTGCGCTGACGTGATAGTTGTTATACGGAACGTTATCGAATTCAAAATGCCCCTGGGAGTCGCTGAGTACTGTCTGATCGTAATGGGAAACGGGGTTCTGGATCTCGACGGCGGCACCTTTGATAGCGGCACCGGAAGGGTCAACCACCGAGCCGTGAACCGCGCCCGAGTTGGCTCCCGTCGATTGCGCATAGCAGACTGCGCCGAAAAATAATGAGAGCAGAACAGCTTTGAAGCATTTGTTCGTGGTCATTAAGCCGATTGTGAATGCAAATTGGCTGACGGCTTATTACAATCTGACAGCCGGAGTAGTTCCGCTGGTGAATGAACTACAATCCTCAATGAATGGACGCATTGCGGCTCTGCCTTACGAATCGTCGAAAACAACCCTTGAGCCAATGCCACCACAGCCACAAGAGAGCGCGGTGGTAGTTACCCGGGAATAGATGAGGGCGGCTTGTAATCACTCCATTTTCGTGGATCTTCGCGAACGCGCCCGAACGAATCGCCTGATTCACCTGCGGACTGATTCCAGTCGCAACCTGGACACCGGATTCCGTCCAGAGGAAGTAGCGGCTGCCCTCGCGGTGGATCGCAATGACAGTCGAAATCGATGTGGCAAGCAGTTTTCCACCCCGCCAGGAGGACATCCCATGGCCCACTGGGCACCCCACATCCGCCGCCGCGTCAAGCAGGTTCCGTAAGATGAATGCGGATCCGACATATCCGGGCCGGCGATTTTGGGTGATGGCGTAATGCAGATCACACTGGCCGAACGGTCGCACGAGATGGTCAACGCGACGACGGGAGAGAACTTCCAACAGGTCACGGTCGAACACGGTAATGCAGACAATCACAGGCACGCCCTGTTCCCAAGGGCGATCCACCAACCGGAAAGCTCCATATTCTGGAAGTTGCAGGTCGAGCAGCAGAACGTCGGGCAAAAACGATTCGAGAATCTCCTCCGCGGCGGGAAGGGAAGCGACGCAACGCAGGTCCTTCGCAAGATGCAACTGTTCCAGTTCTGTGCGCAAAACCTCGCGGGAAAGCGTGTTGCCGTCCACCGCCAAAATCTTCATTTCGATTCCCTCTCCATTTGGGTATAGAGGAAACGCCGCCAGCTGAACAGTGAATT
>DASZPB010000006.1:0-51022 GCA_035550475.1 Bryobacteraceae bacterium | reverse complement strand
GCCATCGGCTCCACGCTCTTGCGTTCACCCGGCAACAGCAAAGCGGTGCAGTAGTTTTTCAGCGGAATCACTCGGTCGGCATGCCCTGCGGCTTTTGCCAGGCCCTCGATATATGCCGCAAAGCGCAGTTCTTGTGGGCCTGGCGCGGTTTCTTTGCCCACAGAACAATTCTACACAAAATTGTTCTTTTATAACACAGTAGTACTAAGAACTTGTTGGAAAACGCGGCGCGGAGCACTTTCGCTCCAGAACATTTTCGGGCGATGATTGTTCCATGCGCGGCGACGATCAGCAGCAATCCGGAATGTTCAGCTACGTTTCGTTGGAAGAAAGGGTTCCACAGGATCACCCGCTGCGGGCAATCCGCAAGAGCGTGGACGAGGTTCTGCGGTCAATGGCCAAGGAGTTCGACGGACTGTACGCGAAGACGGGGCGGCCATCGGTACCGCCGGAGCGGCTGCTGCGGGCCGTTCTGTTACAGATCTTCTATACGGTCCGGAGTGAGCGGATGTTGATGGAGCAGATGAACTATAACCTGCTGTTCCGCTGGTTCGTCGGTTTGGAGTTGGACGAGCCGGTATGGAATCACGCCGTCTTCAGCAAGAATCGGGACCGCTTGCTAAATCAGGAGGTGGCCCGGGAGTTCTTCTCGCGGGTATTAACGCAAGCCAAGCCGCATCTCTCGGACGAACACTTCAGTGTGGATGGCACGCTGATCGAGGCCTGGGCCAGCCAGAAGAGCTTCCAAAAGAAGGACGGCGGAGACGATGAGCCGGGCCAGTTCCGCGGGGAACGGCGCAGCAATGAAACGCACGAATCCAAGACGGATCCCGAAGCGCGGCTATACCGCAAAGGAAACGGTCAAGAAGCCAAACTCGGCTATCTGGGCCACGTGTTGATGGAGAATCGGCACGGTCTGATCGTGGATGCCATGCTGACGCAAGCCGACGGAACCGCCGAACGCGAAGCAGCCTTGGTAATGCTGTACCGCAAATGGCGCAACCACCGGCAACGCGGGCGTCGCGGACCGATGAGCGTGGGCGCGGATAAAGCGTATGACACGCGAGACTTCGTGGCGACTGTGCGAGAGATGGACATTCGGCCGCACGTTGCGCAGAACACGCAACGCTCCGGCGGGAGTGCGATCGATGCCAGGACGAGCCGTCATGAAAGCTACGCGGTGAGCCAAAGCAAGCGGCCACTGATCGAAAAGGCCTTCGGTTGGATGAAGCAGACCGGCGGCATACGGAAAACCAAACTCCGCGGTCTGGCGAAGGTCGCGTGGCAGTTCTTGATGACCGCGGCTGCCTTCAATCTGTGGCGGCTCCCGAAGTTGGGTGCGGCCGCAGTGTAGCCGGACGCCGAAAAACGGCGTTTTTCAACACCGCGCCGCGGTGGTCTGGAGGGGTTTCGCCCGGCAAACGAGCCCTCTGAACACGAGTTATCGATTACGAAGTACGGATGCCGTTCCGTACACTGGCGTGAGCCCCTATTTCAACAAGTTCCTAGGGTGAATTGCGGGGGCCCGCGCCTCCCCCAAGGCATCGCTATCAGGAAGGACTTGGTAGCATTCGTCACTAGCCGGCTCATCACTCTAAAGCCACCACGCGCTCATTACCGCAAGAGGGCCGCATGAGAATATTGGCCAAATCCGGCTATGACTTGTGGTGCAGCGGGCCGCTTTTGGTGAGGCCTCACGCCGATCCTGGAGTTCTAAGTTCAGCGTTTAAGAAATAAGGCGGATTATCGCACTGAAACAACGTGTAACCATTATGCGCAAGGTGTCGGAAAACGCGGCAAGTTCGACCTTGTTTTGTCAGCCGGATAATGGTAAAAATTCACTGCCTGAGCCCGGGATTTGGAGGATGCGCTATGCTTGAAAATGTGGCAAAGGTCCGTATCACTGAGGACGAACTTGCGCGCGACACGCGGGGCGTGCTGGCCAAGGTTCAGGATGGCATTGAAGTGGTCGTGGAAAAAGACCACCGTCCGGTGGCAGTGATCAAGACACCGCAACGCCCGGGCCGGAGGATCAGCGAGTGTATTGCCTTGGCTAAGGCATATGAGGCCAGACTTGGCTACGCGCCTGTTCCCGATCCCGAGTTTGCTAAAGACGTGCAAGCGGCCATCGATGCTCACCGCGAGGCGCTGAATCCTCCTTCATGGGAGTAGTGCTCGATTCAAGCGTCCTCATCGCTGCTGAGCGGCAGGCGCAGCCGATTAGCGCCGTGCTTTCCAGGCTGGCGAAAGACCACGGCGAAACCGAAATCATTCTTTCATCGATTACGGTGATCGAACTGGAACATGAGGTCCGTAACTGTAGTGGTAACGCGGCCCGGCTTGTAGTCGCCCGCCTACGACGATCCAGGCGCCGTTGCTTTGCGTCTTGCCAGTGCTGTCGGTGGCATTCAGCACCAGGTAATATGTGCCATTGAGCAGAGTCGTGGTGTCGATCGAACCAATCTGTCCGCTACCGGTCGTGTTGGCATTCAACGTGATCACGGCGCTCGGATTCGCTACCGGATAGTAGGACAGAGTGCCGCTCGTCAACGTGGTCCCCGAGGCCACTGTGACAGGAACGATTCCAGAGACCTGACTATGATCGACGGGGCTGCCGATCCAACCTTGAGAAACTGTGACCGGCGGATTGACCGTCACCGGGATTTGCAACGTACTGTTGCCGAGCGTATCGCTGGCCGCGATTTGTAGCACATAGCTTCCGGGCGCAGGGAAGAGGACATGTGTGGTGGTCTGCTGCGGCTCCTCGCAACGAGCCGGTGTACGAGAAGGAGGCAGTCCCAGCGGGGCCAGTGACGGCGCTGCCAGTGAAGGAGTTCAAGCCGGTCGCCGCGAATGTCACCGGAATTCCGGCTACTGGTCCCCCGCCTGCATTGGATACGGAGACGGTGAACGTTTGCGGCGTGGCTGTTAGGTAGGGCCCGGCCACAGCCGGAGTCACAGCCAGCGTGAGCGTAGGCGAAAGAGTGACGGTCGCAGAAGCCGTCTTGGTGGGATCGGCTTGGCTGGTGGCCGTGAGCACCAACGTCTGCGTCGAACTGAGAGTCGCGGGCGCAGTATACAGGCCGCTAGCTGCCAATGTTCCCACGCCTTGCAGGTTGGCAGTCCACGTTATGCCTTGGTTACAGGAACCATAGACGGTAGCGCTGAACTGCTGCGATTGGCCTTGATATAGGGTGAGCGGGGATGGGGATACGCCGACAGTGAGAGCATTCTCAGCGCCGATGGTGTAAAACGTCGCGGGAGAGAACTGATTGGCGTATTCAGCGGCGATCCAGGCGGCAGACCGCGCGGAAATCTCCATACGGACTTCATCTACCTGGCCGGACCACGGCCTGCTGGAGTCAAAGCCGGCGCCGATTTTGACGGCGCCGAAGGTGGTAGCCCAATACGGATCAAAGACGCTTTGGCCCAGTCGGCCGTCGTAATAGGCGGTCTCTATCCCTGCGGAGGCATCCCAGGTAACTGCGAGATGATGCCACACGTTCGGCGTGAACGCAGTTGTGAACGTTGGGCCGGCCACCGCAGAGCAGTTCGCGCTGTCTCCTCCGGTCGGTGCTGTAAAAGACCCATCGGCGTGCAATTCAAAGCGGATTCCCGCATTGCCGCAGTTCGTGCCCAGAGGAGCCGTCGTGAATGCATTCGGATAATTGGCAAGCGCCGGCGCCTTAAGCCACATGGAGATGGTCCCTTGTGCGGGACGCGCCCCGACGTTTCCGATGTCGATCAATTGCCCGGCACCACCAAAGCTAGCCGCACCGTCTACCTGTCCTGAAACGGCCGTGGCTGCACTAATAGTGCCGTTATGCCCGTTTTGGGTGGAGTCTGTAGCCGAAAGCGTTACTCCGTCACTGAGGTGCCAAACACCCTGGAACGTGCTATCCCAGACTCCGGTACGATTTTCCTGGCTCGTCAGTATTCCCGCATTGCCGTACCACATATAAATCACAGTGTCGGTCGTATGAGACAAGTTGGGAATGCGAACCCACATGCGAATCGTTCCATCAAATGCGTTGTAAGTTTCGACTTGGTGGTCGAGTTTGGTTGACGGATCGCATGTGGACGAAAAGATAATGTCGTAGCCGTTTGGACTCTGGACCTTGCCGCCATTGCTAGCGGTAGCCAGGTAGCTGTACGTTCCGGAAATCAGCACCGGGAAATTCGTGAGGTCGCCCGTCGGAATCTTGGTGTGGTCGATGGTGATCGTCCGTTGGTAAATGTAACCGGTGGCGGCCGGGGGAATGGTCACGGTCGCCGAAGCGGATTTCGATGGATCGGCAGCACTCGTCGCCGACACAGTAACGGTCTGTTGCACTCCGGTGGCCGCGGGTGCCGTGTAGAGTCCGGCAGCAGTAATTGATCCGGCTGTGCTCGGACCTGACCAGCCAAGTGACCGCAGTATTGCACGATCCAAACACCTGAGCGGCAAACTGCTGGGATTGCGACCCGAGAATCGAGACCTGGGTTGGGTTGACCGTCACCGTGACTGTGTTTTCGCTATAAATCGTGTAGAAACTGGCTGGGGTTAATTGGTTTGTGTACTCAGTGGCAATCCAATCAGCCGAGCGATTCGTGTTGGAAAGCTGCACTTCATCGATCTGCCCGGACCAGTATCGGCTAGTGCTCCAGCCTACGCCGATCTTTACACTTCCAAAATTCGTAGCCCAATACGTATTACTCGTATTGAGCGACGCGGTTCCATCATAGTAAACGGTTTCTATATTTGCGGAAGAGTCCCAAGTGACGGTCACGTAATGCCACACGGTAAACGCGTTTGTGAATGCCGGCCCAATCAACCCACCTGTGCAACTTGCGTTATCCGCGCCGGTGGCCGCACCAAAATACCCGTCCGAGTGTAACTCAAAGCGGATGCCTGCATTGCCGCAGGCGCTTTCGCCCAGCGGAGCCGTGGTAAAAGCGTTGGGATAGTTGGCACGGGCCGGGGCTTTCAGCCACATGGAGATCGCACCGCGTACAGGCCTCGCTCCAAGATTGCCAATGTCGATATACTGACCCGACGAGCCTACGAAGTTCGCAGCTCCACCGACCTGTCCGGTTGCCGCGGTGGCACCTACGATAGTTCCATTATGGTTACCAGCGGTCGAGTCGGCACCCGATAAGGTAATGCCGTTGCCGAGGTGATAGACGGCAGTGAAGGTGGTGTCCCAGACTCCCGTCCGGTTTTCCTGGCTTGAAGTGATAGCGCTGTTGCCGTACCACATGTACAGGACTGTGTCGGCAGTATGGGATAAGGACGGAATGCGCACCCACATGCGGACCGTGCCGTCTGTTGCGCTATAGCTCTCGATTTCATGGTCGAGCTTATTGGCCCCGGCGCAGTCGGACGTGAAGATGATGTCGTAGCCGCTGGTGTTTTGCACCTTGCCACCATTTGCCACATTCGCGAGATAACTGTACGTCCCCGAGATCAAAACCGGAAAATCGGTCTGATCGGAGTTGGCGACCTTGGTATGGTCGATAACGATCACGCGGCTATACAGATACCCGTTTCCTGGCGGTGGCAAAAGCGTGACTGTTGCCGTGCCGAGAGCTGTCCCGTCGGCTTGGCTTGTTGCAGTCACCACGACGTCCTGCTGCGTCGCCACGGCGGGAGGCGCGGTGTAAACGCCAGCCGAGTTGATGCTGCCAGGATCGGTCGGCCGGATCGACCAGACGACCGCGGTGTTGGAAGTGTTGGCGACTGTCGCGGTAAACTGCTGCGATTGGCCAGCGGAAAGTGTCGCTGTAGTGGGCCCGACCGTCACGGTAATTGGAATGGTATAGGTCGCCGAGGCCACGGCGCGACCCATTCGCCGCGGACCTTCCGCTTACGCATGAATAATCTCCTTCATGCGTCCAACGGCTCCGATTGCTGACGATGAGGCAATCGTACACCTCCGCGGCTGGCTTCGTTGAGCGTTTTCCATTGTTCAAGAGCACTCCGGCGTACCAACTTCCGCCGACCCATCGAGATCGCCGGAAGCGACGAGAGATCTTTCTTTCCGGCAATCGCGTCATATACGTGGGCCTGCGAGTAGAGCAATTTGACGGCGGCCTCCGCTGCGGTCAGAATTTCATCCCGACTGGCAATCATGAGTGATTCCTCCAGGAACCGAGATTTTGGCGAAAATGGCTCCTATTGAGATGAGGGTTGGCCGCAGCCCAAGATAACTTGCTTGCGTGGTCCGCGCCGGAATTGTGGGCTTTCGCCGCGTGGGGACAACGATTGGCCGAGGCGCTGCCCGCAAGCGCCTTTCGCTTCGAGAAACGCTGTTTGCGTGGCCTTTTGTGCGTTCCACTCCGGCCGCAGGCGACTAATAGCATCGAGCTATTCCGCCGTGCAGCTCACTCGCTGCGGCGTCGCCTTTACGAGCTTAGCTTTGTGAGGTCGGTTGCTCGGGCATTTTGGCAGCCGGGAGCCTCCAGCCGTAGTGCATGGCTCCGAGTCGAATGCCAAAGCAAAGGGCCGCGCCCAGGGATGCTGCCAAATAGGACGGCAGACGCAGCGCGTGTCCGCCGATAATCGCTGTGGCGCCGATCAGAGCGGCGAGAGCGTAGATATCGGTTCGCAACACTGTCGGGATCTCCCGGACCAGCACATCGCGCACCATTCCGCCGCCGATCCCGGTGAGCGTGCCGAAGAGAATGGCCGCGACAGGACCGGCGTGGAACGCAAGAGCCTTGTCCGTGCCCGTGGCGACGAAGAAACCGAGACCGGCGGCGTCGAACAGCAAAACCGGGCTATTCAGCCTGTTGATTAAGGGATACCAAAAGAATGTAATCACGCCAGCGAGGACGGAAACGGCGAGATATAGCCAATCGTTTATCGCAGCAGGAGGGACGGCCCCGATCATGATGTCGCGGGCAATGCCGCCCGAGTTTCCCGCCGCGAAGCAGAGCACGAGAACGCCAAAAAGGTCAAGCTTGTGCTCGGCGGCCTTGGTAGCACCGCTGAGCGCAAAGACGAATGTTCCTGCAAGATCGAACACGGTGAGCAGTGTATTGGCGAGGTGGGGACCGATGGGCACTGTCTGCGTCATGCCGATAGCCAGGCCTGCGCGGCGACGACCATTGCCTCGACGCCGGCTTTCAGGGTTGGTTGGAGAACCGGTGCGAACCGGGGGTTGTGATTGGTGGGGATGTCGCCGACTTTACCGGTTGCTTTGGCTTTGGAATAGACTTCCGGGTCGGTGCCTCCTACGAACCAGAACACCGACGGCACATGCCACTCCGATCCAAAGCACCCGAAATCCTCGCTCGCCGTTGTGGGTTGTGTTTCCTGAACGCGGTCAGCCGGGAAATATTCTTTGAAAGCTCCACCGACGCGCTTCGTGGCAGCCGCATCGTTCTGCACAAGCGCGTAGCGGTCGAGCACGGTAATCTCCGGCTTTCTGGGCGCGCCCGAAGCCTGTGCCTCCGCATTGACAATGCGCTCAATGGCAGCAAGTACACGCGACCGGACGGCCTCATCGAACGTCCGAACGTTGAGCTTGATGATCGCTTCGTCGGGTATGACGTTTTCCTTTGCGCCAGCTTGGAGTGAACCGATTGTCACGACCGCAGAATCCGTCGCGGCAATCTCGCGCGACACAATGGTCTGGAGGCGCAGAACCGTCGCAGCCGCCATGACAACCGGATCGATACTGGCCTCCGGCATGGAACCATGTGCGCCCCGTCCGAAAAGCCGGATTTGGAGGCTGTCTCCGGCCGAGGTAATGACTCCAGGTCGTGAACTGAGCAAGCCGGATGGACCCACCATCACATGCTGGCCGAGAATGGCATCTGGCTTGGGAAAGCGAGTGAACAGCCCGTCGTCGATCATCGCCTGGGCGCCCTCGCCGGTTTCCTCGGCTGGTTGGAACACCGGCATGAGCGTGCCGCGCCAGGCGTCTCGGCTTCGAGCGAATAGCATCGCAGCGCCGATCAGCCATGTCACGTGCATATCATGTCCGCAAGCGTGCATCACGGGGACCATTTTTTCCTCGCGGTCCGTCGTGGTCGCGTTGCTCGCATAGGGCAGACCGGTCGCTTCTTTGACGGGCAAGGCATCCATGTCCGCGCGCAGCATCAGGGTTGGTCCGTCGCCATTGCAAAGCAGCCCGACCACGCCAGTCTTGCCGACACCGGTTGTCACCTCGTAACCGGCAGCACGAAGATGCTCCGCCGCGAGCTTCGCGGTACGGACTTCCTGCATGGAAAGTTCCGGATGAGCATGGATGTCCTTATATAGCGGCTCCAGCTCCGGCAGTAGACCGTCAAGCGTTGAAAGTACTTTCTCGGACTGTGGCTTCGTCATGATGTCGGACCTCTCGCCAGGTTATAACGATTGATGCGCGCGACGGTCTGATAGCGCCCTGCGCGGGTCGCAAGAACAAAAATTGCGATGATGAGGAAGTTCTCGCTGTTCATCTCGTCCGCCTATGTCGCGCCCAGACTCAGGTATCGCATCGAAATTGACGCATTCTCGATGCCTTCATATTCAAATCGCAGCTTTTCGGCGTCGTCGACCGCGCCAAGCATATACAAGAGGGATACCAGTGGTCCGGCGTCGGGATGCTGAGTTTTCCGGCTTCCGTGTCTCGCGCGGAGAATCGACCCGGTGCCCTTGACCTGATCCCCATAGAGGTGGAAGTTTTTCCATCCGGGATTGAACGCGCTGATCACCGCATCGTGCCCGCGTAGGAGATCGGCTAATGCAGTTGTGTCGGACAGGTCGCAGGACTTTGCGACGAGCCGGTCGCGTCGGGGCAATTTCCCGACGTCACGGGCAACGGCTGTCACGTTATGGCGTCGCGAAAGAGCCTCGTTCAGAAGCGCCGATCCCACGAATCCCGTTGCTCCCAACAAGACGACTTTCATCGATACACTCCTCTAAGCGAACCAACGTACTAGCCGTGAAAATTGCGGCAACTCCTGCGCCGGCCTATTGTTCCACGCCGATTTGTGTCATGAAATTCGGGCGTCCCACATCAACGTTCCTCGATCATCGTACCCATTGTAATTTTGAAGCCCTCTCTCTGTCGGCTGGATAGTGAGGCTGCCTTGCGATGCCTTCTCGACGCGCATAAAGATGTGGCTCGAAGGTTGATATCGGCATCGGCCCCGTAAACAAAGCCGGCGTGGGTTTGCGTACTTGCACTTGCAAAATTCTTTTGGTACCGGGGTAGAGGATCGAACTCTACTGCACCTCTTTGTAGGAGAGGGGCCCTCGACCAGAAGGCGTCCCGGCGTTCCTGGCTGTGGGGGCAGGGTTCGAACCTGCGCATAAGCTGGTTAACAGCCATCTGCGTTACCGCTTGGCTACCCCACAAAAACTGGTCGGGGACCTCGGATTCGAACCGAGATTCTCTTGGTCCCAGGCCAAGCGGGTTAATCCGTTTCCCTAGTCCCCGAAATTGAAAATCTGGCGTGAGCGGCTGGAATCGAACCAGCGGCCTCGGGCTTCGGAAACCCGCGCTCTCATCCAACTGAGCTACGCCCACACGCACTGGAACAGGCGGCCGGAATCGAACCGGCATTTCTTCGTTAGGACCGAAGTGTTCTATCCGTTGAACACTCGGAGCGCCGCTACGGAATCGAACCGCGCACACCGAGGTTGCAACTCGGCTGCTCGCCGCTTGCTGTCGCGGCGCATGGCACCCAGGGATGATTCGAACACCCAATCGCGGGTTTGGAATCCGCCCGCCTCACCACCGGCAACCGGGGCGTATGGTGCGCCTCGCCGGGTTCGAACCGGCACTGTGCGGCTTTTAAGGCCGCTGTCTCTACCCGTTGGACTACAGGCGCATTGGTAGGCTCGGTCGGATTCGAACCGACACTGGACATGGTCTGAGCGTGTTGCCTCTGCCGAGTTGGGCTACGAGCCTGTCTTGCATCAAAAGTTGGTGTTCGGGGCGAGATTCGAACTCGCAACAATGCGGCCCTCGACCGCACGCGTCTACCAGTTGCGCCACCTTTTGAACATTGGTGGGCAGTCAAGGATTCGAACCTCGGAGATCCCAAAGGGATGCTACGTCTACAGCGCGGCGCTTTCGGCCAACTCAGCTAACTGCCCAAACACGAATTGTCAAAGATCTGGCGGAAGGCAGGCGACTCGAACGCCTATGTCCCGAGGGACCCTGGCTTAGCAGACCAGTGGGATACCAATTACCCGAGCCTTCCGGGTACAACTTGAAATTGGATTTAGAGAGAAGTTACAGGCTTGATGGGAGACACCAAGACTGTCCGACAGTAAGTCGATACGATAGGAGGCCGCGACTAAGAAAGTGCCACATCTACGATTACTTTACAGCGCAGAAGGACCCTTCGTCAAGAACCAAGATGAGAGCTGCCAGCCAATGCGAGCCTCGATGCACACTGGCTCAGCGGCAATTTCGCTGCGGTGTCACAAGTACCGCGAGCCGTAAAGCCGGTTCCACATCCGGCGCGCCTGTTCCGCGAAATGATTGAAGGTATCAGTTCGTTGCATGTGGCCTGTCAAGAAAAGGGCGCCAAATTCCAGCGCGGCAACGTGACGGTGCAGGAGCGGAGTTCGCTGCAGCCACGCAGTCGGGCGGTGGCCAAATATAGAAATAAAAAACAGTCACGGAACCGCCCAAACTCAACAGTGGAGATCCAAGAATGAAGTTCGCACACTGCCGACTGGCAGATTGGCATGCGTGCTACTATGCTTGGCGAGAAAGGCGAGCGCATGGCCCGCCTCCTGCTGAGCGGATACGTTTGCCGCACCTGGCGTACCAGTTCGCGCCGTGCCGCGGGCTTCAGACCTTTTTTGACAGCACCTCCTGCGATATGTGTTTGTCGAGCGTCGGATCGGCACCAACGTATTGAGCTTCCGGTTCTCTTCCCGCAATTGTCGAGGCTCGCGGAACTCGTTCAGCGCCAACCCTGCATACTTTCGCTTCCAACTGTAGAACGCCTGCTGGGCCCCCTCCCGCCAGATGTCGCCGATCGTCTGGCCGGCTTCGGCTTGCCGCAGGCGCGGATAATCTGCTCTTCGGTGTGACCTTTCTCGGCATTCGTCCTCTTTCACTTTTCGTCCAGGGGGCCAAATCCAGGCGCTGGATTCAACTTTCCGGTCTCGTTTTTGGGTTTATCCTGCACACCTCGCGGTAAAGGCCCGGATTGCCTGAGGACTGCGGTTGCATATTCGGCTTGTAACTGGAAGCGATTAATAGTTCGGAGCATGACAAACATCATGTTGCAAGAGGGGAGCGCCAACGTCTGTGGCGCTAGTGAAGGCCATTTGCTCACGCCACACCACCCGCGTCTTCATCGATCACCAGAGGTGGCGCGTGCTCGGTGGAGGCGGTAGATTCTACCGCCTCCACCACTTATTTCGCAGCTACTATAGATCACTAAGGAATGTTGGTGTAACTTACTGACTAGGCGCTATAGGCCCCCGCCGCCGCGGAATGTTCGGCGCTCTTCTTCCCAGTAGGGGACAGCGCCGTAGTGCCGGAACACTTCGGCTCCCCACGTCATGTCGGCCATGTCCGGCCAATTGTCTTTGTCGAAACCGGGTGCATTCTCTAGGACGGCCTTATCCACGTCCAGGATGAAACACTTTTCGTCTTGGTCAACCTTCAGAGCGCTCCAGGGTACCGCGAACAATTTATTCCCCATGCGAAGAAATCCTCCGAACGACAGAACCGCATAAGCGATCCTGCCGGATGGGATATCGATCATCAGTTCGTCAACTTTGCCCAGGCTCTCACCTGCTGAGTTCCGCACCGAATCCCCTTCCAGGGAACTTGCCGATAGCACGCGGCGATATGATTTATCCGGGTCCATCTTTTTAATGTTGCCTTGTTGCATTGGAACCTCCCGGCATTGACTGCTTGCACTTTTGCCTCCTTTGGAAGCCCGCCGAAAGTGCCGCCCAGCGCGTACCTATCGGCACAAACCCGCAGTCGGTTTCTCCGCGTACTTGTTCCTGCGCAGATCGCCCTACCGGTTAAGCAGCAAACAAGGGAAGCTGGGATGCTCCAACTGCCCTGTCCTCTTGTTGCGCCGCGCTAAGGCGCGGTGTGCATGAGAGCGCAAGAAATGAGGAGGCAGCACAAAATGAAAAAAGGAATTCAATACGCCGGTCAAGCGGCGGCTCTCGCCATGCTTGTCCTGATGCCGGCGGTGGCGCAAAACCAAAGGGAGACTGGGGCGCCAAATCAAAACCAGATGGGTGTGCCAAACCAAAGCCAGACTGGGGAGCCAGATCCAAGCCAAACGGCAGTGCCAAAAGAGACGGGTACCGCAAACCGGCTCACCAGTCCAGATTCGAGTTGGGCGATGAAGGCCGCGCAGGGGGGCATGGCGGAAGTCAAGCTGGGCCGTCTGGCGCAGGACAATGCTTCCAGTCAAGCGGTGAAAGATTTTGGTCAAAAAATGGTCGATGACCACAGCAAGGCAAACGACGAACTGAAACAGGTGGCATCAAGCAAAGGGATAGCGCTTCCTTCCAGTATCAGCGCCAAAGATCAGGCAACTTATGACCGTTTGTCGAAGCTGAAAGGTTCCGCATTTGACCGCGCCTATATGACACAAATGGTGAAAGATCATCGTACCGATATAGCCGAGTTCAAACGCGAAGCGTCTCATGGCAGCGATGCGGACCTGAAGTCTTTCGCGCAGAAGACGGAGCCGACCTTGGAGCAGCACTTGCAGTTGGCTGAGAAAACCGAAGCTCAGGTAAAGAAGTAACTCAATAGGCCAGTTTAAATCGCATGAAAATCAGAGCCGCCCGTCATCGTTGGCGGTCAGGAGGAATACCTATGGCGAAAGAACCTGAAAAATGTGCCCACCCAGGCTGTAAATGCCGGGCTCTCGAAGGTGACAAGTATTGCAGCCCGTACTGCCGTGATACGGCCGACAAAACCGAGATCACTTGCAATTGCGGTCACATCGGTTGCGGGACGGGCCATACAGCTCCCGCGGGCTCCGGGCGCTTTTAGAATGCGAATTAGCGAGGCGCTACTCGCGCGTTCTGATTCGAACTCACGGCGCCTCGCCAATTCTCTAACGGCCGGCGGCTGAGCCGAGGGCCTGCCGCACATTCCGCAAGTCCGCCAAGAAGAGACTGTATTCCTGGTGCCGCTGTTCGGCATCGGGCGCTCTCAGAATCGCCGAAGGATGAACCGTGGACGTGACGTGTGGCGCCCACGGATGCTCGACAAATTTTCCGCGCTCTTTCGTCAGCCGGTAAGTTCGTCCGAACAGGGATTGCGCCGCAGTCGCGCCCAGGCAAACGATGATTCTGGGCTTTACTAACAAAATCTCGGCTTCGAGCCAGGGACGGCAGGCTTGTATTTCGGAACCGTTGGGTTTTTTATGGATTCGGCGTTTTCCTCGTTCTTCGAACTTGAAGTGCTTCACGACGTTTGTGACATACGCGTCCGAGCGGCGAATCCCAACCTCCGCAAGAGCCTTATCGAGCAACTTTCCGGCTGGTCCCACGAACGGGCGTCCTTGCCGGTCTTCCTCATCTCCAGGCTGTTCACCAAGAAACAGCACTCGCGCGTGAACCGGTCCGTCACCGAATACGGCTTGCGTCGCATTACGGTACAGGTCACACCCACGGCATTTCTGCACCGCCTTCTGCAGAACAGGCAGCGTTTCGATGGGAATTAATTCATCAGGCGCGTTGGTGTTTCGGTTTTGCATGGTATGCGGGCGGGGAAGTCCGGATATCCGCGGTTACCTCCCGTATAAACGGCGCAGTTCCGATTTTGCATCCGTCAACACGCGCTTGCGTTCCGCGGATAATTTGCTTCCGGCGCGGTTGATGTAAAAGTTCAGCATAGACATTGCCGATTGAAAGGGCGTGCCCTTTCGCCGGCGGCTACGGTCGGCTGATCGTTTGAGCGAGAGAGCCACGGTCCGCGGACTGCTAGAGGAAAAAACCTTCGGTTCAAGATCGAGCGCGTTACTGGTGGTAGTGACCCTTTGTGACCATCTGGACGATGAAGACGCTTTCCTCGCGTGAGAGGATGTTTTTCTTGAATGAGCGGAGGATGCTCTTGCTGTGCGATGTGAAGACGGCGTTCTCGACTGAGATAAACCCGTTCGTTTTGCTCCCGGCATACGATTACGCTCCTCTGAAAACTCTCCGTGTCACGTTCCCGTGTTGAGCGGCAGGCATTCCATCGCCATCTGCGAATTTTTGACCGCTGCCAGGAATTCCTCTGTCCTTCGTCGGCGATTTCATAGTCCAGGCTTCGCTGCCGTTTTCTTCCAATGTTTCTTCGGAGTGCAGCGCACCCGGTGCAGCGCGCTTTGCAAAACGGTCCAAGACCACGCCCTCCGGCACGTCGATCGCCACAATAGTCACGCGGAAATTCACTCGGCTCGCCGGCAGCGCCTGTGTGTTCCAGAAAGGTGACACGATGAGTCATCAATAGCTCTTCCGGCTCCGGATTCGGGCCGGACACGGATCTACATGCATCTTTCCTTCCGATCGATGAGATTTCACGTGCCGCCCGCGCGTCGGTGGAGAATGTCACGCTTTGGCAAATCGGCTGCGGCGAATCCATCCATATACGGAGAGTGCGCTGCCTACTGTGCAAATGATGATCAAGCCGATGATGAAGCCCTGCACAATCGAATTGTCCGCCCACTTCAGAATGCGCTCCCCGAATCGCCAGGCCAGGAGTCCAATCGCCACGAAGCGGGCCAGGCGTGTGACCCCAATGATGATCAGCAGCCGCTTACGCGAGTATTGCAAAGCCGCCGCGGCCATCACTACAGCGGTAAACGGAAACGGAGGCGGCGCGAGTGATGCCGCCGTTACGGCCATCGCCGCGTCTTCTTGGACCTTCTTCGAGACGCTTCGCAGCCTGCGGGCGGAGAGGTGCTTCTCCAGACCCTTGGCTCCGAGAGGCCGGATCGTAAGATCGAGCAGCAGGCATCCCAGTACCGAACCGGCCGCGGACATTACCGCGTAATAGAGCATGTTTGGAATCGTGTGATGCCGCGCCGTCATGGCGATTAGCAGAAGATCGTTGCCCCACGGCGCGAATAGGAATGAGGAATCAAGGACGCCCAACATCAGCAGCCCGACCCCACCGGTCTTCAGGACAAAAGCGAACAGACTCGCTGTGGCTTGACCCATAACTCTGCCGGTTGTGAGCTGACCGGTCAATCACTCGAATGAGGTTACATGACCAGCCCGGCTCAAAGAGGTCTACCTTTGCCGATGGATCTCACCCGTTCATGGTAAGAAGATAATGCACTTGAGTGCCCAACTCCGCGGATCGGGCGTCCTCGGAGTGTGCTTTCTTTCGCACCAGAGAACGGTCACAAACGGCGTGCACCAAAAGGAACGCCCGCGGCTCCTATACTTCCAGGTCTCTGGCAGCTTGATGCGCCGCAACAAGCACTTCGGCCAGAATTTCGCGTTCGCGGTCGCGATGCATGCGGACAATCGGTGTGGAAACACTGAGTGCCGCCACCACGGGATTGTCCCTCAGACGGATTGCCGCACCGATGCAGATTCCGCCGCTGACGGATTCTTCGCGGTCAAACGCAAAACCTTGCACGCGAATCTGTTCGAATTCCGCCAGCAACACCTGGCGGTCCACCGTAGTGCGTTCGGTGCGCCGCACCAGCCCGTAAGTCTGGAGCATACGGTTGATGGTCTCCTGCGATTGAAATGCCGTGATCACCTTGCCGAGTGAACTCGCATGGGGAGGCAGCACGCGTCCTGGCTTGTTGGTCATGCGAATGGCATGAAAGGTCTCCACGGCATCGATGACCTGGATGCGGTCCTCGAAAAGATAAGCAGCAGATGCCGTTTCATCAAACCGGCTCGCCAACTCCTGCAAACGAGGCCGCACGGCGGCTCGAACGCGTTCAGCGCGCTCGTGGAGTTTGCCCAACAGCAGCTTAGGCGCCAGCATGTACGCGCCGTCCGGGTTCTGAATCAGGTAGCCCTTGCCCTCAAGGGTCAGCAGGATGCGGAAGAGCGAGGATTCCGGAAGGTCGATGGTCTTGCTCAGGTCTTTTAATGTCAGTTCCGGATGCCGGTCGTCGAATGTATCCAACACGTCGAGAGCCCGTGTGATGGCCTTGAGATGGTACTGCGAGCCGTTCTCGCGCTTCGAAATGGAATCGTCACCGCCGGCTCGCTTGGGACGGCGCCGCCGTTGTCCTGTGGAAGCATGGTCGCCGGGCATATTCATTAAGGTAAGTGTTCAGAACTTCCACGTCAAATTGATACTTTTCAGATTGTGAAACGAATTTTCGTGACTGAGGATTCGCCCTCGTTTTCAAATCACCGGCCGGCCATCGATTCCGGGCACCGACACTTTTTCCAGTAGCGAGACGGCCCGCAGAAAAGTCTCCAGGTGATCGCGCATCGCTCGTCGTGCCCGGTCGGGCTTGTGCTGGGCCAGAGCTTCGAGAATCATTTGATGTTGCTGGTGCGCGTTCAGCCGCAAGCCGGGCAATTGCTGCGATTTCACAATCCACTCACGCACCAGGTCACGAATGGGATTCATCAACTGCTGCAGCACGGGGTTCTTGGAAAAAGCGGCCAGTTCCATGTGGAATCGCAGGTCGAGATCCTCGAACTGCGTGTCCTGCGCCTCCAGGGAATCTCCCATGCGAGCCACGATCTCGCGCAGGTCCTGAACTTCCTCTTCCGTGATCCGCTCGGCGCATAATGCGGCGAGCTCGGTTTCGAGAATCATGCGGGCCTCGCACACATCGGCGATCGCCTTCTCAGTCCGAATCAATCCTTTCGCGAGTATTCGTTCCAGCAGATGCGCATTATCCTGCTCAACAAATGTGCCTTCGCCATGACGCATGCGAACCAGACCGACGAACGCCAGTGATTTCAAAGCTTCCCGGAGTGTGGAGCGGCCAATGTGCAGTACCTTACAAAGCTCAGCCTCGGGTGGCAGCTTGTCTCCCGGGCGCCACCGCCCCGACGTAATCATGGAAGCTAACTGAGTTGCTACCTGATGCCCAAGGGTTAAACGTGATACGGGCTTCAAAGAGTCCATGTCTTTGCTCCCGAAGGAATTCGTACCTTTCGAGTTTAACACCATTTGTATGGTTGTCTGATAACGAGTAACGAAGGATTCGCAACTCGCCTGCCCCTTTTCTATTGCTCTCCCCCACCTTACGGGATATACTCCAAACATCCAAAATGACTAATCATCAGGTTGTCTGATGATTATTACGGTGAGGAAAGGGGAAATCATGAGATCACGTTTCACTTGGCTCCTGCTCGCCTTGTGTGTATCAGCAGCGCCTTCCCTATGGGGACAAGTACAAGCCGGACGCATTGTGGGTACGGTGATGGATCCGAACAACGCCGTTGTGCCCAATGCGGCGGTGACGATTACCAACAAATCGACCGATCAATCTTTTCCGACGACCACGAACAGCGTCGGCGACTACACGGTGACTCCGCTGAACCCCGGCGTCTACACCGTAAGAGTTGTGGTGCCCGGATTTCAAACCGCGGTGGTCGACAACGTCGAGGTCGTGGTTGGGCAATCGGCGCGCGCGGACGTCAACCTGCGCATCGGCCAGACCGATACCAGCGTGGAAGTAACGGCGGCCGCGCCGCTGCTCGATTCCCAGTCCGGCACTCTGGGCCACGTGATTACCAATGAGGCGATCGTGAACCTGCCGCTGAACGGACGCAGTTTTTATGAGTTGGCCCGGTTGACTCCCGGCGCGGCTCTGCTGCCTGGCGGTGGCAATCTGCTGCGCATTCGCGCGAACTACTGGTCGGGCGAGTCGATCAGTGGTGTACGCGGCCGGCAAACTACCTTTCTGCTGGATGGCGTGGATGTAACCGACCATCATCAGGGCGGCACGGAAATACAGACGTCAATCGACGCGCTGCAGGAATTCCAGGTGCAGCAATCCGAGTATTCGGCGGAAGTCAGCCATGCCGGGGGCGTGTTGAACGCTACCACCAAGTCAGGCACGAACCAGGTGCACGGCGGCCTGTTTGAATTTCTGCGCAATGATACGCTCGATGCGCGCGACTTCTTCGCGCCCACGCGCGGCTCTCTCAAGCGCAACCAGTTCGGGGGCACGCTTGGCGGACCGGTGGTGATTCCTCATGTGTTCAACGGCAAGAACAACACGTTCTTCTTCATGAACTATGAAGGCATGCGCGAGCGGCAAGGCTTGGTTTTTAATAACATCGTGCCGACCGCGGCGATGAAGACCGGCGATTTCAGCGCAGCCGGTTTGAACGCCATCTACGACCCGCTGACTACCAGCAACGGAACCCGGCAGCCTTTTCCAGATAACAAGATTCCGAGCGGCCGCCTCTCGCCGCAGGCGGTGTTTTTCAACAAGTACATTCCCGACCCGAATCTGGGGACCAACCACGCGGCTTTCGTGCCCACTCGTTCACTCGATTTCGATCAGTTCATGGTGCGCGGAGACCGCACCATCAATGACAACAACCGCCTGTTCATCCGTTGGAGCTGGAACAATTACCAGCAGATTGATCCGAACGCATTCCCCGCTCTCGGCACCGCCCCGCTGAACACGCGAGGCCAGAACGTCGCGGCCGCTCTGACCAGCAACATTCGCTCCACGCTGGTTCACGAAGCCCGCTTCAGCTATAACCCACAGTGGATCGATCTTTCTCCGTTCCTGTTGGGCACGAACTTCAATCAGCAGGCCGGTATCGCCGGATTTGAAGAGACGGCACGTCCGGGCGTGGTCGGTTCATTTCCTGATTTCAGTTGGAGCGGCTATGCCGGCGCGTCGGGCTCGGCTTTTGACCAGCGGCCGAAGACGCAGAGCTTTAAGGTTTTCGAGTATTTCGACAGCTTAACTTGGGTGAAGGGCCGCCACATCCTCAAGTTCGGTGCGCAGATTCGCTACTGGCAGCCGCTGTTCACTGACAGCCAGCAGTATCAGGGCACCTGGAGTTTCACCGGCATCAACACGCAGAATCCCGCGAAGACGACTGGCACAGGCGACGGTTTCGCCGATTGGATGTTAGGCTTTCCCGCTTCGGCTACGCGCGCTTTCCCGGGCAACTGGTTTGGCGGGCAGTCCACGTCCTGGCACTTCTTTGTGCAGGATGATTTCAAAGTCAGCAGCCGTCTGACATTAAATATTGGATTGCGGTATGAGTACACTCCCTGGCTGAGCGGCTATCGCGGCCAATTGGGGACTTTCGATAGCACGCAATCGAAGCCCATCATCATTGCCAGCGATTCCGACAAGATCGATTTGGGAGCGCAGTTTGCCGCTCCTCTGGCGTACTCTCTGTTCGGGCAATACATGCAGACCAGCAGCCAGGCCGGCCTGCCGCTCTCGATCACTTCTCCGGATAAAGCGCAGTGGGCGCCGCGCTTCGGCTTTGCGTGGCGGCCGTTTGGGGACCATACGGTCCTTCGCGGCGGATACGGGATTTTCTATGAAACAGAAAATACCGATGGCCGCGTGAATGACAATATGCTGCCTTTCCGTTTCAGTGAGACAGTCAACGCCACAGCCAACACCGTTCCCAACCGGACGCTCGCAGATTTCTTCCTGGGCCAACCGCTGGGAAGTCTAGGTGTGACGCCGAACCTGAGCCCCACGTACACTCACCTTAAGGAAGGCAGCGACCAGCACTGGAACATCGGCATTCAGCAGCAACTTACTGCGAACACCGTGCTCGAAGCCGATTATGTGGGCAACCACAGTCTGCATCTGAATAGCTCGAACTCGATCGATAATCCGCTCCCCGGTCCCGGCGCGATTCAGGCGCGCCGCCCGCTTCCGTTATGGAGCAGCATCTCTTACTTCTCCCAGGACATGTCCTCCACCTACAACGCGCTGCAAGTGAAGTTTGAAAAGCGCTCCTCGCATGGGCTTTGGTATATGGCTTCCTATACCTGGTCCAAGAGCTTCACCACGCAGGCAACACCCGCGGTGGGCGGAAATTTCGCTTGGGAAAAAGGCATCTCCTCTTTTGACATTCCGCAGAACCTGGCGCTCAGCGTCAGCTATGAGCTTCCATTCGGGCGCGGCAAGACCTTCCTGAGTAACAGTAACCGCCTGACGGACGGCCTGCTCGGCGGTTGGCAGATGCAAACTTCCACGGTGATCCGCAGCGGGCGTCCCTACACGCCGACGATCTCGCGGGATGTGGCCAACACCGGCATCGGCGGGCAACGTCCCAACCGCGTCGGCTCGGGAACATTGTCCGACCCTACGGCGCAGGCGTGGTTTGATAAAACCGCGTTCGTAGTGCCGGACAGTTACACGTATGGCAACTCAGGCGTCGATATCCTGCGCGAGCAGCGCTTCTTCGATATCGATTTCTCTGTATTCAAGCAATTTAACGTCAGCGAACGCGGCAAGCTCCAATTCCGCGCGGAGTTTTTCAACCTGACGAATACCGTGAGCTTCAGCGCTCCGAATACGAATATTGATACGGCATCGGGCGGGGTCGTGTCCAGCGACATCAGCGTGCCGCGCCAGATCCAATTCGCATTGAAGTACAACTTTTGACCATGAAGACTCTCACCCTGGTTTTTCTCGTTTCGATGCCGGCGGTACTGTTGGCGCAAAGTCCGGTCACCATCAGCGTCAACGCCACGGAAACCGCCGGCAGCTTCAAGCCGATCTTTGCGTACTTTGGCTACGATGAGCCGAACTACACGTACATGAAGGACGGGCGGAAGCTGGTGGGCGAACTGGCGAACCTGAGCGCCACGCCGGTGCACATCCGCGCGCATTTCCTGCTCGCCACCGGCGACGGCACTCCGGCCTTTAAATTCGGCTCTTCGAATGCCTATACGGAAGACGCTTCCGGCAAGCCGGTCTACAACTGGGCGATCACCGACCGCATCTTCGACACCTACCTGCAGGCCGGCGCCCGGCCCTACGTTGAGATCGGATTCATGCCGGAAGCGCTCTCCAGTAAGCCCGAGCCCTATCATCCGAAATGGTCTCCCGGTGATCGCTTCGATCAGTATTTCACCGGCTGGTCCTACCCACCTAAAGACTATGCGAAATGGGCCGAACTGGTGCGGCAATGGGTGCTGCATTGCGTCGATAAGTATGGCCGCGAGCAGGTGGAAGGCTGGCAGTGGGAAGTGTGGAATGAACCGAACGGCTCCTATTGGCACAGCACGCCGGAAGAGTACGACAAGCTGTATGACTACACCGCCGATGCGGTAAAGCGCGCTCTACCTACGGCTAAGATAGGTGGACCAGCAACGACAGGACCATCCGGCGAGCGGGCCGCCAGTTTCCTGCGCCAGTTTCTGGAGCACTGCGCCAATGGCAAAAACTACGCGACCGGCGCAACCGGCGCGCCGCTCGATTTCATCAGCTACCACGCCAAAGGCAGCCCAACCGTGGTGGAGAATCACGTCCGCATGGGCATTTCGAAGAATGCTGAGGATGTGGACAAAGGCTTTCAAATCATAGCCGGCTTCCCTAAGTTCCGCGGCCTGCCAATTGTTCTGAGCGAATCGGATCCGGAAGGCTGCGCGGCGTGTTCGGCCCGCGTCTATCCTCACAACGCCTATCGCAATACCACGCTGTACCCGGCCTACACGGCGGTGATGTTCAAGAACATTTTTGAGCTTGCTGCTCGCGAGCACGCCAACATTGAAGGCATGTTGACGTGGGCGTTCGAATTCGAAGATCAGCCTTACTTCGATGGCTTTCGCACGCTCGCAACCAACGGAATTGATAAACCTGTCTTAAATGTTTTCCGCATGGCCGGCCTGATGCACGGCGATCTGATCAAGGTGGATAGCAGCGGCGCTGTCGGAATTGACAGTATCATGACGAGCGGAGTCCGCGAACGGCCGGATGTGGACGCGCTAGCCGTGCGCGGCGATCGCGCCATCTCGGTGCTGGCCTGGAACTATCACGATGACGATGTGCCCGCGCCGGATGCGGAAGTAGACCTGCGCGTCGGCGGCATCCCCGCAGGGGCGCAGCGCGTGCTGGTGCGGCACTTCCGCATCGACCAGACTCACAGCAACGCGTACACCGTCTGGAAGCAAATGGGCTCGCCGCAGAATCCCACGCCGGAGCAGTATGCGACTCTCGAAGCCGCCGGCCAATTGCAGTTACTGGAATCTCCACGATGGATCAGTAGCAAGGGAGGGCAAGCAGATCTCGCCTTCAAGCTGCCGCGCCAAGGCGTCTCGCTGGTTCAGTTGAGCTGGTAGAGAGGCACGGCGATTCCACCCGATAGCCTCGCCGATGTCGAGGCCGGTGAGCTATTCTGATATTTCTTTCAAAGAGGACCCAATGAGATTGGTGCAATTGGAAGGCGCGGCGGGCCGGCGGCTCGCTACCGTCGAAGAGCCAAACCTGCGGCTGTTGAGCGGCTGCGGCTCTGTTTACGAACTGGCGCAAGCCTGCATTGCGAACGGCCGGAGCATTCCGGCGGAAGTGGAGCGCCGCGCCACAAATCAGACTCTGCCGTATGACGACGTATACGGGGGCCATTCAGCATGGCGCATTCTACCTTCCGCCGACCACCCCAGCGAGCCTGCACGCTGCCTGGTGACCGGAACCGGGCTTACGCACATGGCGAGCGCCAAGAATCGCCAGGCTATGCATGGCAAGGAAGAAGAACTCACGGACAGCATGCGTATGTATCGTTGGGGAGTGGAAGGAGGCAAGCCGCCGGCCGGATCTCCGGGCGTAGCGCCGGAGTGGTTTTATAAAGGTTGCGGCACCATTCTGCGCGGGCACAACGATCCACTCACGGTTCCATTTCATGCCGAAGATGGTGGCGAAGAACCCGAAATCGCGGTCGTCTATCTCATCGATGCCTGCGGCACACCCCGGCGCGTCGGAATGACTCCCGGCAACGAATTCTCCGACCACGAAACCGAACGGAAGAATTATCTGTATCTGGCAGCGTCAAAGCTGCGGACTTGCTCCATCGGTCCCGAACTGGTGCTTGACGCGGATTTCGCGACAGTACCCGGTGAAGTAACGGTGGAACGGGAAGGCCGTCCGCTATGGCAGAAGCGAATTCAGAGCGGCGAGACCGTGATGTCCCACAGTCTGGCGAACCTGGAACACCATCACTTCAAATTCGAAGCGCATCGCCGTCCGGGCGACCTCCACGTGCACTTCCTCGGCGCGGACGCGTTCAGCTTCGGCGAAGGCATCCACCTGCAGGACGGCGACTTCATGCAGGTACGGTTTGACGGCTTCGGCCGGGCACTACGGAATCCGGTGAAGCGCGAAGCAGTCGAGAAAAAAGCCGTGCAAGTGCAGCCGATTTGAGACCGGCGCAATTCCTGTGCCGTTCCAAAGGTCACGAATCCCTCGAGGCCATCGCCGACTCCTGTACAACAATTACAGTATTGAGCTAATGCCTAAGCCGCACTAAACTAGGTCGCAAAGTATCAAACTGCTGTCGAATCGCAGTTTAGGGGATAGTGTTTGGGTGGGTACTGACCAACAGCGTGCCTAAGTAGTTCTGCGTCTGAGTCGCCCCCAGTTTACTCGGGAAACTATCCGACAACAGATTGATAATTCAAAGTGAACGGGGAGGCTACGTGAAACGCCTTTTGTGCGTGCTGCCGTTTTTGGCAGCCATGCTGTGCGCCCAGCAGCGCGGTACCATCAGCGGCGCAGTTACTGATCCGAGCGGCTCGCCGATTCCCAAGGCAGCCGTCACCGCCACCGAAATACGGACTGGCGTGAAGACGACTGCGGTTTCCGAGAATTCCGGGGCATACAACATGCCCTTTCTGCCAATCGGACAATATACGATTTCAGCCGAAGCTGCCGGATTCAAGAAGTATGTGCAGCAGGGGATCACGCTCAGTGCCGGCGAACATCCGGTCATTGACATTCACATGTCGCTGGGCGAAGTGAGCCAGTCGGTCACGGTGAATTCCGACGCGCCTTTGCTGGTCACAGCGAATCCCTCTCTGGGCCAGGTGATCACAGGCAAGGAAGTGGAAGATTTCCCGATCAACGGCCGGACGCCCATGATGCTGGATAACTTGGCGATGGGTGTAATCTCGACTTACGAGCCCGGCCCGGTGCGCCCGTTCGATAACGGCGCGCCGAATTCGATCAGCGTTGCCGGTGCACCATCTTCGCGCAATGAAGTGCTGATGGATGGGAGCCCGAACGCGGGACAGTCCAACCAGATGGCGTATAGCCCGCCCCAGGATTCGGTGAGTGAAGTTCGCGTGGATGTGTCCGACATGGATGCTTCGCAGGGCCATACCATGGGGGGCACCGTGAACGTGGTGACCAAGAGTGGGACGAACTCGTTGCACGGCGCGGCTTACATTTTCAATCAGACTTCGCGGTTTGATGCGAACACGTTCTTCAACAATGCGAAGGGCGTGCCGCGGCCTCCCTATCACCAGAATCAATACGGTGTGAACGGCGGCGGGCCAGTAGTGATTCCGAAACTCTTTAATGGACGGAACAAGGTGTTTTGGTTCTTCGCCTGGGAAGGCATGCGGGATTCGGACCCGGCTAATTCACCGGTGGAAACGGGCAACCCGGAAAACTTCACCAGCGTCCCGACTGAGGCTGAGCGCAAGGGTGACTTCTCGCAGTTACTGAACGCCGGTACCAACTACCAGATCTACGACCCGTCCACAGGAGTGCTGCAAGGCAATCTGGTTTCGCGGCTTCCGTTCCCGAACAACGTAATTCCGACCAACCGGCTGGATCCTGTAGCGTTGAAGTACCTGCCCTACTTTCCGCTGCCCAACACCGCCGGCAACCTGGATGGCAGTCAGAATTACGTGGTCAACGCCGTCGATAGCGATGGCTATGACAATGAACTCGGACGCATGGATGTGAATGTGTCCGACCGCAACCGGTTGTCCTTCAATGCGCGTCACAACTTCCGCGCGCAGAATAAGAACAACTTTTTCGGCAACGAGGCGACCGGCAACTATCTCTATCGCATCAACCAGGGCTTCGGTTTGGAAGATGTCTACACTCTGACCCCGACTACGATCCTCGATCTGCATGGGAACTGGACCCGCTATATCGAGAACCATGCCTCTCCCTCGGATTCCATCGATCCGCTTTCGCTGGGTTTCCCCGATTACATTGCGCAGAAGGCGGAATTTCTGATGCTGCCGTATGTTTCCTTTGGCAGCAACGGTACGGGTGTTTCGGGTGGTTCGCGCGCAGGTTACGAACCACTGGGCTATACGGGCGATGCGCAGAACTTCAGTGACATCTTCTCGATTGCCGCCCAAGTGGATAAGATCCATGGAAACCACTCGCTCAAATTCGGCGTGGACGGCCGTATGTATCGCTGGAGCGCATTTTCCTTCGGCAGTCCTTCCGGCACGTACTCGTTCAAGTCCGACTGGACGAACAATCCGGCGGTCAGTAAAACCCCGGCCCCTATGGGCCAGGATATGGCCGCATTTCTGCTGGGCTTACCGAGCAGCGGCAGTCTGGACGTCAACAGCCACAGTACCGTTCAAGCCGACTACCTGGCTTTTTACGTGAATGACGACTGGCGCGCGAAGAGCAATCTCACGTTGAGCTTTGGTCTCCGTTGGGACCACGATTTCCCCGAGGTCGAGCGGTTCAACCGGTCGGTGAATAACTTCGATCCGACTGCGACCAACCCGATATCGGCGGCGGCTGCGGCGGCTTACGCGGCAAATCCGAATGCGATTCTGCCCGTCAGTCAGTTCCACACATTAGGCGGACTGACTTTCGCTGGCCCCGGGAACCGGCACGTGTATTCGACACAATCGGACGTGTTCAGTCCCCGTCTCGGCTTTGCCTGGACGCCCGCGGCTCTTGGAAAGACCACCATTCGCGGCGGCTTCGGCTTATTTGTGGATCCGATCCAGCTTCCAAGCCCTTACCAGTACGGGTTTAGTCAGACCACGCAGATGACAATCACGAATGACAATTTCCTGGCGCCCGTCAATGTCCTGTCGAACCCGTTTCCGGGCGGCAGCATTCTGGAGCCGCCGGGGGCTTCGCTTGGAACCGGCACATATCTGGGACAATCGATCAGTTTCACAAACCCCGACCTGCTGAACCCGTACTCGATCCGCTGGGAACTGAGTGTGCAGCACGAATTGCCTGGGCAGATGATTCTGGAGACCGCTTACATCGGCAGTCACAGCATTCACATGCTGGTAAATCCGACGCAGAACGCGATTCCCGCTCAGTATCTGAGCAGTTCTCCTACGCGCGACAACGACGTGGTGGACCTGCTCTCGGGCGCCGTGACGAACCCGTTTAAGGGTCTTCTGCCGAATGGTGGATCCCTGAATGGAAAGACGGTGGCATTGCAGCAACTGCTGGTTCCGTTCCCGGAGTTTCCGATCAACGGCATCACCATGCGCAGCGACAATGCCGGCAGTTCGTATTTCCAGAGCTTGAATGTGCGCTTACAGAAAAGGTTCACCAACGGCCTGACGTTTATGAACAACTTTATCTGGAGCAAGGAGATGGACCGCACGGTCTATCTGAACTCGTTCGATCCGCTGCCCACTAAGGAAATCGGCAGCAACTCGCGGCCGTTCCGGGAGGTCCTTGCCGGCACCTATCAGTTGCCGATCGGGCACGGAAGAGCGTTGAACCTTCAATCGCGTGTATTGGATGCATTGGTCGGTGGATGGCAACTGAGCGGCATTCTTACCTTGCAGTCCGGGCCGGTGCTCAGTTGGGGCAATCTGCTTTACTATGGCGGCCCACTGAACTATGACTCGGCGCAGCCGAACGGCACCGCGTTCGATATCAGCCGGTTCAATACGGTTTCGAGCGAGCAACTGTCGGACAACATCCGCACGTTTCATAACTACTTCAACAACCTCCGCCGGGATGCGACGAACCAACTTGACGCATCCCTGGACAAGAACTTCGCATTTGGAGAAGGGAGATATCTGCAGATCCGGTTTGAGGCATATAACATCCTGAACCATGTGACGTTCGGCAACGTGAACCTGAGCGCCACGAATAAAGCATTTGGAACGATCGGTTCGCAGGCGAACACGCCGCGCAGGATTGAGAGCGCGATTCGCTTGGTTTTCTAACTCAGACGAGGTACGTGGGGGCCAATCGCCCGTTGGCCCCCGATTTTTGTAGTTCAGGAGCAATTCGAGATTTTAGGAAGGGGGGGCGGCAGGCCCTCCACGCTACCGAAACGGCCAAATTGAAAGAGTAGGAAGGGCTAAATGCTCCTGGTGTGTCTTTCTGTCAATACAATAAACCCAGTATTGATCCCCCCTGCGAACCCAGATAAGCTTCCCCTAGTACATATTGGAACTCTGCCGAAAGGCATTCAGGGGAAAAGCGCAAAGGTTGAGTTTGTAGTGGCTGTGTGTCTGTGTAGTTCTGCGTGTATTTAACCTAGCTGCTCGCTTCCAGAAGCCTTCGGAATACAGAAGAGTGTATGAGGAGGCTATGTGAAACGCCTTTTGTATGTGCTGCCGTTTTTGGCAGCCATGCTCTGCGCCCAGCAGCGCGGCACCATCAGCGGCGCAGTTACTGACCCAAGCGGCTCGCCGATTCCCAAGGCAACCGTCACCCTCACCGAGACGCAGACCGGCGTCAAAACGACAGCAACTTCGGAGAATTCCGGCGCATACAACATGCCCTTCCTCCCGGCTGGCCAATACTCGATTTCAGCCGAGGCGCCCGGTTTCAAGAAGTTCGTCCAACAGGGCATCATTCTGAGTGCCGGCGAACATCCGGTGATCGATATCCACATGGTGCTGGGCGAAGTGAGCCAGTCCGTCACGGTGAATTCCGACGCGCCTTTGCTGATTACGGCGAATCCGTCGGTCGGACAGGTGATTACGGGCAAAGAAGTCGAAGATTTTCCAATCAACGGGCGCACGCCCATGATGCTCGACAACCTGGCGATGGGCGTGATTTCGACTTACGAACCCGGCCCGGTGCGCCCGTTTGATAATGGCGCGCCGAATTCGATCAGCGTGGCCGGGGCGCCTTCGTCACGCAACGAAGTGTTGATGGATGGGAGCCCGAACGCGGGACAGTCGAACCAGATGGCATACAGCCCGCCCCAGGATTCCGTGAATGAAGTCCGCGTAGACACGTTCAATATGGATGCCTCGCAGGGCCACACTATGGGCGGCACGGTGAACGTCGTCACCAAGAGCGGGACGAACTCGCTCCACGGCGCGGCATACATTTTCAATCAGACGTCGCGGTTTGATGCGAATACTTTCTTCAATAATGCGAAGGGGGTGCCGCGCCCGCCTTACCACCAGAACCAATATGGCGTGAACGGCGGCGGACCGGTGATTATTCCGAAAATTTTCAATGGCAAGAACAAGGTGTTCTGGTTCTTCGCCTGGGAAGGCATGCGCGATTCGGACCCGGCGAATTCTCCAGTGGAAACGGGAAGCCCGGAAAACTTCACCAGCGTCCCGACCGAGGCCGAGCGCAAAGGTGATTTCTCCCAGTTGCTGACCCAGGGGAGCAGCTATCAGATTTACGATCCCTACACGGGAACGATGCAGGGCAATCTGGTTTCGCGGCTTCCTTTTCCGAACAACGTGATTCCCACTAACCGCCTGGACCCGGTGGCGCAGAAGTATATGACGTACTTCCCACTGCCGAACACGGCCGGTGCAGCCAACGGCCAGAATAATTACATCATCAACGCGGTGGATAGCGATGGCTACGATAACGAATTGGGGCGGATGGATGTGAATATCTCCGACCGCAACCGGTTGTCCTTCAATGCGCGCCACAACTTCCGCGCGCAGAACAAGAACAACTTCTTCGGCAACGCCGCGACCGGCAACTATCTCTATCGGATCAACCAGGGCTTCGGTTTGGAAGATGTCTACACACTGACGCCGACCACGGTCCTCGATCTGCATGGGAATTGGACCAGATACATCGAGAATCACGCCTCTCCGGCTGACACCATCGATCCACTGTCTCTGGGTTTCCCGGATTACATTGCGCAAAATGCTGAGTTTCTCATGCTGCCGTATGTTTCCTTCGGCAGCAATGGAACCGGTGTTTCGGGCGGCTCCCGGGCTGGTTACGAACCCTTAGGCTATACGGGCGATGCGCAGAACTTCAGCGACATCTACTCGATTGCGGCTCAAGTGGTGAAGATTCACGGAAATCACGCCATTAAGATTGGCGTCGACGGCAGAATCTACCGCTGGAGCGCGTTCAACTTCGGCAACCCGTCAGGTACATATTCTTTCAAGTCGGACTGGACCGATAATCCGGTAGTCACTACCACACCAGCGAAAATGGGCCAGGATATGGCTGCGTTTCTGCTGGGTCTGCCGAGCAGCGGCAGTATCGATGTCAATGGCCACAGCACCGTTCAAGCCGACTATCTGGCGCTTTATGTCAATGACGACTGGCGCGTGAAGAGTAATCTTACGCTGAATTTTGGCCTTCGCTGGGATCATGACTTCCCCGAGATCGAGCGTTTCAACCGTTCAATTGACAACTTCGACCCGACCGCGACGAATCCGATTTCGGCGGCAGCCGCGGCGGCCTACGCGGCGAGTCCGAACCCGCTTCTCCCCGTCAGCCAATTCAGTGCTCTGGGCGGCGTGACGTTCGTTGGCGCGGGGGCCCCGCACATCTATACGACTCAATCGAAGATGTTCAGCCCAAGAGTCGGGTTTGCCTGGACACCCGAAGCCCTCGGCAACAAGACCACCATCCGGGGCGGCTTCGGTTTATTCGTGGACCCGATCCAGCTTCCGGCACCCAATCAACCGGGGTTCAGCCAGGCGACCTCGATGACGATTACGGACGACGCCTACCTGACGCCCATCAATGTCCTCTCGAATCCGTTTCCGGGCGGCAGCATTTTGCAACCTCCGGGCGCGGCGCTCGGCACGGGAACCTATCTGGGGCAAGGAATCAGCTTCTTTAACCCGAACATCCTGAACCCCTACACTGTTCGCTGGGAGTTGAGTGTCCAGCATGAACTACCGGGCAAGATGGTTCTGGAAACGGCCTATATCGCCAGCCACAGTATTCACCTCACGGTGAACCAGAACCAGAACGCGATTCCCGCGCAATACTTGAGCAGTTCTCCCACGCGCGACAATGATTTAGTGAACCTGCTGAACGGATCCGTAACGAATCCATTTAAAGGCTTGCTCCCGAATGGCGGCTCTCTGAATGGAAAGACCGTTCAGTTACAGCAGTTACTGGTTCCATTTCCGGAGTTCAGCGGCGTGACGCTACAGAGCAACAATAACGGCTCATCCTACTTCCAGAGTCTGAACGTACGGCTGCAGAAGCGCTTCACCAACGGCCTCACGTTCCTGAACAACTTTATCTGGAGTAAGGAACTCGACCGGGTTACGTTCCTGAACTCATTCGACACGACTCCCACCAAGGAAATCGGGAGTAACTCCAGACCTCTCCGCGAAGTCCTGGCCGGCACTTACCAGTTGCCGATCGGGCGCGGGCGGGCGCTACAACTCCATTCGCGTCTGGTGGACGCCCTGGTAGGCGGATGGCAATTGAGTGGTATCCTCACGCTGCAATCGGGTCCGGTGCTGAGTTGGGGCAACCTCATCTACTTCGGCGGCCCGCTCCAATACGACTCGGCACAGCCGAACGGAACCGCATTCGACATCACTCGCTTCGACACGGTATCGAGCGAGCAATTGTCGTACAACATCCGCACGTTCTACAACTACTTCAACAACCTTCGCCGCGACGCGACGAATCAGTTGGATGCTTCCCTCGATAAGAACTTTGCATTCCGCGAGGGAAGATATCTGCAGATCCGGTTCGAAGCCTACAACATTCTGAACCACGTAACGTTCGGCAATGTGAATCTGACGGCGACGAACGCGGCTTTCGGAACGATTGGTTCGCAGGCGAATACGCCCAGGAGAATCGAAAGCGCCATTCGTCTGGTCTGGTAGTTCGCAGGGATAGCTGAGCAGTTCCACCGGGGCTGGCGGTCCGATAAGGGCCGCCAGCCTTTTCGCATTCCTGGATCCCGGCCGTCAGCAGTGGCGGATTTTTTAAGTGCATTTCTGAATCAGGGCACTAGAAATCCTTTGACCATGTCTCCGAGCTTCATGAAGTCGCCGTAGCCCGATGGCTTATGGAAATAGCCATTGGCGCCGAGTTGAGCCATCTCGAGGCGGTCGCCGGGGGTGTCAGACGTGGAGACAACGATCACAACGGACTCTTTGCAGCGGGAGTTCTTTCGGATATGCCGCAGGACATCGCCGCCATCCTTCTTCGGGAGATTGATGTCGAGAATCACGACCACGGGGCAGGGCACCGAGCTCTCTGCGCCGGCTTCGTTGAAGTGCTGAATGGCCTGCTCGCCGTCCTTAAGGACATCGATTTCCAGGTCAACGCCGGCGGAGCTGATCGCGGTGCGAATGAGAAACACATCCGCGGAGTTGTCTTCCACAATGAGGATTCTCGGGCGCTCGTCCATCATGCTTCAGACAGGCAGGACGAAGCGGAAGGCCGACCCTTGCCCGGGTTCCGATTCAACCCAGATCCGTCCGTGATACCGGTCCACAATTCTTTGGCAGATGGCAAGTCCAATGCCTGTTCCGGAGTATTCGTCGCTGGTGTGCAGACGCTTGAAAAGGCCGAAGATCCTTTCCCGATACTCGGCGTCGATGCCGATTCCATTGTCCTTAACGGCGAAGAGCCACTGCCCGTTCCGGTTCTCGGCGGTTACCTGCACGGAGGGCGTGCGGTCCGGACTGCGGTATTTGATTGCATTTCCGATGAGGTTCTGGAACAACTGCTGCAAATGCGTGTTGTGGATGCGAAGCGGGGGAAGCGAGCCCACGCTAATTTGCGCACGGGCCTCAGAGATAGCCCCGGCGAGGTTTTCGAGAACGGTAGAAACGACCTGCTGCGTGTCAACAAGTTCCAGCGGTCTTTCAAACTTCGTGACTTGCGTATAGGTAAGAAGATCGCGGACGAGCATCTCCATGCGCGTGGCGCCGGATCGCATGTAGGAGAGAAACGCCAGTGCCTGGCTGTCCAGCCTTTCGCCGTAACTGCTGGTCAGGAGTTCGCTGTAAATCTTAATGCTCCGCAAGGGCTCCTGCAAATCATGGCTGGCGGAAAAAGCGAATTGTTCGAGGTCCCGGTTAGCGCGCCGCAGGTCTTCTTCCACGCGCTTCTGATCGTCGATGTCGGTCGAAGAACCGAACCACTTCACGATGTGGCCTCCAGCATCGCGGACGGGAAGCGCGCGGCTCATGAACCATCGCCAGCGGAACTCCTGCCTGTCCCAGAAGCGGTATTCGATGTTGAAGAGATTTCCGGTAGCAATCGCCGTAGACCAGGCCTCGCGGCAAGCGGGAAGATCCTCAGGATGGAGAATCGGCTGCCAGCCTTGATCGCCGAAAGTGTGCCGATCGAAACCGCTGAACTGATACCACCGCTCATTGAAGTAATCGCAATAGCCATCGGGACGCGTAGTCCAGACGATCTGCGGCATGGCGTCGGCAAGTTGGCGGAAGCGGGCTTCACTGGCGAGCAGGGCAGCTTCGGCGCGTTTCCGCTCGATAAGATCAGCCGTCTGCCGCGCCAGAATGTCCATGAGACGCAACTCGCGATCACCGGGCTTTCGCGGGGAGCGATAGTGCGTGGAGAAAATGCCGAGCACCTGTCCGCCGCGGCTGACAAGAGGCGTGGATTGCACGGACCGCACGCCGGCGCCGAGCATAACGGCCAGGGCCGGTGTGCCGGCGAAGATTGGACTCACCACGATATCTTCGACGATGACGCGGGCTCCACTTTGCATCGCGAGACCGCAAGCTGCTTCGCCGGCATGAACATGCCGGAAGAAATCCAGGAATGAAGCCCCAAATCCTCGATGAGCAGCAATCTTCAGAACGCCATCTTCGAGCAACTGAATGTTGCCCATGTCCGAGCCGGTGATTTCCACACCGGTGCCGAGGATTTCATCGAGCAGCACCGGGAAATCCTCCACCTGCATCAGGCGCGTGCTCAGCAGTTGCATTCGCGTCATGGCGGAGAGGTCGGTGGTCAACTGCGCGTTGAGGGTCCGGATCGCTCTTTCAGTGCGCTTGGATTCGGAAACGTCGCGGGCAATCTTGGATGCTCCGATGTCGATACCCTGCGCGTCCTTTACCGGCGAAATGGTGAGTGAAACATCGAGCAGAGCGCCGTCTTTCCGTCGGCGGATGGTTTCGAAATGATCGACGCGTTCTCCGCGCCGTAGCCGGGAGAGAATGTTCGTCTCTTCGTCCAGCCGGTCGTCGGGGATCAGGATGGTGATGGATTGTCCGATAGCCTCTTTGGCCGTGTAGCCGAAGATCCGCTCCGCGCTTTTGTTCCAGCTCGTGATGGTGCCGTCGAGATCCTTGCTGATGATGGCATCATCAGAGGAATCGACAATTGCCTTCAACAGGAGGCTCGCGCGCTCGTCGTCTACGCGGCGGGTCATATTGCGGGTGATGGCGAGTTGCACGATTGACCCATCGACGTGCCGGAATGGAGCGGCATGGCTTTCCATATGGCCGCGCACGCCTTGCAGGCTGATGATGTCGAATTCGAGGACAGCCTTCGCGCCCCCGCAGACTCTTTCATTGAATTTGCGAAACCGGTCGCGGTCCTCGGGAGCGATCAGGTCGTAGATGCTCTTGCCGATGACTGCCTCAGGTGTGGCCGCGCCTACCAAGGCGAGACCAGGCGCATTCATGAACAACAATGTTCCGTCCGGCTTAACAATCTTCACGCACTCAGGAGTGGTCTCCACAATGGCACGGAACTGTTCGTTGGCTTCGATCTTCGCGTTCTTTCCTTTCGTGATGTCCACCAGGAGGTGGATGCCGCCCGTGATTCTTCCTTCCGAATCGCGCAGCACCGCGGAATATGGGGTGAACCAGAAGCGCGTGCCGTCCGGACGCTCGGCCATGCATTCAATACCGGTGAGCGCCGATTCTCCTTTGAGAGCAAGAGCAATGGGGCACTCTTCGTACGGCAGGGGGGCGCCGTCCGGAAGAAAGAGTTTCCACGCCATGCACCAGTGAGCGGCGCCGAGTTCCAGTTCGCCGCCCGAAAGCTTGATTGCGGCGTCGTTAAAATAGGTGAGCCGTCCCGCGCTGTCGGTCATGTAGATGGCAACGGGCAATGCCTCAGCCATCGTGCGGAAGAGGCCGCCCGCTTCCGTTCCGGCAGCGAAAAGCGCGGTGAGCGCTTTGACCTCGCTGGCGCTCACGCGATGCCTCCTGGGCCGGACTGATCCGCAGATTCCGGACTATTCGTCTTTTGAAGAATCTCCCGCACCATCAAACCGAGCTGCATGTATTCATCCAAGGTGGATGGCTTGCGGAAGTAAGACAAGCTGGGGTGCTTGATCCCCTGTTCTTCCACGATACGCGAATCGAGGGACGTCATGAGAATGACCGGCGTACGCGAGTAGCGCCGGGTGGATTGCAACCGCTTCAGGATCTCTTCGCCACCGCGTTTGGGAAGATGCATATCGAGCAAGACCAGGTCGAGGGAATGGAATACCGGGTCTGAGTCAAGGCTCTCGATCCACTTAATGGCTTCCGCGCCGTCACGGGTGACATGCAGGACGCAATCCACGTCATGCCCTTCGAGTGCCTGGCGCACCACCACGATGTCGGCCGAATTGTCTTCCGCGAGAAGGATTTCGCAGGGTTTCGTCCCGGTCCTCATGTGGTTACGCCTCTCGAGCTACCTGGGAGCGGCGGTCGCTTTGAGGGCGAATTCCTACGTGCGCGGAAGGACTAACTGTTGTACATTCGGCGGCGACGGATGCGCTGCGCGAGTGTGCCTTTCTTCCTGGAGATTGCGGATTCGCCATCTACGGTTCCGTGGATTCCGATCAGGAGTAATCTGGTGTCACTATACAACAGACGCCTGAGCAATTCCGACGGCATTGTGCTGAGACGCACAAATTCCGGGGCGTGGAGTCTTTGTGGAAAGGGCGGAGCTTTGTGTAAAGGGGCCGGACTCGAGTTGACGCCGGCCGAACGCTGCAATGCCAGCCCCACACCCTGTCGCGGCCCACTCTAGTCGCCTATTCCATCGGCAGCGGGTCGCCCGGATTTCGGGCCATCAGGCGGAGGTGGTCGCCGCCGAGTTTCTTCTCCGATTGGAAGACATAGGCTAAGTCCGATTGGAATGCCGAATCCGCCACGGCATCGCCCATTGCATCCTTGGGATTGAGAACGGTGACCTGGCGCGGGTAGAGTGCCAGAATCAGGTCACCCGTGTCATATTTGCGCAGCACACCGGGGATCACGACTTCCGATGCGTTGCGGTGCAGGGGCTGGTTGACGATCATGCGATAGGACGCGAGCGAATTTTCGATCACCACGCTTCCGATGCGCGAATCGAGAACGGCGGCATGCAGCAGCACGATGCCGAGCGGGCCGCTGCCATAGGCCGCAATCGAGGAACGATTGACATCCTTACGGGCGCAGAGCCAGTTCATGGCACGGATAGCATCATCGGTCCGGAGACCGACAATCGTCTTGCCCACCATGAATGCCCGAACCGAAAGCAGATTGTATATGCCGAGATACGGCGACTTGATGCCTTCCCTGCCGGCAGGCGTGGGGCGCGGCTGTAGGGCCAGCACAACGCGGCCGGACTTCACGAGGTGATCGACATCGCTGCCGGCGGCGGCTGACATGTCCTGCGGCGAAGCATCCAGAATGAGCGTAGCCGGCTTAGCACCCGCGGAACCAGGAATCGCGATGACTCCCGTGACCACCATATCGGCATCGCTATGCAGAGCGATGGTCTGCAACTGATAGCCCTCGCGCTGTTCCGTGCTCTTGACGTCGACAATGGGAGCGGCCGCGCCGGGCTCCACGCTGATGCCGGTCAAGGTGCGGATGTCCTGACGGAGGCGCGTCTGCAAACGCTTCACGTCACCTTTGCTCGCCAGCGCGCGTTCCGGCGCCATCAGTGACTGGGCGCGCTCGCGGTTGAGCGAGTACACGGTTGCTCCGCCGATCGATGTCGCGACCTGGCCGGTCGGCGTGCATTGCACTTGCTGACGGTCGGTGAGACGCATGAGCGTGTAGGTGGGCTTCTCGGAAGTGCCCTTCAGGTATTTGATGAAGAAGGTCAGAATTTCAGGCGTGATGGGTCCGAGGTTGCCGTGACCGCCTGGCCCGGTGATCCATTGGACGCGTTCGTCGGCCTTGTAGAGCCCATAGAACTTTTTGACTTCCTCGTAGCTCTGGCGCGCTCCGGCGAACGGGAACATGTCGTTGGTAGTGGAGATGATGGCGTAAGGCTTGGGAGCGAAGGCTTCCACCCAGTCCGGGAAATCCATTCCTTCCTGGATGAAGTGCGGAATGCTCTGCTCGGCGTCCTGATTCCCGGTAGGGGAGGCGAGCAGTTCCTGGAACGACGTGATGTAGCAGGCGCTGGCGGCTACCTTGACGCGTGGATCGAGCGCGGCGAAGTAGGCAGTGGCGGTGCCGCCGCCGGAACAGCCGAACGCGCCGATGCGATCGGCATTCACATCCTTGCGAGTAGCCAGATAGTCGACGGCGCGCATCGCGTCATTGACCATGTAGCGCGCCAGATCGTCGCCGGTGAGCATGGCGGGAAGGTTGGCCTCGCCGTGCTCGCCGGTGGGGCCGCCGACTTCCGATTTCTTCTGCTCGGGGTTGTAATACTGCAGGCGTTCGCCTTGCCCGAGGGGGTCATAGGCCAGAACCATGATGCCGTTGCGCGCGAAATTGATGCCCCAATTCCAGTCTTCGGTTTTGCCGGTAGGGCCGTGGCCGGGAGTCACGACAATCGCCGGGAATGGACCTTCACCGGACGCGGGACTATAAACATTGGCGGTTACCCAGAAGCCCGGCAGGCTCTCATAGGCGATCTTTTCCATTTTGAAGCCATCGCCCGTGACCGTGCCGAACTGCTTGACGGCGACCGGCCCGTGGTGCTCGGGCAGGCCGCCGATCAGATGAAGGATTTTCTCGCGCACCATGGCCTTGCGGCGGTCCGCCTCGGCGCTGTTCTTGATCTGCGAGATGGCTTGTTTGCGCGCGTCGAGGTGCGTTTGAGCGATGCCATCAATGTACTTGATCAACTGCGCACGCGGGTTATCGGATTGCGCGCCGAGCACGGTAGCGCAGGCGGCAGCAATTACGGCTCCGAAGCATATCGGTCTCAAACGTATGGTCATAGTGCACCTTCCTACCTATAGTGAACCCTTTAGCGGGCGCCGACAAATGCTTTCCAATAATCGGCCCCAGTTTCTTCGGTGGCTTTGCGGGCATCGCGCAGCGTGTTGGCTTCGAGCACGACTCCGTTCAGCTCACCGGGGGCGACGGAGAGAAAAGTGCCGGTGCCGGTGATGGCGCGGCTGGCGCGCACGATGGCATCGGGGCAGCGGTCGAGGCGGATTACGGGCTCGTCGGCGAGCGGCGCGCGAGTCGATACCTGGTCGAGCTCCAGTTCCTTGGAATCGCGGATCAGGAACGCGGGACCGGTTTGCGCGTTCACCTGCACGTTGTGAAGTTCGAGGCCGAGAGTGTTATAGGCGCGCATGCCGACTTTGCCCGTGGCGACGATGTTGGTGAGGTGAAGATTGGTGATGGGCATCTCAGGCAGGCCCTCGATGTCGATCGCCGTAGGCGAACCGTTGATGATCATGTTGCTGACAGCGATATTGCGGAACACGGGGGTGCGCACAGAAACCGGTTCCTGGGGAGCGCGCGTGTAGTAGTTGGTGACGTTGATGGCGGTCTCAACGTTTTCCATGGTCCAGTGGTCGAAGCGGATGTTTTCGATCAGCCCGCCGCGGCCGCGCGTGCTCTTGATACGCACGCCCTTCTGGGTTCCGTCGCAGACGATGTTGGTGGCCACAACATTGCGGATGCCGCCCGAGGTCTCACTGCCCAGCACAACCGCGCCGTGAGCGTGATGCACGGTGATGTTAGTAATGGCGATGTTCTCGGTGGGCCGGTTGACGCGCAGGCCGTCGGCGTCCTTGCCCGATTTGAGGCAGATGGCGTCGTCGCCGGTATCGAGGTAGCAATCCGAGATGCGGACGTCTTTACTGGAATCGATATCCATGCCGTCGGTGTTGGCGCCGGGAAAAGTTTCGATGGTGACGCCGCGGATGACCACGTTCTCGGAATAGAGAATGTGGATCGTCCACATGGAGGAGCCGACGATGTGAATGCCCTCAATGAGAACATTCTTGCTGTTCATGGTGCGAATGAAAGACGGGCGAAGAGAAGGCGCGGCTTTTTGGAAATCCTCCTCCGAGACCGGCTGCTTCAGGTTGAGCGACCGCATGATGCCGCCCCAGACGGTTCGGGCCTGGGGCTGTTCGCGCACGAGCGCGAGCCATTTCGCGTTATCGGTGGTGATGGTGCCCCGGCCGCGAATGGTGACGTTCTGCAGGTCGTGTCCGCCGATCAGGGGCACAGGGGTGATGCACTCGGTGCCCTCCATGCGGCCCTTGGTGTAGGTGAGATCGGTACGGGACGCCTCGAAGCGAACGACTGCGCCGGGATCGATTTCCAGCACGAGATTGCTGACGAGCTCGATGGGCCCGGTAACGTAAGTGCCGGCGGGAATGTAGACGGTGCCGCCGCCGGCGGCGTGGGCCGCCTGAATGGCCGAACGGATGGCCGCTGTGGCGCTGGCGGAACCATCATTTTTGGCCCCGTAATCCATAATGTTGTACTGGGGAACGGCGCCCCACGCGCCGGCAGCAATCAGCAGGGGCAGAGCCGGCAGAAGCCGGCTCCGTAACGTATGTTTCATGCATCCTCCGATGTTCAAAACAGGCTTCACCGTTCCTCCTTTTACCAAACCAGCCGAGCGCCCAATTGCAGGCGCCGCGGCGTGTTGGCCTGGGTCTGGATCAACCCGAAGGCGGAACTGGTGGGCGTCAGATTGGGCGAACCGAAGGTGACGCGATTGGTCGTGTTGAAAGTCTCAAAACGGAACTGGAAGTATTTGCGCTCGCCGAACGGAAAGCTCTTCAGGATAGACGCGTCCAGGTTCTTTGTCGGGTCGCGGCGCAGGTTGCCGTACATCGTGTCGAATGTGCGGATGTTGTTGGCGAGCTGCTGGCTCGATACCGTGTTGAATTGCGTGGTATCGAAGGCCTTGCCATCCGGCTGATGTTCCTGCAGGTTGAGAGGGCCGCCGTAATAAATGACGTTGCCCCAGGAAAGCGGCGGACCGGTTTCCAATGTGAGAGTGCCGTTGAGCGCCCAGCCTCCGAACACCGCGTTGATGAAACGGTTGCTGATATTGAGCGGCCTTCCACGGCCGACCGGCAGCTCATAGGATGCGGCGAGAACTTCGCGCAACGGCCGGGAGATGGAGGAGATTCGCTTTTCCGGCGCAGGGTCGCCATCATTCAGGTACGATACCCGCTCGATCAGGCTGCTCCAGACGAAGTTGTTGATCATCGTGAGCCCGTGCGTAAGGCGCGCCTGCAGGCGGACGTTGAGGCTGTTGTAGATGGAGCTGAACGCATTCGCGCCCTGCTCCACGATGCCGTTGCTGGTGCCGCTGCCAACCGGATACTGCGGGAAGGGAACCAACAGTTGCTGCCGCTGCACGCTGGAACCGTTCAGCGAGGAGCTGTTGGGAAGCAGACCCTTGAAGGGGTTCGTCACTGAGCCCGTGAGCAATGTGACGGTAGTGGCATCACGAACCGGAGAAGTGCTCAGGAATTGCTGCGGCACGTAGTCGAGCTGGACGCTGCCGGGCAGGTGAATGGCATGGTTGCCGATGTAGGCCACTTCGAGAACCAGGTTGCCGGGCAACTGCCGCTGAATGCCGAAATCCCAACGCAGCGAATACGGATCGAGGGAATTGGGGTTGTAGAACGTGATGCCCTGGCCCAAGAACGTTCCCGTGCCCTTGGAAGCGCCCGACGGTTGGAAGATGCCGCCCGGGAACGGATCGGAGAGCGAGGCGGCGGGGCTGATGTAATTGTCGTTGGTCGCCACGAACTGCGTGGTCTGGCTGAAACCGGATTGGTTCAGACCGGTGATGCCGAGGGGCTCAACGAAAACGCCGAAGCCGCCGCGAACCACGGTCTTCCGATCGAGCACGGGCGGAGTCCAGGCGAAGCCGAAACGCGGGCTGAAGATTTTCGATTGGGACTTGTAGATGCTCGGGCTGTTGGCTCCCACGAAAGTCAATCCGCCGAGCGCGCTGAACTGGCTGGCGGAAAGCTGCGGGATGGGATTTGCGGCGTAGGCAGCAGCCGCGGCCGAAGCGATGGGATTCGCCGCTGTGGGATCAAAGCCGTTGACTGCGCGATCGTAACGCTCGGTGGTCGGCGTTTCGTGTTCCCAGCGAAGTCCCAGATTGAAGGTCAGATTGCTCCGCGCACGCCAGTCGTCCTGGATGAAGAGACCGTAGTATTGGGACGAAGCCGAGGCATGCGAGTTGAGATCGAAGCTTCCGGTGCTCGGCAATCCCAGCAGAAACGCGGCGAAATCCTGCCCGAAAGGCGAGGGTGTTGCGTTATTGAGCGGACCGTTTGTCCAGCTCTGCGCAATCTGCGTAGCGCTGGGCGAGAAGTTTTCCGTGCTGTAGCCGAACGTGTAGGTTCCGGCCGAGTTGCCGTTGGTGAAGGAATTCAAGCGATATTCGCGAATGTCCGCGCCTACCTTGATGGTGTGATTCCCGCGGACCTTCACTACGTCACCGAAGATCTGGTAGATGTCGTTGGAGCTGTGGTCATCGCTGGCGTATCCCAGGCACTGGAAGCTGGGAGATGCGCCGGCAGCCGCGCCGCAACTGCTAAACGTGATGAACGGAATCGTGGGCGCCTGCGAATTGCCGTCGATGTAGGACGGGAATCCGAGCGACGACGGGTCAATTTCATCCGCGGGCGAGGTGTGCTGCTGAATGAAGCGAGTCCAGTTACCGCGGACGTCCATCACCATGGTGGGCGTAAGGGTATAGACGTCATCGAGCGTGATCCCCTGGTTGATGCGATAGAGGAAGTTGCCGGTCGCGCTGTTCCCAAAGATGTTGTTCTTGTTTTGAGTCCGGTTGCTGTGGCGGGCGTCGAAGGTGAGCTTATTTTTGTCGCTCAGGTTGAAATCGAGCCGGCCGAGTTCATTGTCATAGCCATCGCTATCGACGGCATTGACCACGAAGTTCTGGAATCCATCGGAGAAGCCAGGGGCATTTGGCTGCGGGAAGAACTGAAGGTAGTTTTGTGCAACGGCGTTCAGACGGTTGCTGGGAATCACGTTGTTGGGGAAAGGCGTGCGCGCCACCTGCGTGCCGGAAGCAGCACCAGTGGAAGGATCGTAGATGGTGTAATCCTTGGTGCCCGCATTCAGCTTGAGCAGCGCTGAGAAATCGCCTTGGCGCTCCGCGGCGGTGGGTACCGTGACGAAGTACGCGGGGCTTCCGGTTTCGAGAGGTGAAGTCGCGGGATCGGAGTCGCGCAATCCTTCATATCCGAAAAACCAGAAGACGCGATTCTTGCCGTTGAAGACTTTGGGAATCCAGAGCGGGCCGCCGGAGGTGACGCCGAACTGATTGTAATGATATGCCGGCCGCGGGCTGCCGGACTTGTTTCCGAAGAAGGAATTGGCATCGAGGTTGGAAGTCTGGTTGAACTCATATGCCGAGCCGTGCAGCGAGTTCGTCCCGCTCTTGGTGATCAGGTTGGCGGTACCGCCGCCGGCATGGCCGTATGCGGCATCCGATTCGAACGCGCTGACGCGAACTTCCTGAACAGCATCCTGGGGCGGGCTGTAAGCCGATGCCGCGCCGGTCGAGGAGTTGGTGTTCGGCGCACCGTCTAAAAGAAATTCATTGGAGCCGCCAATTCCGCCGACGACAAATCCGCCGCCAGGCAGGTCGAAGGGACGAATTGGTCCGGGTTCGGACGTCTGCAGCACACCCATCGCCAGAGTCATGAGCATGATGGGCGCACGGCCGTTCACCGGAAGATCTTCGACTTCTTTGGTGGTGACGGTCTGGCCGACGGTCGCATTGGAAGCGGTGACCAGCGGAGCTTCGGCGTCCACTGTGACGGACTCGCTAACCGCGCCGACGTCCAGGCGGATATCGATGACCGGGTGCTCACCGGCACTCAGGCGGATGCCCTGGCGAACGGCGCGTTTGAAGCCGGCCGCTTCCGCGGTGATGGTGTACAAGCCGGGCGGCAGAAAGGAAAGTGTGTACTGCCCGGTGGATTCAGACGTGGCGGTCGTCTTGGTGCCGGTCTGAACCTCGGTTGCTGTAACGGTTGCTTTTGGAATGGCGGCACCTTGCGGATCGGTGACGCCTCCGCTGATGGTACCCCGGAATTCCTGTGCGTACAGGCCGGCCGCTACCAACGCGGCCAAAGCCAATACTTTGACTAACCTCATGGCGCATTTTCTCCTGTGTTCGTTGCCTGGCTGAATCCCACGGCTAACGATTCGCGAGCAGCAGCATCAGCCACGGCTCGGCAGTCGGTTTTTCAATGACGGAGCCCGCCCTCCCAGAAACGGACGCCGTAACGGATTGGGTCTTCCCGGTGCGCGGGTCGAACCAAAGCCCTGTGTACTTGTCCTGCGCTAAGTCCCTCTGAAGCGTAATTGATGAACCTTCGAGCGAGTATAACAATACCGACTGGTCGTGGTCATCCACCAGGCACCAGTTCTGGTCCGGCGCAGCGACGACGCCATCGCGCGGCTGCATATTCATCAGAATGGTGGCGAGATGCTCGTGCACGAAGCCGTCAAGCGTGGTGCGATCGACTGACAGGCCTTGCCCGTGGCCGCCCGAAGGATTCCGCATCAGCGCCTGCGCGCCGCCGGCCATGAGGACGGGGATAGGACCCGCGCCGCCATTCCAGGCGACGATGGCTTTATCGGGGTAGCGGTCATGATACTCGCGAACTAACCGGTAAACTTGCTGCGGCGTAGTGTTGCCCGGCGTGTCGCCGCCGCTGCGGGGAAAGTCTTTGGTAATGAATTCGCGGAAGGCGAGATTCTTTCCGCCGGGCGCGGCCCAGAGCGTACCATCCGGGCGATACTCCCAATACTGCATGTCGATTACGGCCACCTGGCGTGCGCGCGCGGGGTCGGCGAGGATGGCGTCGGTAATGTCCTTGCTAGTGGCGAGCTCGATACGCACGGTGCGGCCGGTTTTCTTTTCCCATTCCGCTACAGTGTCCTGGAAGAATTCCTGGAACGCGAGCGGGCCGGAGAATTGAAAGCCGAGCGAGAAGAACAGATTGTGCTCGCCTGAGAGCTCATCCAGCTCATGCAGAATCAAATCGCGATGCAGCGCGCGGCGGACCGGGTTGGTGATGTCGTAGACTTCATTCGCCACGTGGAGGTGGCTTCCGCCCACAATGGGAGGCGGTTCCGGCAAACCGGTGTTGTTGATGTTGTTGAACGGACGCCAGGGATAATCGATCCAGTGCGGCGGAATCTCCAGCACGTTGTGCGTGTTGTAGATGTTGTGATAGAGCACGAGGCCATCGCGATCACAGAGTTCGCCGAACTCGCGGAGGCGTTCGAAATACCAGGGATTGAAGCGCGACAGGTCGTATTTGCTGAGCCCGTCGGCGGCGGTCCCCTGACCGCTGCGCGCCCACGGCATCTCGTAGAACGGCGCCCAGACATTGGCATCAGGCCGGTCGATGATGGAGTGCTCGTCGCGCCGGCGGTCATACCAGAGCCCGGGAATCGCCTGGTAGAACGGAGTGCCGTTCTTGACCATGCTTTCGGCCAGCGCCGGCAGATCTTCCGTGAGCCCGGGGCCGGTGCGGCCGGGGACGAAGCGCGTCAAAGCGAAGCCGGCGGAGGCAACGGAAGTGGCCGGGTCCGGAGAACCACGCCACCAGCCGTCATTCACCGCTCCACCCCAGAGCGTGGTCCCATCGACGACGAATCGGCCGTTGACGATTTGGACAGGTGAATGAGACGGCGGCGGCGTGGCCGCGCGCACTTTCTTTGGACGGAATTCAGGCGCGCTTTCGCGAACGGTGACCGGCTCGAGCTTGGCTAACTTGATGCCGGTCCGCTTTTCCAACTGGGCTGCGTATAGAGGCTCGGCGGAACGCTTGACGATGTTTTCCGCACCCTCCGGTCCACGAACTTCGATGTCCTTGGCGTCGCAATTCCAGACGACGGAATTCGCGGCGGTCCACCCCGCACCTTCCGAGCGTGAGCCATCATCGGTGAGCGAGATGCCCGAGCCTTCGATGCGCACGTTCTCGTAGAGAACGCCGGACGCCCAGCTTTCAAACGCTCCGCTGGGGCCGAGCGAACCGGTGGCGGTGGAATCCAGAAATACATTAGGACCGGCGGCGAGGAGGCCGGCGGCGAAATCGTTCATGCCCTGTTCGCTGAGGCACTGGCGCACCAGCACCTGCTGGCCTTCCACCAGAAAGCTGCGGCGGCGGTACCCGCCAGGCTCGGAAACGGGCTGCTCGGAGCGGCACTGTTCCACGGTGACGCGGCGCGCGCGCGGGCCTACATGCACAGCCGAATCGGCAAAGTGGCGGGCCGTCACGCCGCGCACCCAGGCGTCTTCGACGCCGTCCAACTCGATAGCCGTCCAGGAATGCGCTTCATCGCGCGGATTGGCGGAGTCAAATTCGCTATCGAGCGTCAGGTTTTCGACGCCGATGTGAGAGACGGGCGCACCCGATTCCACGCGCGCCAGCGTGCCGCCTCCATAGCGGCGTTCGAGGGCGGTGGTGATAGGCGCGTCGAGAGTGATCTGCTTTTTCGCGGCGTCCACGCGCGTGATGGTCCGGTCCCAAACGAGATTGCGCGAGCCGGGCGTCCAATCGAGACGCTGATTGGCGAAGCGGCCGGCGAAGGCGCGCATCTTGATCGCGGCGATCCATTCCGCCGTGCTGGGACGCGTGACCTGCACGCGATCGCCCACATGCAGGCTGCCAACATCTTCCAGCGTGAGGACAAGGCCGCCCGCAGGCACGGTCTCATCGACCACGCGGATGGGCGCGGCAGTTGTAGGCGCGGCGAGGCTGCCGATTTCAATGAGCGTGCGGCGGCGGTTACCGGCCGCGACGATAGTGACGTTGCCGCTGCCGCGGAGCACGACGCCGCCGGCCCGCATGGTGAGTTGGCCCGAGACACGGTATCGGCCGGGACGCAAGAGCACGGCTCCGCGAAAGCCCGACTCTTTTACAGGAAGCGCCGCGACGTGGTCGAGCGCTTCCTGTAAGAGCAGGCTGTCATCTCCTCCGTTGGGCCGAACCGAGATTACCGCGGGCACGTTCGGCACGGACGCGGCTCCGCCCCCGTAACCCGCGTAAGAAAAGTCGATGGGGGTCTGCGCAACGGCCGCGGCCGTCAGGCAGAACAACCCCATCGATAAGTACGCACACCTCCAGCGCCCGTTACGGGCTGCCGATCGCATTCGGTACAGGACCTCCTCACAACTAATCGCGGACATCGTCACCAGACTAGACGAGCACCTACTTGCAGCCTCCGCGGCGTGTTGGCTTGAGTCGTAATATACCCGAACGTCGAGCTGGTCGGAGTCAGGTTCGGAGCGGCGAAGGTGACCCGGTTAGTCACGTTGAAGCCCTCGAAACGGATCTGCAGATACCTGGTTTCACCGATGGGGAACTTCTTCAGCACGGAGAGATCCAGGTTCCTGGTGGGATCGCGCCGCAGGTTACCGAACGTCGTATTGAAGGTCCGGATGTTGTTGGCAAGCTGCTGGCTCGATACGGTGTTGAACTGCGTAGTGTCAAACGTGACGGCGTTCGGTTGATGCGGCTGTAGATTCAGCGGGCCGCCGTAGTAAATCACATTGCCCCAGGAAAGCGGCGGTCCGGATTCCAGATTCATCACGCCATTGAGCGCCCAGCCACCCACCACCGCGTTCGCGAACCGGTTTCCAACGGACACTGCCTTTCCGCGTCCGAACGGGAGTTCATAGGAGGCGGCCAGCAACTCGCGCAAAGGCCGCGAGATGGTGGAGACGCGCTTTTCCGGAGCCGGATCCGTGTCGTTCAGATAGGCGACACGTTCAATCAGGCTGCTCCAGACGAAATTGTTGATGAGTGTCAGCCCGTTAGTGAAGCGCTTCTGCAAGCGAACGTTGAGGCTTTCGAAATAAGACTCACCGCCGAAATTGCCCTGCATCACCACACCGTTGCTGCTGCCGCTTCCCGCCGGATATTGCGGGAAGGGAACCAGCAACTGCGAGAGCGGCACCGTGGAGCCATTCAAGGATGTGCTATTGGGGAGCAATCCTTTGAATGGATTTGTCACCGAACCCGAAAGCAGGTTGATGGTGGCGGTATCGCGCGTGGGCGATGTGCTCAGGAACTGCCGTGGAATGGAATCGAGCTGGATGGCGCCGGTCTGCAGATGCACCGCGTGGTTGCCGATGTAGGCGACTTCCAGCACAAATGCGCCGGGCAGTTGCCGCTGCACGCTGAAGTTCCAGCGGATGGAGTATGGGTTGACGGCCTGCGGATTAAAGAAGGAAATGCCTTGTCCCAGGAACGTCCCCGCGCCGTTTCCGGAGCCCACGGGCTGCAAGATGCCGTTGGGGAACGGATTGGAAAGCGTCGCAGCGGGCGTGATGTAGTTATCGTTGGTGGCGGTCAACTGGGTGGTCTGGCTGAAGCCCTGCTGATTGATATTGACGATGCCGTTCGGCACCACGAAAATACCAAAACCGCCGCGCAATACGGTCTTGCCGCCGAGCGCTCGTGGAGTCCATGCGACACCCACGCGAGGGCTGAAGATTTTGGAATTGCTGTTGTAGAGCGTCGAATTGCCCGAACCGGCAAAAGTGAGCCCGCCGAGAGCCGAGAACTGGCTGGCGGAAATCTGCGAAATCGGGCTCTTGGCGTAGGCCGCGGCAGCCGCGGCCGCGACCGGGTTGGCGGCGGTGGGATCGTAACCGTTGACGGCGCGGTTGAAGCGCTCGGTGGCAGCCGTCTCATGTTCCCAGCGAAGTCCCAGGTTGATGGTGAGGTCATTCCTGGCCCGCCAATCATCCTGCACGAAGAGCGAATAATAGGAAGCGCTCGCGCTGGCGTGCGAGTTCAAATCGAAACTGCCGCTGCTGGGCAGGCCGAGCATGAAGGCTGCAAAGTCCTGTCCCAATGGCGCCGGGACAGCATTGTTCAACGGACCGTTCGTCCAGGTTTGGGCGATCTGCGTGGTGGAAGGGGTCGAATTCGCCGAACTGGAATTGAACGTGTAGGTGCCGGCGGAATTGCCGTTGGTGAAATAGTTCAATCGGTAGTTGCGTAGATCGGCGCCGACCTTGATCGTGTGATTGCCGCGCACCTTGATGACGTCGCCAAAGAGCTGATAGGTGTCATTGGCGCTGCGCGAATCGCCGCTATAGCCCAGACACTGGAAGCTGGCGGTAGCTCCGTTGGCAACGCTGCAACTGCTGAAGGTGACAAACGGAAGCGTCAGTGCCTGAGAAGTGCCCGAGATGTAGGATGGAAATCCGACCGTGGATGGGTCAAAGCCATCGAGCGGTGAGCCGATGATGGAATTGAAACGTGTCCAATTGCCGCGGATGTCCATTACCGTGCTCGGCGTGACGGTATAGACGTCATCGAGCGATGCACCCTGATTGATTCTCCAGAACAGCAGGCCGGTGGAAGGATTCGATTCGCCGAGATAATTGTTCTTCACCTGCGTGCGATTGCTGTGGCGAGCGTCGAAGGCTAGCTTGTTCCGGTCGCTCAGGTTCACATCAAGGCGACCCATTTCGTTGTCGTAGCCATCGGAATCGACTGCATCGGTGACCCAGTTCTGGAATCCGTTAGCCTGCCCCGGCGCATTCGGCTGGGGATAGAACTGGAGATAGTTCAAGGCGATCGGATTCAGACGGTTGCTCGGGATCATGTTGTTGGGGAACGGAGTGCGGGCCACCTGCGAACCGGAAGCGACTCCGGTGTTTGGATCGTAGATGGTGTAATTCGTATTGGCCGTGTTCAGCTTCAGCAACGCTGAGAAATCGCCCTGGCGTTCGGCGGGAGTCGGCAAGGTGGAGAAATACTGCGGGTTGCCGGTCTCGAGGGGGGAGGTGGCCGGATCGGAATCCCGCAGTCCTTCATATCCGAAGAACCAGAAGACGCGGTTCTTGCCGTTGAATAGCTTCGGAATCCATAGCGGGCCGCCGGCCGTGCCGCCGTACTGATTGTAGTGGTAAGCCGGTCTTTGCACGCCCGCTTTGTTGGCGAAGAAGGAATTGGCATCCATTGCGGAAGACTGGTTGAACTCGTAGGCGGTGCCGTGGAGCGAATTGGTGCCGCTCTTAGTCACCAGGTTGGCGGTGCCGCCGCCTGCGTGGCCGTAAGCCGCGTCCGAATCGAAAGCATTGACGCGGACTTCCTGCACAGCGTCTTCGGGCGGGCTGTAAGCGGACGCGCCACCCGAAGTGGTATTGGCCGCGATGCCAACCGAGGTGACCGAACTTCCATTGGGAGCACCATTCAGTAGGAATTCGTTGGAGCCGCTGATGCCTCCGATCGCGAAACCGCCGCCGGGCAAATCGAAGGGACGAACCGGGCCTGGTTCACTGGTCTGCACCACGCCCATCGACATTGCCATGAGCATGATCGGGGCGCGCCCGTTGACCGGCAAATCCTCCACTTCCTTAGTGGTGACAGTTTGGCCCACAGAGGCATTCGAAGCGACGACCAGCGGTGCTTCAGCATCGACCGTGACCGATTCGTTCACGCCGCCCAGTTCCATGTGAATGTCGAGCACCGGGTGCTCACCGGCGCTGAGCTTCAATCCGCGGCGGACAACCCGTTTGAAGCCAGCGGCTTCCACAGTGAGTTCGTATTCTCCCGGCGCGAGAAAAGGGATGGTGTATTCACCGGTGGATTCGGTGGTCGCTGTGGTCCTTGTGCCCGTGCGTGTTTCTGTCGCGACGACGGCTGCTTTGGGAATGGCCGCTCCTTGTGGATCGAGGACGCTGCCGCTAATCGTGGCGCGATACTCCTGTGCAAACAGGGCACTTGCCGCCAGTCCTGCGAAAGCGAGAACTACACTGATTCTCATGGCGCTAACTCTCCTTGGCTTACTAATTTCGCATTCCGGACTCCGGGAGTCTGATTGCTCCTTCGAGACAACTCCGTTACCGCGCAAAGCGGGAAGTTATCCATCCAAAACGCGGACCGGAACCCTTAAAGCAAGTCGGTCCCACCAATGTTTTGGATAACATCTTAAAGCCGTGCCTCAATGTGTCTACGTCTGGTCAGGTACTCTACCTGTTTTAACGTATGTAAGTTGTTTTAGATCTGTTGGTTGAGCATGGTGGCGAAGTGGATGACGTGAGACAAGTTTATACGTTCGAACGGTTTACAAGATGGCGGTGTGAAAGCGTGTTTTGAGGGCAGGTCAGTGGGCCTTGTGGCGGACGGTCCGTCCGAGGGCCGGCCGAGTTCGCTGCACTGGGTCGCCTTGAAGAATTGCCGGATGACCGACCGGTGAGATCGTGCGGGTTGCGGTGTTTACTTCAGCCTGGTTGCTCTCGCGGGCTCCCAGGCTGAGTGTGGTCGCGGCAGGTTTATTCCGGATATTGGTCGAAGGAGCGGGTGACCGTCTTGTGGAAGAGGAATTTGTCCGCAAAGGCCAGCAAGGCGTCCCAGTCTCCTTGCACCATGCCGTGTGGGCGGTCGGCCCAACTGATGCCCAGGTGGTCATTGACGTTGAGCAGCTCAAATGCCGGCCGGGCGGCGATGAAGGATTGATGCACGCCGTTGATGTTTACATTCTGGTCGTGAGAGCCTTCAAGCGCGATGAACGGGCGCGGGGCGACTAGTGCGATGAACCAGTGCTCATCGAACGGCAGCTTGTCGGGCTGTCCCCAGAATTCATGGAGATGCGGGGAAAACCAGTTCGGATACTTACGCATCATTTCGGTTAAGCCTTCTTTGCCGCCGCGCTCGGCGCCGCTGAAACGGTAGGCGGGAGTGCCGCCGCCGGAACTCGCCACCGGCGCCACCATGGAGATGCGTTCATCGTAAGCGCCGGCGACCAGGGCGGATTTTCCCGTGCGCGAGACGCCGGTGACGATCAGTTTGTTCTTGTCGATCGAAGGATCGGTCTCCAGGTAGTCCACGATTCGCGAGACGCCCCAGGCCCAGGCGCGCACCAGACCCCAATCATAGTTCGGGTAGGCGGGAAAGAAGCGCGTCGTGCGAAAGGCCCAGCTTCCATCGGACTCGCGCAGCGTGGTGTCCTCGCCGCAGTCGTTGTTGTTGAACGTCACGAAGGCGAAGCCGTGAGCCAATGCGGGGTTGCTATCCGCGATGCTTTCTGCGGTGCGCGGGCCGCCGAACGGACCGCGCCCGCGGCCGCCCGCACGGCCGGCGGGAGGACGCGCGGGCGGCGCCAGGTCCGCGGGCGGCTTGGAACCGACGACCAGCAGCACATCGAGGCCGCGGCCCTGCGTGGGTCCTTGCGGAAGGCGCGGCAGCGCGGTTGCCCCGGGAGGGCTGCCGGAAGGTGAGATCAACGTGGCGAACGGGCCGCCTTGGGTAGGCGTGAAGATGCCGATATCGAGGCTCAGACTTTCCCGCGGTCCGAAGGTCAGGTGAACCAGGCGGTATTTCACCTTGCCGTTCATCACCAGTTGTGAAGATACCTCACGCCCCTTCACATTTCCGGGCGGTGGGGGCGCCTGGCCAACGGCATAATAATCGAGGATCCGCTTCATCTCCTCGCGCCGCTGCTTCCACTGTTTTGCGCTCTTGACCTTTTTCCCGTTGTTCATGGTGAGAACATCGGGCATCGCCGGATGGTCGGGAAGCTTGTCTACGCCCGGCATCGGAGCCATCGAGGTCTTGATGGGAGGGACGGGAATCTCGCGTGGATCGGGCCGGGACGGGTTGACGGACGGCTGGGCCTGCGCGCTCAGAATGCCCGCGCCGGCGGCCAGGATGATTGCTCCACGAAGCAGGTAACTAGTCACGGAGTCTCCTATGATGTTTTGTCAACTACGATCTGGTTTTCGTCTTTTGTAAGACGAAGAAACTGCTCTGCATCTGGTTCCCGGCGGAGCCGTCCGTCGCGATCGATGCTCGCGCAGAACGGCGCGCAGGAGGCAAGGGCGCGGC
>DASZPB010000005.1:0-3865 GCA_035550475.1 Bryobacteraceae bacterium | reverse complement strand
GGGGGTCAGCGCTACGGCGGCTGGGCGCATAGCGCCGTAAGCGGTAACTCTGTGGCGTTCTTCCTCCCTCGCGCGTAGCCGCGCACACTGCCGCTCCATGTTCACCGGAGTGGAGCGGACGATTTCGTGTCGCGGCGGTGTGTTGTAGTGCGCGCGGCGGCGCTAAGCAGGTCTGTGGTGTCTGGGTGCTCGCAGACGATGCGGTAGGGCCGTGGAGCGGCTACGCGAGCGTGTCCAACACGGAGCGCAACGGATTCGCCGCGAAATGTTGCTTCCACAGTCGCGGCGTGAGCTCCTCGACACGCGAGGCCGGATGCTGCCCGACCCGCTGCAGGACATCGACCAGATATGTATAGACATAAGGGGTATCTGCCTAGCTCCACTAGGCCCAATGCCGTTAAGCCATAAAAGAACGCTGTATCAATAAGCTAGGCTATCATTCTGCTGTTATTTCTAACCGGTGTGAAGCCCGTCGATGCAAGGCATGCAGTTTCTGGATGTGCTGGAGCGAATGATCCCGTCGAATAATCTGCGGCAACTGTGTGAGGAGTACGCGCCGCGGCCGCGTAGCGAGCCGGTGATGCGCGTTGACCAAGTGGTCAGCGGCTACATCTTTCACCAATTGCAGGATCACGGCACAGTAGCGAAGAACTGCAAGAAGCTGCACGGGATTTCCATGAGCGACTCGGCGCATAGCCAACGACGACAGAATCTTCCCATCGAGTTGTTCGAACAGTTGATGTCCGAGGCGCTGGGCCCGCTGGCCGATGAGAGCGCCCATCCGGAGTGTTTCTATGGCGGGTATCGCCTGACGGGAGTGGACGGTACGCAATTTAGCGTGCTGAACACGCCGGCGATTCTGGCGGAGCTGCCGAAGGCGGCGGCGCGGCGCTTGAAAGCCGCATTTGCCAAGTTGCGGTTGGTGACTTTGGTTGAGTTGGGTACCCATGCTCCCTTGGCAGCCCAGATTGGGCCGGCGAGCGAGGGGGAGCAACAGTTGGCTGCCAAGCTCTGGGGGCAAGTGCCCGATGGGTCGTTGGTCATTGGCGATCGGCTGTTTGGAACGGGGCGCACGCTTTGGGAGGCCAAAGAAGCTTGGGGCGATCGCGACATTGCCTTTCTGGCGCGGGTACGAGAGAACATTCGTACTGAAATTGTCGACCGATTGAGCGATGGTAGCGCGATCGTTGAAGTCTCGGTCAAAGACGATCAGGGTAAGAAGCACAGCTTGCGCGTGCGCGAAATTCAGGCGCGCGGAGTGGGGGTCAACGGCAAGGAGTTTACCTTGCGCTTGTGGACCAGCCTGTTGGATGAGACACGTTACCCTGCGGAAGACTTGGCCCGACGCTACAGCGAGCGCTGGGAGCACGGCGCGTCCAGCCGAAGGACGCGTCTTCTAGTCGGTGAAAGTCCGACCGAGGTCAAAAGACCCAGACCTCGTAGCTTGGGAGGTACCGTGGCGCGAAAGCAAGACGGTAGGGCCCTCCGACAACACACTCTGAGAGGAGTGTGCGCAAAGCACCAGGTTGTAACGTGCAGTGAACGTAGACGTAGCCTCGTAACACGGTTTATCCGGTGGCCGAGACAGTCGTGTAATGCGCGAAGGCAGCAAGAGCCGAGTAGCAAGGGTCCGATGCGGCGGCTTTCACCGGCGGGGTATCAGCGACGACATGGTGCGACAGAAGACGTGGAAACTGGAGAAGCCCTCGATGCCCGGCGGGGAAAACCCGTCGAGGAGGCGGCGGCTATAACCGCGAGTGGGAAAGGCCGGTGCAGGCATCAGGGTGGCGGATCGGGTCGCAGTACTGAGGATGGGCGTGCAGCAAAACGCGCCCGGAGGGAAGGGCCCGGACCGGTGGGTACTGCGTTCGTCAAAGTGAGGCAGGGGCGAGATGACAAAGGCGCCTATTGACCCGCCCGAACTGCGGCTTGAGCTGCAGGATCGGCGGTTCGATTTGCAGGATCTGAGAGAACGCATTTATCGAAAGGCGAAGTCGGATAAGACGCATCGCTTCTGGGGGATCTTTGTGCACGTGACGAAGATACAAACCCTTGAGGAAGCCTACCGGATCGCCAAAGGAAACGGTGGAGCCCCGGGCATCGATGGCCAAAGCTTCGAAGCGATCGAAGCATCCGGGACAGACCGCTTCTTGGAAGAGATCCGGGAAGACCTTGTAACAGGCAGATATCAACCCAAGCCGAATCGCCGGGTGGATATACCGAAAGAGAACGGGAAAGTCAGAACGCTCCAGATCCCCTGTATCCGCGACCGCGTGGTGCAAGGAGCGCTGAAGCTGATCCTCGAAGTCATCTTCGAGGCGGACTTCTGCCCGAACTCCTACGGATTTCGACCCGATCGATCACCTCACCTCGCCTTGGCGCAAGTCAGGCGGAGTGTGTTGCGGCGAATGTTCACCGTGATCGACGTTGACCTGTCGAAGTATTTCGATACGGTTCGGCACTCGATTTTGATGGACAAGATCGCGAAGCGTGTCCAGGACCCGCAAATCATGCATCTGGTCAAGCAGATCCTCAAGGCCGCCGGCAAGATCGGAGTGCCGCAAGGCGGTCCGTTCAGCCCGCTGGCGGCTAACATCTACCTGACCGAGATCGACTGGATGTTCGACACGATCCGCCGCGAAACGGCACAGGGACCCTACGAGGCGGTGAACTACCATCGGTTCGCCGATGACCTTGTCATCACCGTCAGCGGTCATCACACGAAACGGGGCTGGGCGAAACGCGCCCTGCAACGGCTCGAAGAACAGCTCATCCCGCTTGGCGTGACGCTGAACCGAGAGAAAACCAAAATCGTGGACACGCAGAAGGGGGAAGCCTTCGGGTTCCTTGGGTTTGATCTGCGACGCAAACGTAAACGGGAGAAGGCTGGGTACTACATTTACATGACCCCGAAGAAGAAGGCCCGCAAAGCGATCAAAGCGAAAATCCGTGACATCATTGCCACCGGTGGGGCATTGACCGCCGCAGAAATCGTCGCGCGCATTAACGCAGCTGTCGCTGGATGGGTCACATACTTCCGAGTGGGTAACTCAAGTCGCGCCTTCAGTGAAGTACGCGACTACATGGAAATGAAAGTCCGCACCCTGCTTACCCGGCGGAAACGGCAGCGAAAGCGCAGTATCGGCTGGCGGCGATGGAGTAACGAATACCTCTACGGGGTTCTCGGGCTGTACTGGGATTGGCACCTTGAACGCCTCCCGGGCCTCGGGAAGCTCACGTGAAAGTGGCCGCTGTGACCGAAACGACTCATAACCCTCTCGACGAATCTCACACGGGCGAGCTGCTTGCGGGAAAACCGCCTGAGCAGTTCCTATGGGAAGGGGTTGGAAACGGACCGAGAACCTGTTCGGTGCCGCGCCAATCCCTTACCCGACAGCTGTATCACCGGGAATTGAAACTCGACGTACGCAGTGCCCGGGTGTTGGCGAGTCAAACACCGGAGACGGCGCTTCAGGAAGTCGCCGCATTGGTGTTAGCGAGCGCGGTGATTGCGCGCATTCGGGTGGAGACCGGGACGGAACTGGAGGTGCCGCCGCAGCGGGTGAGCTTTATGAAACTGATGAGTGCGACCGAGGAATTGTGGGTCGCATGTAAACTCCTCGGCGAGTTGCTCACGGCCGAGCACTACCAGAAAATATGGCAGCACTATATAGAGGAGCTGCGCAGTTGGGCCGTTCTGCCGGAGCGCCGCTCGCGATCCTGTCCGCGCGTGCTGCGTCAGCCCGTAAGCAAGTGGCCACGCAAGATCGACCAACCCTCTCACACTGGGAAGGTCACTCTTAATTTGGTCCGTGTTTGAGCCGCGCATCATCTCAGTTGGTCATTTTTTGACTTAACGGCATTG
>DASZPB010000004.1:0-76767 GCA_035550475.1 Bryobacteraceae bacterium | reverse complement strand
GCACTGGGTTGAGTTCGGCATACCGCAAGGCGGCCCATAAGTGATGGGTGTCCAGCGGACAGGAGTAATAGCGTCCCTGCCAGATAGGACCGGACGACCCCTGTCGCGCGTTGAGATAGGCGGCATAGCGGCCGTGAGTGTAACGCAGGGCGAGCGCGAGTGCATCGGAATGTCGCTGCGTGGCCACCAGGTGGACGTGATTCGACATCAGGCAAAAGCCAAGCATAGTGAGCTGGTGCAGCCGCGAGTAAGAGTTGAGAAGATCGAGATAGACTAAGCGGCCAGTATGATTTTCGAACACCGTGCGGCGAGCGTTGCCGCGCTGAGTGACGTGATGCGGTACATCCGCCGCCACCACGCGGGCCAAACGAGCCATAATCGAGAGGTATATGAGGGGTGGAGAAAATCTCAGAAAACGTTCCGTCTGTCCCCGGTTCCCCCCCCAGTCGGGAATGATCGGGTCTGGGATCCCGTTCGTAGCCTCGTTCACGAACACCATCACGCATGAGTTTCTGCACAACCTTAGCGGGGACACCAGCAGACGGGGCGACAACTGGTTTACGACCGGGTTGCATGAGTTCCAGATCGATCGTCAGGCCTCAGGCCTGCATCTGGACGTAAACTACATCAGGCCTGAGCAAATGCAGCGGGCCAAAATGTACTCGCCGCCAGTGCATCCCGAAGCGGTGAAGCCGGGGAAACAGTAGGACAACCCCATGCGGAATGCATTCAGATATTTTCTGTGGGTAGTCCTGTTGATCGTCGGGACCGCTGAGGCGCTGGTCTTGCTCGGATACGTGGTTGTGCTGGTTACGCAAGGACCACGGGGCATAGTGGGCCACTTTGCACACATCGCGTTTTCTGGCCGCCCGTGGCCGGTGTCGCCGGAAGATTCTAGCCGGATCTTTTGGACTTCCACGGGCCAGATTCTAGCGGCAGAACTCGGCGTCTCCTTATCGTTTTCGGTGCGTGGAAACTCCTCAAACGATTGCCGCCGCAACATGACGAAGGCGGGCGGCCTTCGGCCGTTCGCACATGAGTGGCTCTCAAGGACCGCAGCAGGATTAGCGCTCCCGCGACACAGCGCCGCCGCGTTAAACCGGGCGGCGGCGCTTCGCTGGCCGCCAGTCCCGCGCCGAGATCGGCGGGAGCAGCAGAGGTAGTGGCAGCTCCGAAGAAAAAGACGATGCTTCGCATCGGCTGAAGGGTGACACGCCACCCCAGAATGGGAGCTGTATAGGAACCTTGGTTCCCATATGGGAACCATCTGAAAACAGGCCCTCTCGCGATCACAGGTTCCTATATAGGAACTTTCCTTTTAGCCGCCAATCCCACCCAAAAGTCCGACCGCTCGAATGTATGACATACATGAATTAAGCTGTCATACATGGCGGAAACATTGCAGCAGACCCAGACCCTTTCCCTCCGCATCAGCGAAGTGCTGCGCAAGCGGCTGGAGGACATCCGGAAGCTGACGGCCTGCGGAAGGGCGAGAGCGTATCGACGTCGGAGATCGCCAAGCAACTGCTGGAGTCGTCGCGAGAGGAGCGCTTCGAGGTGGTCGAACTGCTCAGCCGGCCGGCCGAGGCGCTCGTAGAGATCCGGCGCAAGGGCGAGGCGGGCCAGATGCTCACTCGCGCCCAGTGGACGGTGGTGGCCTACTTCGTGCAGCAGGGCTCCGGTAATTCGGGGACTGGAAGTTCCTGAGAACTTCCTCCTCTGCCGGGCGACTGATCCTCTCTGGCCGCATTGCACGAGTGGTGGTTCCGGGAGTCTGGCACCACGTCACCATCGCGTTTGGCCCGCGCCAACCCGTCTTCTTCCCTGACGCAGAAGACCGGACCTCTACCTCCAGTTCCTCCGCGAGCATTGCGCACGCTATTGCGTGGCGGTAACCGCCTCCTGCCCGATTACCTATCAGGTGTTATGGTCGCCATCCTCCCTCCGAGACGGCTCTCTCGTGCGCTTTCGGCAGGACGCACAACAACTATGCCCACTGGCTGAACGTAAGCCAGGCTCAGACCGGCCACTTCTGGCAGAGCCGCCGTTCGTGCCCGCTGGTTGAGACCACAGGTGGGAAGCCCTGCGCTAGTCGGAACAAAAGCTGGTGCAAGCCGATCTGGTGATGTCAGCGGAGCACTGGCGCTGGTCAGCGCGCCCGCTCACCTCAGCGCGTCCGACGCAGCAAACTTGCTGGATAGGGCCGAATGGCGGTTGCGCTGGAGTCCCACGACTTGGCGGGACGGACCAGCAGAGGGCTGACGCCGTGTTGCTGGAGAGAATTCGAGAAGCCACTCGGACGGCCGTCCTGCCGGCAGCAGTGCCTTTGTCCGGAAGCTTGAAAATCATATTGGTCAGCGATACGCCCGGACCAGCAAGGCCCGAAGCCGAGACTGGCCGCGGCGATGCTCATGTTTCATTAATGTGTCCTTCGCCGACCTCTCGCAAACCTTGTCAATAGGGCATCTTTGCTCAAATTAAGATATTCTCATTTTTTCGACAAAATATCAGATATCATTGACAGCATCTTCCTTTTGCGGTATATCTTGTGCACCATCGTGCGCCGCCTGGTCCATTTCAACTCGAACGTCGTGCAGGTGGTCGGGAGCTTAAGTCTGTAGGAGGATCGCAGATGAAACAAGCAAAAATACTCCTCATCTTTGTTTGTCTCAGCGCCGTTGGCGCCTGGGCACAGACTGGCAACGCAACATTAAGTGGAACGGTGCATGATGCGAGCGGCGGGATCGTTGCCGGCGCAACAGTGCAGGTCAGGAACGTCGCGACCGCGGTTGTGAAGGAGACCGTGACAAACGAGTCGGGCTTGTACTACGTGCCCAATCTGATTCCCGGCACGTATTCCATTGACGTATCCGCGAAGGGATTCCAGAACAAGCAACTGACAAATGTCACCCTGGTCATTGACCAGCGGGCGGGCGTGGATGTTGAGCTTGGTCTCGGCGCGGTGACCGAGCAGGTCACCGTTACCGGCGCGCCGCCACTTTTGCAAACCCAGGAAGCGAGCGTCGGCGCGGTGGTCCAGGCGCAAACCGTGCAGAATCTGCCCTTGAACGGCCGGTATTACACCCAATTGCTCCAACTGGTTCCCGGTGCGGCGCCAGCCACCCAGTCGCAGGAGTTCAGGAATCCGAACAGTCCCGAACTGAATGGCAAGGAGCGCAACGGCACTCCAGCGTTCGCCGTGAACGGCAACAGCGGGACATTCACGATGTTCCTGCTCGATGGAGTGGAGAATTCGGAACGCGAATTCGGCGGCTCAAGCATCCCGATCTCGATTGACGCCATTCAAGAAGTGAAGATGCAAACCAACAACTTCTCGGCGGAATACGGGCGCAGCAACGTGCAGGTGGCCGTGGTTACTAAATCCGGCACCGACCAGTTTCACGGGAGTCTGTACGAGTACTTGCGGAATGACGCGCTCGACGCGACGAATTGGACTTACAGCGGCGCACACCAGACGAGCTTCCTCAAAAGAAATCAGTTTGGCGGCACATTTGGCGGGCCGATCAAAAAAGACAAGCTATTCTTCTTCTTCAACTATGAAGGCATGCGCGAAGTGTTTTCGTCGCCGAAGCTGACCACGGTGCCATCGAACGACATGCGGCAGGGCATCTTCCCGTCAGGCGTGATTATCTTCGATCCACTCAGCCAAGCGCCTTTCCCGAACAATACGATTCCGTCCAACCGGTTCAATTCCATCACGAACAACGTAGTGAATCAGTTGTTGCCGACCGCGAATCTGCCGGGCCAACAGACCGTCAATAAGTTCGGCTTCGCACTGGCTCCCACACTGAACTATGCATACAATCCGCGGCACCTCCAGAACATCAATCAGTACAACACCCGGATTGATTACACGCTTTCCGCGAAGGACAGCATTTTCGGGCGCCACACCTTCAGTGGAAACAACATCACCGGCGAACAGACGCTGGCCACGAACATCGACAACTCGCTGGTTGGTTTTGAACACGACGTCCTCGGCGGAAGCAACCTGGGCTTGGGATGGGTGCACTCGTTCAGCCCGACGGTTATCAACCAAGCCACGTTTGGCTTGATGACCAACCCGCAGCAATACAATAAGGGCGATAGCACCGACTGGGCGACGAAGCTCGGCATGCAGCAAGACCTGTTCCCCGGTTACTTGCCCGGCCTGCCGCGGTTTATTATCGGCAGTACGGTTGTCAGCTCGGGGGCTTTTCGGCCCCTGGTTGTCGGAGAGAAGAACTTCCAGTGGACCGACGCGCTGACGCTTGTCCACGGAACGCACACCATCAAACTGGGCGTTGATATCCGCAAAACGAATCTCGTTACCACCAACAACCTGACCTCCAACGGGCGCTTCGACTTCACTGGGGTGCAGACGCGCGATCGCAATTTTCCAACGGTTGCGACGACGTTCTGTTCTGGAGGAACAGTGAACAACGGGTGTACGGCCGGTAATGCCATGGCCGATTTCCTGTTGGGCTACCCGAGTTTCGCCACTGTTGGCTCCCCTGTTCACGATTTGCATAAGTATTTCAGCAATTGGGCCGGGTACGCGACGGATACCTGGAAGGTTCTCCCGAGGCTCACAATCACGCTTGGGCTGCGTTACGAATACCAAACGCGGTGGCATGCAGACCCGGCATATTATTCCATGCCGGTGGTCGCCAACGGAGAGTTCACGGGAAAGGTCGCCGTGGCCCAGAATGGTGACGGCAGTCTTTCCAACGCCGTGGTCCCGGCGCTGGCGGCACAAGTGCCCGGCTCCGTGATTGGCTGCACGTCGGTTGGTTTACCGTCGAATTGTCTGATTTCGGAGAAGAAGGATTTCGCGCCGCGATTCGGACTGGCATGGCAAGTCAATCCCAAAACCGTTTTCCGGCTGGGCGGCGGTCTGTTCTATGGCTACTTCAATGGCGATGTGGACACCGAGGACGGCGAGCAATGGCCTTTGGCGAATCTCGTAAGTACGCCAACCTATACGCGCGCGCCGGCCGGCACGGCTCTCCCTCCGATCAATTTGAACAATGTGTTGACGGGAGCCAATGCGCCGCAGCCAAATATCGATGGAAATGCGTCCAACCCCAGTCGCCGGATCCCGCAGACCTATGAATGGAATGTTGCGATTGAACGAGAGATCGCACGGAACCTGGACTTCAGCATCGCTTATGTCGGTAGCGTCTCGCGCCACATTGATTACGAGGAATTCCCCGGCGGGAGCTATAACAACTACAACATTCCGCAGCCCTGGGGAGTGGTTCTGGCCCCGGGCCAAACCCAGCAAGTGGCGTTTCCGCAATTTAGCGCGGTCCAGGTGTATGCCAACCAGGACAATTCGAACTACAATGCGTTGCAGGCCAGGCTGGAGCAGCGCATGCGCGGCGGTCTGAGCTTCGTGGCTTCCTATGCATACGGCCAGAACCTCGCTGTGATCAACAACCAGGTTGATCCGCGTTGCCCGCGATGCACCCGCGGCCCTACCAATTTTGACCTGCGCAATACCATCACGGTGTCTCCGATTTACGAGCTTCCCTTTGGTAAGGGGCGGCAGTTCCCTGCCGGCAGTAATCGCGCAGTGGACGCCCTGATCGGCGGCTGGCGCCTCACCAGCATCATGACCTGGCATGGCGGATTCCCGTTTTCCCCAACTCTATCGGGTACGGATTTACTGAACCTGAATGGCTTTCACTACGCCGATCTGCCGGACCAGATTTGCGATCCACACCTCAACAACCCGACTCCTTATAATTGGTTCAACAAGAGTTGCTACGCACTCCCCGTGGAACCGACCACACCCGGCGCAAAGTTAATCGAAGGCAACGCGGGTTGGAATTCCTTGCGCGGTCCCAACTGGTTTTCTTTGGATACCGGGATCTCCAAGACATTCAGTCTGACAGAACGCTATGCCGTCGATTTCCGGGGAGAATTCTTCAATATCCTGAACCATCCGGACTTGGGGCTTCCCGCTGCAGGCATTGCCGCCAACGGCAATTCGTCTCCCGCCACGATTAGTGCGGTGCAATCGATTCAACGAGTCATGCAGTTCGCCATAAAACTGCATTTCTAGTGTGGTTCGCCTACTTTGTCGTCCTTGGGATTTGGCGGCGCGAGGATAAGCGCCCCACTTCCCAGGATCTTTTCCGTCGACTCGAAGCGCAAGCATTCTAAGTTTTGAGACGAGGTGTGGATCAGCACGCCAAAAGCGAGCCTTCACGACGCCACCTCCTCACAGCGCCAGCCAGCACGGGATCGGCGCGGTTTCCTAAGTGGCGCGCATCGCGTCTATTCCGTGCTGGCCGGCAGGCTCATTCGCAATTCCGCCGATGGCGGATCAAAGAGGTTCCCGTGCGGTCTTGGTCTGTTCTCCCGCGGAATAGTAGATTCCACATTGACCCGGCATTCGGTCCTCGACGTTCTGCCGATCCTCCTTCGGGCGATGCCGGTCCGCACGGGATCTGTCAGACTACGGCTCGGTGCCGCCGGAACCGGTGATAAATGAACAGGAGGATCATCGCGCCGATCACGGACATGATGAACCCCGCGCCGCTCCCCGCATGGTAGAACCCCAACGCACGGCCGATTAATGTAGCCAGAATCGACCCGGCAACGCCAAGCAGCATCGTGACGATCACTCCGCCAGGATCCTTGCCCGGCATTAGCAGCTTGGCTATGGCGCCGACCACCAGCCCGACAATCAGTGTCCATAGGATGTTCATACGGCCAGCCTCCTGATCTCCAGGATGCCCCCCAAAGAGGGCCGGTTTATTCTTTACCGCCGCATGGGCCTTGTCGCGAAGCTCGGTCCAGCCGTTAAGTCTCTTGATTGCAGAGAATTGCGGATTGTCAGCCAGGCGCGTGGGCTACACTGTGAGAAGCCCGAGTTCCGTTCATTCGGGAGTGAATGACGAAGCGAAACGATGGCCCCGCGCAGGCTCGCGAGGCAAGGCTCGATCCTCCAGTTGCCGCCGGCTCGCATATAGGGCGCGCACCATGATAGGGCCGATCGCGACTGGAAGAATGTCTTGAGTGAGGACCTGGATCACGCTCGGCTGCTGAGATTTTCGATCTGCGAGTGCGCCGGAATCCAAATCATGAGTGAAATGACGAATCCATTGGCGGCGGCATAATCCCTGATCATGCAGTCAGATGCAGACGAATCTCCGATTTTTGACCAGTGAATGCTCTCGAGTTCTGATGCGGCGAAGAACTCGACCCAAAGGGGACTCAAGTTCATGCCGATCAGGAGCTTCATGCTGTCGGAAGGGGAACCTCGAACTCTTCCACACGCCAAGCAGCGTACGCTAGAGCCTGTCGGACGTCCTCTTCTTCGAAATAGGGATAGCGGCGAGGATGTCAGCGATCGTATGCCCGGAGGCTACCAATCCGACAAGTATGCCCACCGTCACTCGCATTCCGCGTACGCAGGGCTTGCCGCCCATCACCCTCGGGCTCCTCGTAATACGATCGAGTTCCATTGCCCTCAATGTACTCCAGCCTGGAGTTTGAAAATACAAGCGGGAAGATTTTGGAAATGCAAAGCTTGGTGGCGGCGGGGCGACTCGAACGCCCGACCTAGGGATTATGAGACCCTCGCTCTAGCCAGCTGAGCTACACCGCCCTGGTCAGATCCAAGTGTAGCAAATGGATGCCATTGGGGCATTTCGCGCATCTGTTTTTCTTGACTTTAAGGGATTTACCCGATTGTGTTGTGGAAAATGAAAGACCGTTTTCCAGGCCCGGGGAGAGCCCTGATCCGGGTCCTGAAATATACTGGCGAAAATCCGCTTGGTCCCTTATTTTCCAGTTAGTTGCCTAAAGTGCTGCCACGTGGTTCAATTCGCTGTAAGTACTTTTTGTAACCGTAATTTAATCCTGCTCGGAGATGGCTTTCCCACAGGCTTTTCCACAGTTCTGTGGGTAACGTTATCCAGGCGGCAGGCGGCGTTTGAGCGATTCGGGAATCTCCGCTTCAATCTCGCAGAACCCGCCGGCATAGCGGGTCGAAATCACGCGTCCAAATTCGTGCAGCAGGGCGATCATGGCACCCTCTCCGGCAGGCACACGGAGCGTGGTGTGCACCATCGGGTCGAGCGGCAGGGCCTCATCGATCGTGGCCAATAGCCGATCGATGCCGTTGCCGGTCAGGGCTGAAACGGCAACGGCGCGGGCGGCGGTCTGCGTACCGGATTCGCCAAGCAGCCGGCGGCGTAACGCCTCCGTGTCGCTATCGCTATCCGGCAGGCAGTCCATTTTGTTCATCACCAGGATTTGCGGAATCGCGGCGGCGCCAATTTCCGCGAGCACTTTCGAAACATGCGCCGTATGCTCTGACGCCGAGGGCGCGGATGCATCGACCACATGCAGCACAAGCGCGGCTTCGGTGACTTCTTCGAGCGTGGCCCGGAATGCTTTCACCAGCGTTGTGGGCAGATTGCGAATGAATCCCACCGTGTCACTCACCAGCACGCGGCGGCGCGAAGGCAGCACTAGCGGACGCACCGTCGGGTCGAGTGTCGCAAACATGCGAGCATCGGCCAGCACGCCCGCCTGCGTGAGCCGGTTGAACAAGGTCGACTTGCCGGCGTTCGTGTAGCCCGCCAGTGCCAATGTGGCGAGCGGCACGGCACTGCGGCGGCGGCGATGGAGCGCGCGGCCGGCACGAACGCTTTCCAGTTCATCGCGGAGCCGCTTGATCCGCCGCGCGATCCTCCGGCGGTCCGTTTCGAGTTTGGTTTCACCAGGGCCGCGCGTGCCAATGCCGCCGCCCAATCGCGACATCTCCGCGCCATGTCCAGTAAGCCGCGGCAGCAGGTAATTCAATTGCGCGAGCTCCACCTGCAGCCGGCCTTCTCGCGTGCGAGCACGGGAGGCAAAAATGTCGAGGATCAACTGCGTGCGGTCGAGAACCTTAGCATCGATAGCTTTTTCCAGGTTGCGCTGCTGCGTTGGAGTGAGGTCGTGATCAAAGATGACCACCTCGGCGGCGCCGGATCTTACCGCTGCCGCAAGCTCTTGTACCTTGCCTTTGCCGATCAGAGTGGCTGCTTCCGGGGCGGGACGTGTCTGGACAATACGCTCCACCACTTCGGCGCCCGCGCTCGACGCCAGCTCGGCTAATTCTTCCAGTGACTCTTCGGCTTGAAGAGGATTTCCGCGGCCCGGACCACCTCGGGTCTTCCACTCCACACCGACCAGAACCGCCCGCTCGCGGGCGACATTTGAAAGCTCCGTGTCCCTAGGCCTCCGAGGCTTCCGAGTGTGCTGCCACGCCCGGGGCTACCGCTCCCGCGGTGCTCTGCGCCGACTGCGAGTTGTTGGCATAGGAGTGGAAGGTCTTCTGCATGACCACGGTGGAAATCGCGTGTTTGAAGATCAACTGCTCCTGGTTGTTTGTCTCCAGCACGAGGGAGTATTTATCGAAGCTCTTGATCCTGCCGGAAAGTTTCACGCCGCTCATCAAGTAGATCGTCAGGGCAGTCTTGTCTTTACGAGCGTTGTTCAAAAAGCTGTCTTGAATATTTTGCGCCGGCTTATCCATATCGGTCCCCCCAAATCCCTTTCGGGAAAGTAAATCAGTGCACGCGGCGATAGTATTGTACACCTATTCCACGTGGAGATGAGGGGCCTACTCTTCTTCGTGCTCTACAGCAGCGGCGGGAGAAGACGACGCCATAGCCGCAAGTTGTTCGCGGCGTACCGATTGCGGTTTAACTGGTTTCTTCGGATCTGCGGCTATGGCGGGCTCGAGGACGAATTCGGAAACGCCGGCTAACTGTTCTTCAAGGTTAAAATCCGGGATCTCGCGAAGCGCCGGCACCTGTGCGACGCCGTGCTCGTTGATGACGCACTCCTGGCCGCCGGCGAGCCGGAAGTGAATCCTCATATTCTTACGTACTGAGATCTTTCGTAAGTCAGCCAGCTTCACCGGCTGGCCCCCTGGTAATCGTCCACCAGTTCTCCCTCGGCAACGCGCGCGGCAATGCTCTCCTGGCACGCGACGCAGTAGCGCGCCCACGGCACGGCTTCCAGCCGCTTCGCCGAAATGGGCTCCTCGCACTCCAGGCAGGTTCCATATGTACCGAGCTCGATCCGATGCAGGGCGTCGGAGATCTCACGCAGCAGCTTCATATCGATGGTGTTGCGGTTGAGGAAAATCCATTCCTCGTGGTGCTGCTGGCTCAGGTCACCTTCATCGGAAGGACAATCCAGACGAGATACCACTTGTGCCGCCTTCTGGGCGGACATACTGCGCCGGACTTCTTCCGCCTTGCTCTCGAGTATCTTGCGGTACGTAGCGAGTTTGGCTTTCGGTCCGTTCTTGGTCATGTCTTCTTCTCTTTCTATCGCCGATATTCAATCGACTAGGATGATATGACGCAGCCCCGCTGCCAAAAGTTGCAAGCATTGGGAAGGGGCAATGCGGTGTGGAGGAAAATTGTAGCGAGATGACGCTAAAGATGTCAACTTTTTTGTGGTGCCTGTGGCTATATCGTGCGGATAGCACCCCCATGACGGGGTGTAAACTGTGCCTTGACCATCGCTAACTTGCTCGTTTACTTGGCTTTCTGAACTGCCTCAATGAGCTCCGGCACTACCTGGAAGAGATCGCCGACGATGCCATAGTCGGCTATCTCAAAAATCGGGGCGTTCGCATCTTTGTTCACCGCCACGATGGTTCGCGAACCTTTCATGCCCACCAGGTGCTGGATAGCGCCGGAAATCCCGACCGCCACATAGAGCTTGGGTGAGACGGTTTGCCCGGAGCTCCCGACCTGGCGTTCCATGGGCAGCCAACCGGCATCGCAGATGGGACGCGAAGCGGCAAGCTCTCCGCCGAGGGCCTGCGCCAGTTTTTCAACCAGCGGAATGTTCGCGGCCTCCTGAATGCCGCGGCCTACGGAAACGATGATCTCAGCCGAACCCAGATCCACCGTGCGCTGCGACTCACGGAACAGTTCGAGCGGGCGTGTTCGAATGTCACTCGCGTCGATCCGCGGAGCGAATCGCTCGACCGCGGCCGACCCGGCTGCCACCTGATCGGCGCGATAAGCGCCTGCCTGCAGCGAAGCCAGGTAGGGCGGCTCACCGGAAAACCGAATGTCTGCATTCACCTTGCCCTGGAAAAGCTGGCGCACCAGGATGAGTTCGCCGCCGGCGGCGCGATGCGCAATCACGTCGGTCACGGCCGCACGGTTAAGCGATGTCGCCAGCTTGGGAAGAAAATCGCGGACCTGATACGTGTGCGGGAACAAAACCAGCCAGGGCTTCACCTGCGTGATGAGCTGCTGAAGGGCTTTTGTATAGGCGTCCGGCGTGTAGTCCTGGAGCAGTTCGTGCTCTACGGCAAAAACCTTCTCCAGTTGCCGCGATGCCAATTCTCCCGCGAGGCCCTCTAGTCCCCGCCCCAAAACGGCGGCTGAAGCCGGCTGATTTAACTCGCGCGCCAGTTGTTGAGCGGCCGCCAGCGTCTCTGAGGACATGCGGTTCCACGCGCCGCCGCGCTGCTCCATCACCGCCAGGATGCTCATATCACGCGCGCCTCGAACTTCAACTTCTCCACCAGTTGAGCAGCCGCTTCCTTCGGATTGCCCTCGAACAATTGCGTGCGCTTGGTTCGTTCCGGCAGATAGATCTTGTCCATGACGATCGATGCCGCCGACGCGGCCATTCCCAGCTCAGCCGCCGTGACACGGCGGATCTCTTTGCTTCTGGCTTTTTTGATTCCCATCAGCGTGGCGTAACGCAGCTTGTTGATGCCCGATTGAATCGTGAGCAGAGCCGGCAGCGGCATTTCGACGTGCTGGAACCAGCCATCTTCGAGTTCGCGCTTCACGCGGATTCCGTTGTCCTTCTTCTCCACCTGCATCACGATGCTGGCGTGCGGAAGACCGAGCAGTTCGGCCAGAATCACACCGGTTTGTCCGTTGCCCATGTCGTCGGATTGAAGGCCGGTGAGAATCAGATCGGGGGCCTCGGACCGCGCCGCCGCAGCCAGCAGCCGGGCAGTGGCCAATGGATCGAGCAAGGCGGCTTCTTCGATGTGAATGGCGCGGTCGGCGCCTTTGGCCAAGGCTTCTCGAATGGTCTGCGCGGCGCGCGCGGGACCTGCGCACAGCACCACCACTTCGCCGCCCGATTTCTCCTTCAGTTGCAGGGCCTCTTCCAGGGAGTAGGCATCGGGCTCATTGATCTCATAGGTCAGGTCGGCCTCTTCGATCCATTGGCCCGAGGATGCGATGCGCAATTGGGAGTCGCGCGCGGGAACTTGCTTGATGCAGGCGAATATCTTCATAGCCGCTGGCGAACCTGAAGACCGGAAGAACCGCAGCCGGAAACCGAGGCCGCCTATTCCTGATATCGTTTGAAAATCAGCGAACCGTTGGTGCCGCCGAAGCCGAAACTGTTCGACAACGCGTAGTCAATCTTCATCGGGCGCGCCTGGTTGGGCACGTAATCCAAATCGCAGAGCGGGTCCGGGTTCTGATGGTTGATGGTGGGTGGCGCGATCTGGTCGCGAATCGCGAGCACCGTAATTCCGGCCTCCAGGCCGCCGGCGCCCCCCAGCAAATGGCCGGTCATGGACTTGGTGGAACTGACCGCCACCTTATACGCGTGGTCGCCGAAGGCACGTTTAATCGCCATGGTCTCGACTCGGTCGCCGACTTCGGTCGAAGTGCCGTGCGCGTTGACATAATCGATCTGCGACGGCTCAATGCCCGCGCCGCGCATGGCGTTGCGCATCACACGATAGGCGCCATCGCCATCATCGGGCGGCGCCGTCACATGGAAGGCATCCGCGCTCATTCCGTAGCCCACCAGTTCAGCCAGAATCCGCGCACCTCGCCGCCGTGCCGATTCCATTTCCTCCAAAACCAGAATACCCGCGCCCTCTCCCACCACGAAACCATCGCGGTCTCGGTCCCAGGGACGCGAGGCATGGTCCGGATCGTCGTTACGTGTGGAAAGTGCCCGCATGGCCGCGAACCCACCGATGCCCATGGGAGTGATGCAGGCTTCGGTTCCACCGCAGATCATGGCGTCGGCATCGCCGTACTGAATGATGCGGTAGGAATCGCCGATGGAATGGGCGCTAGTGGTACACGCCGTGGCGGTGGCCGAATTCGGACCCTTGGCCCCGCTGCGGATGGATACGTATCCGGATGCTAGATTAATGATTGTGGCTGGTATAAAAAACGGGGAAATGCGGCGCGGTCCGTGCTCGAGCAGAGTCTGGTGCTCCCGCTCGATTACTTCAAATCCGCCGATTCCGCTGCCGATATAAACACCGACCTGCTCGGCGTTTTCCTCCGTAATCGACAGCCCGGAACTGCTGAGAGCGCACTCCGCCGCCGCAATAGCGAACTGGATAAAGCGCCCCATTTTTTTGATTTCTTTTTTTTCAATGTGGTTGGCGGGGTCGAATCCTTTGACCTCACCTGCAATCTTGCAGGAGAACGCCGATGCGTCGAAGCGCGTGATTGGGCCGATCCCGCTCTTGCCCGCGCGGATCGCTGCCCATGACGCTTCGGTCCCGATCCCCAACGGCGTCAGCAGCCCGACGCCGGTCACTACGACTCTTCGCGACAAAACGACTCTCCCCTGACGAGAACGTCCTATTTCTTCGCGGCCTTGCCTTCGATATAGTCGACCGCGTCTTTGACCGTGGCGATCTTTTCGGCGTCCTCATCGGGAATTTCCAACTCGAAGGCCTCTTCAAAGGCCATGACCAGTTCCACGATGTCGAGCGAATCGGCGCCCAGGTCGTCTACAAACGATGCGTTCATATCGACTTGGCTTTCGTCCACGCCTAATTGCTCGACAATTATCTGCTTCACCTTCTGCTCAACAGCCATGATTCCTCCTGGGATACGTGTGAACTCGTTGATTTTAGCGAGCCTTAAGGAACTTCCGCAACTGAGGCAATAACTGTAATGCGAGCATTCGCTTCAGGCATCCCATTTTCGATACCCTCATTCTGCCATGGAATCTGTGCCCGTGAATGGCCGGTCTCCGAACGGGTCCGGCCTGATGCCTCAAGCCTCAATGCGCAGCGGCGGATTGAACTCGGGTAGTCCTTCCTGCCGCGTCGCCATCCAACGGAGCTGGTAAGCCATCTCCGGCGCAGCGGTTTCCTCTCTCGCGGTGGACTGCGCCTGTCCCAACCGTTGCCCCATCCGCTCCGAATCGAATTCCATATCGATCTCGGCCATCACGCAATCGACCGCGCGGGTGCCGCCTTGACCGTCGGGAAAGTCGAGTGTTCGCCGATCGTACTCGTGAAAAGTGAGCCGCAGATTCGCAGTCTCTAGACGGACCTCTTTCCAGCTATGAGTCCCCGGGCCGACACGGCCGGCGATGCCCGAGTGGAAAAACTCGGGGCTTGCGTCGGGAGCGAAACAGTGCAGCGCGGCGGCTCTGCGGACGTGATCGATCAAGCGAATATCCGCCCATGCCCAGAATCGGTCCGGCGACATAAGGTCCCACTCCACTTGCCAGTCATAATCGAGCGGCGTCGGGTAAAGTGGATCGGGCAGCGGAATACTTTCGAGCGCCGTCGCCAGATTGAGCAATGCGGCAAGCGACCGTGGCTGCGTCTCGATGGCATGCCGGTAGCGGGAACAAACGTCGCGCGTGTTGTTTGCAAGCAGGCGGCGAATGCGCGGATGCGCCGATTCGATGGCTTCCAGCGGATCCAGTAGAAACCGGCCGTCCTCCGGCAGCAGCATCAGGCCGGCGTCGCTCAGCACGTTCGGAATGACGCGCACGGGGAACAGCGGGCAGCCGCGATGACGTTCCGCGTGCGCACAGACCGTGTGGTGGTCGTTCGCATTGCCGCGGAAGACCAAGCCCGCGAAAATGGCGAGCGGCCCGCGGACAAAAGACGATGACGCCTCCCGTCCCCTGCCATCCAGGATGCGGAGAAATGTCTGGAATTCATCGGCGACCGGACGGCGCGTCCCGTCTACGAGGTTTACGCGAATCGAACCGGTGCAAAGGGAAATGGCGGTCGCGGCCATGGATAAACAAGCAGATCATAGCACCTGGCCGCAGTGACAAGGAATCTCATTAACCTTTGCAAGGTACCAAAAAGGCAGATTTTCGAACGTTAACCGGGCGACTCGCGTTAACGGCCCACGTGCGGCGGACGCTGCACCATGGAGAGAAGCAGGCAAAACACCACCAAAATTGCGATTCCAGCCGAGACCATCATGGGAGCCTCCCAGAACATCTACCAGATCTAGAGCAATCGGGGGGCCAGCACGAAATCGATCCCTGCGCACTCTGAAACCCCTATTTTGCAGGGTCTCTGTTGTCGCGATTCCGACAGCGCCGTGTCTCAATGACGCATTGTGAACGGCGGAGTTACACGGCGTGCAATCTTAACGCGGACGCCTCAGGCTGGGCGCGCGTCGCGGTGATGCGGCGGGCGTGGTTTCCGGCGCTGGGGCAGGCACATCGGGCGGTGCAGCTTCGGCGGGAGGGGGCGGCAGCTTACACGGCCCGAGAGAAACCAGAAAGGAAGCTACCGGTGACCACCGGTCCCCCTGGCGTAGTTCCAATTGGAACGACCGCGTCGGCCCATCCGCACGAACGCGCCAGTCTGCTGCTGTAGCGGGCGCGCCCTGGGTGGGAATAGGCTTCGTGCTCACCTGACGCACGTGCCAGCTTTCTCCGCCATCGGGGGATTCGTATAATTCGTAACGCTCGGTTTCGCTGCCCTGCCCGCGATCGATGATCAGGCTGCCTTCCGTCTTCGAAGTAAACCAGAACTGTTGAATGGTTCCGGGATGAGTTTCGCTGAAGACCGGCTGCTGGCGCCAAGTCTTGCCGCCATCGGAGGTGATGAACAGGAATGGGTCCTGCGCCAGCGGGTACAGCGATTCTCCGGTGGCCCAGCCGTTCTGCGCATCAAAAAAGTAAAGATGATCCAGGCCGGCTCCGCGAACGCGATCTGAAACTTCCTGCCAGGTCTTGCCGCCATCCTCACTACCGAGCAGCACGGAATACAGCGTCACCGCCGAGGCGTGAATGTTACCGGCGGCGAAGATACGCCCGTCCGCCGAAGCGATGGCCGTCAGCTCCAGGTAAACCGGACAGGGGTCGGAATCCGAACAGGTCAAGCCGCCCCACTGAATATCGTCGTCCGTGCAGGCGAAGGGGATCAGCATGGGCTTGCCGTGATTCTGCAACACCGGCCGGGGCGGCGCGGGCGGGGCTTCATCCGGCTGTGCCTCGGGCGCCGTGGAAGGGGCAGGCTCGCCGGCGGCTGCTTGCTGAGATCGCGCCAGATGCGCGGGCGCAAGCAGCGCCAGCAGCAACAAGCCCATCAGCCGCCACATCGCCGGCGCATGACGATGATCTATCGGCATATAGCATTATCTCCCGATTCCACAGCGGTGCGATCCGCAAATGTGGCGCGGGCGTGCCGTCACTCAGATGCCGGCGAGCGGCAGCCGGATCTTCCCGCGCAGGGCTGCCACCAAAAGCACGGCGACGTGCAGCGCATGATCGAATTCGCCATCCGCGGTGGCTCGCGCCAAATCAGGCAGAGAGTACGTCAACACTTCGATGCCTTCTTCCGGCTGCGCGCTTTCCACGCGCCGCACCCTTCCGGCAAAGCAGCTCCAGATGCGGTTGCCCAACCGGCCCGTATCCGGCAGCATGGCGCCCAGCACTTCCATTTCACCGGCCGCGTAGCCGGTCTCTTCCAGCAGCTCGCGCCGCGCCGACTGTTCAGGGGTTTCGCCCGGATCGATCAGCCCGCTCGGCAGCTCAATAGTGTACCGTTCCACCGCGGGGCGATACTGGCGCACAGCCAGTACGCGGTCCTCTTCCGTGATCGCCACGATGGCAGCGTACTCCGGCAGGCGCAAGGAATAGTACGGCGCTTCTTCGGCCTTCATCGTCTTGGCAACCAGTTCGAACCATGGCGTTTGAAACTGCACTTCCGCTTTGAGCGGTCTCATCTTTGTTTCTCCAGCAGCCGTTTCTCCATCACCCATGGATTCTGCTTCAGGAACTCCAGCGTGCGGATGATTCCCTCGCGGATGGTCAGCGCCGGCTTCCAGCCCAAAGATCGTATGCGCCGGCAGTCCAGAAAGATGAACGGGCTGTCTCCCACCCAGCCGCGTACGCCGCCCGTGTAGCTCAGTTGCGGCGCAAGACCCAGATGCTCCGTGATCCAGGCGACTGAATTATTCACTTCGCAATACTCGTCTGTCCCAAGGTTCAGGATCTGCAACGGACTGGACGCTTTCTCAATCGCCGTCAGCATTGCGCTGATGCAATCGTGCACGTAGAGATAGGACTTGCGCTGATGGCCATCGCCGAGTACTTCGAGAGACTCCGGATGAGCCAGCAGCTTACGGTAGAAATCGAAAACGTGGCCGTGTGTGTAACGCTCTCCCAGTAGCGAGACGAAGCGGAAGATCCAGCCCTGGACTCCATAAGCTGCCGAGTGCGCGGCGATGAGCCCTTCAGCCGCCAGCTTGGAAGCGCCGTAGAGAGAAGTCTGCACGGGGAAGGGCGCATCTTCCGGAGTGGGGAAGATTTCGGGTTCACCGTAGACCGATCCCGTGGAAGAAAACGCGATCCGCCGGATGCCCGTGGCGCGCATGGCCTCGAGCACGTTCGCCGTGGCGATGGTATTCTGCTCCAGATCTTTGCGCGGATGGTCCGGCCCGAAGCGCACATCGGCATTGGCGGCGAGATGGAAAACAAACTCCGCGCCCACCATGGCGCGCGCCAGAGCATCGACATCGAGCAGGTCCCCTTCAACCAGCCGGAATTGCGCCGAATGGCACGCCGCTTCCAGGAATTCATGGAGTCCGGTGGAGAAGTTATCGAAGCCGGTTACCTGATGCCCCGCGGCGAGCAGACGATCCACCAGATTACTGCCGATGAATCCGGCCGCGCCCGTAACGAAAGCCTTCACGGCGTCCTCCCGCCCATGCGGTTTGCCAATCCGATCCGAAAGATATCGCGCACATTGTTCAGGTTGCCGCGCACCAGGTCCAGCCGGCTGTCGGCATCGTCGCGCCAGCGGATGGGCACCTGCTCGATGCGATAACCTAAGCGCCGCGCGATCGCCAGAATTTCCACGTCGAACATATAGGCATCGATCGTTTGCCTGCGGAAGAGCTCCCGCGCGGCTTCGCGCTGGAAGAATTTGAACCCGCACTGCGTGTCGCTGATTCCAGCCAGCCCCACCACGGTCCGCATGAACAATTGGAAGCCGCGCGAACCCACGCGGCGATAAAGCGGCTGTGGCCGCTCGATGGACGCTCCATCGCGGCGCGTGCCGATCACGACCTCGATGCCTTTGGCGAGCAAGGGAAGAAATTTGTCGAATTCGGCGATGGGCACTTTGTTATCCGCGTCGGCGTAGCCGATCACCGCTCCCCCGGCGAGCGCCACCGCTTCGCGGATGCCGCGTCCTTTGCCTCTTCGGCCGTCGGCGCCAATGGCGGAAAGCGCCGGATCATCAAGTGCCATGCGCCGCACCACTTCACGCGTGCCGTCGGAACCATCCGCCGCCACGATGATTTCATAACGCAAGCCGCGTCCGTTGAAATACCGGACGGCTTCGGACACCGTGTTGGCGATCGCGTGCGCTTCGTTGTAGGCCGGAAGGATCAGGCTGATATCGGGTTCAGACCGCATCGAGGAGGTTCGTCACGGACCATTCTAGCGAACCCGCGTTCGCCTGCCTGCGTTGTCGACGGAGTCGAATCCCTCTATTCCAATCGAGAAATATGGCTTTCCGAAAGAGAGTTGATAGAATAACAGGTTCAAATACGACAGGAGGTTGCAGTAGTGAATGTAGTGAAGGGACTCTTGCGCATCTTCAGCTATCTGTTCCACCTGGTGTTAACTCTCTTTCTGATCGGCGCATCTGCCTTGGGCATGGCGGGCGGTCCGCAGGTTTTGAAGCTCGGTATGCTGCCGTGGACCGGTGACACGCTGGTGCATGTGCTGTTCTTCGGGGACATTATCGGACTCGTCCTCGTCCTTCTGGCCATTTTCGGCGTGAACCGGGTTCTGTTCTTCCTTTGGAGTCTGCTGGTGGCGGTTCTGATGATCAAAGGGTTCATCTTCAGCAGCTATCATCTCCCCGCAGGCAGTTTGAAAACCGCCATCTGGCTGATCATTCTCTCCCTGCTGGCACTGGCCGGCGCCTGGTATCAGATGTTCCAGAAACCAGCTCGATCCCGCAAGTAGAGCCGAGGGCGCTCCGTGCGGTTTTGCTCCACCATCAGCGGTACGGGTGGCATTGAAGGGTCGTCCTTGATATCTATGGATGATGAACTCCGGGAAACTGGTGAATTTCGGAATCCGATGCGTCGCCCTGCCGCTGCTGATTGCACTTCCATTGGCCGCGCAAGGATATTACCCCCATCACAACTTCACCTTCGGCGCGGGCGCCGGCCGTCCGCGCGGTGATCTGGGTCCGTTTCTGGACGACGCACCCGGCGTCTCGATCGGCTACGGCTATCGCTTCCTTCGCTATCTTCAGGCCGATGCCGGACTCGATATTCTCTTCGGGGCGGCCGGGGTTCGCGACTTCCTGATTACCGAGGTAGGAGACTTCCGCATCAAGGATCGCGAATACTTCCTGCCTTTCGGCGGGCGCGCCATCGCTCCTTTTTTCGACGGACGCCTCCTGATCTCGGGCGGCGCGGGCGGAGTCTGGCTCAAATACCACGAACGCATCAACCAACCCAGTTACACCTATCGCATTGATTGCCCAATCTGCACATCACGCAGCGGATGGGGCTACTATGCTTTAGCCAACGCCAGTTACTTCCTGGATAGCTACCAGCATTTCAGCGCCGGAGTTACTGTACGTGAAATCCGTGGGCACACCAATGGTGAACCGCTCGGCGATGTTCCCGGATTCAAAACGAAGGACCGGTGGCTGGAACTACAGGCCCAGTTCGGCTTTAGCTTCTGACAGCGGGGCGACAGGTTATCTTAAAAGAGATAACACATAATGCACAAAGCAATCATTTTCGATTTGGGCAACACCATTCTGCCATTCGATTTCAAGCACGCTTATCGGGAACTGGAAAGCTGCTGCCCTTATGCCTCGGCCGAGATTGGCGAACGCTTCACGGCTACCAAACTTGCGGAACCCTTTGAGTTGGGATTGATCGAACCGCACGAATTTGTACGGCAGGTTTCTGAAGCACTACACTTGCGGATCGACTATGCCGAATTCTGCAAGACCTGGAACTCCATTTTCACCCAGCCTGTGATTTCCGAAGCAATGATTGCCGGCCTGGCGGCACGTTACCGCCTGGTTCTGCTTTCCAATACGAACGCGATTCACTTCGAGATGATTCGGGCGAAGCAGCCGTTTATGCGGCACTTCCATGAGCTGGTCGCTTCCCATGAGGTACATGCGCTCAAACCGCAAGCCGAGATCTATCGCATCGCGGTAGAGCGCGCGGGTTGCAGCCCGCGCGAGTGCCTCTACGTAGATGACATTGCCAGCTATGTCGAGACCGCGCGGAAAATGGGAATCGATGCGGTAACCTTTCGGTCTACGGAGCAGTTAGAAGCGGATTTGGCTGCGCGTGAGATTGAGTGGCAGTAAGTGGACGGGCAGTAGGCACAGAGCCGACAGGGGTTATTACTACGAAGGAACGAGAAGGCGAGATCCGCGAGAGATCCCGCCACTCGAATTACGCCAGCAGGCCGCCGTGGCCCATTCCGGCGATCTCCCATCCAGTGAGGTGATAGCGTGCCAGCAGGGGGGGCAGAACCAGATCTACGACGTTCGGCTTCGCGGACCGGAAGCAGCCCGGCGCGGATATGATGGGCACTTCATCTTTATAGGCCATCAGGAGCAGGTTGCCGGGTTCGACAGGAGCAAGAAAGCGCTCGACCTGCGCGCCGGATTTCGCCATCGCCTGTCCAATGACATCTTCCGGACCGGCAGGAGCCGTAGTGGATGCCACCAGGATGACCGAAGGCTTGGAGCGCAGCAGGTGTTGGAGGCAGCGGGCGGCCGAGTTCTCATCCTCGGTACACGCCAGCACGAAGTTAGCACTGACGCCGAAGCGCTCGAGGCGCTGCCGCATAATGTTCTCAAACAGTTGGCGGGCGCGTTCGCCGCTGATCGGGTCACTGTAAAGAACGCCGACGGTCGGATTGCGGAAAGGCCGGGCCTGTAAGATAGGTCCCCGCTCTCGCAGGATCGTAGTGAGAGCGTCTAAGTGATCTTTGGCCACTGCGAATGGCGCGCTTTTCACCGTGGCGATGCGCTGACCCGCGGTCGCATAACTGAAATTGTGAGAGGTGGCGATGACGACGCTGGCCGTGCAGTTGATCTGCTTCAGCAACTCATCATCTACCAATACGCAGCAGTTTTCAGTTGTGACCAGGTTCGCTCGCCCACCCGCCGCCAGGCGGATCTCAAAGCTGCCGCACCCCATCTCGCTGGCGACCGTGCAGACCGCATCATCCTCGCCAACCTCGCCTTCCTCCAGTTCAGTGACCCAGATGTTCACCATGCCTTCGGATTCGAGCACACGGACGTCCTCTTCGGTAATAACGTGTCCCTTAGCTAATAGTTTCTTCCCCCCCGGGCGGAAGACCGTGCAGCACAAAACCCTGCCGGTCGAGGACTTGACTTCGATGGTTTGCGCTCTCATAGTTGCCTCACAAGAAATCCGATTGAAGTAAGTTGAGGGTTTCTGTATCCTTTAACTCTGATTTTATCCTAAAGAAGGTGTTAGTGTCCCGCGGCCCGCGGCGATATTTTGTGGGTGCCGGCAAAGCCCGACTTTGAGGGTAGGAGTCATAACTTGCGAGGAACCGGGAGTTGGATGAACATTTCACCCTCTCCCGACAGGGCGGGCTGCGCCCAGGGCCTGCGGCCACTCTCGTTCCACTGCGCGGGCCGCAGGATTCGCATCACCGCAACCTCGTCACATGAGTGAAACTTAGGACAACGCAAGCAATCTTTCCACACTTTTAACGGCAATACCCCCCGCTCGACTTCGTGAAAACCTACTTTTTGAAAGAATTCCGAAACGTAAGTGAAAGCGAAGACGGCGTCTAACTCAAACGCCTGGGCTTCTTCCACCAGAGCTTCCACCAGGCGCCGTCCCACTCCGCGCGTCTTGGCTTTCTCGCTTACTGCAAGGGACCGGATTTCTCCTACGGCCGGGCTATAGAAATGCAGCGCCCCGCAGCCGAACAATTCTTCACCCCGCATGGCTACGGTAAAGTCCCGAATCACTTCTGACATTTCCAACTCAGTACGCGGCAGCATGATCCCCAAGGCGGCATAGCCGTTGATGAGTTCCAAAATCTTTCGGATATCGTGCATCCCGGCTTTTCGTAGCTGCAGCGGCGATTCCGCTGCCGGGCCCTCGACGAAGGCGTCCGCATGTACACCGCTGATCATCCGGTATACGCCTCGCCCAGCACCATCCGGGTGCCGATCTCTTCTCCGGCTAGAATTCGAGGGAGCACGTTATCGGCCACTCCCGGCGCGATCGAAACCTGCCCGACACCGCCTTCCAATGCAGCGCATGCCGCGGTCAGCTTGGCCTGCATTCCGCCCGTCGCCACGCCGCTCGCGATCAGGCGTTCGCTTTCGTGCACTGTCAGAATCCTTCGCACCTGACGCGATCCGTCGAGCACACCGTCGACGTCGGTTAGGAAGATGAGCCGCTCGGCGCGAAATGCGATGGCGCAGGCTACCGCCATCTGGTCGGCATTCACGTTGTAGACGTAGCCCTCCCGGCTGCCCGCAACGCACGCCACCACGGGCAAATATCCATGAATTACCAATAGTTCGAGCAGGGCCGGGTTCGATCGGGTCACGCGGCCTACGGCGCCCAGTGCGGGGTCCATCTGCTCCGCCTCGACCAGCAGAGCATCAATTCCGGTGAGCCCCACGGCCAACACTCCGGCGCGGTTGAGGCCGGCCACGAGCTCGTGGTTCACACTCCCAGCGAAAACCTTGAGTACGGCGTCAACCGTTTCGGAAGTGGTGACCCGCAGTCCATTCACGAAGCGGCTCTCGATACCTCGTTCCGCGAGGTACCGCGTCATCTGCTTGCCGCCCCCATGTACCACAACAAGCTGGGTACTTTGGCTACATACTGCGCCAATTTGCGCAGCCAACCGGTCTCGCGACTCAGCCGAATCGAGCAGCGTGCCGCCTAATTTCACAAGGACTCTCACAGCAGTCCCTCTGTTTCGGCGTAACCCAGCACCAGATTCATGTTCTGTACGGCTTGCCCGGCAGCACCCTTCACCAGGTTATCGATGGCGCTCACGACTACGGCCCGACCGCTCGCCGCGTCAAAGATCACTCCGATATCGCAGAAGTTGGTGTGAGCCACCGCGTGCAGGTCGGGTACATGTCCTGGTTGGTAAAGACGGAGAAACGGCTCACCCGCGTAGCGTTGTTCGTAAATGTCCACCAGGTGTTGCGCGCTTTTCACTCCAGGCGCGCGGAAGTAGATGGTTTCGAGAATGCCGCGCTCCAGGGGCAGCAGTTGCGCCGTGAAGCTGAATTCGCGCTCCTCGATACTACAAACTTGTAACACCTCGGCCACGTGCCGGTGTTTGAGAAAGGAATAGGCCGAAAAGTTTTCGGTGACTTCGCAAAAGCTGGTCTTTAGTGTAGGCTTGCGGCCGGCTCCACTCACTCCCGATTTCGCATCACAGACGATGCCCGCCTCGCGATCCACCACTCCGGCTTCCAGCAACGGGCGCAATGCCAGATTGGCGGCCGTGGGATAGCAGCCTGGATTTGAAACCAGCCGCGCTTCCGGAATCTGTTCCCGGCAGAATTCGGGAAGCCCGTAGGCGGCTTCCGCGAGCAGCGCGGGCTGGGTATGAGCCGCCTTGTACCACGTGGCATAATTCTCCGGCGTGCGCAGCCGGAAAGCGCCGCTCAGGTCAATGACTTTCGCGCCGGCTTTCAACATGGCGGGAGCCAGATCCATGGAAACTTCGGGCGGAGTAGCCAGAAACACCAGGGCCACGTCGCCCGCCTTCACTGCCTCCGCTGTACACGCCAGTTGCGGCACCGGTCGAGCGTTACGGATGGCAATCTCGCCGACGGCGTCTTCGCGGTGCTCCAGGAGCACCGGCTGCACGCGCGGGTGCCGCCTGAGAATTCGTAACAGTTCCGCGCCGCTGTAGCCGCGATGACCGACAATACCAACCTGTTTTTTCATGATGTTTAAATATTCGTCGCTATGAATAAATATACCACGAGGGCCGAAGGCCCCGCCCGGCGATTGTGAACGGCCAGTCGCGTGCTTGCTGAGGGCGCAATTCACGCGCAAGTTCTCTTGAGGAGAGGCCCAGGAGAGTGGGATCGAAAGAGCAATATGTCGCGTCGCGATATGTAGATATATTAATTATCCGAGGCGAAACTTCTTGTATGGCTAAGTGCTCTAAGGGACGAGAACTTGACAACTACGATGCGGGCCCATCATCAACGCGTTGAACGCTGGTACCCAATAGACACATGGTTCCAACGCGCTGGCGCAGCGCGCCGTTGCGGGCCGCGCGTAAATAGTTCCAAATTATTTTCGACAGCGGTGGAGCTCGCGCAAACTAACTCAGCCCTAAGTCGGAGGCCGCCTGTACTAAGTGAAAAAGTATCGTCATGTTATCGTAACGGCCGTGTGATCCGGGACGTCTTTTCTGGGGTGAGAAGAGCGACACTCTTACTGGGGCTCTCCTGCCTGGCAGGGATGGCGTTCGCGCAGCAGGTGCATGTGCGCGACATGCCCCAGGTTGATATGCCTGCGGAAGTCGATTCCAACAGTCCGGCCTTCTGGTCCGGTGGGGAATTCCATTTATACAATTCCACGGGCGCGGGTCCGAAGACCAGTACAGGAAGCGATCAGTTCCATCTGGGGCAGGCGCAATCCATCGTGATGAACTACGCGCAGGCCTGGCCGACGTGGATGGAATCCGTCTGGATGGATGAGGACGGCGTGGTGTATGGCTGGTATCACCGCGAACATTTTGGAGTCTGCCCGGGAACCAGTCTGGAAGAGCCGCAGATCGGCGCGGCGATTTCCTATGACGGCGGACATTCCTTCCTGGACATGGGCGCGATTCTTCAATCCGGCGACCCCATCGATTGCTCTTCGAAGAACGGTTATGCGGTCGGCGGCCACGGCGATTTTTCCGTGATTGTGGACCGGCAAAAGAACTACTTCTATTTTCTGTTCAGCAACTACGGCGGGCCGCTCGAAAGCCAGGGCGTAGCGATTGCCCGCATGGAGTTCGCCAGCCGCACTTCTCCTGTAGGCAATGTTTGGAAGTATTACCAGGGCGGCTGGACGGAGCCGGGGATCAGAGGGCATATGACGCCAATCTTTCCGGCGACGGTGAGCTGGCAGCGCGCCGACACCGATTCCTTCTGGGGCCCGTCGATTCACTGGAACACGTACCTCGGCAAGTATGTGATGCTGTTGAACCGCTCCTGCTGCTCACCGGGCTATCCGCAGGAAGGCATCTACGTCAGCTATAGCAAGAGTCTCAGCAACCCCGGGTCATGGACGCAGCCGGTGAAGTTCCTGGATAACACGGGCTGGTATCCGCAAGTGATCGGCAGCGGCGCGAACGGAACCGACAAACTGGCGGGCCGCGTGGCGCGGCTTTACATCTACGGCCATTCGAGCTGGCAGGTCATCTTCGAAAGAGACGCACCGGTGCCCGACACACCGGCGGACGGAACCCAGCCGCCGGCAGCCACTTCGCCCGACGACCCGGCTCCTCCGACCGACACACCAGCGCCGGATCCTTCCGCGGATGACTCAACTCCCCCGCCCGATGAAGGCGCGGCGTCAACCGACGCTCCGCCGGCTTCAGAGATGGTGCCGGTGACCGAAAGCCGGCCCGCGATACGCGTGCCTAGACGGCCACTTCACTCTCTTCCGCAGTGAAATAAGAACAGTCGGGGTGGTGGAAGACCATGGCGCTCACGCTGGCCTCTGGCTCCATCATCATCCCCTCGGTAAGGCGCACGCCGATTTCGTCAGGCCGCAGAAGCTTCCAGACGCCCTGCTGGTCATCCAGGTTCGGGCAGGCCGGGTAGCCAAAGCTATAGCGCTTGCCGCGGAACTTTGATGTGAAGCGATCGTGCATGGTCAACGTGGGCGGATCGGGGAATCCCCAGTCTTCCCGAATGCGGCGATGCAGCCACTCCGCGGTGCCCTCGGCCGTTTCAATAGCGAGCGCCTGAATGGCGTGCGACTTGAATAGCTGGCCCTGCTGTTTCCATTCCTCGGACTTCTCACGGACGCCCGTGCCGGCCGTGACGACAAACAAGACGATGTGGTCGCGCCGGCCCTCGCCGCCTTCCAGGACGTAATCGCTCAAGCACAGTCCGTTCTCTCGGCGCTGCCGGCCGAAGTGGAACGAGTGGATGGGTGTGCTGCCGCCGGGCGCGAACAGGTGAACGGAATTCCCCTCCCGTTCCGTCTCGAAGAATTGCCACACCGCCTTCACTTTCATCAGCCGCGCGGCCTCCTGCTTGACCTCTTCCACGTTGTGAAATAGTTCCAGGGCCTTCGGGTCGTGATCGATGAGCGCTTTTTCGAAATTGCCTTTGTAGCCGAGGTGCCGCCCATAAAGCATGTATGGATTGACATAACTCCACACTTCCGCCAGGTGCGGCACGTCGCGGACTTTGCGATCCAAGTAAGGCGCGTCTGGAATCGGAATATCGGGTCTCACCTTCACGCTGCGATTTGTCGAGAGCGGCCCGGAAACGACCGGGGCGGGCTCCTCGGCCGCCACTTCCGTGAAGGTATGAGCGCCGAGCACAGACTCGCGCTGAGAAGGATCCATCAGGCGATTCATGAGGCTCAGCCCAGTCATGGCGTCCTTGGCGTAACACACCGCTTCGCCATAGGCAGGAGCAATTTTGGTGCGTGTGAATTTTTCCGAAAGCGCCGCGCCGCCTACAAGAAGCGGTACAGTGATGCCAGCGGTTTTCAGATCACTCGCCGTGATCATCATTTGCTGCGTGCTCTTCACCAGCAGGCCGGAGAGACCGATAGCGTCCGGTTTGTGTTCCTGAAAGGCGCGGATCAGAATGTCCGGCGGCACCTTGATTCCCAGGTTGACCACGCGGTAGCCGTTATTGGCCAGAATGATCTCGACCAGGTTCTTTCCGATATCGTGCACGTCGCCCTTCACCGTGGCGAGAATCACGCTGCCGCGCACGGCAGAATCGGTTTTTTCCATGAACTGCTCGAGGTAGCCGACTGCCGCCTTCATGGCTTCGGCCGATTGCAGCACTTCGGCCACAATCAACTCGTTGTTGTTGAACAGACGCCCGACTTCGGACATACCGCTCATCAAAGGCCCGTTGATGATGGCGAGCGGTTCAGCGCCTTCGGCTCGTTTGCGGTCCAGGTCGGCAATGAGGCCGTCCTTGGTGCCTTCGATAATATAGTTCGCCAGACGCTCATCAAGCGGCAGGTCTTGGGCGCGCTGCTTGACGCGCTTGCCGGCCTTGCGGAAATACTCGGCGACGGCGGCGATGTGAAATTGATTGATGCCGATCTTCTGCGCTTCCGATTGCTGGCGCCAGTCTTCGGGCGCTGTGCGGAGCGATTCGTCTTCCGCATCCACCGGAGGCGTGTTGAATAAAAGATTCTCGGCTAATCGCCGCTCTTCTTCCGGAATCGAGGCGAAGCGCTCCAGCTTCTGCGCATTGACGATGGCCAGATCCAGTCCGGCCTTAGTGCAGTAATAGAGGAAGACCGAGTTCACCACCTCGCGCGCCGACGCCGGCAGGCCAAAGGAAATATTGGAGATGCCCAGCACCGTTTTGACGAACGGCACTTTCTCTTTGATCAGGCGGATCGCTTCGATAGTTTCCACTGCCCCGCCGATGTAGTTGGCGTCACCAGTGGCGCAAGGGAATACCAGAGGATCAATGATGATGTCTTCCGGCGCAATGCCGTACTTTTCGGTCAGCAGATGGCAGGAGCGTTCCGCCACGGCAAGCTTGCGTTCGCGCGTGAAGGCCTGGGCCTGCTGCTTGTCTTCATCGATGCAGCCCACTACCAGCGCCGCGCCATAGCGCCGCGCGACGGGGCAGAGCCGCTCGAATTTCTCTTCACCGTCTTCCAGGTTGATGGAGTTGATGATGCTTTTGCCCTGGCAATAGGTCAGCGCCAGTTCCACCGCCTTGGGATCGGTGGTGTCGATCATGACGGGAGCTTTGATCTTGCGGATCAGCTTGTCATAGAACGGCGGAATGTCTTCGATTTCGTCGCGGTCCGTGCTCTGCAGGCAGACATCGATCACGTGCGCGCCGTTTTTGACCTGCCAGCGCGCGACCTCGGTGGCTTCTTCCCACTTTTCCTCGGCCACCATGTTCTTGAACAGCCGCGAACCAATCACGTTGGTGCGCTCGCCGACAATCAGCGGCCGGTTGCTCTCCTCAGCCTCCACCAGATCGATGCCCGAATAGTAGGCGCGGCGCTGCGGCGGTCGAAGCGCGCGGGGCCGCTTGCCTTCCACCATCTGAGCAATCGCCTTGATGTGCGCATCGGTCGTGCCGCAGCAGCCGCCTACGATATTGAGCCAGCCGTTCTCTATGAAGCGGTCAAGCTGCGAAGCGAGTGAGGTCGGCGTTTCCAGATACTTACCTTCCTCGTTTGGCAGCCCGGCGTTGGGATAGCAGGAGACACGTACCGGAGACATCTCGCTGATGGTGCGGATGTGGTCAGTCATGAACTCCGGACCGGTCGCGCAATTGAGACCGATCGACAGCAGGTCGGCATGAGCAATGGAAGCGCAGAAGGCGTCGGCGGTCTGTCCGGCGAGCATGGTGCCGGTGGCTTCAATTGTGCCCGAGACCATCACCGGAAGCCGCTCGCCCCGTTCGCACCGCAGCCGTTCGATGCCGAGCAGCGCGGCTTTGATATTGCGCGTATCCTGGCAGGTTTCGACCAGCAGGATGTCCACCCCGCCATCCACCAGCGCCTTGGCCTGATGATAGAAGTTCTCCACCAGTTGGGGAAACGTCACACCACCGGTTACTGTGATGGCCTTAGTAGTCGGACCCATTGAACCAGCCACGAAACGCGGCTTCGCGGTGGTGGAGAACTCATCGGCAGCCTGCCGCGCCAGTTGCGCGGCGGTGAAGTTCAGCTTGTGCACCTCATCCTGCAGCCCATACTCGGCCAAAACAATCCCGGTGCCGCCAAACGAATTCGTTTCTACTACATCCGAGCCGGCCTCGAAGTACGCGCGATGGATGCCCAGCACGACGTCCGGCCGGGTGATCACCAGGTTTTCATTGCAGCCTTCGAGCGAAACCCCACCGAAATCCTCGGCCGTGAGGTGGCGCTGTTGCAGCATGGTCCCCATGGCGCCATCAAGGACGAGGACACGTTGTTCCAAGATCTCGGCGAGCGCCTTCCTGCGCTCCTCTGGTATGGTCATAAAAGGGTGAGCTTCTCCAATTTTATCAGGCATCTAGCCGGGGAACAGGTCGGGCGATTATCCCCTATTGATCGTATTGTGCCGAGCGAGGCCTCCCTCATATAAGTATCTCAGTAGGATTTGGGGTGTCCTTCCACATGCAGGAGCAGAAACCGGCCGGGGACTGGCGGCTCCGTACGATCGCGACCACTATCTTCACGGTTGCCATCCTGATTTTCATTATCGTGACCCGCTGGTGGCTGGCCCCGCAGCATCTCTATTACTTTGACAGCGTGAACTTTGCGCTGGCGCTCGATCAGTTCAATCCGGCGCTGCACCAGCCGCAACCGCCCGGTTATCCGCTGTTTGTGGGCCTGGCGCAGCTCATCCATTTCTGGGTGGCGCGGCCCGAACAGGTATTCCTGATCGCGGGAATCCTGGGCGCCTGCGCGGCGGTACTGCTCATCCGCAAGCTGACATCGGAAATGTTCGGTTCCGTGGCGGGCTTGCTGGCCGCGGCACTGCTGGCTTCGAACCCGGTCTTCTGGTTTGGCGGCATCACTAATGAAGTCCGGGTATTTCTGGCGCTCTCTTCGGTCGCGGTGGCGCTGCTCTCCTGGATGGCTTACACGCGCCCCGCCCATGGCGGATGGCTTGTGGCGGCTTTCGCCGCTCTCGGCATCGGCGCCGGCTTTCGTCCTGCCGAGGCGACACTGCTGATTCCGATGCTGCTTTGGGTGTGGTATCAGACCGGGCGGCGGGCACTCCGGTTGCTGCTGGCATGCATTTGCCTGGCGGCCGCGACCGCTCCGTGGCTCATCTACACGGTGGCCGTGAGCGGCGGGCCCACGGCCTATCTGCATCTGCTGTGGCACTACTCCGGCGTTCAGTTCCATGACTCCTCGGCGGTATTCGGCGCTCAATCGAACGCCGCATGGCACATGGTTGCTCAAGCGGTGACGTGGAACGTTCTGGGAGCGGTGATCTGGCTCTGGGCGCTGCCGATGGTGCGCTCTACCGCGCATGGCGTTGAGTTTCGCCGCAAAGCGGTTTTCCTCGCAATCTGGTTCTTCCCGGCGTTCCTGTTTTCGGCCCTGATTCACATTGGCGATCCCGACCAGGCGCTCACCAGCATTCCGGTACTCTCGATGATCGGTGCGGGTGTGCTCGCGGCCGTGCTCGCAAAGTGCAGCAGCCGGCGCGTATATGCCATGGCAGGCGCGGCGGTGGCGGCGCATGTGGTGCTGTTCTTTGTGCCGCCGACGCACATCGCCAAGGCGTCCAGCTATAAGGCTGCGGCGATGGTAGACCGCATCACGAATTCCACGCTTGATGCCATCGACCAACTTCGCCTGCAACGGCCGGCCACCATTTTGTATTCGGGCGCCAGCGTTTCCTGGCGTCAGATCGTCTACTACTTCCCGGACGATTACGTGGTGGTGATGCCGCCCGAAGTCGATCAGCCATGGACCTTCTATCACCGTGCGCGCGTCTACACCAAACCGGGCCGAGGGCTGCTGAGAGACGGTTCGCGAAGGGTGGTGTGGCTGCTGCCTCCGCTCGTGAAACCGGCTCCGCTGCCGGGAGTGCAATGGCGCCAGCGAGGTTCCGTCTATTATTTTGATTTCGCTCAAGGAGCGTCACTCACCGTTGGACAGTACAAGCTGATACCCGCTTCTTTTGATGCACCGTCGCCGCACAGTGCTTCTTTCCATCTTTCCGCCATCTTTCCGGGCCGTGACCAGCCGGCTGGCGCTGAGTGAACCGCAGCGGCTGCCGCGCTATGCTGTGGGAATGTCGAAGATCGTTCTCTCTCGTGGATTAATTGCTCTCCTGCTGTGCGCCGCGGCGTTTCCTGCCGCCGCCGACACTCGTTTTACTGTGGCCCGCATGACGCGAACGGATGTGCCGTTCGGCAAGGGGCAATGCGATATCCGCCTGCAGGTGGATGGTGAGGTCGAGGTTTCCGTCCGAGGCGATTCCGTTGTCGTCCGAACGATTTCCGGCAGGGACGCGACCAACGACGGCTCCGAATGCAATGCGCCGCTGCCCGCCAATCCGCCGGGATTCAATTTCGAAGTGATCGACCGGCGCGGCGACATCGCCTTGGCGCAGCCACCTTCCCGCCGCAATAATTTCACAGCGGTTGTTCGGATTCGCGACAGCCAGGGAGGATACGGCCGGTATCATTTCCGCTTGAGCTGGCAAATGAATGGTGTAGCCGGACGGCCAGGACCGGCTCCGGCTCCCGGCTTCGGTGCGCCTTCGCGCGGCTTCGGCTGGAACGACACGTTGAATTATCGCGGGCGGGGGCGCGGTCAGGTGGTCGCAGGCGGAATGGGCAGGTTGGAACTCTCCGATGCGAGCGTTCTGATTGACCGCACCGGGCGCGTGACCGCCACGTTTCGCGCCAGTAACGGTCGCACGCTGACGTTTGCCGGTAATATCGTTGGCGCCAACGGCGACGTGCTCCGCGCGGACGTCTCTCTCAATGATCGCGTAGGACCCTATCGCGGCGTCATGTCGATCTCTACCAGCGGGCGGCGCGATGTGAACGGCGTTTCTTTCGATGCCACCGCGGGCCGCGACCGCATGCAACTGAACTGGAACCGCCGCTGATCGGGCACGCCGGTCCGCTTAGTGCGCGCGGCCGGCAGCCAGATAGGTCTCCTGATCATGCGGAGGCGCGGCGGCCACACGCGAGATCCGGATGCGGAATTCGTGAGGGCCCTGCACCTCGTATTCCCAGCGAATCTCACCGGGGCGCGCCTGCTCCAGTTGCGCGCGCAGCGGCCGCGGGTCGTGGTCATTGACCAGGGTGAAGGATTCGCTCACCGCCAACTGATCGAAGGCCCAGAAGACGATGGGGTGGCGGCGTTCGCGCGGTGTCGCCCGCAAGTCGATTTCGGACCCGGCGGGCGCCAGCGAATTCCATGCGGCTTCGTCGGGCGGCTTCACCATGGTGACCAGCAGTTTGGAATCTTCACGGGCCTGTAGTTTGTGCCTCCGGCCCGGCGCAAGGCAAACCAACGCGCCCGCGCGCAGGTCGGCGCTCTCGTCGTCCTCGTGGAAGGTCACTCTCCCGGAAAGCGTGAGAACGGTGACCGGCCCACTGGCACTGTGTTCCGCCAGGCCTTGTCCCGCCTTCAGGCTGACCAGAACGGTGCGCATCACCGGGTCATCGAGCAGCACGCGCCGCGCGATCTCGTGTTCGTCGTAATCGTTGAATGTGTGGATGTCCAGTAGTTTCAAGGCAATATTCTCTATCTCCACGATCGCGCCCAAGACATCCAGGCACCGTGACTTAGGTCACAAGGAATCCGGCAAGTCGACTGACAGTTGAGTTCCTTAGCTTGCATGTCTATACGCTTTTAGCGCATGGACAGACTTGACGCGGACAGCGCCCTATTGCTTTTGAAAGGGTTGTCAAGAAGAGCGTCGGCCGGGAAATAGTCGCCGGCATGAAGCAGGCGATTGCCTGGGCGGGCGGTGAGAGCGTTTCTGAAGGTAATAACTGTTGCCTGTGCTCTTGGACTTTATATACCTTGACACGCATATGCTCTATCGAGTATACCAAGAGAATGCAGTCTGTTTTTGAAATTGTCGCGGAGCCGAACCGGCGGGCGATCTTAAGTCTGTTGGTTTCCTCACAACAGTCTGTTGGTGAGATTGAGCGTAGGCTGCGTATGCCGCAGACAACCGTGTCCAAGCATTTGCGAGTGTTGCGCGAGGCTGGTTTTGTGGAATCAACGGTGGACGCACAGCACCGCCTCTATCGGCTGAAACCGGGACCACTTCAGGAGATGGATGAATGGCTGGCTCCGTTCCGGCGGTTCTGGTCCGCTCATGTGGATGCTCTGGAACGCCATCTCGACCGCATGGAGCGGTCCATGCCAGCGAAAAAGAAGACGAGGAGACGACGATGAACGATCGCGAGGAGTACACGCCGGGTCCGGCAAGCGGTGCGGAGGTGCGGAAGGATGGAGAAAAGTGGACACTCATTCTTGTGAGAGAGCTGCGGCACCCGCCGGAAAAAGTCTGGCAGGCGCTCACCGATCCGGCGCATCTGCGAGAGTGGGCGCCATTCGTAACCGATGGTAGCCTGGGTACGGCCGGAGCCAGAGTGAATCTCACCTGGGTGGGAGCGCCGACGCCACTCGCAACCACCGTGACGCGCGCCGATGCTCCCAAGCTTCTCGAGTACGGCGACATGCGGTGGGAACTCGGAACTGTTGACGGCGGCACGCGCCTGACGCTGTGGCACAGCATCGATCGCCGCTTCATCTCGTGGGGCGCGGCTGGATGGCACATTGCGTTCGATGTGCTGGATCGCCTTCTCGCCGGGACTCCCATCGGCCGCATCGCTGGCGGCGAGGCGATGAAGTTCCGCGGCTGGCAGCGGCTGACCGCCGAGTATGCTGAGCAGTTCGGCGTCGACGCTCCGAAGTGGCAGCCTGAGGCCCCGCAGGGATGAAACATGGCGCCTGAACGCGCACGCCGCCGCGGGTCAGGTCAGTACGGAGCGCAGTTCGAAAAATGATGTGTTTTCTCTGGTGAATGAACGCCACATCGTAGCGATTGGGCTCAAGCCAGATCGGGGTGGGGCTGACGCGCCATAACAGTTACCGATCGCACGGGTTCGGCGTCGTCTTAGAGCTTGCGGAACTTTGGAATATCCGCATTAGCCCAGGACATTAATCGATCCAGGGCCCGTTCTTCGTCGGGAATACTATGACGCATTCCCGCAATCCGCCAGGCTAGATCCCGCAAGCTGTCCTGACGGTCGTCGTTGTACCCGCGTCCTGCGCTTCGGGGCGGCGGTGGCACGGCTGGGCCGCGATCAGGACCGGTGATTGCTTCGATCTGGCGGAAGATTTCCGCGGGTGTCCGGCCTTGATAATGCCCATCGCGCGCCATGTTCCCAACCTGCAGGTGAGCGGCGACGCTGGCGGTTATGCGATCAAAGTTGTGAAGGGTGTCGGGGCCGGCGAAGCCACCATCGGCAAAAAAGACTCCGTCCAGCACCAATGTAATAGCCTTCAAAGGTCCCTGAGGGCTGCGTGAGCCGCCACCGAATCCGAGCCCGCCTCCCTTCCAAAGTTCGTCGGGCGCGGGAGGACGCACATCCGTGTTATTACCCAACATGCTGCTCCCGCGAATGATGCGTTTTGACCCGGGCAGAATGAGGTGCCAATAGCCGTAAACCTTCTTCGATCGTTCATCCAAACCGAACGGTGAAAGCAAGGAGGTACCGCTAGCGATTGCGATTGAATGAGACATCGGCCTGCCGGTTTCCGGTTCGAACTTCCAAATCCAGGACACGGCCGCTATCGGACCTTGCGATTGATTACATAAGATCATCGCCGGCGCAGAGCTGTTATCCGCGCGCTGAAATTGCGGCGGCGCTCCTGGAAGAGTATTTGCCAGACGCATCTCAATGCCGGCAAGAAGTTCAAGGTACTCGGGGGATGAAGGTGGAAGCAGGACTACGCCGAATTGTGGAAGATCTTCACAGCGATACTCCATTGGTCTATTGCACACCCGGAGAGTAGGACGCGCAAGAACATAACGACCGGCAAGGGCGGCTCATTCCGAAGGACAAAAAGGAAACGTCACTTGCGGTATGTGAACGTTTGCGGTGAATCTGCGCCGTAATCTCCGCATTCTATGCGTCGGATAGCCCTCCTGCGGAGAATATCTGTTATAATCCCCGCAGATAGTGCGGAGAATGTACATTCACGAACTGGACGGCTGGCCCCGGTTCCAGTGGAGCACGAAAAAGCTCGCCGAACCCCTGGCCTCGGTCAGGCACTGCCAGGGGCGGCTGATCGGTCATATGGAAGCACTGGGATTCGCGCTTCGGCAGGAGGCTGTGCTGGAGACACTGACCGCGGACGTTCTGAAGAGCAGTGAAATCGAAGGAGAAAAGCTGGACGCGAAGCAGGTTCGTTCTTCCGTTGCTCGACGCCTGGGCATAGACATCGGCGGGCTCAAGCCGGCTGACCGGCTCGTGGAAGGCGTCGTGGAAATGATGCTCGACGCGACGCGCCGATTTAATGAGCCGCTTACCGAAGAGCGCCTCTTCGGATGGCACGCATCTCTGTTTCCCACGGCGCGGAGCGGGACCGCGCGGATCAGGACAGGGGCTTGGCGCGATGACCACACAGGACCGATGGGAAAGGAGCACGTCCACTTCGAAGCACCGAAGGCGGAGCGGCTCGATCGTGAAATGAAGACGTTCCTTGATTGGTTCGAGAGGAGTGCCGGCGTCGACCCGGTACTGAAGGCAAGCCTGGCACATCTCTGGTTCGTCACGATCCACCCGTTCGATGATGGCAATGGCCGTACTGCACGCGCGATCGCCGATATGGCTCTGGCACGCTCGGAAAACAGTCCACAGCGTTTCTACAGCATGTCGGCACAGATCCGGCAGGAGCGGAACGCCTACTACGACATTCTGGAAGCCACACAGAAGGGGACAATGGATGTGACTCCCTGGATGGAATGGTTCCTGGGTTGTCTGGGGCGGGCTATCGATAGCGCTCAAACGATGCTTCACGCGGTGCTCATCAAAGCGCGCTTCTGGAAGCGAATCCAAAACATCGCGCTCAATGACCGGCAGCGCCTGGTTCTGAACCGCTTGCTCGACAGGTTCGAAGGAAAGCTCACAACTTCCAAATACGCGAAGCTGGCGAAATGTTCTCAGGACACCGCGCTTCGCGATATTCTGCCGCTGGTCAAGCAGGGAATTCTTGTCCGAAATCCCGAAGGCGGACGGAGTACGAGCTACTCGTTGCCTGATCTCCATTCGAACGAGTAGCGATATCCGCAGCGGTGTCTTCCAGACTTGCTGCAAAGTTCGCTGGACGCCGGGCAAAGAAATCCGCTGGCGTCGGTCTTTCGAGCAAATGATGGCGACGCTCGGGCATGGATGAATGAGCGGGATCATCGCACAATCGTAATCGCGAAGAGGACTTCGGGCAGTTATAGCGAGGTCCCCTGAAGGAGATGAGATGATGACCGCGAAAGAAGCTTCGATCAATCCAAACCAGGCATTGTGGGAGAAGGGCGACTTCACTGAGATTGCGGCTTTCATGCGTCAATCCGGTGAAGCTATTGCCGAATCACTGAAGATCAGGCCGCCGCTTCGAGCTTTGGACCTGGGCTGTGGCGACGGCACGACAGCGGTCCCACTGGCGCGCCTGGGAGCGGACGTGACCGGCATCGATATTTCCAGAAATCTTGTGGAGGCCGGGAACCGGCGAGCCAGGGAAGCGGGACTGACGCGGCTGAAGTTTCAGCACGGAGACGCCTGCAATCTGGAAGGAATCGCGGACCATTCGTTTGATCTGTCGATCTCGATATTCGGAGCGATGTTTGCACCCAGACCTTTTGATGTGGCGCGGGAGATGGTTCGTGTAACCAAACCGGGCGGCCGGGTGGTGATGGGCAACTGGATTCCGAATGACCCGACATTCGTATCCGAACTGCTACGGATCAGCTCGGCGTTTCTTCCCCAGCCGCCAGAAGGCTTCATCAGCCCCATGGCGTGGGGCGTGGAGAGTCATATCATCGAGCGGTTCGGACAGGCCGGCGTCCCCAGAGAGAAGATCTCCCTGGTGAAGGACACGTATTACTTTGCGTCGCCCGACCAGACGCCCACAGACTTTATCGACCTGTTTGAAGCATTCTATGGGCCGACGATGAACGCCGTGGAGGCGGCACAAAAAAACGGAAAGGCGAAGGAACTTCACGATCAGCTTGTGGAGTTGGCGAACGCGCAAAACAAGAGCAAAGATGCCGGCACTCTCATACCGGCCACATTCCTGCGGGTTACTGTGTCACTCTAGCTGAAAGGAGATTTCACGATGTCGATTTGGCGCCCCGATCCTACGTTCTACCCTTCACCGAAGCTGGCGATGGAGGCTCCGGCGGAAGGGGTGGCATTCGTCGCAATGCTCAATGGAAAGAATAACGGCAGGCACGATGCATTAGGCGTCGTGGATGTTGATCCCGCGTCCTCGGCGTACGGCCATCTTGTCGGCCAGGTGGATATGCCGAATGCCGGCGATGAGCTGCACCATTTTGGGTGGAATGCGTGCAGCGCCTGCCTGTGCCCGCACGCTCCGCATCCTCATGTGGAGCGCCGGTACCTGGTGGTGCCGGGAATTCATTCCTCGCGCATCCACATTATCGATACCAAACCGGATCCGCGAAAACCGCAAATCGTGAAGGTGATTGAACCGGAGACATTGGCTGGGCGCGCGGGGTATGCGTCGCCGCATACGGTTCATTGCGGCCCCGACGGAATCTTCGTTAGCGCGCTGGGAACTCCGGATGGAGGCGGTCCCGGCGGAATTTTCGTGATGGATCCGGAGAGCTTCGATGTTCAGGGGAAGTGGGAACTGGATCGCGGCCCACAGAAGCTTGCTTATGATTTCTGGTGGCACTTGGGATTCGACACCCTGATCACCAGCGAATGGGGAACGCCCAGCATGGTGAGGAACGGAGTGAATCCGGAGATTCTGCTGAGCGGCGGCTACGGCCACAAGCTGCATGTCTGGGACCTGCTCAAGCGGCGTCACCAACAGGAACTCGATTTGGGCTCCGAATACCAGATGGCGCTGGAGCTGCGGCCGGCCCACGATCCCACACGCGCGTACGGATTTCTGGGCGTGGTGGTCTCACTGAAAGATCTCTCGGCCTCGATCTGGGTCTGGCACCGCAACGACGGAAAATGGGCGATCAAGAAAGTGATCGACATTCCGGCCGAGCCCGCGGATCCGGCCAACTTGCCGCCTCTGCTGCAGGGATTCAAGGCTGTTCCGCCGCTGATCACGGATATCAATCTTTCTCTCGACGACCATTTCCTGTATGTTTCGTGCTTCGGCACGGGCGAGTTTCTGCAATTCGATGTCTCCGATCCGTTCCACCCCAAAAAGACCGGATCGGTACACCTGGGTGGAATTGTTCGCAAGGCGGCGCATCCCAAGAATCCCAAGAAGCCTTTGAACGGCGCTCCGCAAATGGTGGAACTCAGCCGGGACGGCCAGCGCATCTACTTCACTAACTCTCTGTATAGTCCGTGGGACGCGCAGTTTTATCCGGAGGGCATCGAGAGCTGGATGGTGAAGCTCAACGCGAAACCAGAAGGCGGCATGGAGATCGATCCGAAGTTCTTTGTGGATTTCGGAGAACTGCGGGGGCACCAGGTCCGTCTGGAAGGCGGCGACGCTTCTTCAGACTCATATTGCTACGCATGAACGAACAACTGGCAGCCTGGTCCGCGCTCTTCTTGTTGGGAGCGTATCACGGCATCAATCCCGGAATGGGTTGGCTGTTCGCGGTGGCTCGCGGCATGCAGGAACATCGCGCGCGAGCCGTTGCGTGGTCGCTCCCACCGATCGCGCTGGGGCACGCTCTCTCTATCGGTTGCGTGGTTCTGATCGCCGGATTGGCGCAGGTGGCACTGCCGCTGAACTATATTCGGATTGGCGTTGCCGCGGCGCTGATTGGGCTGGGCGTGTACAAGCTCATTCGGAGCCGGCATTTCCGTTGGGGCGGCATGCAAGTGGGCTTTCGCGAACTCACGGTGTGGTCGTTTCTCATGGCATCCGCTCACGGCGCCGGGCTGATGGTGCTGCCGGTGGTGCTGGCGGGGACGCATGCGCATCATCACGCTATGGCACAAAGCGCGACCGGCGGCATATGGGCCACGGTCATCCACACGCTGGGGTACTTGAGTGTCACTACACTGGTTGCGCTGCTGGTGTATCAGAAATTCGGTCTGGCGATGCTCCGCCGGTCATGGTTGAATCTGGACTTGATCTGGGCCATCGCATTGGTCGTTACCGGCGTGATTGCCTTACTGGTTTGAACGGCTACGCCAGTTCCCAATCCGTGTGACGAAGTTTCAGTAGCCCAGGCGCATCATGCCTTCCGTCTTGCCGTCTACTGTGCTTTCGGTGAGCCACTCCAGAGATGCATGGAAGAGCAGCAGGTGATTCTTCTCCCACATGGCGTTGTGGGAGGAACAGGCGAGATCGATAAACACTTTCTTCGATGAGCCCAAGTCGGCGTAGAGTTGGCGGACGCGGTCGGGGTTGACCTGCTTGTCATACGCTCCTGAGACCATGAGCACCGGGATTTGTGTGGCGGCGACGACGGCTTTGGTCCAGCCCCAAGACGTCACCTGAGGAGCGCGACGCACACCAGGACCCCAGGTGGCGCCTACGGGATCGGAAAGGAGCATTTCCGACCAGACGGAGTCGCGAACCGCCGGTTCGTATTGATCGGGGCAGCCCACCTGACGATCCCAGTTTGCGATGAACTCCGCGCGGGACTGCGTGTTCATCGCAGCGCCGTTTGCGGGCACTTGCTTGGGCGGCTCGGCCGGAGCGGCGGGATTGTAGGCTGGGGCGAGCAGGACCAGTCTCGCGACCTTGTCCGCGTGATGGGCCGCATACCCGGCGGCGCGCGGACCACCGAGCGACCAACCGAGCAGGCTCAGCTTCGCTACATGACGGAGAGCGCGAATACGGTCTACAACGGCGTCGATGTCGTCCCAGTCGGAGGCAAGGGTGGTCATCTGGTGCGGATAGCTGGCTTGGCAGGACGCCGGGATCAGATCGGGAACAAAAGCCTTCTGTTGGGCGCTCGATAGATTGCAGGGGTCGTTCATCGCAGCGGGGCGCGTGGAGCGTCCGTAACCGGTCATGTCCATGGAGAAGACGTCGAAGCCGGAGTGCGCCAGATAGGCCATCCAACTGTAATCGCGGTAGGGGATGTCAAAGGCGACTTCGGCGGGAGTGCCGGCGCCATGGACGAAGAGAACTACACGGTCCGGCGCCGGACCGCCGCGCAAGATTGTGCCCGGGTCAGCGACTTCGCGAACGTAGATTTCGGTGAACTCTCCGGAAATCGCGGGCACCGAAGAACGAACCTGGACGTAATGGTCGATGCGCAGCAGGGAGTTGTCGTCCGCGAAGGCAGCGGCTGCGAGCATCAGTGAAAGAATTACCGCGGTTTTGAATGTCATGGGCGATAACCTCGGCAGCTTTGACGTTCCATCAGTATACGCCGGGACTCGAGTGGCCGTGATTCAGATTCGGAACATGCGTGTATCAAATTCGAAGGCGCGGGTTTGTGAAAGCGAATGCGGGGAACGTGGGATGAGCGGATTGAGCAGCGGTCTACGGCGCGAAAGGGAGAGAACTGACGACGGCGAGTCGTATCGAGGGCGATCTCAACGAGGACCGGCGGCCCAATGTGACTCTCTGCCCCCCTGATGCGGTGCCGTTAGCACAAATGCGATTTGGAGCGCCTGAGACGGCTGCTTTACTTTTTGATAAAATGTAAAGGGATGGCCGAAGCGACGCTCTCATCGAAGAACCAGATCGTGATTCCGCGTGAGGCCCGCGAGGCTTTAGGAATTGCGCCTGGTGACAAGCTCTTGGTAGTGACTCGGGGCGAGAAAGTGATTGTTCTGCAAAAGCCTAAGTCGCCGCACGTGGCGATTCGCGGCATAGCTCGCGGCGCATATTCCGCCTCTCACCTTCAGAAGGAACGGCGAAGTTGGGATTAGACCGACTTCGGGCTTTCCTGCGGCGGCACCGGCGGATTGCGCTTGATACGAGCGTATTCATCTATCAGTTGGAAGCGAATTCCCAGTACCTTGCACTGACCGAGCGCATCTTTGCCTGGGTGGAACAAGCGGATTCCCGGGCGGTCACTTCTACCATCACGATGACGGAGTTGTTGGTACAGCCATATCGCGACTCCGATGAGCAGCGGGTGGACCAATTCTTCAGTTTGCTCTCCACGTATCCGCATCTGGAATGGATTGGTCCTGACCTTGGGATTGCGGACCTGACGGCGCGGCTGCGGGCCACGCATCGATTGCGAACACCGGATGCGATTCAGGCGGCAACTGCGATGCAGTGGGGAGCGACCGCCCTTCTCACAAACGACGCGGTCTTCGAGCGGGTGACGGAGATGGAAACACTGGTGCTGGAAAAGCTGGTGTGAATGACGCGATGATGAGGCCGGGGTCTTTGTGTTCCTTCGAATATTCAGAGTTGCGGGCTAGGTGTTGGAGCCGGGAGTTTGAGGATTTTGTGCTTGGTCGCCTTTTGGTGACCATTCGAGGATCTGGCTTTGGTGGCCAGGGCCACATGGAAAGGTGGCGCGCAGTCTGAAAGAACTGCCCCACGAGTTGGCTGGCGGCTTGGATTACTTATCTTGTTAGTACTGGGCCAGCTCTTCGAAATCTATGTTGCCTCCAGAGAGGATTACTCCTATGGAGCGGAGGTCTTGCGGAAGTTTCTTGAAAAGCAGTGCAGCTACGGGCGCGGCTCCGCTCGGTTCTACCAGGATTTTCAGGCGGAGCAGGAGAAATTTCACGGCGGCGCGGATTTCGTCGTCGGTCACTAGTACGATGCTTTCCAAGAAATGCTGCAAGACGGGAAAGGTAAACTCCCCGGGGCGTGGGGAACGCAGACCGTCCGCAATGGTGTCCGGGTGGTCTACGGACACGCGCTTGCCGGCTTGCATCGATAGAAACGTGTCGTTTGCTCCCGCGGGTTCCGCACCGAAAATGCGTATTCCGGGCTGAAGGTCTTTGGCAATGGTGGCGCAGCCGGATAGCAGGCCGCCGCCGCCGACCGGCGTAATCAGCGCATCGAGCGGGCCGGCTTCTTCCAACAACTCAAGGCCCGCCGTTCCCTGGCCGGCCATAATGAGCGGATGATCGAAGGGCGGCACTAATGTGGCGCAGCTTTCTTTCAGAAGGCGTGCAGCGATGCGCTCGCGGCTCTCGGTGAAGCGGTCATAGGTGACGATGTGCGCACCGCGGGCGAGCGTGGCCTGCATCTTCGATTGTGGGGCGTCGCGCGGCATCACGATCGTTGCGGCCGCGCCTACATACTGCGCCGCAATAGCGGTGGCTTGTGCGTGGTTGCCGGACGAGTAGGCCACTACCCCGTGAGCCAGCGCCTCTTTGGGCAGCGAGAGGATCAGGTTTGACGCGCCGCGGATTTTGAATGCTCCGCCGCGCTGCAGGTTCTCGCATTTGAAGAAAACCCGCAGCCCGGCTTCGGCGTCAAATCCAGTGGATGTGAAAACCGGAGTTCTTTGGGCGAGCGGCTGTATCCGCTTCGCTGCCGCGCGCACGTCATCTGCCCGAATTGCCAGGTCCATGGCATTCAGTGTACGCGGGCTGGATTGCGAATCTCCAGTGGCGCGGTAGCGCGCAGGCCGCGGCGAAGCCGGGGGTCTGGCGCAAGCGGCCATCTCGCCGACTACGGTTCTACGATCGGGAACATCAGCTCGAACGAATCGAGCATCCCGAAAAGAGACGTGACCTGGGCGCGATCTCCTTCGATTTTGGCGCGGCCCGCTTGGACTTCGGCGTCCAAGCTCGAGCCACCCATGAGCACATTCGCTAGGTTGGTGCGCTCGATAGTGATGGTCGCTCCTGGATCCGGCAATGACTTGCCTTCGGTGTAGATGAGGACGCTGCTCTCCACCGTGATCGCGCAGACTTCGTGGGACCGGGGCTGCTTCCAGTTGATGCGGATCGATTTGCCCGCGGCCTTCGACGTATTGAGGCGGATGCCCATATAGTCGAGCAGCATGTCGCTCGACATGGCGGCGACGACGTCAGGTGTAGCGACGCCGCCGAATTGGGTTTTCGGTATGCCGCTGCGGAGTTCGGACGCGCCTTGCAGAAAGTTATTCCGCCAAACGGCATTTTCGGTTTGATAGCCGAGCTGCTCCAGGGCATCTGCTTCCAGTTCGCGCGCTTCTTTGTTCGACGGGTCGGCGAATACGACTCGGTCCATTACTTCGGCAACCCAGCGATAGTCACCACGCGCGAAGTCTTCCCGCGCCATCTGGATTACGTGGGAGCTGCCGCCCATGTACTCGACATACTTCTTCGCGGCATCGACCGGTATATGGGGATACAGATGCGCGGGGTTGCCGTCATACCAACCGAGGTAGCGCTGATATACGGCCTTGGCGTTGTGGTTCACGCTGCCATAGTAATCGCGGTTGTACCACTTACTCGCGAGTCCGGGCGGCAGTTGAAGCTGCTCGGCGATCTCGATGGGTGTGAAGCCTTTGTTCGCGAGATTGAGGGATTGATCGTGGATGTATTTGTACATGTCACGTTGATTGGCCATCAGCGCCAGGATGCGGTCCGTCCCCCATGTCGGCCAGTGATGGTGCGCGATGATTGCTTCGGTCCTGTGGCCGAAATGGTGGATCGCGTAGTGAATCACTTTCCACCACGTCTTAGCGTCGCGTACTTGAGCTCCACGAAGCGTGTAGAGGTTGTGTAAGTTGTGAGTGACGTCCTCGGCGGCATCGAGTACTTTGAACTGCGGGAAGTAGATGAGCATTTCGGCCGGCGCCTCGGTGCTTGGCGCCATTTGAAACTCCATCTGGATTCCGTCTACCGTTAGAGTTTCGCCGGTTCTTGTGATCGTCACCGTGGGAGGAATCAATGTGGAGGCGCCTGATGACCCCGTCTTACCCAAACCGTCGTCTACCTGTCCTTTCTCACCCCGGTGTAAGATGAGGCCGGCGTGATATATCGCGCGCCGGCCCATGGCGGTCCCGGCATAGACATTCTCGCTGATGGCTTCTTCGAGAAAGCCCTCGGGCGCGATGATCTTCACCTTGCCGGCCGCGACATCCGCTTCACTGACTACGCCCTTTACGCCACCATAGTGATCGACATGGCTGTGCGTGTACATGACGGCGACTACCGGCTTTTTAGGCCGGTTCGCATAGTAGAGATCGAGACCGGCTTTGGCGGATTCGGGCGAGACCAGGGGATCGATGAGCATGATCCCTGTGTCGCCTTCGATGATGGCCATGTTGGAAAGATCAAAGCCGCGAATCTGGTAGACGCGGTCTACGACTTTGAAGAGGCCATTGGCCATGTTCAGCCGTGACTGCCGCCAGAGGCTGGGGTTCACGGTATCGGGTGCCTGCTCTTTGGCCAGGAACTCATAGCCCTTCAGTGTCCATACGACCTGCCCTTCGGCGTTCTTGATTTCCATATTGGGCAAAGTCGCGATGAGGCCGCGCCGGACGTCCTCGAAATCCTGCGCGTCGGCGAACGGAAAGTTTTTTAAGATTGCTGCGTTGGCGCTTTTGGTAAAAGCGGTTGCTTCTTTGGGTGCGGCGGCCGTTGACTCTTGAATCGGAGGCTCCAGCACACTATGCCTGCTCATAAGTTCTCCCTGTGGGTTGATGCCAGGAGGCGGACAGGTGCTTTATTAAATGGGGTGGGGAGCTGTGGTTTGCGCCTGAGTGATTCGGTGGAGCGGGACTTGCTCCGGTGTCCAGCCGGCCTGAGGCCGGCTGGACCTGCTCGAAAGCAGGTCCGCCGCTTGGAAAGGCCGCCCCACGGCGGTCGCGTCGTGTTGGATCACACTGGCTGTCTTGCTGCTACTTTGCTATTGCGATGCGCCGCCTACTGAAATCAGGGCGGTGTTCGATGTGGAGTCTCCGATGATCAGTGAGACTGGATAGACTCCCGGATTCATCGCCCTAGTCTGATCGCCCAGCGGATTGCGGCACACATCTCCGAGTACCGAGGGGCTTAATCCGTGAATCCTGCCGTATTTCGATGGAATCTGTCGATGACAGGCGAGGGTTAATCCGAATACCTATGAAACGCCTAGCGATCAAAGTAGCCCGCAGTACCATCCGAAAGTCGGCTGGGCTTTGCAGTATGCTACTTCCTTTGGAGATTCGAAAGGGCTTAGTTCTTCGAATCGAACGTCTGAAATTTCGATGGGTTCCAGATTTCTCTATAGGCATCCTGGAGGACTTGCGGCGACATGACCCGGAGGCATTACACCGCTTTCTCTGGTCCAATCACTTGGCATATGCGGCCACATACGAGCCGAAGAAAAAGTTCGAGGCATCCAGCCTGAATCCCACGAGACAGCTCCTGTTTCGTCAAATTGTGGATTACTATCGGAGCAGTGGCCTCAACCCGCAAGAGCAGATTCGATCGGTTTTCGAGGTCGGATGTTCCTTGGGGTATCTTCTGCGATACCTGGAGTTGTACGTTCTTCCTGCGGCCGCACCTCTGCACGGCATCGACATCGATCGTTACGCCGTTCGAACGGGCATGTCGTATCTCCAATCGGTGAATTCAAAAGTCCAGTTGTTTGATGCAGACGTGGCAAAAATTGGTGAGGCGACGGGGAATCAGCAATACGATCTCGTACTTTCCTGCGGCGTTCTGATGTACCTGAACAAGAAGACCGCGAAGGCTACGCTTCAAAAGATGTTCGCACTTTCGCGTAGGCTCGTCGGGATAATTTGCACGGCCCATCAAGGCGACGGAGGAGCCACTCTGAATTCAGAAACGCGAAAGTCAGATGGGGCATATCTTCACGACATGCATAGCATGATCCGGGAATCGGGGCACTATATCATCTCATCGACTTTCGTAGACTTCGCGGAATCAGGGTCAAGCCCCTCCTATGTGATTCTGGCCAGGTAGCTTCGCTTAACCGAGCGTTCTTCCCAACTGGCAGGAATACTTCCTCGCCTGCGCCTCCATTGTTCGAAGGGTAAAAGCTGATATGGCCGATCATGCCGGGCGCGCGAGTTGTACGAACACTTTACGGTTGAGGTCCTGTACTGCTGTGCTATTGCAACGTGCCGCCGACGGCGATTAAGGCTGAATTCGAGGTGGAGTCTCCCACAATCAGCGTGATTGGATAGACGCCGGGATCCATCGCGGGCACTTGCACATTGGCTTGGGCCAATCCCACGAAGCGCGGAGCCAGGCCGCTATAGAGAACGCTGGCCGGTGCTCCGCCTACGGTTGCCGACGTATCAGCAAGCGTGTTGCTTAAGGTTTGAAAGGGTGCCGACTCGCCCGTGCCGACCTCTGTATCGACCTGGCCCTGACCGGTAAAGAAAAGCGAAATGAAACTTCCGGGTGGCGCGGGGTTATTCGCCGAATTGATGCTGCCGTCCTGATTCACCACCGCCGCCCAGGTGCCGCCGATCAGGAAGATCGAAGGAGCCGTCGGCGCGATGGTCACGGTAATGGGAGCGCTTTGTGCGCCGTTGGAGTGGAGAACCACCTGCACCTGATCCATCGGGACTTCATAGGGTACCTGGCCGTTGATCTGGGTCGGACTGACATAGGCGAGGGGCGCGTCGATCCCGTTGAACGTGACGGAAAGGCCGCTCAGCACAGTGGGCCAAGGCACGCTGGGCGCACTAAGGGTTTCCCCGGCGAGGCCGGCCGCGCTGATGGTGAACAGACTACCCGGCGCCATGGGGCCAGGCACAAAACTGGCCGCGTTGGCGATATTGGCGCCGGTCATGGCAGGTAGAGGCCCGTTGACGATCACCGTAACCGGCACAGTGAGAGTGCTGCTGCCATCGTTGCTGCGGATGGTCAGATTGCCGGTGTAGGTATTCGGGGCCATCCCGGAAATATCGACGCTGACGTTGATGGTGAGCGGCGTCGTGCCGCTGACCTGGTCGATGTGAATCCAGGCCGAGTCGGAGGAAGCGGTGAAATCCAGCGATCCCAGCGAGGCATATACGCGAATGGGTTGGGCGGCGGGCTGCGAGCCGGCGGTGGTGTAGCCAAATTTCAGCGTATGCGGCACGGCTACCAGCGTGGCGGGGCCGCTCGAGACCGGCAGGACCCGGGCGATGACATCGCCGTTATCGTAAGCGCTATAGATCACGCCGTTACTAATCGCCACCTGCCCGTAAATTCCCGATCCGTTTGAGCCATCGTTCCACAGCTCCACTCCGGTGGCGGAGTCGAGGATTGCGAGGCCCATCGTGGTCGGCACGTACACCACTCCGGGAGTGACCGTGACCGGGCCCAAGACGATGCCGCGTGCTGCGTAAACCCAGATGGGATTCTGCGTAACGGGGTCGATGGCGTAGACTTGGCCCGGAGGCCCATTCTCGGCATCGGTCTGCCCGGCGCCGACGTAGAGAATCCGGCCATCGAAGGCGGCGGAGGAAACGGAGCCGCAGCCTTTCTCGGGGGCGACGCAGTCCGTAGCCAGCTTATACTTCCACGCGAGGGAAAGATCGGACCGGTTAAGGACGTACATCACGCCGTCTTTCGCGTTGTCCGAAACGTACTGCTTTCCGTCCGGCGTCTGGAAGAGGGTCGGGGAAGCGCCAAAATCGATGTCGACATCCGTTGGCTTGAGCGGCAGGAAAAAGTGCGCCTTGATCTCTAGCGTGGTGGCATCCATCGCAAGGATCGCGGTGGCATATTGGCCTGTGCTCGCATCCTGCGCATCGCCATTGCCTGTGCCGACGTAGATGGTATTGGTGGCTTGGTCGATGGCCGGCGTAGCCCAGACCGAGGCGCCGACGGGGCCGTCATCCGGCTCGGTGTACTGAATCAGCGGGTGCGTGGGATCACTGAGGCTGATCCGCGCTATGCCCGCGCGGATTGCAGGGCAATCGCCTAGAGACGCAATCCCGATGTAGAGCGCATTGTTGTACAGCACGGCTGACGCCCACAGAAAGCCGCCGCCATCGGGGTCAGCCAGTTGCTGCCGCCAGATAATGGCGCCGGTCTCGCGATTCAGCGCATAGACGGCGGAATCCCCGCCGCTGGCATACACCGTGTTGCCGGATACTATCGGTTGGGCGGCGACCCCGATGCCGGGAAAGCAGCCAGGCTCCTGCGCGTCAGGAGCCACGCCAATGAAAGTACTCCACTGGACTGCGCCAGTGGCGGCGTTCACCGAGTAGAAGTTTCCATCCCAGGCGCCGAAGAATAATGACCCATTTGAAGTCGTGATTCCAGAGGAGACGATAGCTTGAACATTGGTCTTCCACAAAGTTTGAAGCTGCGGTACGTTTCCGGCGTGAATCTGAGTCTCACTCGAGTCATAACTGCTATGAGAAAGGTCATACAAATACATCGGCCAATCAGCGGCGTGCAGGCCGGCCACACTGATTGCCGATGCTACGAAAGTGAATAGCCAGTGTTGGGTTCGCACGGTCATCTGGTTGGATGAACACGGAGCCCGCTCGGTTAGTTTCTAATTTTGTAAAAGCTACGTTAAATACTCTTCAGAATGCCGTGAGATGGCGAAGAACATAAGGGAATCACCCAATGTTAGCGTGGGTGCAAGCCGATTTTGAAATGCGGCATCTTGTGCGGTACCGGCGCAGGCGGCGGCATCACGACAGGCGGCTGAAAATGGCGCACGATCTGGATGGCCGCTTGTCCATCCGAACCCGGCATCACGGAGACGCTGAATTTTCCCGTTGCGGCATCAAACGTCATAGAACCAACTGCACCGTCGGTGGCGAGGGCCGCCGGCACATCGGGCGAGTAGCCGGAAATATTGCGGGAGGTTTCGCCGGAAGCGAACACGACGGTGAGGTGGACAATGCCATCATCCGTTAAGGATGCAATTCTCTTTTTTCCAGCGGTCACGAAGTTGCCGGTATCTCCAACGATGGCCATGCCCGATTGACCGATGGGCGCGGCTACGCGGTAGATCCAATCGCTGGTGATATTCTCGGTTATCACATCGCCGGGTGCTACCAGTTTGCCGGCGCCACCGAAGTAATCATAAAGGTAAGCCGGCTGCTGCATTCCAAAATCGGAGAGGCGATAGCTCACCGCCGTAGCAGAGCCCTGCGTGAAGGCTAGTAAGTAATATACCCGCGAGCCGCCGAAATCCGAATAAGTGGTGGCCACTAACGGCAGGTTTTGGGAATGAGCATCAGTCAGGTAGCTGGCGTCCACGGGAAGGAGCGGGACATCTGGTTTGACGATCACGCCATCCGGCCGCACCGATTGCAGGAGATTCGGCGCGTTGATCTGGCCGAGTTGGTCGCCGATGCCGACCGGGCCGGCGGAAAGTGTGGCAACCAAAAGGTTGGCGAGTTCTCCGCTCATAAAGACATCGGTGAACGGAAATATTCCAAGTGCGCTTGCCAGCGGCGACATGTAGAGGAACGAAGTCCACCGCGTGCGGTCGAAGCGGTCCTGGCTGGCGCGGACGGTAGTCACATTGTTATAGCGGGAGGCCTGCAGGACGTGGCGCGTGGTGGGCATGCAGTATTGAATGCTCAGACCGAATCGCGCCATAGAGGCCGACATGTTATCAAGGAAAGCATTTGGATCAGTGAGGTTGAAATCGGTTTGCGCCTGGTCGGAGAGCCAGTCCTGCTCATAGGCGGCGACGCCCGCGCTCGATAAGTACTGAGCTACGTAATCCCAATAGGCCGGGTCAGTCGAAACATTTCCCGACATGCGGTATTGATGCCGGTAGGGACTATTGACGTCGATCCACCGCGCGTGGGTAATTAATCGTGCTCCGATAGATTGTTGAAAGCTGGACAGGCCGGAACCGAATAAGACTGGCGCGGCAAAGTACTCGAAGATTCCGTCGCCGCGATCGGTCCAATCGGCGGATGCTCCCTTGGGATAGAACCAACTGTCTAACTGCATGTAGCCGAGCGCGATGCCTTTACGATCCAGCGCAGCCTTCACGGCGACGAGCGTCTGCTGGTAAGAAAGAGACGGATCGCCGTGGTAATAGTAGCCGGAACCGGCGTCGGTCCAGTAGCCGACCTGATTCAGAATCACGCCGGTATCATTAGCGGGGCGAGTCTTTCCGGAAAGATCCGTGAGCGTTTGTCCCCATGTTCGAAATAACTGATTGATGCCGTTGTCGATCACGAGCAGTGTCTGGTGGGAAAAGCCTTGAGGGAGCGTCGCGATTTTGGAAGAGATTCCAGCGGTGAGTTCGCCATTCGGTCCCCAGGCATTGGCAGCGACCATGAAATTGGTGGCTGGCGACAGCACAAAGGCATGAGCACTCTGATCGAAGAAAAACCACGGGCTTTCCGGCGGGAATCCGTAGAAGGTGGGGAAGGCGAACATGCCGGCAAAGGCGATGTGATCGAGACCGCCGGGGAACTGCGTGAAGTTCGGGAACAAAAACGTATTCGGCGCGCCGGAGGCGGGATAACTGACGAAAAACATTACGGCCTTGCGATTGGTGTAGCACCGGATAGCGGCATGGCGCGCGGCGTCGGTCTGGAAGTCGAAACCGATTTCGGTGTAGGAGCCTGCATTGTCGCTTCCGGTGACCACGGCAAGATTTGACAGTTCCGTACCGAGATCTCCGCTGAAGCGCCAATCGGAGTTCGGAACATCCACTTCATAGAAGCCGCTGCCATCCACCGAGACCGTGAGCCCATCGGCTCCCTGAATCTGTGCCGCAGCGAAGAGCGCCGCCGGAAGAGAAACAACGGCGCCGATGGACAGGAGCATCAGCACCTTGGTTCGAAACACCGCTTGGCACATCATTTGAGAGATCCCCGAAGTGAAAATAGAGACAATCCTACCACGGGTATTCACCTGAGAACAGTGCCCGTGCACTTAGAAAAGTACCGACACGGTTCTTGGGGACTTTCCAGGTAAATAGATCGGAAGACGATATAGTCGTTGTTGCGGCAGATCGCTCGGCGGAAGCAACCAAAAGCGGAAGCAACCAAAATATGAAACCAGTTGTAGCTCGAAGATGGTTCATTCGGGGACGCGTGCAGGGCGTCGGCTTTCGGTACTTCGTGCAGCACGCGGCAACAGGATTAAACCTGCGCGGTTATACGCGCAACCTGGATGACGGCCGAGTGGAGGTGTACGCGGTAGGTCCGACTGAGAAACTGTCGGAATTGGCTGCGATGCTGCACCAGGGGTCGCGATTTTCCGAGGTCCGCGGCGTCGAGGAGCAGGAAGCCCCGGTGAGAACGTACAGCGCCTTCGAGATCAACGGATGAGTGGCTGAGCCGCACTCCGTCGCGCAGGGGTTCAGCCGCAGTTTTCAGAACGCGTCGGCGGCATGGATGCCTTCGGATTCCAGGGCCACTGCCATTTTCCGCAAAGCGGTTTTGTGGATCTGCGAAACGCGGCTTTCATTGACGCCGAGAACATCGCCGATTTCCTTCATGGTCATGTCGTTGGTGTAGTACAGAAAGACCACCTTCTGATACCGCTCGGGCAGGCTCTTGACAACTCGCGCCAAGGTGAGTTGCAGCTCGCGTCGGGAACACATCTCATCGGGCTGATAGTCGGGTCTTGCGGCGAACTCCTGCACGCGGTCGCGGTCGTCGTTGGGAGACGCCGGCGCAGAGGAAACCAAGCCAACGGTTCGCAGCTCCATCATCATGCGGCGCCAGCGCTCCACGCCGACTCCCATTTCGCCAGCCACCTCGTTTTCGCTGGGCTGGCGGCCGAGCTTGGCGGTGAGATCGCGCGTTACCGAATCGACCTGCTTCTGCCGCTTGCGCAGATCGCGGGAGGCCCAATCGAGCTGGCGGAGGCTATCGAGAATAGCGCCTTTGATGCGGTGTTTGGCGTAGCTATGGAACTGGACGTTTTTGTTGGAATCGAATTTGTCAACGGCATCGAACAAGCCGAGAACACCAGCGTGGACGAGATCATCGAGGTCTACGTGAACAGGCAAGCTTTCATGAACGCGAATGGCAATTGCTTTGACCAAGGGAAGATGTTCGAGAATGATTTGATCCCGAACTTGTAAGCTGACCTTCTGTCTCCGATGTGTAGACACACTTTGCACCCGCATCGCTTTTCGTCCTCTCTCTGGATGTCTTGAGATTTTTGAATCGCCGGTTCTATATCGACCGACGGGACTAAGGGTGCAACCGGAATACCAGCAGAAATTAGGTGATAAGTATCTTGTTTTCAGCCAAAGGCAGGAGAAATTCGCGTTCCGAAATGGAACGTGTTTCAGTTTGAAACAGGCGCTTGTTCCAGACTAAATCACAGGCATTTACCAGCCGGCTTTGTAGGCAATATAGGTCTTCACGGCGAGACCCGCGAGCAGAATCCAGACGGCGGCGCGCAGCAATCCATCGAGTGTGAATGCGGCTAGCAGTGCCAGCACCGTATACGCGCCCATGGCGGCAGCAAGTCGGTTCTTCATGAATCTTCAATTCTGCCATGGCCGCGCAATAGCTACCGGCGGGGCATGTTGTAGGCGAAGCGGAAGCGCAGCACGATGCGGTCGCCTTTGAACTCGGTGGGCAGAGGAGGGAAAGGATTGGAAGCGCTGATGCCGGCTACGGCGGCGCGGTCGAGCGCCTCGGTGCCGGAACCCTGGGCGATTACGAGCTTGGGAACGGCGCCGCCGCGATCGACCGAGAATTCGATTTCCACCACGCCCCGCCGGCCGAGCCGTACGCTTTCCGGCATCACCGCCATCCAGTTGCGCCGCACAGCGGCCAGTACGCGCAGCAGATAGGGACGGAAGTCCACTCCCTCGGGATCGGATTTCAGCATCATGGCGGCATCGTTCAGGCCAGGCGAAGGAGGCAGGTTCAGGCCTCCGCCATAGCTGCCGGACCCGAAGACATCGGGATTGCCGATGACCATTCCGGCCGAAGAAGCATCGTGCGACAACTGGTGGATCGCACCGGAAACGGAAGTATCGGGCATGGGGAGGCGCCGCTGTTCAGGCGGCACCGGGGAAGGAAGCTCTTCGGGATTCTCGAGCGCCATCTTGGGTGGCTCTGCCGGCAGAATTTGCGGCGTGGGCTGCGGAATCGGAAGGGCTTGATTGCGTGGCGTTTCCTTCGTGGCTGCTTCCATCTGCGGAGGAGCAGGCAGTCCGGGCGGAGCGGCGGGTTGCGGCGCGGCCGGCTGGCGAAGCTGGAAGCGGGCTCGCGGCGGCGCGGGGGCCGGCTCGGGGAGGGCGGCGCGGGGCCGTGGCGCGATGGTGGGTACTTCAAACCGCTTCTGAATTTTTCCGGGGTTGGGCGCCTTCTGGGTTAATTCGGTGGGCGGCGCAATCAGCGTAGTCACCACCGGAGGCTCAGGCGCGCGGTGGGAGGGCTCGAACAGGCTCCCGGGCACCACCAACAGGAGCACAATCACGGCGGCGTGCACCAGAATGGAGATGATTCCCGCTTCGCGCTTGCGGGAACGGTCGGCAGGATTCCCCCACTCAGTTAGAAAATGGAGTTCATCTTCGGCCGCACGATGGACTACGGTTTCCATCCAGCTACCAGGGTTTGAGAGACCACCTGAGCGTGCTCTCTAATTTTATCAAGAATTGCCAGGGCCACCGCTAAACTTTGACGTGCCGCGCTGCCGGAAGTTTTCGGCAAATTGCGCGTCTTCATGCTATCCAGAAACGCGTCCAGTTGCAGCTTGAGCGGTTCAGCCTTAGCGACGGAGGCCTGTTCGAAGCCGATCGTGCCTTCGCCGGCGACGGAAAAAACGGCGAGGTCCTGACGTCCATAATCGAGTGAAAGATATTGCTGCGGCTGGAATAAACGCAGCTTGCGGACGCGTTCAGTGGAGACGCGGCTGGCCGTGAGATTGGCGACGCAGCCGTTGACGAACTGCAGCCGCACGTTGGCAATATCCACTTTGCTCGAAAGAATAGAGATGCCGGCCGCGCGGATTTCCACGGGCTCGGCGGCGGCAAGAGCGAGCACGATATCGACGTCATGAATCATGAGGTCGAGAACCACGTCGACATCCAGGCTGCGAGGGCTGAACAGATTCAGCCGGTGAATTTCGAAGAACAGCGGCAGCGTGGCGCGGCGTTCCAGTTCGGAAACGGCGGGGTTAAAGCGCTCCAGATGGCCCACTTGCAAGATGCGGCCGCGGCGGCCGGCGGTTTCCACCAGGCGGGCGGCCGAGGCTAGATCCGGCGCGATGGGTTTTTCGACGAGCACGTCAATACCTGCTTCGAGCAGTGCGCAGCCGATCTCTTCATGGACGCTGGTGGGCGCGGCGATGACGGCGCCCTCCACGTTTCCGGCGAGCGCGCGATAGTCGGTAAGGGCGAGCGCACCATGCGCGCCCGCGGCCTCGGCGGCGCGGGCAGGATCGAGATCGACGACAGCCGCCAGTTCGGCACGCTCGGATTCCTGAATGACGCGGCAGTGGTTTCGTCCAAACTGGCCCGCACCAACCACGGCCAAGCGAGTTCTTGCCAGAGTTCCTCCTCCTTGGCAGTCCCGAATTGTGCCGGCGCAATGGCCGGGCTTTCGGACGCCAAATCCTGATGATATGCCCTGCTATTCTTCCAAACCGAAAATTGCGATGTTGGACTCGGCGGCGGCGATCATCTGTTCACGGTCGAGCAGCAAAGTCCGGCCGGCTTCGACTGCTGCCACGGTCGCGCCCGTTTCGCGCATCACAGCAATGGTGGAGACGCCCACCACCGGCACGTCGAACAGCAAGTGCTCGCGCCGGCGCGCCACTTTCACCAGCGTGAGACGCCGTCCGTTCACCAGTTCCGCGGCGCGCCGGAGCATGGCATCGGTGCCCTCCATCGCCTCTACAGCGATGCAGGCGCGCTCGCAGATGGCGACACTTTGTCCCACGTCGAAGCCGGCCAGGGCATTGGCGACGCGCCGCCCATATTCGATATCCGCCATTTCCGATTTATCCGGCTTGCGGCGCGTCATGGCTCCGGCGCTCGCCAGCCAGGGCTTCAGCAGAGAAGTGGAATCGAGCAGATGGATGCCTTCATCTTCGAGAACCTTCATGACGCCGCCGATCAATCCGTCGGTGTTCTTCGAAGGCAGCGAAGCCAGCAGCTTCACCAGCCGCCAATCCGGGCGAATCGAAGAGAAGATGCGCGCGTGCTTCACCTGGCCTGCCATGACGACTTCGGTGATGTCTTCCTGTTTCAGAATCTCGATCAGCTTGCCAAGTTGGCCGAGCGAAATCCGGTAGCACTCGGGCGCGAGCGCCACGATTTCGGGCGAAGCTTCTTCGGCGATGGCGATAACGACTACTTCATGCCCGAGGCGGCGCGCGCTTTCGAGCGCCAGCACCGGGAAGCGGCCATTGCCGGCGATCAACCCGTAGCGCATCACTTCACCACGCCGCGGTCCGAGGAGTGGATGAACTCGATCAACTCGTCAACCTCAGGGCAGGACGGCACTTCAGCCCGAATGCGCTCGATGGCCTGCGAGGTGTTGAGCTGTGAACGCGTCAACAGGCGCAGAGCGGTTTGCAGGGATTCGATGACGCCGGTTTCAAAACCGCGCCTCTGCAAGCCTACGCGATTGGCACCGAACACCTTGATTTCGCGCTCACTCACGGTGCTGGAGAAAGGCAGCACGTCCTGCGTCACGACGCTATAGCCGCCCACAATGGCGTGGCGTCCGATGCGGCAAAACTGGTGCACGCCGCAGGATGCGCTCACTACGGCCCAATCGCCCACGATCACGTGTCCGCCGAGAGTTGCGGCGTGGCCGAGCACGATGTGATCGCCCAGCCGCGCATCGTGCGCCACGTGTGTGTAGGCCATTAGGAGATTGTCGCTGCCGATGGAGGTGACGAGGCCGCCTCCCTGGGTGCCGCGATGGATGGTGACGAATTCGCGAATGCGGTTGCGGTGGCCGATGCGCGTTTCGGCGCGCTCGCCCTGGTATTTCAAATCCTGGGAGGCGACGCCGACCGTGCTGTACGGAAAAAAGATGTTGTCCTCGCCAATAACGGTGGGCCCTTCGATATAGAGATTGGCCATGAGGCGCGTGCGCGCCCCGATTTCGACTTCCGCGCCGATGATGCAGTAGGGGCCGATTTCGGCGCTCTCGGCGACCCGCGCCCGCAGGTCCACGATGGCGGTCGGGTGGATGGCCATTGCTTACGGTGCCGCTTCGACCTTCTCTTCTTTATCCGCCAGCTTGCACATCATTTCGGCTTCGGCCACGAGCTGTCCATCAACGGTGGCCCGGCCGGCCATCTTAGCCACGCTGGCCTTTCGCTTGAGCACCGTCATTTCCAGGCGCAGCGTATCGCCCGGGACTACCGGTTTGCGGAAGCGCGCGTTCTCGATGGCCACCAGCAGCACGAGTTTCTTGTCGCGGTCCTCCAGTGATTTCAGCACCAGGATGCCGGCCGCCTGCGCCATAGCCTCAACAATGAGAACGCCGGGCATCACGGGAAAATCGGGGAAGTGACCGCTGAAGAACGGCTCATTGAGCGTAACGTTCTTGACGCCGACGATTCGCTCCGGCTCCATTTCGACGATGCGATCCACCAGCAGAAACGGGTACCGATGCGGCAGAATGCGCCGGATCTCATTGATATCCAAAATCGCCATGGAAGCCGCTATTGTAACCCGAAACGAATGAAAGATTGATTTACGAGCTGGAGGCGGCATGTTGCGGCGGGACAGTTTCCCCGCACCGGCACGTCGGCACTGCCTAACTGGATACCGGTGGGCTTATTTCAGATACTGGATATCCGGCGTATTCTCGAACTTGCCGGCCGAGGAGCATGAATGTGAGTTCCCCGAAGTACGCTCCCCTTCTGTTGAGCAATACGATTGGCCCGGCCTCGGATGGCTTCGTAGTGGCCGAGTGGCAGGACGCGGGCGGGCCGGAAGGTGAGAAGCGCCTGATCGCGCCCCTTCATCTGCACCGCCACGACGATGAGATCTGGTATGTCCTCGAAGGCGAGTTGCGGGTGCTGGTGGGTGACGAAGAAATCGCCGCTCGCGTTGGATCAGCGGTGTTAGCTCCGCGCCGGACGCCGCATACCTATTGGAACCCGGGGCCCGGCCGCGCAAGGTATTTACTGGTGATGACCTCGAACATCTTCTCTCTGATCCGGGAAATCCATGCGACGGAAGACCGGAGCCCGCCAAAGCTGCGAGCGCTGTTCGAGAAATACGATTCTGAATTGCTGGGATAGATCGCAACGCTCGGGCTGGTCCGAATCCTCGGCCGTACGCCTGGGGCAGCCGTGACCGGACAGCCGTAGAGCCGTTAGCTGGGGCCGCTCATCTGCGCCCCGTGATTCTCACGAACGCGGCTTGCCGGGTGGCCGGCCATACTCACGAGCGGAACACCGTCCGCGTCGCTGGGCCTGCTGTCTTCTGGCTCAATCCGTACCGAAGACGCAGTTCTGCTCGAAGTTTTAAATCTCCTTCCCTCTTTTTGCGTCAGAGGGTCTGAAGGTGAAATTCTTTCTCCCGCATCTTTAGATCGGGGCGCCGTGTGCAAAACGGAGCGGATGTACCTGTTACTGCCGAATACTTCAAACGGGCCGAGAGCCAGCGGAGTACTGGCGAAACAGGCAAAGACGCAGCATTCGGTAAGTTCCATCACATCCATGGTCCGCGGCGGCCAGGGTCCGAATCGGCGCGCAGCCGGACCGCGGCGATGCGAGCGCTACAAATTACCGCAGGCCTGGCGCCGCAGTATGTGACTCACTATGACGACGAAATCGCCAAGTCAACTGGAGACAATAGAAGTAACACCCACTGAGGCTCGCTCCATCGCGAGAGAAGCCTACACTTATGGCTTTCCGCTGGTGGATAACTACCGCATCCTTTATTCTTACTTTGTCGATCGCAATAGTAAGGAATACAAGGGTTCGTGGAACGAGGTTCATAGCACGGCCCGGGTTTACACACCGGAGGATCGGGTTGTTCAGAGCCCGAACTCCGATACGCCCTATTCCGTGATTGGCGCGGATCTGCGCGCAGAGCCATTAGTCTTTACCGTTCCTCCTATTCCGGATAGCCGCTATTTCTCGCTTCAATTCATCGACGCTTACACCTTCAACTTTGCCTATGCCGGCAGCCGGACCACGGGCAATGGCGGAGGTAACTTCCTGCTCGCCGGCCCTCGCTGGAAGGGAGAGAAACCGGAAGGCATGCGGCTGATGATTTCATCGGAGACAGAGATCGCCCTGGTGATCTATCGAACGCAGCTTTTGAAGCCGGACGACATTGAAAATGTAAAAAGGATTCAGGCCGGATACAAAGTTCAGCCGCTGTCGCAGTTTCTGGACAAACGCGCTCCTGGCGCGCCGCCGAAGATCGACTTCCCCAAAGCCCTCAGCACCGAGGAAGAGCGTAAGTCACTGGACTTTTTCAAAGTACTGAACTTCGTTCTGAAGTTCTGTCCCACCCATCCGTCCGAAACGGCGCTCATGGAGCGCTTCGCCAAACTCGGCGTCGGTGCGGGTAAGAGTTTTGATGTTGGGTCGCTTCCACCGGAGATCCGGCAGGCGATCGAAGATGGAAGAAGCGATGCGTGGCAGGCGTCTGAGGCTGTAGAGAAGCAAGTAGCCACGGGAGAACGGACCAGCGCTGACTTGTTCGGGTCTCGCGCATACTTGAAGGATAATTTTCTGTATCGCATGTTAGCTGCCGCGCGCGGCATTTATGGTAACTCGAAAGAGGAAGCGATTTATCCCGCATATCTGATCGACTCCGAAGGCCGAAAGTTGAATGGGGCGATCAGCCAATATACGCTTCGCTTTGCCCCGGGCCAGTTGCCGCCTGTCAATGCATTCTGGTCGCTCACGATGTACGACGCGGCGAAGATGCTAGTCCCTAATTCACTGAATCGGTATTTGATCAATTCCCCGATGGTGCCGGACTTGAAGCGTGACGGGGATGGAGGACTGACGCTCTATGTACAGAAAGAATCGCCGGGGAAAGACAAGGAATCGAACTGGCTACCCGCGCCGGACGGTCCGTTCTTCATGGCATTGCGTTTGTATTGGCCCAAGCCTGAGGCCTCCAACGGGCACTGGCACAAACCGCCGCTGTACCGGGTAGACTGACGCGGTATCTATACGCACCAAGATATCGCTGGTTACGGAAAGTAGTCCGCAGAGAGCATACGGCGCACTAAGAGTATTAAGCAGCAAGTAAGTTATTGAGACCGCCGGTCCTGTTGTTCGGGCCGGCCTGGGCGATCCCTACCGCCGAGGGCGCGAAGAGCCGCAAGTCTAAAAGCGAGGTGCCAGGCGGTAGGGAACGTTCCATTGGTGCAATTTCATCCTCGGACTAGGGAGACCAACTTACGGAGGGCTTATGACCAGTCGAATGTGGAACCGGAAGCCGGTTGTCCTGGCATTGTTTGCTGTTCTATTTGCTGGTTCCGCAATCGGCCAGGCCAGCGGGGCAGATTCGCAAAGGAGTGCGGGCCTTGCGGATGCCGGCCTGCGTTCCGTCGGCCAACCGGTCCGGAACTGGAACGAAGCGGTTCCTGGCCTTGCCGGTATGACGGAGATCGGCCTGCAGTCTCCCGGAGCCGCTACGGCCGGACCTCGACACCTCACGTTAGCGCAAGCCCAGCAACAGGCCTCCCGCAGCTACAATCCGATGGCGCGGCTTGGGTTGTTGAGCGTGGAAGCGGCCCGGCAGCACCGGCTCGGTGTGCAGGCGGATTACTTCCCGAAGATCGGCGCGACATTCGCGAATCTTCATTTCAACAAGTTCATGGGTGATCGCATCACTGTACAGCGGCCCATCGTGGGCACTGCTGTGACCGCTGCGGTCCCGCTCCTGGGGCAGAACCAGACGCTGGCGGGAGTGATCGTCACTCAACCGATTACTCCACTCTTTAAAGTTCATGAGGCCGTAAACCTGGCCCGGGCCGACGAGCGCATCGCGCGCGCCAAAGCAGGTGTAGCCGTCGCGGGAATATCTACGGCCGTCGAGAAGACCTACTACGCGCTGCTCGTGGCTCAGCGGCAAATGGAACTCGCGGAAGCAAATGCCAGGCGGGAAAACGGTGGGCTTATGCTGGCGAGCACCGCCGCTGCCGCGATGGCGCCCGCGAATGATCCGGTAGAAACACTTCAGGCCAACAAAGCCCTGGTAGAGGCATCCGGGAAAGTGAAGGAATTAACGGTCGCTCTGAACCAACTGTTGGGATGGCCAGCGGACACGCGACTTCAGTTGGAAATTCCGGCTCCTCTGGTGGAGAACCTCCGCTTCCAGGAAGTGAGCAACCAGTCAGTGGCCAACAATCCAGACATAGTCGAAGCAGAACAGAACGTAGCGAAGGCAAAAGCGGCCTCGAGACTATCCAAGCTGGACTACGTGCCCGACGTGGCAGGCATGTGGGGCTACTTCTACAACGGGAATATCCTGCCTTTGCTGCCGCGCGATTTTTCATTTGTTGGGGTCGTGGCTTCGTACAACATCTTCGATTTTGGGAAGCGAGAGCACTCCGTCAAAGAACGCAGGGCACAAGTGGAAATGGCGGAAACCGCATTGGAACTGACCAAGGCGAAAGTAGGAGCCTCGATTCAGCAAAGCTACTATGAGCTGGAGCGAACCCGCCGCCTGAGCGCAGTGGCGCAGCAGATGGAATCGGCCATCCGCGCTATCGAGGTGAAATACAATCCGGACGATTCGGATTGGAAAGCTTCGCGCGCCAAGGTGGAGATTGAGGCGTTGCAGGCGGACCTGGAGCACCGGCAGGCCTACGCGAAGATGAAATCGCTGCTCGGCGATCAGGACATCCGCTAAGCGTCCGCGGGCAATCGGCTCGAGTCTGCAGGGATAGGCACGCAGCGCCCGATTCGGCAGTTTCCACGTATCATGTGGAGACGATGCACTGGATCCGATTCAATGACTGGTGCGCGCTCCATTCCATTCGCGGGCACGTCCGCGACTCCCATGGGGTGCATGCGGCATGGTCTCATACGCGGCTCATCATCAATAATCTGACTGCCCCCATAGGGCCAGTCGCGAGTGTCGCGGATTTGAGAGGGCGCGCGCGAGCGGCCATTGCCGACGCAGCCCCGCACAAACTGCCGTGGATGTTCGGTATTCCGGAGCCTTGGCTGCCGGTCAGTCTCGACGAAGCAAATGCTGTTCTGAGCACCACCGGCCTGCGCTACAAGATGTACATGACGGTAATGGAGTGCGCCGGGCCACTGGCTGGTCCGTTACGGCCACTGCCGCAAGATGTGGAAATTCGACGTGTCGATTCTGCAGAGCTGCGATCGGTCGCGATCAATCTGAACTGCCAGGCCTATGACATTCCCGGCGAGATCGCCGCGGAAGCGCTCGGCGCGAACCTCTACTTCTCCGATCCCGAAAAAGAGTTCGGTTTTGTTGTGTATGACCGTGAGGGGATTCCGGTAAGTACTGCAACCGCGATCGATTTAGGCGGCTGGATGTACATTGCGGCGGTAGCAACTGCGGAGGAGCACCGGCGCCAGGGTTATGCAGAGGTCGCTGTACGGGCCGCGTTGGCGGCAGCGCCGGAGAAGCCTACCTCGCTCGACGCGACTCGAACGGGAGAGCCCCTTTATGCGCAGATGGGATACCGGCGACAGTTCAGATGGAATTTTTGGGAAATGGAATAGCCATGACGCGTGTAAGGCAGGGCGAGCGCCATCGCCTTTCGCCGCTCCGCTGAACCGTCACGCGTTCGCTGCCGATCCCGGCTGGTCTCCGGTTTTCTTGCCCGGCGCGCTCTTCTGCTCGCTGCGGTAGCGGCCTGGAGGCTGCCCGAATTCGCGCTTGAATGCGCGGTTGAAGGCCGCTTCGGATTCATATCCCACATCGGCGGCGATCTCCGCAACACCCTTTGGTGTGCTTGCCAGCGAGCGCGCGGCTAATTGAAGCCTCCAACGCGTCAAATACGCCATCGGTGGTTCCGAAAGATATCGCGTAAAGCGCTCGACCAGAGCGGAACGCGAAAGGCCCACCTCATCGGCGAGGTCCGCAATGGTCCACGGATGGGCGACACGGTTGTGCAGCAACCCAAGACTCTTGCCCACGATGGGGTCGCGCGCACCGGCGAGCCATCCGGTCTGTTGTTCGGGCAATCCGCCGACGTAACGCCGCAGAGTATCGACGAACAACGCTTCCGAAAGCTTCGCGAGCATGGCGTCGCTGCCCACGCGTCCCGACCCGGCTTCCTCCACCATGTGCAGGATGGAGTTTTCCAGCCAGTAGCCGGAGCGATCTGTGCGAATGTTGACTTTGAAGACAGGCGGCAGTCCGGTCAGGATCGGGCGGCTAAGGAACGGGTCGCAAGTCATGTATCCACACACAAAGCGCGAAACCGCGCCACCGCCGCCGGCGTGCAGCGGAGTCAAGTCACGCGATTTGATCTTGGCGCTGATCCCATAGTTCGGAAATGGCGCGACGGCCTCCTTTCCGCTGCTCATGGTATGCGCATGGCCGTGAGGAAAGATGACCACATCGCCGGGGTTTAGTTCCAATGGTGGTCGATCGGCCAACTGCACCACAGCGCCGCCATCGATGACGAAATGGTAGAGCACCAGATACTTGGCCCAAGGCGCCACCAACCCCGCCGTCATGTTCGACATGGGCACCGAGAGACCCCATGGAGCGGAAAACTCGGCGGTGAAGAATAAGGCTCCGCTCAGCTTGATTCCGCTCAGGATTTCGGAGAATGCATCCATCTGGTCCTCCGGACTGTCTGTGTCGGGGCGCTTGCAAAGTAACCGGGGGCCGTTCGAGCCAATTATGGCGACGCCGGCGCCGGAATGTTCCAGCCGGCGTATCGCACAATTGTAGATCGGAAGGGGACCGCTTGCGCAGCTTTTCTCACGCCGAGGACCTCTTGCCGCCGGCTCGAGCTGAGTTCATCGAAGAGCACCGTGAACGCGGCGTTAGTCCAGCCGAATCCTACTTCGTTGGAACGATATCCGAAATGAATGCCGCTGCTCACGTTGGTTGACCGGTGAACGACATCATATTTTTCGACGATCGTTCCGTGCTCGCGGTATTGATCGTTCACCATCGACAGGAATTTGACGGAGATGCGATCGGCGGCTTCACGGAATCCGTAGCGGCGCAGGCCCTGAACGGCGATCAGTTCCAGCGGTGCCCAGCCGAACGGCGCATCCCACTGATTGCCACTTTGGAAAGTGCTTGTTTGTAATCCGCCTGGCCGCTCGAATTTGGGCAGGTTCGCGGCCACCCGCGCCGCCTGCTCTTTGGTCGCGAACCCAGCCCACAGAGGATAAAACGTAGTCAGGAATGGATATTTGCGGACACGCTTGTGCACGAAGTCATAGTCGTAATACAAGCCATCCTTTGCATCCCACAGGAGCCGGTTCACGCGCGCGGCGCGATCCGCGGCACGTTTGCGCCACATAGCAGCATCGGACTTACGGTCCAGGATCGTCATGATTTCGGCGGTCTGATTCTCCATGAGGTAAAGGAGGGAATTCAGGCATACCGGATCGTAGTGAATGATGTCGATGCTGAACGGGCCGAAGCGGTCGGAAGGATCGAAACCACTCTCGCGCATCGAGCGATCGCCCTTATAGAACAGCGGAGTCAGCTTATCGGTGGCGCGGTCGTAGTATTGCGAAACGTCGTAGCCGGTGATCTTGTGGGTGCGAAAATACTCCCGCACAAGTTCGTAGTGGGTTCGGCCCTGCGCGTCTCGTTCGGCCGCAACCACTTCTGGCGCCGGTCCATTGCCCATATCGAAATAGCGCGAGAGGCCGGTTTCCGGAGTGAGGTGCTCTCCGGTGGTCCAATAGCGGTAATACTTCTCGATCTCCGGGACGGCGCTTTGCAGCCATTCGCGGTCCTTGGTGCGCTGGTACACGCCCAGAATCATCTGCGTCAGGAATGGCGGCTGAGAGCGCGTCAGGTAGTAGCTGCGGTTCGCGTTGAGAATCTTGCCGTATTCGCGAATCGCATACAGAAAATCATCAGCCATGTCCTTGGCCAGCTCGAGTTCACCATCGTGCAGTAGACCTAATTGGATGAAGTAACTGTCCCAGCCGTACATTTCGTTGAACCGGCCGCCGGGAACGACATACGGCTTCGGCAGATAGAGCAAGCCCTGATCTCGGATGGCACTTGCGTCTTCGGGAAGCGCCCGGAGTTCGATCTTGCGCAGGTCGGCCGGAGTCATCTCCTTCTTCAGTTGCACTTCGATTCCGCTCAGGCTTGCCGTGTGCGGCACATAGACGGGCCATTTGCCGTCGGGGAGTGCGTGGAATTTGGGATCAACGGCGGCCGTTGCCAGATCGCGGTTCGACCGCGTGAGCACCTTCCACGTCTGCCGGATGTAATCGAGAATCGGCGGCGATACCCGGCGGGTAGCCACCTGCGCCGCAGAGGACGCAACTAAAAGCGCGGCGAGGGCGAAGGCCGGCCCCCGGTTTCCTCGCCACGGGAACCCAAATTTTCCTGAATAATTCCTGGCCACCCTCACCCGATTGCCTCGCTTTATTATCCGACAGGCATCGGGCAAGGCTGCGGCTACCGGCCGGTCTGTCGGTGCCTTTATACTCAGCGAGTGGAATCGCGGACTACCAGACGAGGTTCGAGCAGAATGGTCTTCGGCCGTGTGGGTCCCTTGGCTTCCACCAGTGCCAAGGCGAGCCGGGCGGCGCGGTCGCCGATTGCCTCACACTGCTGGTCCACCGTGGTCAGCGGCACGCGCAGAAATTCGGCATATCGTACGTTCCCCGCGCCCACCACAGCCACGTCCTGCGGAATGCGCAGCCCGGCTTCCAGAATCGCCTTCATCGCGCCCATGGCCGTGGGGTCGTTATAGCAGAACACGCCATCAGGCCGTGGATCGAGGCGCAACAGCTTGCGCATGACTTCGTAGCCGCTCACATCGCTCGCTTCGTCGCCGTGCTCGCGCCCAATCACGTATTCCGGCCCCACGACAAGGCTGTGCCTGGCGAGAGCGTGGCGGTAGCCCTGACGCCGTTCTACGGCTGTGCTCACGTCCTGGCCGCCGATGTGCGCGATTACGCGGCACCCGGTCTTGATGAGGTGTTCGGTGGCCAGCGTGCCCACGGCCTCGTCGTCCACACCGACGAAGTTCGCCGCCAGCCCCGCGAACTTGCGGTCGATCAGGACGTAGGGCATCTTCTGCTCTTCGATGTGTCGGAAACTTTCTACGGTCCACTGCGCCGAGGCGACCAGCATGGCGTCCACGCGGCGCGCCAGCATCTGGTCGATTTCCTGCTGCTCCAGTTCGGGATCTTCCTCGGAGGAGGAAATGATGAGTCCGTACCCTTTCTTGCGCAGACTGCGCGACAAGCCTTTGGCGACTTCGGCGAAGAAGGGGTGCAGCAGGTCAGGCACGACGAGTCCGATGATGAAGCTGCGTCCCGTGACCAGCGCGCGCGCGGCCAGATTGGGACGGTAGTTCAGCTCCTTCATCCGCTTGAGAACGCGCTCGCGGGTTTCCGTGCTGATGTCGGCGTGATTCCTGAGGACCTTGGAGACGGTAACTACGGACACACCCAGATCGCGGGCGATATCCTTCATCCGAACGGGCATAACTAATGTAGTCTAGCTCACCAAAGAATGATGTTGATGGCGATCAGCACCACCGCGCAAATTCCGGCCCAGAAAGAGGGCCGGTGAATCAGCGGATAATGGCCTTCCGACGGAAGCGGCGTGAGTCCATAAACTAAGTTCTGGAGTTCAGCCTCGGGCTTCGGCCGGGTTATTAGGCTTACCAGGTAAGTAACACCTACGCAGATGATGAGCGACCACAGGCCCCGGTACATATTCTCAGCCATGTCCTTGGCTTTGGGCGAGAGCGCGATGTAGGCGAGCGCGCTCGGGTCCAGCTTGACCCAGAGCCACATGCCGATCGAAGAGAGCGTGCCGGCGAGCAGGCCCCAGAAACCACCGGCGGGCGTTGTACCCTTCCACAGCATTCCCATGATGACAGTGCCGAACAGCGGCACGATGAAGAACGTGACCAGCACCTGCACATAAATAATGATGCTCGAGAACTGCATTACCAGATACGCCGTGCCGATGCTGATGAAGACGCCAATCAGGGCGCACCAGCGGCCCATGGTCACATAGTGGTGATCGGAAGCCGACTTGCGGATCAGCGGCCGGTAGATATCGTACGTCCATACAGTGGCAAATGCGCTGACGTTGCCGGCCATTCCCGACATAAATCCCGCCACCAGCGAGGTGACGCCTAAGCCGAGCAGGCCCGGGCCGAGGTACCGTGCCATCATCAGGGGAAGGACTTCGTTATAACTCTGCTGCCCGGTGGCGACAGCCTGGCTTTCGCCCACCAGATGCATCGGCAGCACAGCGAGGCCGAGCAGGCCGGGGATCGTCACAATCAGCGGCACGCACATCTTGAGGAATGCGCCAATCACCGTTCCCATTTTGGCCGAGCGCAGGTCCTTGGCGGTCATGACGCGCTGGACGACGAGAAAATCGGTGGTCCAATAGCCGAACGAGACGGCAAGTCCCAAGCCGAAAACCATGCCGGTCCAATGAATGCCCATGGGATTGTCGCTAAACGAACCCAGGTTGCGCCAGAGGTGGACGAAATCCTGTCCGGGGTTGCGGGCGTTGATGCGGGCGATCATGCCGCTCCAGCCGCCGCACTCAATCAGGCCGAGGATGGGGATGAGCAGCGAGCCGAACCAGATCAGAAAAAATTGCAGCACTTCGTTGAAGATTGCCGAGAGCAGTCCGCCGGCCACGACGTAAATCGCGACCGTCAGCGAAGACACCCAAATGCTGAAGTGAATGTTCCAGCCCAGGATGACTTTCATCACCAGAGCCATGGCATACATGTTGACGCCGCTCATTAGCACCGTCATGGCCGCGAAAGAAACACCCGCCAGCACACGGCTCGGTTCATTGAAGCGTAACTTGAGATAGCCCGGAACCGAGTGCGTCTTGCAGATGTAATAAAACGGCATCATGAAGATCGCCAGGAACAGGATGGCCGGAATCGCACCGATCAGATACGCGTGCGCACCCAGCATGCCGTACTGATATGCGATGGCCGCCCAGCCCATTGTTTCGAGCGAGCCCAAGTTAGCCGAAATGAAGCTCAGTCCGGCGATCCACGCCGTCATGCCGCGGCCGGCCATGAAGAAGTCTTCGCCCGTGGTGGCGAAGCGCTTCAGGTAAAACCCGAGGGCCAGCACCGCGGCAAAGTACGTCACGATGATGATCACATCGACGGGCGCCATAGTGAGGAGAGGCCCGCCGGTGCTTTGCAGGAGTGCCGGAAAGAATAATGGCGTCATGAAATTAAACGTTAACTCTACTGGAGCCTTCCGCGCGGTGTCAAGATAGCGATTTACCTTCCGATAACGATAACGGACCGCATTCAAAAAACGCGCGCCCAGCGCGTTGCGTGATGTAACGGTAGCGACCGTGATTGCGTAGACGAATCTATGGGTGAAAGAGCAGTCGGGCCGTATGAAAAAATCGGCCGCTGGACGGGACCGAAGGACTACACTGGATTCAAAGGGTAATGCGACTCGCGGTCTTGTTTTTCCTGAGTCTCGCGCCATTGGGGCAAGCCGGCTCTTCCGAATACTTCGTGCCGTCGCACCGCGTTGCGGGCATCGGCGCTGCCCGAAAAGGTCTCTCGGACGATCTGCTCGACGTTCGCACGGATCGCATGATCCAGACGCAGACGTTCAGCATCATGCGCGATCCGCAGGCGGTGGCCGGAGCGCGGCGCATCACGGGCTCGGCCAGCCTGCAGGCCCTCTTTCGTTCCGCCGCGGCACGCACGGGGCTGCCGCAATCACTGCTTGAGGCCATCGCTTATCTGGAAAGCTGGGGCGACGCGCGCGCGGAAAGTCCCGCGGGTCCCCGAGGCATCATGCAAATTTCGGAGGGCACGGCGCGCATCATGGGCCTTCGCGTAGTGCATGCGCGCCGCTACCGGACTACCCGGGAGAGAGTGCTGGTGAAGCGGCGGGGAAGGAAGCCGGTATACCGCACGGTGCGGCATCGAACGCCCTACTATGTAACGGTGCGTGATGACCGTCTGAGTCCCAGCCGCGCGATTCCCGCCGCCGCGCGCTACCTGGCAGGGCTGGAGGAGAAATTCGGCGGGCGCGATTGGGCCATCTTTGCCTACCACTGCGGCGAAGGCTGCGTCGCGGCCATGCAGGACATTACGCGCCGGGCCGATGGCATTCCCAAAAACAAGATGTCGGTGGCGCGCATGTTCTTTTCGTGCAGCCCGGCCTGGAACCGCGAGCTATATGAAGCCGTGCAGCAGCAGATGGAGCGGGATTATTCGCCCACCTACTGGTTCCGCGTGAAGCGTGCCGAGCAGTTGCTGGCGATGTACCGCACGGATCGGTCGGCCTTCCTGGAATTGGCGCAGGAGTACAGGAGCCAGTTCAGCACGGAACAGCGGGCGCCGCACCGCCTTTCCGTGTGGCTCAAGCGGGCGGACCTGCTGTATCGCACGCCAGGCGATCTGCGCGACGCCACCGGCACGACACTCGCCAAAGCGCTGCTGCGGCCGGAGTATTTCAACTATTCGCTGCACACCGATGGCAGAGATTCGATTGCCGCGCAGGACCTTTCCGACCAACCGTACTTTCTGCAGGCGTCGCCCTCCGCCCTGGGAGCGCTGACTTACATCGCTTTTGCCACGCGACGGCTCTTCGATGAATTAAACCCGAAGGGGGAGCATTGGGTGCCGCTCGAAGTGTCATCGTTGGTGGAACCGCAGGAGTACATCCAGCGCATTCGCAGCGATAGCGGCGACAGCGAAGCGCTGGCGCACTCGAGCGGCCAGGTCTTCGATATCGACTATGCGAATCTGCCGCGAGGGGAACTGGAGAGCCTGCGCTTCGTGTTAAGTGACCTGGGCTGGGATGGCTACATCGGGTTTGTGAGCGAAGGAGTGCAGAACCTGCACATCGGTTGCGCGCCCAGCGAGCGCGACTTCTTCACCAGCGTGTTTCGCGAAGCGACCGGCGGAGACTCAAACGATGTGGGCGGCGATCAGCGCACCGGCATAAGCCAGCGCCCCCATGTAGGTGAATTGCAGGATAGGCCACTTCCAGCCGCCAGTTTCGCGGCGCACCACAGCGATCGTTGAGATGCACTGCATGGCGAAGGCAAAAAACACCAGCAGGGCTACGGCGCCGGCGGGCGTGAGATCGTGCTGCAGTGCTTTCTCCAGATCGAGCGAGTGCGAATCGGCATCCATACCGTAAATCGCGCCCAGCGTCCCGATGATGGTCTCACGCGCGGCAAGTGACGTGATGAGGCCAATGCCAACCTTCCAATTGAAGCCGAGCGGTTTGATGACCGGCTCAATGGCGTGGCCCACGGTTCCCGCGATGCTGTTTTCGATGGGCGGGGCCTGACCGTTGACCAGCGGCAGATGCGCCATGACCCACAGCAGCACAGTGACCAGCAGAATGACGGTGCCGGCGCGGCGCAGAAAGACTTTCGAGCGGTCGAGCAGACGCAATCCGATGGATTGAAAAGTAGGCCAGCGGTAGGATGGCATTTCCATCAGGAAGGGCGTGCGCGCGCTCTTCAGGATGGAGGATTTCAATACTCGCGCCGTAGCCACCGCGGCCACAAATCCGAGCACGTAAAGACCCAGCAGCGCCACCGCTCGTGTTCCGAGAAAATGGCCCAGCACGGGTTTTTCCGGCAGGAAGGCCGCGATGATCAGGGTATAGACGGGTAGCCGCGCCGAGCACGTCATGAAGGGCGCAATCAGAATGGTGGCCATGCGGTCGCGCCTGTTCTCGATCGTGCGGGTAGCCATGATGGCTGGGACCGCGCAGGCATAGGCGGAAAGGAGCGGGATGAAGGATTTGCCCTGCAATCCCACCTTGGCCATGGTGCGATCTGCAATCAAAGCGGCGCGCGCGAGATACCCGGAATCTTCCAGGATTCCTACAAACAGAAACAGCAGCAGCACCTGCGGGAGGAACACGATGACGCTTCCCACGCCGCCCCAGACACCCTCTACCAGTAGCGAACGGAACAGCGAGGGCGGGAGGGTGGTTGCAACCCAGTTGCCGGAAACGTCGAACAGCCAGTGAAGGCCGTCCATCATAGGAATAGCTGCTGTGAAGATGCTTTGGAAGACCGCAATCACCACTGCCAGAAAGACAAGCGGCCCTGCGACAGGGTGGAGAAAGACCGAATCCAGACGGCGTGTCCAGTGCGGCGGCGCGGGCGCATGATAGCGCGCGCGGCTGCCAACGCCGCCGGCCCACTCCCGGCACTTGGGCACATCCTGTAGCACCGGCAGCAGCTTGGGCTGAGGCTGGGGCATGGCACCGGCGAGAAACTCGAGAACCCGGTCAATCCCTTCGCCCTTCCGCGCGCTCGTGAGCACCACAGGCGCGCCGAGCTCGGCGGAAAGCGCGGCTGCGTCCAGTTTGCCGCCCCGGTTGCGCAGATCGTCCGCCATATTGAGAATCACCAGCGTGGGGACGCCGAGCGCCAGAATGGGCGCCGCCAGCATGAGATGCCGGCCCAAATTGGTGGCATCCAGAACCAGCAGGACCGCTTCCGGTTTCACTGTATCGCTGCGGTTGCCGGTTAGCACGTCGTAAGCAACCTGCTCGTCTTCCGAGCGCGGTGAGAGGCTGTACACTCCGGGGAGATCGATGATGGGGACTTCGCGCCCGTCCGACAGCAGCGCAAATCCCGTGTGCTGCTCCACGGTGACACCGGGGAAATTCGCGACTTTCTGGCGCAAACCCGTGAGCCGGTTGAATAAAGTGGTCTTACCGGAATTAGGAGGCCCGACCAGCGCAACCGGACGGGTGGCCGCCCTTACTCGCGGCGATTCAACGGCGCAGCCGACGCTGCATTCCTTGCAGCCGCTCACAAACTCCTCGGGGAATGGTCTCTGCGAACCTTCAAGTGGGCCGCGGTTTCCCGGCGCAGCGCGATTTCCGAGCCGTCCACCTGGAAGACCCGGGGATCACCACCGGGGGCGCTCCGCCCGGCCGTTACACGCATGCCCGGCAGAAAGCCGAGTTCCATCAGGCGGCGCGCCTCATCGCTGGGAAGATCGATATGATCCAGGATCGCGGCATCGCCGCGGCGGAGGTCCATCAGGGTATCAGAGGATACTTCATGGACCGCCTTGTTGCCACTCACTTGCAACATGGTTTCAGTATGGGAGGGTCTGAAATTCTTGTCAAGAGCCGTCCGGGCTTTCCTGCGTTTTTTGGATGCCACCGGTTCCCAAGACCCTTCAAATGGTCAAAAATAAAGAATAACAGATGTTCCCGCGCTTTGAAATCCGGCGTTTTCGTCTGGCTGATCTCGGCCGGATACAGGAGATTGAACACGCCAGCTTCGGAAAAGAAGCGTATGATCGCAAGTTGTTTGCAGATCTGGCACGGGAGTGCGGCAGCCTCTTCCTGGTGGCGGCGCGCGGCCGGCGCGTGTGGGGGTACATGGTGACGCACGCTACTGGAGACCGCGCCGAGCTGGTCTCGGTAGCCGTAGACCCGGCCGTGCGCGGCAAAGGAGCGGCCTCGGCCCTGATGAGCGGCACACTCAGGAGATTGCAGAGGCGCGGAACAGCCCGCTTCAGCCTCATGGTAAAGGTGACGAATGACACAGCGGTGCGCTTCTACCAGAAATTCGGTTTTAGGCGCGGACGTAGAGTCGGCCGATATTATGAGGACGGCAGCGACGCCTGGGTGATGTGGCGCAAACAGTAGGCGCGCATTCAATCCGGGCGTGAGAAAGAGTGCAACGCAATCCCGCCGCCGCTACGTCCAATGGCGACAGGAGATTCGCCATGCAGGAAGGCAGGGGTCGGTTCGTATGGTCGCGCCGCGATTTCGGGAGGCTTGCCGCCGGTGCCAGCGTTGCTGCCTGGGGGCGGCTCTCAGCCTCGACTTCGGATTTCTGGAACAAGAAAGCTCCGGCGGATTGGTCGGCCTCGGAAATCGACACGCTGCTCACGAAATCTCCCTGGGCCAAAGAAGTGACGGCGCAGTACCGCCCCTCTGGTGAATATGGCGGTAGAGGCGGGCAAGGCGGTCAGGGGCGCGGTGGCGGTGTGGGCGTGGGGATTCCCGGTGTGGGCTTACCGCGGATCGGTGGCATGGGTGGTCCCCGGATCGGGGGCGGGCCCGGAATGGGTGGAGGCCGCGGTGGAGGAATGGGCGGCGGCCGGGGCGGACGCGGCGGCGGTGCTTCCGGCTATAAAGGTACTGTGCAGTGGGAAAGCGCGGAGCCCATGCTGGCGGCGCTGAAAACCACGCTTCCGGAGGCTTTTGCGAATCACTACGTGATCCGCGTGAGCGGCTTCCCCATGCTGAATGGCCGGCGCCGTTCGCAGCCGGACGACGATGACGATAACAAGAGCGGACAGACGAACAGCGATGAGCTCGACGCGCTCAAGTCCTTCACGATTCTTCAGCCAAAAGGTATGGACTATGCCGAGCCCGGCGTGGTCCAGCAGCAGCCCAGTTCTGGCGGCCCCACTTATCTGTTCGGCTTCGCCAAGGAATTTCTCGATCTGACTCCGCACGTCAAAGAAGTGACATTCTCTACGCAGTTAGGTTCGCTGATCGTAAAAGCCAAGTTCGAGCCGAAGGATATGCTGTACCACGGCAAACTGGCCGTCTAAGAAGCGCTCTGCCGCCGTTTTCTTGCGACGCCTTCGCACTCTCTTCCTCGCTCCCATTTCCCGGTTGACAAGAAACCCGGGTCGCCGTAGCATCGAACTATTAATTCTTTAGCAGTTGGAGGCGCGGTTTTGGCAAGGAAGAAATCGCCCGGTCTCACCGATGCCGAGTTGCGGCTGATGGACGTGCTCTGGAGCAAAGGCTCGGCCACGGTCTCCGACGTCCTGGCCGCTCTGCCGCAAAATATTCCACTGGCTTACTCGACAGTGCTCACTACGCTCCGCATCCTGGAGCGCAAGGGCTACGTCAAGCATCGCAAGGAAGGCCGGGCTTTTATTTACAGGCCGGTCATTGCCCGGGACCAGGAGCGCGAGAAGGCCGTCACGCATGTACTACGGCGATTCTTTGAAGGTTCGCCGGAGCTGCTGATGCTGAACCTGGTGGAGAAACGCGGAATCACGCAGGAAGAGCTGGAGCACCTGCGGCGGCGCATCGCGGAGGAATCGTGAACGCATTCCTGGCGGCGATGGTCAACGGAGCGCTGATGAGCGCTCTCGTCGCCAGCGCGGTCTCGGTGACGTTGCGCTCGGTGGCCGCGGCGGCTGCCGAAAGCCGTTCGCACCTGGGACGCCGGGTGGAGATGCTGCTGGACAAAACCCGTCACGGCGGGACCCGTCTCATGAAAAGACGTCTGGCGGCCACGCTCACAGTCATCGCCGCGCTGGCGTTGCTCGTTGCGAAATCGCCGGCCATGGTTGCGTTCCGTGCGCCCTTTGTCCCTGGGGTAGCGGTGCGTCGAGCGGTACGGCTCTTGCCGAAGCTCCCGATTGCCGCACAGGCGGCGGCAGTTTCTCAAGAGACCAACGCGCTCGCTGGTCGCGTAGTGGAAGATTCCACTGGCAATCCACTGCCATCGGCGGAACTACGTTTTCACCAGAAGGGAATGCGCGAACTCGCCGCCGATCTCGAAACCGATGGCGACGGACGCTTTGGGACTTCTGATCTGCCGCCGGGCGATTACACAGTGGACCTCTTGAAGCCCAATTTCCTCACGACTACGTTCAAACTTCACGTTCCCGATACCGGAGTCCTGTTGCGCCTGGTGCGATACGGCGTGATTGATGGCTCGGCAAAGGACGCATCGGGCCAGCCCATACCCGGACGTGTGCTCGCGCCCGGGGGCCGAACGGCCGGCAGCGCACGCATCACGGTGCTTGTGAGAACTCCCGGAACCGAAGAGCTTCGCTCTTTCCGCGAAACCACTCTCGATGATAACGGGCATTTCCGCGTGTATGATCTTCCGCCAGGCCAGTATGCCATCGGCTTGTGGTATTCGGGCCTGGCGGCTGGTTCGGGAATGCAACTCTACCCGGACACAGCGCATCCGCGGTTTTTCACCATCTCAGGAGGCGAAGAATACGATGATGTCGGTTTCACAGTACTGCCGAGCCAGTCGTACTCGGTCGGCGGCCGGATCGAATTGCCTGCGGTCAAGTCTTCGTTCCAAGTGGCGCTGGGACTCCCCGAGCAGCCGACGCTGCCCATCGCGCAAACTTTGACGAATGCGGACGGCACATTCCGCTTTGAAAAGGTTCCTTCCGGCACATACGATTTGTTTGCTTCCGGCCCGGTGGGCGGATACGGGGCGTTCGATTCCGTTCTGGGACGCGGCGAGCCGTCGTTCGGGCGTGCGCGCGTTCAGGTGATTGGGCAGGATGTGGAGGGCATCAGCGTTCCGGTAGGACCAGGCCGGCCGTTATCCGTCGCGCTGCGGGCACAGGGCGGCGGCGCGCTACCGCCGGGCTGCCCTTCCACCGTCTCCGTCTCGCTCGATTCGTTGGAGCCCTGGGCAATGAGGTTCTTCACAAACACCCAAGTTGCCTTTGGCAAGCCACAGATCATTCGCAATCTTGCGCCCGGCCGCTTCCGCCTCACAGCGACCGGGTTAGGCGCGGGCTGCTATCAGGCGAGCGAGCCCGTAGTGGATCTGACCAGCGACATGGAGAAGCCGGTCGCCATAGAACTGGCCGAGGCAGCATCGATCCGCGGGCAACTCAAGGGTGCGCCGCCGTCCGCGAATTTCGCGGTGGTGCTGCTCGATGCAGGCAACACCGATGCAGCGGACGCGCAACTTGCGTTTCCCGACTCGGGCGGCCGCTTTACGTTTGACGGCTTGCGTCCAGGACGCTACCGCATCGCCGTTCAACAGAGAGGGGAGACGCCGGTGCGTTGGGTGGCGGACGTCTCTCGCATGCCGGAAGTCGATGTGGCGGCTGGCGTGATATCGACAGTGGAACTGCCGGTTGACGCCAAAGGAGGCCAGCAATGAAGTCGCTCCCAGCAACGGCCCTGATGATCGCTACGGCGGCCGCTTCGCTTGCACAGAGTCCGGGAGATCAGGCGGCCCTGCCGAGTGCATCGGTTAGCGGTGTGGTGAAAGACGCGGTTAGCGGCGAGCCGCTGCCGGGCTATACCGTGAGCACACACGTGAGCGCGAGGAGTACTGCGGGCATTCCGGCCCTGAGGCGAGGCGCACGGCTGGTAGTGTCCACCACGGACGAACAGGGAAAGTATAAGCTGAGCGATCTCCCGCCCGGCGAGCACGAAATCGAGGCAAGGAAGGGCTCGCGATTCGCAGACTGGATGACTAGAACCATCGTGCTCGCCGGCCACGATCTCGATGGAATCGATTTCCGAATCCAGGTGAACGGCACGATTACCGGCAAGGTAATCGACGAGTACAAAGAACCTGTGCCCAACATGATGGTTTGGCTCGTTGGCCGTGAGTACTTCCTGGGGTCGCTCGGATATTTCGTGCGGGGTATCGGCCGCACAAACGATCGCGGTGAGTACACACTGCCGGGCGTGCCGGCAGGCGAGCCGTGTTTCCTGCTGGTGCAGAACGTCGCACAGAAACTGCCTGCGCATTCCGATGCACCGCTCAATCCAAAGTTGCGAAAGCGCGTGCCGATGCGCACGTGGTATCCGAATTCGCCAATCCCGGACGGCGCGTCGCCCGTGTTGCTGAGGTCCGGTGAGCGTCGCGAGGGCCTCGATATCGAAGTGAAGAAGTCCCCATCGTACTGCGCGGATGGGATGATGACGACGGCGTTCGGCCCCGGTGCGCTCGATTTCACGATCGAACCGCAGCGGCCCTCGAGCGGGGTTGGGAACAACTTCGCAATGTTCGTAGCACCATCGAGCGGAAGAACAGGGGCTGACGGCAAGTTTCGAATCTGCGATCTCTATCCGGGCACTTACCGGCTGACGGTGAATCAAAGGGCGAGCGCTGCGAACGAGGCGCCAGCGGCCTTCGGAGTGACGGACATCACGATTTCGGATCAGGACATCCGGAATATCACCGTCTCTGCGTCTCAAGGCGTGCCGCTTTCGGGCGAAGTGATTTGGGACGGCGCGGCGCCCCCAACACCTGTGGACACCAGGGTTACGATTTTTCTCGAGCCGCTGCTCCGCACCACTTACGCCGGTGAGAACGACAACCTGCGCGCGGACCTTCCCGGTCCGTTTTCCATTCCCAGACTATTCCTGGACGACTACCTGGTACGAACCAGTGTGTCCGGGCCCGGCCTCTACATCAAAGATGTGACTTACGGCGGAAACAGCGTGCACTATGAGCCGCTGCGGTTCGATGGCGCAGGACAAGCTACTCTGCGGGTCATCGTGGCGCGCGACGGCGCAAAGCTGAGCGTCCAGGTGAATGATAAGGACGGCAATCCCGCTCCGGATGCCCACGTAATCATCCTGCCCAAGGATGTCGGTTCGGAAGCGATGCTGGCCGCACGACTCGTATCCGGAAGGACGAACCAGTTGGGGAAGTATACTTCCGGCTTGCTGCCGCCCGGACCGTATTACGTGGCGGCGAGCGAGGACCCGGTCAACTACACGCCGGAAATGATCGACAAACTTTGGCGTTCGCTGAACCGCTTCCAGGAAGCGGACCTGCCCCCGAGTGGCTCGGTGCAAGTGACGCTGGAACAGGTGAACCTGCAATAGAAGCCTCGCGCGCCGGCGTGCCGCATGAGTTCCGCGGTCCCGCCGCCCGCAGCATTTTCCAATCGAAGAATGAGCATGAAATGGGTTCCGTTCGACCGTAGGGAGAAGGGATAGGAAAATGAGGAGGCCGCGCAGCGGCCGACTTCCTT
>DASZPB010000003.1:0-26637 GCA_035550475.1 Bryobacteraceae bacterium | reverse complement strand
AACTGGATCGGATGATCGATCTCGTGGCACGATGCCGGCTTCCGAATCGCACCAAGCGCCGATTCTATCCGCGAGCAGTTTGGGGCCGTGGGTACCATTTCCCGACCCGTCAGGAGGAGCAAAACTAAGTGGCATTAGCCTGAAAGGCCGCCCCCCCAATGCTCTATGTTCATTCTGATGGACCACTTACGCTAGCGCGGGATTACGTGTACGGACGTGGCTTTGACTACAGCGCAGATCGCGTTGCCAGGCTGTAGCTGCAGGTCTTCCGCCGACTGCGCGGTGATCAGCGAGACCAGCGGGAAGCCGCAATCGAGTTCTACTCGGGCGAGCGGGCCTTCTTTGGTTACCGATTGAACGCGCCCGGAGAGGCGGTTGCGAGCGCTTGAAATTTGCACGGAGTCTTGTGTGAGCGCGACGTCGCCGGCGTGAATGCAGGCGAAGACTTGAGGGCCGGCGACGTCCCCGGTGTCGACGCTATGCAGGCGGACGGAACCGACTTGCAAATCGAGCAAGCCGGAATCGCGCGCAACAATCGCAGCGGGCAGCACGTTTTCCATGCCGATCGATTCGGCGACTTGCACGTCGGCGGGATGGCGGAAGACGGACTCGATCGGGCCGGTTTGCCGAATGCGGCCCGAGACGATCACGGCCATCCAATCGCCGAGCATCATTGCTTCGGTGCGGTCGTGAGTCACCAGTACGCAAGGGAAGCGGGCGTCGACCAGGCGCTGGCGCAGTTCGTGGCGGGTGCGGGCGCGTGTTGCCAGGTCGAGCGCGGAAAGTGGCTCGTCAAGGAGCAGGATGGCGGGGTCCGCGGCCAAGGCGCGGGCCAGGGCCGTACGCTGCTGCTGTCCGCCGGAAATCGTGCGGGGCAGGTGATGGGCAAGATCCGCGAGATCGAATTGTTTGAGCAAGAGGGACGACTTCTCGCGGCGCGCGGACTTCGGAAGGTGGCGCAGCGGAAATTCGATATTGCGCGCGACGGTGAGATGCGGAAAGAGCGCGTAATCCTGAAAGAGAAGACCCGCGCGGCGGCGCTGCGGAGGAAGGTTGATGCCGCGGCCGGAATCGAACCAGGTTTCCTCGCGAAAGCGAATGACGCCGCGATCGGGCGATTCGATTCCCGCCAACAGGCGAAGCAAGGTCGTCTTCCCCGCCCCGGATGGACCGAACAAAACCGTGACCGGCGAGTCCGCCAAGGGAATCCGCAGGTCCGCCTGAATTTCGAAGCCGGAGGAGAAGGCCTTCCGGACGTCGCAAATCAGGTCATCGGCCATAGTGCCCATACCCGGCGCTGAAGCGCATACGTGAGGACGAGAACCACGAACGAAACGCCGACCAGAAACAGCGAGGTTTCGGCGGCGGCCCTGTAGTTCAGTGCCTGCACCTGATCATAGATGGAGATGGAGACGGTGCGAGTGACGCCGGCGATGTTACCGCCCACCATGAGGACAACGCCGAATTCGCCCATGGTGTGCGCAAAGCTGAGGATGGCGCCGGTGGCAATGCCGGGCAGCGAGAGCGGCGCGACGATGCGCCAGAAAGTAGCGGGACGCGAGACGCCAAGGCACCACGAAGCTTCGAGCAGTTTGCGATCGACACCGCCGAAAGCCGCTACGACGGGCTGTACAGTGAACGGCAGGCTATAAAGGACGGAGGCCAGCAAGAGTCCGGCGAATGAGAAGGGCAACATGCTGCCGCTGAGCCGCGCATAGAGCGCGCCGATGGGGCTGCGCGGCCCCATGGCGAGGAGCACGTAAAAGCCGAGGACAGTGGGCGGCAGCACGAGCGGAAGACCAACTACCGCTTCCACGAGGATCTTCCATCGCCGGCGCGAAAACGCAAGCCAATAGGCGAGCGGCATGCCGACCACCAGAAGAATGGCGGTGGTGGACACAGCGAGTCGGATGCTGAGCCATATGGCTTGCCAATCCATGATTACCGGCCGGGCAGATAGAATCCATATTGTTTCAGAATCCTTCGCCCCTCGGCACCCATGAGATAAGCGCGGAAGTCCCAGGCGAATTTTTTATCTTTGGCGGCGGCCATAATCGCGCCGCCCTGTTCGATGGTTGGATATGCGTCGAGAGGGATTTCCCAGTAGCGGCCCTGGCTGTGGAGCGGTGGAGCCAGCACGAGGGAAAGCGCGACGATGCCGGCATCGGCCGCTCCGCTTTGAACGAACTGCAAGGTCTGCGCGATGTCCTCACCGAGAACGAGTTTGCTTTGGACCGCGTCATACACGCCGAGCGATCGCATGGCGGCTTCAGCGGCGCGGCCGTAGGGTGCGTGCTGCGGATTGGCGATAGCGATGTGGCGCACGGATGGAGCCTCCAGCGCATGCATTTGCAATTTGGCTACATCCAGCGGAGATTGATTCTGCACCCAAAGTACGATCCGGCCCACGCCGTAGACGAATTCAGATTGCGGCGCGGTGAGTCCTTCGGCGGCGAGTTTGCGAGGGTATTCGACATCGGCGGAGAGATAGACATCGAAGGGCGCTTTGTTGCGAAGCTGCGAGTAAAAGTTGCCGGAGGAACCGTATGCAACGGCTACGTCGATCTGCGGATTGGCGCGGCGGAAGGCGCTGGTGACCTGATCCAGGGCGAAGCGTAAATCGGCGGCGGCAGCAATACTGAGATGCTGCGGAGCGGGCGCGGTGCGGTTGCCGCAAGCGGCGCAGAGACACGCCAGCGCGGCAACCAGGCTGCGCGCCCATGCGCTCACTAGAACTTCACCTTCAAGACCATCTCGAAGTCGCGGGGATCGCCAGCCGTGGTGATGGTGCCAAAAGCGGCTGAACCGAAACTGCCGTTGGGTTGGCCGAGCGGCGGCGTGTTGCTGACGTTGAACGCTTCGGCGCGGAACTCCAGGTGAACGCGCTCAGTGACAGCGAACGTTTTGCCGAGCATCAGGTCCGCGCCTTCAAAGCCCGGGCCGCGGACGGGGTTGCGCGAGCTGTTGCCGATGGTGAATACAGGCGCAGTGGTGAAGGCAGCGGTGTTGAAGTAATGGCCGGTGGTGCGCTCATCGTTCGGCAGGTTGGGGTTGGCGATGAGGTTCGGACGCTGCGTGCCGAAGCCGAAGGCGGCATTGAAGTTCGTCGCCTGGGTCACGGCGAGCGGCATGCCGGATTGTCCTCGGATGTCGCCCGCCAATTCCCAGCCTCCGATAAACCGGCCGCGGAAAGGAAGCTCGTAGACAAAGCCGCTGGAGAAGACTTGGGGGATGCTACCGGTGGATTCGTCCTTTTCGAGGTGGCGGTTGAAGCTATCGGCGGCTTGGAAGTTGAGCACGGGTCCGGTGAGAACGGCGGAGTCGAAGACAGCGCCGGCATCGTCGATGAGCTTTCCAAACGTATATGCAGCGGTCAGCGTGAGGCCACGCGACATGCGGCGGGTGACATGGGCCTGAAACGAATGATAGGTGGAGTGGCCGACATTGTTGCGGTAGAGCGTAACGGCCGTAAATTCGGGGAAAGGACGCATCAATTGCTGGCGCGCGATCATCGCGGCGCCGAGAGAAGAACTGGCCGGCACAATTCCATAGTACGGGTTCGGCACGAGCTGAGTGAGTTGGGAGCCAAGCGCGAGATCGGAGGCGGGCAGTTGGTTCATGTTGGTATCCGGCACGCCGAGACGCGTCAACTTACTGCCGAGATATCCGATTTCGGCGCTCCAATTGGAACCGAAGGTTTTTTGCAGCGTGAAGTTCCACTGCTGGGCATAGCCGGAGCCGTTGTCCCGCTGCACGCCGAATACGCCCTGGCCCAAGCCGGAATCCGGATTGGGCGGCGTGACCTGTACCGAAGGACCTTGCGAAAGAACGAACGCGGGGGTGACGTTGTCGAGGGAGCTTTGCGTCAAAGTCTGGATGAAAGGGAACAGCGGAGTGGTAAACGGCGTGGTGATGCCGGCCTGCTCGATCCAGGTGAGACCGTAGCCGGAGCGAATTACGAATGAATCAGACACGCGATAGGCCAGGCCGACGCGCGGGCCGAAGTTGTGTTTTTCAAGATCGCGAGCGCTGCGGGGTACACCGTTCTGTCCCAGATAGTCAAGCTTCTGCGTTGCCAGATTGAAGACAGCCGCGTGATTGTTGGCTTCGGTGGAGGGGAAGTTCAGCGTGTAGCGCACGCCCAGGTTGAGAGTGAGACGCGACGAGGCTTTCCAATCATCCTGCACGAAGAACTCAGCGATGTGAGCGCGAGGCTTCAGCACGTCCTTTTGCGCATCGATGGAAAAGCTCTGCACCTGGCCCAGCAGGAAGGAAGCGAAGGCGTTACCGGTGAGCACCGATGTGAATTGGAAATTGCCGGTGGGGTTCGGCGGTTGCAGCACATCGAGACGTTCCCAGCGGAGGTCGGCGCCGTATTTGAGGCTGTGCGCGCCATGCACGTGTGTGAATTCGTCGAGCACCTCGGTAACGGATGTCGTGAAGCGGGCGTTGGCGCTGCCACTGGGACCGAGTTGCTGATAGCCCGCGATGCTGAAGACGGGAAGCACATCGGAAAAGGACGTGGCAGGAATACCGGGAATGCCGGTGAGCTGCTGGGTAGATTCACCGGTCTGCAGTTCGCTTCGCTCGAAGCCGCGCCGCGTGAAACCGAAGCGGAGCTGGTTGACGCTGGTGGCGGACGGCATCCAGGTATGCTCGGCCACGACGCTATCGCCGCGCGTGGTGGTGTCGCCGATGACGGCGCTAGTCAGAGCGCCGCTTCCATCGGGGAGCGGCGACATTGGGACGGAATGATCGTTCAGGTAGGAATAGTGCACGAAGAGACGATGGTGTTGTCCGAAATAGCGGTCCACGCGGCCATCGAACTGATTGGCGTTATCAATATCCGAGCCGGTTCGGGAGTAGTTGTTGCCGGCGGCCTCGGCGCCGGTCGCAGTGAACACATTCGGTGAAGGATAGCGCGCCAGAAGCTTGAGCGCCGCGGGGTCCATGCGGTTCACCGGAACCAAATTGTTGGTGAACGGAGTTCGGGCCGAGCCGCTTGAAGGGTCGATGATCGAGGACGTGAAAATGCCGTTGCGCTGGGCTGTCGTAGGGACGGTGCTAAAACGTGTGACGCCGGTAAGCAAACGCGTGCCCTGCCAATCGGCGAAAAAGAACGTCTTGTTCTTTTGGACAGGGCCGCCGAGGACAAAACCATATTGATTGCGCCGGAAAGGCGGCTTGGCGCCGCGCGAGGCAAACAGGTTGCGGGCGTTCAAGGCTTCATTGCGGAGGAACTCGAAGACTGTGCCGTGGAAATCATTTGTGCCCGATTTCGAATTGACCTGAATGACGCCTCCGTTGGAGCGGCCGTATTCGGCGGAGTAAGCGTTCGTCTGCACGCGAAACTCTTCAATGGCATCGATGATGGGATAGTAGGCCACCTGGCCGGGCTCGGGCTGCAGAACGCTGACGCCATCATAAAGATACTCGCTGGTACGTGGGCGGCTGCCGTTGATGCGCGGCAGGACCTGCCCCGGCGGAAGCATCACGCCGGGCGAGAGCGCGATCAGCGGAACGAAATTGCGGCCGTCAAGTGGGAGCGCGGAGGTCGTGTTCTCATTCAGCCCGAAGCTCACCGTTCCCGTGCCGGTTTGCAGCATGGGCGCGGCAGCCGAGACTTGCACGGTCTGCGACGTCGGACCGAGTTCGAGCGGGAGGTCCAACGTGATACGATCCGCCACATGGAGCCGGATACCGGTACGATGCAGGGTCTGGAATTTTTCCTGGCGCACGGTCACGTCATAGGTGCCCGGAGCGAGCGCGCCGAAATAATAATTGCCGGCGCTCGAAGTGGTCGCGTTGCGGACAACTCCCGTATTTTCATCCTGAAGTTGCACGGATGCGCCCGGAACCGCGAGACCCGCGGGGTCGCGGACCGTTCCAAACAACTCCGCCCTCCCGGCCTGCGCAAACAGGCCCGCGGCGGTTCCCAGCAGAAGCATCACGAGCGTAAAATAAGCGCGTAAAGAAGACAATGTCATTCTTAAAAGACAATAACACAACGAGCGATTCTTCCAGGGTAGAAAGCCGGCTGGCCGAAGCGCGTCGGAAGCGTGGTATTGCCGCCGCCGCGCTAGCGCGCGAGGCGGGCGTCAGCCGCCAGACCATTTACGCAATGGAAGCAGGCGATTACGTGCCGAATACGGCGGTAGCGCTGCGGCTGGCACAGGCTCTCGAGACCACCGTGGAAGACCTGTTTTCCCTGCGCGAAACCGCCGTTCCACCACGCGCCGTGCGCGCGCACTTGTTGCGCGCGGGAGAACTGCTTCCCGGAACGCCGGTGCAACTCTGCCGCGTGGGCGAGCGCCTGGTGGGTGTGCCGGCGGTCCCAGCCGCCTGGGAGTTGCATGCAGCCGATGCCCTCGTGCTGGACGTGGAGCAATCCAGCGTGCAACTGTTGGGCGAAGAGCAAACGGCGAACCGCCTGCTGATCGCGGGCTGTGACCCGGCGGCATCAATTCTGGCGCGGCATTTGCAACGGGCGAGTGTTGATTTGCTGGCGGCCACGGTGAACAGTTCGGCGGCGTTGCAGCTTCTGAAGAACCGGCTGGTCCATATCGCCGGAACACACCTCACCGACGAAGCGGGAAACGCGCCCAGCTCCACGGCCATTCAGACCGCATTTCCGAAGCGCAACGTGGCGGTGATCGCATTCGCCGTCTGGGAAGAAGGACTGGTAACGGCGCGCGGGAATCCCAAGAAGATCGAACGCGTCGCGGATCTGGCGCGGCCGGGAATCCGGATCGTCAACCGTGAGGAGGGTTCCGGCAGCCGGCAGTTGCTTGACCGGCATCTGCGGGAAGCCGGAGTGCCTACGCGGCGCGTAAAAGGCTATGAGGACACGGCAGCCGGCCATCTTCCGGCGGCCTGGAAAGTTTACATGGGTCTCGCGGATTGCTGCCTGGCGACGCGTTCGGCGGCGCGAGCGTTTGGGCTCGACTTTTTACCGCTCGCCGCACGCCGTTACGATATGGTCATCCGCAAAGAGCATCTCGGGACAGCGCCCGTGGAGCGGCTCCTCGATACCCTGACGCACTCGGCGTTCCGGCGCGAACTGGAGACGCTTGGCGGGTATGACACGCGCGAAACGGGGCGGCGGATCATTTAAGAGGTCAGGTGCGCAAGAAACACCTACATCAATTGCACTTAGCCGGTTCAGGGCCGAACTAAGTGATACCGGGCGAGCCACCGACGTATGTGGTGCTCAGTAAACTAATTCAAGATTTGCTCAGATCCTGACACAGCCTGCACTTGATCGTATTCATACCTTCTCTGCATGACATTGTTGTAATTTCCACTTTCCAGTGGGGCCGCTGTAGATCATAATCGCCCACAAAGTACTAAACTCGAAAACAAAGCAGCTTTATGGGGCAACTTATGACTAACCGGGTTATTTCTATGCGAACCTCTATTTTGCCGGTGTGCTTGCTCGGCCTGCTGAGTTTTCTGGCTGGGCCTGCGGGCGCACAGGCTGTATACGGCACCATCATTGGCACGGTAACCGACGTCAGCGGCGCCGCCGTTGTCGGAGCAAAAGTAACAGCCACTAATATAAATCAAGGAGTCAGTACGTCTGTTACGACTAACGATTCCGGTAACTACACCCTGACGCAGCTTGCGCCAGGACAATACTCGATCGCGGTCGAAGGACAGGGATTCAGCCGGTTTGTGCAACAGAACGTTACAGTCACTGTCGGTTTGAGCACCCGGGTGGACGCCGCACTGCAAGTTGGCAAAATCACTGAGGAAATCACCGTATCAGCCGCGCCGCCCGGATTGCAAACGGACCGCGCGGAAGTCGATACCACTTTGGGCGGGCGCCAGATTACCCAATTACCAGTGCTCAACCGCAATTTTACGAATCTCACGCTGCTGGTGCCTGGTGCTCAACTCAACACATTCCAACATGCGCCCAGCGAGAATCCCCAGGGATCGACGCTAGTGAACACGAACGGGCAGGAATTCGCCGGCACCAACTACCTGCTCGATGGAATGAACAACAATGACAGCGTACTAGGAATCGTCATGGTGAATCCGCCGATCGATTCGGTGGGAGAAACGAGCATCGCAACCAGCAACTACGACGCGGAATTCACGCAGGCCGGCGGCGCGGTAGTGCGGGTCGAAACGCGGTCAGGCTCCAACCAACTGCACGGCTCGGCTTTCGAGTTTCTGCAGAACAACATCTTTCAGGCACGCGACTCCTTTTCGCAAGGACTCCACGATCCGGGCACTCCCGCGCCGCCGAACCGCGGCATTCCGGAATTGCGGTGGAACCAGTTCGGTGGATCGCTCGGCGGACCGGCAATCAGAGACAAGCTCTTCTGGTTCGGCGACTACCAGGGCACTTACCGCCGCATTGGCGCTTCCCAGACTCTGAGGGTGCCCACAGCGGCGGAGCGCACCGGCAATTTGAGCGATCTCGGCGTGCCGGTTTATAACCCGGCAACGGGTAATGCGGATGGCACCGGCCGGCAGCCGTTTCCGAATGCTACGATTCCATCGAGCATGATCGCCGGTCCAGCTTCAACGCTGCTCAATGCGCTCCCTTCACCCAATCTCACGCCGGCTAATCCCGCGGACAACAATTACGCCACCAGCGCGGTGGAGGACTATGACACGCAGCAGTTTGATACCCGTGTGGATGGGTATGCCACGAGCAAACTGCGGATGTTTGGGCGATACAGCTACCTTGGGGCGAGTTTGAACGCGCCGGGGCCATTCGGCCTTTACGGAGGGCCGGCGTTCAGCACGTGGGGATTTACCGGCGCTTCCGATGCCAGGAACCAGAACCTGGTGGCAGCGGCAAATTACTCCGCCAGTCCAACGCTTCTCGGCGACTTCCGCTTCGGCTATTCGCGATACCGCGTCCGGGTCAATCCCCTGGATATTGACCAAACACTCGCGGACCAGGTGGGGATGCCGGGTTTGAATATTCAAGGGCGGCCGGATACGTTCGGACTGCCGGACCTGAATATCAACGGGAATGGCGGGTTCCAAATGGGATACCGTTGTAATTGCCCTCTCGATCAACGCGAGTTTATTTACGACTATGTGAGTAACTGGACGAAAGTCTTCCGCAACCACACGATCAAGTTCGGCGGAACATATGAACATGCGGGCAACCGGCGGTTGCCGAGCGACGATCACCGCGCGGGCCTGTTCGATTTCGATCCGGGTGTAACATCGATCGCGCCATCGGGATCGGGGGGACTCGGGTTGGCGAGCTTTCTGCTAGGATTGCCCGACCATTTCCGCCGCTTCGGCCAGATCTCGACCGATCAGGAGGACCGGCAAAACCGGATGTTCTTCTTCGGTCAAGACACCTGGCGCATTACGCCCAAATTGACGCTCAGCTTCGGATTGCGCTGGGACACGTGGTTCCCCGATTACTCGCTCAATGCCGGGCAAGGTGGCCGTTACGATGTGACGGATAACCTAGTCCGCATCCCCGGCGTGGGCGGCATTTCCCTTTCCGGCGATTCGCAGACCCAGTGGACCAATTTCTCGCCGCGATTTGCGATCGCCTACGCGCTGGGAGACAAGACCGTAGTGCGCACCGGGTATGGCCGTAGCTACTTCCAGGGCACGTTCGGATGGACGTTCAACAATCTGGCGGCGGACATTTATCCTTCGGTCGTCACGCAGGATATGAAGGGCGCATCTTCATTCACGGCGGTGTTCCCGATCACCACCGGGCCTCCGGCGATTGTTTTTCCCGCGATTCCGCAGAACGGCCTCCTGCCCTTGCCGGACGGTATCGGCAACTCCTACATTCCGTCCGATCAGAAAATTCCGTACGTGGATCAATGGAACTTCACGATTGAGCGGCAACTGGCGCCCAATCTGAATCTTTCCGTGGGATACGTCGGCAATATCGGGCGGCATCTGAACAGCGGTTTTCAGTTGAATTCCGCGATACCGGGCCCCGGCGACTTCAATCCGCGGCGGCCGCTATTCAATCAGTTCGGCATAACCCAGGGAATCTTTGACAAGTGCGATTGCTCCAGCAGTAACTATAATGCCGTGCAGGTGCGGGCGGAAAAGCGCATTGGTGGGAGTTATTCATTGCTGGCGTCTTATACTTACTCGAGGACCATGGATTTCGGCGAATTCGGCACACCGACGAACCAGTACGACGCCAGGCAGGACTACGGCCCGGCTGATTTCGATCGAACCCAAGTACTGACGGTGGCCCATACGTGGATTCTGCCGTTCGGCAAGGGCCACAAATACCTCTCGAACGCACAGGGAATTGGCCGGGCGCTCGCGGACGGCTGGCAGTTCAATGGAATTACGACGTTGGAAAGCGGTCTGCCGTTCTCACCGGCCCTGAGCAACAATTCCTCGCTGAATTCCGATATGTCGATGAGGCCTGACATCACGGGTGATCCGATGAGCGGCATCTCTCAGTCACGCCTACTGTGGTTCAATCCGGCGGCCTATTCGGTGCCCGGCCCGTATCTGTTCGGAAACGCCGCGCGGAATTCGCTGCGTGGTCCGAACCTGTTCACGGCCGATTTGTCTCTGGCGAAGAGCTTCCCTGTCACCGAGCGCGTGAGTCTTCAATTCCGTTGGGAAGTTTTTAACGCGTTTAACCGCACCAACCTGGCTCTTCCCAGCACGGCTGTGGATGCCGGCCAGGCAGGGAGGATTACGGACATTACCTCGCCGATGCGCAACATGCAGTTCGGCGCACGCCTCGCCTGGTAGACCAGCTTGCTGCTGCTTCTATTTTTGGCTGCGGTCGATATTGGATTCGGCGCGGATCGAACGTTTCTATTGGAAACGCAAAGCTCCGCGCCGTACACGCCCGCATACCTCGGCAACGGCGAGATCGGCGTGCCGACTTCGCCCATTGGCGCCGCGGCCACCGAGTGCTTCGCCAGCGGTGTCTACGACCATGCGCCGGGCGACGTGGTCCGGCTGGCTGCGCTCCCTGCCTGGAATGAGGTAGATGTTTTCAACGGAGCCTCGTGGCTAAATCGCGCCACGGCGGATCAGTTCGGCGCGCACGCGTACAAACAAACTCTTGACATGTATGACGGCGTGCTGCGAACCGAGTACGAGTGGAAGGATGGCAATCGAGCTGCCTTGATCCGCGTGGACATGTTTGTTTCCCGCGTTGATCCGAATATGGCCGCGGCGAGAGTGGAAGTTACACCTCGATTTGACGGGTCTATCACCGTGCTCCTGCCGCGCACGTGGCGTCCGTATCTGCGGCCGCCATTCCAGGTGCTACCCGAGACGTCCAGCAACGACAATATCAATTTCATCACCGGGGCCGGCGCGTTTCTGCAGCAATTCCTGTATGGCTACAGCGGCCTGAGGCTGCGGCCGCAGGGATTCGCGTATGCGTACCAGCCGCTTTTGCCAAGCTCGGTGCGGCGGCTGGTTTTGCGGAACGTAACCGTGCGTGGCAAGCGGCAGACCATCACGATTCGCGATGGGGCCGTGGAATGAAGCTGCTCCTCGGGCTGTATCTGGCGGTGGCGGCAGCGGCGCAGGAGACGGCTCTTCATCCGATCGCGCGTTTTCCGATCGCGGCGAGCCCGTTGACGATTACGCGCAGCGTGGAATCGCAATCGCCCTTCACCGTGGCGGGAGAAGGCGGCGCGATTCTTGGCGAACAGGATGGCCATTTCGAAGCATGGCGCTTCCCCGTGAAGATTCTGAGTCAGTTTCGCATCAGCGCGGAGTTGGCGGACTACGCCGTGCCCATCGACGTCAATCGATGCGCGGCGGCGATTGAAGTTGCACCTGCGATGACGACCATCACTTATTCGCACGCGGCGTTTACCGTCAAGCAGCGTATGTTCGCGCCGCGCGATCCATCGGCCGGAGTGATTGTGCTGTTCGAGATAGCGGCGGCGAGACCGCTGCGGCTCACGTTCCAATTCAAGCCCGAAATGATGCGCATGTGGCCCGCGTCGAATTACGGACCGGCCAACGCGGAATGGGTGAAGCAAGGCGAGAGCGGCTATTACGTGCTGCACACGAATGACCCCGGGGTTGAAGCCGCTGTAGCGATGCCGCGAGCGACGCCGGGGATTCTACCGCCGTATCAGGAGCGGCCGAAAACGTACCCGGTGGAATTCAAGCTGAAGTTTGATCCCAAGACGGATTCCGGTCTCTTCTTTCCGTTGTTGATTGCGCCAAACGCGCGGCGACTCGCCGCGCTCGATTCACGCGTTGCGGAACTGTATTCGCAAACAGAGAATTACTACGCACACTTCTTCGACACGCGGCTTTCCGTAGAGACACCCGACGCGCAGTTCGACCGCGCGCTGCAATGGGCCGAGATCGCAATCGACAAAGGCCGCGTAAGGTTTCATGACGAAACGGGACTGGTGGCGGGCTACTACGAATCAGGCGATTCGGCACGTCCGGGCTACGCGTGGTTCTTCGGGCGAGATGCGCTATGGACATCCTATGCGATCAATAGCTACGGTGATTTTGCGCTCACGCGCGAGGCGCTCGAATTCCTGATCCGGCGGCAGCGCGCGGATGGAAAGATCATGCACGAATTCTCGCAGACCGCCGACCTCGTAGATTGGAAAGCTACGCCATATTTTTATGCCGCGGCGGATTCGACGCCGCTGTTCGTCATGGCGATGGAAGACTACGTCAACACGAGCGACGACGTGGACTTCCTGCGCCGTCACTGGGACGCAGTCGAGCGCGCGTATGCATTCACGCGCTCCCACGATTCCGATGAAGACGGCATTTACGAAAACACGGAAGGAACGGGCTGGGTAGAATCGTGGCCGCCGGGAATGCCGCATCAGGAAATCTACCTGGCCGCGCTCGATCAACAATCCGTCGACGCCATGTCGCGCATGGCTGCGCTCATGAAAGATGATGCGCTGGCGTCCGCCGCGCGCCAGCAAACGGAAACGATCCGCAGGAATCTGGAAGCCGAATACTACGAGCCGGCGCAATCGTTCTACGCATTCAGCCGCAACGCGGATGGCAGTCTCGACCACACCGCTACGATCTATCCGGCGGTTGCCTGGTGGACGGGCCGCCTGGCACTGAACCGCGCAGGGCCGATGTTCAGCCGGTGGGCGTCGGATGAATTCTCGACCGACTGGGGGACTCGCGACATCAGCCTGCGGACTTCGTTCTACGACCCGATCAGCTATCACCAGGGATCCGTATGGCCGCTGTTCACTGGTTGGGTGTCGATGGCCGAGTACCGCGCCGGGCGACCGCTCTCCGGTTACGCGCACCTGATGCAGAACGCCGGTCTGACGTGGTCGCAGGATTTGGGAGCGGTAACTGAGCTACTGTCGGGCGAGTTCTTCCAGCCGCTGGGGCGCAGCAGTTCGCACCAAATATGGTCGTCGGCAATGGTCGTTTCACCCGCGGTGCGCGGGCTATTCGGCTTGGATTGGGACGCGCTTCACGACACACTGCGCCTGCGTCCCAGCTTGCCCGCAGCGTGGGATTTCGCGCGGCTGCGCAATGTGCCGCTCGGAAATACGAAGCTGGAACTGGAGATGAGACGCGAGGGTGGAAAGTTGGTGGTGCGGGCGCGCTCATCGAAAGCGGAAGTGGTGTGTTTGGTGGACCAGGATTCGCGCCGTGACGAACCGTGCCACGCGCAAGCCGCGCTCATCCATGAACTGGTTCTGCCGCTGCCGCCGGCTGAACTCGGACTGCAGCCGGCGCTGCCGCTCGCGGGCTCGCAGACCGGGCAATTGAAAGTGCTGGATGAACGCCTTTCGCCCGGCCGGCTCGAAGTGGTGCTGGAAGCTCGCGGCGGTTCCACATGGGAGTTGCCGGTCCGTCTCAACAAGCCCAACGTACGAGTGCAGGGCGGCACGAGGAGCAACGGCACGGTGAGCGTGCGCTTCCCCACCGGTGAAGGATACCAGCGGCACTCAGTAATCTTCGTCTGGTGAGCAGCGGCGGTCAGGAAATGTCGGCAACCCGCACGGATTTCGCGAGGCCAATAAGCTGCAGGAACCGGATGGTCATCCAACTCACGTCGAGTTCGTACCAGGCGAGTCCGTGGCGCGCCGAAGTGGGATGAGCATGGTGGTTGTTATGCCAGCCCTCCCCGAAGCTGAGTAACGCAACGAACCAGTTATTCCGTGAGTCATCGCGAATGGCAAAGCGGCGGCGGCCCCAGACGTGGGTCAATGAGTTTACCATCCAGGTGGCGTGCAGGCCCAAGGTGACGCGCAGAAATCCGCCCCAGAGAACAAACGAGACGCCGCCAAAAATCAGCAGCAGAAGGCCCACAATCAGCATCGGCAGGTAATTGTACTTGGAAAGCCACACCAGGAACGGATCGCGGCAGAGGTCGGGCGCATAGCGGGCGCACTCGGTCGTGTTGGTATAGGTGGCATCTCCCACGAGCGTCCAGATGATGTGCGCCCACCATTTGCCGTCGCGCGGAGTGTGCGGATCGCCTTCCTTATCGGAATACTTGTGATGGATGCGATGCGTGGCCACCCATGAGATAGGGCCTCCCTGCAGCGCCAGTGTTCCGCAGACCGCCAGTGTATACTCCACCCACTTCGGCGATTGATACGAGCGATGCGTCAGCAGGCGATGGTAGCCCATGCCGATGCCGAGGCTCAACGAAACCCAGTAGAGGATCACGGCCGTGAAAAAAGCCGGCCAGTTAAAGAAGAACAGCGCGACAACGGCCCCGGCATGGAACACGCTGAACGCGCTCACGGAGACCCAATTGATTCCATCCCGTTTGACTAACGGCGTAGCTTTCGTTTCCATAGCGTCCGACCCGGCGCGACTGCTTAAACCTGAAGAGGGCGGATCCGCCAGCCTTCACTGGCGATTCTTCCTGCTGACTTTGAATTACGTGGAAGCCACGAACGGCTCCGCCGGCCGGAAAAGAAACACCGGCCGTTAAGTTCCGGGCATTCAGAACGGCAACGGGAAAGCAACGAGTCACGGCAAGGCCGGAAAGGCGGTTAGACCGGACGATGCGAGAAGTTTCTGAATTGAGGGAACTGGAAAACTAACTTTCCATCATACACTGCGAGCTTGCGGGCGGGCAACGGACTGCGGGGTGAAGCCGGCTGGCGAAACTACGGGCGCCGGCCGCGGAGGACCGGCGCCCGTTCCCAAATCAGAACGTCAACCGCAGCGCCATTTGGAAGATTCTTGGCGTATTGGTTGCGCTGGTGATGGTGCCGAATGCGGAACTGGTTGCGGAAAGGCTCGGGCCGCTGAACTGCGTGCGGTTGCCGACATTGAACGCATCCGCTCGGAATTCCATATTCATGCGCTCTTTGATGGGGAACTTCTTGGAGAGCGCAAGGTCGAGATTGTTGGTTCCGGCCACACGAAGGTTGTTGAACTGTGACGGGAAGTAGCGGAGGTTTTGCGAAAGCTGCTGCGCGGAGTTGGTATTGAACTGCGTGGTGTCAAATGCCCGATCCACGTTTTGCGAATTGTAGTTCAACGGACCGCCGTAATAAATCAGGTTGCCCCAACCGAGCGGCGCGCCGCTGGCATAAGAGTAGATGCCCGAAACCATCCAGTTGCCCAACACCGCATTGACTACCGGATTGGTTTTCGACAGGTAACGCTGGCCGCGGCCAAACGGCATGCTGTAGGTGGTCATCATGCTGAGGCTGTTGGGCCGGTCGGAACTGGAAACGCGTTTCTCGAGAGCGAAGCTGCCGGCGTTCAGATACGAATCCTTCTCCATCAGCCGCGAGTGGCTGAAGTTCACAGCGAGCTGGAAGCCGTGCGAAAAGCGCTTCTGCAGCTTGGCGGCGAACATGTGGAAGTAAGAACCGCCATTGCCGATGTTGCTTTCCGTCACGCCCGAGAATTCGGGGAACGCTCCAAGCAGGCTGGATACCTTGGTGGTGGAACCGTTCAGGCTCGTTCCCGGAAGCAACCCGGAGAAAGGATTCGCGACGGTTGCGCCGAGCGCATCAATAGTCGCCTGATCGCGAACCTGCAAGGGGCTCAAGTACTGCGCCGGGATCGAATTGAAGTTGTAGCTGGTCATCAGGTGCACGGAGTGATTGCCGGTGTAGGCCAATTCGAGCACCGTATCAGTCGAAAGCTGCTGCTGGACGTCGAAGTTCCAACGCAGACTGTACATCCGCGAAAGGTCCGGGTTGTTGTAGTTCGCGCTCTGCCCAAGATACGTGTTCACTCCCAGGCTCGATCCGGGCGGTTGCTGAATGCCATCCGGGAAGGGATTGCTCAGCGTGGCTGCCGGCGTCAGGTAACTGTCGTTGGTAGCGACGAATGTGGTGGTATTGCTGAAGCCTTGCTGCTGGCCCTGGATGATCCCGTAATTGTAATCGAAGATGCCCATGCCGGCGCGAATAACGGTCTTCTGGTGCAAGGCCGCAGGCGTCCAACTGATGCCGAGACGCGGGCTGAAAGACGTGGTCGGCGTGGCGTAGCCGGTGCGGTTGTCTGGCGTGGCGAAGGTCAATCCGCCATACGGCTGGAACTGGCTGACCGGAACTTGCGGAATTGGGTTTGCCGCGTAGGCCGCAATGGCCGCATCGGTGACCTGATTCTTCACCGTGGGATCGAAGCCCGTGGATTGGCGGTTCCAACGTTCCGTGGTCGGCGTGTTGTATTCCCAGCGCAGGCCCAGGTTCACCGTGAGGTTCGGCTTGACATGCCAGTCATCCTGAACGTACATCACGTCGTAGTAAGAATCATAGGTAGAGGCAGCGTTGATGGCATAGCTGCCGCTGGTGGGCAGGCCCAGCAGCAGAGCGGCGATTGAACCGCCCAGGGGCACGGACCCGGAGGTGCTGCTCGCCTTCACCCACGTGCTGTCGAACGTGTAGTTTCCAGTAGCGCCAGACCAGTTGAAATTCGAGAACCGGTACAGACGGAACTCCGCACCTACCTTAATTGTGTGCTGCCCGGCAACCTTGGTGATGTTGCCGAGAAGTTGATGGGTGTCAAAAGGCTGATCTACAAAGTGACCGCTACCGAGCGTGGCGAAGCCGTCACTGAAGTTGACCTGCGGAATCACGAGCGCGTTCGCGTTGGCAGCGATGTAGGAGGGGAAGCCAAGCTCGGTCGGATTGTATCCGTGGCTGTTCTGGACATAATAGGCGCGGTAGCGGTTGTAGCCGTAGCGCAGATTGCCCACCATGGTGGGAGAAAACGTCTGCACATCGTCGAGCATTCCGCCCCAGAGACTACGGAAAGCGGATTCGCCACCGGAGATGTTCTGGAACACGCTACCGTTATCCTGCCGCCACAAACTGGTGCGCATATCAGCGGTCAGCTTGTTGGAATTGCTGACATTGACGTCGCCGCGAGCCATATACCCGTGATAATTGTTGCCGGTGATCAGCGGCGAGAAGTAGTTGCTGCTGCCGTCCTTATTGCCGGCCACATTTGGCTCGCCCATCAGATTGATCAGATTCATACCCACCGTGTTGAACCGGTTCTTGGGAATCTGATTGTTCGGAAATGCCTGCCGTACGATGTTCTTGCCGGAGAGGACACCCGTGTTCGGATCGTAGATGGTGTAGTTGGAACCGAGAGCCAATAGCGAAGAGAAGTCTCCATTGCGCTCGGCATCGGTGGGCGTCGTGGCAAAGGCAGGCGCGGGTTCGGTGTCCTTCTCGCCTTCATAAGAAAAGAAGAAGAACAGCTTGTTGCGGCCATCGTAGATTTTGGGAATGTAGACCGGACCGCCGACCGTAGCCGTCCACTGATTCTGCCGGGAAACCGTCTTCGTTCCACCGCCTTTATTCGTGAAGAACGGAGTGGCCGCCAGCGCCGAAGTCTGATTGAATTCGCCGAGCGCGCCGTGAAGCTGATTGGTGCCGCTCTTGGTGATGATGTTGACAGTGCCGCCGCCGGCTCCGCCGTATGCGGCGTCCACGTTAAAGGCTTCGACTTTCACTTCACTCACGGCATCGACAGGCGCGCTGAAAGCCGCGCGGCGTCCGCTGGTGCCGAGGGTGCCGGTATTCGGTACGCCATCCATCAGAGCTTCGTTCGCCCCGGCGGCCGCGCCGCCCATGGAGAAATTCGAGAAGCCGGCATTTTCGAATGGCCGGTTCTGGTCGCGGTTGCCATTGGTCAGAACACCGAAGGCGAGGAACGCCAAGTCCATCGGAGCGCGCCCGTTAATCGGCAGGTTTTCCACCTCACGTGTGGTGATCGACTGGCCAGACGAGGCCGTGACCGTCTCCAACTGCGAAGCGTCCGCGGTGATGGTGACGGATTCGGACGTGTTGCCGAGATCCAGCTTGACGTCCACTTCGACGCGCTGATTCGCGCTCAGGCTGATTCCGGATTGCGCGTAAGTCTTAAACCCTGCGGCCTCGGCCGAGATTTCATACGGACCAGGCGGCAGCAGCGGAAGAGTGTAAAGGCCATCGGAATTCGACTTGGTCTCAAAGCGGCTGTTGGTGTCCGTCTTGATGGCGGCAACTTTGGCGTTGGGAACGGCCGCGCCGGAAGGATCAGTCACTCGCCCGGTAATGGTGGAACGGAATTCCTGCGCGAAAGTCAGGCCCGCGATGGCGCACAGCAGACAAACAATACGTTTCAACATGTAGGCTTCAACTCCCATTCTGCAAGGCTAATCCCTTGCGCGTTTGCGGGAGCTGCGGGTGCCGGATGACAATACCTGGAACTCCAGCGGAGTTCACAAATATCCTCATCACCTTTTACATCTGTTCTGGGAAACCTTACCGAATGCTACAACCGGCTCGGCGAAACCGCTACGACTGGCGCATACGAGCGGCGTCTAAATCCTCCAGAACCCCTTAGCTCTCCAAACGGTAACCTCTAGCCCCGTTTGAGAAGTTCAGGCAGCACACGGCAGTGGCGCTTGACCCCTCTTAGTTGTCTTATCGTAACCGGAAACCGGCGCATTTTCAAGACCGGGTCTCATGCATCGGGACCGGAGGGCGGTGTTACTGGAAGGTACAAAGCAGATAGAGAAGAGGCCGAAAAACAGAACGGCGGCGCGGAAACTCAGATGAATCTCGCGCCGCCCAGTCTTACGCGGCTGGACAGAGAGAGAAACTCGCGGGCGACTTCCGGATGAAACAGCGTCCGCCAGAATCAAAGAATTAGAAGGTCAGGCGAAGCGCCAACTGGAAAATCCTCGGCGTGTTGGTTGCACCGGTGATGGTGCCGAATGCCTTGCTGGTTACGGAGAGATTGGGACCGCTGAACTGGGTGCGGTTGGCGACGTTGAACGAATCCGCGCGGAATTCCATGTTCATGCGCTCTTTGATCGGAAATCGCTTCGACAGCGCGAGGTCCAGATTGTTCGTTCCCGTGACGCGAAGATTGTTGAACTGCGACGGGAAGTAGCGAAGATTCTGCGAGAGCTGCTCTTTCGAGTTACTGTTGAATTGCGTGGTGTCAAACGCCTGATCCACGTTACGGGAGTTGAAGTTCAGCGGGCCTCCATAGTAAATCAGGTTGCCCCAGCCGAGCGGCGCGCCGCTGGCGTAGCTGTAAATCGCAGCGACCTGCCAGTTGCCCAGTACCGCGTTGACCACGGGATTCGGATTCGCCAGGTAGCTGCGGCCCCTTCCGAAGGGCAGGCTGTACGTGCCCATCATGCTGAGGCTGTTCGGACGGTCGGAACTGGAAACACGCTTCTCGAGCGCCAGGCTGCCGCTGTTCAGATACGAATCCTTCTCTATCAGCCGCGAGTGGCTGAAGTTCACCGCGAACTGGAAGCCGTGCGAAAAGCGCTTCTGCAGCTTGGCCGAGAACATGTGAAAGTAGGAGCCACCGTTGCTCATGTTACTTTCCGTCACGCCGGAGAATTCGGGAAATGGAGCCAGCAGCGATGAGACTTTGGTTGTGGAACCGTTGCGGCTGGTGCCGGGGAGTAACCCGGCGAAAGGATTCGCGACGGTTGCGCCGAGCGCATCAATAGTCGCCTGATCGCGAACCTGCGAAGTACTCAGGTATTGCGCAGGGAGTGCCGCGAAGTTGTAGCTGGTCATGAGATGCACGGAGTGATTGCCGGTGTAGGCCAGTTCGAGCACGGTGTCAGTCGAAAGCTGCTGCTGGACGTCGAAGTTCCACCGCAGACTGTACATCCGCGAAAGGTCCGGGTTGTTGTAGTTCGCGCTCTGACCAAGATACGTGTTCACCCCCAGGCTCGCTCCCGGCGGCTGCTGAATGCCATCCGGGAAGGGATTGCTCAGCGTGGTCGCGGGTGTCAGATAACTGTCATTGGTAGGGACAAAGCTCGTCGTGTTGCTGAAGCCCTGCTGCTGTCCCTGAATGATCCCGTAGTTGTAATCGAAGATGCCCATGCCGGCGCGAATAACGGTCTTGTGGTGCAAGATCGCAGGTGTCCAACTGATGCCGAGACGCGGGCTGAAAGACGTGGTCGGCGTGGCGTAGCCGGTGCGGTTGTCCGGCGTGGCGAAGGTCAATCCGCCATACGGCTGGAACTGGCTGACCGGAACCTGCGGAATGGGATTTGCCGCATAGGCTGCTATTGCCGCATCGGTGACTTGATTCTTCACCGTGGGATCGAAGCCGGTGGATTGGCGGTTCCAGCGTTCCGTGGTCGGCGTGTTGTATTCCCAGCGCAGGCCCAGGTTCACCGTGAGGTTCGGCTTGACATGCCAGTCATCCTGAACGAAGAGCACGTCGTAGTAAGAGTCATAAGTGGACGCGGCGTTGATTGCGTAGCTGCCGCTGGTGGGTAAGCCTAACAAGAGAGCAGCAATGGAACCACCTACCGGCACGGACCCGGAAGTGCTGCTGGCTTTTACCCACGTGCTGTCGAACGAGTACTTGCCGGTCGCGCCGGACCAGTTGAAGTTGGAGAAACGGTACAGACGAAACTCCGCGCCGAATTTGATGGTGTGCTGCCCAGCAACCTTCGTCAGATTGCCGAGAAGCTGATGCGTGTCGAACGGCTGATCGACAAAGTGACCGCTGCCGAGCGTGGCGAAGCCGTCGCTGAAGCTGACCTGCGGAATCACCAGGGCATTTGCGTTAGCGGCGATATAAGAGGGGAAACCGAGTTGCGTGGGGTCATACCCATGGCTGTTCTGAACATAGTAAGCGCGGTAACGGTTGTAGCCGTAGCGCAGATTGCCCACCATGGTGGGAGAAAACGTCTGCACGTCGTCGAGCATGCCGCCCCAGAGACTACGGAAAGCAGATTCCCCGCCGGAGATGTTGTGAAACACGCTGCCGTTGTCCTGCCGCCAGAGACTGGTGCGCATGTCGGCGGTGAGCTTGTTGGCATCGCTGATATTCACGTCGCCGCGTGCCATGTAGGAGTGATAGTTATTGCCGGTGACCAGCGGTGAAAAGAAGTTGTCGGTGCCATCCGCGTTCCCGACATGATTGGGCTCGCCCATCAGGTTGATCAGATTGACGCCCACTGGATTGAAGCGGCTTTTCGGAATCTGATTATTTGGGAACGGCTCGCGGACCACGTTTTTGCCGGAAAGCACGCCCGTATTCGGATCGTAGATCTTATAGTTAGAGCCGAGAGCCAACAGCGAAGAGAAGTCTCCATTGCGCTCAGCGTCGGTGGGTGTGGTGGCGAAGGTGGGCGCAGGTTCGCTATCCTTCTCGCCTTCATAGGCGAAGAAGAAGAACAGCTTGTTGCGGCCGTCGTAAAGCTTGGGGATGTAGACGGGGCCGCCAACCGTGGCGCTCCATTGATTCTGGCGCGAGACGGTTTTCTTTCCGCCACCTTTGTTGGTGAAGAACGGTGTGGCCGCCAGCGCAGAGGTCTGATTGAACTCACCGAGCGCGCCGTGAAGCTGATTCGTGCCGCTCTTGGTGATGATGTTGACCGTGCCGCCACCTGCGCCGCCATACGCGGCATCCACATTGAAGGCTTCCACTTTCACTTCGCTAACAGCATCGACGGGAGCGCTGAAGGACGCGCGGCGCTTGGTAGTGCCGAGGGTGCCGGTATTCGGTACGCCATCCATCAAAGCTTCATTAGCGCCCACCGCCGCTCCGCCCATCGCGAAATTCGAGAAACCGGCGTTTTCAAAAGCGCGATTCTGATCGCGATTGCCGTTGGTCAGCACACCAAAGGCGAGGAATGCCAGATCCATCGGTGCGCGCCCATTCACGGGCAGATTCTCCACTTCGCGCGTCGTGATGGCTTGGCCGGAGGATGCCGTGACGGTCTCCAACTGCGAAGCGTCGGCGGTGACGGTGACGGATTCGGAAGTCTTGCCGAGATCCAGCTTCACATCGACTTCCACGCGCTGGTTCGCGCTCAGGTTAATTCCGGACTGCGCATAGCTCTTGAATCCCGGTGCTTCGGCCGAAATTTCATAAGGACCGGGCGGCAGCAGTGGAAGTGTGTAGAGGCCGTCGGCATTCGACTTGGTCTCAAAACGGCTGTTGGTGTCGGTCTTAATGGCGGCTACATTCGCGTTGGGAACAGCCGCGCCCGAAGGATCGGTCACTCGGCCCGTTAACGTCGAGCGGAATTCCTGGGCAAAAGCGAGACTGCCAAGCGCACATGCAAGTAAAACGATACGAGAGAACATAAACTCCTGCTTTCCGCGGACTGTCGCCTGCTGGCCGGTGGAAACCGTACGCGTGACTCACGCAGCTCTCTTGGGAAGGGTGATGATTCTTAGCCTGACTGAACACCGCGCAGAAGAAAAGCTACCGGTTTTCGCGAAATTGCTTCGCGATGGTTTCTGTCCGGAAACTTCTTACCGGAGGGAGTGGCTCATTTCAACGCAGCAAGAACACACTTATGTCACTGTGGCGAATAAATGATTAGCAGACACAAGACTCACCCTGAGAGCAACGAACGGCAAACTGCAGGTTCCGTTCTGGCTTCTTTCATCAAGAATGCGCTTCCAGCCGATACCCATTCCGGCTGGAAGCGCCCAATAGTAATCCCCGCTGGAGTTTATGATAGCCCGCGCTCGAAGCGCCATCTATACTGTAGCCATCGTATTTCTGCGTGACGCAGCGCATAGTGACAGGTAGGGGTCGAAGAGAGATACGGCATATACTAGAGAACTTGCGGAGTCCGAATTCATGATAAGAATCTCACTGATCCTGCTGTTTTCCATGAGCTGCGCCTCTCTGGCCCAGACACAGACCACATCCACCGAAACGCGCTGGCAGCGCACCGCGCAGCAGCAACGGGAGATGACTCGGGGAGTTACCTGGTTTACTCACGAGCCACTATTTTTTCTCCTTCGCCGCGGCGATCACTTTGACGACGAACCGCAGCGCTACGAGCAGATGTACGAACCGGCCAACATCCGCCGTATGGCCGCGGCCGGCGTGCGTTATGCACGGATGATGTTCTACAAGGGATTCGGTCTCAGCTATGAGCAGGCCGACATGAACCGCGACATCGAAGCCGCGAAGCTGATGCACCAGTTGGGCATGAAGGTAAGTCTCTACATGGCGGGCACCATGTTCACCGAGACGCTCTATCACGAGATTCCGGAGGCGAAAAACTGGGAGCAGCGGGACCAGAACGATCATTGGATACCGTATGGGATCCAGACGTACCGCCATTACGCGTGCCCCAACGAGCCGGCCTATCGGGCGTACCTGAAGCGCATTCTCAAGATTGCTGTAGAGCAGGTTCACGCCGATGAGATCGCCTTCGACAACGTAATGCTGCAACCGGAACCGGAATCGTGCCGCTGCCCGCGCTGTCTGCGCGCGTTTCACGCGTTCCTCAAGAAGCGATACCCCACGAAGGAAGCAGCCATGCGCCGCTTCGGATTGCCGGATACCGATTGGGTGCGCGTGAACGAATGGTATCCCGAGACGCAGCCTGATGGCGTCACTGAGATCAATGATCCTGTCTTGCAAGAGTGGGTGCGTTTCCGTTGCGAGACACTGGCCGACTACGCGAACGACCTGGCCGACTACGTGAAGAGCCTGAATCCGAACGTAGCCGTGCACATGAATATCAAGGGACTCTACAGCTTCAACCGCTATTGGACGAACGCGGTTTATCATCCGCTGTTCGCGGGTCACATTGATATCGTTTCGTTCGACACCGGCGGTTACGAAGCGCGCATCGATTCCAAGACCGGCGCGCTGGTCTCGCAGGTGCGTTCCTACAAAATGGCGCGCCGGCTGGAGATGAGCTGCGAAGATTCCATGCAGGATGAGCTGCGCGCCGCCGTCCACATGGCATTCAATTACCAGAAGCCCGTGGCTGGTTATGCCGGAGCGCCTTTCATCTCGGGAGCGTTCAACGTCTTCACGCCGATCCTGGAATTCTTCCGGAATTACAACACCCGCTATTACACGGGTACAGATAACGTGGCTGACGTGGCAGTGCTGCGCAACTGGCCCTCGATGGCTTACAGCATCAATGCTACCTATGTACCTACGACCCTGATGGAACAGGTTCTCATTCAGTACAAAGTTCCATATGACGAGTTATTCGAGGAGCAGCTTGACCGGCTGCCGCGCTACCAGGCGGTGATTCTGGCGGACCAGGAATGCGTCTCGAATGCTCAAGCGCAAAAGCTGCTTGAGTATGTGAGAAACGGCGGAACACTGATCGTTACCGGCAATACCGCGCAGTATAACGAGTGGCGCGAGCGGCGGCATACGAATCCGCTCCTGCCGGCGCGGCAGGAGGGCAAGGGGCGGATCGTTTATATCCGCAGCATTATCCCCGGGCTCGCGCGGGCGCGGGCGCAGAGAGGCAATCTCGATCCGGAACCGGGAGCCACACTGCGGCGCGGAGCGCGCATGTCGCCTGCCGAATGGGTGCTGCCGCGCAATCACCATGAGATTTACCAGACAGTAACAGATGCTCTTCCGCGCGGGCTCTCGATTACGACCGAGGCGCCGCTCACCACCATCATGGAATTGCTCACCCGGCAGCAGACGCGCGAAACGATCGCTCATTTCATCAACTTTGACCGCGCGCATCCGCTCACGCCATTTCAGACCACTGTGCGCCCGCAATTCACCGGGCCGGTGAAATCCGTGACGTGCTTCTCGCCGGACCAGGACGACCCCGCGCCGCTCCAGTTCCACGAATCGGGCGGCAAAGTCAGCTTCACCGTGCCTGCGACGCGGCTTTACTCAATGGTCGTGATCGCACAGTAATCGGCCGCCGCGCATGTCCGATAATCGGGACATGCCGCACGCCGATTCATCCGAAAAACTCAACGACGTCGACGAGCTTCGGGCGGCCTGGCCCTCGCTGGCCAGACGGGAGCGAGCCGCTGCGTTTCAATCCCTGCCGCGGGATGTGACCGATGACTTCTTCCTCGATCTGGATGCCCGGAATCAGGCGGAGTTGCTGGAGGCGATGCCGGAGGGAGAGCGCCGGATCTGGATGCGCCTGCTCGCTCCGGATGATGCGGCTGACCTGATCCAGGTCGTGCCTGAAGAAAAGCGGGCGCAACTGCTCGACCTGCTCGACCCCGCTACGCGCCAGGAAGTAACGGCGCTGCTCGCATATAAGGAGGACCAGGCCGGCGGCTTGATGAGCCCGCGATTCGCCCGGCTGCGGCCCGAAATGACGGTCGACGAAGCCATCGCGTATTTACGGCGTCAAGCGGCTCAATTGGAAACGGTGTACTACGCTTATGCGGTGGATCCGGAACAGCATTTACTGGGCGTGGTCAGCTTCCGCGATCTGTTTTCCGCGGACCGCACGAAGCAGGTGCAGGATATCATGCGGACACGATTCGTTTCCGCAACCGATCAGACCGACCAGGAGGAATTGGCGCGCCTCTTTTCTGAACACCATCTGCTCGCCATTCCAATTCTGGATGCGCAGCGACACATGCAGGGAATCGTGACCATCGATGACATCGTGGGAGTCGTAGAGCGCGAAGCGCTGGAGGACATTCAGAAGATCGGCGGCAGCCAGGCGTTCGATGAGCCGTACCTCGAAGTCAACTTTCTCCGCATGGTCAAAAAGCGGGGCGGCTGGCTGGCGGCTCTTTTCCTCGGCGAGATGCTGACGGCCACGGCGATGGGCTACTTCCAGAATGAGATCGCGAAGGCTGTGGTGCTGGCGCTGTTCATCCCGCTGATCATTTCAAGCGGCGGAAACTCGGGTTCGCAGGCGACCACGCTGGTGATTCGCGCCATGGCCGTAGGCGAGGTTCGGCTGAATCAATGGTGGCGCGTGATCCGGCGGGAAGTGTGCGCAGGGCTGGTGCTGGGCGCCATGCTCGGGGCAATCGGTATGACGCGCATTCTGGTATGGCAGCGGGCGGCGCATCCCTACGGCGAACATTACATGCTGATCGCATTGACGGTAGCTTTTAGCCTGGTGGGCGTAGTGCTGTTCGGCACGATGGTCGGTTCCATGCTGCCGTTTGTGCTGCGGACGTTGGGGGTGGACCCGGCAAGCGCTTCGGCGCCGTTTGTCGCAACCGTGGTGGATGTCACTGGGTTGATTATCTATTTCTCGATTGCGAGTGTGATCCTGCGGGGAACGCTGTTGTAAAGGTTGCAGGAGGCAGGTATGCGAGACTTATTCCGCCGATTCGCGCGCGGCGCGTCTGATGCCGTGGGCACACCGGCGGCGTTCTTGCTGGGTGTCTTGGCCACGCTGATCTGGGCCGCGACCGGGTCTTACTTCGGTTACTCCGACACGTGGCAGCTCATCATCAATACCGGCACATCCATCGGTACTTTCCTGATCGTCTTTCTGATCCAATATGCGCAGAA
>DASZPB010000002.1:0-4560 GCA_035550475.1 Bryobacteraceae bacterium | reverse complement strand
TGAGTTCGCTACTCTAATTTGGCCCACTTTGAGCTTTTAATTTGGCCCCCCTGGAGAACCCCGGATGACAAGATTCCGGGATGGACAGGAGGCACAAAGTGGAGTTATTCGAAGAGATCCGGCGCGACTATGCGGCCGGAGAGACGATCAAGAATTTAGCCAGGAAGTACGCCGTGCACCGGCGGATGGTGCGGCAGGCGCTCGCGAGTGCGATCCCGCCGGAACGAAAAAAGCACGAGCGGGAGTGTCCGAAGATCGGCCCGCTGCGCGAAGTAATCGACCGCATCCTTGAAGCAGACCGGCAAGCGCCGCGCAAGCAACGGCACACGGCGCATCGCATCTGGATGCGGCTTCGGGAGGAACAGCCGGAGCCCGCGATTGCCGAAGCCACCGTGCGGCGATACGTGCAGCGATGGAAGCAGCAGTCCGGCTTCGGCCGCGAAGCGTACGTCCCGCAGAGCTACGAGTCAGGGCAGGAAGGGCAGATCGATTGGTTCGAAGCCGTCGCGAAGCTGAACGGCGAACCGCGTAACCTGAACATCTTCGCGATGCGCAGCATGGCGTCGGGCGATGCGTTCCACCGCGCCTACACGCATGCAACCCAGCAGGCACTGCTCGAAGCGCACGAGCTTGCATTCGCCTACTTCGGAGGTGTCTTCCGCACGCTGCGCTACGACAACATGACCTCGGTGGTGAAGAAGGTTCTGCGGGGCAGGCAGCGCGTCGAGACCGACCGGATCATCGCCTTCCGTTCGCACTGGGGATACCGCAGCGAGTATTGCAATCCTGCGAAGGGCAACGAGAAGGGCGGAGTGGAAGGCGAGTTGGGATGGTTCCGGCGCAACTGCCTCACACCTGTGCCGGAAGCCGACAGTCTCCCGGAGTTCAACGAGCAGTTGCTGCGCGCATGCATAGCGAATCGCAAGCGAACGATCCGCGGAAGAACGATCACCGTGGGAGAAGCCAGCCAACAGGAACGCACATCGCTATTGCCGCTGGTGGAGGAAGGATTCGACTTTGAAGAGGTGATCTATCCGCTGGTCATCGACGGACACTGCCGGGTGAAAGTGAAGGCCAACTGGTATTCGGCGCCGATGTCGCCGGGCATGCGCGTGGCAGCGGTTGTGGGGCCGTCGTGGATCGAGATTAAGCATGACAGCCGCTCGGTAGCGCGGCATGAGCGCTGCTATGGACGCGGGTATCAGATTCTCAATCTGGAGCATTACCTGGATGTGCTGGAGAAGAAGCCGGGCGCGATGGCGAACTCGACTCCTCTGGCGCAGTGGCGGCAGGCGGGCCGCTGGCCGGAGTGTCTCGACCGGATCTGGAAACAGTTGGAAGAGCGTCACGGCAAAAGCCGCGGAACGCGCGAGATGATCGCGCTGGTGCGGGCGGGGTCCGCGTCAGGGTGGACGCGCCTGATCGCGGCAGTCGAGGAAGCACTCCGGTTGGGCGCAATCGACGCGGCCGCGGTGCTGCACATCATGAATATGCCGGATGCGGAGCAGCGGAAACAGTATGCGATGGCGCTGGATGAAGAACTCGCGCAGTTCGAACGACCGATGCCGGCGATGGATGAATACGACCTGCTGCTGACGGGCGCGCCGGGAGGAATCCAGTGAGACATCCGACGGAAAGTCTGGATCACGCCAGTGTGCGGCAATACTGCAAAGCGGTACGCGTGCCGGTGATTGGCTCGAACTTCCTTCCACTCGCCGAACAGGCGGTGAAAGAGAAGCAGAGCCATATTCGTTATCTGGAAGCATTGCTGGCGATGGAAAGCGAAGAACGGGACCGGCATGCGATTCAGAACCGGATTCGCGATGCGCAGTTGCCGCGAATGAAAACGCTGGAGGAGTTCGATTTCGGGCAGGCGTCCCGCATACCGTCCGCACGGGTACGCGAACTGGCTGAGGGCGGATACATCGACCGCAGCGAGCCGGTGGTGTTCATCGGCGAGTGCGGTACGGGGAAGACTCATCTGGCCACGGGCTTGTGCGTGGCGGCCTGCCGTCAGAAGAGGAGAGTCCGGTTCACAACGGCAGCGGCGCTGGTGAACGAACTGGTGGAGGCGAAGCAGAACAATCAGGTGCGCCGCCTGATGGCGCGATGGCAGAGATACGAACTAATCGCGGTGGATGAGGTTGGCTACGTTCCTTTGGCTGATATCGGTGCTGAGTTTCTGTTTCAGGTGATCTCGGAGCGCGCCGAACGAGCAGCCATTGTGGTGACTACGAACCTACCGTTTTCCGAGTGGACGACAGTGTTTCCAAATCCGCGATTGTGCAAGGCGCTGCTCGACCGCATCACGGACCGGGCGCATATCATTGAGACCGGCACGGAGTCGTTTCGCTTCCGGCGTACGGTGGAAAGGAGGAAAAAGAGCTGATCCGCTGAACCGGCGCTGGAAGACCCCAATCAGGGAGCAAAAACGAAAAGCAAAACCCTCCCTAAGAATGAAAACCAAAAGCGCCTTTGCTTGGGGTGGCGTGCGCCTCCCGCTGGTCGGCGGTGGCGCGGGTCCGTCAACTGAGGCAAAATATCAACAACAGGGGGGGCCAAATTAGAGTAGCGAAGTGGGCCATACCTGAGTAGCGAACGCAGTTTTCGTCAAACCGGAGCAGACAGTCGCCCGCGGGTGCATTATCCACATTGAGGAGGATGGACTTCGGGTCTGGTTGAGCAACCACCTTGCCCGTGAACATGTCCGGACCTTTGTAGCTCTCGTTTTGGGGAGGCGGGAAGCCAACGTCTTTCAGGGTCGGGAAGTACGCATCACCCTGCGTCATGAGAACGTTCCTGATGGTTTCCCAGAAGTCGAGGTCCGGGTGCTGAGCGGCCCAGGCCGCATGATCCTTCGCCTTTTCGGCTGCGATGTCGTTGATGCTTTCGAGATGAAACTCGGCCGGCGGCAGGGAGGAGGAGGCGGTCTGCCGGATCAACTGATCGAGCCCGTCCGCGCTGGGTAGTGTCCTAATCCTGCGTTGCAAAACAGCGACTAGTTATTGATATTGTGATACGGTCGTGGATATGGAAACTAATGACCAATTTCAAAAGATCGTAGCGGATGTTAAGACGGCACAGAACCAGCTAGGGCGGGCTGTGGCGCTGATGTCCAGCGATGGGTTGGAAGATAGAGCCAAGTCGGTGAAGCTGGTTAGCCAGGCAAGAGCAAAACTGGAAGATGTGACGGTGGGGCTATCGCAGGGTGTCGGTGTGTTGTTTGGATCGCGGGGCGGAAGCAAGACGGCAGAGCGGGGACCGGAATACTACCGAAAGATTGCGGGGATGCGGAAGACGAGGGCGGGTGGAAGACCTCGAAAAGATGCCGTATAAGCCGTGTACGTTTGTATTGTTTATTGGTTGATTAAATATTTGTTAGCCAAAACAAATATTGAACATATTGTCTTAAGACTGGTTACCCTGAAAACAGAGCTAACTCCGGGGAGGCCGACTCCCCGGAGAGCCGTTAACAGGAGGGTTCAGTCATGACGGTTTCGATACGTCGCCAACGCCGCGTTGTGGTTATTACGATTACAACTGACGAAGGTAGCTTCACAATCGAAGTTCCTGTATAGGGGGTGGACCCCTATAGATACCACTCTAACAGGTGGCGCAGGCCGCGTCACCTGTATTTTTTAGTTGAAAACAGCATCTAGTTGCTGTTATATTCAAGAAGTAAACAGAAAAGGCCAGCGAACGCGCTAACGTCAACTGGCCTTTTGGAAAACCGCACCAGCCGGAAGGCCGATAACGGAACCCTAGACAAGTCCATTATCTATCTTTCGGCGGTGCATCTCAAGGGAGATTTCACCGATGATGTGCCGCACATGCGACAGAGACTGCTATAGCTTTGGAAAACACAGGAACGGATTGCGGAGATACCGCTGCGCGGTCTGCAAGAAGACGTATACGGAGGAGCACCAGCGACTGATTGACGCCATGATTCTGCCGGAAGATAAGATTCTGGCGATTGTGAATATGCTGGTGGAAGGCGTCGGCATCCGCAGTATCGAGCGGCTGACGGGAGTTCACCGGGATACCATTCTTCGCGTTCTGATTTACGCTGGCGAGAAGTGCGAAAAGCTGATGGGACGGCTCATCGTCAACGTGCCGGTGAAAGATGTTCAGGTGGATGAGATTTGGGGCTTCATCCAGAAGAAAGAGGCGCACAAGGCCCCGCACGAAGCCCGTGACAATTCCATCGGAGATGCGTATACGTTTGTGGCAATCGAGCGGAATACCAAGCTGGTTCTGAACTTCGCCCTCGGGCGGCGCGATACCGCGACGACGCAGATATTCATTGAAGGCGTTCGAACGGCGACGGCGGCGCAACCGTACCAAGTCAGCACGGATGGATTCGGTCCGTATGTTCCGGCGATTGATGACACGCTCGGAGATCGCGTGGACTTCGCGCAGTTGATTAAAGTTTATGCCGCACCGCACGAAGGGCAGCAACGCTACTCCCCGGCTGATGTAGTAGGAACGCAGAAGAAAGTCATCATCGGCAGACCTGATCCGGCGCGGATATGCACCAGCCATGTTGAGCGGCAAAATCTT
>DASZPB010000001.1:0-2374 GCA_035550475.1 Bryobacteraceae bacterium | reverse complement strand
CCGGCATCACCTTGTCCGGCATCGCACCCGACACGTCCGCCGCGATGAGAAAACAGCCCAGGATCGCTGCACTGCGCACCATGTTCCGCATAAGCTCATATCCATGATAATCTCATCCGATTTTCCGAGTGCGCACGCGATGGGTGCGCGACATAAGAGCTGTGGCCATCGAGTATTCCTTTTTTGTGGCATAATTCTGAGCGTATATATGAGTTCAGATCAACCTGCACAGAATGGAGACAATATGCCTGACGACCTCGCCACCCTGGAGAGCGAACGTTCCCAGATCTTGGAGCAGTTCCTGTATTTGGGCGACTTGCGCCCTGGTTCGATTACCGCTGTCAGGCGACGCTGTGGCAAGCCATCTTGCCACTGCGCCAAGCCTCACGATCCCGGCCATGATCCTCAGTTCCGCCTCACTCGCCGCGTAGCGGGCAAGACCGTGACCGAGACGTTTCCGAACCCCGCCGCCTTACGCAAGGCCCAACAGGAAGTCGCCGAATTCCACCGCTTCCAGGAACTCAGCGAGCAACTGGTGAGCATCAACCATAAGATCTGCCAGCTTCGCCCTGTCGAGCGCGAGCGGGGCGGCTGGACGGACCAGGAAAAAAAACGGCTGCTGCAATCCATGCGGAAATCACGCGGGAAGTGAATCGCTTGCTAACCCGGCTATTCGCGGAGCGCCAACGCCACGGTCGAACCGATCTGGAAGCCGTGGAAGCCAGTTTGCGCTCAGCGCTTCATCACGCCGGGGCCGCGGCCCTAAGCGAACTGCTGCGATACGAAGCGCCGCCGGCCGATCAGCACCAAGTACCATGCCCCTGCGGCCAGCACGCGCAATATCAGGGCTTACGTTCCAAACCAGTGCTCACCGTCGTCGGTCCGGCGCGGGTGGAACGGCCCTATTACCTGTGTTTGCGATGTCATCGAGGCCAGTTTCCGGCCGACGTGGATCTGGACATCGTGGATACCGAATCTTCTCCTGGAGTGCGCCGTATGCAAGCCTTGGTTGGTCAGGACGCACCCTTCGATCATGGCCGCGAGCAGATGAAGAGGCTGGCCGGCTTGGAGGTGACGGCCAAAGCGGTGGAGCGCACGGCGGAGGCCATTGGCGCCGATATCGCACGGCGAGAACACCAGGAGATTCAGCGCGCGGTCCAACTGGATTTGCCCATTGTGGTCGGCGCCCCGATTCCGATCCTGTACGTGCAGATGGACGGCACTGGGGTACCGGTGGTGAAGAAAGAGACCGAGGGCCGCAAGGGCAAGATCGACGGACAACCAGCGCATACCCGCGAAGCCAAGTTGGGATGCGTGTTCACGCAGACCGCCTGGGACGAAAAAGGCTATGCGATTCGTGAGCCGGGCTCCACCACCTACACTGGGGCCATCGAAACCGCCGAAGAGTTTGGCAAGCGCCTTTACCTGGAAGCTTGGAACCGCGGTTGGAGCCGTGCGCAAAAGAAGGTCGTCATCGGCGATGGTGCAGAGTGGATCTGGAATCTGGCGGACCCATATTTTCCGGGCGCGGTTCAGATCGTCGACCTCTACCACGCCCGCCAGCACCTGTGGGAATTGGTGCGCAAACTATACCCCAATCAAGAAGCCAACCAGAAGGCGTGGATCAAGATCCATCAAAAACGCCTCCTCGACAAAGGGAAGATCGAAAAACTGGTGACCTCCCTTCGCTCTATCCAGTCCACCCATGCCGAAGTGGCCGAAAAGATCCGCACCGAGGCGGACTACTTCGAGAGGAATGCGGAACGGATGCGTTATCCCAAGTTTCGCCGACAGCACCTGTTCGTCGGCTCGGGCGTTATCGAAGCCGGCTGCAAAACTGTGATCGGTTCCCGGCTGAAACGGTCCGGCATGTTCTGGACCGTCCGCGGCGCCAACGCCATCCTCGCCCTACGCTGCTGCCACCTTAACGGTCGGTTCGAGGACTACTGGGAGGCGCGGCGGGCAGCTTAACCTCTACTTCTATGTCGCGCACCCGTCTGCACATCAGGAAGCGCGGAGGTTTCTGCTGGCCCACAGGGAAGGTGGGGGCACGACGCCTCCAGTGGTCGCGATTGTGAGCCGCCTGACCGCCCGGGGCCACTCGGTACATGTGGTCAGCGACCCCTGCAATCGCGAAGAGTTCGAGGCAGTGGGAGCCACATTTGCATCCTGGCGCCGGCCGCCCGTGCGCGTAGATCGGAAGGCGGAGAGCGATCCGGTTCGCGATTGGGAGATGAAGTCGCCGCCGGCAGCGCTCGCCAGGCTTCGCGATCGCGTTCTGGTGGGTCCGGCGCTTGATTATGCGCAGGATTTGTTGGAGGAATTCACACGTCAACCGGCTGATGTGGTTATAGCCAACGACGTGCTGCTGGGC